>NZ_CP009110.1:6031159-7237391 GCF_000739085.1 Amycolatopsis methanolica 239 | reverse complement strand
CGACTTCGTCCCCTCCCCTCGTCACCCCGGACGACCCCACCGACCTCGAAGAACACCCGAGCCGGGCGCCTGGCTCACTCACACGAGCGGCACCTCGCAGCCCCCTGGTCACCGCGCGCAGCAAGTATCCACAGAGTTGTCCACAACTGTGCACTAATGTACGGCGGCCCGCAGTCACTCCACCTGCGGGTGCGAACCTACGCCAGCCAGAGCCTCCACACCTTCTTACGGCGGCGCCGAGCACCTCGAACGGGTGACCCAAGAGGAGACACGCTAACAAAGGCCCGTGCCGTGCCACAAGGCACTGTGGAGGTCAGGATGGCATGCTTCACGCGGCGTCGCCACTCGGTCCCCCACTGTGGTTGTGGGGGCCGGTTGCCGGGCCGGTGAGCGGGGTGCGTACTCTCGATAGGTCTCCCGCGCGCGACGGGTTTGTTCGCATGCGCGCGATTCGAGACACCCCCGAGCTGATCGGTGGCTCCAGCTTGCCGCCGAGTATGTCGAGACCAGGAGTTAGCAGTGAGCAAGGGTAAGCGCACCTTCCAGCCGAACAACCGTCGACGCGCCCGGACCCACGGCTTCCGGCTGCGGATGCGCACCCGCGCCGGTCGCGCGATCCTGTCGGCCCGCCGTCGCAAGGGCCGCGAGAAGCTGTCCGCCTGATAGCGCCGTTCCGAGGCGCGACGTGCTGCCCCGTGCCGCCCGGTTGCGGCGCAGTGAGGACTTCCGCGAGGTCATGCGCAGGGGTGCTCGGGCAGGTCGGCGCCGCCTCGTGGTGCACGCGGTTCAGTCCACTGACCCGTCCGCGGGAACGCCGCGGGCGGGTTTTGTGGTGAGCAAGGCCGTGGGCAACTCAGTGGTCCGCCACCGCGTGACCCGGCGCCTGCGGCATCTCGTCATGCAGCGCCTTGGAACCGTGCCGCCCGGCAGTTCGTTGGTCGTGAGGGCCCTGCCGCCGGCAGCCACCGCGTCCAGTGCCGAACTCGGTGCCGATCTGGACGCGGCGCTGAAACGGCTGAGCCTGCTCCCGGGCCGCCCGTCCGACGGTCCGGCGACACCCCGGCCGGACACGGCCGCGGACATGAGGGGCCACGCCGGTGAATGACGCCAGCACCGATGCACCGCAGAAGGTCGAGCGCCCTGGGCCGATCGCCCAGGTGCTTTTGCTCCCGCTGCGGTTCTACCGCCGTTTCATTTCGCCCTACCTTCCGCCGAGCTGCCGCTTCTACCCCAGCTGCAGCACGTACGCGGTCGAGGCTCTGACCCGTTTCGGCGCCGCGAAGGGCAGCTACCTCGCCCTCCGCCGGCTGCTGCGCTGCGGCCCGTGGACGATGCCCGGCCGCGACCCGGTGCCTGAGGTGTTCTCGTGGCGCCACCAGAGACCTGGTTTGTCAACCGAGGAGTAGCTCAGTGCTCGACTTCATCTACTACCCCGTGTCCTTCATCCTGTGGTGTTGGCACAAGGTCTTCGGGTTCGTCTTCGGGGCCGACAACGCGATCACCTGGCTCCTGGCGATCATCTTCCTGACCTTCACGGTTCGCGGCATCATGTTCAAGCCGTTCGTGAACCAGGTCCGGTCGATGAAGAAGATGCAGGAGTTCGCGCCGGAACTGAAGAAGATTCAGAAGAAGTACGCGAACGACCGCCAGCGCCAGGCCGCGGAGATGCAGAAGCTCCAGAAGGAGCACGGCGTCAACCCGCTTGGCAGCTGCCTGCCGATGCTGCTGCAGATCCCGGTGTTCATCGGTCTGAACTGGGTGCTGCGCGCGTTCTCGATCCAGCCCGCGGACGGCAGCCCCAAGACGGAGAACTACTTCTTCGACCAGGCCGGCGTCGAGTCGTACGTGCACGCGAAGCTGTTCGGGGTCAACATCGGTGACGCCATCCACAACGCCTCGATGCTGGGTGGTCAGGGTGGTGGCTGGCACTGGCACGTCGCGCCGGTCGCGATCCCGCTGATGATCCTCGCGTCGATCCTGACCCACCTCACGGCGCGGCACTCGGCGCAGCGGCAGAACCTGAACCCCGAGGCGGTCACGCCGCAGACGCAGATGATGCAGCGGCTGACGATGTACATCTTCCCGCTCGGTGTGCTCGTGTTCGGTGCGTTCTTCCCGATCGGTCTGCTCGTCTACTGGCTGGCGAACAACGGCTGGACCCTGATGCAGCAGCGCCTGGTCTACACGCGCATCGACAAGGAAGAGGCGCAGAAGAAGGCCGAGGCGGCCGAGAAGCGCAACTCGCTGGCGCCGCGGCCGGGTGCGAAGCCGAAGCCGGGCCAGAAGCCGGTGCAGCAGAAGAAGACGGACGACGGTGACGGCGTGGCCGACAAGCCGGCTGCCGACGGTAAGGCGAGCGGGCAGAAGCCGGGGTCGAAGGCAGGCTCCCCGCACCGCTTCCCGCAGCAGGGGCAACGCCCGCAGAACGGCTCGGCGCAGAAGCGCAAGAAGCCTTCGCAGGGCGGCAAGAACTCAGGACAGAAGGGCTCGGGGCAGAAGCGCCGCTGAGCGCTGGAGCCCGGTGAAAGGAGATGACGATGGCGGAGACGGTCGAAGCGATCGACGCTGATGACGAGGCGCCCGCTGCGGAGGCGACGGGGTCGTCGACGGAGGACCTGCTGGTCCGCGAGGGTGACATCGCGGGCGACTACCTGGAGCGGTTGCTGGACCTGCTCGACTACGACGGGGACATCGACCTCGACGTCGAGAGTGGCCGCGCGATCGTGAGCATCGACGGCGGTGACGACCTGGAGAAGCTCGTCGGTGGACGCGGCCAGGTGCTCGAGGCGCTGCAGGAACTGACGCGGCTCGCGGTGCAGCAGGAGACCGGCACCCGGAGCCGGCTGATGCTCGACATCGCCGGCTGGCGGGCCGGCCGCCGCGCCGAGCTGACGGAGCTGGGCCGCACGACGGCCGAGACGGTCAAGGCGACGGGTGAGAAGGTTCGGCTGCAGCCGATGAGCCCGTTCGAACGGAAGGTCGTGCACGACGCGGTGGCGGCCGTGGGCGGCGTCAAGAGCGAGAGCGAGGGCGAAGAGCCCAAGCGGCGCGTGGTTGTAATGCCGGACGCGTAGGCGTTCTGATTTCGGAAGGCGGCCCACTTCGGCGGGCCGCCTTTTCTATGCCCACGGTTTGAGCGGCGGCTCGGGTGTTTTGCAGAGGGCACGATGAGTGGCCGAGATGCGCCTCCGCTTCCGCAGCCACCCCGCGGCGGCGCCGCTGCGGGGTGGGGTCGTGGAGGACACGGCAACCGCCCGGGGTTCCGCTGCGGCCGGCCGTCGCGCAGCGAGGGTTCGCTGGGGCAGGGGTGGCGCTCGGTTTCACGTGGAACCGGCTAACCGCCGTTCCTCTACCCGTTTCACGTGAAACCGTCCACAGTTGCGGTCCGCCTCCCCGCGAGGATGTTCGCGTCGTGGAGAATCGGGGCGTTGGTCGTTTCACGTGAAACCCGAGGAGTGCTAGTGGTGCCGGTGCCCGAGGTGGCTGGGCGAGTGTTCGGCGATGGGCTCGATCAGGCCGTCGCCTTCGCTGAGATGCTCGAGCGGTTCGGCGTCGAGCGGGGGTTGATCGGGCCGCGCGAGGTGGAGCGGCTTTGGGATCGGCACTTGCTGAACTCCGCCGTTGTCGGTGAGCGGATCGCGGACGGCTTGCGGGTGATCGACGTCGGGTCTGGCGCCGGCTTTCCGGGAGTGCCGCTCGCCATCGCGCGGCCGGATCTCGATGTCGTTCTCGTCGAGCCGATGGCTCGGCGCTTGGACTGGTTGAACGAAGTCGCCGACACCATCAAACTGGACGTCACCGTCGTCCGCGGCCGGGCGGAGGAGAAGGCGCTCCGGGAGCGCGTCGGGACCGCAGACGTCGTCACGTCGCGGGCCGTCGCTCCCCTGGCGCGTTTGGCGGGCTGGTGCCTTCCACTGGTCCGCGAGGGTGGCATGATGCTCGCAGTCAAGGGAGCTAGTGCCCGGGACGAAGTTGCCCGGGACGCGAAGGCGGTTGCCCGCGTCGGTGGGAGTGCTCCAACGGTCTCTGAGTGCGGGGTCGGCGTGCTCGAAACGCCGACGACCGTGGTGCGGGTGGAGCGCGTACGAAGTGCCCGCCGCCCGCGCCGTGCGGGATGACAGGATGGCGTACTGGATCGCTTGTGGAGGCCAGATCAGCATGATGCGACCCATGTTCCACGTGAAACCAACAGCGTCGATTGCGGAAAGGTGGCTCGGCCGGTGACCCCGCCTGCGTCAGACTGGACCCCCATTGCCGAAGAGGCCGAGCGCGCCGCCCGCGTGCTGCACCCGGAACCCAACTCCCTCCCCCGGCCCGATCAGCGCCGTGTGCTGACCGTCGCCAACCAGAAGGGCGGCGTCGGCAAGACGACCAGCGCCGTCAACCTCGCCGCGGCCCTCGCCGTGCACGGGCTCAAGACCCTCGTCATCGACCTCGACCCGCAGGGCAACGCCAGCACCGCGCTGAACGTGGACCACCGCTCCGGCACCCCCTCCATCTACGACGTCCTCCTCGGCGACCTCCCCCTGGGCGAGGCGATGGCCGTCAGCGAGCAGTCCCCCAACCTGTTCTGCGTCCCCGCGACGATCGACCTCGCGGGTGCGGAGATCGAGCTCGTCGAGGTACCCTCCCGCGAATCGCGGCTGAAGGAGGCGCTCACCGGCGAGGTGGTCGACCAGCTCGGTGTCGACTACGTCTTCATCGACTGCCCGCCCTCGCTCGGCCTCCTGACGGTCAATGCGATGGTCGCCGCGCGCGAGGTGCTGATCCCGATCCAGTGCGAGTACTACGCGCTCGAAGGTCTCGGGCAGCTCCTCAGCAACATCGAGCTGGTGCAGAAGCACCTCAACCCCGGCCTCTCCGTCTCGACGATCCTCCTCACCATGTACGACGGCCGCACCAAGCTGGCCGACCAGGTGACCGCCGAGGTGCGCGACCACTTCGGCGACGTCGTCCTCAAGACCGTCATCCCCCGCAACGTGAAGGTGTCCGAGGCGCCCAGCTACGGCCAGACCGTACTGGCGTACGACCCGGGTTCGCGGGGCGCGATGAGCTACGTCGATGCGGCTCGCGAACTGGCGGAGCGTGGCAGCAGCAACGGATCGAGGAGGGGCACGTTATGACCGAACGCAGGGGTGGCCTGGGGCGCGGCCTGGCCGCGCTGATCCCGACCGGACCGCCCGCAGGCGAGAACTCCCCCAGCGCTCCGGCCCGCCCGGAGGCGCCGTCCCGCAACGGCGACAAGGACTGGTTCGCGGCCAACAGCGAGGTCACCCCCAGCGGTGAGGTGGCCGGCGCCGTCTACCGCGAGATCCCGACGAGCTCGGTCAAGCCCAACCCGAAGCAGCCCCGGCAGGTCTTCGACGAGGACGCCCTCGCCGAGCTGGAGCACTCGATCCGCGAGTTCGGCCTCATGCAGCCGATCGTCGTCCGCGAACTCGGCGGCGGCGAGTACGAGCTCGTCATGGGTGAGCGCCGTCTGCGTGCGTCCCAGCGGGCGGAGCTGGAGAACATCCCGGCCATCGTCCGGCAGACCGCCGACGAAGCGATGCTGCGGGATGCCCTCCTGGAGAACATCCACCGCGTCCAGCTGAACCCGCTCGAAGAGGCGGCCGCCTACCAGCAGCTGCTCGACGAGTTCGAGGTGACGCACGAGGAGCTGGCCTCCCGCATCGGCCGCAGCCGTCCGGTCATCACCAACACCATCCGGCTGCTCAAACTCCCCCTCGCCGTGCAGCGCCGCGTCGCGGCCGGGGTCCTCTCCGCGGGACACGCCCGAGCGCTGCTCTCGCTCGAAGATCCGGAGCAGCAGGAGGAGCTCGCGACGCGCATCGTCGCCGAGGGGCTCTCGGTCCGCGCGACCGAGGAGGCGGTGACGCTCAAGAAAAGCGAGGCGCCGGCCAAGCCGAAGGCCGCTCCCCGCAAGGCGATGCAGGCGCCCGGCCTCCAGGATCTGGCGAACCGGCTGTCCGACACCTTCGACACCCGCGTCAAGGTCGACCTCGGCCGCCGGAAGGGCCGCATCGTCGTCGAGTTCGGCTCGATCGACGATCTGGAGCGGATCGTCTCGATCATGGACCCGAATCGGACAAATCAGGTGCTGAAAACCGATGAGGAATGACACCAGGTCGTTTCGTCACGGTGATGATTTGATCTGACAACACTGAGGGCCACCTCCCGCTCGGGAAGGTGGCCCTCAGTGGTTCCGGGGACGTGTCAGGCGGACCGGCGGATCGCCCGCGCGACGAGATCGGCGAACACGGCGCCGAGCGAGGTGCCCGCGGTCTCGATCGCCATCGGCACGGTCGATGTCTCGGTGAGGCCTGGCGACGAGTTCACTTCGAGGAACTGGACGGTGCCGTCGGCACTCACGATCGCGTCGGTGCGCGAGATGTCCCGCAGACCGAGCAGCTTGTGCGCGGCGACAGCCAACTCGCCGACCGCCTTCGCGGACTCCTCCGGCAGGCGGGCCGGCGCAAAGAAGTCGGTAAGCCCGGCGGTGTAGCGCGAGGTGTAGTCGTACACGCCGCTCTCCGGCACGATCTCCACAGCGGGCAGCGCCTCGGGCTCCCCGTCCCGCTCGACGACCGCCACCGCGACCTCGACGCCCTCGACCAGCCGCTCCGCCAGCACGGTGTCGCCGTACGCGAAGCAGCCGACCATGGCGGCCGGCAGCTCGGCGGCGTCCCGCACGACCTGGGCGCCCAGCGCGGACCCGCCCTGGTCGGGCTTCAGGATCAGCGGCAGGCCGAGGTGGTCGACGATCGCATCTAGCACGCCCTGCGCGCCCAGCTCCCGGAACGTGCTGTGCGGCAGCACGACCCAGTCCGGCGTCGCGTACCCGGCGGCGGACAGCACGGCCTTCGCGGTCGGCTTGTCCCACGCCCGCCGGCACCCGCGCGAGCTCGTGCCCACGTACGGCACTTTCAGCATCTCCAGGACGGTCTGCACCGACCCGTTCTCGCCCTGGCCACCGTGCAGTGCCACGACGGCCGCGTCGGGCCGCTCGGACCGCAACCGGTCGAGCAGGCCCGCGTCGGTGTCCCACTCCTCGACGGTCAGGCCCTGCTCCCGCAGCGCGGCGGACAGCCTGCGGCCGGACCGCAGCGAGACATCGCGCTCATGCGAAAGCCCGCCCGCGAGAACGGCGACGGTCGGCATAACCACGCCGGCACTCTCCTCAATCAACAGTCTAAATAGGACTCAGCGCGCGGCGATCAGGCCGTGTCCGGCGACGGAGTCTCCGGACCGGGGATCGCGCGCATGCTGACGTTACCGAACGTGCGCACCAGGTCCATTTCGGACTCGAGCACCGCGGCGAGGCGCCGCACGCCCTCCTTGATCCGCTCGGGCGTCGGGTAGCAGTACGACAGCCGCATCTGCCTGCTGCCGAAACCGTCGGCGTAGAACCCGGTGCCGGACGCGTAGGCGACCCGGGCGGTGACGGCGCGCGGCAGCATCGCCTTGGTGTCGACACCCTCCGGCACCGTCACCCACACGTAGAAACCGCCGTCCGGGTTCGTCCAGCTGCAGCCGGACGGCAGGTGCTGCTCCAGGGCGGAGAGCATCGCGTCCCGCCGCTCCCGGTAGTTCTCGCGGAAGGTCTTGATCTGGCCCTTCCAGTCGTGTGTGGCCAGGTACCGCGACACGATCATCTGGTTGAGGCTCGGCGGGCACAGCGTGGCCGACTCGGCGGCCAGCACCAGCTTCTCCCGAACCGCGTGCGGCGCCAGGACCCAGCCGACCCGCAGGCCGGAGGCGAACGTCTTGGAGAACGAGCCCAGGTACACCACGTTGTCCGGGTCGAGCGACCGCAGCGCCGGGTAGGTCTGGCCGTCGAAGCCGAGCAACCCGTACGGGTTGTCCTCGACGACCAGCACGCCGTGCGCCCGGCAGATCGCGAGGATCTCGGCGCGCCGCTCGACCGCGAGCGTCACACCGGCCGGGTTGTGGAAGTTCGGGATCGTGTAGAGGAACTTGACGCGCTGACCGGCGCGCTCCGCGGCCGCGAGGGCCTCCCGCAGCGCCTCTGGCACTAGCCCCTGGTCGTCCATCACGACGTGCACAACCTTCGCCTGGTACGCGGCGAACGAGCCCAGCGCGCCGACATAGGACGGCCCCTCCGCCAGCACCACGTCACCCGGGTCGCAGAACAGCCGGGTGACCATGTCCAGGCCCATCTGGGAGCCGACGGTCACGACGACGTCGTCGGAGTGCGCGTTGATGCCCTCCATCGCCATGACCTCGCAGATCTGCTCGCGCAGCACCGGCACGCCCTGCGCGGAGCCGTACTGCAGCGCGACTAGGCCGTCTTCCGCGATGATCTCCCCCACCTGCGAGGACAGGCTGTCCAGCGGGAGCGCGGCGAGGTTCGGCATGCCGCCGGCGAGCGAAACCACCTCCGGGCGGCTGGCCACCGCGAAGAGAGCTCGGATCTCCGACGCCGTCATGCCTGCCGTGCGGGCGGCGTAACGGGCGAGGTGGGGATCGAGGTCTCGGCGGCCAGTGTGCTCGGGTGGATTCGCAGTCATCGCACTTCGCTCTGTCGAATGGTCAGTTTCCCGAGTGTAACCACTCGTCCTTGTGATATTCCCGGCCTTCCGGCGTGGGTCACAGACGCCTATCCTCGAATTCGGCCGAGCAGGCTGTGGCGGTACGCCACGCCCTGCTCCACGTCGGGCCGGCCGCCGCGAATCCGGGGAGGGGATCAGGTGTCGCGTCGAGTCGTGGGCGTCACCCTCGACAACCTGGAACACCTGCCCAAGAACTGCCGCCGGTGCGTGTACTGGGAGCTCGCGCCGCACCTGCGCGCGCAGGCGGAGGAGTTCGGCCAGACCGAGGTCGAGAAGGAGGCCTGGGTCTCCTCGGTGCTGCTGGAGTGGGGCTCCTGCGGCCGCATCATCTACAGCGACTCGCTGCCCGTCGGGTTCGTGCTCTACGCCCCGCCGAACCTGGTGCCGCGCTCGGTCGCCTTCCCCACGTCCCCGCCCAGCGCGGACGCGGTGCTGCTGACGAGCTTCCAGGTGCTGCCCGAGTTCCGCGGCGGCGGGCTGGGCCGCACCCTCATCCAGGCGGTCGCCAAGGACATGACGCGTCGTGGTGTGCGTGCGATCGAGGCGTTCGGCGACGCGAGCCCGGACGACGCCGACAACGAGCTGCTGGGGCACACCTGCGTGGTTCCGGCCGACTTCCTCACCGCGGTCGGGTTCAAGACCGTGCGACCGCACCCCAAGTGGCCCAGGCTGCGCCTGGAGATCCGGTCGGCGCTGTCCTGGAAGGAAGACGTCGAAGCGGCGCTGGAGCGGCTCCTGGGCCAGGTGAGCATCACCACGGCCGAGGCCAGCACGGCCCGCGCATAGACGGAGTTATCCACAGAAACGGTCCACAAGGCAGCAGTTGTCCACAGGTTTCTGTGGACAACTGCTGTGAACGAGTGGTTGTTATTCGGCCTTCGCCAGCTCGTGGGCGAGCACGTCGGCGAACGTGAACGTGCCGGTCGGCTGGTCGCCCTCGCCGAGCAGGTACAGGCGCTTGACGGCGATCAGGATGCCCTCGGCGACGATGTCGCGGAACGCCGGGTCGGACAGCTTCGCGCGGTCGCCGGGGTTGCTCAGGTAGCCGATCTCCATCCGCACCGCCGGGCACCGCGTCAGCCGCAGGATATCCCAGGTCTTGGCGTGCGTCCGGCAGTCCAGCAGACCGGTGCGGGCGGCCACCTCGCGCTGCAGGTAGCCGGCCAGCAGCTCACCCACCGTCGACGTGGTGCCGAGGCCGTTGCCCCAGTGGAACGAGGCGACCCCCTGCGCGTGCGGCGAGGAATTGCGGTCGCAGTGCAGCGACAGGAACAGGTCGGCGCCCGCGTTGTTGGCGAACGCGGCGCGCTCGGCCTCCGCAGGCCCGCTGTCCGGGCCACGCGAGATCAGCGCCTCCATGCCGGTGGCCTTCATCCGGCCTTCCAGACGGCGCGCCAGGTCCCACACGATGTCGGCCTCACGCAGGCCGCCGATCTCCACCCCCGGGTCGGCGCCGCCGTGACCGGGGTCGATGACGATCCGCTTGCCACGCAGCCGCGGCCCGGACTGGCGGACCTGCTCCTGCTCACGCAGCAGCACCGGGCGGCCACCACGGGCGCGCGGGGAGAGCTGACGCAGCGCGCGGACGGTCGCCGGGCCGCAGATGCCGTCGATCACCAGGCCGTAGTCGCGCTGGAAGTTGCGCAGGGCGTGCTCGGTCTTCGGGCCGAACATGCCGTCCGGACGGCCCGCGTCGTAGCCCAGCTCGGTCAGCCGGTCCTGCAGCGCGAACACGTCGTCGCCGTGCACCGGCGAGGAGATCAGGTAGGCCAGCGGCCTGCTGCCAAGGTGGAAGGTCGCGCCGCGCAGCACGTGGTAGGTGGCCGGGCCGACGACACCGTCGATGAGCAGCCCTCGGCGCTGCTGGAACCCGCGGACGGCCCGTTCGACCTCGTGGTCGAACAGGTTGCCGGCATCCGGCCGGAGCAGACCGATCGAGGCCAGCATCGACCTGATCTCAGCGACGTCGTCCCCGACGTCGCCGCGGCGGAGCACCCGCATGCACTCCTCGCTCTTTCCTTGGGCATCGATCAATAACCGATGCGGCACAAACAGTCTCGGGCTATCCTCGGGTACCCATTCTGCCCTGAGGACTCTCCGTGACCGCGCAGGGCCGGTCGGTGCGTCATCCGGGCGGGTGGCATGAAAAACCCGGGGGCCGTCCGTAGAAGACGTTTACCCCCGGGTCCTGGTTGCCTTCGTCAGGCGAGAACGTCGGAAAGGTCCGACAGCAGCGCGGCCTTCGGCTTGGCGCCGACGATCTGCTTCACCGGCTTGCCGCCCTGGAACAGGATCAGCGTCGGGATCGACATGACCTGGTAGTCGCGGGCGGTGCCCGGGTTCTCGTCGATGTCCAGCTTCGCGACGGTCAGCTTGTCCTTGTGCTCGGCGGCGATCTCCTCGAGCACCGGGGCGACCATCTTGCACGGCCCGCACCAGGTCGCCCAGAAGTCGACCAGGACCGGCTTGTCGCTGGTCAGAACGTCGTCGGCGAAGGACTTATCGGTCACCTTGACGGTGTCGGACATTTCATCTCCCTACTTGGTACGAGCTTGGAGTTCAGTTCGCGGAGCCGTAGCCGCCGCCCACCAGTTCGGGCGCGATCTCGGCTTCGGGGTTGCCGGCGTGCTCGGCCAGCCAGCGCTCGGCGTCGATGGCCGCGGAGCAGCCCGAGCCCGCGGCGGTGATGGCCTGCCGGTAGGTGTGGTCGACCAGGTCACCGGCGGCGAAGACGCCGGGCAGGTTGGTGTAGGAGGTGCGGCCCTTGGTCAGGACGTAACCCTCGGCGTCCAGCTCGACCTGGCCCTTGACCAGATCGCTGCGCGGGTCGTGGCCGATCGCGACGAAGAAGCCGGTGACGTCGAGCACCGACTCCTCGCCGGTGACGGTGTCCTTGAGCTTCAGGCCGGACACGGTGGTGTCCCCCTGCACCTCGACGACCTGCTTGTTCAGCGCCCACTTGATCTTCTCGTTCGCGCGGGCGCGCTCGAGCATGATCTTGGAGGCGCGGAACTCCTCGCGCCGGTGCACGATCGTCACCGACCGGGCGAACTTGGTCAGGAAGGTGGCCTCCTCCATGGCGGAGTCGCCACCGCCGAGTACGGCGATGTCCTGGTCGCGAAAGAAGAAGCCGTCACAGGTCGCGCACGCCGAGACACCGCGGCCGAGCAGCTCCTGCTCACCGGGCACGTTGAGGTAGCGAGCGGCCGAACCCATGGCGAGGATGACGGCCTTGGCCGCGTAGCGCGTGCCGTGGGCGGTGACGTACTTGACGTCGCCCTCCAGCTCGAGCTTCTCCACGTCCTCGGCGCGCAGTTCGGCGCCGAAGCGCTCGGCCTGCTTGCGCATCTCCTCCATCAGGTCGGGACCCTGGATGCCGTCCCGGAAGCCGGGGTAGTTCTCGACCTCGGTGGTGGTCATCAGCGCGCCGCCGAACTGGGAACCCTCGAACACCAGCGGTTCGAGCTGGGCACGTGCGGCGTACACCGCGGCCGTGTACCCGGCCGGACCCGACCCCACGATGATGAGGTTCCGAACGTTTTCCGCTGCCACCCGTAGACCTCCGCTCGTCGTGACCTGCGTACCAGGCTCAACACGATCGTAGGGTCCCGTGTTCCCAAGGTGACACGCGTCGCCCGTGTCGCGGAACGCGCTTACCCGATCACCTTGTCCAAGAGCACTCCGGCGTTGCCCGCGCCGCAGGTCGGGGCGAAGGCGACCAGCCGGAACTTCGCCAGCTGACCGGTGGTCAGCAGGGTCAGCACGGCCGGCTGCCCGTCGATGGAGCCCTGGCGGACCCCGATCGGCTTGGCGGTGTCGGCGAAGCCGGCGGCGGTCAGGCACGTCTGCAGCGCGTCCGCACCGCCCAGCGGGCCGTAGTCGAACGTGCCCTGCATCTGGCCGACCGCGCTCGCGGCCTGGTCGCTGCGCAGGTTCAGCGGCGGCTGCGGGGCGCTCTGGCCGGGCGGCGGCGCGGCGACGTTCCCGCCCGAGGAAGGCGACGTGCCGCCCGGGATGGCGATCGCCACGGCGGCCACCGCGGCGGCGGCCACGGCCACCACCCCGCTGATCCAGCCGATGCGCTTTTTGCGGCGATGGCGGGCCGCGTCCAGGCTCACCACCGGCGCCACGCCGGGCTGCTGCTGGGGGAACGCGCGGCGGGACTCCTCGGCGATCGCGGCGTCCAGGCGGGCTGCGAACTCGGCCGGCATCGGCGGGACGTCCGCGCTCAGGTCCGCCAGGTCGGCAGCGGTCACCTCCAGGGCGTCGATGATCGCGCGCGCTTCGGGATCGGCCTGCACCAGTGGCCACAGGCGGGCGGCTTCGTCGTCGTCCAGGACGCCGGCGTGCAGGTCCGCGAGCAGGTCGACAGACCAGGGCGGGCCGGCGGCCTCGATCCCCCGACTCTCGTCCGTCATCGTCCCTCCCTCTCGCGCTGTGCCCCAGACCGGCCGCCGCGCTCCCGTTTGCTTTCGGGAGTTGGGACGTTCGCTAATGCATCCGGGTTCCGGAGGTGACCGAGAACTTTGGCGAGTTTGGCGCGGCCGCGGGCGCACCGGCTCTTCACCGTGCCCTCCGCGATGCCGAGCATCTTGGCGGTCTCGCTGACCGAGTACCCCTCGACGTCGACCAGCACGATCGGCATCCGCTGATCCTCCGGCAGCTGCGCCAGGGCCTCCTTGATGACCAGCCGGGTCTCCCGGTCGGCCATCGAGTCCCGCGGCGTGGCCGGCTCGTTGACGCCGGCCTCCGGCAGCGGCACCGTCGGGCGGGCCTGCCTGCGCCGGACCCGGTCCAGGCAGGCGTTGACCACGATCCGGTGCAACCAGGTCGTGACCTGGGATTCCGCGCGGAAGTTCGCGGCGGCGCGGAAGGCGGAGATGAAGGCGTCCTGCAGAGCGTCGGCGGCTTCCTCGGGGTCGCGCAGGGTGCGCAGGGCCACCGCCCACATGCGGTCCCGATGCCGCCGGACCAGTTCGCTGAACGCGTGCGGGTCCCCCGACGCGTGCGCCGCGATGAGGTCGGCGTCCGTTGGTGCAGCTGCGGTCACCCGCAGCACCCTACTGGGCGGGGAGGAAGGTCAATTCGCCTATCTGTGACTGGTAGCCCTTGTCCGTGTCACTCAGCTGAGTGATCCAGATGATCACGTACTGCGCCTGCTGGGGCTGCGGAAGGGTGATGTCGGTGGTCTGCCCGTTCAACGTGGCCGTGCCGATCACGCGGGTGTCGGCCAGCTCCGGGTTGCGCGAGTCGGCCAGCCGGACCTCGATCGAGGTGCCCGGGCTGTCCGCGGCCACCGTGATCTTCGCCAGGTTGATCGGCTTGTCGAAGCTCGCCAGCAGCCCGACGCCCTCCTTGATGGCCGGGAACTGCTGCCGGTACTGGTCGGTCCGCCAGATCGTGGTGGGGTCGCCGTCGACCGTGTTGCGGGCCCGGCTGGTGTTGTCGCCGTTGCCGTCCGGGTTGTAGACCGTGACGCTCGCCGGGCCGACCGCGGCGCCGATCTGCGCCTGCCCGCCGGTCGACGGCGGCTGGTTCGGCGACGGGTTGACCGGGGCCGACGCGGACGCCGTCGGGGTCGGGTTGGCCACGTTGATCGGCGGGCCGCCCGAGCTGGGGTCGTCCTGGAAGAAGCTGATCGCCAGCATGCCGAGCCAGGCCAGGATCGCGACCGCGGCGACGACCAGCACGGTGACGCCGAGCGCCAGCTTGCGGCGCCGCGCGCGGTCCTTCACCGGCTTCTTCGTCGTCCAGATCGTGCCGTCGCCGTCGGCCTCCATCTGGGCCTTGATCAGCTGCGTCCGCTCCTCGGCCTCGGCCGCCATCTCCAGCGCGCGCACGATCGCCGCGCTGGTGCGGATGCCACCCGGGCCGCCGTCCTCGACCGTGCGCACCGCCAGCGACGACAGCTCCTGCGGCACCGAGGGCTGCAGCGAGCGCGGCGGGACGAGCCGTCCGTTCGGGGCGTGCGGCGCCGCCGGGATCGCGGCCGGCCCGCCCGGCAGCGGCCAGCGGCCGGTGAGCAGCAGGTACAGGATCCCGCCGATGGCCTTCACGTCGTCGCGCAGCGTCGCGTCCGGCAGCGGGCCGGGGAACGCCAGGCGGAGCGAGCCCTCGGTGGTCAGCCGCAGGCGCTGCGGGTGGTCCAGACCGAGCACGAGACCGGAGTGGTGGGCCCGCTCGACAGCCTCGGCGAGCCGCTGGACCATCCGGGCCGCGGCGAGCGGCTGGACCGGCCGGTCGGCGACCAGGTCGATCAGGTCGGTGCCCTTGGTCCACTCGGTGACCACGACGCCCAGCAGGCCCTCACCCGAGGTGATGCCGTTGCCGAGGGTGAGTACGTCGAGCACTCTGGCGACCGCTTCGTGGTTGAACTTGGCCGCGTGCGTGGCGCGTTCGAGGGTCTTGCGGGCCTGACGCGCGGCTTCGGCGTCCGCGGGGTCGCCGACGAGCAGCGTCAGCGCGACGTCCCGCCGCAGCTGGCCGTCCCGCGCACGCCACAGGTGGGCGCCCGCCCGCTCGTCGATGCCGAACTGGGCGAGCAACCGGTACCGGCCGTCTCCGACCACGCTGCCCGGCGCGAGGGAGCCTCCCCTCGCGCGGACGCCCGTCCGGATCGGACCGGACTGCTCGCTCCGCTTCTCGTTCACCCCACGCTCTCTTTCCCGCGCCCTGTGGTCGAGGGTACGTGAACACACGGGGTGAGACAGGGTTATCCGTGAGTGGTTCGTTACCCGCGCTTGATCAATCGGGTGATTCTTTTCGTGGCCGGCGACAGCTCGTCCACCCTGAGCAGCGCCAGTACGCCGAACGACACACCGAGACCCACGATGCCCTGCAGGATCAGCTTGATCCACGCGGTCAGCCGCTCGCCGAAGTCCGGGACCACCCAGCCGGCCGCGACCGCGGCCAGCACACCCAGGCCGCTCGCCACGACGGTGAACAGGATGACGCCCAGCACGCGCTTGCTGCGCAGGTTGCCCAAGCTCACCCACAGCCAGACCTGGCCCATGATCGCCCCGACCACGAACGTCAGCGAGTTGACCATCATCGCGCCCAGCACGATGTTCTGGTCCGACAGCAGCACCGGGCACAGGTACAGCAGCGGGATCTTGACCAGGGTCATCACGACCATGATCAGCGTTGGCGTGCGCGCGTCCTTCATCGCGTAGAACACCCGCAGCTGCAGCATCACCAGCGCGTACGGCAGCAGGCCGAACGCCGAGATGGCCAGCGCCTCGCCCAGCCGCGACGCCTCCGCGGTCGAGTTCTCCCCGCCGCTGAACAGCGCGACACCCACCGAGGTGCCGATCACCGACATCACCGCGGCGATCGGCACGAGCATCACCGTCGAGATGCGGGAGGCGTAGGACAGGTCGGCGACCACCTTGCGGGTGTCGCCGTCGGCGGCGTTGCGCGACAGCCGTGGCATGATCGCGGTCAGCAGCGAGACGCCGATGACGCCGTACGGCAGCTGGAACAGCAGCCAGGCGTTCGAGTAGATCGTCACACCACCCGGGTCACCGCTGGTCAGCACACGGGTGTTGACGGTGAAGCCGATCTGGCTGACCGCGACATAGCCGAGGATCCACAGCGCGAGGCCGCCGAACTCCTTCATGCGCTTGTCGATGCCCCAGCGCCACTTGAACCTGAACCCGCTGCGCAGCAGGGGTGGCACCAGCATGATCGCCTGCACGACGATGCCCATGGTCACGCCGATGCCCAGCAGCAGCAGCTTCGGCTGGCTCATCTCGACCGGGTTGAACGTGATCTCGCCGGGGGTGAGCATGAACACGGCCAGCGTGAAGATCACGACCAGGTTGTTCACCACCGGCGCCCAAGCAGGCGGCCCGAAGATCTGCTTCGCGTTGAGGACGGCCGAGAGCAGCGCGAACAGGCCGTAGAACAGGATCTCCGGCAGCAGCAGCCTGGCGAACGCCGTGGTCAGGTCCGAGCTGGTCTTGCCCGGTTCGCCGTCCAGGTACAACGAGGTCAGCCATGGTGCGGCGGCCACGGCGACCACCGTGCCGATCACCAGCAGCACGAACGCGACGGTCAGCATGCGCTGGGTGTAGGCCAGGCCGCCGTCCTTGTCGTCCTGCGACCGCACCAGCAGCGGCACCACGACACTGCTCAGCACGCCGCCGAGCAGCAGCTCGAAGACGATGTTGGGCAGCGTGTTGGCGATGTTGAACGAGTCGTTCACCACGCCGGTGCCCACGGCCCAGACCAGCATGATCTTCCAGAGGAACCCGGTGATCCGGCTGATCAGGGACGCGATCGCGATCCGGCTGCTGGACTTCGCCAGCGACGGCGCGGCCGGCTTCTCCGGCGCCTCGACCGGCGCGTGGAAGCCGGTGGCGTCCAGCCCCGGGCCCTCGCCGAACGAGGTCGACGGCGACGCCGAGATGCGCGGCATCATCCGCGTCGCGAGTGCGTCGTAGGGCCGCAGCACGTCCGGGTCGGCCACCGGCCAGCGGTTGCCGCCCTGCACCCCGCTGATCCGCGGGATCAGCATGGTCGCGTCGGGGTCGTTCGGCGGCAGCGGCGGCGCGCCGAACGGCATGCTGTCCTGGTGGCGCTGCCGCTCCTGCCGCCACGGCCGCACCGGCTGGCGGCGGTCGGGCGGGGCCTGCCTGCCGGCTGGCGGCGGTTGCCTGCGGTCCGGCGGCGGCTGGCGGCGCGGTGGCTGAGGCAGCCGGTCCGGCGGCAGTTGTCCCTGCTGACGCGTCGGCTGCGGGGGCCGTGGCCTGCCGTTCGCCGCCGGCGGGATCCGGCGGGTCTGCTCCTGCCGAGCGCGATCAGGCGGCGGCGGACGCCGTGTTCCGCGGTCGGCGGGACGCTCGGGTGGCCACCCCGGGTCTCTGTCCAACGCGCGCGCCCAATCCTCGCCGGTCCGGTTCTGGCACCCCAGAGTAGTCGGTCAGGCCTTGCGGGCCCGGACGCGACGGTAGATCTGCCGCGCGGAGAGCAGGACCAGGGCCGCCGCGCCCGCGATCGTGAGGACCAGTGTCACGACGCCGTACTCGTTGGACCGCAGCTCGAACCGCGCCGCGTTGCCCAGCGGTGTGCCGCCGGGGGTGGTCAGCGAGACGGTCAGGTTGAACACACCGGCGCGCAGGGCCTCGGCCGGGATCCGCTCGCTGCCGCCGAGGCCGGCAGGCACCAGGCGGTCCGGCACCTGCTCGACGCGCAGGCCGGGCGTGTTGCTCAGCTGGATCCGCACCGCGATCTGCACCGGCAGCCCGTTGTTGAACGACACCGGCAGCGGCGCCGACCCGGACGCCATCGAGATCGGCACCGGCGGGGTGTCCACCGTGACCCGGCCGAGCAGGCTGTCCAGTTCGGCACGGGCGTCGGCGGCCGAGGCCTCCGCGGCGCCCTGCCGCGCGCGCCAGGCCGCCGACGTGCTGCGGACCAGCGCGAACCGCAGCGGTTCGAGCAGCTCGGCCGGCTCCACCTGCGCGGCCGGGTCGATCTGCATCGCGCCCTGCAGGTCGGTCATCGTGGTCTCGATGGAGGTCATCTCGTCGGTGACCGACGTCGGGGTCGAGGTGGCCAGGTCCTCGGCCGTGTAGCTCATCTTGGCGTTGCCCGTGCTCGCGGTGGCCAGCAGCGCGGGCAGCGACTGCGGGGTCAGCATGTTGCGGTCGACGAAGTCGCCGACGTTGCGCAGGAAACCGGTCAGCTCGTCCTGCGTCGCGGTCCAGCGGCGGGGCGGGGCGACCAGCACCGGCCGCGAGGCGCCACCCGCCAGGCCGCCGCGGAAGGCGAGCGCGGCCAGTCCGTTCTGCGTCGCGATGTCCGGGTCGTCCACCGGCGTCGCCGCGGCCGCCTCGATGCTGCCGGACGCGCCGGCCAGCCCGGACAGCACCAGCGAGTCGACCTGCTGGGCCCGCAGCGCGGTGCCGTCCAGCGTGACCGCGCCGGCGTTCTGGCTGCTTGTCGACGAGTCGACCGGATCGGTGATCAGGGTGCGCACCCCGGCCCCGCTCAGCGCGCCCAGCGTGCTCTGGTCCAGCGCGTCGCCCGCCCACAGCACCCCGTTCTGCGGGGTGACGCCGAGCAGTTCCTGCACTCGCGCGCCGGTGTCCAGCGCGAACGGCAGCAGGTCACCGCTGCGGACCTTGGTCAGGGCGGTCAGGTCGGCGTCGGCGTAGGGCAGCTGGACCACGCACTGCCCGGTGACCAGCTCCCGCAGCGACTGCAGCCACGCCTTCGCGGCCTCCGCCCCGGTGCCGCCGGTGGTGCCGGTCGAGGTGCGGACCTGGTAGCCGCGGGACATCGCGTCCACCGTGTCCAGCAGGTCGGGGTCGATGGCGTAGCAGAGCGCGCGGGTCAGTTGCGGGTCGTCGCGGACCGCGCTCGCCGACTCGACCAGCCCGTACAGGCGGCCACCGGGCCGCAGCTCGGTCGCCAGGACGTCGTCCGACAGCACCGCGGTGCCGCCGAGCGGCGCGGCCACGATGCGCGGGCGGGTGTCGGCGATCGGCCACAGCATCGTGAACTGGGCCGGCGCGGAGTTCTGGCCGGTCACGCTCTTGCCCGGCGCGGACAGCACCGGCAGCAGCATGCTCATCGACGCCAGCCGCGCCGCGCCGCCGTAGTCGGGCGTGCCGTTGACGTTGACCAGCATCGGGTACACGCCGGCGCTGTTCACCCGCAGGTTGCCGCGCGTCCCGTCGAGCCGGACCGTGACGCTGAGCTGGGCGGTCTGCCCCGGCTCCAGTGTCGACGGCTCGACGTCGACCCAGTCGGTGCTCGACGCGGCGGCCGCGGCCGCGCCGCTCATCGCGGTGCGCACCTGGCGCTCGGTGGTGAGCCGCTCGCCCAGCTCCAGCCGGACCTGCAGGTCGCTGATCCGCCGGTCGCCCACGTTCGTCACGGTGCCGGTGACGTTGAGCGTCACCGAGTTCGTGGTGATCACGCGCGGGTTGAGCTGCGCGACGTCCAGCCGCAGACGGCTGGGCGCGTCCGTCTGGGCACTCGCCGTGACCGGGGTGAACATCGCGAGGAGGAACGCAACCAGCCCGGTGGCGGCGAACCGCTTCACTCCGACGCTCCTTCTGTCGCTCGCGTGTCGTCGTCGAACAGTTCCCGCGCCTTGCGCACCAGGGACCGCTCGTCGGTGTAGGCGAGCCGGGTCTCCAGGTCGGCGATCGGCACCCAGGCCACCTCGGTGACCTCCGAGTCCTCGTCGGACAGCTCGCCGCCGGTGGCTTCCAGCAGGAAATGATGCACCGTCTTGTGCACCCGCCGTCGCTCGGCCACGAACCAGTAGTCGATGGTGCCGAGCGGCCGCAGCACTTCCGCGGAGATCCCGGTCTCCTCCTTCACTTCGCGCACCGCAGTCTGCTCGATCGTCTCGCCGTCTTCGATGTGGCCCTTCGGCAGGGACCAAAGCAGTTTCCCGTGGCGGTCCAGCCTGCCGATCAACACGGCGTTCTCCCTGGCGGGATCGACCACGAGGCCGCCGGCGGAGGTCTCCACGGAGGTCGTCATCTTCCGGCCGCGGCGGCGGCGTGACCGGCGTCGCGGCTTACCCCCGCCGGAGCGACCGGCCGATCCAGACATGCTGCGATGCTAGTGCGTGGCGGCCCCTTCGTGCCGCTACTGCGTAGTTGACTGTTCACTCCTCGTCGATCGGTAGGCTGGTTCCTCGTGTCTGTCATGGTTGAGTCGACTCCCGAGGCGGTTCGATCCCGGTGAACGAACTGACCGCGAAGCGGAACGCGGTGGCCGAGCTGATGCGGATCTCGCCGCTGGCCGACGAGCTGGCCGGGCTGTTCGCGAGCGCCGGGCACCGGCTGTACCTGGTGGGCGGCAGCGTGCGGGACGCGCTGCTCGGCAGGCTGTCCGCCGACCTCGACTTCACCACCGACGCGCGGCCGGAACAGATCCTGAAGATCGTCCGCGGCTGGGCCGACGGGGTGTGGGAGGCGGGCATCGCCTTCGGCACCGTCGGCGTCACCAAGCGCGGCTCGACGCTGGAGATCACCACGTTCCGCGCGGACGTCTACGACCGGGTGAGCCGCAACCCCGAGGTGACCTTCGGCGACTCGATCGAGGGCGACCTCAAGCGCCGCGACTTCACCGTCAACGCGATGGCGATCGACTTGTCGACCAAGCAGTTCGTCGACCCGCACGACGGGATGGACGCGCTCCGGCGGAAAGTGCTCGACACCCCCGCCACCCCGGAGGAGTCCTTCGCCGACGACCCGCTGCGCATGCTGCGCGCCGCGCGGTTCGCCGCCCAGCTCGGCTTCGAGCCCGCGCCCCGCGTGGTGAGCGCGATGACCGAGATGGCGGGCGAGATCCAGCGCATCACCGCCGAGCGGGTGCAGACCGAGCTGTCAAAACTGATGCTGGGCCGGTATCCGCGGCGCGGGCTGGAGCTGATGGTCGACACCGGGCTCGCCGAGCACATCCTGCCCGAGGTGCCCGGGATGCGGCTGGCCATCGACGAGCACCACCAGCACAAGGACGTCTACCAGCACTCGCTGACCGTGCTGGACCAGGCGATCGCGCTGGAGCGCCGGGACGACCCGGACGCCGAGCCCGACCTCGTGCTCCGGCTGGCGGCCCTGTTGCACGACATCGGCAAGCCCGCCACGCGCCGGTTCGAGGACGGCGGCGGCGTGAGCTTCCACCACCACGAGGTGGTCGGCGCCAAGATGGCTCGCAAGCGCTTGCGCGCGCTGAAGTACCCGAAGCAGGTGATCGAGGACGTCGGCCAGCTGGTGTTCCTCCACCTGCGGTTCCACGGCTACGGCAAGGGCGAGTGGACCGACTCGGCGGTGCGCCGGTACGTGACCGACGCAGGTGACCTGCTGCCCCGGCTGCACAAGCTGGTCCGCGCCGACTGCACGACGCGCAACAAGCGCAAGGCAGCCGCGCTGCAGCGCACCTACGACGAGCTCGAGGAGCGGATCGCGCGCATCCAGGCCGAGGAGGACCTCGCCAGGGTGCGGCCCGACCTGGACGGCAACGAGATCATGAAGATCCTCGGCCTGCCGCCGGGGCCGATGGTCGGCAAGGCGTGGAAGCACCTGAAGGAGCTGCGCCTGGACCGCGGGCCGCTCGACCATGACGAGGCCGTCGCCGAGTTGCGCCGCTGGGCCGAGGAGAACGGCCTGTAACTTCTGGGTGCGTCGAGACGACCGGGAGGTCGTGATGTCCCCACCGCGAGCGGCGAGGTACCTGGGCACCCTGCTGCGGCGCGGCGCGCCCGCGATGGCCGGCGCGACCGGTGGACTGGACGAGGAGGTCGCCGACCCGGCGCGGGTGTCCCCGCTCGCGCGGATGCGGCGCATGGCGGGGCCGGTCGACACAGCGGCGCAGGACAACCTGCTGCTCCGCGCCACCCGGTACGTCGCGATGGTCCCGCTGGTCTACCGCGTGCTGGCGGTGGCCGGGGCGCTGGTGGCGTTCCTCGCCGGCGACCACGGTGGCGTGGCGCCGGTGGTGGCGGTCGCGGTGTGCTCGATCGCGCTGAACCTGTACGGGCTGCGCTGGCTCTTCCGGTCGACGCCGTTCCACGGTGGTGGCGCGGTGCGGCTGCTGGTGCTCGACGTGGTGTTCACGATCGCGGCCAACCTGGTGGTCGCCGCGACGGTGCCTCCGCTGGCCTTCGTGGCCGCGATGCAGGTGCCGGGCAAGCACCTGCTCGGCGGGGTGGCGTTGCTGACCCTCGCGCTGGGAGTCGGGTACGGGCTGGGGCTGACGGTGCTGAGCGTGCCGCTCGCCGGGGTCGCGTGGTGGCTCAACAACGGTGTGTTCAACGTGAAACAAGCCTTCGCCGGCTTGGGCACGATCGTGGGCGTCCTGGTGACGGCGACCGGTGCGCTGGTGCTACTCGGCCTCGGCACCCGGCTGGCGCTGGCGTACGGGATCAGGCATGGCCGCGAGGCGGAGCGCGCCCGGCAGCACCGGATGCTGCACGACACGGTGCTGCAGACGCTGGAGACGATCGCCCTGCCGTGCTCCGGCAGCAGCGAACACCAGCTCAGCGAGATGCGACGGCTGGCCCGCGCGCAGGCGATCGAGGTGCGGCAGGCCCTCGAGGGCGCGGAAGGCAGCGGCCCCCTCGGCGAGAAACTGGCGGCCTTGGCGGCGGAAATGGCCCGGGACGGCCTGCGCGCCCAGCTGGTCATGGCGGAGCTCGACCCGGACACCCTGACGGAGGTCCGGCAGGTCGCCATCCGCGACGCGGCCCGCGAGGCGCTGCGGAACACGCTGAAGCACTCGGGAACCGACCGGGTCGTCGTCCGGGCCGAGGAACGGGACGGCGGGGTGGCGGTGGTGATCCGCGACCAAGGCGCCGGCTTCGATGCGGCGGACCGCCCACCGGGCTTCGGAATCAGCGAGTCGATCACGGCGCGCCTGGCCGAGGCGGGCGGCCAGGCGCGGGTGGAGTCGAGCCCGGGCAGCGGAACTCGCGTGACGCTCTGGATGCCGCGATGATTGCCGGGGTATCGCGCGGTATGGCGCGTTCGCGCTGAAAGGGGCTGATCACGGGTGGATAACTTGCCGCGCATGACCGAAGAACAGAACGACGCCCGGAGGCTCGCCATCGAAGCACTGGAGACCGCCCGCGAAGCCCGTGTGCTCGCCGTCGCAGCCTCGAAGGAGGTCGGCGACGTGTCAGCTCAGCTGAGAGGGCACATCACGGTGCTCCACACGCTGCGCGAAACCCAGCTCGAGCAGGGGGCCCGGTTGGATCGACTCGAACGGAGGGTGGACGAGGGCTTCGCGCGGGTGGACGCGAGGTTCGAGCAGGTCGTCGACCAGATGAACGCGAGGTTCGACCAGCTGACCGCGCTGATCAAGAGCATCAAGCGCTAAAGCCGTTCCAACCCGCCCGTCTCCACGTGGTGCCCGACGGGGTACGGCAGGAAGTACGCCACCGCCCCGCCGGGCATCGCTCCCCAGGGTTGGGTCACGCCGGTCAGCACGCGCACCGGCCGCGCCACCCGGTATAGCGCCCGCTGCCCCTCCCGCTCCGGCAGCAGCGACGTCTCCGGGAACCGCGCCGTCTCGTCGTGCACCAGGTTGCCCGCCTCGCCGCCGAACCGGACCAGCGTCGTGCCGGCGGGCAGCGTGATCAGCCGCTTCGCGCGGTAGAACGTCAGCGGCGGCTCGCCCCGCTGCGGCGTGATCGGCCAGTCGCCCTCGTCGTCGACCACCCGCACCGGGTACAGCAGCAGCGATCCGAGCAGGAACCGCGCCGCCTCCTCGACCCGCGCGAACGCCGCAGGCTCCGCGCCGTCCGGGCCGGTGACCTCCCAGCTCGACTCCGTCCGCTGCAGGCTCCACGCCCCTTCGGCCCGTGCGCCGATCCGGTACGCCGAAGCCGCGATCCCGTACTCCGCCAGCCGCCGCTCCAGGACCGTCAGCACCTCCGACGCCCGCAACCCGTACGGCGGGTCGCCGCCGCGGTCGATGAGCGTGACCGCGTCCACCTCACCAGCGTCGGGCTGCGGCGGCAGCGGCCTGCCCAGCAGCTCCGCCTCCGCGGCCGCGAGCAGGTGCGCAGGCACGGTCGGCGCGCGGTAGCCCTGTGCCCGCACGTGCTCGACCAGCTCCGGCTGCGGCGGCAGACCGTATTTCCGAAGGTAGTGCGGCACCGCGGCGGCCCAGATCCACGTGCCGTCGGTGTGGAAGGCGTCGGGCACGTCGGGCTGCGCCGCCGGCGCGAACAGGTCCGGCAGCCGGTTCGGCCTGGCCACCGCGACCGGCGCCCGGTACAGGTAGTCGAACAACGCGCGGGCCTCGTCCGGCGGCAGGGCCTGCCGGTTCACCACGGGTGGTTCGCCGGGCCCGTCGACGACCGCGGCGTGCCGAAACGCCGCGTCCACCGGCAACCCGGCTTTCGCCGCGAGCCAGTCCGGGACCTGCTTCCGGTCGCGTGGGAAGTGCTCCAGCTCGGCCTCGTACGCGCGGGCGGTCGGCCGGCCCGCAGGCGACTGGCGCCAGTTCGGCTCGGCGGACGAGTCGTAGTCGAACGTGAACTCGGCGGGGGCGACCAGCGTCAACGTGCCCTTGAACCACGTCCCGGCGCCCGGCTGGTACATCGCGGCCCGCAGGTCGCCGAACAGCTGTCCGAGCCGCGGCGACGCGGGCAACGACACCGACTCGCCCTCGCCCGCGGCGCGGACCTCGATCTCCGCGTAGTCCCCGACCTGCCGGAACTGGGCGGCGATCCGCTCCCAGCCGTCGGGCACGACGTCGCGCAGCAGCCGCGCGATCTCCCGCACCAGCTCCTGCGGATCCCCGGCGCCGAGCTGCCGCATGCCGGCGGCGAAGTCGTGCCGCTCCTGCCAGATCGCGGTGATCTCGGCCTCGGTGGCGTCGACGGCGGAGTCGTGCAGGCCGAGCTGCCGCGCCCGCGTCTCGTCGGTGCCGTTCCAGCGCAGCGTCAGCCCCTCGCCGGGGGCGACGCGGTAGATGTCGTCGTCGAACAGGCAGTGCGTCTGCAGGCTGAAGGTCGCGGCGACCTCGGCTTCCGGCAGCACCTTCGCCGGCCGCCCCTCGAATTCCTGGTCGAAGTCCGCGGGCGCGTCCTCCCCGGGCGGCGTCACGAGCAGGACGGTGCCGTCCGCGCTGGAGCGTTGCGCCGGGAAGACGCGCCCCTGCCACACGGCGTACAGCCCGTCAGGGCGCTCCGCCAACTCCACTCGGTACCGCACGACTTCCCCCTGCGTCCGGAAAACGGGCCCGTCAAACTTAGCCGGGCGGGTACCGCCGCGCCCAGTCCTCCTGCAGCGACCGGCTGCGCGTGACGCCGTACAGGTTGAAGTGCAGGTAGATGTCGTTGGCGATGTTGTCCAGCAGTCCCAGCGGCGTCAGCGCCCCGACCAGGTCCGCGGGCAGGCCAGGGCCGCCGAGCCGGGCGCCGACCAGCGCCCCAGTGAGCGCGGCGGTGAGCGGCGGTTCGGCCGACTGCTGTGCGGCGGCCTGGATCGCGGCGAACGGGTCGTGCTGCCGCTTGGCGGTGGCGAACACGGCGCGCCCGGCCACCGCGAGCGGGCTCGCCGGGTCGCCGAGCGTCTCGATCTGCTCGGTGTCCGGGATGTCGCGGCCGTCGCGCATCGCGAGGACGATCGCCGCGATCTCGTCGTACGGCGTCTGCCCGGACTTCCGCAGCTCACCCAGGACGGCGTGGAACGGCCACGGCGGCTCGCCGTTGACCAGCACCTTCGTGAGCAACCGCACCACCAGCTCGATCGCGGTGGCGGCCTCGCCGTCCGCGCCGGTCAGGGCCCGCGCGACGGTCATCTGGTACGGCAGCCCGGCGTTCTCCAGCTCCAGGCCCGCGGTCATGGTCGCGGCGAGCACGGCGGTCAGCGGGTTCGGCGGCGCTTCCGGGCCGTCGCCGAGCGCGACCGAGAGCCAGCTGTCCGGCTTCGGCGCCGGCGGGAACCCCTCGGGCACGTCGCCGGTGAGGGTCATGAACGGCAGGCCGCGCAGGACGGCTTCGGTGTGCCGGAGGGCCTGCCGGGTCATCGGGCCGAGCACGTCGCCGTTGCCGAGGGCGAGGCACTCCCCGACCGCGAACCCGACGTAGGCGCCGACGACGCGGTGCCAGGCGAACAGCCCCGAGGGTGTGCCGGCGTCCTGGAACTTGCCCAGCGTCCACGGCCTCGGTTCGGTCCGCCCGGTGTGGTCGTAGTGGTTGATCAGGCCGGCCCCGGCGAGATCGGCGGGCCACTCGACCGGCCGGCCGTCGTGGCGCAGCCGCAGGTTGCGCACCCACAGGGCGTACGCGCGCGCGTAGCGCTCGCATTCGTCGGCGCTGAGCTCGTACCCGTTCTTCCTGGCCCAGCCGCCGACCGCGCGGAGCCGCTGCGTGACCAGGTCGCCGAGCCCGGACTCGGCGGCCAGCTCCGCGATCCTCGGCGAAACCTCGGGTGCGACCTCGTCGACATATCGACCCGGGTCCGGTTCGACCCTGGTGATCTCCTCCGCCAGATCGACCGCCAGGGCCAGGGCGTGCCCGGCGTCCAGGTCCAGCCGGGTCTCCCCCGCGCCCGGCCGCAGCAGGTCGCGGGGCCTGATCCGGCGCCACCGGTGCACACCGGCCGGGATCGTGCGTGTCGCGGTGTAGGCGGCGACGACGACCTGGCCGTCCCGCGTGCGGTTGCGGACCGGCTCGCCGTCCGCGCCCAGCGGAACCAGGACCTCGCAGTCCAGCAACAGCCTGCGCATGGTCGGCCCGTCGATCCAGCCGACGCGGTGCATGCCCATCAGCCTCCCCGCCGGGGTGGTGGCCTTCGGGCTGCCGAACCACTCCGGGCCGGGCCGGTGCGCGGGGTTTTCCCGGACGTTGCCGGTCGGCTGCTCGCGCTCGTCGACCTCGATCCACCGCACGATCGCCGGCTCCGGCGTGCCGAGCCCCGGGAACTCGTTGCGCCGGAACTCGGGGTCGGTGACGGCCTTCCAGTCGGTGAAGCGCTGAGCCGTCACGGCCGGATCGCCGGATAGCGCCGAAGCCATCGCTGTCCTTCCTCCCCCTCCGGGATCCCCTCGAACCGGCGGGCGACGTCCGTGACGACCCGCTCGATCAGCGGTTTGAGTTCGAGCTGGTCCACCCACTTCTGCGGCAGGTCGGGCACGCCGTTGCGCGCGCCGACCAGCGCGCCGGCGATCGCCCCGGTCAGCGCGCTGCGGCCGGAGTGGTTCACCGCGCGCAGCAGCGCGACCTCGGGGTTGTTCTCGAACCCGCTCACCGCGGCGAGCGCACGCCCGAGGACGGACGCCGTGTCGTGTCCGTCGCCGATCTCCTCGGGCTCGGGCAGGTGGTACAGGCCCTGCTCCGGGACGGCGATCAGGGACCGCGCGGCCAGCTCGCGCACGGCGTCCCACCGCGGTCCTTCCCGGTCCCGCAGCACCGCACCGGCCGACACCCACAGCGCCGGGCTGAAGGCCCGGTCCAGTCCCCGTTCCAGCAGCAGGCCGAGGAAGACAGCGAAGGTCACCTCGTCTTCGCCGGACTCGGGCAGCGCGCTGAAGGCGCGGACGGCCTCTTCGGACGCGCCGAACGGCACCTCACCGGGGCCGCCGATGGTCAGCACACCGGGCAGGGCGCCGAGCAGGACCGTCGGCCCGGACCGGAGGTCAGCCGGGTCCGGGCCGCGCGTCGAGTGCAGTTCGCGCAGGTGCGGCAGCCACCCTTCGATGCCCGGCACCGTCTCGCCCTGCGTGTGCGACCAGCGGGACACCGCCTCGGGAACCGCTGCCGCACCGCCGCGCAGGAAGGCCTCGGTGAGGAACAGCAGGCGCTGGGTGAGCGGGCCGACCGGACCGGGCTCGGTCCCGTCCGCCGAGGTGCCCAGCGCTTCCCCGAGCGCGAACCCGACGTACGCGCCGAGCACCCGCTGCCAGCTGAAGTTGGTGTCCTGGCCGACGTCGGCGAACTTGCCGAACGAGTCCACCCGCAACACCGGTTCGCCGTTGTCGTCGTACCCGAGGGTGAGGCCGAACGCGGCGGGGTCGTACGGGGGTCGCGGCGGCAGCGCCATGCCCATGCGCCGTACCCAGGACCGCCCGGTGACCACCCGGTAGCACTCGTCCGCGGTGAGCTCGAAGCCGTGCGCGCGGGCGCTGTCACCCGCGTCGACCGGCAGCTCCACCGGCTCGGGCAGTCCGATCCGCGCCGCGGTGTCGGCGGCCCAGCGGGTCAGGTCCGCCGAGGCCTCCACGCATTCGCCGGTGACCTCGATCTTGTCGCTGTACCGGGGGAACTCGGCGTGCGCCGCGCGGATCTCCTCGGTGGTGACCTCGACCGGGAGCTGCCACGGGCCGTGGATGACCAGGTCGGCTTCCGGCACGTGGGACAGCAGCGTCACCGGGTCCAGCCAGAACCACTCCCGGCTGCCCGGCGGGAAGAAGCGCGTCGACGTCCACAGCTCCACGGTGCGACGACCGTCCTTCGTGGACTGGTGGCGCACCCGGCCGTCGGACAGCGGCACCAGCACGCTCTCCTCGAGCAGCCCGATGACGAACTTCCGCTGGTCCAGCCAGCCGATGTGGCGGAACTCGACGAGGTGGTCGAGCGCGGTCCACGGCACCGGGTAGCCACGCCGGCTCGGCCCCGTCCGGTACTCGGGGTTCGGCCGGAACTCGCCGGTGTCCGTGCCGTCCGGCAGGTAGCGCTGCCAGCCCGTGATCGCGGCGAGCGGCACCCCGAGGCGGCCGAGGCCGGAGGCGGCGTACTCGGGGTCGATCACCTCGGCCCAGTGGTCGCGGCCCGGGTACTGGGCGGGGATGCTGAAGCCACCGCTGATGGGCGACGCGTGGCGCAGGTCGCCCTCCGGGTCGCGCACGATCAGCGCGGGCGGCGGGATGATCTGCTCGCCGAGGTCGCCGCCGTCGAGGTAGGCGGTGGAGTTGTAGGGGACGTACCAGCCTTCCGGGCGCCGCACGAGGTTCGCCTGGTCGGCGCGCAGGCCGGCGCCGGGGTGGACCTCGTGCAGCCACTCCTCGACCTTCGCGACCGCTTCTGCCGCTTCCACTACTCGATCCTTTCCAGGCTTGCGTCCGCCACGTGCTCGCTCAGCGGTTTCGGCAGGACGTACGCGACACCGCCCCCGGGCAGGTTCGCCCAGGGGATCGCGATGCCGGTCACGACCGCGAGGCTGCGCCGGAGCCGGTAGCGCCGCTCCTCGCGGTCCCGCTCGATGGGCAGCGAGGTCGCGGGGAACCGGGTTTCGTCGTGGTGGACCAGGTTGCCGGTCTCGTCGCCGAAGCGCTGCACGACCGTGGCCGCGGGCAGCCGGATCAGGCGTTTGTTGCGCAGCAGGGTCAGCGGCGGGTCGCCCTCGGTGGGCTGGATCGGCCAGTCGGCGAGTTCGGCCGAGGTCTCCAGCGGCGTCTCGGCGCCGCCCGTGGTCCGCGCCGGGTGCAGCAGCAGGGCGCCGAGCAGGTGCTGCGCCGCGTCCTCGGCGCGCTCGAAGTACTGCGGGCGCACCGGCGCCCCACCGGCGTAGCGCGCGACCTCCCAGCCGCGGTCGGTCGGGTTGAGGCACCACGCACCGTCGGCCCGCGACGCCAGCCGGTAGGCCGCGGGCCAGATGCCGTGCTCGGCCAGGCGCTGCGCCAGCACCACCAGCAACGCCGGGTCCTCCAGCGCCGGATCGGTGCGGGTCTCCAGTTCGGACGCGATGTCCCCGGTGGTCGGCAGCGCCTCGCCCGGATCGGCCTTCGGACGGGACCGGCCGAGCAGGTCGGCCGCCGCGGTGCGCCGGGTCAGCTTATCGACGTAGGGCGGCTGGAAGTCCTGGTCCCGGATGTGCGCGAGGAAGTCCGGTTCGGGCGGCGTGCCGTACTTGCGCAGGTAGTGCGGCACCGACGCGTGCCAGATCCACGCGCCGTCGGTGTGGTAGCTCTCCGGCACGTCGGATTCGGTGCCACCGCTGAAGATGTCCGGGCCCAGCCCGCTGCCGACCAGCACCGCGGGCTGGCGTTCGAGGTACCGCAGGAGCGCGGGCACCTCGTCCTCGGGCACAGGCGGACGGCCCATGACGGGAGCGGCGCCGTCCTCGTACGTGTCGACCACGCGGGCGTGCCGGAACTTGACGCCGAGCGGCAGGCCGGCGGCGCGGCGCCACCAGTCCGGCAGGTGCTCCGGATCGCGGGGAAACGCTTTCAGCTCGGCTTCGAGCGCGGCGGGCAGGTCGTCCGGGGGCGTCCGCCACCAAGGCGCGGTCGTGGTGCTGACGTCGAGGTCGAACTCGCCGGACGGGTGCAGCGCGTAGCGGGCCTGCAGCCAGGCGCCGACGCCCGGCTCGTACATGGCCTCCCGCAGTTCGGCGAACACCTCGGCCAGCTCGCCCGACGCCGGGTAGGTCCGGCCGGAGCCGCGCGTGAACGCGATCGGCTCCAGCTCAGCGTGGTCACCGACCTGCCTGAAGTGCAGCTCGATCCGTTCCCATCCGGACGGCGCGTCGGCCCTGGCGAGCGTGCCGATGCGCACGAGCAACGGACGGTGCGGCTCCATGATCGCCGTCGCCTCCCTGCCCATCTCCGTAGTGCCGCTCACTGTAACCAGCTCACGCGAGGATGGAGGTGCACGGGAAACCAGCCGGCCGCGCCTCCCACATGCCGAATGTGCGCCGCTGCACCGACTCGATGAAGGACTCCTCCTGTGCGGTGAGCGCTCGGCCCTCTTCCTTGGCCTGCTTGCGCATCCCGTCGACGGTGGCGTAAAGCGCGAACAACGGTCCCTCGCCGCGGAGGTAGAAGGCGCGCTCCCGCTCGGTCTCCGCGATGAACTCCGCTTCGGTCAGCGAGCGGAAGTTCGACGGCAGCTCGTCCTGCAGGACCTTCTCCAGGTGCGTGCTGTTCTCCTCGAACTGGCCCGTGCGGACGTTGAGCAGGAAACCGGTGAGGTTGCCGTCGCCGTCCCGGTCGACCTTGTAGGTCTTGTTGAAGCACTTGAAGTACTGCGGGGTCGGCACCTCGGCGGCTTCCTCGACCAGGGGTTGCTGGGGTCCGTCGAGCTTGCGGTGCCTGCCACCCCGGGACGCGCTGCCCGCGGCGCCCGGACCGGCCATGCCCGGCATCGGCGGCATCATGCTCACCGCGCCGACCGTGCCGTCCGAGGTGCGCACCTGCATGTCCAGGCCGCCGCCGTGGGCGAGGCGGTCGTCGGTGGCGAGGACCTCCAGGCCGGGGGTGCCGGCGAGCTGCGCGGCCGCGCGGTAGGCGTCGTCCGCGCTGCCGACCTGCATCCCTGCGGACGCCAGGCCGGACAGGCGTGAGGCGTCGCCGTCGAACCCGGCGAGGTTCCGCTGGAGCTCGTCCCAGCTGGGCGAGGACGCGGGGATGGCGGTGCCCCCCACCGCGTTCGCGATCCCGCCCAGCGCGGAGTCCAGCTCCTGCCTCGCGGCCGTGGCGCGCTCCAGCTGGTCGCGCAGATAGGCGTCGGAGTAGGCGGGATCGGCCGCGCGCGAGTGGTCGAAGCCGGGCTGCAGCTGGTCGCCGATGCCGCCGGCTGGGAAGCCTCCGCCTGCCGGGGCGAAGCCGGGCTGCTGGTGCCGCTCGGGCGGCTGGTGGTGCTCGGCCGGTGGCCTGAAGTCGGCTTCGACGTGGTCCGGGAACTCCGGCATCGGCAGCTGCTCGTCCCAGGCTTCCTGGACCACCGGGATCGCGTCCGGGTAGGTGATCAGGTTGACCAGGAGGCCCAGGTTGGTCAGAAGCAGGCGCCGGAAGCCCGGGTTGTTGTCGACGGCGTCGCGGAGCTCGGGGTGCTCGTCCAGCAGCCGCTGGAAAGCGTCGTCGATCCGCATGGTCTGCCCATCGACGACGACGGTGTTATCCCCGGGGGCCAGATCGTCGGCGGTCCGGTTTTCGTCCGGTTCGTCCCCGCGCCGCTCCGGTTCGGCGGGCGTGTCGTCGCGCGGACGCTCGGATTCGGCCGGTGTCTCGTCACGGGGCAGTTCCGGATCCGCCGGTGTCCCGTCACGTCGAAGCTCCGGAATCTCCCGGCCCTCGCGGCCCGGAAGCCCGTCTTCCGGAAGCTCCGCCGCCCGGCCAGGCGCCGGCGGATGTTGCGGCCCGACCGGCAAATCCGGCGCCGTGACCTGCGACGAGTGCCCATCGGCCACCCGCGGATCAACCGAAGCCTGCGGCGACTGTGTATAAGCCACGCGCGGCTCGACGGGCGCCTGGCCCTGCTGCACCGGCGGCTGCTGATGCAGGGGAGCCTGCGGCGGCTGCTGCACCGGAGGTTGCGGCGGTTGCTGCACCGGCGGCTGGTGCTGCACCGGGGCCTGCGGCGCCTGCTGATGCAGGGGAGCCTGCGGCGGCTGCTGCACCGGAGGTTGCGGCGGTTGCTGCACCGGCGGCTGGTGCTGCACGGGCGATTGCTGGTGCACGGGCGGCGGCTGCGGCGCCTGCTGCTGGACCGGCGGCCGCTGATGCACCGGCGCGACCGGCCCCTCCGTCACCGGCGTGGTCGGTGTCGGCGAGCCGTGCTGCAGCGGCGTCGTCGGTGTGTGGTGGATCTGCGGGATCTGCTGCACCGGCGTGTTCGGCACGTGCGGGGCAGCCGTGTGCGGCGCCTGCGAATGCCCGTACGGCAACGCCATCTGCGGGTTCGCTGCGAGCCCGTTGCTGGTGGCGAGCGACCCGAACGGCAGGAGACTGACGTTCGTCGGGTTGGTCGGCAGCCTCATCAGCCCGCCGTTCTGCGGGTCGATGAACACGACGCCTTCCGGCGTGTTGACGGCGAGGGCGACGTGCGACGGGTGTGAACCGTCGGGCTCCAGGAAGGACACGAAGATCACGCTGTGGGCGCCGTGCGGCATGTTCGAAACGTGGGCGATCGCGTTGTCGTACGTGCCGATCCCGTGCACCCACTTGGCGCCGAGCTGGTTCTCCAGCCACTTCATTCGGTCGAACGAGGCGAGGTCCTTCGGCAGGACCGGATCCGCCTGCGAGTCGATCCCGATCAGCCGCTGCGCGTAAGCCACGACGCACCGCGTGCAGTTGTGCCAGTAGCCCCTGTCCACGGCGCTCGGCAGGTCGCGGTTCGGGTTGACGTTCGGCAGCTCCGGGTGCCGCGCGGCGACGTAGGCGCGCTCGTTGGGGCCGACCGTGCCCGCGTGGATGGCGGGCAGCTGGTGGAGCGGTGTCGCGCTGGCCATGTTCGACCAGGGCGCCGGCTGGTTCTGCAGCAGCGGCACGCCCTGGTGGGTCAGCGGGCCGGGGTGCTGCTGCAACGGTCCCTGTTGCTGGGGCCACCCGTGCTGCGGCGGCGGCGCGGACTGCTGGTAGGGGTTGTGCACCGGCGGCTGCTGGTGCGGCGGGCCCTGCTGGTACGGCCCGTGCTGGACCGGCGGGCCCTGGTTCGGGTGCGTGGGGGCGGGTCGCTGGTACGGGTTGTGGGGAACCGGCGCCTGCTGCTGCGGCCAGCCGTGCTGGACCGGCGGGCCCTGGTTCGGGTGTGTCGGCGCGGGTTGCTGGTACGGGGTGTGGTGAACCGGTCCCTGCTGCTGGGGCCAGCCGTGCTGCGGCGGCGGCGCGGACTGCTGGTAGGGGTTGTGCACCGGCGGCTGCTGGTGCGGCGGGCCCTGCTGGTACGGCCCGTGCTGGACCGGCGGGCCCTGGTTCGGGTGCGTGGGCGCGGGTTGCTGGTACGGGTTGTGGGGAACCGGCGCCTGCTGCTGCGGCCAGCCGTGCTGGACCGGCGGACCTTGGTGCATGGGTCCGCCCTGGTGCGGCGGCGGCTGCTGGTGCACGTGCGTCGCGGGGGGTTGTTCCGACCGGCGGAACGGGTTCCATCCCCCGGGCTGCGGCATTTCGCCGTCCAGCCGGTTCCGCAGCGCGCTGCCGTCCGTGGCGTTCCAGACCGGCTCGCTGCGCTCGGGACCCCCGCCGAGCAGCTCGCTGATCCGGTTGACCGACGGTTCCGGCTGGGCGGCCGGCGTCGGCTCGCTCCGGTTGGCCAGCGGTGTGCCGTCCCCGGTGTGGGTCGGCATCAGGTGCACACCGGACGGGTTCGGCGGCAGGTCGGCGAGCCGGTTCGTCATCGCGTCGACCAGCGCCACGCCGTGCTCGGTGTTGACCACGCTGAAGGCGCGCTGCCCATCCGGCGTGTCGACCGACAGCACGGCCCGCGAGCCGACCGGCTGACCGGCCATCTCGCGCACCACGCTGTTGTAGTCCGGCATCTGCTGGAATTCGCCACCGAGCTGCCGGGACAGGAAGTCCCTGCCGCGCGGGTCGTCCAGCTTGCCCGGTTGCGCGTCGACCTGGAGGCCGTCCATCCGCATCTCGAACGCGAGCACGGACTCGGCCGAGTTGTTCCGGTAGGACTCCGGCATGCCGTCGGCGTAGTAGCCGCGGGTGTTGACGTCCGCGATCTCCGGCAGGTGCTCGCGGAGGAACCGCACCTCCTGGTGGGCGTTGCGGGTCGGGACGCTGGGACCGGTGCTCTGGACCCTGGGGTCCACCGGGTCCGTGCTGCGTGCGTGGATCGCCGGTTCACCGACGACGTCGGACGACCGGCGGATGTCGCCCCAGCCGTTCACCGGCTCGCCGATCTTCCGGGGCTCCGGTGTCTCCGTCTTCGGGCCGGTGTCCGGTTCGGACTTCGGTGGGAGGTCGGCCACCGCAGCCTCGCCGCCGAACGCCCGCGCGAAGTCACGCCTGGACGCGGCCGCGATCTCCGCTTCCTGGACATCGGCCAGGTCGCGGTTGCGGTCCATCTGCTGCTTGGCGGCCTCCGGCGGGAGGTAGCGCGGGTCGTCCGGGGTGATCTCCTCGAGCCGGATCACCCACTTCTTGCCGCCGCTGGGGGTCTCGACCTCGATCTTTTCCTTGACGACCAGCTGGGTGCCGGGCTTGTACAGGACCTCGTGTTCCGCCTTGTTCGAGGCCAGCGACTCGATGTACCGACCCGTCTTGCCCTCGATGATCATTTCGACGTCGCCGGGCCACTTCGCCGAACCGAGGTCGGCGCGGCTCGAACTGAGGAACTGCGACTCGACCACGACCGCACCGGGCTCGTACCGGCCGGCGACGATGGCCGCCGCCTCGCCTCGCACGTTGACCCGGCGCACCGTCTCGCCCTGGTAGGTGGGCATCTCGTTCAGGCCGGACGCGAGCGCACGGACCATCGGCATGACCTCGTCGAGGCTCCGGCCGGTGCGCAGCGCCTCGTTGATCTGGTCGAAGACGGCGCTCGAGGTGTAGCTGTGCACGGCGTAGGCGCCCTGGTCGCTCATGTGCCGCAGGGTCGCGTCCAGGTCGCGCATCGCCAGCGCTTCGAGGAACTCGTGCTCGTGGGTGAGCCGGCCCGTGCGCTCGTCGACGATGCCGGTCTCGATCTGGGCCTCGCCGAGGGCGTCGAAGTCGGCGCGGTCGTAGGTGCGGAAGTTCGGGTCCGCGATGTACGGCTCGTCGACCACCGGACGGTCGCTCCGGGGCGTCGCGTCGTCGGGGGACCGCTCCGGCTGGGGTGCGGTGTCCTGGTGGGGCGGGCTCTGGTCGGTGGCCGGTGTCTCGTCGCGGGGCGGGGTGGCGGTGTCTTCGGCCGCGTCGGACTGGCTGCGCTCGGCCGCAGGTGCGTCGTGCGTACGGGGCAGCGCCTCATCGAACGGGCTCCGCTCCGAGGTGGGTGTCTCGTCGCGGACAGGGGTGACCGTGTCTTCCGTGGGGTCGAAGGGGCTGCGCTCGCTGGCGGACGGCTCTTCGCGACGTGGGGTGGCGGTGTCCTGCGCCGGGTCGAACGGGCTGCGCTCGGTAGTGGATGGCTCCTCGCGGGGCGGGGTGGCGGTGTCTTCGGCCGGGTCGAAGGGGCTGCGTTCGGTGGTGGGCGCCTCTTCGCGGGGCGGGGTGGCGGTGTCTTCCGCGGGGTCGAACGGGCTGCGCTCCGAGGTGGGTGTTTCGTAGCGCGCGGGCGTGGCCGTGTCCTGCGCGGGGTCGAACGGGGTCCGCTCGGCGGCAGGCGCCTCCTCGCGGCGTGGGCCCGCGTCGAACGGGCTTCGGTCGGTCCCAGGCGTCTGCTGTGTGGCGGGGGTCCGCTCGGCGGGCGGGCCCGCCTGGTGGACCTGCTCCGGCGGGCGCGCCAGCATCCAGCGCGGGTCGACGGGCGCGCCAGGACGGCCGCCCTGTGGCGGCTGTTGCGTGGGCGGGCCGTACCCGCCCTGCGGCGGACGTTGCGCCGGAGGCCCGTACGCCGGCGGCTGCCCACCTCGCGGCGGTTGTTGCTGCGGCGGACCGTAGCCACCCTGAGGCGGTTGCGGCGGACCACCGTTCGGCGGCGCACCCATCGGGCCACGCGGGCCCTGGGGTGGCGTGTTGCCGTACCCGCCCTGCGGCGGCTGACCTTGGAACGGCGCCCCTTGGACGGGACCGCCTTGGGGCGCGCGGTTCGGCCCGCCCTGCACGGGCCCGCCGCGGACGGGGCCGCCTTGTGTGGGGCCGCCCTGGGGCGGCTGGCCGCTTTGCTCGGGGTTGCCCTGGATGGGGCCGCCCTGGGGCGGCCGGGTGGGTGCGCCTTGTGTGGGGTTGCTTTGGAACGGCCCGCCCTGGATGGGACCGCCTTGCGGTGGGCGGTTCGGGCCGCCTTGGAAGGGTGTGCCCTGCGCGGGGCTGCCCTGAGGTGGCCGGGTGGGTGCGCCTTGGGTGGGGTTGCCCTGGAACGGCGCGCCCTGGGGCGGGCCGTACTGAGGGGCGCGCGGCGGCTGTCCGCCCTGCCCGTAGCCCTGCGGCGCGCCGCCGGGGTAGCCCTGCATCGGCGCGGCGGGAGACGTCTGTGGCGACTGCTGTTGAGGCGCTCGGTCGCCCTGTTGAGGGGCTCCGCCGGTCGGGCCGAAGGCGCCGGGGGCGTAGCCGGCGGCGGTCACACCGTCCGGGCGCGTCGGCGGCGGGTCGTTGGGCCCGAACCCGCTGCCCGGCTGCACCGGACTCGCTCCCGCCGGGACCAGCATCCGGTCCGCGCCGCTCACTGGGGCGCCGTCCGACCCCGACCCACGGGACGCCCCGGCCGAGGACGCGGAACCGGCCGACGAACTCACCGGCGATCCGGCGGAGCCCACCGAGGACCCGCCGCCGATCGAGGAACCGGCGGAGGAACCCACCGAGCCTGCCGAGGAGCCGGCCGAAGAGGAGCCCGCGGAGCCAGCTGACGAGCCGGCAGCGCCTGCGGAGGAGCCTGTGGAACCGGCTGAACCGGCCGAGGAACCTGCCGATCCCGCCGACGAACCGGCGGAAGAACCGGCCGAACCTGCTGACGAGCCGGCGGAAGAACCGGCTGAGCCGGCCGAAGAACCAGCGGAACCGGCCGAGGAGCTCGGCGAGCCCGCCGAGGATCCTGCCGAACCGGCTGATGAACCGGCGGAAGAACCAGCCGAACCGGCCGAGGAGCCCGTGGAACCGCCCGAACCGGCCGCGCCAGCCGGTGAGCTGGTCGACGAAACTCCCGCCGTTCCCGCTGGGGAACCACCGCCCTGGTTCGGTGCCGCGGCGGCGGGCGCCGCTGTCGCGGGGGGCTGGCTGCCCTGGTGCGTGGCGGCACCGTCCGAAGTAGACCGTGGCGGTTCAGCCGTCGTGGCCGGCCGGTCCGCCACCATCGCGGACTGGCCGCTCACCCGGTCGTTCGCGAGCGCGTTCGAGACCGAGCCCGACGAACCGCCCGAGTGGGACGACGGCGCGCCCGCCACCGCCGGCTCCCGGGCGCCCGACGAGCCACCCGCCGAAGAACCGGAGTCCGAACGGGACGAACCACCCGAGTCCGACGAGCCGGAATCCACCGGCGATCCGTCGACCTTGATGTTGCCCGCCCGCACGTCGGCGTTGAAGCTCTTGATCTCGTTGATCTGGTCCTTGGCGCCACCGGTCGCGCGGTCCACGGCGCCCGCGGACGCGCCCATCGCCAGGTCCTGCATCTTCAGGTTGCCGAGGTCGCCGGTCAGCGCGGCCTGCCCGACCGTCGTGGCCACGCCTTCGACGGCCCCGCGCGTGCCCTCCCGCACGGCGCGGTCCGCGATCTGCCCGGCGACGCTGTCCTGCAGCCCCTTGGTCGCGCCCTTCGGGATCGCGTGCCCGGCCGCCCCCGCGACACCGCCGGCCACACCGCTGGCCAGCGCGCCGGCGGTCTTGTCGAAGTCCCAGCTCTTGCGGTCGCCCTTGGCCATCTGCAGCGCCTGGATGCCGCCGTCCAGCGCCAGGTTCATCGCGACGTTCATCGCGATCTCCTTGGCCAGCCGCTTCAGCAGTTGCATCGCGACCTTGCGGAACCCCTCCTGCAGCATCTTCTGCACGAGCTGCCGGAAGACCATCTGCACGGTCATCCGCGTGGCCACCTGTGCGGGCACGATGCCCGCCGTCGACCCGCCGAACGTCACCACGGCCGCCGCGATCATCGCGGCGATCTGGATCGCCAGGATGATCAGCGAGGCGATGATCATGTACTTCGTGTACTCGACGTCGAGCGCCGTCGCGTCCGCCGACTGCGCCAGCGCCTCGCACGCCTTGGTCAGGTTCGTGAAGTAGGCCTCGTCACCGGTGACGAACTTGTCCCACATCTTCTGGAACTCGACCGAGGGCTGACCGGTCCAGGTGGTGAGCACCTCCGCAGCGGCCGCGTTGGCCTTGTCGACGATCGGCCCCAGCGCGTCGCGGGTGGCCAGCCACGCGTCCCGGACCTCGCGCAGCTTGTCCTCGTCGCCTTCCGGCCAGTGCTCGCCGACGACGATGGGCAACAGCCACTTGACGTCCTCGGGGAACTCCATCCCCATGGTCAGACCTGACCCGTGTTCTTGATGACCTTCTCGGCGTCCTTGTGCGTGCCCTCGGTCGCGTCCGCGGCGTCCTTCACGGCCTTCGCCACGTCCTTCAGCGCCTGGCTGAGGCTCCCGAAGGCCTCGGTGCAGTTCTTCGCGGCCGGTTCGTAGTCCTTGGCGAACGCCTGGCCGGACTCGTCGTTGCCCCAGCAGGCGCCCTGCGCTTCGAGCGCGGCCTTGAGCGCCGCGCCGGCGGCCTTCAGGTCGTCACCCGCGGGCGGGAACTTCCCCGCGCCGGATCGGACGGTGTCCGGGTCCATCTCGTGGCCGGTACCGGCTCCGGTCATCGGTCACCCCGCGTCATCCAGGTGTCGGGCATTTCGTCGTCGTCGTGGGTGGGACGCCGGCGGCGCGCCGCCGGTTTCGGCGCAGGCGGAGAAATCGGCGCGTCCCGGCGCATGATCGTCTGCGACTCCGGGTCCTCGGCGGGCCGTGGCTCCGGTTCCGGCTCGGGTTCGAGGAAGTCCGGGATGTCCGGCATCAGGCCGGCCAGTGACGGCGCGCCCTCGATGAACTCGGACAGGTCGGGCAGGTCCGCGGTCAGCGGCCGGAACAACTCGGCCTGCTGCTGCTTGACCTGCAGCATCCCGCGGCGCACCAGGTCGCTGATCGTGCGCGCGAGCGCCTCCGGCCGGGTGCGGTCGAACGTCGTCGGCGCGAGCTTGAGGTCGGCGAGCGTCCCCTGTGCGTCGATGGTGACCTTGACCAGGCCGTCCGGCGAGGACAGTTCCGCGGTGAGGGCGGACGCGGCCTGCTGCGCCTCCCGCAGCTGCGCCGTCTGCTGGTGGAACTTGTCCATCAACTGGTCGACGGTCTCACGCATGGCCGCGTTGCGGGCTTCCTTCTGCGCGCGGTCGTCCCCCGGGGTGCTCACGCGGGCCACTCTAGTGGGCCGTCTTCCGCCGGTCGGCGTAATCGGGAAAATTCCGTCACTCGGTGCGGGCGCGTCGCGCGATCACCAGGTATCCGGCCGCGCCGAGCAGGTACAGCGCGGTGGCGACGAGCAGCAGCGGCACCGACCGCCCGGTCAACGGCACGATCGTCGCGGCGAGCGAGACCGCGATCACCTGTGTGATGTTGAACAGGGTGTCGTACAGCGAGAACACCCGGCCGCGGGACTCGTCGCGCACGTCGTGCTGGATCGAGGAGTCCACGCACAGCTTCACGACCTGGCCTGCGGCGGTGATGACGAACGACGCGACCAGCACGGTCGGCAGCTGCATCGGCAGGCCGAGCCCGGCCTGGGCGACCGCGGCGACCACCAGCGCGCCGGGGATCGCGCGGCGGCGGCCGAGCCTGCGCACCAGCCGCGGGGTGAGGAAACCGGCGAACAGGATCCCGGCGCCCGCCATCGCGGCGAGCTGCCCCAACCCGGGCAGCCCGGCCTTGAGCAGCCCGTGATCGGTGAAGGTGAACCGCAGCAGCAGCACCGTGATCAGCAGCGAGATGCCGTAGGACGCGCGGTGCGCGAGCAGCGCGACGAACCCGGCGACGACACTGGGCGCACCGAGCGCGGCCTTGGCCCCGTCGACGAGACCGCGGGCCACGGCGAGCACCGCGTCGCTCGGCTCGTCGACCGTGTCCGGACCGAGCGCGCCGCGGGCGAACCGGCGCGCGATCGCGGCGGAGGCGAGCGTGCCGAGCACCGCGACGGCCGTGGTCCAGCCGGAACCGGTGTTCCCGGCGCCGATCAGCGACCGCAACCCGATGGCGACGCCGCCGCCGAGCACCGCGACCAGCGAGCCGAGCGTGGTCGCGACCGCGTTGGCCGTCACCAGGGTGCCCGGTGGCACGACGTGCGGCAGCGACGCGGACAGACCGGACCCGACGAACCGGGAGATGCCCTCGACGATCAGCGCGAGCACGAACAGTTCCAGGCCGGCGAACCCGAGCCCGACCGAGACCGCGGTCGCGACGATCGCCGTGCCGCGCAGCAGGTTGGCCACGATCAGCACCCGCCGCCGGTCCCAGCGGTCCAGCAGCGCGCCGGCGAACGGCCCGATGAACGAGTACGGCAGCAGCAGGACGGCGAACCCGCCCGCGATGGTCAGCGGGTCGGCGCCGCGCTCGGGGTTGAACAGCATCGCCCCGGCCAGCCCGGCGCGGAACATGCCGTCGGAGAACTGGGCGGCGAAGCGGGTGAACAGCAGCGTGCGGAAGCCCGCCATCGCGAAGAACGCGCGCGGTGACACCTTCTCGACGGACTGTGCACTCACTGTCACGGCTCACCAGCTTACGGTGCCGGGGCGCCGGAAGGAGGGGGAGATTTCGAGGGCCGGCGCACTTGGTCGCCTCTCGGCGGCATTGCGCAGTGTGGCTCCTGCCGAACGGTATTCCACAAAGGCTTTTCTTCAGTGAGCCCGGGGGACACGGAGTGCGCCGGCCACCCTGTTCAACGGGTGGGGGCCGCGCCTTGTTCCCGGCCGTGCGGCCCGGTTTTGCGGGAATGGGATCATGGGGGCGTGCCAGCGGACGCCGAGGTTGAACCGGGATCGCTCCTGGTCGCCGCTCCTACGATGTTCGACCCCAACTTCCGCCGCACGGTGGTGTTCATCATCGACCACCGGGAGGAGGGAACGCTCGGGGTCGTCCTCAACCGCCCGAGCGACGTGCCGGTCGACGACGTGCTGCCCAGCTGGGGACGGCACGTGGTGGAGCCCCAGTCGGTGTTCGTCGGCGGCCCGGTGGAGAAGAAGACCGCGTTGTGCCTGGCCGCGCTGCGCGCCGGGGAGACCGCATCGGGTGTGCCGGGGCTGATCGGCGTGCGCGGCCCGGTGGCGCTGGTCGATCTGGACGCCGATCCGGACGCGCTGGTGCCGAAGGTGCGCGGCCTGCGGGTCTTCGCGGGTTACGCGGGCTGGGACTCCGGCCAGCTGGACGGCGAGATCGACCGCGGTGACTGGCTCATCGTCCCAGCGCTGCCCAGCGACGTGCTGGCCACGCCGGAGCGGGACCTCTGGGGCCAAGTTCTGCGTCGCCAGGGTGTGCCGACGGCCTTGCTGGCCACGCACCCGGGCGACTTGCAGCGAAATTAAGCGCGCTGCACAGCGCAGCCACCGCAAGCGCAACCGGAGCAGCCGGCCGGCGCGGCGGGAGCGGGCGGCGGCACGGCGGCCGCGGCCCGGTTGCCCAGCACGCCACCACCGGCGACCAGGGCGAACATGCCGACCAGGCCGATCGCGGTCGCGGTCAGGGCACCCGCCGTGCCGGGCATGAGCAGGCCGGCGATCCCGGCCACGATCCCGACCACCCCGGCGACCATCGTGGGCAGCCCGGCGACCCGGTTCGCGACGCGGAACGCCTCGTCGGAGCGCAGGGTGGCGGCCGTGCGCACACCGGCGCCGCGGTCGCGCGGGAGTTTCTCCCGCCAGCCGAGCAGGCCTCCCCAGCCCACGACGACACCCAGTACGAGCGGAACCAGCGCGACTACGAACACGTCAACGAGGATAAGCGTGATGTTGGCGCTACCCGCTGGATACCCACATGCGCTGTGCTGCACGCCATGCTGAAGCGACTCTCGGTCGGCGCCCTCGCCGGCTCTCTGCTCTTGACCGTCGCTCCCGCCGCACAGGCCGCTCCCACGCCCGTGCGTTTCCTGGGGGAACAAATCATCTCGCACGCACTGCCCGTCGGCGACTACACGATCGGGGAGTTGTCGAGCATCGACTACGACCCGCGCACCGGCGAGTACGTCTTCATCGCCGACGACACCTCCGAGGCGCCCGCCCGGTTCTTCACGGCGAAGGTCCCGGTGTCCGCCAACGGGCTCGGCCCGGTCACCTTCACCGGCGCGCAGCTGTTCCGGCAGCCCGACGGCGGCACTTACCCGGAGGACTCGGTCGATCCCGAGGAGATGCGGGTCGACCCGTGGACCGGCGCCTACTTCTGGAGCCAGGAGGGCTTCCGGTCGGACACCGCGCTGATCGACCCGTCGGTGCAGGTGGCCCGGCGTGACGGCGGTTATGTGCGCACCCTGCCCACGCCGGACAACGAGCGGATGCGCCCGGACTCCGGCCCGCGCCGCAACCTCGTGCTGGAAGGCCTCACCTTCGCCGCCGCGGGTACGCTCGTCGTCAGCTCGGTGGAGGGCCCGCTGCTGCAGGACGGCCCGGTCGCGACGCCCGAGCGGGGCGCGCTGTCCCGGATCACGGTCCAGGCCCGCACCGGTCCGGTCCTCGCGCAGTACGCCTACCCGCAGGAGCCGGTCTTCGCCGACTCGAACCCGCCCGGCGGCGCCACCGACACCGGCGTCTCGTCGATCCTCGCCGCCGATCCGCTCGACCCGGCGCGCTTCCTCGTGATGGAGCGCTCCTACGTGTCCGGCGTCGGCAACAAGGTGCGGATCTACGAGATCAACACGGCCGGCGCCACGAACGTCCTGCACACCGCGTCGCTGGACGGCGCGAAGGTGCGGCCGGTGCGGAAGAAGCTGCTCCTCGACCTGGCCGACTACCCGCTGTCCAAGGTCGACAACCTGGAGGGCATGACCTGGGGGCCGCGTCTGCCGAGCGGCGAGCGGACACTGCTGCTGGTCAGCGACGACAACCTGTCGACCCGCCAGATCACGCAGGTCATCGCATTCGCGGTGCGCTGAGAGCCGGGCAGGCCGGGCCGCTTACCATGGTTGGGTGAGTGAAGCAATCGAGGAAACGCCCGGCCACCGGTACAACGCCGAGCTGGCCGGTCGGGTCGAGCTGCGCTGGCAGAACTACTGGGCCGATCACGGCACCTTCCACGCACCGAACCCGGCCGGCTCGCTGGCGACCGACTCCAGCGTTCCCTCGGACAAGCTCTTCGTGCAGGACATGTTCCCCTACCCGTCGGGGGCCGGTCTGCACGTCGGGCACCCGCTGGGCTTCATCGCGACGGACGTCTACGCCCGCTACCACCGGATGATCGGGCGTAACGTCCTGCACACCATGGGCTTCGACGCGTTCGGCCTGCCCGCGGAGCAGTACGCGGTGCAGACGGGGCAGCACCCGCGCACGACGACCGAGCAGAACATGGAGACCTACCTGCGGCAGATCCGCAGGCTGGGCCTGGGCCACGACGAGCGCCGCCGGATCGCGACGATCGACCCGGATTACTACAAGTGGACGCAGTGGATCTTCCTGAAGATCTACAACTCCTGGTACGACGAGAAGCTGGGCAAGGCCCGCCCGATCGTCGAGCTGGAGGCCGAGTACGCGCAGGACAAGCGCCGCACGCCCGACGGCCGCGGCTGGTGCGAGCTGACCCGCGCCGAGCAGCTGAAGATCCTGGACGAGCACCGGCTGGCCTACATCTCCGAGGCGCCGGTGAACTGGTGCCCCGGCCTCGGCACGGTGCTGTCCAACGAGGAGGTCACGCCGGACGGCCGTAGCGAGCGCGGCAACTTCCCGGTGTTCCGCCGCAACCTGCGTCAGTGGATGATGCGCATCACCGCCTACGCCGACCGCCTGGTCGACGACCTGGACCGGCTGGAGTGGCCGGAGAAGGTCAAGTCGATGCAGCGCAACTGGATCGGCCGCTCGCACGGCGCGCGCGTCACCTTCGCCGCGGGCGAGCACAAGATCGAGGTCTTCACCACCCGCCCGGACACGCTGTTCGGCGCCACGTACATGGTGCTGGCGCCCGAGCACCCGCTGGTCGACGAGCTGACCACGACGGAATGGCCGTCCGATGTGGACGAGCGGTGGACGGGTGGGGCCGCCACCCCGGCCGAGGCCGTCGCCGCCTACCGGCGCGCCGCGTCCCGCAAGTCCGAACTGGACCGCCAGGAGAGCAAGGACAAGACGGGCGTCTTCGTCGGCTCGTATGCGGTGAACCCGGTCAACGGCAAGGAGATCCCGGTCTTCATCGCCGACTACGTGCTGATGGGCTACGGCACCGGCGCGATCATGGCGGTGCCGGCGCAGGACCAGCGCGACTGGGACTTCGCGGAGAAGTTCGGCCTGGAGATCGTGCGCACGGTCCAGCCGAGCGAGGGCTTCGACGGCAAGGCGTTCACCGGCGACGGGGTCGCGATCAACAGTGGCTTCCTGGACGGGATGAACGTCGACGACGCCAAGAAGACGATCATCCAGTGGCTGGAGGAGAACGGCCACGGCGCCGGCACGGTGCAGTACAAGCTGCGCGACTGGCTGTTCTCGCGGCAGCGGTACTGGGGCGAGCCGTTCCCCATCGTGTACGACGAGGACGGCCAGGCGCACGCGATCCCGGAGCACCTGCTGCCGGTCGAGCTGCCTGAGGTGGACGACTACTCGCCGCGCACCTTCGACCCGGAGGACGCCGACAGCGAGCCGTCGCCGCCGCTGTCCCGCGCGACCGACTGGGTCGAGGTCGAGCTGGACCTCGGCGACGGCAAGAAGACCTACCGCCGCGACACCAACACGATGCCGAACTGGGCCGGTTCCTGCTGGTACCAGCTGCGCTACATCGACCCGGACAACGCGGAGCGGTTCGTCGACGCGGGCAACGAGAAGTACTGGATGGGCCCGCGCCCGGCCGAGCACGGCGTGAACGACCCGGGCGGTGTCGACCTGTACGTCGGCGGCGTCGAGCACGCGGTGCTGCACCTGCTGTACTCGCGGTTCTGGCAGAAGGTGCTGTTCGACCTGGGGTACGTCAGCGCTGAGGAGCCGTACCGGCGGCTGTTCAACCAGGGCTACATCCAGGCCTACGCCTACACCGACGAGCGCGGCTTCTACGTCCCGGCCGACGAGGTCGAGGAGAAGGACGGCAAGTTCTTCCACCAGGGCAAGGAAGTCAAGCAAGAGTACGGGAAGATGGGCAAGAGCCTGAAGAACGTGGTCACGCCCGACCAGATGGCGGCGGACTACGGGGCCGACACCTTCCGGTTCTACGAGATGTCGATGGGCCCGCTGGCCGACTCCCGGCCGTGGGCGACCAAGGACGTCGTCGGCGCCCACCGGTTCCTGCAGCGCGTGTGGCGGCTGGTGGTCTCCGAGCAGACCGGTGAGCTGCGCGTGTCCGGCGCGGAGGCGACGGACGAGGACCGCCGGATCCTGCACCGGACCATCGCCGGGGTCCGCGACGACTACTCGGGCCTGCGCTTCAACACCGCCGGCGCGAAGCTGATCGAGTACAACAACCACCTGACCAAGGTCTACGGCGCCGCCGAGGCGACGCCGCGCGAGCTGGTCGAGCCGCTGGTGCTGATGCTGGCGCCGCTGTGCCCGCACATCGCCGAGGAGCTGTGGCACCGGCTGGGCCACGAGGACTCGCTGGTGCACGGCCCGTTCCCCGTCGCGGACGAGAAGTTCCTGGTCGAGGACACGGTGGAGTACCCGATCCAGGTCAACGGCAAGGTCCGCGCCCGGATCCAGGTGCCCGCCGACGCGGCGAAGGACGCCGTAGAGGCCGCCGCGCTGGCCGACGAGAAGATCGTGGCGCTGCTGAACGGCGGCACGCCGCGCAAGGTCATCGTCGTGCCAGGCCGCCTGGTGAACGTGGTCCTCTAGGGGGTGTCGAGGCCGATCTCGCGCGCGAGGTCGGCCAGCAGCGCGTCGAACACGGCGTCCGGCTTGGACATCGGGATCGGGTAGTTGCCGAACACCTCCAGCGTCACGTGCCCGTAGAGGCGCGCCCAGAACTGGATCATCACGTACGTGGTGCCCAGGTCGAGCTTGTCGGGCGGGAAGTCGACGCCGGATTCGCGCAGCACCGCCAGCAGGTCGTCCTGGAACGCGGCCAGGTCGTCGTGCAGTTCGACGGGCACCGCTTCGGCGGGCGGGATCTCCAGCTGGAAGTTGGCCAGCAGGTGCCCGGCCGCGGTGAGGAAGATCCGGCCGAACGGCTCGTTGGCCCGGTTCAGGGTCGCCACGCTGCCCGCGGCCGAGCCGACCTCGCCGGTCGGCGACGCGAACACGAGCGTGAACTCCTTGGTGTGGGTGAGCGCCCAGCGGCGGAAGCCGCGGCAGATCGCGAAGAGCTGGACCGCGCCGTCGTCGGGCAGCCCGGAGAGTTCTTCGGTGAGTTCGGCGGCCAGGTCGGCGACGACGTCGAGGCGGAGGTGCTCGACGAGGTCGTCGCGTGAGCCGTAGTACCGGTAGAGGGCGGGTGCGGTGATGCCGAGCTCGCGGGCGATGGCCCGCAACGTCACGGCTTCCGGTCCGTGCTCGACGAGGAGCTTGCGCGCGGTGCGGCGGATGTCCTGATCGGTCGCCGCGCGCTCGCGACCCCGTCGGGTCGGCTTGTCCATCCCGGCATTCTAGAAGGTGAGCGCGGCATTTCCGACGGAATCGGGCGCCGCCGGTACCGATCGCTCGGGGGGCTACGCGATCGGTACCAGCGACCCGATGCCCGGCTTCCGGTGGCGCAACCGGTGCCGGACGCCATGTGAGAGCCCGCGTGAACCCTGGCGGGACGGCCCGATGTCGAGATTGCCCCGATCGGGTGAACGTCGCGAACGCTCACTCTAGTGTCGCACCATCAGCCGCAGAAGTTACAAGAATCTTCACGTTTGCATTCCGAAGAGTGCCCGGACGGGCTACCCGGCGGTCGGGTCGCGCGGCCCGCCCAGGCCGACGGCTGCGGAAGCCGCGGGTTCGTGGAACGCTGGTCGGGAACGGATCCGGAGAGGGTATGGTCTAGACCATGTCGGAAACGAGGCTGTCCGGGGTGCCGGTGAGCCCGGGTCGCGCGAGCGGTCCGGTCGTCGCCGTGGCCGAACCCGCCGGCGCGCCCGAGAGCGGGCCCGCGCCGTCCGATCCGCAGGCCGAGGCCGCGCGGATCGCCCCCGCCGCGCGCGTGGTCGCCGAGCGGCTGGAAGCGCTTGCGGGCCAGGCGTCCGGCGACGCCGCGACGATCCTGCTGACCAGCGCGGCGATGGCGGGCGACCCGGCGCTGATCAGCGAGGCGGAACGGTTGGTGGCCGCGGAAGGCAGGCCTGCCGAGCGGGCGGTCTACGAGGCGGCGAACGGCTTCGCGAAAGCGCTTGCAGCAGCCGGTGGGTACATGGCCGAGCGGGTCCGCGACATCGAGGACATCCGGGACCGCGTGATCGCGGAGCTGCGGGGTGTGGCGCCGCCGGGCGTGCCGGACCTGGCGGGCCCGAGCGTGCTCGTCGCGCGGGACCTGGCGCCTGCCGACACGGCGGGCCTCGACCCGGCGCGGGTGCTCGCGTTGGTGACCGAAGAGGGCGGGCCGACCAGTCACACCGCGATCCTGGCCCGGTCGCTGGGCATCCCGGCGGTGGTGGCGGTGCGCGGGGTCCTCGCGCTGGAGGCGGACGCGCTGCTGGTGGACGGCGACACCGGCGTGGTGGAGGTCGTCGCGGCGGACGCCCCGGTGGTCGCCGCGACGCGCGAGGGCGCGTCGGAGTGGAACGGCATCGGGGCGACGGCGGACGACCACCGGGTCAAGGTGCTCGGCAACGTCGGCTCACCCGCGGACGCCCGCGCCGCCGCGGACGCGGGCGCGGAGGGCGTCGGCCTGTTCCGCACGGAGTTCTGCTACCTGGATGCCCCGGCCGAGCCGCCGGTCGGCGAGCAGCGTGCCGCGTACGCCGCGGTGCTGGCGCCGTTCGCGGGCAAGCCGGTGATCGTGCGGACGCTCGACGCGGGCGCCGACAAGCCGCTGGCCTTCCTGTCCCCGGCGGCGGAACCGAACCCGGCGCTCGGCGTGCGGGGCCTGCGCGTGGCGTTCGACCGGCCGGACGTGCTGGACCGGCAACTGGAGGCGATCGCGGGCGCGGCCGCGGATTCGGGCGCCGAGGTGTCGGTGATGGCGCCGATGGTGGCGACGGCCGAGGAGGCGGCGTGGTTCGCGGAACGCGTGCGGGCGGCCGGGATCGCGCGGGCCGGGGTGATGATCGAGGTGCCCGCGGCGGCATTGGCGGCCGAGGAGATCCTGGCGGCGGTCGACTTCGTCTCGGTCGGCACGAACGACCTGGCGCAGTACACGTTCGCCGCGGACCGGCAGCTGGGCGCGGTGGCGGGCCTGAACGACCCGTGGCAGCCCGCGCTGCTGCGGCTGATCGCGATGATCGGCGCGGCCGCGAAGGCGAGCGGCAAACCGGCGGGCGTGTGCGGTGAGGCGGCCGCGGACCCGCTGCTGGCCCGCGTGCTCACCGGCCTGGGCATGACGAGCCTGTCGATGAACGCGAGCGCGATCCGCGCCGTGGGAGCCGGCCTGGCCACAGCTACGCTGGCGGACTGCGAGGCAGCGGCTCGGGCGGCGCTCAAGGCCGCGACACCGGCCCAGGCCCGGGCCGCTGCAAGGGGCTGACCCGCACACCGCTGGTGGGGCAGTGCTGCTGGCGATGTGCTGCTCGCGGGGTGCTGCTGGCGCCAACGGTTGCCCGCGCGCCAGGTCCCGCGTCACACCGACCCGCAGCGCCTTGGGCGCCCGGGAATGACCGCCCGCAGCTGACGGCGCCCACGGACCGTGGTGCCCCGCCCGAGGGTGCGCCGCCCTCGGGCGGTCTGCCGTTTCGGCGGATTTGCCGGCCCTCCAGAGCTGACCGCCGGGCGGCGGCACCCTCCGGCGCGAGTGCGCCACCGAGGAGGGCGGCGGCGCGACCGCCCTCAGCCGCGCCGGTGCCGCCCGCTCTCCGACCCCCCGACGCCATCGCGCCTCCGGCGCGCTCTCCGGCGCGCCGCCCCCGACCGCCGCTACAGGCCGAAGATCCCCCGCCGCGGGTGGCGGATCACCAGCGAGCCCCCGTGCAACCGTCCGGCGAACACCAGCCGCGGGTTGCCCGGCCGGCCATCCGAACCCGTCTTGTCCTGCAGCGAGCCGTACTTGATCTCGGTGATCGCGTTCAGGTCGACCGCCGCGTGCTCCGGGATGATCACCTCGACCGAGCCCCACTTGCAGTCCAGCTCGACGCGCACCACCGGGCTGCTCACCTGCGCCTCGCTGAAGTCGAGCTTCGTCGAGCCGTACCGGTTGCGCACCACGACCTCCGGCGGCACCAGCCAGCGGCCGTTGCGCACCAGCGCCGAGTACTTCGCGTTCAGCTCGAGCCGCTGGTCCGGCGAGTACGACACCGGCGGCGCGGCCGGGTAGACGTCGGGGTGCACCAGCCCGGGCAGGTCCGCGAGCACCGCGTTCAGCTCGCCCCGAGTGCGCGCCGCGAGCGCCGTGTCGGTGCGCTCGGTGAACTCGTCCAGGTCGATCATGCCGCGGCCGATCGCCTTCTGCAGCACCTCGACGACGTGCTCGCGCTCCGCGTCCGACACCCGCAGGTCGCGCGGGCTCATCGGCTTGGTCCCGGTCTCCTCGCCCATGCCACCACGCTACGGCCGCGGACCCCGAGCCGAGATCCGGGAAAATCCCTAGTCTTTGTCCAGCCCGTGCTCGATCGCGTAGCGCGCGAGCTCCACGCGGTTGTGCAGTTGCAGCTTCCGCAGCGTCGACTGCACGTGGTTCTCCACCGTTCGGTGCGACAACACGAGCCGCTCGGCGATCTGCCGCGCCGTGAGGCCCTTCGCGACCAGCCGCAGCACGTCGGTCTCCCGTTCGGTCAGCCGCGGCGGAGCCACCCCGCCCGCCGGCGCGTCCGCCATCCGCCGGTACTCGCCCAGCACCAGTCCGGCCAGCCCGGGCGTGAACACCGGATCGCCCTCTGCCGTCCGGCGCACCGCCCCGACCAGTTCCCGCACCGACGCCGACTTCACCAGGTACCCGGACGCCCCGGCCTTGACCGCCTCCAGCACGTCGCTGTGCTCACCGCTGGCCGACAGCACCAGCACCCGGGTGTCCGGCAGCGACGTGGTGATCTCGCGCGTCGCGTCCACCCCGGAGGTGCTGCCCAGGTTCATGTCCATCAGCACCACGTCCGGCCGGACCGCGGCCGCGATGCGCACCGCGGCGGTGGCGTCCGGCGCGGTCGCCCGCACGTCGAAGCCGTTCTCGGTCAGGTCGCGCGCCACGCCGTCGCGCCAGATCGGGTGGTCGTCGACGACCATCACGCTGATCATTTCCTCGGCACCCGGATCTCCCATTCGGTCCCCTGCCCTGGCGCGGTCTCCAGGGAGATCGTGCCACCGAGTTCCGCCACCCGTCCCCGCATCGAGCGAACAACGCCCAGCCGGCCCTCACCCGCCGCATCCGCGAGCCGTCCCTCGGGGATGCCCGGGCCGTCGTCCCGCACGGTCACCACGACTTCGCGGCCGACGTCCTCCAGCAGCACCCACGCCTTGGCCGCCGGACCGGCGTGCTTGTCGACGTTGGACAGCGCCTCGCGGACGACGGCCACCAGCTCCGCGGTCGTCCGCGACGGCAGGTTCACCTCACCGGCCGGAGCGGAGACCTGCACCTTCGACGACCCCAGCAACTGCAGCGCGGCACGCAGGTCGGTCTCGCCGGTGCTGTGCCGCGTCGGCGCGGTGGTGACCAGCGCCCGCAGCGCGATCTCCTGCTCACCGGCCAGTTCGGCGAGCTCGGCCGCCTCCCCGCCCAGTTCGGCGCCGCGCCGCCGGACGCGCGCCAGCACCTGCAGCACGCTGTCGTGGATGTCGCGCGCCAGCCGTTCCCGCTCGGCGTTCGCGACCTCGGTGCGCAGCGCCTCGGCGAGCACCGCCGCCGACTTGCGGGCGGTCGTCGCGCTCATCCCGATCAGCAGCCCGCTCGCGACCAGCAGCACACCGTCGCGCGCCACGTCGAGCGTGAACCCCTGTCGCGCGATCCCCGTCGCGGCCGCGACCACGAGTCCCGCGGCCACCCCACCGACCCCGCCGAAGCGGGTGCCGGCGGCGACCGGCGCGCCGGCCACCCACACGGTCGTGATCAGCGGCGCCACGGCCGCGTTCTGCGCGTCGGTCAGGATCCACGGCGAGGTCAGCATCAGCGCGCAGGTGACCACGACGTCGGCGAGGACGAACCAGCGCCAGCGCCACCGCAGCGCCTCGCGCGCGTAGACCAGCGCGGTCGCGATCGTCCACAACGCCATCGCGCCGAGCACGGTCCAGGCCAGCCACGGGCGCTGGTAGCCGTCGCTGTGCACGATCACGGCACCCAGTGCGAACAGCAGCGTCAGCACGCGCAGGCCGATCGTGCCCCACCACAGCGGGGTGGCCGGTTCGCGCGCCGTCGGGCCGAACCGGCGGCTCACGACTTGCCCGGTTCGCCGGGCTCCTCGTCCGCCTCCGCGGGTTCGGCGTTGGGCACGGCTTCGATGTAGTGCAGGACGTCGACCTCGGCCGGGTCCGGATCGGTTTCGTGCAGCAGCGAGCGCACCCCGGCGTTGATGATCGACATCAGCGGCACCGCGAGCAACGCGCCCGGGATGCCGTAGATGACGAGGCCTGCGGCGATCCCGAGCACCACGGCCAGCGGGTGCAGCTTCACGGCACGGCCGAGCAGCAGCGGCTGCAGGATGTGGCTCTCCAGCTGCATCACCGCGATCAGGATCGCCAGCACGATCAGCGCGGTGACGAAGCCCTTGGTGACCAGCGCGACGAGTACGGCGACCGCACCGGTGATCACCGCGCCGAAGATCGGGATGAACGCGCCGAGGAACACCAGCGTGGACAGCGGGATCGCGAGCGGGACGCCGAGGATCGCCAGGCCGATCCCGACGCCGACGGCGTCCACGACCGCGACCGCGGCCGTGGCGCGGACGAACGCGACGAGCGAGGCGAAGCCGCGCCGCCCCGCGACGTCCACCCGCTGCCGGACCTGGCCCGGGACGCCCAGCATCAGCCAGCTCCAGATCTTTTCCCCACCTGCCAGGAAGAAGATCGTGACGAACAGCGTCAGCACGAACCCGGTGAGGATCTCGCCGACGGTGGTCGCCGTGGTGAGCGCGCTGTTGGTGAACGCCGCCTGGTTGTCCTGCAGGAACGCGATCGAGTTGTCGAGGAACTGCTGGATCTGCTCCTGCTTGAGGTGCAGGTCGTTGATCAGCCAGTCGCGGATCTGGTCGAGGCTGTTGTTGACCTGGCTGGTCAGCGCGGGCAGGCCGTTGGTGACGTTGATGACCACGAACGCGAGCAGCCCGCCGAGCACCGCGAGCCCGCCGATCAGCACGATCGCCGTCGCGAGCCCCCGGGGCACCCGGACCTGCACGAGCCGCGCCACCGCCGGGGCGAGCAGCGCGGCGAGCAGCAGCGCGATCGCCACCGGGATCACCACGACCGACAGGAAGGCGAGCAGTCGCAGGATGAGGTAGGCGGCCGCGGCCACCACGAGGAACCGCCAGCTGAACGCGGCGCTGACCCGGAGCCCGCGCGGGACGACCGAGTCGTCGCTGAGGAATCCGTACTTCGGGGGCTGCGGCTCACTCACGGATCCACCCTATCGAGCCGGACGAATACGGCAGCGCAACTCGCGCAAGCGGCGTCCCGCCCTGGTCGTCACACGATCAGGCGCAGTGCCGGCAGCCGGCCAGCGCAGGTTCCGCCGGTATGTCAACCTCGGTCAAGATCGACACTGCGTGATCGCGTTGAGCACCTAGCGCGATGAGGGGAGTGGAAACTTCTCCATGTCGCGACGGACCACGGCCGGGACCACCCCGGTGCGCGTGCTGCTCGGTATCGCCGGGGCGTTCGCGGTCACGCTGGTGTCCTGGCTGCTCGCCTCCTCGGCGTCAGCCGCCGAGGAGTGGCCGGATCCACTGGCCCCGTTGACCGACCTGGTCGGCACGGCGACCAAACCGGTGCACGAGGCCGTGCGGCAGGTGACCGAGGTGGTCGTGCCGCCGCTGCGGACCGACCGGATCGTCGCCGGGCTGACCGGCACCAAGCCGGTGTTCCGGGAACCGGTGCGCCCGCACGCGACCGGGACCACCAGCGCGACCCGGGCGAGCGTCCCGCCACCGGCCCCGCCTCGCCGAGCCGCCCCGGCGACGCCACCACCGAAGCCGCAACCGGTTCCGGTGCGGGTCACGCCGCTGGCGCCGCAGGCAGTCAAGGACGTGGTCGCGCCGGTCCGGCTCCCGGAACCGGCGCCGGACGCGGTGCCCGACCAGCCGCGGCCGGTGGAGCCGAGGCCGGACGTGCCGGAACCGGCGGCTCCGGTGCCGCCCGCGAACGGAGTCTGCACGGCTACAGCGCACCCCACGGACACGGCCGGCGCGTGCCCGCCACGTCCGGCGCCACCGCCGGTGTCGGCCGGAACCGCCGACCGCTTCCGTCCGGACTTCACTGAATTCATCCGGGCGGACCGCCCGCAGGTCTCCCCCGACTGATTACCGCGTAATTATCAGCGAGTTTTCCAACTGTTCCCCGATGTGCCCTTTTTTAGCCGCTCTGACCAGCAGTTGGGCGGCTGTTTGTGCTGCCCGGAAACGCTTTCTTCACACTTCTGGGTAGTCGATCTGGTGAATTCTTCCATTCGACGTTTAACGTCATTTGCGACGGGAGTGCGTGGAACTTCCGGCCGAATGAAGAGGAGTGCATTGACGATGTTCAGCAAATTCCGCAAGACGACGGCGGCGGCGGTGCTGGTGGGGGCCGGCCTGCTCGCGATGGGCGCCACCGGGGGGACGGCGTCGGCGGCGACCGGATCGGAACCGTCCGGCCTGACCTGCCCCGCGCAGGTGCCGTCGGGGCCGACCGGCAGCGACTACGTCAACGCGTGGAACCAGTCCGGGGCCTGCTTCGGCGCCGGCGCCGCGGGGCTCGTCAGCTCGGCGTGGGCGGGCGCGATCCCGTCGATCCTGCAGGGGGCGGCGGGGGCCACCGGCGTCCGGGACGACAGCGGACTGACCGCTCCGGTGGTCGTGCCGTCGCACCCGACGGGCGCGGACTACGTCAACGCCTGGAACGAGTCCGGTGCGCTCGCCGGCGGGGGCGCCGCCGGCCTCGTCAGCTCTGCCTGGGCGGGTGCGATCCCGTCCATCGTGCAGGGCGCCCTCGGATAGCGCTTTCACCCACAACCACAACACAAGGAGTGCACGTCATGCGCAAGACCCTGATCCGCGGCACCGCCGCTTTCGCTCTCGCCCTCGGCGCCTTCGCCTTCGCCGGAACGGCGTCGGCCGACGAGCTGACCGCTCCGGTGGTCGTGCCGTCATATCCGACGGGCGCGGACTACGTCAACGCCTGGAACGAGTCCGGTGCGCTGGCCGGTGCGGGTGCCGCCGGCCTCGTCAGCTCTGCCTGGGCGGGTGCGATCCCGTCCATCGTGCAGGGCGCGCTGGGCTGATTTTCCCTTGGTGCGCCCAGGATCCCTCGCATCCTGGGCGCACCAGGGTGTGGTCACCTCCAGTGAGGCCCGACCACACCCAGTGTTCTTCACACGATCGTGCGATCAAGTCGTGTCGAAGGTGCGAGGGCCGCCCGGGGTTTGGTTATCTCGACAGCGCAAGCGGTTACCGCATCAATGCGAATACGTTTCGGACACGATCCGGCGGGGACACCGCGATCAACTTTTTCGACAGGAGAACGGTGTTGCAGGCGAACGCGGCCATGGGACGGGGTACGGCATCCGCCGTGCGCTGGCTCGTCCGCGCCCTGCTCGTGATCGCCGGTGCCGCACTCGGCACGGCGGCCGCCTGGCTGATCGGCGACGCCACCGCCTCCGCCACCCAGATCGCCCCCGCTCCCGCCGACACGCGCACGAGCGGTGACGAGCCGACCCCGGTCACCGACCGCGTGGTCACCGCGACCGACGACCTCACCTGGGGCGCGTCCGACCTGGTCGGCAACGCCACGGCGACCGTGCTGAAGTACGGCATGGCCGGCGGTCCGGTCGACCCCGCCCGCGGCGACGAGGCCGCGGCGGACCTGCGCCAGACGATCCACTCGTTCACGCGCGATGCGGTGCTGCACCCGGTCGAGCGCACCCTCGGCACGGCCGAGCACATCAGCCGCAAGCCGCAGGACGCGCCGCAGGTGATCGGACAGGCACTGACCCCGCCGCCCGCGGTCAAGGACTTCGGCCACAAGGTGTGGAACGTCCTGCACCCGACGGGCGCAAGCCTGAGCAAGCTGCCGAGCCTGGACGGCTCGGGCGACGACGGTCAGCCGGCCGCGCTTCCCGCGGCCGAGGTCCTGCCCGCTCCCGCCGCCGACGCCGTGATGGGCCCGGTCGCCAACGCGCTTTCGGGCAGCACGCACGGCCAGTCGGCCAAGGACGGTCAGCACGACCGCGCCGCGGACCGTACCGAGGGCGAGCACGGAGACCAGTTCCCGCACTCGCCGCTGCGCGGACCGCTCGCGCCCGCGGGTGTTCCGTTCTCCCCCGGTGGCGCTGTCACCGGGGGTCACATCGACGGCCTGCTGTTCGGCGTTCCCGCCGGCGGCCCGGCCGTGCGTGGTGTGGACGACCGCAGCGCCGTCCGCATCGTTTCCCGGCACACGCCGGTTCAGCCGGGCGAGCAGCCCGGTGTCACTCCTGACTGATTTCCGCGCGGGGTAGCTCGAAGCGCCGCCCTGTTCGCCGTGCCCCTTCTTCGGGCCGGTGTCGCGCGCGCAGCCAGAGCACCCCGCTTTTCAGCCCTCGCGGGCGCACTCACCCGTGCCCGCGAACCCCGGTGCTCCGTGAGCGCACCGACCCTCAAGCCCCGCAAGGGAACCCGAAGAAAAGGAGAAACCCACGATGCAGACCTGGGCAAAGCGCGGAATCCAAACCGCGCTGGTCACGGGTGGCTTGCTGATGCTGGGTACCGGCATCGCATCTGCCGACGAGAACGTCAACCCGGACAGTCCGGCCGGTCCGCTGGACGTCAACCTGAGCGTGCCGGTCGACATCCAGGACAACGCCCTGGGCACCCTGGGCAAGCAGATCAACCTGCCTGAGGTCCACAAGGAGATCAGCACCAAGCCGATCACCGACGCCGCCAACAAGGCCGCCGCCCCGGTCACCAAGACCGGCGCCCTCAAGCCCGCCGCCCCGGCGACGGGCGCCGCCAACGGCGTGATCGCCAAGGCCACCGACGCCGCCACCGGTGCGGCGCAGCGCGTGGGCCAGGCCACGAACCCGGGTGCGCAGCGCGCCACGGTCGCGCAGGACGCCGCTCCCTCCGTGCAGGACAACGGGGACCCGTTCCACGGCAACAAGGTCTCGCTGAACGCCGCGCTGCCGATCCTGATCAGCGGCAACGCGCTCGGTGTGCTGGGTGACGCGGCCGTCGAGTCGGACGCCACGCAGACCTACGAGCACAACTCGGACGTCAACACCGACGGTTCGCACGGCGGCCTCGCCGGCAACGTCGTCGCGCTGGACTGGGCCCTGCCCGTCCAGATCTCGGGCAACGCGCTCGGCCTCGTCGGCAGCGGCCACACCTCGGGCAGCGCGACCCAGGAGACGTCGACCACCGGTGACATCGTCACCGACGGCACCAACGGCGGCCTGTCCGGCAACGTCATCGCCCCGCAGGGCGCGACCCCGCTGCAGGTTTCGGGCAACGCGCTGGGCTGGTTCCTCGGCCACGCCGAGACCGACTTCGAAGGCTCCAGCGAGGCGGAGTCCGGCGGCTCGATCGAGACGCACGGCTCGAAGGGCGCGGGCACCGGCAACGTCGCGGGCGTCCCGGTGGCCCTGCCCGCCAAGGTGTCCGGCAACGCCATCTCCTGGGGTGGCGACGCCGACGTCCCGGCCGGCTCGTACGACGCCGAGGCCGAGGCCGGCGACACCGCCGACGGCCCGCGTGGCCCGAGCTACATCCAGACCGACGGTGACGACTCGTTCCTGGCGGGCAACGTCGCGCAGCCGCAGCCCGCGGTGCCGGCGACCGTCGCGGGCAACGCCGCGGCCTGGATCGGCAACTCGCTCGTCGGCGGCGGCGCGGACCGCCAGGCCGGTGGCGTTGACCTCGGCAGCGAGGCCACCTCGGGCGGGACCACCAGCACCAGCGGTGAGAACGCGGCCGGCTCCGGCAACATCGCCGACGCGCCCGTCGCCCTGCCCGTCGAGGCGTTCTGCGTCGGCGGCACCTGGATCGGCAACGCGCACGCCAACGGCTGCGACAACGAGACCGAGGCGCAGGCCGGTTCGGACACCTTCACCTCCGGCAACGGCAGCTTCCTCGGCGGCAACAGCGTTTCGGCCCCGCCGGCGGGCACCGTCGAGGTGTTCGGCGTGGGCGGCTCGTGGATCGGCAACGCCTCGGGCAGCGCGACCGAGACGAAGGACGTCAAGGCCGGTGGCTACACCGGGACGCTGGGCAACGACTCGGCGGGCTCCGGCAACGCCGTGCAGGTCCCGGTGGCCGTGCCCGCCGAGATCTTCGGCGTGGGCGGCTCGTGGATCGGTCAGGGGGCCGGCGAGGCTTCCGAGACCAAGACCGTGACCTCCGGTGGCGACGGCAACACCCAGGACGACAACGCCGCGGCCTCCGCGAACCTGGTCCAGGTTCCGGTGTCGGCCCCGGTTCAGGTGTTCGGCATCGGTGGCGCGTGGATCGGCCAGGGCGCCGGTGCGGCCACCACCGACACCACCTCGACCGCGGGTGGCGACGGCAAGGCGTCCGGCAAGGAAGGCTTCGCGGCAGGCAACCTCGCCGCGGTTCCGGTTTCGCTGCCCGCCCAGGTGCACGGCCTCGGCGCCGCGTGGATCGGCAACGGCTTCGGCGAGTCGGAGAACGTCACCGACTCGACCGCGGGCGGCGACCTGAACACCACCGGCGAGGGCGGCTCCATCGCGGGCAACATCGTCGAGGCGCCGGTCGGCGCCGTGGCCACCGTCTTCGGTGACGCCGCGGTGTGGGGCGGCGTGGTCAAGGGCGACGCGTCCAACGACGTCGTCTCGACCGCGGGCGGCGACGCCACGACCAACGGTGACGGCGGCTCGATCGCCGGCGACGTGATCGCGGCGCAGGCGCTGCCGGTGGCCCAGGTGTTCGGCAACGCCGCGAGCCTGGTCGGCGTCGCGCACGCGGCCGGCGTCAACAGCACCGAGGCCAACTCGGGTGGTGACATCACCACCTCGGGCGAGGGCGGCGCGCTGTCCGGCGACATCTTCGACGTCCCGGCCGCGGCCGTGGCGCAGGTGTTCGGCAACGCGGTGTCCGTCGGCGGGGTCGCGCACGCGATCGCCGACAACACCACCACCGGGACCGTCGGCGGCACGGACACCACGTCCGGCCCGACGAAGGCCCTGTCCGGGATCAGCAAGCAGGTGCCGCTGGGTGTCGTCGCCCAGGTCTACGACATCCCGCTGGGCCTGATCGCGGTCACCAGCACGACGGTCAGCAACGCGACGGACATCTCGGTCGCCGGCCAGGAGCCGCAGATCGACCTGCCGATCACGATGCCGGAGATGGGCGCCACCGCCCTGCCGACGCTGCCGGCGCTGCCGGCCCGCTCGGAGCGCTCCGCGCTGCCGCAGGTCAACACGCTGCCGGTCGAGCTGCCTGCGGGCGTCGAGGGTGTCCTGCCCGCCGGTGACCTCCCGGCCATCGCGCAGCTGGACTCCAACCCGACCGCCGTCTTCCAGCAGGTCAACGACCTGGTCAGCGGTAAGGGGATCAACATCAAGGGCTGATGCCCTGACGAAGTGAAAACGGGCCCGGTGGTGCTTCCGGGCCCGTTTTCCTTTTCTCAACCGATCTGCACGGACCGTTTCGCGAGGCCGTACCAGTAGCCGTCGATGACCGTTTCCGGCCTGGCGTCCTCGGAACCGGCGCCGAGGCTGACGAACAACGGCGCGAAGTGCTCGATGCGCGGGTGCGCGAGCGTCGCGGCGGGCGCCTTGTGGCGGAAGTCGAGGAGCGCGTCGATGTCGTTGGCGCGCAACGTTTCCGCGCCCCACTGGTCGAACTCGGTGGACCACTGCGGCGGGTTGCCGTCCACGCCGACGCCCATCGCGGAGAGGTTGTGCGTGAAGAACCCGCTGCCGATGATCAGCACGCCCTCGTCCCGCAGCGGCTTCAGCTTGCGGCCCAGCTCGAACAGCTTGTGTGGGTCCAGCGTCGGCATGGACATCTGCAGCACCGGCACGTCCGCGTCCGGGTACATCTCGACGAGCGGCACGTAGGCGCCGTGGTCGAGGCCGCGGTCGGGGGCCTCGTGCACCTCGGTGCCCGGGCCGGACAGGAGTTTCCGCACCTTCGCGGCCAGCTCGGGCGCGCCGGGGGCCGGGTAGGTCACGGTGTAGTAGTGCTCGGGGAAGCCCCAGAAGTCGTAGACCAGCGGAACCGTGGTGGTCGCGCCGACGGTCACCGGCGCCTCCTCCCAGTGCGCCGAGACGACGAGGATCGCCTTGGGCTTGGGCAGGTTCGCCGACCAGTCGGCCAGCTGACGGGTCCACCGGGCGTCATCGGCGAGCGGCGGCGCGCCATGGCTCAGGTAGAGCACGGGAGTCGCACTCATCGCAGCCTCCATGTTTGAAAGTTCAACTACTACGGTACCCGACGCCCCGGGGGCGCGCAGTATTCCCGCGCGCGGAACCGGTACAGAGTGGCCGTACCCCGACGGCGCGCGCCTATCCTGAGCCATGGTGGTCAACGTGGCGATCTACCTGGTCGTGTGTGCCACGCCGCCGGTGCTGTTCTGGCTCGCGAGCAAGGCGCCCGCGGTGGCCGCCGCCCTCCGTCGCCGCCGCGAACCGGGACCGGTCGGCCTGCCGATCGAACGCCTCGCGGCGGACCTGCGCCGGGTCCACCGCTGCCTCGCGGACCTCGCCCCGGACGCGCCGATCGTCCGCCGCCGCGCGACCCACCAGGCCTACGACGCGCTGCTGGTCCAGGCGTGCGCGGCGCTCGGCCTGCGGCACTGGCTGGACGAGCTGCCCGAAGGCGTGGAACGCGACATCGAGCGGCTGCGGGTGGAGGAGGCGTTGCGCCGGGCCGGGTTAGTGGTTCCCTGACATCCGGGCCAGGTGCCGCCCGGTCTTCGACCCCGCCTGACGGGCCAGCTCCGCGGGCGGTCCCTGGAACAGCACCCGCCCGCCGTGCCGTCCCGCGCCGGGACCCAGGTCGACCACCCAGTCCGTCCTGGCGATCACGTCGAGGTTGTGCTCGATGACGACGACGGTCGAGCCGGCCGCCACCAGCCGGTCGAACAGCTCGACCAGGCCGGCGACGTCGGAGGGGTGCAGGCCGGTGGTGGGTTCGTCGAAGACGTAGGTCCGGCCGGGACGGGACAGCTCGACGGCGAGCTTCAGGGAGCTTCGTGCAGTCCAGCGCGAACTTCCCGCTCAGCAGGCACCGCGGGGTCGTCCGGTTCGACGCGCCGGTCTCGCCGCGACGGGAGGGTGAGGCCGCGAGCGTTCCGCTGCACCACCGCGCGGGCCCCTCCGTGTACCGGTCCCGCACACCGCGCGCGGGCCCGCGGCCCGTGGTCGCCGCGGCGTGGGTGGGAGACCGGGGTGGTTCCGGGACATCCGGGTGCTGCCGGACGGGTGCGTCGACCGGGTGTGGGACGGGCGCGAGCTGGCGGCGGTCGTGACCCGGGATGCCGCCCTGCGAGTTCCGCTGCGCTCCTCGTGGTCGGCTGGTCTGCGGTTGCGCTGCGGGACCTGTGGCCGGAGGTCCGCGCGGACCGGTTCGCCGCGTGCACCACCCCGGCGCAAGCGCTTGCGCTGCTGGACGACCTGGTCGGCGGCCGTGTGGTGGAGCCGGATCCGGTGGTGTCCGCGGCGGTCTCCCTGCTGTCCGGGGCCCGGGTGCCCGCGCTGGCGGCCGGCACCGGGACGAGTGAGCGCGTGCTGCGCCGCCGGTTCACCCACGAGGTCGGCATGTCGCCGAAGCGGCTGCAGCGGGTGCTGCGGTTCCAGGCCTTCCTGGCCGGGTTGACGCAGGCGACCGCGCTGGCCGTGGCCGCCGCCGAGCACGGCTACGCCGACCAGTCCCACCTCGGCCGGGAGACGCGACGGCTCACCGGCGCCTCGCCCGCCGAGCTGGTGCGCGGCAGGCGGTTGGCCGAAACGTTCCAGACCCCGGGGCGCGGTGAGCCGCAGGATCGTGGCCATGACGTTCCGGCTGACGACCGCGGTGCGCACTGACGACCTCGACCTCAACGGGCACGTCCGCGGCCCGGCCTACCTCGCCTACGCCGACCACGCGCGGTGGGAATGCCTGTGGGCGGCCGGGATCGACCCGGACCGGCTGTGTGCGAAGGGGCTCGGGCCGGTCAACCTGGAGACCACGATCCGGTTCCGGCGCGAGCTGCGGGCACGCGCGACGATCACGGTGACCACGGACTTCACCTGGGGCCCCGGCAAGGTCTCACGGGTGTCGCAGGAGTTCCACGACCCGGACGGCGTGCTGGTGGCCGAGGTGACGAGCGTGTCCGGACTGCTCGACCTGACGCGGTGGCGACTGGTCGAGGAGCCCGGCGGCTACTGGCGCGCGCTCGCGGACCGGCCCGAGCTGCTCGGCCTATGAGGTGAGGAACTCGCCGATCGCGTGGCCGAACTCGGGTTGCGCGACCGCGCTGAGGTGGTTGCCCGGCACGCTCACGTACCGCCCGTTCGGCAGCGCCGCCGCCAGGTCCGGCGCGGTCTCGTTGTGCGGGTCCTCGGTGCCGGCGACCACCAGCGTCGGCGTTTCGAGGCGCGCGAGGTCCGCGCGGGGCGTGTCGACCGAGGTGTCCAGGACGTGCAGCAGCGCGTCGCGATCGCCGCCGATCTGCTTGAAGAACGCCTCCGCCCGCCACTCCGGGGTGCCGCGCTCGAAGGTGCCCAGACCGGTGAGCACCTTGCGGAAGTGCGCGTTGCCGCCGCTGGTGTGCTCGATGCCGTGCAGCCCCATCCCGGCGACGACCGCCCGGCGCGGCCGGGCCCCGCGCACCAGCATGCGGATGGTCGTCCGGCCGCCCAGCGAGTAGCCGCCCAGGTCGTAATCGGTCAGCCCGAGGTGCTCGACCAGGTCGAACGCGTCGTCGGCGAGCACGTCCGGCGGGTAGGCGGCCGGGTCGTGCGGCTTCGCGCTTTCGCCGTGGCCACGCAGGTCCGGCGTGATCACGCGGAACCCGAGGCCGGCGAGGTGCGCGGCGTGGCCATAGCTGATCCAGTTGACCTGCGACGTGGAGAAGTAGCCGTGGATCAGCACCAGCGGACGGCCCTCGCCGGTCTCCCGGTAGGCCAGTTCGGCCCCGTCGCGCGCGGTGAAACGCCGGAGCGCGGTTCTGGTCGACTGCGGGCCCGTCAACTCTGGGCCAGGTCGGCGAACCGGCTGTAGTGCAGCTGGTGCGCGACGACGATGGTGCTGGTCGGGCCGGCGCGGTGTTTCGCCAGGATCAGGTCGGCCTCGCCCGCGCGCGGGTCGTCCCGCTCCCACGCGTCCGGCCGGTTGATCAGGATGACCATGTCGGCGTCCTGCTCCAGCGAGCCGGACTCACGCAGGTCGGACAGCATCGGGCGCTTGTCGGTGCGTTGTTCCGGACCGCGGTTCAGCTGGCTGATCGCGATCACTGGCACCTCGAGCTCCTTGGCCAGCAGCTTGAGCTGACGGGAGAACTCCGAGACCTCCTGCTGCCGCGACTCGACGCGCTTGCCCGACGTCATCAGCTGCATGTAGTCCAGGACCACGAGCTTGAGGTCGTTGCGCTGCTTGAGCCGCCGCGCCTTGGCGCGGATCTCCATCATCGTCATGTTCGGCGAGTCGTCGATGAACAGCGGCGCCTCGCTGATCTCGCTCATCCGACGGGCCAGCCGCGTCCAGTCGTCGTCGGACATCCGGCCGCTGCGCATGTCGGCGAGCCGGATCCGGGCCTCCGCGGAGAGCATGCGCATGACGATCTCGATGCGGCTCATCTCCAGGGAGAAGATGACGCTGGTCATGCCGTGCTTGATGGAGCACGACCGCGCGAAGTCCAGGCCCAGGGTCGACTTGCCGACACCGGGACGGGCGGCGACGATCACCATCTGGCCGGGGTGCAGGCCGTTGGTCACCTCGTCGAGGTCGGCGAAGCCGGTCGGCACGCCCTGCGACACCCCACCGCGGGAGGCGATCGCGTCGATCTCGTCCATGGTCGGCTGGAGCAGTTCCTCCAGCGCCACGTAGTCCTCGCTGGTGCGCCGCTCGGTGACGTCGTAGATCGCGGCCTGCGCGCGGTCCACGACCTCGTCGATGTCGCCGCCGTCGTTCGCGGCGCCGTAGCCGTACTGCACGATCCGCGTGCCCGCCTCGACCAGGCGCCGCAGCACGGCCTTCTCCGCGACGATCTGTGCGTAGTAGCCGGCGTTGGCCGCGGTCGGCACGGTCGCGATCAGGGTGTGCAGGTAGGGCGCGCCGCCGACGCGGGCGAGCTCGCCGCGGCGTTCCAGTTCGGCGGACACGGTGATCGGGTCGGCAGGCTCGCCGCGCGCGTAGAGGTCGAGGACGCAGTCGTAGACCGCCTGGTGCTTGGGCAGGTAGAAGTCGTTGGGCGAGAGCACCTCGACGACGTCGGCGATGGCGTCCTTGGACAGCAGCATGCCGCCGAGCACGGACTGCTCGGCCGGGATGTCCTGCGGCGGCTGACGGTCGAACTCGCCGTACCGCGGCCCCGGGTCCTCGGGGCCGGGATCGGACGGATAGGCCGGACCACGGTCGTCAGTCAGCGCCACCGCGCGGATACCTCCCAGACAGCGAACACCAGTTCGATTATGCCGGATCCCCGGCCGGAGTGTGGGACCGGCGCGACCCGCGAGAACCGTGTCCCGTGGCCACCCAGTGCTACTACTCCGGCGGGCACCGTAGATCGCTCGGACGGACCAGTGCAAACCTGCTTGGGGACCGCTCTGTGGACAGCCTGTGGAGGAGCGGGGGCAACCAGTCACAGGCACGCCGCACCCTGTGGACAAGCTGGGGGCAACTCCGGGGACCACCAGGAAAACCCCAGGTCAAACCCTGTGGGTAAGCTGTGGAGAACTCTGCTGAAAAAACTTCGGCGTGTCGCCGGGAAGCCGATCTTCGGCGTGTCGCGGCGGAGTGCAGGCCTCGACCTGTGGATGAGCCTACGGACAGTAGAAGACCCCCCACTCGGCCGAGTGGGGGGTCCGACGTGTCGATCAGCCCAAAGATCGAATCGCGTTGTGTAGTCGTTCACCGATCGCCTGCGGCGTGCCGGGAGTCAGCACGATCAGCGACTCGCCGGTGCCCGGCCGCTCCTCCATCAGCCAGCGGCCCTCGGCCGTGTCGATGAAGTTCAGCGCGCGGTCGCACCGCTTGCGCGTGCCGGCGCGGGTGCGGGCAGCGGCGTACAGACTGCCGGCCGCGACCCGCGGCGCCTCGAGGATGCGCTTGATCTCCTTGCCAGGTTCGGCCGCCGTCCGGCCGCCGCCACGCATGATCGACACGTCCTCGCCGGACGAGCGGCGCCCGCCGCCGTAGACCTCGCTCTTCGGAGCGACGATCGGGCTGCTGCCACCCGGCGGCACCCGGGGGATCTGGTCCAGGAACGCCGGAAGCAGCTGATCCGGACGCTGCGGCCGCATCACCACGACGTCTTCCTTGATGTGCCGGGCGAGCACGAACCCGCCACCGGGGCCGCTGCCCGCGAGCACCGCGAAGTTCTGCGGCGCGTCGTCCGGGAACGAGCCCTCGAACCAGCCGTAGAACTCCACCCCCGGCCGCGCGATCGACTCGATCATCGCCGCGAACTCGCGATCCATGCCCCGCGGGCCCATCAGCCCGTGGTGCGCGAGGACCGCGTTGACCTGCTGGTCGATGATCCGCTGGGCGGTCTCGTCGTACCAGGTCGGCGTGGGCGACAGCGTGTTGTGCGGTTCCGCGCCCCGGCGCTGCAGCAGGTTGAGCAGCGTCGGGGTGGTGATCGTCAGCGGCCGGTTCACCGGCATCGTCCCGGGCCTCATTCGCCGATGACGGGCGGAGCCGTCAGCTCGTCGGTCCCGAACAGCTCGTTCGGGTCGTCACCCACCATGTACTTGTTCTGGTGCTCTTCGTCTTCCTCGCCCTCGCTGCGACCACCGCGGCCGCCCATGCCCGGCGCCCCGGCCATGCCGGCGCGGCCCGCGCCACGGCCGGATCGCCCGCCCGCGCCACCAGCGCCCGCGCCACCAGCCCCGGCGCCCGTGCCCGCCGTCGCGCCCGTGCCTATCCCGGCGCCCGGCCCGAACCCGGCTCCGAACCCGGAAGCGCCGACACCACCGCCGCCGGCACCGGCGCCGCCCGCGCCGGCCCCACCGCCGGGGCCGAACCCGCTGGTGGAGGTCGGCGTGTAGCCCGCCGCCGTGGTCCCGTCGAAGGCCGGGTTGTACCCACCCGAACCGGTGCCCGGCGTGAAGCCGGCCGGGGTCGCGGTCTTCGGGACGGTCGCCGACGGGTTGGTGGAGTTGAACTGCGGCAGGTCACCGGTGCTGGCCGGCTTGAAATCGCCAGGCATCCCCGATGCGCTGGGCATGTTCCCGGCACCGCCGGCCCCACCGGGCACCCCGCCCGGAACGCCGCCGCCGGAGAAGACGTTGCCCTGCCACGCCGTGTACTGCGGCATCCCGCCCGCGTTGTTCATGCTGGCCTGGTAGTAGGCGTTGAACGCGTCGACGTTCGCCTTGCCCCGCTGGTTGTACTGCTCGATCTGGTCGTCGACGTCGGACAACGGGTTGATGCCGTCGAGGAAGTTGCCGTCCGGCGGCTGAGCAGGCACCTCCTGGACCTTGGTCTTCACGGTGTCGAAGGCCGTCGCCTGGTCGTTGAGGTAGGTGTGGCTCTTGCCGAGGTTCGTGGCCGAGTCCTGCAACCAGATGCCCAGCGGGTGCGCGCCTGCCTGCGCCTGACCGGAGGCCATGCCCTTCCAGGCGTTGTCCATCAGGTCGTTGATCTGCTGGATGAGCCGCCCGCGTTCCTCGTGCACGCTCTTCAAGCTGTTCGCCGCGTTCGCAGCGGTCACCAGCGAGGTCGCGTTGCCCGGGCTGATCTGCTCCCAGATCTGCCGCGCGTCGATGGTGCGGCCGGCGATGTTCGCCTCGTGGTGTTCCGCCTCGGGCGTGCTCATCAGGCCGACGAGACCGCCGACGACCGCGCCGACGCCGGCGCCGACCGCCGTGCCGACACCCGGGACGACCGAGCCGACCGCCGCGCCGACGGCCGCGCCCGTCGCGACGCGCCCGACCGTGTAGTCGTCAACCACGGCTCCACCCCTCCTGCTGCCGAATCTGCATCACGCGTCCCCCTTCAGGTGCTGAACCATCGCGACGGCGACCTCTTCGACGATGGGACAAGGATTCGTGGCGTTAGGACCGACGAGGATGCTCGACGTGACCCCGACCGCCAGCTGGTCGGTGACTCCGACCCACAGCGCGCACGAGCCGTTGGGCCGGAGGTCGGCGTTGTCCGCGTACACGGCCGGGTAGCCGGCGACGGTCGTCGGTTCGAAGTACTTCGACGCTCCCCTGGTGGCGTAGACCCCGGTCAGACCGTTGTCCTGCACGGCGAGCGGCGAGATGAAGATCTTGTTGGCGTCGTGCGCGGCCGACTGCCACTGGCACCGCGAGCCGGTCTGGCCCGGGATGACTTCGCCCGGGGTGGCGAGCCCGATGGCGCTCGCCTGGCCGTCCGACAGTCCCGCGCACGGGTTGCCGGCCAGCGCGTCGGCGGCCAGCGGGGCGGGCACGCGCAGCGACGGGTCGATCGACGGGGCGGTGCTCGGTGCGGCGGCGGTGCCCCCGCTCGACGAGCAGCCGGTGAGGAGTGTGGCGGCAGCCACGGTGGCAGCCGCCAGGCACGTGCGGATCATGCTCAGACTTCCCGGTACCGGCCCACCGACTGGTGCGTATCGGCCTCGTGCTCTTCGACGATGCCCGCGGCCTTCTCCAGCGCCGCGATGTAGTTCTGGACGTAGTCGACCATCCGCTGGTGCTGCAGCAGGAGGGTCTCGCCGGAGGCCTTGGCCGCCTTGTTGACGAAGTCTTCGCTGGCGAACTCCTTGCCGGGGGGCGCGACACGCGCGACCGCCTGCGCGTTCGACAGGTCCGTCTGGAGGTCGTCGCGCAGCTCTTTCCACTTGCTGATCACGCCGCGCACCTCGTCCGGGGAGAACTGGTACCCGCCCGGGCTGCCGTTGCCGCCCACCTGGATCGGCGCCGGCGGTGGCACCTCCGTGAGCCTGTCGGTCGGCTTCTCACCGGTCATCGCCAGGAACCCCCTACGTTCTCGCCTGTCCGCGTTGATCGCCCGGATTGGATGCTAGCGCAGGCCACCCGGTTCCGTGCCCGAACAGCAAAAACCGGGCAGGCCCCGCAACCTGCGGAAACCTGCCCGGTTTTCGGTTCGACGACCTACTGGCCCGCCTTCACCTCGAGGCGGACCGAGGCCTGCACCTCGGGGTGCAGGCGCGCGTTCACCGCGTGCTTGCCGACGGTCTTGATGTGCCCGTCGGTCTCCAGGACGCGCTTGTCGAGCAGCGGGCCGCCCGCCGCCTTGATCGCGTTCGCGATGTCGGCGGTGGTGACCGAGCCGAAGAGCTTCTTCGAGCCCTCGGCGGCCTTCGCGGTCAGCTCGACGGTGCCGAGACCCTCCAGCGCGGCCTTGACCTCACGAGCGTGGTCGAGGTCGCGGATACGGCGGGACTCCTGCGCGCGACGGATGGTCTGCACGTTCTTCTCGGCGCCCTTGGTGGCCTGGATGGCGTAACCGCGGGGCAGCAGGAAGTTGCGCGCGTAGCCGTCCTTGACCTCGACGATGTCGCCGGGGCCGCCGAGGTTCGCCACGTCAGTGGTGAGGATGATCTTCGCCATGATGTGGTCCCTCCTCAGCGCGCGGTCGAGGTGTAGGGCAGCAGCGCCATCTCGCGGGAGTTCTTGACCGCGGTGGCGATGTCGCGCTGGTGCTGGCTGCAGTTGCCGGTCACCCGGCGGGCACGGATCTTGCCGCGGTCGGAAATGTACTTCCGCAGCAGGTTGGTGTCCTTGTAGTCGATGATTTCCGGGTGGCCCTTCTGCTCGGCCTTGCAGAACACGCAGACCTTCTTCTTGGGCTTGCGGATGGGTGGCTTGGCCACGGTGATGCTCCTGGGAATTCAGTACGAGTGGTTGGTCAGAAGGGGGGCTCGTCGGCGAAACCGCCGCTGTCGCCCGCAGGCGGGGCGGAACCCCACGGGTCGTCGGCGGGGGCACCACCGCCGGTGTTCCCGCCGTAGCCGCCGCCACCGCCACCGCTGCCGCGGCTGACCTTGTTCACCTTGGCGGTGGCGTAGCGCAGCGACGGACCGATCTCGTCGACCTCAAGTTCGACGACGGTCCGCTTCTCGCCTTCCTTGGTTTCGAACGACCGCTGCTTGAGGCGGCCCTGCACGACGACGCGTGCACCGCGCGTCAGGCTCTCCGCGACGTTCTCCGCCGCCTGCCGCCAGATGTTGCAGCGCAGGAACAGCGCCTCGCCGTCCTTCCACTCGCCGGACTGGCGGTCGAAGGTGCGCGGCGTGGACGCAACGGTGAAGTTCGCGACCGCGGCGCCGGACGGGGTGAACCGCAGCTCGGGGTCGGACGTCAGGTTGCCGACCACGGTGATGACGGTGTCTCCAGCCATGGGCTATCCGCCTCAGGCCTTCGCCGCGGTCTTGGCGGCCTTGCGCGGGACCGGCTTGCGGACGACCTTGGTGCGGAGCACGGTCTCCTGCAGCGACAGCTGCCGGTCGAGTTCCTTCACCGCGTCGGGCTCGCTGTTGAGGTCCAGCACGGCGTAGATGCCCTCGGCGTGCTTCTTGATCTCGTACGAGAGCCGACGACGGCCCCACACGTCGACCTTCTCCACGCTTCCGCCGGACGTGCGGATGACGTTGAGGAACGTGTCCAGAGTCGGGGCGACCTTACGCTCGTCGAGCGTGGGGTCGAGGATGACCATCACCTCGTAATGGCGCGACACAACCACTCACCTCCTGTGGGCTTCACGGCCACGGGCTTTCCGTGGCAGGAGGGTTTGCCGGTTGTCCAGTCTAGGCCGTGCCGCGGAGCGGCTCCGTTGAGGGTGGTGGTGGGCGACGGGGGGCCTACGGGGTGGCTACGACAGTTTGCGCAGCACCCAGGTCCGCACCAGAGCGGCGCTCACCCCGGCCAGCGCGACGACCGCCAGGAGCATCGGCAGCTGGACGTTGCCCGCGGCCGGCTCGCCGCCGATCGCGCTGGCGTTACCCGCGTTGCGCACGTCCGCCTGGCCGCCGGCCGAGGTGGACTGGCCGCCCAGCACGCCGACCTGCGGCAGTGCCTGGTCGGGCAGCGTGGCCGAGGACGGGTAGAGCGCGCTCGGCGGCACCGCGGCGCCTGCCACGCCGGGCACGGCCGCCGGGATGTTGCCGTAGTTGCGCGGCGGCGCGGTGGCCGAGCCGGTGCCCGAGATGCCCGGGACGGTCGTGGTCGCCGGGGTGCCGGGCGCGGGTGCGGTCGTGCCCGGTTGCGAGGAGGGGAGGCCGGGCTGGGTGTAGTTGTTCGCGTACGTGGTCAGCCCGCAGTTGCCCGTGACCTTGTTCGTGATCGCGTCGAGGGTCTTCTTCTGCTGGTCGCCGCCGATGCCGAGGCCGACGGCGTACGGGTCGCCCGCGTTCTTCAGCGTGGTGGCGACGGCGGTGGCGATGGAGTCGCCCGCGATCGCGCCGCTGGCCGCGTTCGCCGGGATCTGGCCGACGGTGATCGCGCCTGCCTTGCTGACCGTGTCCGCCACCTTCTGCGGGTCCACGCCGTTGAGGTGCAGGAACCACTCCTGCTCCTGCGCGCCTGCCTTGACCACGTCCGCGAGGTCCTTGCCCTGCACCGCGACGCTGTCGCTGAGTGCGCCGATCACGGTGCCGGTGCATGCCTGCGACAGCACGGTGCTCGCCGACGCGGTGCCCGCGGACAGCAGCGAACCGCCGGCGATGGCCGCGGCGATGGCGGTGGCGGTGAGCGCTCTACGGGTGGTCTTCGTCAGGCCGGTGTTGCGCACGAGCGCGGACCTCCAGTGATCGCAGGCGTGTGTCCCCGGAAGGGATTAACGACGAGCGGACCCAAAGGATACTAAGCGGTAGCTCCCCGTAAGACCCACGAGCGTACGAGACCGGCGCTGACACCCGATAGAGCGACAACGGCGATGAGCATCGGTAGCGCAACGTTGCCACCGCCGCCCGAACCGCTCGGCAGCGCCTCCGCCTGGCCCGCGTTCTGCACCGCCTGGCCGGACTGCGCGGGCTGGCCGAGCGCGCCGTACTGCGGGGCGTAACCGGGGATCTGGCCGCCGTAGCGCAGGCCCGGCGAGGGCGCCCACAACGCGGACACCGCGAACGGCAGGCCCGCGTAGTTGCGCATCGGCGCGTACGCGCTGCCCGAGCCGAACGGCAGGAAGTCGAAGGTGGACGGGTCGCCTCCCAGCACGGGACTGGTCGATCCGGGGATCACGGCAGGCGCGGCGCCCTCGGTGCGGCCGGGCGTGGCTCCCGGCGGCGTCTGCTGGTTGCCGCCGCCCGGCGGGGTCTGCGGCTGTGGCTGGCTCCCGCCGCCCCCGCTGAGCGCCTTGCCAGTCTGGTCGACCGCGCCGGTCAGGCCGTTGGTGGTGCCCGCGACCGCGCCGTTGACCGCGCTCGCGGCCGGCGCGCCGACGACCGGCAGCGGCTCGACGGCCGTGTCCACGACCTTGACGGTGATCTGGCACAGCCCGCCGAGCAGGCCGCCGACGATCGAGGTCAGCCCGTCGGTGACGGTCTTCAGGCCGAGCGGGGTCCTGATGACGTCGCCGGGCTTGGCCGTCACGGTGTCGCCGCACTGGGCGCTGATCGTCTCCGCGCTCGCCGTCGCGGGCACGGCGAGCGCGACCGATCCGGCCAGTGCGAAAGCGGCGGCGCCCACCGCGGCGGTCCTGCGTGTCCGACCCTGCATCTTCGTCCTCCAGCGCGTCGCTACTGGTTTCAACGAAGCTAGGGCAGGTGCGTGACGCCCGCACCCCGGAACGTGACCGTCAGGCGCGCCGCATCCAGGCGCGGGTCAGCGCGGCGGCCACGACCGCGAGCGCGAACACCGCGATGATCAGCGGCAACCGGGCGGGCGCCGCCGACGACGGCATCGCCTCGGCGGTCCCGGAGTTCTGCGTGACCAGCGGCGGCTCCGTCCCAGCCGGTGGGACGAGCCCGGGCGCGGCTGGCGGGACGACGCCGGGCTGGATCAGCGCCGACAGCGGCGGCGTCGGCGGGGCGATCCCGGACGCGGCAGGCAAGCCGCCGGTGACGAACGACGCGGGCACGATCCCACCGTTGACGGCCGGGAGTACCGGGGTCACGTCCTGGCTGGGCTGGGGTGCGCCGGGCGCGGGCCGGCCGGGAGTGGGGCGGGACGGCGGGTCGAGCGGCTCACCGGAGACGACGCTCTGGGTGGCCGCGGACAGCGTGTTCACCGTGCCCTGCACGCCGGGGCACAGCTGCTCGGCCGCCAGGTCGCCGACGACGGGCGCGTCCCCGACGCCCAACGCTTTCGCCAGGTCCGCGACCGGCAGCGCCAGCAGCGGGTCGCGCTGGTCCGGGCCGGTTGGCGCGGACTCGCTGCCGGTGCCGACGGTGAGCACACCGGGCTGGTCGAGCGGGGCGCCGACGTCGAGGGTGAGGGCGTCGCCCGGCTGGTCCCGCAGGGTCGCCCCGCAGCTGCCGGCCAGCGCGGGATCGGCCTCCTCGGCGAACGCGCCCGGCGCGGCCAGCGTGACCGACAGCGCCAGCACGAACCCGGCCACCCCGGAACGGCGTGCGGTCTTCCCCATGAGTCCCCCTCAGGTGTCACGGACCGCGCTCACGGTACTTCAAAGCGTTCCCGAGGTTGGCGAGAACCGAGCCGATTCCGCCGGTAGCGTGGCCACATGCAGATCGGTGCGCACGTCCGTGACGACGACCCGCTGACCGCGGCCGGGGAGCGCTCGGCCGACGTGGTGCAGTTCTTCCTGGCCGACCCCCAGGGCTGGAAGAAGCCGGTGGCCCAGCCGCCGCGGGCGCACATCGAGGCGGCCGGGGTGGAGGTGTTCATCCACTCCCCCTACATCGTCAACGTGGCCTCGCTGAACAACCGGATCCGCATCCCGTCGCGCAAGCTGGCCGCCCAGCACGCGGCCGCCGCGGCGGAGATCGGCGCGAAGGGCCTGATCGTGCACGGCGGTCACGTGGGCCGCGGCGAGGACGTCGCGGAGGGCCTGGCGAACTGGCGCAAGCTGTTCGAACGGCAGGCGGCCGACGGCGGCTTCGCGGTGCCGATCCTGATCGAGAACACCGCGGGCGGCGACGGCGCGATGGCACGCGAGATGGACGTGCTGGCGCGGCTGTGGGACGAGGTGGCCGAGTTCGGCGCCGGGTTCTGCCTGGACACCTGCCACGCGTTTGCCGCGGGCTGGGAGCTGGGCGACGTGGTCGAGAAGGTCATGTCGATCACCGGCCGCATCGACCTGGTGCACCTGAACAACTCGCGCGACGAGTTCGGGTCCGGGCGGGACCGCCACGCGAACGTGGTGCACGGCGGCGGCACGATCGACCCGGAGGCGCTGGTGGCCGTCGCGGCGGCCGCGGGAGCGCCCGTGGTGGTCGAGACCCCGGCCGAGGGCCAGGCCGATGACATCGCCTACCTGCGGGACAAGCTCGGCTGACCCCTGCCGTGATCACGACCGCTCGTCGTTGCGCCAGGGCTGGCCCCCGCCGGGATGGGCAATCACCTTGCCCGGGACGACCAGCAGCAGCGCCCCCGGCCAAGCGTCAGCGCCAACAGCACCCGCAGGCCGATGGCGCAACGCCAGCACCGCGCCGGGCACCTTCGGGTCACCGGCAAGTGGACCTCGCCCTACGACGGGCAGACCGGCAAGGTCGAATCGGGCATGGAGGTCGACCACGTGGTGGGCACCGCGGAGGCCAACCGGTCCGGCGTGCGCACCTGGTCGAAGGCCGACAAGGAGCGGTTCGGCAACGACGAGCGGTTCCTCGTCGCGGTGAGCAAGGGCAGCTACCAGCAGCGGAACGGCCAGGACCCGGCGCGCTGGCTGCCCCGGGGCCATCGCTGTGAATACGCCGCGCTGTACGTGCAGGCAAAGGCGACCTACCGGCTCACGGTGGACCAGGCCGAGAAGACCGCGCTGTCCGGTGTGCTGCGGGGCTGCCGACTCAGACCGCGTGCCGGGCCCGCCGCCGCGGGAGCACCACCACGTCGCGGGCCCGGTCCAGCACCCCGCCCGCCGGGTCGTCGTCGCCGGCGACGCGCACCAGGTCCTCGGCTGGGCGGTAGATCTCCCGCAGCACCAGCACGCACAGCCCGACCACGGCCAGGTCCCGCAGCGCGACGAACCCGAGGAACCAGTCGGGCGGCAGTCCCTTGTGGTCGGTGCCGAGGTAGTAGAACATCCGCGGCACCCACACCAGCGCGTCCAGCAGCATCCACCCGAGCAGCAGCCGCCACCGCGGGATCGCCAGCACCGCGAACGGCACCAGCCACAGCGAGTACTGCGGGCTCCACACCTTGTTGGTCAGCAGGAACGCGGCCACCACCAGGAAGCACAGCTGCGCCAGCCGCGGCCGCACCGGCGCGGACAGCCCGACGTAGGCGATCCCGGCGCAGCAGGCCAGGAACAGCGTGCCGCTGACGATGTTCAGCCAGGTCGGTGTCTGCCCGGCCGCGAGGGGGCCGTCGAAGCCCGCCCAGCCGGTGAAGTAGGAGATCACGTTGTAGATCGAGTCCGGGTCCATCCCGCGTTGCGCGTTGAGCCGGAAGAACTCCTGCCAGCCCGCGTTCAGCGTGAGCGCGATCGGCAGGTTCACGGCCAGCCACGTGCCGCCCGCGGCGCCCGCGGTGATGGTCCACGGGCGGAGCTTCCCGGCGCGGATGCACAGGATGAGCAGCGGTCCGAGCAGGAACAACGGGTACATTTTCGCGGCCGCGCCGAGCCCGATCAGCAGCCCGGCGACCGCCGGTTTGCGCCGCGCCCAGGCCAGCAGGCCGGTGGCCGCGAACGCGGTGGCGAGCGTGTCGAAGTTGGTGAACGCGTGCACCAGCACCAGCGGTGAGATCGCCGCCAGGCACGCGTCCCACGGTCTGCGGTTCGCGGTGCGGCCCACCGCCCACACCGTGACCAGCCAGGCCAGCGCGAGCCAGAACGCGGTGATGTTGAAGTAGATCGCCACCGGCAGCGCGCCGGGCAGCCAGCCGGTGTCGGAGATCGCCTTCCACACCTGCGTGATCTTCGCGTTGGCCCACTGGAACAGCCCGGTCAGCACCGGGTACTCCATGTAGCGGACGTGCGCGTTCGGCGTGCCGGCGTCGTCGACCCAGCTCGTCCGGTACGGGAAGGTGCCGGGCTGGTCCAGCCGCTCGGCGCTGAACAGCGGCACGACGTCGCTGTAGCACATCGCGACGTACGGGCGGCCCGACCGCCAGTCCAGCTGGGTCTGCCCGTTCGCGTCGACGTACTGCTGGATGCAGCTGGCCTTGCCGAACCAGCACAGCATCAGCGCCAGCGTGGCCAGCGCCAGCCCGACCCGCTGCGGCGTCCAGAACCAGTGCCGCCCCACGGCCGCGTGCTCGCCGAGCGGACCGCCGATCGGTCTGCTCGCGGCCGCGACCAGCGGATCGGTCCGGGACGGCGCGACCCGCTGACCGGCGTCGAGTGACGCCGGCGCGGGTTCGGCCGAGGTGGTCTCGTCGGTCGGGCTGGACACCCGCGCGATGTTACGGCCTCCGGCGTGAGCCGGGGATCAGCCGTTGTCGCGGGTGTTCGTCGGCCCGAAGTCGTTGCCGCCGCCGGGGAACGTGAAGGTCGGCGTGTTCCGGCGGCTCGATGTCGTGTCGGTCGACTCCGGGGTGCTCGGCGGTGTCGACGGCGGGGGCGACTCCGGCGTGCTGGAGTTCGTCGTGCTCGGCCTGCTGGTCGCCGGTTTTGTCGAGGACGAGGCGTCGTCGCTGGCGGTCGCGTTCTTGCCGATCGGCGACACCGTGGGGAACTTCTCGCTGGGCTTGCCCTTGAGGTAGTCGTTCATGAACTGCTGCCAGATCTTGGCGGGCAGCCCGGTCGACGAGATCGGGTCGCCGTTCTTGTCGTGCAGCGGTTGGTTGCTGCCGGTGCCGACCCAGGCGGCCGCGGAGACCGACGGCGTGTACCCGACCATCCACACCTGCGAGTTGTCCTTCGAGGTGCCGCTGGCGTTGGCGCCGCTGGCGTCGTACTGCTGGGTACCGGTCTTGCCGGCGCACTCGTGGCCGCTCGGGCAGCTCAGCTTCGAGAACTCGATGACCGGCTTGAGCGCATTGGTCACGTTGCCCGCGATCTGCTTGCTCTTGCTCGCGTCACCGTCGGCGAACGCCGGCTTCGGGTTGCTCGACGGCTGGTACACGATGTCGCCGCCCGGCGTGGTCACCTTCTGCACGAAGTGCCGGTCCAGGTAGGTGCCGTTGTCGGCGATCGTCGCGTAGCCGGACGCCATGTCCAGCGGCGTGACCTCGGTCGTACCACCACCGAGCGAGATGTTGTTGTCCACGGCCTTCAGCGAGGTGACCCCGGCCTCCTGGGCCGCGTCGGCCACCGCCTGCGGCCCGGTCACGTTGGCCACCATGTCGAAGAACACGGTGTTGGTCGAGCGCATGGTGGCCTCGGCGACCGTGCACTCCTTCGAGCAGCTGTTGGACGCGCCGGCGTTGTTGATGTAGCGCGGCTGCCCGTTGGGCAGCACGCCGAACTGGCGGTGGGTGCTGCCGTCGAACGTCTCGCCGAGCCCCTTGCCCATCTTCAGGAACGCGACGAGGTCGAACGTCTTGAACGACGACCCGGGGTTGCGCTTGGTGTTGGCCCAGTCGCGCTGGTCGGCCTTGTTGTTCGGCCCGCCGTAGTAGGCGATCACGCCCCTGGTCTTCGGATCGACCGCGACCAGCGCCTCCTTGAGGGCGTCCGGCTGCCCCTGCATCACGTCGTTGACGGCCTTCTCGGCCAGCCGCTGCGCGTTCGGGTCGATCGTCGTGTAGACGTTGTAGCCGTTGGCCTGGATCTTCTCCTTGGAGTAACCCGCCGCTTCGAGTTCGGCCTCCACCTGGCCCTGGACGAACGCGTTCGGCCCGGTGATCGCCTGCGGCTTGGTCTGGTCCTTCGGCAACGGCGTCGGGTACTGGGCGGACTGGCGGTCGGCCTCCGTGATCCACTTGTACTTGAGCATCTGGTCCATCACGTAGTTCCAGCGCCACGTGGTGTACTCGGCGTTCTCCGACTTGCCAGGGCCCTGGATCATGCCGGCCAGCAGCGCCGCCTCGGACTGGGTCAGCTCCGCCGACGTCTTGTTGAAGTACGCGTGCGCGGCCGCCTCGATGCCGTACGCGCCACGTCCGAAGTAGACGATGTTCAGGTAGGCCGTGATGATGTCCTCTTTGGACTGCGTCTGGTTCATCTTGAACGACTTGACCAGCTCGGTCGCCTTGCGGGTGAGCGTGGGCGCCTCGTTCTCGGTGGCCTTCTTGATGTACTGCTGGGAGATGGTCGAACCACCGCCGGAGCCGCCGGTCAGGTTGTTGTAGACTGCGCCGAGGATGCCCATCACGTCGAACCCGTTGTTGGTCTCGAACGTCGCGTCCTCGGCGGCGTACACGGCGTGCTTGACGGTGTCCGGGATCTGCCCCGGCTTGAGGATCTGGCGGTTCCCGCTGTCCGGGATCTCCTTGCCCATCACCGAGCCGTCGCTGTAGTAGTAGGTCACCACCTGGTCCTGCTGGGCCAGGACCTCCTCCGGCGTCGGCACGTCGACCAGGAAGTAGGCGATCGTGAACGCGATCGCGGGCAGCACCACGAACACGCCGAAGAAGGCGTACAGGCTGCGCCGGATGATCTTCCAGCGCCGCTTCTTGCGTTGCTTCGGCGTCAGGGCCGCCTTGCCCTTCTTCCCCTTCCCGGTCTCCTCGGGCGCGTCGTCCTCGGGATCGGAGTCGGTCACGGGCTCGTCGACGTAGTCGTCGTAGTCGTCGTGGTACCCGCCGGAGCGCAGCTCCGCGTGGGTGAGCAGGCCGGGCTCGGAGTCGCCCATGCCGGGACGGCGGCCGGCGGAACCCGCGGCGGCACCGGCGCCCGCGGCCGCGGCGGCCGGGCCCGCGGGCGGGCGGTAGCGGCCGCGCATCGGCCGGTCGGCCGGGTTCTGGGGTCCACCGTTCTGCGGTCCGCCGTTCGGGGGCGGCGGGCCGGGGCGGCGCGGCGGCGGCGGAGGCATCCGGTTGCCCGCGGGCGGGACGCGGCGTGCGCCACGCGGGGCGTCCGGGTCCTGGCCGCCCGGCCAGCCGGGGCCACCGCCCTCGCCGGGCCACTGCGGCCCCTGCGGGCCACGGGCCTGCGGGCGCTGGGGAGGCGCGGGACGCCGCGGTGGTTCGTCACCGCTCGGCCAGGCCGGGCCGCCGCCCTCGCGCGGCCACTGGGCACGACGGGGTTCATCGGGCTCCTGACCAGGCCAGGAGCGATTGCGGTGGTCGTTCACGAGTGAGCCTCCCAGACCGGCGGTACACCGGGCGCCGTTCTGTGATCGAGTGCCAGCGCTGCGCTACGTCCCCTCACTGCCCGGCCGTCCTCCGGGACGGGCCGTGCGGGGTTCCGTTGCCCGAGACGTACGAACGCACCAGGTGGTTCCAGCGGCACGTCCGGCACACCTCCACCACATGGACGTTGAACTCCCCGACCAGGTTGGCCAGGCGGGTCAGTTCCGTCGGTGTCCTGGCCGAGCCGGAGACGTGCTTGAGCTGTTCCCCGAACACCCAGGACACGTTCGTCAGGCCGTCCTTCCCGCACAGCGGGCAGGGGGCCTCGCTCGGTTCGCCGTGGAACCGGGCAGCTCTGAGCAGGTACGGATCGGCGTCGCAGACGTCGCGCGTGCCGACACGACCGGAGCGGACGCCGGCCAGCAGCGCGCGGCGCTGCAGGGCGTAGTCCACCACCTGTCGCTGGTTCTGCACGGTGACAGAGTACGTGGCCGCCGTGTGTCCGCCATGAGCTGTGCGGACTAACGGTCTGGACCGCGTGCGCGACACGCCGACCCTTCCATAACGCTCTGGTGAACATCACGGCTGCGGTTCAGGCCGCATTGGGTGATCATTGGTGTTGGCTACACCACTTCGATGTATCGGCCCGATATAATTCGGCGTTAGGTTGCTGGAGTGTCGTGGAAATCCTCGAAAGGGGGTGCACCGTGCTGGAGTTCGCCATCCTGGGGCTGCTGCACGAGGCACCGATGCACGGCTACGTGCTGCGCAAACGCCTGCACGACACGCTCGGCATGTTCCGCACCTTCTCGTACGGCTCGCTGTACCCGACCTTGCGCCGGTTGCAGCGGGCGGGGTTCATCGAAGAGGCCGACAGTGACGTCGGGGGAGCCGGAGAGCCCGTCAAGGGCTGGGGCCGGCGGGCTCGGACGGTGTACAAGCTCACAGCGGAGGGTAAGGAGCACTTCGCGAAGCTGCTCGTCGACGCCGGGCCGCAGACCTGGGAGGACGAAGGGTTCGGGGTCCACCTGGCCTTCTTCTCCCGGACACCGGCCGATGTCAGGATGCGGATCCTGGAGGGCAGGCGCCGCCGGGTCGAGGAACGCCGTGAAGGACTCCGGGCGGCGCTCGCCCGGGCCGAGGAGAAGATCGACCGGTACACGCGTGAGCTGCACCGCCTGGGGCTGGAGAGTAGCGAGCGCGAGGTGCGCTGGCTGAACGAACTGATCGCGCACGAGCAGGACGAGCAGAACCGCGGGCTTCAGAGCTGAGACCGCATCCGAAATCGGCAAGACATCACTGAACGAAGGAGAAACCGGCATGGGCGACAACAGCGGCCGCGTACGGGTGGCCATCGTTGGCGTCGGAAACTGTGCGGCGTCGCTGGTGCAGGGGGTGCACTACTACCGCGACGCCGATCCGGCCTCGCGGGTGCCCGGCCTGATGCACGTGCGGTTCGGCCAGTACCACGTCGGTGACGTGGAGTTCGTGGCCGCGTTCGACGTCGACGCCAAGAAGGTCGGCCAGGACCTGTCGTCCGCGATCCTCGCCAGCGAGAACAACACGATCAAGATCACCGACGTGCCGCCGCTCGGTGTGCCGGTCCTGCGCGGCCCCACGATGGACGGTCTCGGCCGCTTCTACCAGGAGACCATCGAGGAGTCCGACGAGGAGCCGGTCGACGTCGTCGCCGCGCTGCGCGAGGCTCAGGCCGACGTGCTGGTCTCGTACCTGCCGGTCGGGTCGGAGGAGGCCCAGAAGTTCTACGCCCAGTGCGCCATCGACGCCGGGGTGGCCTTCGTCAACGCGATCCCGGTGTTCATCGCCTCGAACCCGGAGTGGGCGCAGAAGTTCACCGACGCGGGTGTCCCGATCGTCGGTGACGACATCAAGTCCCAGGTCGGCGCCACCATCACGCACCGCGTGCTGGCGAAGCTGTTCGAGGACCGCGGGGTCCAGCTCGACCGCACCATGCAGCTGAACGTGGGCGGCAACATGGACTTCAAGAACATGAAGGAACTGGAGCGGCTGGAGTCCAAGAAGGTCTCCAAGACCCAGGCCGTCACCTCGCAGATCGACCGCGACCTCGGCAAGGCCAACGTCCACGTCGGCCCGTCGGACTACGTGCAGTGGCTGGAAGACCGCAAGTGGGCCTACGTCCGCCTGGAGGGCCGCGCCTTCGGTGACGTGCCGCTGAACCTGGAGTACAAGCTCGAGGTGTGGGACTCGCCGAACTCGGCGGGCATCATCATCGACGCGGTGCGCGCCGCGAAGATCGCCCTCGACCGCGGCGTCGGCGGCCCGCTGCTGTCCGCCTCGTCCTACTTCATGAAGTCGCCGCCGGAGCAGTACGACGACTCGACCGCGCGGGACGCGGTGGAGAAGTTCATCACCGGCGACATCGAGCGCTGAGTGCCGAGGGCCCGGTCCTGGACCGGGCCCTTTTTTCATCCCCGGAGCGCGGCCGGCAGGTCCGCGACGGTGTCCAGCACGCGGTGGACCTGCGCCAGCACCGCCGGATCCGGCGGGAAGTGCGGGTTGGGCACGGCGTAGACGGTCATGCCCGCGGCCAGCGCCGCCTTGAGCCCGTTGGTGGTGTCCTCGACCGCGGCGCACCGCGCGGGGTCCTTGCCCAGCCTGCGCGCGGCTTCGAGGTACACGTCCGGCGCCGGCTTGCCCGCGGCGACCTGCTCGCTGGACAGCGCCGCCGCCACGAGCCCGGTCAGGCCGGTGGCCTCCAGGAACGCTTGGATCAGCACCGGCGGCGACGAGCTGGCGATCGCCACCGGGTACCGCTCGCCGACCGCGCGCACGGCCGCCGCAGCGCCGGGCAGCACGGGTGGCCCGCCCGCGTAGCGCTGGGCCATCTGGTCGATCACGACCTGGGCGATCCGGTCCGGCGTGAGCCGCGCGCCGAGGTGTTCGACGAGGTAGCGCGCCCATTCCGGGGTGCTCATCCCCTGCATCGCCCTGGTCGCCGTGGCCGTCCAGCTGCCGCCGTGGTCGGCGACCACCGCCCGGCGGACCTCGTCCCAGGTCTGCTCGGAGTCCACGAGCACCCCGTCGAGGTCGAAAACCACCGCGTCCATGCTCGTGACCGTACCTACTCGTCCGCCGCGAGGCGCAGGATCGGGTCGAGCAGGCCGGGGAAGCGTTCGTCCAGGTCGTCGCGGCGGACCTGGATCCGCCTGTGCCTGCCGTCCACGGTCATGGTGATCACCCCCGCCTCCCGCAGGATCCGCCAGTGGTTGGTCAGGGTGGACATCGGCACGTCCAGGCCGTCGGCCAGCACGGCGCAGGTCGATCCCGGGCTGCCGGAGGCGCGCCGCACCAGCTCCAGCCGCACCGGGTCGCCGAGCGCGTGCAGGACCGGCGCGAGTGTCAGCGACTCGCGTGCGGGGTGGGGTAGCGATCGCATGGGGCGAGCGTAGCAAACAGTTCGACACTTCGGGATTGTCGAACTATTGTCCGGTCCCATGACGAAGATCGGAACGCGCCCGGGAGCCGGGCGGCGCTGCTCACGCTGACCTGCCTCGGCCAGTTCATGGTGCTGCTCGACAGCACCATCGTCGGCGCGGCGCTGCCCGACATGCGGGAGCGGCTGCACGTCGGGATCAGCGGGCTGCAGTGGATCGTCGACGCCTACGTGCTGCTGGTCGCCATGGTGTTGCTGTCCGGCGGCGTCTTCGCCGACCGGTTCGGCCGCAAACGCGTGTTCCTCGCCGGGGTGGCGGTGTTCACGGCCGTCCGTGGTGTGCGCCGTCGCGCCGTCGATCGGATGGCTGATCGCCGGGCGGGTGGTGCAGGGCATCGGCGCGGCGGCGCTGAGCCCCGCCGCGCTGGCCCTGCTCAGCGCCGCGTACCCGGTTCCGGCTGAGCGGGTCAGGGCGATCGGGCTGTGGGCCGATGCTGCCGTTGCGGCTGTTCCGGGAGCGGTTGTTCACGGTGTCGAACACGGCGATGGTCGTGGTGGGTTTCGCGTTGATGGGCTCGTCGTTCTTCCTTTCGCAGTTCTTCGTGCAGGTCCAGGGCAGCTCGATCCTGGTCGCCAGGTTGCGGACGCTGCCCGCGTCGTTCGGCATGGTGGTGGTGAGCCCGTTCGCGGGCAGGCTGGCGGCGCGGCACGGTCCGGGTCGTGGTCACCAGCGGCCTGGTGCTGGCCGGAGTGGGCCTGCTGGTGCTGGGGTTCGTGGACGCGAACACCGGCTACGGCAACGTGTGGTGGCGGCTCGCGGTGGTCGGCGTGGGGTTCGCGCTGGCGATGTCGCCGCTGACCGGGGCCGCGATCCAGGCGGTGCTGGGCGCGGTCGTCCAGACCGGGGTCGGCCTCGGCAGCGCGTTCGTGGTGGCCGGGGCGGTCACGCTGGCTGGCTTCGCGCTGACCGGACTGTGGCTGACGAAGTCGCTGTGAGCCGAACAACTTAGACAACCTAAGCAATAAAGCTTAGGATAGCTAAGTGAATCCAGGAGTAGCAGAGCTCGCGCACGAGCTGCGCCCGCTGGTCTTCCGCCTCTACTACGTGGTCCGGCGGCTGACCCCGCAGCACCAGCTCACCCTGACCCAGGGATCGGTGCTCAGCGAGCTGGTCCACGGCGGCCCGCGGCGCATGAGCGTCCTCGCCGAGCTGGAAGGCGTGCGGCAGCCGTCGATGACGGACCTGGTCCGCCGGCTGGAGCGGCTCGGTCTGGTGAGCAGGCGCCCCGATCCGGCCGATCGGCGCGCGGTGCTCATCGCGGCGACCGAGTCGGGCACGCGGTACGTGACCGACCTGATCACGGCCCGCGAGGAGTTCCTGCGCGAGCGCCTCGCCGCCCTGGATCCGGCCGACCGCGACGCGATCGACGCGGCGCTGCCGGCCTTGCGGAGGCTCATCGATCCGGTCAAGAAGGAGGAACTGCTCGCATGAGCAGTAACAGTCACGGGAGCCTGCTGGACGCGCTGAAGAACCAGCCGAAGCAGGTGTGGATCACGGCGTTCGCCGCGGTCATCGCGTTCATGGGGATCGGCCTGGTGGATCCGATCCTGCTGTCCATCGCCGAGGGGCTGCACGCCACGCCGTCGCAGGTGACCCTGCTGTTCTCGTCCTACCTCGGCGTCCAGGTGATCGCGATGCTGGTCACCGGCGCGGCGAGCGCGAGGTTCGGTCCGAAGCGGACGGTCCTCGCCGGACTGGCGCTGATCGTGGCCGCGACCGCGCTGTGCGCCGCGGCCGGGTCGATCGAACAGCTCGTCGCCCTGCGCGCGGTGTGGGGTCTCGGCAACGCGTTCTTCATCGCCACCGCGTTGTCCGTGATCGTCGGCGCCGCGACCGGCGGACAGGCCGGCGCGATCCTGCTCTACGAGGCCGCGCTCGGCGTCGGTCTCGCGGTCGGGCCGCTGCTCGGCGCCCTGCTCGGCAGCATCTCCTGGCGCGGCCCGTTCGTCGGCACCGCCGTGCTGATGGCCGCGGCGCTAGTGCTGTGCTCGACCTTCCTGGCGAGCGACAAACACGAGAAGCGGACCCCGATCCGGCTGCTCGACCCGCTGCGCGCGCTGAAGCACGCCGGGCTGCTGCGCACCTCGATCGGCTCGGCGTTCTACACCGCCGCGTTCTTCACCGTCCTGGCGTGGACGCCGTTCGTGCTGGACTGGAGCGCCGTCGCGGTCGGCCTGATCTTCTGCGGCTGGGGCCTGTGCGTCGCGGTCGCCGGGGTGGTGCTCGCGCCGAAACTGGCGGCCCGGCTCGGTGAGCGCCACGCGACCGTGGTGTCCGTGCTCGGCTACGCGGTGCTGATGGTGGTGCTCGTGGTGCCGAGCAAGCCGGTGATCGTGGTCGGCGTGATCGTCTCCGGGCTGGTGTCCGGCCTGCTGAACACCCTGTTCACCGGCACCGCGATGTCGATCAGCGGCGCGCCCCGCCCGGTCGCCAGCGCGGGCTACAACTTCTGCCGGTGGCTCGGCGGCGCCGTGGCCGCAACCCTCGTCGGGCACGTCGCCGAATGGCTCGGGTCGGAGCACGCCCCATTCGTCATCGCCGCGATCCTCTGCGTGCTGGCCGGCGGGCTTCTCGCCGTCCGGACGAACAGCGCGGACCCGCACCGCGTGCCGCGTGAGGCAGCTCTCGTCGGGGAAGAGCTTTGACTGCCGTTCACCTGTAGTTTGAGGACACCTGGCCTCTGTCGCTTAACGTCACCAGCGTTTCCCCTGACTGAGTGACTGGAGACCAGGTGTCCTTCACCCCCGGGCGGCTGCTGCCCCTCCTTACCCACGCGAGCGGCCGGTCCGCCACCACGTGCATCTACCGTTGTGGCAACCAGTGCGCTCACGAAGCGCCCAACGAGTCGTCGAACGAGTACTTCGGTGACGTCGTCAAGGGCATGTCGCGCCGCGGCGTGTTCAAGGCCGGCGCGGTCATGGCCGCCGCGGCCGGCGGGTTCGCCGCCCTGAACGCCGGCGCCACCGCCTCCGCCGCGGTCCCGCCCGCGCTGGCGGGCAAGCGTCCCGGCCGCCCCGTGCCCGGAACGGACTTCACCCCGGTCGCGCCGAACAAGGCCGACGCGGTCGTCATCCCGGACGGCTGGGAGCAGAACGTCGTGATCCGCTGGGGCGACCCGGTCGTCACCGGCGCGCCGGAGTTCGACATCGCCAAGCAGACCGCGGCCGCGCAGGCGAAGCAGTTCGGCTACAACAACGACTTCGTCGGGCTCATCCCGCAGGACCGGCAGGGCAAGCGCTTCCTGATGGTCGTGAACCACGAGTACACGACCGAGACGCAGATGTTCCCGGCGGGCCAGTACGACCCGGCGAACCCGACCGAGGAGCAGGTCAAGATCGGCTGGGCCGCGCACGGCCTGTCCGTCGTGCTCGTGGAGAAGCAGCGCGACGGCGGCCTCGAGGTCGTGCCGAGCCGCTACGGGCGGCGCATCACGCTGGACACCACCTTCGAGGTGCGCGGCCCGGCCGCGGGCTCGAAGTACCTGAAGACCTCCGCCGACCCGACCGGCACCAAGGTGCGCGGCACCCAGAACAACTGCGCCGGCGGCGTGACGCCGTGGGGCACGGTCCTGTCCGGCGAGGAGAACTTCCACCAGTACTTCGCCAACTCGGACAAGATCACCGACCCGGTGCAGCAGGCGCGGCTGACCCGCTACGGCATCGGCAAGGGGACCACGACCCGCAAGTGGGAGCGCTTCGACAAGCGCTGGGACGTGCCGCAGGAGCCCAACGAGGTCAACCGGTTCGGCTGGGTCGTCGAGATCGACCCCAACGACCCGGACTCGACGCCGATCAAGCACACCGCGCTGGGCCGCTTCAAGCACGAGGCCGCCAACGTCAAGATCACCAAGGACGGCCGGGTCGCCGTCTACTCCGGTGACGACGAGCGCTTCGAGTACATCTACAAGTTCGTGTCGAAGGGCAAGTACAAGCCGGGCACCAGCGCCCACGCCCGCCGCCACAACTCGGCGCTGCTCGACGAGGGCACCCTGTACGTCGGCAAGTTCACCGGCGACAGCCCGGCGAGCCAGATCGACGGCACCGGCAAGCTCCCGTCCGACGGCGAGTTCGACGGCCGCGGCGAGTGGATCCCGCTGGCCAGCGGCGACAAGTCCTTCGTGGACGGCTTCACCGCCGAGGAGGTCTACGTCTTCACGCGCCAGGCCGCGGACAAGGCGGGCGCGACCAAGATGGACCGTCCCGAGGACATCGAGCCGAACCCGGTCAACGGCCGCATCTACGCCGCGCTGACCAACAACAGCGACCGCGGCGCGGCGGGCAAGGCCGGCGCCGACGAGGCGAACCCGCGCATCGGCAACAAGAACGGCCACGTGCTGGAGTGGGAGGAGGACCGCGACGACGCGGCCTCGACGAAGTTCTCCTGGCGTCTGCTGCTGGTCTGCGGTGACCCGGCCACGGCCGACACCTACTTCGGCGGTTTCCCGAAGGACCAGGTCAGCCCGATCTCCTGCCCGGACAACGTGGCGTTCGACCCGTACGGCAACCTGTGGATCTCCACCGACGGCAACGCGCTGGGCATGAACGACGGCCTGTTCGCGGTGCCGGTCGACGGCCCGAACCGCGGCCAGGTCAAGCAGTTCCTCACGGTGCCGATCGGCGCGGAGACCTGTGGTCCCAACGTGACGAGCGACTTCGTCACGGTCGCGGTGCAGCACCCCGGTGAGGGCGGCACGGTGAGCAACCCGCAGTCGCACTGGCCGGACGGCGGGACGAACCTGCCCCGCCCCGCCGTCGTCTCGGTGTGGCGCAAGCGCTAACGCCTGGACCGGGGACGGGCACCCAGCGCGAGGGCGACGCAGGCGCCTGCCACCATGCAGGCGCCGACGACCCACAGCCCGGTGCGCTGGGTTCCCGTCACGTCCTTCAGCCAGCCCGTCACGTACGGCGCGGCGAAGCCGGAGATGTTGCCCAGCGAGTTGATCAGCGCGATGCCGCCGGCGGCCGCCGCGCCGGAGAGGAACGTCGAGGGCAACGCCCAGAACGTCGGCAGCGCCGCGCACACCCCCACGGCGCAGACCGTCACCGCGACCATCGCCGCGTATGGGTTGCCCAGGTAGAGCGCCACCGGGATCGCCACGCCGCCGACGATCATCGGCAGCGCGACGTGCCACTTCCGCTCGCGCGTGCGGTCGCCGTGCCGCGCCCAGAAGAGCATCACCACCGCGGCGATGACGTACGGGGTCGCCGTGACCAGCCCGGCCTGCACGGTGGACAGCTTCGTGCCGAACTCCTGCCCGAACCCGGCGATGATCGTCGGCAGGAAGAACCCGAGCGCGTACAGGCCGTAGGCGATCGCGAAGTACACGAACGCCAGGCCGAGGATGCGCGGGTGGGTCAGCGCCTTGCGCAGCGGCCAGTGGTGCTCGGCCTCGGTCGCCTTGCGCTCGTTGTCCAGTTCGGTTGTCAGCCAGCGGCGCTCGTCCTCGGTGAGCCACTTCGCCTGCTCGGGGCGGTCGGTCAGGTAGAACCAGGTCGCGAACGCGAGCAGGATCGCCGGGATGCCCTCGACGAGGAACATGAACCGCCATCCGGACAGCCCGAACACGCCGTGCCCGTGCGCGATCAGCAGGCTGGACACGGTCGCCCCGATCGCCGACGACACCGGCACGGCCGCCATGAACAGGGCGACGGCCTTGGCCCGCTGCGCCGCCGGGAACCAGTACGTCAGGTACAGGATGATGCCGGGGAAGAAGCCCGCCTCGGCGACGCCGAGCAGGAACCGCATGATCACCAGCGTCGTGGGGTTGGGCACGAACGCCAGCACCGTCGCGATGATCCCCCAGGTGATCATGATCCGGGCGAGCCACCGGCGCGCGCCGAACCGGTGCAGCGCGAGGTTGCTGGGCACCTCGAGCGTCAGGTAGCCGAGGAAGAAGATGCCGGAGGCGAACCCGAACGCGGTCGCGGACATGCCGAGTTCGGCGTTCATCCCGTTCGGCCCAGCGAAGCCGATGTTGACGCGGTCCAGGTAGTTCACGAAGTACAGCAGGGCAAGGAAGGGCATGATCCGCAGCGCGACCTTGCCCAGCACGCGGTCACCCTCGGCGATCGTCCTCGTCGACATCCCCGCATTGCATGCCACGTTCGAGTGGTTCGTCAAGATCTGCCCAGAACAAGTTCGATCTCGTTGCGCGGGTACGGCGTCATCCGGCTCGCCGTGTGCAGGCGGAAGTAGAAGTCGTTGACGAGCGCGGCGACCGGTGCGTGCCGCCGGACGACCTCCGCGGCCGCGGGCGGCAGTGCGGGGAGGTCGCCGGTGCGGATGGCCGTGTTGCGCAACGGGACTTCGGCGATGCCGCCGAGTTCGCACACGATCCAGTTGACCAGGTGGGTGAGCACGTAGCTCCGGTCGTGTGTCGCGTGGTCGACGAGGAACCGGCGCTCGGCGGCGGTGAGGTCGAACCGGGACGCGGACGCCAGCCCGAAGTCGGTGAGGTATAGCCGTTCGCCGTCGGTGAGGGTGTTGCCGAAGTGCGCGTCGAAGTGCCACAACCCGAGCCGGCTCAGCGACTCGGCGATGGCCGACAGGTCGCGCTCGGCCATCCCGCACGCGCCCGCGTGCATCCAGCGATGCAGGTCGTGCGGCACGTGTTCGAGGAACAACACCAGGTCGGCCGGCGCCGTGGCGAGCGCCTCCAGCCTCCGCCGCACGCCCGGGTGGCCATGCCAGAACGCGACCTGCTCCGCCCGCTCGGCCGCGGTCGGCACCGGCCGCGGCCTGGCGTCGAGGACGCGCCAGTGGTGCAGCAGCAGGAAGTTCTCGCTGCCGCCGGCGAGCACGTCGTCGCTGGTCAGCACGTGCGCGGCCAGTTCGCGCCAGGCGCCGCCGCCCGCCGAGCCGACCCCGTAGTGCGACCAGACCGGCAGGCCGAAGTGGTCGGCGGTCGAGCGCGGGCGCGCCAGCTCGACCCCGGTGACCGGCACCCGCTTCACGAAGACCGGCGCCCCGCCGAGGTCGGCGAGCCAGGTGGTGCCGCCGATGCCCGCGCCGAGCGGCTGGGCGGACTCCAGCAACGCCTTCAGCCGTAGCTCGCTGAGCTGCGTCAACGCGGCGGAGACCCGCGCGTGGCGCGCCCGCCGGGCGGGGAGGGACTGCGGCAACGGGATCTCCTCCAGCGGGCCGGGATCAACCACCTAACGTAGGGGCATGCCCGAAAGTCCTCTCGCCCTCGTCACCGGTGCCTCCCGCGGGATCGGCGCCTCCGTTGCCCGCGCTCTCGCGCCCGCGTACCGCGTGCTGCTCGGCGGCCGCGACGTCGACGCGCTCGCCGATCAGGCCGCCGAAACCGCGAACGCCGAGCCGTGGCCGGTGGACCTGAGTGACCTCGACGGCGTGCGCGGGGCGGTCGCCGGCATCGACCGGCTGGACGTGCTCGTCCACTCGGCGGGCACGGCCGAGCTGGGCACCGTCGAGCAGGCCGCGCCCTCGGCGTGGCGGCAGAACTTCGAGGTCAACGTCGTCGCCGTGGCGGAGCTGACCCGGCTGCTGCTGCCCGCGCTGCGTGCCGCGCATGGGCACGTCGTGATCATCAATTCCGGCCAGGGCCTGTCCGCCCGCGCCGGCTGGGGCCCCTACGCGGCCAGCAAGCACGCGGTGCGCGCGTTCGCCGACGCGCTGCGCGACGAGGAGCCCGGCATCCGCGTCACCTCGGTCTACCCCGGCCGCACCGACACCGAGATGCAGCAGGCGATCATCGCCGGGGAGGGCAGGGAGTACGCCCCGGCCCAGTACCTGCGGCCGGACTCGGTCGCCGCGGCGGTGCTGTCCGCGGTTACCGCCAGCCCGGACGCGCACATCTCCGACGTGAGCATCCGGCCCCGGCCGCACTAGACGTCGGGGCCGATCGAACCGACGAACTCGCGGAAGTCGCCTGCCAGCGCGTCGAACTCCGCACGCGTGCAGGTCAGCACGGCGCGGACGACGGCGCGCTGTCCCGCCCCCTCGCCCATCGCGAGGTGGACCTCGCTGCGCACGAACGTCTCGTCGCCGGCCGTGAACCGCAGCTCCTGCACGAACCCGCCGTCGCCGATCTCGTCACCGCTGAGCACGGTCACCTCGTCGGCCGTCTCGCGCAGGTCCCTCGCGGATTCGGCGGCGACCTCGCGCAAGGGCGTCGCGACCGGCCACATCCCGCCGGTCAGCATGATCCCGGCGGTGGGCGACCGCACCGCGGCGAAGGCGGCGTCCCGCGACGGCACCGGTTCCCAGCCGTCGGGAAGTCCGAAGTGGACCGGAACGGGCAGTGTCATCCGAACAACCCCTTGACGGACTTGCCGACGTCGACGACGTCGTCGCCGAAGTCCTTGATGCCTTCGCCTGCGGCCTCGATGCCGTCGCCGACCGCGTTCGCGGCCGACTTCGCGGTCTCCGCGACCTTGTGCCCGTCGACCTGCAGGTCGAACCCGACCTCGCCGCCGATCCCGAGCGCCGCCCCGGCGTTGCCCTTGATGTGGAACTTGCCGTCCTCGCCCTTGCCGACGGTGAACCCGGCCTCGGCGCCGAGCCCGGCCCAGCCCTCCGCGGTCGCGCCCGCCCCGACGCCGCCGACGTCGACGGCGCCGCGCAGACTGCCGCGTGCCCCGGCGAACACCCCGGCCTTGGCTTCGACCGCCTCCTTCGTGGCCTTGAACCCGGCGCGGCCGCGGACGCCGAACATGCCTTCGGCCTTGCCGTCGAGACCGAGGACGCCGTAGTCGAGGCGGCCGGTCGCGGTGCTCTTGACGCCGTCGATGGTCTCGGCTTCCAGGATGAGGCCCTTGTTGTTCAGCGCCGCCTGGAGGTTGGTCTCGATGCCGACCATCGTCTCGACCTTGCCGGTGAGGGTCAGGTCGCCCTTCTGGAGCTTGCCCTCGGCGACCTGGTGCAGCAGGTAGGCGTAGTAGCGGTAGCGGCCCAGCTTGCCGTGCTCCGGCGGGATGAACTTGTTGCCGTACTCCCACGTCTTGATCGACGAGCTGCCACTGGCATCCCACCCGCTGGTGATCGCGTCGACGAGACCGCCGATCGCGCTGCCTGCCGCGGCCTCGATGGTGCCGATGACGCGTGCGGCGTCGACGGCTTCGCGTTCCAGCTGGCCACGGGCCCGGTCGAGCAGTTCCCGCGCCTGCTGCTGGAGCTGCTCACCCTGCCGCACCGCTTCTTCCGCGGCATCCTCGGCGGCCTGCCCGGCGGCTTGCTCGAGAGCGCGGCGGCCGTCGTTCCACAGCTCGATCGCCTCCCGGGCCTGCTCCTGCGCCCAGCGCAGCGTGTCGGCGTAGCGGCTCAGACCGCCCGCGGCGGCCGCGAGGCTGTCGGCCGCCTTCAGCCACTGCGGTGGCAGCCGGTCGATCAGCTCGCCGAAGGCGTCGGAGGCCGCGCCCTGCCAGCCCGGCACGCCGAAGCCGGCCAGCCCGGAGCCGACGCCCTCGAACTGCTTCGCCTGGTCGAGCAGGGTGCGGACGTGCTCGACGATCGTGTCCGGAGAGCCGGGGACGAGCGCGCGCGGATCGTCGGTGGAGCCGAGCTCCGCGCTCACCGCCCGGCCCGGCGGATGGCGGCCTCGTTGTCGAGCTCGGCGCCCTGGAACAACGTGGCAGTGTTGCGCAGCGCGGTGCCCGTCAGGCCGACCCGCTCCTGCAGCAAGCGCGCGGCGACGCGCGCCAGTCCGGTGAACTCGCCGAGCCTGCTCGCCAGACCGGGATCGCCGTAGACGTCCGCCGTCGCCGCGATCCCGGCGAGCGGCGAGTGGTCCAATTTGGTCAGTAGATCGTCCAGGTGGCCCGCGGCTCCACCCAGATCGTCCGGCTCGGCGTCAAGAACTCCCCACACGTGCTCCGATGTAAGCCAGCGGGCGGGAACGGGCGGTGAACGAGCGTGTGAACCGGGGTGAACCGTCCGCTAAGATCAAGATCGCGCGATTCCGTTTTGCAACGTTCTGACCACGGTGTCCACGATGCCGTGCCGGGGCACGCCGGACAGTTCGCCCTCGGTGTGCCCGGTGTACACCAGCGCGCACAGCACCCGCTGGATCCACTATGGAGTGAGCCCGGGTCGAACACGCCGTCGGCCTGCCCGCGTTCGATGAGTGCGATCACCGGATCGTCCGGCGGCGTGCCGCCCTCCGGGCCGTGCTCGGCCAGCACCCGCGGGTCGCCGAACAGGAAGACTGGCCGGTCCCCGACCGCCACCATCGCGCCTACCAGCCTGCGCATGGCGTCCAGCGCCGGCCCCTGGTCGATCGCCGCGTCGGCGACGGAGGACTCGATGGCTGCGATCGAGTCCTCGACGGCGGCCTTGATCAGGGTAGCGCGGTCCGGGAAGTAGCGGTGCAGGGTGGTCCGCCCGACCCCGGTCGCGGCGGCACTGAGGATGGCGCTGCGGGTCCGAGTGGGCGGCCGCGCACGTCTCGTTGTTCCGTTAGGCGCGCAAGCGGGCGGCCGCGTCGCGGGCCGCGGACTGGACCTTGCCGCGATCGACGCGCACCGGCTCGCGGTCGGACACCACCTGTTCGCCGGCCACCCAGACGTCGCGGACCTGACGGGATCCGGACGCCCACACCAGGTTCGAGATCACCTGCTCGTCCGGCTCGTCCAGCCCGGTCGCGAACGCCGGGCCGTCCGGGTCGACGTGCACGAAGTCGGCCCAGCGGCCGGGCTCCAGCGCGCCGATGTCGGTCCGGCTCAGCGCGTCCGCCCCACCGCGGGTGGCCAGCAGCAGCGCGTCCTTCGCCCGCAACGCGGTCGAGTCCTGTGTGGACAGCCGGGCGAGCATCGCGGAGAGCTGGACCTCCTCCCACAGGTCGAGGTCGTCGTTGCTGGCCGGGCCGTCCGTGCCGAGCCCGACCGCGACCGCCGCCGCCCGCAGGTCGGTCAGCCGCGCGATGCCCGACGCCAGCTTCGCGTTCGACCCGGGGCAGTGCGCCACCCCGGTGCCGCGCGCCGCGAACAACGCGACGTCCTCATCGGACAGGTGGACGGCGTGCGCGGCGAGCACCCGCCCGCCCAGCATGCCGACCTCCTCCAGCAGCCGCGGCACCGAGCCGAACTCCGCGCGCTGCCGGGCGTCCTCGTCCGCCGCCTCGGCGACGTGGATCTGCACCAGCGCACCCCGCGCCGCGGCCGATTCGGTGACCTGCCGCAGCGCCTCGACCGGCAGCATGTACGCCGAATGCGGCGCGTAGGACAGCTCGATCCGCTCTCCGGGGCCGAATCGCAGGCCGTCGGCGTCGATCCAGCGGTCCGCCACCTCGATCATGCGCCGCCAGTCGACGCCGGGCAGGTCGATGATCGGGCCGCCGAGCACCGCCCGCGCGCCGGTCTCCAGCACCGCCTCGGCCATCTGCTCGGCGAAGAAGTACATCTCCGCGCTGGTGGTGACACCGTGCCGGAGCATCTCGACCGAGCCGAGCAGCATCCCGGCACGCACGTCCTCCGCACGCAGCTTCGCCTCGGCGGGCCAGATGATCTCGTTGAGCCAGCGCAGCAGCGGCAGGTCGCCGCCCATGCCGCGCAGCAGGGTCATCGGGCTGTGCGCGTGCGCGTTGATCAGGCCGGGCAGCAGGATCCCGGTCAGCTCGGTGACCGGCAGGTCGCCGGGCGCCTCGCCGGCCGGGCCGCAGAAGGTGATGCGCCCGTCGTCGCCGACGTCGACCACGCCGTCCCGGATGACCGAGCAGGCCGGATCGCAGGGCAGGACGACGGGGGCGCGGAAGCGTTGCGGCATCCTGGGATTCTAGGTCTCCCGCCGGGCCGTGGCGGCCAGCGACCCGAGCAGCGCGAGTGCCTCGGCGCTCGGCGAACCCGGTTCGGCGTGGTAGACGACGAGCTCCTGCCCAGGGCTGGAACGGACGTCGAAGGTCTGCATGGTCAGGGTCAGCGGACCGACCTCGCGGTGCGCGAACTCCTTGCGCTCCAGGCTCTTGCCGCGCGCGTCGTGACTGGTCCACAGCTCGGCGAACTCCGGGCTGGCGGCGAGGAGTTCGGCGAGGACCTGCCGGACCCGCGGGTCGTCCGGGTTCTTGCCGTAGCCGAGCCGGAACCCGGCGACCGAGTTGCGCGCCACCTCGTGCCAGTCCCGGTAGAAGGTGCGGGCGGCGGGGTCGGTGAACACGACGTGCATCAGGTTGCGCGAGTGCGCCCAGTCGTGGAACAGCGCGTCGGCGATCGCGTTGGAGGCGAGCACGTCGTAGGCGAGGTTGTAGACGATGGCGGGGTTGTCCGGCCAGGCGCTCATCAGCTGCAGCAGGCTCGGGCCGACCCGGGCGGGGACCGGGGTGAGCCGGGTGCGCGGGCTGAGCCCGGCGAGGCGGAACAGGTGCTGTCGGCCGTCCTCGCCGAGGCGGAGCGCGGCGGCCAGGGCGTCGACCACCTGCGCCGACGGGGTGCGCTCGCGGCCCTGCTCCAGGCGGACGTAGTAGTCCACACTGACGCCCGCCAGCAGCGCCACCTCCTCGCGGCGCAGGCCGGGCACGCGGCGCTGGCCGGTGCCGGGGAGGTTGACCTCCTCCGGGCGCACCTGGGACCGCCGCGAGCTGAGGAAGTCGCCGAGTTCGGACCGTGGCATGCCGTGATCGTAGGTCGGCGGCGGCGGTACTACCTGGGTGCAGCGCTCCCAGGAAGACCGCGCCCTGCCGCGGTCCGGCAGGCCGGGCCACCGTCGGTGCCATGAGCAAACTGGATCTCACCGGACGGGTCGCCGTCGTCACCGGCGCGGCGCGCGGCATCGGCCGGGCGTGCGCGACGAGTTGCTGCGTGCTGGTGAACAACGCCGGGCGGACGCTGAACAAGCCGGTGACCGAGACGACTGTCGAGGACTTCGAGGCGATCCTGCGGGTCAACGCGCGCGGGAACTTCGTGCAGGCGCGGGAGGCGTTCCGCGTGATGGCGGCCGGGGGGCGGGTCCATCGTGTCGATCGCGTCGGTGTCGCCGGTGGTGGCGTTCGAGACGCAGACCGTCTACGCCGCGTCGAAGGGCGCGCTGGCCCAGATGACGCGGGTGCTGGCCATCACGGGCGGGCCGGCCGGGATCCGTTCGAACGCCGTCCTGCCGGGCGTCGTCGACACCGACATCATGGAGGGGGTGGTCGACAACGGCCGCGAAATGCTCGCCTCGTTCGGCCCCGCCCACCCGATCGGCCGCATCGGCACAGCCGACGAGGCCGCCGAAGCGGTGGCGTTCCTGTCCTCCGACGCGGCGAGCTTCATCACCGGAGCGCTGCTCCCGGTCGACGGCGGCTGGACGGCGCAGTGACTCAGCGCGGCAGGAGCGGTTCGAGGCTGATGGCCAGGTCCTGAGCCGCGGCGCAGGCCTCCGCCTGCAGGTCGGCGGAGAGCAACACGACGGTCGTCGCGGCCTGGGCGTGCCCGGGGACGTCGAGCACGACCTCGCACGTCCCGGGGCCGGTGAACTGGCCGATCAGCGCCTTGCGGCCGTTGACGTCGAACGGCGCCGCCCCTGCCGGTTCCCCCTGCTCCTGCTCCAGGGTGATGCTCACGGTGCCGTAGCCCGGTTTGGACGCGCCGCACTCGTCCCGTACGCCGATCGGCCTGCCCGGCGTGAACCCCTGCCCGGCGAGCAGCTGGTCGAGGACGGCGCAGGCGGACAGCGGCTCCCGCGGGCTCGCGGTGGGTGCCTCCGTCGTCGGCGTCGGCCTGTCGCTGTCGGGTGTCGAGCAGGCTGTGAGACCGGCCGCCGCGACGACCGCGGCCACCAGCGCCGCCCTGCGCTCCATGAACGGAAAGCCTGCACCCTGCGTGGCTAGTCCACCAGTCCGCTGCGCCACGCCCAGGCCGCGACCTCGACGCGGTTCCGCGCGCCGACCTTGCCCTGCACCGCGGCCAGGTGCGTCTTCACCGTCGACAGGGACATGTACAGCTCGGCGCCGATCTCCGTGTTCGTCAGGCCGCGGGCCGCCGCCTTGACCACGTCCAGCTCGCGCGCCGTCAGCGGCTCCTTTGGCGGATCGACCTGCCGCCGCGCGGACGCGCCCTCGAAGTGCTTCAGCAGCCGCACCGTCACCTGCGGCGACACCAGCGCGTCGCCGCGGTGGGCGGCCCGGATCGCCTCGATCAGCAGCGCGGGGCCGGCGTCCTTGAGCAGGAAACCGCTCGCGCCGTTGCGCAGCGCGGTGTGCACGTACTCGTCCAGGTCGAACGTCGTCACCACCACGACCTTCAGCGGGTCGGCCACGTTCGGCCCGGCCAGCTGGCGCGTCACCTCCAGCCCGTCCAGCCCGGGCATCCGGATGTCCAGCAGGCACACGTCCGGCCGCAGCTCACGCGCCTTCGTCACCGCCGCGACGCCGTCCTCGACGTCCGCGACCACCTCGATGTCGTCCTGGGCGTCGAGGATCATCTGGAACCCCATGCGCACCATGCTCTGGTCGTCGGCGATCAGTACGCGAATCAATCCTGCTCCTCCACCGGCAACCACGCCTCCACCACCCAGCCCCCGTCCGGCGCCGGGCCCGCGGCGAGCCGGCCGTGCAGCAGCTCGACCCGCTCGCGCATCCCGACGAGACCGTATCCCCCGGAACCTCCCGCCGGACGCGCCACCACCTGGCGGCCGTCGTCGGCCACCCGGATGTGCAGTTCGCCGTCCCGGACCTCGGCCAGCACGCACGCCCGCGTCGCGCCCGCCGCGTGCTTGCCGATGTTCGTCAGCGACTCCTGCACCAGCCGCAGCGCCGAGCGCGCCACCTCCTGCGGCAGGTCCGCGGGCACTCGCACGTCGGCCTCCGCGGGGACGCCGTGGTGCCCGGACTCCACGAGCCGCCGCAGGTCCGCGTCCAGGTCCATGGTGGCCTGGTCGGTGACCGCCTCCCCGCCCGCGCGCATGCTGCCGACCAGCCGGCGCATCGCGGTCATCGCCTCGGTGCCCGCGGCCTCGATGCGTTCGATGACCTCCAGCGCGACCTTCGGGTTCTGGTCGGCGATCACCTTCGCCGCTTGCGCCTGCACGATGATCCCGGTGACGTGGTGCGCGACCAGGTCGTGCAGTTCCCGCGCCAGCGCCATGCGCTCGGAGTTCTGCGCGTCGGCGACCGCGGCCTCGACGACCTTGCGCCGCTCGGAGTCGCGGGCCCGGAAGTACAGCCCGGCGGCCACCGCGATCCCGAGCACGAGCACCGCGGCGATCACCAGGTCGCGCAGGTCCGACATGTGCGCCCGGCCCCGGCCGCTGACCACCGTGGTGAGCGTGGTGAACGCGACCGCGGCCGACATCAACGCGATCGCGCCCCACGCCCGCTTCGGCTCGACCGACCGGACCAGCAGGACCACGACGATGATCCCGGCGACGATCTCGGTGAATGGCAGGGCGCCGAAGCCAAGCAGGTACTGCCGCGGCGCGATCCACAGCGCCGCCGAGGTGGCGGAGATGATCCCGGCGAGCAGCAGGCCGGCGCGCAGCGGGCGGCGGGTCGCGTAGACGGCCGTCGCGGCCGCCGCGAGCGAGCAGGTCAGCGCGGGCAGCGCCCGGATGTTGCTGTCCAGCAGCTGGTACAGCTCCAGGAAGACGGGCAGGCTGAGCGCGCCGATCAGCGGCCACTGCTCGCGCACCAGGTCGCGCACCGCGCTCTCCTTGCGCGGGGCCTGCCCGCGCCGGAAGTGCAGCCCGGCGAGCACCACGGCGACCAGCAGCACCATGCCGAGCAGCATCGTCTCGCTCAGCCCGCGGCTGTCCGAGCCGTTGCGGTAGGCGGTGGCGAGCAGGGTGGCGAGCACCAGCGTGCCGGTGCCGACGATGGACTCCGCCCACCGCACCCACCGCACGCAGAAGAACACCAGCTCCAGCCCGGCGACGGTCTCGCTCAGCGACACGTGGCTCAGCAGCGTCGTGTAGGCCGCCGCGTCGGTCGCCCGGATCAGGAAGGTCGACGCGAACAACGTCGCGGCGCCCGCGAACACGGCCACCGCGGGCCGGGTCCGCGCCCACAGCGCGCACGCGCCCAGCGCGACCATCCCGGGCAGCAGCAGGAGATCCCGGCCCCGCGGTCCCAGCGAGTCCACACTGGCCGGCAGCACCACCGCGAGATCGCACAGGAAGGCGGCGAGCAGCAGGACGCCTTCGAGACCCAGCCATCGCCAGGCCGAGGTCACGCGATCGGAGAACGGCACAACGGAACGGTAGAGGATCCGCGCGTCCCCGCACCTTGGCCGCCCGGCCACCCCGTATCGGCCGATCGGCCGATCCGGGCACCCAGCCCCACCTGTGAACCTGCTGTGCGGGAACAACGGAAGGGGAAGGTTCATGACTCCACAAGGGAGTGTCGTGTTGTCCGGGCGGGGGCTCGTCAAGCGGTACGGCGAGCAGCTGGCGCTGGCCGGCGTCGACGTCGACGTCCACGCCGGGGAGGCGCTCGCCGTCGTCGGCCCGTCGGGCTCGGGCAAGACGTCGCTGCTGCACGTGCTGGCCGGGATCCTGCGGCCGGACGGCGGCGAGATCCTGCTGGACGGCAGGCGCGTCGACCAGCTGTCCGAGACCAAGCGCAGCGAGCTGCGGCGCACCGAGTTCGGTTTCGTGTTCCAGCAGGGGATGCTCGTGGCCGAGCTGTCCGCGGAGGAGAACGTGGCGCTGCCGATGCTGCTCGGAGGAGCCAGGCGCCGCGAGGCGATCGGCGCGGCGCGGGAGTGGCTCGGCCGCCTCGGGCTGCGGGGCCGGGAGGGGGCCCGCCCCGGTGAGCTGTCCGGCGGTCAGGCGCAGCGGGTGGCGATCGCCCGCGCGCTGACGCACCGGCCGAAGGTGATCTTCGCCGACGAGCCGACCGGCGCGCTGGACACCCGCACCGGCAAGGACACCATGGACGCCCTGCTGGTCGCGGCCTCGGACGCGGGCGCGTCGGTGGTCATCGTGACGCACGACGTGGAACTCGCCGCGTCGCTGCCGCGCACGGTGACCATCCGGGACGGGCGCATCGCGGAGCAGGTGGGGGTGCTGCCGTGAGCCCGGTCCAGCTGGCGTTCAAGGTTCTGCGGGCGGACCGGCGGACCAGGACCGCCACCCTGCTCACCGCGGTGGGGGTCGCGGTGGCCACGGGGCTGGTCCTGTTGCTGCTGAGCCTGCCCTTCGCGACGCAGGCCCGCGCCGAGCGCGCGGTCTGGCAGGAGCAGTACGGCTCCCGCGACGGCGGCACACCGACCCTGTCGATCTCGTCGAGCACCGACTTCTTCGACGGCAGGCGGATCGACCGCGTGGACGTGGCACAACTCGCCGGCGGGGCCGCGTTGCCCGCCGGGGTGCCGAAGTTCCCGGCGCCAGGTGAGGTGCTGGTGTCGCCGGAGCTGTTCCAGGCGATGAACCGGCTGCCCGCGTCGCAGCTGGCCGACCGGTTCCCCGGCAAGGTGGTGGGCACCCTCGGCGAGGACGCCCTGCGTTTCCCGGACCAGCTCGTCGCGCTGGTCGGGCACAGCCCGGAGACGATGCCGGTGAACGCGAACGAGCGGAACGGGTTCGTGCCGCCGTCGGAGGCGCGGGTGGACGCGCTGCTCACGCTGCTGGCCGGGGTCGGGGTCGTGGTGCTGCTGGTGCCGAGCCTGGTGCTGGTGGCCTCCTCGGCGCGGCTCATCGCGGCCCGCCGCGAACAGCGGCTGGCGGCCCTGCGCCTGGCCGGCGCGACACCCGGACAGGTCGTGTCGATCACCGCGGCCGAGACCGGGATCGCCGCGGTCGCTGGCGCGCTGCTCGGCTGGGCGATCAGCCCGCTGCTGTGGTCGCTGGCCCGGCTGGTGCGGTGGGACGGCGGCACGTGGCTCGCCGGTGACTTCCGCGTGCCGGTCGGGCTGACTGTGTTCGTGCTGGTCGCCGTGCCTGCGCTGGTGCTGCTGGCCGCCGTGCTCGGGTTGCGGCGGGTGGTGAGCAACCCGGTCGGTGCGGTCGTGCAGCACACTCCGAAGCCGCTGCGCTGGTGGCGCCTGCTCTCGTTGCCGGCGACCGCGTTGTTCTTCTTCTTCGCCATCGAGCAGGGCGACGACGTCAACCTGATCCTGCTCGGCCTCGGGCTGATGATCGCCTCGGCGATGCTGGTCGGGCCGTACGTGACGGCGGTGATCGGCGGGTTCTTCGTGAGCCGCTGGCGCAAGCCGTCCGCGCTGCTGGCCGGGCGGCGGCTGCGCAACGACCCGCGCGGCGCCTACCGCGCCTCGGCCGGGGTCGTGCTCGCCGTGTTCACCGGGTCGATGGCGCTGACGCTGATGCCCAGCTTCGACGCGATGGCCGGTGGCGGCGGAACCTACCGCGACTCGGTGCTGTCGGTGGACACCTCCGGCGAACGGGCAGGCACGATCGCCGCACAGGCCAACGCGACACTGGAGCGCTACAACCTGCCCGCCCGCGCGGTGTCGATGCCCGAGGTGACGCTGAAGTCGGTGAACGGCTCCACCTACACCGGTGTGGTCGTGTCCTGCGCCGACGCGGTGCAGCTCTACCGCGTGCAGGCCACCTGCACCGGCCCGGGGATTTACAGCACCCACGACCTGGAGCTCGGCGGTTTCCGGGTGGCAGGCGACTACGACGCCGAAGGCGTGCCGTTCGCCGCGGGCACCGCGGTCAAGCCGATGACGCAGACCGACGACGACGGGTACGCGCCGCTGATCATCGACCCGGCGGTCATGCCGGCCGGTGTCGTGCCGTCGTACGCGCGGGTCGCCGTCGACACCACCCCGGCCGACCGCGAGCTGGTGCGCACCGCGCTGGTCGGCGCGGCCGGCGGCGAAAGCGTGTACAGCCGGGAGCTGTACCTGGACGGCCAGCGCGACCAGCTGGACGACCTGCGCCGCGTCACCGTCATCGGGGTGACGGTCGCGGCGGTCCTGGCCGGGTGCAGCGCGGCGATCGCGACCGCCGGATCGGTGATGGACCGGCGTCGCACGTTCGGGGCGCTGATGGCGGCGGGCACGCCGACCCGGGTGCTGTCCAGGGCGCTGCGGATGGAGGCCGCGCTACCCGCGCTGGTCGCCACGATCGGGTCCGGGCTGCTGGGAATGATCGCCGGCCTCGGGTTGTTCTCGATCATTCAGGAATCCCAGAACGCCTCGGCGGTGATCAGCCCGTGGCTGGCCGCGCCGGTGGTGCTCGGGTTCGCCGTGGCGGTCCTCGCCGCGTCGGTCTGCACCCCGGCCCTGAACCGGGTGCGCGCGGAACCGCTGGCCAACGAATGAGCTCGTCCGGCCGCCCCTCGTCGGGGGAGGGGCGGCCGGTCAGCCCACGCGTTCGAAGATCAGGTCCCGGCTGATCCGGCCCTCCTGGTCGGCCCGCTGCTCGAACTTGGTGACGGGCCGCCAGCTCGGCCGCGGCGCCCAGTCGTCGAAGCGGTTGCGCAGCGCGGGCTCGGCCGAACACACCTCGAGCATCTGCTCGGCGTAGTGCTCCCAGTCGGTGGCCATGTGCAGGATCCCGCCGGGCGCGAGCCGCGACGCCACCAGCTTCACGAAGTCGGGCTGCACCAGCCTGCGCTTGTGGTGGCGCTTCTTCGGCCAGGGGTCCGGGAAGAAGATCCGCACCCCGGACAGCGAATCCGGCTCGATGTGCTCCTTCAGCGCGATCACCGCGTCGCCGTGCAGCAGGCGCAGGTTCTCCAGGCCGAGCCGCTCGGCGCGCAGCATCAGCTGCCCGAGACCGGCCTCGTACACCTCGACCGCGACGTAGTTGACCTCCGGCTCGGCGGCCGCGAGCTGCGCGGTCGTCTCACCCATGCCGGAGCCGATCTCCAGCAGCACCGGAGCCGGGCGGCCGAACCACCTGGCGAAGTCGATCGGACCGGGCGGCAGGTCGGCCACCCGGCGCCCGATGTCCGCCCACTGGCGTTCCCAGGCACGCTGCTGGCCGACCGTCATCCGGCCACCACGCTGCACGTAACTGACGACACTCCGCAGGCGGGGCTGCTGCTCGCTCTCCACCCGCCCAAGTTAACGGTCCTAGCGGACGGCCTCGAACTCCCCCAACCGGGAGCGCAGGCCGCCGACCCCGTGCACGGCGATCGGCGACGGCGTCGTGCCGGTGTGGGCGGGCAGCACGTCGATCCACCCGTCGTGGCGGCTGGTGGTCAGGATCGTGGTGGGGATCTTGTGCCCGGAGCGCCCGTTCTCCGACGGCATGAACTCCCAGTACCCGGATTCGCCGTCCGCGGCCCACGGCACGTACTCCCAGCCGGGCCGGCGGGACAGCAGCTGTGCCACCCGGTCCTCGATGCGGAACCCGGTCTCCCGCGAGTCCAGCCTGCCCTCCGCGAGGGCGCGCAGCCACCACGGGGCCGGGATCATCTCGCCCCGGGCGCTCACGGCGCGGAACAACGCGAGAACTTCGCTTTCGGCGGCCCGGTGGATCCACGCGCGCCGGATCTCCGCCGGTCTCGTCGCGGTGGACACGATCCGGGGCAACTCCACGGCCTGCGACCATTCCAGCGCGTCGAGCGGTTCCAGAGCGGGCGGATGCGCGACGGCGCGCGGGGCGGTGATTTTCCGATCGATATCCACCGTCAAGGGTCACCTCCGTGGAGTCGCCTGACGTGGTGATTCCAGAATGCCTGGTCAGAGGCGGTGCGTCCGCTTCCTGTGAGGCCAGCCACAGGTGCTTTACGCGGTATTAACCCAGGGGTCGTAACGGCATCACCGGATTAATCGATTCGACCTTCCCGGAGGTCGCCGGATGCACTACAGGCGAAGGCCCGGGCCACCCCCCGAATTAGGTGGCCCGGGCCGTTCTTCTTCCCCGTGCTCCGGTCCCCACCGGAGCGTCCTGTGGTGGTCTTTCGCTCAGGCGTCGCGCTTGCGAGCCGTCGCGACCGCGATCGCCAGCAGCGCGACTGCGACCGCCGCGAAGTAGGCCAGCGACCAGCCCTGCGACAGCGCGGCCGTGGACATCGGCGCGCCGGCGTCGACGTTCCGGCCCATGTTCGACGCGCCGTCGCCGGTGAGGAACTTGTTGGCGACGTTGAACGGCAGCCACTGGTAGATGTCGTCGCCGACGCTCGGGATGAGCCGGATCAGGTCCTCGACCGCGAGCGCGTAGATCAGCAGCAGTGCGATGGCGCCGGCGCTGTGGCGGAGCAGGATGCCCACGGCCACCGCGATCACCGCGGCGAGCGCGTAGATCGCGCCGACCCCGGCCACGTTGATCCAGTCCGCGGCGGTGTCCAGCGCGAGCGGGGCGTTCGGCTTGAGCACGAGCGCCAGCGCCCACGAGCCGAACGCGCTCAGCTCACCGATGACCAGCGCGACCAGCGCGACGACGGTGGTCTTCGCGACCAGCGCGGCGGCCCGGTTGGGCACCGCCTGGAAGGTCGTGCGGATCGTGCCGAAGCGGTACTCGGTGGTGACCGCGAGCGCGGCCAGCACCATGATCACGGCCATGCCGAAGCTGTAGCCGAACTGGGTCGAGGCGACGGTGGCGGTGAACTCGCCCCCATCGTCCGCGTTGCCGACGACCAGGGCGGAGAACCCGATCGTGGTGGCCAGCGCCACCAGTGCGCACCACCACGGCGAGCGGGTGGTGAACAGTTTCATCCGTTCCACGGCAAGCAAAGTCATGATGTTCCCCTAAAAGCGTGTTTCGAGCGGCGCAGCCGCTTGGTGGGCCGTGCGCTTGCACCGCCGCGGGTTCCGCTACCCGCACCGCCACGCAAGCCAGGTCCGGGACGGTCTTAATTCGCCGGCTCGAGAGCGTGCCGGGCCTCGGTCTCCAGACCGGTGTGGTACTCGACGGAATCGCCCGTGATCTGCATGAAAGCCTGCTCCAGCGAACCCGTCTGCGGGCTCAGCTCGTGCAGCACGATGCCGTTGCTCGCGGCCAGCTCGCCGATCTTCTCGCTGTCCAAACCGGATACGAGGATGCCGTCGTCGGTGTCGGTGGCGCTGTCGGCGGGCAGCAGCGAGCGCAGCTTGGCCAGCTGCGGGCTGCGCACCTTGACGGTGTTCTCGCTGGCCCTGGCCACGAACTCCTTCGTGGTGCTCTGCGAGATCAGCTTGCCCTTGCCGATGACCACGAGGTTGGAGGCGGTCAGCGCCATCTCCGACAGCAGGTGGCTGGAGACGAAGACGGTGCGGCCCTCGTCGGCGAGGCGGTGCATGAACTTGCGGATCCAGAGGATGCCCTCCGGGTCGAGGCCGTTGACCGGCTCGTCGAACAGCAGCACCTCCGGGTCGCCGAGCAGGGCCGCTGCGATCCCCAGCCGCTGCGACATGCCCAGCGAGAACCCGCCGGCGCGCTTGCCCGCGACGCTGGTCAGGCCGACGATGTCGAGCACCTCGTCGACGCGGCGCGCCGGGATGTGGTTGGACTTCGCCATCCAGGCCAGGTGCGCCCGCGCCGAGCGGTTCGGGTGCACCCACTTGGCGTCGAGCAGTGCACCAACGGTCCGAAGTGGATTCTTCAGTTCCGTGTAACGCTTTCCGCCGATGGTCACCTGGCCGCTCGTCGGATTGTCCAGGCCCAGGATCATCCGCATGGTGGTCGATTTCCCGGCACCGTTCGGACCGAGGAAACCGGTCACCTCGCCGGGGGCGACGTCGAAGGACAGATCGTTGACGGCGAGCGTTTTTCCGTAGTGTTTGGTGAGGCCCCGTGCCTCTATCATGGTTGCTCCCCTGTGCTGGTCAAAAGCCTGTTGTTCCCCGTGCGGCTCTCATGTTGACCGATCGGGGCACGCGTGCGCGTCATCCTGTGGTTCGAACTTCCCACCCGACTGCGGTAGTAGCCTCCCGCGATTCGCGTGCGCACGGGATCGGTGATGACCCTGAATCGCCCCTGAGCTTTGGGGCCCGGTTTTGTCGGGGTCGGGCGTTATCGTGCCCGCATGACGGCGAAGACGGTGCTGGTGACGGGTGCGACCAGGGGGTGCGGTCGCGCGATCGCGGTGGAGCTCGGTCGCGGCGGCGCGACGGTGTACGTCACCGGGCGTACGACCCGCGGGTCGTCGTCGCCGATGCAGCGGTCGGAGACGATCGAGGAGACGGCCGAGCTGGTGGACGCGGCGGGCGGCCGGGGCGTGCCGGTGCGGTGCGACTTCACGTCGGTGGCGGACGTGGACGCGCTGCGGGAGCGGGTCGAGGCGGAGTCCGGCGGTCTGGACGTCTTGGTCGACGACGTGTGGGGCGGTGACCCGTTCGTCGACTTCGAGCGGCCGTACTGGGAGTCCAGCCTGGACGACGCGCTGACCCTGGTGCACAACGCGCTGGACACGCACCTGATCGCGCTGCACCGGCTGCTGCCGCTGGTCGTGCGGCGCCCTGGTGGTTTCGTGATCGAGGTGACCGACGGCGACGACGACGAGTACGTGGGCGCGGGCATCCCGTACTACCTGGCGAAGTGCGGGGTGCGGGCGCTCGGCAGGGCGCTGGGTGCGGAGCTGGCTGGGCGGGGTTGCGTCGGCCTGTCGGTGACGCCCGGTTTCCTCCGCTCCGAGGCGATGCTGGACCTCTTCGGCGTCGCGGAGCCGAACTGGCGAGACGCGGTGACCGGCGCGGGCGGCCCGGACTTCGCGCTGTCGGAGACGCCGTACTACCTGGCGCGCGGGGTGGCCGCGCTGGTGAACGACCCGGACGCGGCCCGCTTCGCCGGCCGCACGATCGCCTCGTGGACCCTCATGCGCGAGTACGGGGTCACCGACGTGGACGGCACCCGGCCGGACTGGGGCCGCTGGTACGCCGAGGTCCACAAGGCGGGCCGCAACCCGGCGGAGGTGGACCCGGCCCCCTACCGCTGAACCTCTCCCTCGGATGCCCCCGGAGCCCGAGTGCTCGCCGGCGGCGGGTGAGCGGGCGCCGGCACGCCGAGGTCGAGGCGGAGCTGGACTCACCGCCCTGCCGCGGACGCGCGAACCGGCGGCGCCACGCGGCGCGCCGCTGCCAGGCGATCGATCGCCCGGACCAGAACCTCCGGGCCTGCTCCAGCTCACGCCAAGCCAGGCCGGATCAGGCCCGTCTCGTAGGCCAGCACCACCGCCTGCACGCGGTCCCGCAGCCCGAGCTTCGCCAGGATCCGGCCCACGTGCGTCTTGACCGTGGCCTCGGAGAGGAACAGCTTTTCCGCTATCTCCACATTGGACAGGCCCTTCGCGATGAGCACCAGCACCTCGCGCTCCCGCTCGGTCAGCACGTCCAGCTCGGCTTCGTCGCGCGGTGGGGCGCCGCCGCTCATGAAACGGTCCAGCAGCCGCCGCGTCACCGACGGCGACACCACGGCGTCCCCGGACGCCACCGACCGCAGCGCCGACACCAGGTGGTCCGGCGGCGTGTCCTTCAGCAGGAACCCGCTGGCCCCGTTCTGCAGCGCCGCGTACACGTACTCGTCCAGGTCGAACGTCGTCATCACCAGCACCCGCGACGTGCCTTCCTCGACGATCCGCTTCGTCGCCTCCACGCCGTCCATCACCGGCATCCGCACGTCCATCAACACGACGTCCGGCCGCAGCGAACCGGCCAGCGACACCGCGTCCGCGCCGTTCCCGGCCTCGCCGACCAGGTCGATGTCCTCCTGCGCGCCCAGCACCATGCGGAACCCGACCCGCATCAGCTCCTGGTCGTCGACCACCACCACGCGGATCACGGGTCGAGCCTCGCGGGGAAGCTCGCGTGCACCCGCCAGCCACCCCCTGGCCGCGGCCCCACCTGCAGTATCCCGCCGAACAGGTGCGCCCGTTCGCGCATCCCGATCACCCCGTTGCCTCCCGGCAGGTCCGGCCCGGGCACCAGCTCCCGTGCCTTCCCGGCCCCGTCGTCCACGATCTCCACGTCCACCAGGTTCTCGGTCCGCCGCACCCGCACCTCCGCCCGGGCCCCCTGGCCGGCGTGCTTGAGCGTGTTGGTCAGCGACTCCTGCACGATCCGGTACACGCCGAGCGACACCCCGGCAGGCAGCTCGGCGAGCGACCCCTCGATCGACAGCTCCACCGGCACCCCCGCGGTCCGCACCCGCTCCGCCAGGTCCGCCAGCGACTCCGCCGTCGGCTGCGGGATGCGCGGCTCCCCGGCCACCTCTTCGTCGCGCAGCACCTGCAGCAGCCGCCGCAGCTCGGTCAGCGCCTGCCGGCCCGTCTCGGAGATCGTGCGCACCGCCCGCTCGGCCAGCTCCGGGCTGGACCGCAGCGCGTAGGACGCCCCGTCGGCCTGCACCACGATCACGCTCACCGCGTGGGCCACCACGTCGTGCAGCTCCCGCGCGATCCGCCCGCGTTCCTCGGCCACCGCGATCCGCCCGGCCTGGTCGCGTTCGGTCTCCAGCAGGTGCAGCCGCGCCTCCACCTCCGCGTGGTAGGCCCGCCGCGCGCCGACGAACTCGCCGAGCACCCAGCACAACGCGAAGATCAGCCCGATGAACAGCAGCGGCGCCCACCCCTGCGCCGACCAGAACGCCCACATCTGCAGCACGCTGATCACGGCCTGCGCGGCCAGGTACAGCGCGGCCTGCCGCCGACCGACGTAGACGACCACCGTGTACAGGGCCACGCAGCTCGCCGTCGCGCTGCCGACGCCCAGCTCCAGCACGCTGTGCGGCACCGTCATCAGCAGGATCACGTAGGCCGTGACCAGCGGGTACTTCCGGCGGAACGCCACCGGCCCCACCATCGCGAGGTCCAGCGGGATCGCGGCGTACCACCGCTGCCCCTCGCCGGGAGCGGCCCGCGCGACCAGGAGCAGCAGGTCCACGAGCAGCAGCAACAGCGCGAGCAGGACGTCCCCGACCATCGGGTGCGCCCGCATCCACAAGCTCAGTCGCCGCACACGGTTCACCCTAGGTCGGCGGGAACCCACTCCGCGTCATCCCGAGGTATCACCGCACGTGGGACTTCGGGCCGAGCTTCATGGCAGGATTCGGGGGCACAACGCAGGCACTGGGAGGGGGCGACGTGACGGCGACGACGGATCAGGGCCGCCTGGCCGGTCCCCTGTCGATGTCGGTGGCCAACCTCTGCCGCCGCCTGCAGCCGCAGGTCTCCGCCCGCACCGCCGCCGGGTTCGCCGAGGTGCTGCGACGCCTCGGCGCGCCGCTGCAGGTCGCGGTCGCCGGGCGCATCAAGTCCGGCAAGTCGACGCTGGTCAACGCGCTGATCGGGCGGCGGGTCGCGCCGACCGACGTCGGCGAGTGCACGCGCCTGGTGACCCGCTTCCAGTACGGCACGGTCGACCGCATCGAAGTGGTCTTCACCGGCGGGCACAAGCAGGTGCTCCCGTTCGCGCCGGACGGGTCGATCCCGGCCGAGCTGGGCGTGGACATCAGCAAGGTCTCGCACATCGAGGCGTACCTGACCAGCGCGGTCCTGCAGGACATGACCGTGATCGACACCCCCGGCCTCGGTTCGCTGGACGCCGCGTCGGTCTCGCGCACGGAGCAGCTGCTGGGCGCCGCCCAGGCCGAAGACGGCGGTGACGAGCTGGACGAGACCTCCCGCAACGCGGTCGCCGGCGCGGAAGCCGTCCTCTACGTCGTGACCCAGGGCGTGCGCGCGGACGACCAGCAGGCGCTCGCCGCGTTCACCGCCGCGACCGCGAGCCGCGAGGCGGGCCCGGTCAACGCGATCGCTGTGCTGAACAAGGCCGACACCATCCCGCCGGAGTCCGTCGAGGGTTCCGGCGGCGACGTGTGGCGGGCCGCGTCGATCCTCGCCGAGAAGCAGGGGCTGCTGCTCAAGCCGCGGGTCGCCGACGTGCTGCCGGTGATCGGGCTGATCGCCGAGTCCGCCGAATCGGGCAACTTCACCTCCGCCGACGCCGACGCGCTGCGCCAGCTGGCCGCGCTGGACGACGCGACGCTGGAGACCATGCTGATGGCGGCCGACATCTTCACCAGCTGGGACTGCGAGGTCCCGGCAGGCACCCGGCTGCGGCTGCTGGAGAAGCTCGACCTCTACGGCATCCGCCGCGCCATCGACGCGATCCGCGCCGACGAGACGATCACCGCGGGAGCCCTGCGCAGGTTGCTGCTCAGCGCCTCCGGTCTGGACGCGGTCCGCGCCCGGCTGAACACGGTCTTCGCCGCCCGCGCGGACGGGATCAAGGCCGCCGCCGCGCTGGCGTCGGTCACCGCGCTGGCCCACGCCTCCGGCGACCCTGCCGAACGGCAGCGCGTGCACGACGCCATCGAGGTGCTGCTCGCCAAGCCCGAGGCGCACCAGCTCCGGCTGCTCGAGGCCCTCACCCTGGTCGTGGCCGGCGCCGTCGACATGCCCGAGGACCTGGCCGAAGAGGTCCTGCGGGTGGGCAGCAACGCCGACATCGACGAGCAGCTGGGCCTGCCCGGCGCGTCCCGGCCGGAGCTCGCCGCGCACGCGCTGGAGCGCGCCGGGTGGTGGCGGTCGTTCGCGTCCTTCGGCGCGACGCCCGCGCAGAGCCGGGTCGCGCACGTCGTGCACCGGGCGTACTTCCTCATCTGGCAGCAGCTGAGATGAACGGGGGGTGGTGAGCGTGGCTTCCTGGTTCCGGCGCCGGTCCGCGGACGACTCCCCGACCGGGCAGATCCCCGGCGCGCAACTGGCGAAGATCATCGACGAAGTCGAGGGAACCACAGCGGCGCAACCCCCGTCCAACACCGATGTGAACCGTCTATCCGATCTGGCCGCCGCCGGCCCGGAAGCGCTGGAGCAGGCGCGGGCCGACCGGCAGGAGCTGATCCAGCTCTGCCTCTACGCCCTGGACCGGGCGCGCAGCGGGGGCGTGGTCGAGCGCCTCGAACAAGGGCTGGCCCGCGTCGGGGTGGAGGCGGTGCGGCCGGACGGGCAGCGGTTCGACCCGTCAGTGCACGAGGCGGGCGGCGCGATCAAGACCGACGACCCGGCGCTGGACGGCGTGGTCGCCGAGACCGAGGTCGTCGGGTTCACCGACGGCGGCCGACTGCTCCGCGCGCCCGTCGTGACGGTCTACACGAAGCGCTAAGGTCCGGTCGTGACCGCTCCGCCGCTCTCGTCCCTGCCCAACCAGGTCAAGCAGGCCCGCGAAGCCCTGCTGACGCTGCTGCGGGAGAACGACCCGAAGGCGGCGGCGTGGGTCGAGGAGGTCCGCCGGTCGCGGCCGAAGAAGCCGCAGGTCGTGGTGGTCGGCGAGACCAACCGCGGCAAGAGTTCCCTGGTCAACGCGCTGCTGGCGACCCCGGGCCTGTCCCCGGTGGACGCCGACGTCGCCACCGCCGGCTACCTCGTCTTCGACCACGCGCCGGAGTGGGGCGCGCAGGCCTGCTACCCCGGTCAGCTCGCGCCGGTCGCCGTGCCGCTGCCCGAGCTGGTCCGCTGGGTCTCGGCCGCGCACGAGCTCCCCGACGGCCAGCTGCCGCCGCGGTACGTCGAGGTCACCGGCCCCGTCCCGATCCTGGAACGCCTGTCGCTGGTGGACACCCCCGGCGTCGGCGGGCTCGATTCGATGCACGGCGAACTGGCCGCCGAGGCCGCGGCGAACGCGACGGCGCTGCTGTTCGTCGTCGACGCCTCGGCCCCGTTCACCGCCGGTGAGCTGGAGTTCCTGCGCCGCGTCGGCGACCGCGTGGAGACCGTGGTGTTCGCACTGTCCAAAACGGACGCCTTCCGCGGCTGGCGCGAGGTGCTGGAGGCCGACCGGCGGCTGCTGGCCGAGCACGCGCCGCGCTTCGCCGACGCGGTGTTCCACCCGGTGTCGGCGCGGATGTTCGAGATGGCCGCGAAGGCGCCGAACGAGCAGGCCGCGGTGATGCTGCGGGAACGCTCCGGCGTGATCGAACTGCAGGCCGCGCTGCAGGAACTCGTCGTCGGCCGGTCGGCGATGCTCAGCGAGGCCAACACGCTGCGGGCCCTGTCCAGCGCGCTCGGCGAGGTGCACGCCGGCCTGCTGGCCGAGCAGCGGGCCCTGTCCTCCGGCGAGGCCGAGGCGGAGCGGCTGCGCGAGCGGCGCGACGAGCTGGCGGCCCAGCGCAAGACGTCCACCCGCGGCTGGCAGCTCAAGCTGCGTGGCGAGATCCAGCGGGCCAGGGTCGACCTCGGCCACGAGACCAGCCGCCAGGTCCGGGACGCGCAGTCCTACTTCCGTGCGCAGATCGACAACGCCAAGCGCGACCAGCTGGCCCAGCTGCCGCAGCAGGTGGACGCCGCGCTGCAGATGATCTCCCAGCGCGTGTCGGCGACGATGGCGCAGCGGCTGAACCGGGTCACCGAGATCGCGCTGGCCGAGCTGTTCGCGCCGGAGGAGCTGGACGTGATCCGCTCGCAGTTCCTCCGCGCGGGCGGCCCGCAGGTCGTGCTGCGCCCGCCGGACCGCAAGCCGTCCACGCCCGAGGACAAGCTGCTCATCTTCATGGGGATCTCCGGCGGCGTCGGCGCGGGCAAGATCGCGGCGCTGCCGCTGGCCGGGGTCGCCCTGCTCAACCCGGTGGTGCTGCCCGCGACGATCGTCGTCGGCCTCGGCGCCGGCTGGTGGATGGCCCGCACCCGGCGGCACGCCGCGGACAAGCAGCACCTCAAGCAGTGGCTGGTCGAGTCGATCGCGGAGGCGCGCTCGATCCTCGACCAGCTGGTCGCCGAGCAGCTCATCGAGGCCGAACAGCAGCTGTCGCTGGCGCTCGACGAGGCGCTGTCCCGCCGGATCGACGCGATCGAGGCCGAACTCAAGCAGGTCGACAAGTCGATCAAAATGGGCGCGCAGGAGCGGGCGAAGAAGCTGGCCGCGGTGAGCCGGAAGCTGAAGGAGACCGGTGACGGCCGTGATCGGGCCGAGACCCTGCTCGGGCGCATCCGCACCCTGCGTGAGCAGGCTTGAACGGGTTGGTTGTGCCGGGGAACCGAACCGGCCTAACGTGAGTCAAAGCGTGTGACTTCATTGGTGTGAGATTGGGGAGTTCGGCGTGTGGATCGATGAGACCGGCGGGGTTGAGCCCACCGACGCCACGACCTCCGACGGTGACCTGGAGATCACGGTCGACGGGCAGACCTACACGGCCGAAGAGAACATGGACCTCAACCACGACGGGGTCAACGAGACGGTCCGCCTCGACAACGCCGACGGCACGATCACCGCGTACGTCGACACCGACGACGACGGGCACGCCGACCAGTACGTGCACACCGACACCGAGGGTAACGTCGTCGAGCTCGCCCGCTACGACGAGACCACCGGCGACTGGATCGCCGACCACGACTCCGAGGCGGGCGAGCCGGACGCCACCGAGACCGGCCGCGCCGGCGAGATCACGGCCGACATGTCGGACGGCACCGTCGAGGTCGGCCCGGCCACTGTGGACAGCGACAACGACGGCACCGCCGACACCGCGGTCGTGACCGACGACCAGGGCAACACGCGCGTCTTCACCGACGTCGACGGCGACGGCCAGGCCGACGTGCAGACGATCATCGCGCCCGATGGCGAGACGACCACGTACCAGCACACCGGCCCCGGCGAGTGGACCGAGACGACGAACGGCTTCACCGCCGAGGTGCCGCCGGACAGCGACCAGCTGTGGGGCGGCGGCGCGCAGGCCGTGGAAGGGGTCGCGAAGATCGACTCCGGCACCGGCCAGTGGATCTCCCAGAACTGACTGCGCAGAACCGAACTTCCCGAACTGACCGGTAACCCCGGCGAAATCAGGCCCCGGTCGTCCCTGGCGGACGGCGGGGCCTGATCGCGTTTCCGGGCAAATCGCCCACCCCCGATATCGGCGAGATCACGCGCAAGCCGAAGAACTTTCTCCGCTACGCCGGTTCAGCGATATCTGAATCGATTCCCTGATCGTTCTTGTGAGAGAACCGACAGGTCAGGCCTCGGTTACCGGCCGTCCATCCGGCTACTCTCGGGGAATCCCAGTATTTCCAGCACACCGGTAGGGCAGCCGGTGTGCGAAGCCATTCGGTCGCAGGCGACGGAGCGCTTCCCCGGACCAGGTTCCGGGCTGGCGTTCCTGCCGTCGAAGTCAGGAGAAGGAATGACTGCAGTAGCCATCCCGGGACTGGACAAGGCGCCGACGTCGCACAGCGGTGTGCTTGCGTGGGTACGGGAGGTCGCCGAGCTGACCACCCCCGACCGAGTGGTGTGGTGCGACGGCTCCGACGAGGAGGCCGAGCGCATCAACAACGAGCTGGTCGAGGCCGGCACGTTCGTCCCGTTGAAGGCGAAGCCGAACTCCTTCTGGGCCGCCTCGGACCCGAGCGACGTCGCGCGGGTCGAGGAGCGGACCTTCATCTGCTCCGAGAACGAAGAGGACGCCGGGCCGACCAACAACTGGATGCACCCGGACGAGATGCGCGCCACCATGACCGAGCTCTACCGGGGCTGCATGCGTGGCCGGACGATGTACGTCATCCCGTTCTGCATGGGCCCGCTCGGTGACGAGAACCCGAAGCTGGGCATCGAGGTCACCGACTTCGCCTACGTCGTGGCGTCGATGCGGGTGATGACCCGCATGGGCACCAAGGCGCTGGAGAAGTTCGTCAAGGAGGACGGCACCGAGCGCGAGTTCGTGCCCGCCCTGCACTCGGTCGGCAAGCCGCTGGAGCCGGGCGAGAAGGACGTCGCCTGGCCGTGCAACGACACCAAGTACATCTCGCACTTCCCGGAGAGCCGGACGATCTGGAGCTACGGCTCGGGCTACGGCGGCAACTCGCTGCTGGGCAAGAAGTGCTACTCGCTGCGCATCGCCTCCGTCATGGCCCGTGACGAGGGCTGGCTCGCTGAGCACATGCTGATCCTCAAGCTGATCTCGCCGGAGAACAAGGCCTACTACGTGGCGGCCGCGTTCCCGAGCGCGTGCGGCAAGACCAACCTCGCGATGCTGCAGCCGACCATCCCGGGCTGGCGCGCCGAGACCATCGGCGACGACATCGCGTGGATGCGGTTCGGCGAGGACGGCCGCCTGTACGCGATCAACCCCGAGTTCGGCCTGTTCGGCGTAGCGCCCGGCACCGGTGTGAAGACCAACCCGGTGGCGATGAAGACCATCGAAGCGGGCAACACCGTCTTCACCAACGTCGCGCTGACCGACGACGGCGACGTGTGGTGGGAGGGCATGACCAAGGAGCCGCCCGCGCACCTCACCGACTGGAAGGGCCGCGACTGGACCCCCGAGTCGGACGAGCCCGCCGCGCACCCGAACTCGCGGTTCTGCACCCCGATCGCGCAGGTCCCGACGCTCGCGCCGGAGTGGGACGACCCGAAGGGCGTGCCGATCTCGGCGATCCTGTTCGGTGGCCGCCGCGCCACCACGGTCCCGCTGGTGACCGAGGCCCGCGACTGGCAGCACGGCGTGTTCATGGGCGCCACTATGTCGTCCGAGAAGACCGCGGCCGCTGCGGGCAAGGTCGGCGAGGTGCGCCGCGACCCGATGGCGATGCTGCCGTTCCTCGGCTACCACGCCGGCGCGTACTTCCAGCACTGGCTGGACACCGGCAAGAACGCCGACGCCGCGAAGCTGCCGAAGATCTTCTACGTCAACTGGTTCCGCCGTGGTGACGACAAGCGGTTCCTGTGGCCGGGCTTCGGCGAGAACTCGCGGGTGCTCAAGTGGATCGTCGAGCGCCTGGAGGGCCGCGCGGGTGCGGTGGAGACCCCGGTCGGCCTGGTGCCGCGCGCCGAGGACCTCGACCTGGACGGCATCGCCGAGCCGATCGAGGACGTCCAGGAGTCGCTCGCGGTCAAGCCGGAGGAGTGGCGCCAGGAGATCCCGCTGATCGAGGAGTGGTTCGCCAAGATCGGCGACCGGGTGCCCTCCAGCCTGCACGACGAGCTGGCGGCCCTGAAGCAGCGCCTCGGCTGATCGCCTGACGCGAACACGGGAGGCCACCCCTGGCGACGGGGTGGCCTCCCGTGCTTTTGTCGGAACATGCTGGGGATGCGCTTCGGCGTGAACATGGTGGAGCCCGGATCGCGGGCGGAGTTTCGTGGACAAGGTGCGGCGGGCCGAAGACCTCGGGTTCGACGTCGTGACTGTGGCCGACCACCTGGGGATGCCGGCGCCGTTCCCGGCGCTGGTGCTCGCCGCGGAGGCCACTTCGACGGTGCGGCTGGGCACGTTCGTGCTCAACGCGCCGTTCTACCACCCGCCGTGCTGGCGCGGGACGTCGCGACGACCGACCAGTACAGCGGCGGCCGCCTGGAGCTGGGGCTCGGCGCGGGGTACGTGCGCGAGGAGTTCGAGGCGGCCGGGCTGCCGTGGCCGGGGCGCCGGGTCGACCACGTCGAGCGGACGGTGGTGGAGCTGCGCAAGCTGTTCGCCGACCCCGAGCACCAGCCGCGGCCGGCGCAGGACGGCGGTCCGCCGCTGATGCTGGGCGGCTGGGGCGACCTGATGCTGACGCTGGCCGCCGAGCACGCGGACACGATCGCGCTGACCGGCGCGCCGACGGCGAAGGGCGGTGGGCTGGTCGGCCTGGCCGGCGTGGACGCGTTCGCGGAGCGGGTGTCGTTCGTGCGGTCACGGCTCGGCGGCCGCACGGCGGAGATCAACGTACTGGTGCAGATGGTCGTGGTGACCGACGACCGCCGCGCCGCGCTTACCGACCTGGAGCGGTTCGCGCCGGACATGAGCGTCGACGCGATCGGCGAGCTGCCGACGCTGCTGGCCGGCCCGGTGCCGGAGATCGTCGCCCAGATCGAGCGCATGCGGGAGCAGTTCGGGATCACCTACGTGTCGGTGCTGGAACGCAGCCTGGACGCATTCGCCCCGGTACTAAAACACCTGAAGTAACCCGCGCCCCCCACGCCGCCCCGCGCCGCGAGTCCCACGTTCCGCCGCGCGAGTCCCACGCTCGGCGCCGCGAGTTCCCCGCTCAGTGCCGTGAGTTCCCCGCTCCGCTGCGCGAGTTCGCCGTCAGCCGGTCGGTACGCCGGTGATCGCGTCGCGCAGGGCGTCCAGTGGCAGCCCGACGGCGTCCGCGAGCGCGACCACCGTGAAGAACGCCGGCGTCGGGATGCGGCCGGTTTCGATCTTCCGCAACGTCTCGACCGAGACGCCTGCCTCCAGCGCCACCTCGGCCATGCTGCGGGAACCCCGCGCGGCTCGCAGTACGGCACCGAGACGCTCGCCGCGTTCGCGTTCGGCTTCGGTCAGCGGGACTCGCACCATGTCCACAGTCTATCCGCCCACCTGTCCCCAGCCTGTGGATAACTCTGTGCACAGGCTGGGGACTACCAGAAGAAAAGTGGCGTGAAAACCGCCGGAACGGCAACTCTCCTGGTGTGTCGCACGTCTCACTGGGTACCAGTCGGAGAGGAGGCCGCCATGTTGCTGGCCGGCGGTCTGATGTTCGTGTTGACCCTCGTCTACCTGGTGCTGTGCGCCTGCACGGGCCGGTTCCGCGAGCTGAAGGAAGAACTGAAGAACCCCGCCGAGAGCGAGCCCGGCGGGGTTCTGAAGACCGAGAACTAGGCGGTCGGGTCAGGCAGCGGCATACCAGGCAGCGTCTGGTCCCGCGGCGCCACCCCGTCCACGAGGAAGTCCTCCACAACCTTGTCCACCGCCGCGTTGCCCCCGGCGTAGATCCCGTGGTCACCCTCGCCGGTCACGGTGATCATCCGCGAGCCCTTGAACGCGCGGTGCGCGCGCTCGGCGCCCTCGATCGGCGTCGCCGGGTCGTGCGTCGACTGCACCATCAGCACCGGCGGGACGCCCCGGCCGTCCAGGACCGGCAGCGGCTCCGGCTTGTTGTTCCAGAAGATGCACGGCTGGATCAGCCATCCCCAGCCCAGCAGCGGGTACTGCGGCCCCAGCTGCGCCGACTGCCGCACCGCCGTGTTCCGGTTGCCGAACCACGGGCCCTCGTTGCACGGGATCGTCCAGAAGCTCGCGTCGTAAGCGTCGTCGTAGTCGGTGGGCACCACCAGTGGCTGCGGGCCGACCGCATCGGTCACCGCCTTCACCTGGTCCAGCAACGCGGTCTGCTGCTGGGCCGACGCGGTGCCCTGCGTCAGGTTCCGCACGTTGACCAGGTAGTCGGCGAGTTCCGGGAAGTACCGCTTGTTGTACAGCTCGGAGGCGATGAACGAGTCCAGCGCGTTGGCCGACAGCTTGGTCCCGTCGACCTCGACCGGGTTCTGCGTCAGGGCGTAGCGCACCTGCTCGTACGTCTGCCGGGCCACCTCGGCGGTCGTGCCGAAGTGGTACAGGCTGTCGTAGGACGCCATCCACGGCAGGAAGTCCTCCCGCCAGCGCCGCTCGAAGCCGAGCGGCTGCCAGTCGAACGACTTCTGCCAGGTCGTGGTGAACTCGGTGTTCGAGTCCAGCACGAACTTGCCGGTGCGGTTCGGGAAGGCCTGCGCGTAGTGCGCGCCCATCCAGGTGCCCGCCGAGTAGCCGACCCAGTTGATCTTCTGCCGCTTCAGCAGCACGCGCAGCAGGTCGAGGTCGTTGATCGTCTGCCGGGTGTTGATGAACGGCCCGAGGTCGCCGGACTTCACCTGGCACGAGTCGGCCGCGTACTCGGTGGCGTCCAGGATCAGCTTCAGGTTCTCCCGGCTGCGGTCCCGCGGGTCGAGATCGCTGCCGGTGCCGATCGCGCCGCCGCAGGTGATGTTCGTGCTCTTGCCGGTGCCGCGCGGGTCGAACCCGATGATGTCCTGGTGCTCGCGCACCCGCGTCTGGTTGCGCAGCCGGGCCGGGAACATCCGGCCGGGCGCGCCTGGCCCGCCCGGGTTGACGAACGTGCTCTCCGTCGCCTCGCCGGTCGCCTTGAGCCTGCTGACCGCGATCGTCACGTCGATGCCCTGGTTCGGCGCCGACCAGTCCCGCGGCGAGAGGTAGGTGGCGCACTCGATGCCCTCGGCGCCGGAAGGCGGGGTCTGCCCCGACAGCTCGTCGGGCGTGCAGGTGTGCCAGTTCAAGGTCTGGAGGGCGTAGCGATCCGGGATGCCTGTCGAGTTCAGTGCCGGCCCGGCCGGCGCCGCGATCGCTGGTGTGCCCGCCGCCAGCAGGGTGCCGGCCAGAGCCGGGATCACCACCGCCCAGCGCGTCCGTGTCATGCTCGCCCCTTCGTCACTAGCCGCCCGCGCGCGTACCCGCGGCGGGCCTATTCATATCGGCAGCGCGGGGGCCGGGCAACCTGCGTTCGTCTGGTGTTGCCCTGATCAAATCGATATTCGCCGGAGCGTGACGGCGAGTGGCCCAGGATCTAAGGTCAAGCCGCCCTATCCCGTCCAAGTGAGGTCACATGTCTGGCAAAGCTGCCGGGAAGGTCACCGGGCTCCAGATCAGCCCGTGGAACCTGATCCTGCTGTTACCACTGCTGATGCTCGTCACGCCGTGGTTCAACTTCGACAAGCCGCGGGTGCTGGGACTGCCGTTCTTCTACTGGTACCAGTTCCTCTTCGTGTTCGTCGGTGTCGTGTCCGTGGCGGTCGTCTACGTCATGACGAAGGGGAAGCCGGTAGTGACGGGCAAGCCGGACCGGCTCGCCGCCGAAGAGCTGGACGAGGGTGAGAAGTGATGGCACTGGCACAGGCGCCCGGCAGCGGGCTGCAGTGGGTGGAGCTGAGCGTCTTCGTCCTGCTGTTCCTGGTGGTCAGCGTGATGGGCTTCGTCGCGTCCCGCTGGCGCGCGGCGGCCTCGCTGGACCACCTCGACGAGTGGGGCCTCGGCGGCCGCAAGTTCGGCTCGTGGATCACCTGGTTCCTCGTCGGCGGTGACCTCTACACCGCGTACACGTTCGTCGCCGTGCCCGCGCTGGTGTTCGGCGCCGGCGCGCTGGGCTTCTACGCCCTGCCCTACACGGTGATCCTGTATCCCATCGTCTTCCTGCCCGCGCTGCGGATGTGGTCGGTGTCCCGCTCGCGCGGCTACGTGACGCCGGCCGACTTCGTGCGCGGCCGCTACGGCTCGCCGACGCTGGCGCTGCTGATCGCGATCACCGGCATCGTCGCGACCATGCCGTACATCGCGCTGCAGCTGGTCGGCCTGGAAGCGGTGCTGCGGACGATGGGGCTCAACGGCGGCGGCATCGCCGGTCACCTGCCGCTGCTGATCGCGTTCCTGGTGCTCGCGCTCTACACCTACCAGTCGGGTCTGCGCGCGCCGGCGCTGATCGCGTTCGTCAAGGACGGCCTGATCTACATCGTCATCCTGGTCGCGGTGTTCTACCTGCCGTCCAAGCTCGGCGGCTGGTCGCACATCTTCGACACGAGCGCGCAGGCACTGTCGCAGCCGAACCCGAACACCGGGAAGCCGAAGGGCTCCATCCTGCTGACCGGCACCAACCAGCTGCAGTACATCACGCTGGCGCTGGGGTCGGCGCTGGCGCTGTTCCTGTACCCGCATTCGCTCACGGGTGTGCTCGCCTCGCGCGGCCGCAACGTGATCAAGCGGAACATGATCGCGCTTCCCGCGTACTCGCTGCTGCTGGGCCTGCTCGCGTTGCTCGGTTACGTCGCGCTGACCGCGGGCGTCAAGCCGATCACCAACGCGGCCACCGGCAACGCCGACTCCAACACCGTGGTGCCGGTGCTGTTCGACACGCAGTTCCCGTCGTGGTTCGCGGGCATCGCCTTCGCCGCGATCGGCGTCGGCGCGCTGGTGCCTGCCGCGATCATGTCGATCGCCGCGGCGAACCTGTGGACGCGCAACATTTACAAGGAGTACCTGAAGCGGGACGCCACCCCGTCGCAGGAGGCCAAGCAGGCCAAGATCGCTTCGCTGGTCGTGAAGTTCGGCGCGGTCGCGTTCATCCTGTTCATCGATCCGCAGTTCTCGATCGACCTGCAGCTCATCGGTGGCGTGCTGATCCTGCAGACGCTGCCCGCCGTGGCGATCGCGCTGTACACGCGGTGGTTCCACCGGCTCGGTCTGATCGCCGGGTGGGCCGTGGGTATGGCGTGGGGTATCGCGATGCTGTACAGCATCCCGAACCCGAACACCAAGCGCGCCCACTTCGGTGGCTCCGCGCTGCCGCTGAAGGACCTGTCGATCTTCGGCTGGCACCCGTTCCCGGGCTCGATGGTCCAGATCTACCCGGGTTTCGTAGCGCTGATCGCGAACCTCGTGGTGGCCGTGATCGTCACGGTGATCGCCCGGAGCCTGAAGATCTTCAACGGCACCGACGACACCGAGGGCACGGATTACCACGCCGACGAGCACGACAAGGACCTGCGCCCCATCGGCGCAGCCCACTAGGAGGAAGACGTGGACAGCCGGTTCGGTGTCACGGAGCTGGAAGACCTGCCCGAGGACCTGCGGGAGCGCATCGGCGTGATCGCGGAGAAGTCGGGGTTCGTGCCGAACGTCTTCCGGGCGCTGGGGCACCGGCCGGCTGAACTGCGCGCCTTCCTCGACTACCACGACGCGCTCATGGAACGCTCCGACGGCCTGAGCAAGGCCGAACGGGAGCTGGTCGTGGTGGCGACGTCGGGGGCGAACCACTGCACGTACTGCGTGGTCGCCCACGGCGCGATCCTGCGGATCCGCGCGAAGGACCCGCAGCTGGCCGACCGGGTCGCCACCAACCCGTGGCAGGTCGAGCTGGACGAGCGGGGCCGCGCGATCGTCGACCTGGCGCTCGCGCTGGCCCGCAAGCCCGAACTTTTCGGGGAGGCCGAGATCGAGGCCGCCCGCAAGGCGGGGCTGACCGAGGACGAGATCTGGGACGTCGGCGCGATCACCGCGTTGTTCGCGATGTCCAACCGGCTGGCGCACCTGACCGCGCTGCGGCCGAACCCCGAGTTCTACGCGATGGGCCGCGATCAGAAGCGGTAGAGCGATTCGTGCAGGTCGCGCTGGATCTCGTATTTGCGGAGCAGGCGGCCGAGCAGCCGGGCCCACCACTTCGCCGGGTGCCGGTAGGCGCGCACCCACAGCGGCGGGATGCGGTCCGGGATGCGCGGGTCGGCCTTCGGGCGGAACTTGTCGCCGGTGAGGACGACGGTCGGGTGCCCGCGCGGGCACGCGGTGGTCACTGAGATGACGCCGGGCGTCAGGTTGTGCACCCACTCCACCTCGTCGATGCCCATCAGGGTCCGGGTGTCGCAGGTTTCGCAGTAGACGACGAACACGTGGTCACAACTCCCGCCGCCAGGTCTCGCCGACGAGGTCGTGACCGAAGCTGTGGTGGGGTTGCGAGTCGACGAGTTCGAACCCCGCCCGCCGGTAGATGTGCCGCGCGGCGACCAGGACGCTGTTGGTCCACAGTTCCATCGCGGTGTAGCCGTGTGCCCGCGCGAAGGCCAGGCACTCGTCCACGAGGCGCTTGCCGACGCCGTGCCCGCGGGCGTGCGGTTCGACGAGCAGCAGGCGCAGTTTCGCGGTCTTGTCGTCAGGTCCGCGGACGCAGAACACGCAGCCGACGCGTTCCCCGCCCAGCTCGGCGATCCACCCGGCCTCGCGGGCCGGGTCGTGGTGGTCCACGTAGTCGGCGATGATCCGGGCGACGAGCGCCTCGTAGGTGGCGTCCCAGCCGTACTCCTGCGCGTAGATCGCGCCGTTGCGCTGCACGACCCAGCCGAAGTCGCCGGGCCGGGGCGGGCGCAGCACGAGCGCCGGGGCGGGTTCGCGTTCGCCGACGAGGTGGCGGATGGTGCGCATGGACGTGACCAGGCGGTGCTGGTCGTCGTCGGTGAGGCGGCTGAGGAGCTGGCCGATCTGTTCGACGGTGCGGTCCTCGAGGACCTGCTGCTCGGCGCGGCCGGCCTCGGTGAGCCGGACGAGCTGACGGCGGCCGTCGGTCTCGTGGCGCTCGCGGACCAGCAGGCCGCGGCTTTCCAGCCGGCCGAGCAGGCGGCTGGCGTACCCGGCGTCCAGGTCGAGGCGGCGCCGCAGCTCGGCGACCTCGGTGACGCCCTCCTGGGCGAGCTCGTAGAGCACGCGGGCCTCGCCGAGGGAGTAGTCGCTGCCGACGAGGCCTTCTTCGAGGACCCCGATGAGGCCGGTGTAGAGCCGGTTGAACGCGCGGACCTGGGTGATGCGGTCGAGCAGTGGCAGGCTGTTCATTGACCACCTCAAGAAACTCGTTGACTGAGTCAAACAGTACTCGGGTGGAGGTGGGCCGCAAGTGGTTTATCGAGGTGGGAACCCGGGAATTGGAAACCCCGTGATGCTGCCAGGTCGGGGGTCCGCCAGCATCACGGGGTCATCTGGGGTATCGCCACTTCCCCTGGTGGCGTTACAACCTGATCTATTTGTGGCCTAGCTCACGCTTCAGCGCAAGTTGGACTGACGCGCCTGGGCGATGGCGATCAGCTCCTGGCGGACCGTCACGGAGCCGGCGGTGTCGATCGCGCGGCTCAGCGCCCGGCGGGTGCGCGCCTCGGCGCGACGAGCTCGGAGCTTGGCGGCGATGTTGCTCATCGGTGTTCGCATCCCTCATGCATCTCGGTGGCTGTGCTTCCAGTATGCACCTTTTTTCACAAGGTCGCCAACGATTATCCGGTGAGCTAGCGCACTAGCCTACGAATCATCGGAAACGGTGCGATCTTGCGGAAGATCGCTAAATCTAGCTTGATCACTAGAAAGCGGTAGAGACTGCCAGATGCGGTTGCCCACCCGAGCGGCGAAAAAGATCGGCTTCAGTCGACGGCGCGGCTGAGCAGGTAGTGCCCGAAGTGTGGCACGGTGAAGGCAATGTGCCCGCGTTCGGCGGAGTACACCAGCCCCTTCTTCATCAGCGAGTCCCGCGCCGGGGACAGTGACGAGGGCTTGCGGCCCAGGTAGACGGCCACGTCGGAGGTGCCGGCGCTCTCGTCCCGGCCCTGGGTCAGCTCCGCCATCGCCCGCAGGTACTCGCGCTCCGCCGGCGTCGCGCGTTCGTAGCGGGAGCCGAAGAAGCCGACCGCCAGTTCCTGCTCGGCCTCCGGTGCGGCGACCTGGACGTCCTGCACGGTGATCGGGTCGTCCGGCGCCGCGTCCCAGGCCGCTTTCGCGTAGGCCTGGATGAAGTACGGGTAGCCGCCGGAGGCGTCGAACAACGCGTCGAGCGCCTCGGGCTCGATGCCGGCGTCCTCCCGCTCGATCGGCGCCAGCACGGCCCGGTCGGCCTCTTCCCGGTTCAGCCGGTCGATGCGCACGTACCGGAACAGCCGCTCCGAGTAGGACTTCGACGCCGACAAGACCGCGGGCACGTGCGGCAGCCCCGCCCCGACCACCACCAGCGGCGCGCCCGACTGGGACAGCTCGTGGCAGGCCGCGCACAGCGCCGACACGTCGTCCGCCTGCAGGTCCTGGATCTCGTCGATCAGCAGCGCCACGCCGGTGCCGACGTCGGCGGCCAGCTCGGCCACGTCGGTGAACAGCTCGACCAGGTCGATCTCGATGTCCCCGGAATCGGCACGGCCCTGCGCGGCCGGCACGTCGATGCCAGGCTGCCACCGGTCCCGCGGCTTCGCGTCCGCCTTGCTCGACCGCAGCGCGAACGCCTTCAGCACGCCGAGGACCTCTTCGACCCGGTCCGGCGCCCGGTGCCGCACCGCCAGGTCGCGGATCGCTCGGTGCAGCGCCGCCGACAGCGGCCGCCGCAGCTCCGCGTCCGGACGCGCCTCGATCTTGCCCGCGCCCCACTTGTGCTTCACGGCCATCGACCGCAGCTCGCCGAGCAGCACGGTCTTGCCGACGCCCCGCAGCCCGGTGAGCACGAGACTGCGTTCCGGGCGGCCACGGGCGACCCGCTGCAGCACCACCTCGAACGCGGTCAGCTCGCGTTCACGGCCCGCCAGCTCCGGCGGCCGCTGTCCCGCGCCTGGCGCGAACGGGTTGCGGATCGGGTCCACTCTGCCAACGTATCGGCGCGTCTAGCGCGATCCCGATATTTGGGGAGATTCCGCTACCGGCGTGTCGCTACCCGGTTATAGGGCTATCTAGCTGGCGAACTAGAAAACGTTAGGGATGAACAGACGCGGGAATGGGTAGATCCTCGACGTGACATGTCGCATCCGAGGAAGGCGAGGATCGTGATCTTGCGTCGACTGGCCCGCCCCATGCTGGCGAGCATCTTCATCTACGGCGGCATCAACGCCCTGAGGCAGGCCGAGGGGCACGCCGAGGCGGCCAAGCCCGTGCTCGACAAGGTCGGCGAGCAGCAGGACAAGCTGCCCGACGCGCTCCCGACCGACCCGGTGAGCCTGGTCAAGATCGACGCGGGGGTGAAGATCGCGGCCGGCACCCTGTTCGCGTTCGGCAAGTTCCCGCGGCTGTCCGCGCTGGCGCTGGTCGGCAGCCTGGTGCCGACGACCGTCGCCGGTCACCCGTTCTGGGAGGCCAAGGACCCGCAGCAGAAGCAGGAACAGCTGATCCACCTGCTCAAGAACGCCGGCCTGGCCGGTGGCCTGCTGATCGCGGCCGCCGACACCGAGGGCAAGCCGTCGCTGGGCTGGCGCGCCCGCCGCGCCGCCGAAAAGGCGAGCAAGCAGGCCCAAAAGGCGACCGAGAAGGCGAGCAAGCAGGCGCACAAGGCGTCGAAGCAGATCCAGTCGACCGCCGCGTCCGCCCGCGACGTCCTGCCGGTGTGACGACGAAGGGCCACCCACGCCGTGGGTGGCCCTTCGCGGTCACTTCTCCAGGATCGCCGTGATGCCCTGGCCGCCCGCGGCGCAGATCGAGATCAGGCCCCGCCCGGAGCCCTTCTCGTGCAGCAGCTTCGCCAGCGTCGCCACGATGCGGCCGCCCGTGGCCGCGAAGGGGTGGCCCGCCGCCAGCGACGAGCCGTTCACGTTCAGCTTCGACCGGTCGATCGGCCCGAGCGGCGCGTCCAGCCCGAGCTTCTCCTTGGCGAACGCCGGGCTCTCCCACGCCTTCAACGTCGCGAGCACCTGGGAGGCGAACGCCTCGTGGATCTCGTAGAAGTCGAAGTCCTGCAGCGTCAGGCCGGCCTTCGCCAGCATCCGCGGCACCGCGTACGCCGGGGCCATCAGCAGGCCCTCGCCGCCGTGCACGTAGTCCACCGCCGCGGTTTCCGAGAACGTCAGGTACGCCAGGACCGGCAGCTTCCGCGCGGCGGCCCACTCCTCGGTGGCCAGCAGGACGGTCGACGCGCCGTCGGTCAGTGGGGTCGAGTTGCCCGCGGTCATCGTCCCGTCGGGGCCGCCGAACACCGGCTTGAGCTTGGCCAGCTTCTCCGCGGTCGAGTCCGGCCGCAGGTTCTGGTCGCGGGACAGCCCGAGGTAGGGCGTCACCAGGTCGTCGAAGAACCCGCGCTCGTAGGCCGCGGCGAGGCGCTGGTGGCTGGTCGCGGCGAGGACGTCCTGCTCCTCGCGCGAGATCTCCCACTCCTTGGCCGTCAGCGACGCGTGCTCGCCCATCGACAGCCCGGTACGCGGCTCGGCGTTGCGCGGGATCTCCGGCACGATCTGGCCGGGCCGCAGCTTGGTCAGCAGCCTGAGCCGCTGGCCCACCGTCTTCGCGGAGTTGAGCTGCACCAGGATGCGGCGCAGGTCGTCGTTCACCGCGAGCGGGGCGTCCGAGGTGGTGTCCACGCCGCCGGCGATCGCCGAGTCGATCTGGCCGAGCGCGATCTTGTTCGCGACGTTGACGATCGCCTGCAGCCCGGTGCCGCACGCCATCTGGACGTCCGCGGCCGGGGTCTCCGGCGAGAGCTTGCTGCCCAGCACGCTCTCCCGGGCCAGGTTGAAGTCACGCGCGTGCTTGAGCACGGCGCCCGCGGCGACCTCACCGATGCGCTCGCCCTGCAGCGCGAAGCGGCTCACCAGGCCGTCCAGTGCGGCGGTGAGCATGTCCTGGTTGGACGCGTTGGCGTAGCGGCCGTTCGACCGCGCGAACGGGATGCGGTTGCCGCCGACGATGGCGACGCGACGAACGTCCATCAATTCCTCCCACTGCGGTGGTGAGCCTCGAATGACAGTGTAACCTACTCACGAGTAGGTAAGCTCGGTAAGGAGGCACGTCATGGCCGACCGGTATCAGCAGTTCACCAAGACGCCGATCGGGAAGTTCCTGGTGCCCAAGCTCGGGCTGCCCAACCCGCCGGTGCTGCGCCGCTACCGCCCCGGCCAGCCCGCCCTCGATGGCCCCGCACTTTTCGGCGCCGCGCCCGGTGGACGGCTCGAAAAGCCCGTGCAGAACCAGCTCGCGGCGGCCGGCATCACGGTGCTGACCGAGCCCGCGGGCGGTGACCAGCGCTACGGCGGCCTGGTGTTCGACGCCACCGGCATCACCGACCCGGCGCAGCTGCGTGAGGTGTACCTGTTCTTCCACCCGGTGATCCGCAAGATCGGCTACTGCGGCCGGGTCGTCGTGCTCGGTACCCCGCCCGAGCTGGCCGACGGCCGGGAGCGGATCGCCCAGCGCGCGCTCGAAGGGTTCGTCCGCTCGGTCGGCAAGGAGCTCAAGCGCGGCGCGACCGCCCAGCTCGTCTACGTCGCGCCCGGCGCCGAGGAGGCCGCCGAGTCGACCCTGCGGTTCGTGTTGTCGGCCAAGTCAGCGTTCGTGGACGCCCAGGTGATCCGCGTCGGCGCCACCGGCACGCCGTCGGTGCCCGCGATCGAGAACTGGGAGAAGCCGCTCGACGGCAAGGTCGCCCTGGTCACCGGCGCGTCCCGGGGCATCGGCGCGGCGATCGCCGAGGTGCTCGCCCGCGACGGCGCGCACGTGGTCGGCCTGGACATCCCGGCGCAGGGCGGCGAGCTGTCCGAGGTCGCCAACAAGGTCGGCGGTTCCGCACTGCAGATGGACATCACCGCCGCGGACGCGCCGGACAAGCTGGCCGCCTACCTGAAGGAGCGGCACGGCGGGGTCGACATCGTCGTGCACAACGCGGGCATCACGCGCGACAAGACGCTCGGCAACCTCACCGAGGGGGCCTGGGACGCGGTGATCACCGTGAACCTGGCCGCGCAGCTGGCGGTCAACGACAAGCTGCTGAGCGAGAAGGTGCTCCGCGAGAACGGCCGCATCATCGGCGTTTCGTCGATCGCGGGCATCGCGGGCAACGTGGGCCAGACCAACTACGGCACCAGCAAGGCCGGCGTGATCGGCATGGTGCAGGACGGCGCGCCGAAGCTCGCCGAGTTCGGCGCCACGATCAACGCCGTCGCGCCCGGGTTCATCGAGACGAAGATGACCGCGGCGGTCCCGCTGTTCATCCGCGAGGCCGGGCGGCGGCTGTCCAGCCTCGGCCAGGGCGGGCTGCCGGTCGACGTCGCCGAGACGATCGCCTGGTACGCCAACCCGGCGTCGGCCGCGGTGAACGGCAACGTGGTCCGCGTGTGCGGCCAGGCTCTGCTGGGGGCGTGATGACGGTCAAGGAACTCCGCGAGGCGCCGAAGCTGGCGCCGTTGTACGCCAAGGCGTTGCTGCCGCACAGCGGTGGCGGCGGCCTGCCGGACACCGAGTACGTGCGCACGGGCGTCGAGTTCGACCCGGCGCACGTAGCGGCCTACAACCAGGTCTGCGGGTTCCGGTTGAGCGACGAGCTGCCGGTGACCTACCCGCACATGCTCGCGTTCCCGCTGCAGATGGCGCTGATGACCCAGCCGGACTTCCCGTTCCCGCTGCTGGGCATGGTGCACGTCGCCAACCGCATCACGCAGCGCCGCCCGGTGCGGCTGACCGACACCGGCACGGTGCGGGTGCGCGCGGAGAACCTGCGGCCGCACGAAAAGGGCCGCCAGTTCGACGTGATCAGCGAGTACACCACCGCCGACGGTCCGATTTGGACAGAGGTGAGCACGTACCTGCGGCGCGGCGGCGGCGAGGGCGGCGGGAAGCGCGAGCAGCTCGCGCCGCCCGCGCCAAAAGCCATCTGGCGCGTGCCCGCCGACATCGGGCGCCGCTACGCGCAGGTCTCCGGTGACCGCAACCCGATCCACCTGCACCCGCTGACCGCGAAGCTGTTCGGGTTCCCGTCGGCGATCGCGCACGGCATGTGGACGAAGGCGCGTGTCCTCGCCGCGTTCGAGGGCAGGCTGCCGGACGCCTACACGGTCGACGTGAGGTTCAAGCTGCCCGTGCTGCTGCCGGCGAAAGTCGCGTTCACGTCGTGGCAGACGGGCGACGGGTGTTACAGCGGCACGAAGCGCCTCGATGAGGGGCGGAGGTCGGGTGGCGGGTGGGCATTCGAGCTGTGGGCGGCGAAGAAGCCGAAGCCGCACCTGGAGGGGACGATCACTCCTCCGGACGCCACACCGAACCCTCGATGAGGTCGTTGAAACCCAGCCACACCAGGTTCATCAGCCACGACGCGAGCACGCCGTCCGACACCTCGGAGTGATCGAGCCACCAGTCGGCCAGCGATTCGGCGGCTCCGACGAGCGCCACGGCGAGGGCCGGGCCGGAGAACTCGGCCCGGTCCCCCAGGCCCTTCTTCATGCCCGCGGTGACCACGAGCGCGGTGACCACCTCGATGGCGCGCGAGCGCAGCATGGTGATCTCGTCGGCGAACCGGCCGCCGACGGTCAGCGCCTGGCGGTGCAGCACCGTCCAGGAGTCCCGGTACTCGGCGACGAAGCGGTAGAACGACCGCAGCCCGTGCCACAGCTGCATGTCCGGCGGCAGTTCCGAGCGCAGTCCGTCGCGGACCGCCTCCAGCAGGCGGCCTGCCTCCCGGCGGATGCACTTGGCGAACAGGTCCTCCTTGGCGCCCAGGTAGGAGTAGATCATCGGCTTGGAGACGCCGGCGACCTCGGAGATCTCGTCCATCGACGCGGAGTGGTAGCCGTGCCGGGAGAACACCTCCACGGCGGCGTCCAGGATCTGCCGTTCTCGCACGGCTCTGGGCAACCGCCGCGAGCGCGGGGTCTTCACGTCTTCCGTCACGCCGACCTCCTTCACGCCGAAACGCTACCTCCTCACCCCTTCGCCGGTAGAATCTCCGCCTGTGTCCGGCACAGTGGTCGACGCGTTCGCCCGCCAGATCGATCTGAGCAGGCTGTCCGCGGAGCAGTTCATCCAGCTGCTCGAAACTCTGCACATGCTGGGGTCGGCCGGGACCGGCGTGCACCTGAGCGGGCTGTCCACGGAAACGCTCGCCGACGTCGTGCGGCGCGCGTCGAAGGAGCAGCTACGGGCGATCAGCGAGCACCCCGAGCTGCGGATGGTGTTCCTGGAGGAGATCTTCCGCCGGATGTCGGACCACTTCCTGGCGGAGAAGGCGCGGTATTCGAGCGTCGTGGTGTGCTGGCGGTTCCCGGGCGGTTCGGGGATCGGCGGGTACGACCGGTTCCAGACGGTCATCGAGGACGGCCGGTGCCACTCGGGGAAGGACCTGGGTCGCGAGCCGGACACGACGATCACGATCGCGCCGGACGACTTCTTCCGCGTGGCGACGGGCAACGCCGCGGTGGCGGCGATGTTCGTGACCGGGAAGGTCAAGGTGAAAGGCGAGTACGCGCCAGCGGTGCGGCTGTCGGGCTACTTCGACATTCCCCGAGTCGGGTAGAGCGGCGCGAAGCGCCTCCGTTGAGGGTCGTGGTGGGCCGGCGGGCGGGCCTGATCAACCCTCGATGATCGGGCGGTTGGTGGTCTCCTTGTCGACCACCTCGCTGTCGACGACTATGAGCCGGTTCGGCATGCGGCGTTCGGCGCGCTTGAGCCAGGCCCGGCGGACGATGCCGCGGGTGGGCGGCAGCAGCAGTGCCAGCCCGGCGAGGTCGGAGAGGAAGCCCGGGATCATGATGAGCAACCCGCCGAACGCGACGAGCATGCCGTCGGTGATCTCCGCGTGCGGCGAGCGGCCGGCACGAGCGGTGGCCAGGAACGCCTGAGCGGCGCGCGCCCCTTCCCGCCGGGCGAGCCAGGAGCCGAGGAACGCCCCGACGACGAGCAGCCCGAGCGTGCCGAGGAAGCCGATGAGCGAGCTCACCGCCCAAACGGCAGCCACCTCGGCGACGATGTAAAGCAGCAACACGACAGCCATACCCGTCCAACGCGCGGCGCGGACGGATTTCTCCCGGGCCAGGCCAGGGAGGAACCGTCCGGCTGCGGAGTGCGGGTTCAGCGAGGCCTTCCGGGCAGCGCTCGGCCCTCTAGCCGACCTGTCGCAGCACGGCCGCCAGTTCCGCCGGCCGCGTAAGGAACGGGTGGTGGCCGCACGCCATCTCGACCACCGTGCCCGCCCGTTTCGCCTGCTCGCGCCGCACGTCCGGCCGCGTCGCCGGGTCGTCGGCGCACACCACGTACGTCGAGGGCAGCGAGCGCCACGCGGCGGCCCGCGCCGGCTGGGTGAACGCCGCCGCGGTCTGCGGGACCAGTCGCGTCGTGGCGCCGGCCGCAAGCTCCGGGGCGCAGTCGTGCACGTAGCGCGGCGCGAGCGAGGGGCGCAGCGACACCAGTCCCTTCCCCGGCGGGCTCCACGGGCGCCACGCCGCCGGTCACGTCGGCCAGGGACTCGCCCACGTCGGGCAGGTACGAGCCGACGTAGACCAGGTGCCGCGCCGCCCGGTGATCCGCCGCGGCCTCGGTCATCACCACTCCGCCGTAGGAGTGCCCGCACAGCACCGCGGGGCCGTCGTCCAGCGCCGCCCGCACCGCCGCGACGTCCGCGTACAGGTCACCCCCGCCACCGCGGCTGGGCAGCTCCACCGCCACGCTCTCCGGCAGCAGCGGCGTCATCCGGCTCCACCACCACGCGGCGTCACCGACCAGGGCCCCGTGCACGAACACCACCCGCATGCCCCAACCTGGCACCGCCCGACGGCCGCCGGAAGCGTGTTCGCTCAGGGCTTGCGGGCCACGCCGCCGAGGACGCGCGACTCCGAGAGTGCGTTCCTGAACAGGGTGGCCGGGTCCGGGCGCCACGCCGGCGCGTACACCAGCCCCGGCTCGAGCAGCTCCCAGTCGCCGAAGAAGCGGGCGAACTCGGCGCTCGTGCGCAGCTGCCCGGGGTTCGTGGTGCCCTCGTAGTACTGCACCAGGTCGGCCAGCGCCTGTCGTTCCTCGTCGCTGCGCGGGTTCTCGTTCGTCATCTGCGACAGGACCAGCAGCGAGCCCGGCGCGAGCCGGTTCCGGAAGTAGGCGACGCGGCTGTCCGGGTCGTCGGCGTCCTTGATGAAGTGCAGCACCGCGTTGATCACGAGCGCGACCGGCTGCCGCGCGTCGACCATGCCGGTGTCCAGCACGCGTTCCCACAGGTCCTCGGCGTGCATGAAATCGGCGGCGATCGCCACGTGCCGCGCCGGGTCCGCGGTGTCGGCCAGCAGCAGCTGCGAGTGCGCGAGCGCGACCGGCTCGTTGTCCGCGTACACCACCCGGGTGTCCCGCTGGGGCCGTGCATCGTCGGCGACGTCGTGCACGTTGCCCGCCGTCGGCAGCCCCGACCCGATGTCCACGAACTGCCGCACCCCCAGCCGCGCGCACTCGCGCACCGCGCGGCCGAGGAACTGCCTGCTGGTCTTCATGTACTCGCCGATCAACGGCAGCCTGCGCCGGATCTTCTGCGCGAACTCCCGGTCGATCGCGTAGTTCGTCGTGCCGCCGATGAAGTAGTCGTAGACCCGCGCCGCGGACGGGCGGTCCAGACTGTTCTCCACAGCGCGCAACGCCTCGTCCATGCGCCCCATGGTAGTGATCAACGAAGTCCGGATGTGCTCCGAAATGAATTGTCCGATTGGAGATGCGATGGGCGAATTCGGCCTGGTGCACAGCCCGCTCGTGGGTCCGCAGACCTGGCAGCGGGTCGCCGCCGAACTCCGTTCGCGCGGCCACCGCGTGGCCACCCCGTCCCTGGTCGCCGCGCTCGACGGGCCGGGCCCCTACTACCCGCGGCTCTTCGACGCGGTCACCGAACCCGGCACCCTCGTGGTGCACAGCGGCGCCGGCGCGCTCGTCGCCGGGATCGCCGCCCGCACCGGCGCAGCGCGGGCCGTTTTCGTCGACGCCCTCCTGCCGCACCCGGGCCGGAGCTGGTTCGACACCGCGCCGCCCGAGCTGGCCCAGCGCCTGCGCGACCTGGCCACCGACGGCAGGCTCCCGCCGTGGCACGAGTGGTTCCCGCCCGGCACGGTCGAGGACCTGCTGCCCGGCCAGCGGATCCGCGACGAGTTCCTGGCCGGGCTGCCCCGCGTCCCGCTCGCCTACTTCAGCGAATCCGCGCCCGCGGAAGCCGAACCGCCCAGCGCATACCTCCAGCTCAGCGCCGCCTACGACGAGGAGGCCCGCGAAGCCGCCGCGCGCGGCTGGCCCATGCAGCGCCTGGACACCCACCACCTCGCGCCGCTCACCGACCCCGCCACCATCGCGGCCACGCTGGAGCTGCTGTGAGATTCCACATCGTGAGCTGCGGGAACAAGCGGATTCCCGCGTCTCGTTGAACCGTTCCGTGGCATCAGAGCAACGCCAGGCGCGCGTGCGCGCGCCCGAACTCGCCGGCGACGTGTGGCTGAACACCGGCGGCGAGACCGTCACGCTGGCCCAGCTGCGCGGCAAGATCGTGCTGCTCGACTTCTGGACCTCGGGCTGCATCAACTGCCTGCACGTCCTCGACGAGCTGCGCCCGCTGGAGGAGGAGTTCGCCGACGTGCTCGTCACGATCGGCGTGCACTCGCCGAAGTTCCTGCACGAGGGCGAGGCGGCGGCCATCGAGGCGGCCGTGCGCCGCTACGAGGTGCACCACCCCGTCCTCAACGACCCGGACATGACGACCTGGTCGCAGTACGCCGTGAAGGCCTGGCCGACCCTGGTGGTCGTCGACCCGCAGGGCTACGTCGTGCACACCGCCGCCGGCGAGGGACACGCCGAGGCGTTGCGCCGGGTCATCGCGGAGCTCGTCGAGACCCACGACGCGAAGGGCACGCTGCGTCGCGGCGGCAATCCGTACGTGCCGGTCGAGGAGCAGCCCGCCGACCTGCGCTTCCCGAGCAAGGCCGTGGTCACCGCCGAGGGCCGCATCCTGGTCGCCGACACCGGCAACCACTCGATCGCCGAGTTCGCCTCCGACGGCGAGACCCTGATCCGCCGCTTCGGTAGCGGCGCCCGCGGCCGCGCCGACGGCGCCTTCGACGTCGCGAGCTTCGCCGAGCCGTCCGGTCTCACGCTGCTGCCCGCCGAGGTCGCCGACCAGGCCGGGTACCACCTGCTCGTCGCGGACACGGCCAACCACCTGTTGCGTGGCGTCGACCTGGTCACCGGCGAGGTCACCACGGTCGCCGGCACCGGCAGCCAGTGGCGTGACGGCGACACCGACGGCGACGCGCGGTCGATCGACCTCACCAGCCCGTGGGACGTGATCTGGTGGGAGCCCGCGGGTGGCGCGGTCGTCGCGATGGCGGGCAACCACACGCTGGGCCTGTTCGACCCGCGCACCGGACGGATCTCCCGGTTCGCCGGCACGACCGTCGAGGGCCTGCGCGACGGCGCGGCCGCCGAGGCGTTCTTCGCGCAGACCTCCGGCCTCGCCGTCCAGGGCGACCGGTTGTGGCTCGCCGACGCGGAGACCTCCGCGCTGCGCTACCTGGAGGACGGCGCCGTGCACACCGCGATCGGCACCGACCTGTTCTCCTTCGGCCACCGGGACGGCGACGCCGCCGACGCGCTGCTGCAGCACCCGCTGGGCGTCGCGGTGCTGGCCGACGGCACGATCGCGATCGCGGACACCTATAACGGCGCCGTCCGCCACTACGAGCCGGCGAGCGGCACGGTCTCCACGCTCGCCACGGACCTCGCCGAGCCGTCCGGCCTGCTGGTCACCGGGGACGCGCTGCTGGTCGTCGAGTCGGCCGCGCACCGCCTCACCGCGCTGCCGCTGACCGCGGACGGGCAGCAGGTCGCCGGGGACGCGCTCGCCGTGCGCCGTCCGCCGACCGAGCTGGCGGCCGGCACGGTCGAGTTCTCCGTCGTCTTCACCCCGCCGCCGGGCGAGAAGCTCGACGACCGGTTCGGCCCGTCGACCCGCCTGCAGGTGACGGCCGCACCGCCGGAGCTGCTGGCCGAGGGCGAGGGCACCGGCACCGAGCTGACCCGGACGCTCAAGATCGCCGAGGGGCACTCCGAGGGCGTGCTGCAGGTCGTGGCGCAGGCCGCGAGCTGCGACTCCGACGCCGAGCACCCGGTCTGCCGGGTCACCCGCCAGGACTGGGGCGTGCCGATCCGGATCACGCCGGACGGGCCGGACCGCCTCCAGCTGATCCTCGCGGGGGCGTGAAGGCGCTCTCCAGCACGTCCATGGCCTGGTGGAACAACGTGACCAGGTCCGGATCCGAACCGGGCTGCCAGCGTCCGATGGCGGCCCGGTTCGCGCCGATCGCGGCCGCGGCCGTGGTCCGCACGTAGAGGTCGTCCGCCGGCAGCCCGGTGCGCGCGGCCAGGGCTCCGGCCACCGCCTCTTCTAGCGCGCGGTTGGCCTGCGCCACCCGCGGCATCAGCTCCGGGTGCGCGCGCAGCAGCAGCGTCCGCTCGGTCCACACGTCGGTGGCGGCCAGTTCGGCGAAGCGCCCGGCGAACACCGCCCGCAACGCCGTCAGCGGCGGCTCGTCCGCGGGTCGGTCCGCGATGCGCTGCCCGAGCGTGGCGGCCGCGATGTCCAGCGACAACACGGCCTCGTCCTTGGTCGCGAAGTAGTTGAAGAACGTCCGCGGCGACACCCCGGCGGCCGCGCAGATGTCCTCGACGGTCACTGCGTCCGGCCCGTGCCGCCGGTACAGCGTGACGGCCGCGTGGCGCAGGGCTTCGCGGGTGGCTTCCTTCTTGCGCTCGCGCAGACCGGTGGGCGGGCTCACGATTCTTACAGTACTGCATTTTTGCAGCGCGTGCAAAAAGTGATAACCTGACAGCATGGCGGACCATGTCGAAACCCAGGAACAAGAACCCGGAAAGCTCCGCACCCTCGCCGAAAGCCTGTGGTTCCCGGTCTTCTTCGCCCTTGGCTTCGTCTTCTGCTACCTGCTCGCGTTCCACGCGCCGTCGCCGCACCACATCGAGGTCGCGGTCGCCGACGAGACCGCGGCAGCGCGCATCGAGGCGGCCCTGGGCCAGGCCAGCCCGGGCGCGTTCGACGTCCAGCCGGTCGCCACCGCCGACCAGGCCCGCCAGGCGGTGCTCGACCGCGACGCCACCGCCGCCTACTCCGCCGATCCGGCGCACCCGACGCTGTTCGTCGCCAAGGCCGACGGCTACCTGCTCGAATCGGTCCTCAACCAGGCCTTCGCCCCGGTCGCCGCCCAGACCGGGCACGCGCTCACCGTCGTCGACCTCGCGCCCACCGAACCCGGCGACGCGATGGGCACCGGCCTGTTCTACCTGGTGCTGATCTGGAACATCCCCAGCTACATCGTCGTGATGATGTTGCTGCGGGCGGTCACGCTCAGCCGCCGCGCCAAGGTCGCCACGCTGGTCGGCTTCGGCGCCCTGCTCACCCTCATCGGCTACGCGGGCGGCGTCGCGATGGACGTCATCCCGAACGACCCGGTCGCGATCCCCGTCGCGTTCCTGCTCACGCAGGCGGTCTCGCTCACCTCGTTCGGCCTGGTGCCGCTGGTCAAGCAGTGGTTCCCGGGGGTGGCGATGGGCCTGTTCGTGCTGCTGTCGATGCCCTCCAGCGGGGGCGCGGTGCCGGTCCAGATGGTGCCCGGGTTCTTCCGCGCGCTGCACCCGGTCTTCCCGATGGGCAACCTGATCGAGGCCTTGCGCGGCATCTTCTACTTCGACGGGCGGGGCGTGCTGCGGCCGGTGCTGGTGCTGTGCGGATGGGTCCTGCTCGGCGTCGTGCTGATCGCCGGTCACGCACTCGTCCAGCGCCGCACGGCGGGCGCCGTCGACGAGCCGCCGGTCGAGGACCCGGTCTTCGAGATGCCGCAGCCGACCGCGGTCCCGGCGCACCACCGCCACTTCGGCGCGCCGGTGCCGACGCTGACCGGCGCGATCCACGCGGCCGACGGCTCGCCGGTGCCAGGCGCCGCGGTGACGGTGATGGACGGCCGCGGGCACCAGCTCGTCCGCACGACGGCCGACGACGAGGGCCGCTACGCGATCGCCGGGCTGCCGGAGCAGTTCGTCGACCTGGTCGTCTCCGCGCCCGGGTTCGAGGCGACCGCGAGCCGCGCGCTCGTGCGCGAGGGCGGGACCACGCACCGGGACTTCACCTTGCGCGGACGGCAACCGCTGGTCTCCGCGGCACGCTGAGGCCACGTAGCATTACCGGCGTGTCGGAAGCCAAGAACCTGCCGGACGCCGCGGCGAAGCTGGAAATCCAGATGCTGCACGACCGCGTCCTCGTCCGGGTCTCCGCGGAGGAGGGAGAGCGCCGCAGCAGCGGCGGCATCGTGATTCCGGCGACCGCTCAGGTGGCGCGCCGTCTCGCGTGGGGCGACGTACTGGGGGTAGGCAGTAATGTACGCAACGTGAAGGTCGGCGACCGCGTGCTGTTCAACCCCGAGGACCAGCTCGAGGTCGAGGTCCAGGGCGAGGCGTACCTGGTGATGCGGGAGCGCGACATCCACGCGGTGGCCACCGAGCGCACGGAGCACGGGACGGGCCTGTACTTGTAACGCGTCCGGGAGGAAGCGTGGGGCGGGACGACCAGTACTGGCCGGAGCGGGACCTCGATTCCCTCCGGGACGCCGAGACCGCGGTCGGACCGCGTCCGCCCGCCGAGTTCCTGCTGGACGACCCGCTCGACGCGACCGAGGACGCACTGGCCGGGGAACTCCTCGAGGTCGGCGACGCGCCCGCGGCGCCACCGTCCCCCACCAAGCGCTTCCTGGCCCGCGCGCTCATGGTCGCCGGCGGCCTGCTGGGCGTCGGGGTCATCCTCTACGGCGCGGACCTGATCGTCAGCGCCGGTGACGTGCCGCGCGGGGTCACCGTCGCCGGTGTCGAGGTCGGCGGGCTCAGCCGGGACGATGCCGAGGCGAAGCTGCGCCGCGAACTGGGCCCGCGCCTCAACGCGCCGGTCCCGATCGAGGCCGGCGACGTGCGCACCACGCTCGACCCCGCGCAGTCGGGCCTGTCCGTCGACTGGTCGTCGACCGTCGCGCAGGCCGGGCGCCAGCCGCTCGACCCGCTCGACCGGATCGCGTCGTTCTTCCGCACCCGCGAGGTCGGGGTAGTCACATCGACCGACCCGGACGCGCTGCACCAGTCGATCGCGCGGCTGGCCGCCGAGCGCATCAACCACCCGCCGACCGAGGGCAGCATCGGGTTCGTGACGGTGCCGGGCACCGACGGCGGGGTGAACCCGTACCCGATCGAGCCGCGCGACGGGCAGGACCTGGTCGACGTCAAGGGCGCCGGGGACATCCTGCGCGCGACCTGGCTGGACAAGAGCGGTGTGCGGCTGCCGGTCGTGCTGACGCCGGTCAAGGTCACCTCGGCCGGGGTGCACTCGGCGCTGGAGCGGCTGGTCGCGCCCGCAGTCGCCAAGCCGGTCACGCTGCACGGCGACGGCGCCGACGCGGTGCTCAAGCCCAGCGCGATCGCCGCCGCCCTGAAGTTCAGCCCTGCCGACGGCGGCGCGCTGCGGGTCGAGGCCGATCCGGTGAAGCTGCAGCAGGCGGTGCGGGACCCGCTGGCGTCCACGGAGAAGCGCGGCAAGGACGCGCAGATCGTGTTCGCCGGCGGCGCGCCCGCCGTCCAGCCGTCCGAGGACGCGCGCAAGATCGACTGGAACCGGACGTTCCAGCCGCTGATGGACGTCCTCACCAAGCCGGACGGCCGCGACCTGGCGGTGCGCTACCAGACGACGCGCCCCGAGACCACCACCGAGGACGCGAACGCTCTGGGCATCAAGGAGGTCGTCGGCGAGTTCACCACCAGCGGGCTGTCCGGCCCTGCCGCGACGAACGCCCGGGTCATGGCGGACAAGGTGAACGGCACGATCCTGCGGCCGGGCGAGACGTTCAGCCTCAACGCGCGGGTGGGCGCCCGCAGCCAGTCGCAGGGGTACGTCCCGGCGCCGGTCAACGAGGACGGGTTCGGCCCGGAGGTCATCGGCGGCGGCTCGTCGCAGCTGGCGACAACCCTCTACAACGCGGCGTACTTCGCGGGCCTGACCGACGCGGGGCACACCGAGCACAGCTACCACCTGGACCGCTACCCGGCGGGCCGGGACGCGGTCGCGATCACCGCCGACGGGGCGGCGGCGGACCTGAAGTTCAACGACAGTCTCAAGAGCGGGGTGGCGATCCAGGCGTCGGTGTCCGGCGGCAGCGTCACCGTGAAGATCTGGGGCACCAAGCAGTACCGCGTGGAGTCCTCAACCGGTTCGTTCTCGGACTTCCGGCCGCCACCCCTGCAGCCCGGCGGCCCCGGCCCGGACTGCCGCCCGTCCGGCGGCCGCCCCGGCTTCACCACGACCGACACCCGGGTGCTCTACGACGTGACCACGGGAGCCGAGGTCCGCCGCGACACCAGGACGGTCACGTACGGCCCGAAGCCGGCAGTGCTGTGTGGTTTCGGGGTGAGCTCGGAGCCGGGCCACGGCTCGGAAACCCGGTAGCGGGGCCGCCGGGGCCGCTGTGAACATCCGGTGGTGGAGATCTTCGGAACGGTGCTGGACGTGCGGTCGCTGTTCGGCCAGGAGCGTCGCGAACTGCTGCAGTTGCTGGACTCGCTGAGCGCGGCGGAGTGGTCGGCGCCGACGGTGTTCCCGGGCTGGACGGTGCATGACCTCGCCGGGCACATCCTGAGCGACTACATGCGACGGTTGTCGAGGGCCGGGACGGCTTGGCCGGGGCGAAGTTCGCCACGACGAGACCCTGCCCGCCTACCTGGCCCGGGTCAACGACGAGTTCGTCCGTGCGATGCGGCAGGTCAGCCCCGAGCTGATCGTCCAGTTGCTCACCGTCCTCGGCCCCGAGCTCGACCGGCTGCGGGAGTCCTTCGATCTGACCGCGCCGGCGATGCTGGACGTGTCGTGGGCCGGTCCCGGCACCAGCCCGGCGTGGTTGGACATCGCGCGCGAGTGCACCGAGTTCTGGGTGCACCAGCAACAGATCCGGGACGCGGTGGGGCGGCCCGGCGCGGACGAGCCCGAGCGGGTGCGCCCGGCGCTCGACGCGTTCATGCGCGCGCTACCCCACACGCTGCGAGACGTGGTTCGCCCGGAGGGCACCGTGGTGCGGGCCGTCCTCCACGATGGCGGGACGTGGCACGCCCGGTCGGACGGGCAGCGCTGGCGGATGGCCACCGGGGGCGAACCCGCCGCCACCGTGACCATGCGGCCCGCCGACTTCTGGCGCCTGGCCACGCGGGGCATCTCGGTCGACGAGGCCCGCCGTCGCGCGGACCTCCACGGCGACCGCGAACTCGCCGAGGCGGTGACCACGCTGCTGGCCGTGGTCGCCTGATCTCAGCGCAGCACGAGGCGGTCGTCGAGCCACGGCGGGGTCTCCAGCCACCGGTTCCAGCGCAGGTCGAGCTTCACCAGCGGCAACGCGGCGAGCCCGTCCGGCAGGGTGCGCAGCTCGTTCTCCCGCGGGTCGCGCAGCTTGCCGATGGACATGGGCAGCTCGGCGAGGTGGTTGCCATGCAGGTGCAGCTCCCGCAGTTTGCTCAGCTCGCCGATGCTGTCCGGCAGCTCGTGCAGGTCGTTGCGGTACAGGCGCAGTTCGCGCAGCTCACGCAGGCCCGACAGGTCCGAGGGCAGCGACTTCAGCCCGTTGTCGGTCGCGCTCAGGTACCGCAGCCTGCCGAGCCGGTTCAGCGAGTCCGGCAGCGTCGTCAGGCGCGGTTGTCCGAGAGGTACAGGTACTCGGTCAGGTTCGGCAGGTCGCCCAGCTCGGCGGGCAGGTTCAGCACGGCCAGCCGGTCGAGGCCCCACAGCTCGTCCGGCAGCTCGGTCAGCTCGTTGTCGTAGGCGCTCAGGTACTCCAGACCGGCGGGCAGCTCGGGCAGCCGGGTGAGGCCCTGGTGGTCGACGTCCATCGGGGGAACATACCGGCGCGATCACTCCGCGCACGTTCCGATACCCTGCGTAACCGTTCTCGAGAGAGGGAGGATACCTGTGAAGAAGTCCCTGGCCATGCTGGCGGCGGCCGCGGCGGTGGTGGTGCTGCCCGGGACGGCCACGGCCGCGGAGGGCGAGCCGGCCCTGGTGCACGCCTCGCCGCAGAACGGCTGCAAGCTGAACATCCGGGCGGCCGCGGACGTCGGTTCTGCGCTGCTGCACACGCTGACCTGCGCGAACTACACGACCTGCGCGCACGCGCCGGAGCGGGACCTGCCGTGCGGGCAGGTCGTCACGGGCGGGCAGTACACCTGCGTCGGAGCCGATGGCAAGCAGCTGACCGACAACCGGTGGGCCGAGGTGCTGTGGCGCTCGCCCCAGCAGTCGTTCGTGGCCGTCGGCTGCGCCGCGTTCCGGTCCTGAAGGCGAACGTGCCCGGGAAGGCGAACCTTCCCGGGCACCACATCCGAATGCGTTACCTGGTCAGTTTCCGACGGCCGTACAGGCCGCTGACCAGCGAGACCCCGATCGCCGCGATGACCACCTGCGTGATCAGCTCCAGCCAGTCGAAGCCCTCGGTGTCCGCATAGCCGATGCCCCGCGCGATCGCGGTGCCGATGAACGCCGCGACGATACCGACAATGATCGTGAGCCAGATCGGAATCCCCTGCTTGCCGGGTGCGACCAGCCGACCGAGCGCGCCGATGATCAGACCAACAACGATCGCGCTGATGATTCCACCGATTGTCATCGCAACTCCTTCAGCTTCGGTGTGCTTCTGGAGTACCTTCTCGCGCCGCTTTCAAACCCGCACTTTTGCTCGCGCTTATATACGCCTTGTGTGATACTTCCCGGGTGGACGTCTTCGAAGCGGTGGCCGAGCCCAGCCGGCGTACCCTGCTGGACCTTCTGGCCCAGGGCGAGCTCCCCGCGGGCGATCTGGTCGCGGCGCTGCCCGGCCTCACCCAACCGGCCGTGTCCCGCCACCTGCGGATCCTGCGGGAGGTCGGGCTGGTCGAAGTTCGCCCGGACGGGCAACGCCGGATCTACGCGTTGCGCCCGGACGGCCTGGCCGAGATCGACAAGTGGCTCGGCCGGTACCGCCGCTGCTGGGCGCGCCACCTCGATTCCCTCGAGCGCCACCTGGCGCGCAACCAGGAAGGACCCCAGACGTGAGCTCCGAGAACGGCACAATAGAAACCGATGGTGAGGCGGCGGTCATCCGCTTCGAGCGCCACCTGCCCTTCCCGATCGAGACGGTGTGGGCCGCGATCACCGAGCCCGCGCAGCGGCGGGCGTGGTTCGGCGAAACGGTCCTGGACACCGAGGCGGGCATCATCGAGATGTTGCCCGGGGACCCGCCCGCGCCCGACGACGCCAAGCGAATGACCGGGCGCATCCTGGTGTGGCAGCCGCCGCGCGTGTTCGAGCACGAGTGGCGCCAGCGCATTGTCGAGGACGGTGTGGTCCGCTACGAGCTGAGCGAGACGCCCGACGGCACCCTGCTGAAGTTCACCCACCGGGGCCTGTCGGTGCGCAACGCCCAGGGCTTCATCCCGGGCACGCATGCCTTCTTCGACCGGCTGGCCGCCCACCTGGCCGGCGCAGAGCTGCCGGCCTGGGGGCAACGCTACGCCGCCGTCGCCCCGGCCTACCCGTCCTGGTCCTGACGCCCGTCAGCGATCATTCGTGGCAGTGGGCCACGTCGGGCGGCTCGGCGAGGAAGGGGCGCAGCTCGAGCCATTCGTGGATCGGCTTGCCGCCCGCCCCGGGTGCGGCCGACAGTTCGCCGGCCAGCTCCAACGCACGCTCGTGGCTGTCCACGTCGATCACCATCCAGCCCGCGATCAGGTCCTTGGTCTCCGGGAACGGGCCGTCGGTCACCGGCGGACGACCCTCCCCGTCGTAGCGCACCCACGTCCCCTCCGGAGCCAGCGCCTGACCGTCGACGAACTCACCGGTCTCCTCCAACCTGGCCGCGAAAACCCGCATGTACTGCACGTGCGCGGTGACCTCCTCCGGCGTCCACTGATCCATCGGCACGTCGTTGACCGCCGCCGGAGCGCCGCGGTAGTGCTTGAGCAGCAGGTACTTGGCCATGATCTTCTCCTCGGTGTGGTACGGCCCATTGTGGCCGCGTACCAACCGGGGACGGAGCCGTTTCCGGCATCTCGACACCGACGCCGATTTTTTCGGCGAACACGCGGAAGGCCCCCTCGCGCTGGGCGAGAGGGGGCCTTCCGTGGGAGATCTACGGGGAGATCAGAACGCCGACTCCGGGACCTCCATGAGGTCGTTGTCGGCGGCCTCGACGACCGCGCGGCGCGCGGTCAGCTCGGGCAGCACCTGCTTGGCGAAGAACGATGCCACCGCGATCTTGCCCTGGTAGAACGCCTGGTCCTTGGCCGAGGCGCCGTCCAGCTTGGTCAGCGCGATCTCGGCCTGGCGCAGCAGCTGCCAGCCCACCAGCAGGTCGCCTGCCGACATCAGGAACCGGACGGTGTGCTGGCCGACCTTGTACAGGTTCTTGACGTCCTCCTGCGACGAGGTCAGGTAGCCGATCATCGCGCCGAGCATGCCCTGCACGTCCTCCAGGGCGCGCTTGAGCAGCTCACGCTCGTTCTTCAGCCGGCCGTTGCCCGCCTCGGACTCGATGAACTTGGTGATCTCGTTGGCGATGTAGCCCAGCGCCTGCCCCTTGTCGCGGACGATCTTCCGGAAGAAGAAGTCCTGCGACTGGATGGCCGTGGTGCCCTCGTACAGCGAGTCGATCTTCGCGTCGCGGATGTACTGCTCGATCGGGTAGTCCTGCAGGAAGCCGGAGCCGCCCAGGGTCTGCAGCGACTGCACGAGCTGCTCGGTGGCGCGCTCGGAGCCGACGCCCTTGACGATCGGCAGCAGCAGGTCGTTGACCCGCTCGGCCAGCTTCAGCGACTCGGAATCGACACCGCCGGCCTCGCCAACCCATACCTGGTCCTGGAAGGACGCGGTGTAGAGGTACACGGCGCGCAGACCCTCGGCGTAGGCCTTCTGCAGCATCAGCGACCGGCGCACGTCCGGGTGGTGCGTGATGGTGACCCGCGGCGCGGTCTTGTCGGTCATCTGGGTCAGGTCGGCGCCCTGCACGCGCTCCTTGGCGTACTCCAGCGCGTTCAGGTAACCGGTGGACAGCGTGGCGATGGCCTTGGTGCCGACCATCATCCGGGCGTACTCGATGACCTGGAACATCTGCGCGATGCCGTCGTGCACCTCGCCGAGCAGCCAGCCCTTGGCCGGGATGCCGTGCTGGCCGAAGGTCAGCTCGCAGGTGGTCGAGACCTTCAGGCCCATCTTGTGCTCGACGTTGGTGACGAACGCGCCGTTCCGCTCGCCCAGCTCACCGGTGTTGGTGTCGAAGTGGAACTTCGGCACGAGGAACAGCGACAGGCCCTTGGTGCCCGGCTTGGCCTCGATGCCCGGGCCCTCGGGACGGGCCAGCACCAGGTGCATGATGTTCTCGGTCATGTCCTGGTCAGCGGAGGTGATGAACCGCTTCACGCCGTCCAGGTGCCAGCTGCCGTCCTCCTGCAGCACAGCCTTGGTGCGGCCGGCGCCGACGTCCGAGCCCGCGTCCGGCTCGGTGAGGACCATCGTGGCGCCCCACGCGCGGTCGATCATGATCCGCGCCCAGCGCTTCTGCTCCTCGGTGCCGTTGCGGTCGAGGATCATCGCGAAGTTCGGGCCCGCCATGTACATGAACAGGGCCGGGTTGGCGCCGAGGATCAGCTCGGCCGCCGCCCACTGCACGGTGGGGGGCAGGCCGAGGCCGCCGAGGTCGTTGGTGAGGCCCAGCCGCCACCACTCGCCGTCCCAGAGCTGCTGGTAGCTCTTCTTGAACGACTCGGGCAGGGTGGCCGAGAACGTCTTCGGGTCGTACACCGGCGGGTTGCGGTCGGCGTCGGCGAAGGACTCGGCCAGCGGGCCTACCGCGAGGTTGTTGAGCTCCTGCAGCGCGCCGCGCGCGGTCTCCTCGTCGGAGTCCGCGAGGACTCCCTTGCCGAGGCGCTCCTGGACGTTCAGGACCTCGAACAGGTTGAACTCGAGGTCTCGTACGTTGGACTTGTAGTGGCCCATGTCGTCGCTCCGTTGTCGATCGGGTTTCCGGCTGGGCGCATGCTGGTACCCCTACTGGCCGGTAACATCAGAATATTACCTGTGGGTAACCGCGGCAAGCGAAACCAGCCTGTTGTGACGCACGGATCGGCTAGCGGGAGCGGTATTCGACCACCCCGGGAGCCGTCGAACCGGGCGAAATCCGCTGTTCCGGGCCGTCGTCGGGCTGGGCCACCAGGATCCCGGCGCGGAAGGCGATCGTCACGGCGTGCGTGCGGTCACGGGCCGAGAGCTTGCGCAGGATGCTCTTCACGTGCGTGCGCACGGTCTCCACGGACAGGTAGAGGACCTTCGCGATGCCCGCGTTCTCCAGTCCCTCCGCGACGAGCTGCAGCACCTGGTACTCGCGGCGGGACAACGGCATCTGGGCACGGCGCACCGCGGCGGCGCTGGCGGACTGGCGCGCCGCGGACACGAGGGTGGCCAGGGACGGGTCGACGTAGCGGCGGTCGAGGTAGGCGCGGCGGATCCCCTCGACCAGCCGGCGCGACTCGGCCGAGCGAGGGATGGCGGCGTGCACGCCGGCCGCGATGGCGTCGTGCAGGAACGCCGGGGTGCGGTTGGCCTCCCGGACCAGCGCGACCACGATGAGCGCCGGGTCACCGGCGATCAACAGCTTGCTGAGGTGCCCGTGGGGGTCGAGGCCGGAGTCCACGAGGATGACGTCGGGATGGATCTGCTCGGCGAGCTGCAGTGCGCCGTGCGGGTTGATGGCCTGGCCCGCCCAGTGCATCCCCTGCGTGCGCTGCACGAGCCCGGACAGGCCCTCGCGGTAGATGGGCACCGGATCCACGGCGGCGACACCCACGCTGCGGCCAGCCGGCGGCCCCTGCGGCACCCTGCCGGGGTCGTTACTGCGCGTCATCACGAAAAGAACCTCGTCTCGGCAAGGCCGGCCGTGGGAGCAGCACCGCCCGGACGGCCCGCCCCCTCGACGTCCGCCCGGGCTTCCGCGGCGCCTTGACCCGATCCTCCCTGCTGGAACCGGCCACGACCGACACCCGTCAATTGTCTGACCCGTCAGGGCCGTCCACGTGACGCGGGTTCACCCGCTTGTGTCGCGCACTACTCTGAGTAAACCGAGTTCCGCAGGTCGGCGAATGCTTCCGCAAGTGTTGTCGGGGTCCAGTGTGCGTTGAGCCCGCTCGGATTGGGCAGTACCCACACGCGTGTTTCACCAAGCGGATCCGGCTGGCGCCCCACGGTCGCCTTCGGACGGTCGAACGCCGTCCGGAACGCGGTGATGCCGACGACCGCCAGCCAGCGCGGCCGGTACTCCGCGACTTTCGCGGCCAGCCGGACGCCGCCGGCGCGCAGTTCGTCGTCGGTCAGCTCGTCGGCGCGGGCGGTGGCGCGGTTGACGACGTTGGTGATGCCGAGGCCGAGGTCGAGCAGTTCGTCCTGCTCACTGGGGTCGAACCGGCGCGGGGTGAAGCCGGACGCGTGCAGCGCGGGCCAGAAGCGGTTACCGGGGCGGGCGAAGTGGTAACCGGTGGCGCCGGAGTAGAGGCCGGGATTGATCCCGCAGAACAGCACGTCCAGGCCGGGCCGGAGGACGTCCGGGATGGTCGTCCCCGCCGCTGCGGCGAGCTGTTCTCGGGTGGGTCGGGAGAAAGCCATGCGAAGCCGGATACTAGCCGTCGCTGTCGACTGCCACGACGCCGAAGCGCTCGCGCGGTTCTGGTCGCGCGCGCTCGGCTACCAGGAGGTCCGGCGCTGGCGGGACGACAAGGGCGTCGAGTACGTCGACATCGGCTCGGACGACCAGGAGATGGTGGTGTTCCAGCCGGTCGGCGAGGACAAGGTCGTCAAGAACCGCCTGCACCTGGACCTGGTGCCGGAGGGAGGCAGCCAGGCCGACGAGGTCGCACGGCTGGTCGAACTGGGTGCGCGGGTGCTGTCGGACGACGACGACCTGCCGTGGGTGGTGCTGGCAGACCCGGAGGGCAACGAATTCTGCGTGCTCCCGCCGCGCCAGGCGGGCTAGGCTGTCCGGGTGTTCTGCGTGTGCGTGGCCTTGGACTGGTGGGCGCCGTCCGTGTGACGGCCGTTGTGACACCCACTTCGAGCCGTCTTCGGACGGCCGTGCCCCCGAAGGCGGCTCCCTGCCCTGGAGCCTTCCGTGGAACCCCCGATCGCAGTCGGCGCTGACCTGCGCCCTGAAGTAGCCGTCCGGCTGGCGTCGCAAGGCGTCCGCCTGCTGTGGCGGGACGATTTCCCGGCCGCCCGCCGCCTGCTCGCCGCGATGGGCAAGCGCTTGCCCACGCGCTCGGCGGATTTCTATCGCTACCGCCAGTCCAGGCGGAACCGGGCCCGGGTGCTCGGCATGCTGGTGGTCGAGGTCGGCCCCGACCTGCGGATCGACCTGCCGCGCGCGCCGGACGTGCGCGACGCGGTCCGGGCGGCCGGTGGCGCGCCGGGACTGGTGCCGCTGACCGAGCTGCTGGGCATGCTGAGCGCGCACGAGTGGCGGGTGAAGGGCGTGCCCGTGGCGGCGCTGGGTGCGCGGATCCACCCGCACTTCGGCGTGTTCTCGCCGACCCGGCAGGACTACGTCTCGCTGGTTGCCCACGCGCCGCTGCCGGTGGTCCGGACCGCGTTCGACATCGGCACGGGCACCGGGGTGCTGGCGGCGGTCCTGGCGCGCCGCGGGGTGCCGGAGGTGGTGGCGACCGACATCTCCCCGGCGGCCGTGGCGTGCGCCAGGGAGAACGTCCGGCGGCTCGGCCTGGCCCAGGTGCGCGTGGTGGAGGCGGACCTGTTCCCGGCGGGCCGCGCGGACCTCGTGGTGTGCAACCCGCCCTGGCTGCCCGGCGCCGCGCACTCACCGCTGGACGCCGCCGTGTTCGACCCCGGATCGCGGATGCTGACAGGTTTCCTGCGCGGCGCGGCTGCCCACTTGGCCCCCGGTGGCGAGGCGTGGCTGGTCCTGTCCGACCTGGCGGAGCTGGTCCGGCCTGCGCACCCGCGCGGAGCTGCTCAGCGGGTTCGCCGCCGCGGGCCTCACGGTGGTGAACCGGCTGGACGCCCCGCGCCGGCGGTTCCCCGGCCGGGACCCGCTCGCGGAGGCCCGGTCGCGGGAGGTGGTGTCCCTCTGGCGCCTGCGGCCCTGACCAGCTGACACTGGCCGCATGGACCCGGCCCGCCCTGGGTCGTCCCCGAGGGGCCGCTGCTCAGTGCGACCGTCCGCATCCAGGGACGCGGTCCGGCCTTGGGAGCAGTCATTCACCACCCACCGGCGGAGCGAGTTCGATCCGCTGGTTCGTCGCGAAACGGACGGAGGTGGCGGATTCACCACGACGCGAGTACGGTATGTGATCTGCCGCACAAGCACGACGCCAAAGGAGGCGGCGTGGAATTCGCGATCGTCCTCGGGCTCGTAGTCCTGGTCTTCCTGGCGGCCGGCCTGGTCGTCACCTGGGAGGACCGGCGCGCGGCCAGGCGCAAGGCCCACCAGCGGGCCGCGGCCCTAGCGCGCCTCGGTGAGGTGGACCCGCTCGCGCCGCGCAGGCTCGCGGACCGGCTGGACCGCTGACCGCAGCACCAGGAACAGCGTGGCGGCGATCCAGCCGAGCGCGGCGCCCGTGGTGTTGGTGATCAGGTCGTCGACGTCGAAGATCCGGTACTGGAACGGCGCGGTCCCGAAGTTCGCGGTCAGCTGCGTGATCTCCACGGCCAGCGAGATCGCGAAGCCGAGTAGCACGCTCCCGGTGAACCCCCGCTTCCACAGCAGCCGCGCGAACAACCCCAGCGGCACGAACAGCAGCACGTTCAGGGTCATCTGCTCGAAGGCCGTCGTGGACAGCGCGTTGATCCCGTCCTCCACGGCCTCGCGCCGCGCGTCCGCGATCCACTGGAACGGCACCAGCTGGATGGTCTGGGCCAGCCGCCGCCCGCCTGCGGTCGGCAGCGGCAGGAACGTGACGGCGAGCGCGAACGACGCGTAGGCGATCAGCGTGGCGGTCGTCACGACGCGCCCCGGCACGACCCGCCCGAACCGGACGTGCTGCAGCACCAGCTGCGGGACCAGCACGGTCCCCCAGATGGCGAGGAACCCGATCAGTCCGAAGTGGAGTGCGTTGACCTGCGCTGTCGTCATGCCTCGACGTTATGGCGACCACGGGGCCCGCCGGATCGGCCGAGAAGCCCGGCGACGATCACCGGCATCGGCCGAATGGCCGACATTTAACCGGCCTTCCACCTTTCGGATCTGGTGATCGTTGCGCAGCGGAGGTTAGATCGCGCCGGTATGCCCCTGACCGGAGGAAAGATGTCCCCTTCACCTCGCGTGCTGCGACGTTGCGTAGCGGTCACCGCCGCGACGCTGGCCGCCGTCACGGTTTCGGCCGCGCCCGCCTCCGCGGCCCAGCCGGCCGGCACCACCGACGTCCGGCTGATCACCTTCAACGACTTCCACGGCAACCTCGAGCCGCCGTCCGGCTCCTCGGGTCGCGTCACCCTCCCCGACGGCTCGACGGTCAACGCGGGCGGCGCGGCCTACCTGGCCACACACGTCAAGCAGCTGGAGAGCGAGGTCAAGAACTCGATCCTGCTGTCCGCGGGCGACAACGTCGGCGCCTCGCCGGTGGCCTCCGCGCTTTTCCACGACGAGCCGACCATCGAGTTCCTCAACGAGATGGGCGTGCAGGCCTCCGTCGTCGGCAACCACGAGTTCGACGAGGGCTACCAGGAGCTGCAGCGCATGCAGTTCGGCGGCTGCCACCCGACCGACGGCTGCCAGTTCCGCGACACCTACCGCGGCGCGGACTTCCCGTTCCTCGGCTCCAACGTGTACTTCGACAACGGCGCGCCCGCGCTGCTGCCGTTCACCGTCGAGTTCTCCGGGGGCCAGCCGATCGGCGTCATCGGCGCCACGCTGAAGGACCTGCCGACGGTCGTTTCGGCCGAGGCGATCAAGGGCCTGGAGTTCGGCGACGAGGTCGAGGCGATCAACCGGACCTCCGGCTGGCTCGACCGGCTCGGCATCAAGGCCCAGGTCGTGCTGCTGCACCAGGGCGACAACACGCAGGGCGGTGGCCCGGACTCCTGCACCGTGAGCCCCGGCCCGGCCAGCCAGATCGCGAAGGGCGTCTCGGCGAGCGTCGACGCGATCTTCACCGGCCACAGCCACCAGCAGTACAACTGCTCGATCGCGGACCCGGCGGGCAACCCGCGCCCGGTGATCCAGGGCCTGTCGTTCGGCCGCCTGCTGTCGGTCGTCGATCTCAAGATCGACAAGCGGACCCGGGACGTGGTGCGCGGCGCGACCGTGGCGCACAACGAGATCGTCACCCGCGACGTCGAGCCTGACCCGGCCGTGGGCAAGCTGGTCGACGAGGCCCTGACCAAGGCGGCGCCGATCGCCAACGAGCAGATCGGCACTATCACCGGCGACCTGAAGGCGGCCGGCGCCGCCTCCGGCGAGTCGGCCCTCGGTGACGTGATCGCCGACGCGCAGCTCGCGGCCACCACGGCCAACGGCGCGCAGATCGCCATCACCAACCCGGGCGGCATCCGCGCCGACCTCAACTACGCGTCCTCGCCCGCAGGCGAGGGCGACGGCGTGGTGACCTACGGCGAGGCGTTCACCGTGCAGCCGTTCGGGAACATCATGCAGACCATCACGCTGACCGGCGCGAACCTGAAGAACGTGCTCGAGCAGCAGTGGACCGCCACCACCACGCGGATCCTGCAGGTCTCGTCGTCACTGCACTACACCTACTCGGCGTCCGCGCCGGTCGGGTCGAAGGTGCGGGACATCACGGTGAACGGCACGCCGGTCGACCCGGCGGCGACCTACCGGGTGTCGGTGAACAACTTTCTCGCCGGCGGTGGGGACGGCTTCACCGAGTTCACCAAGGGCAGCGACCTCGCCGGCGGCCCGGTGGACCTGGACGCGCTGATCGCGTACTTCGGTGCGCACTCGCCGGTCGCGCCGCCCCCGGCCGACCGGATCACCGTCGTCGCGTAGTCCCGTGCCCGGTGTGCGGCCCGGCTTGACCGGGCCGCACACCGGTTTTCGCCCGGTCGACGTCCGGGCTGCGGTACAGGACCTCCGGGATCTGGGCCAGTTCCGAGCGGCGCAGTTTGCCGCCCAGCCCGTAGAACTCCTGGAAGCTCATGATCAGCGGCCGCCGCCGTCCGCCGCGACCGGGTGGATCGCCTCCACGACAGTCTCCATGGCCACCGGGCACTCCGCGACGCGCGGCGGCGCCACCGTCGACGACGGCACCGCGGTCAGCCCGGCCACCCCGAACTTGTCCGCCTCGTAGCGGTATCCCCGGCGCAGCTTGGATTCCGGGACCGCGGCGGTGCCAGTGGTGCGGGCGAGCCGGTCGACAGCGTCGACCTCGCGGACGGACGGAAGGTTCAGCACGCATTCCCTGGTACGCCGCAGGTTCCGCGCTGTCTGCGAGCGGGCGCCGATGCCGATGATCGCGCGCCAGCCCAGCCAGAACGCCGACGAGATCGGGGCGAGATCGCGGGTGTCGCCGATCGTGCTGACGAGCACCACCGGCGTGCCGAAGTACAGGATGTTCGGCTCGATCTCCACGTGTGCCACGGTTTCAGCTTCACGATCCGCCGATGGCGCCGCTGGCGGGAAACGGACGCGTCGTTCGGGCCGCGGCCGCCACGGAGAGCGATCCCCGGTCGTCCCATTGAGCGATATTCGTGTTGGCCCGTATCGATTGCTCAAGACGCGCGTCTAACCAGACGACATGACTTGAATGACGGAGGTGGAAACGGTGACCTCGGAGCGGGCGCGGCCGGACGAGACCGACCTGCTGAGCCTGCACGAGGCTATCGCGGAACTGCACGCCTCACAGGGCGACTTCCGCACGGCCTACGAGCACCTGAGGACCGCGCTGGGCATCGCGCGCACCGCCCGTCCGCAGATCCCGGAGCAGTTGCGCCGCGAGTTCGACCGCCTCCGCCGCGAGCGCGCCCAGGCCCGTGAGGAGAGCCTCCGGGACGCGTTGACCGCCGTCTACAACCGCCGTTACCTGGACAACAGGCTCGCCGATCTGCGCGGGGACGCGCGGACCCCGTTGGCGGTGGCGCTGATCGACATCGATCTGTTCAAAAGCGTCAATGACACGTTTGGTCACTTGATCGGTGACCAGGTGTTGCGGCGGGTGGCCGAGTTGTTGCGCGCAGGTGTACCCGCGCCGGGTTTTTGCGCGCGTTACGGCGGCGAGGAGTTCATGCTAGTGCTGCCGGAGGTTCAGCCGGGGACGGCGCTGCGGATAGCCGAGCGCGCCCGGCGCCGGGTGGCGCAACACGCCTGGTCAGAGATTTGTCCCGGGCTTGGCGTGACGATCAGCGTCGGCGTTTCGCACGAGCCGGTGAGCGGCCCGGAGCAGCTGCGGATGGCCGACGACCTCCTTTACGCCGCGAAGCACGCCGGGCGCAACCGGGTCGCGTACCGCGAACGCGGCGGAGTCCGCGTGCTTGAGCACTGTCAGTAATTGGCACCGATCGTTTCCCCGTTTTGCCGGTGTGCGGCATCACCCCGTTTGTCGCACTCGGCCCGCTTTGGCGCACGCTATGTAAAAAAATCAGCAGGAGGGTGTCGTCAGGACCCGCGAGTATCTCTACGATAACGATGCTCGCCGTCCCGGCGATGATCACTGAGACGGTCCCCTCCCGGCGGGCCGGCGCGACCGAGGGAGAGGAGACCGGGTGCCAGACGACCACGCCGCAGGCCCCGGTCACAGAGCCGACGACGGCGCCTCCAACGGCCGGCGACGCAGGCGTTCCCTGGACACGCACGGCGGCATCAACGTTTCGGATCTGGTAGCCCAGCACACCGGATACCGCCCACGGTTCGACGGCGCCCGGTCGAACGCGCACACGGCCCCCGCGGATCAGGCGCCGGCGGTGGCGCGCCGAAGCGCACCCCCGGCCCGCCCCGAGCCGCGCGCGCCGGAGCCCCCACCGCAACGCCGCGCCCCGGCGACCGGGCGCTCGGCCGGCGCGCCCCTGCCGCCCACGCAGCAGCCCCGCCGGGCAGTCCCCCCACGCCGGGGCGCGGGCGCGCCGGCCGGCGAGGCGGCGCCGGAGACCCCGAACCACCCGAGCGGCTGCACGCCGAAGCCGCCACCCGGTGCCGCGGATGCGCTGGAGCCCTCGGGCAGGGCTGCAGCGCCGGGCCGCCACGCGGGTGGTTTCGCTGAGGGGCCGGAGCCGTCGAACGGTGCCGCGCACCCGAGCGGCTTCACGAAAACCCCGCCCCGCGCTGATGCGCGGCACGCGAGTGGTTTCGCGGAAGCGCCGGAGCCGTCGGGCCGGGCCGCTGCGCCGGGCCGCCACGCGAACGGTTTCGCCGAGGCGCAGCCCTCGAACCGCGCGGCCGCGCCGAGCCGTCCCGCGGAACCGGCCCACCGGAACGGCGCCGCAGGCGCCCCGCAGCCACCGGGCCGCGCCGAGGCCTGGCACCCGAGCAGCTTCCTGGAAGCACCCCAGCCCCCCGCGGAAGCGCCACGCCACTCGAGCGGCTTCGCGGAAGCCCCGAAGCCAAACGGCGCGGTGGCTCCTGTCCGCCGCGCGCCCGACCGCGCCGAGGTGCAGCACCCGAGCGGTTTCACCGCGGCGCAGCCCTCCGGTCGCGCCGCTGCCCCGCGCCACCCAAGCGGTTTTGCCGATGCGCAGCCCTCCGCCCCCGCCGACGCCCCGCGCCGACCGAGCGCGCCGAAGCCTTCCGGCGGTGCGGCTGCCCCGGTGCATCCGAGCGGTTTCGCTGAGGTGCCGCAGCCTTCCGGTCGTGCGGAGACCCCGCGCCGGCCGAACTCCGGCCGCGCCGACGCCCCGGTCCACCCGAGCGGTTTCGTCGAGACCGCGAACGGCGCGGCGGCCCCTGCTCGCCGTGGGCCCCAGCCCGAGCGCGCCGACGCCCGGCACCCCAGTGGCTTCGCCGAAGCGCCGCAGCCCTCCGGTCGCGCGGACGCCCCGCCCCGCCCGAGCGGGCCGCAGCCTTCCCGCCGCGCCGACGCCCCGGCCCGCCCCAGTGGCTTCGTGGAGGCCGCGAACGGCGCCGCAGCCCCCGCCCGCCGCGCGCCCCAGCCCGAGCGCGCCGACGCCCGGCACCCCAGTGGCTTCGCCGAAGCGCCGCAGTCCAGCAACGCCGAGGCGCCCCGCCCCAGCCCCACGCCTCCAACCGCCAACCGCCAACCGCCGGCGGACGACGCGGAACCCGACGCCACCCAGCTCCGCGAGCCGTTCGAGCGGCCCGGCGGTCCGCGTCGCCCTGGGCGGGGGCGCTCGGTGAGCCCCGCGGACCGGCTGACGATGACCGACGAGCTGGAGCCCGTCGGCGACCACACCAAGGTCCGTCGCAAGATCGACAACACCCTCGCCCGCTTCGCGGCCGCCCACGAGGAGCTCGCCGCCGAGGAGGCCAAGCGCCAGGAGCGCCGCGAGCGCTTCATCGCGCGCCCGGTCGCGCTCATCGAGCAGACCCGCACCCGGCTGCAGCGCGTCGTCGCGCCGGTGAAATCCGAGGGGAACGACGAGAAGGCGGGCCCGCAGACCCGGCTGCAGGAAAAGAAACAACGCCGCAGCGACCGCTCGATCCGCATCACCCGCATCGCGTGCGCGGTGCTCGCCGGGCTGATCTTCCTCGCCACAGGCGCGCTGTGGGGCACCAAGACCTGGTTCAACAGCAAGTTCACCGAGATCGCCGCACTGGACGAGAACTCGTCGGACATCCAGAACGCGGCCGGCCAGACCGGTGACGAGAACTTCCTCATCGTCGGCTCCGACACCCGCGCCGGCGCCACCGCCGAGGAGAACGTCGGTGACGCTGACACCATCGGCGGCGCCCGCTCGGACACCATCATGCTGGCGCACGTCCCGGCCGACCGGAAGCGCGCGGTGATCGTGTCCTTCCCCCGTGACCTGGAGATCTCCCGGCCCGCCTGCGAGCGCTACGACGCCGCCGCGGGCACCTACACCAGCGAGATCGTCTCCGCGGCCACCAAGGTCAAGCTGAACACCGCGTACGCGGTCGGCGGGCCCAAGTGCCTCACCAAATGGGTTCAGCAACAAACCGGGCTGCGCGTTAACCACTTCGTCGGCATCGACTTCGGCGGGTTCAAGGAGATGGTCGACGCGGTGCACGGCGTGACCGTGCACGTCGACAGCCCGATCCGGGACACCACCCTGGGGATGGTGATCGCCGAGACCGGCGACGTGACGATCTCCGGCGACCAGGCGCTCAGCTTCGTCCGCGCCCGCCACGTGGTCGGCGACCCGACCTCGGACTACGGCCGCATCAAGCGGCAGCAGCAGTTCCTCACCGCGCTGCTGCAGAAGGCGATGTCGCAGGGCGTCATCACCGACCCGACGCAGCTCACGAACTTCGTGACCGCGTTCGCCCGGGCCACCTTCGGCGACAACATCGGCGTCGACCAGATGCTGACGCTGGCCCAGTCGATGAAGGGCCTGGACACCAGCAAGCTGAAGTTCCTCACCGTCCCGACCGTCGGCGAGCCGAACACCCGCGGCAACGAGGTGCTCCTGGAGACCAGGTCCAAGGAGCTGTTCCAGGCCCTGATCGACAACACCCCCCTGCCCGGCACGCCCGAGTACGAGGCGGCGAAGGCGGCCGCGAGCGCGACCCAGACCCCGCCGTCGAGCTCGTCGAAGTCGTCCGGTTCGACCTCTTCGGACTCGTGACAACTCGTTAGCGCCGGTTCATTCCCGGTTCACTTCGCGATGCGGCGATTGCCCCGAACGGGTCGTAGAGTGTGGCCCATGCGCGAGGCTTACCACGTCGAACTCGAAGACCTGGCCGCGAACCTGGCGGACATGTCGCTCCAGGCCGCGGCGGCCATGAAGAAGGCGACCCAGGCACTGCTCGAAGCGGACCTGTCCCTGGCCGAGCAGGTGATCGGCGACGACCAGAAGATCGACGACGCTCGTGCCGAGAACGAGGAGAAGGCGTACGCCCTGCTGGCGCTGCAAGCCCCGGTCGCGACCGACCTGCGGACCGTGCTGGCCGTGATCCACGCCGCGGAGAGCCTGGAGCGGATGGGCGACCTCGCCCTGCACGTTGCCAAGGCTGCGCGCCGCCGCCACCCGCAGGCTACGCTGCCCGAGCCGGTCCGGAAGTACTTCGCCGAGATGGGCGAGCTGGACGTCCGGCTGGCGGAGAAGGTCGCCGACGTCATCAAGAGCCGGGACGTCGAGGCTGCCCGCGCCCTCGAGGAAGAGGACGACCGCGTCGACGAGATCCACCGCCACCTGTTCACGGTGATCATGGACAAGGACTGGGAGCACGGGGTCGCGGCCGCCGTCGACATCACGCTGCTCGGCCGGTTCTACGAGCGGTTCGCCGACCATGCGGTGTCCGTCGGCAAGCGGATGGTGTTCGTGGCGACCGGCAAGATGCCCGGCTACGCCCACGACGAGGACCTCTGACGAACTAGGACGGACCGCCCTGCAGCCGCCGGTGCAGGGCGGTCATCCGCGCGTCCAGGTCGGCCGCGGTTTCCGCGGCGGCGCGCAGCTCGTCGGCGAAGTCGGCAGGCGCGGTGCCGGCGTACTTGTAGAACAGCTTGTGCTCGACGGCGGCCCAGAAGTCCATGCCGACCGTGCGCATCTGGATCTCCACCTTGACCCGCTCGACCCGGTCGGACAGGAACACCGGGATCCGCACGATCAGGTGCAGGCTGCGGTACCCGTTCGGCTTCGGCTCGGCGATGTAGTCCTTGGTCCGCACGACCTCGACGTCGTCCTGGCGGCCCAGCATGTCGGCGACCAGGTAGACGTCCGGCACGAACGGGCACACCACGCGGATCCCGGCGACGTCCTCGATGTGCTCGCGGATCGCCTCGATGCTCGGCTCCAGGCCCTTGCGGGCGAGCTTGTCGAGGATCGCTTCGGGCGCCTTGACGCGGCTCGCCAGGTGCTCGATCGGGTCGTGCTGGTTGGCGAAGTCGAACTCCTCGGACAGGATCCGCAGTTTGGTCATCAGCTCGTCGATGCCGAACTTGTAGACCATGAGTTCACGCTGGAGCGCTCGAAGCAGCGCAGCTGAGTGGCCGACTTCGTCGAGCACGGTCATGCGACCAGCCTACCGAGGTCGATCAGGGCGCATCCCGCACCGAGCGGGTCGCCCCGATCGAGGCCGCGACGACGCAGCAGATGGCCAGCCACTGCAGTGGGTGCAGGGCCTCCCCGAGCACCAGGAGCCCGGACAGCGCCGCGACGGCCGGTTCGAGGCTCATCAGGATGCCGAACACGCGCGGCGGGATCTTGCGCAGCGCCTCCAGCTCGAGCGAGTACGGGACGACCGACGACAGCAGCGCCACCGCGAGCCCGATCAGCAGCACCCACGGCGACAGCAGGCTCGTGCCGCTCTCGACCACTCCCGCCGGCATCGCCGCGACCGCCGCGACGGCCATGCCCAGCGCGAGGCCCTTGCCCTCCTCTGTGCGCTTGCCGAGGGACGCGCTGAGCAGGATGTACAGCCCCCAGCAGGCGCCTGCGACGAGCGCGAACACGATGCCGAGCATCGACAGGTCGCCCCGCGTCTCGGCGAGCAACACGACGCCGCCTGCCGCCAGCAGCGCCCACAGCACGTCGAGCCAGCGCCGGGACCCAGCCAGCGCGACCGCGAGGGGCCCGAGGAACTCGATGGTGACCGCGATGCCCTGCGGGATGCGCGCCAGCGCCTGGTAGAAGGTCAGGTTCATGGTGCCGAGCACCAGGCCGTAGGCGAGGACCACCGGCAGCGCCCGGCGGCCCATGCGAAGCACCGGGCGCCATACGAGCAGCAGCACCACCGCGGCGAAGAACAACCGCAGCGCGACCGTCCCGGCCGGCCCGGCGACCGCGAAGAGCTGCTTGGCGAGCGACGCGCCCACCTGCACGCTGACGATCCCGATCAGCACCTGCAGCGGCGGCGGGATGGCGCCGAGCGCCCGCCCGGCCGCCGCGAGCGCCCGCGGTTTCGGCAACCGCCCGCCGACACCTTCCACGTGAACCTGAACCACGTCCCCGACGCTAGCGGCACCCACCGACAGTTCCCACCGGATTTGCCTCACTGCCTGCCTCCACCGACGTGGAGATCACCAGTCGGTGAGTGAGGGGACCACCGGCTCCGGGAACGGGACAGGTCGTGGTCGAGGTGGCGGGCCTGACCTTGCGCGGAGACCCGGATCCGCCGCGGCACCGACAGCTGGCACGACCAGTCGCGTACGTGCTTGGCAGCCCGGTCGCCGGGCGGTTGGACGCGGTCGGCGAGCAGGTCGACCAGGACTGGCTGGGCCGCCGCACCGTGGCTGGCACGGGCGAGGCCGGCGGCTTCGCCGAGTGGGCTGTGGCCGCGGTGGCCGACCTGTTCCCGGTGCCCGACGCCCAGGTACTGCCGGACGCCACGGCACTCCACAGCGACGGCAGACGGTGCTGGGCCTGGTCGAGAACGCCAGGACCGCCGCAGGCGAGTGGGTGCTGGGTCGAAGCGGCGGGCCGGTGGGGCGGGCAGCCTGCTGGTGCAACTCGCCCGAGCCGCGGGCGCCAGGGTCATCGGCGCGGCCGGTGGATCGCGGAAGCTCGACCTGGCCAGGAGCTGGGCGCCGAGGTCGTGGCCGGCTACATCCAACCGGGCTGGAACGAGGAGGTGCTCCACGCGACCGGCGGTTCCGATGCGGATGTTCGACCGGCTCGGCGGAGCGATCGAGCCCGCGTTCGAAGTGACGAACCGTGGCGGCCGGTCACCGGCAGACGTTCCCGCGGCCGAGAACCGCACCGCCGTGGGCAGGCCCCTGCTGCCCCGGAAAAAAAGAACGACCCCCTCAGCACCAACCGAGGGGGTCGTCGACGAACGATGATCAGCCGAACCGGCCCGAGATGTAGTCCTCGGTCGCCTTCTCGTTCGGGTTGGAGAAGATCTTCTCCGTGTCGTTGATCTCGACCAGCCGTCCCGGCTGGCCGACACCGGCGAGGTTGAAGAACGCCGTCTGGTCCGACACCCGCGCCGCCTGCTGCATGTTGTGCGTGACGATCACGATGGTGTAGTCCTTCTTCAGCTCGGCGATCAGGTCCTCGATCGCGAGCGTGGAGATCGGGTCCAGCGCCGAGCACGGCTCGTCCATCAGCAGGACGTCCGGGCGCACGGCGATGGCCCGCGCGATGCAGAGCCGCTGCTGCTGACCACCGGAGAGGCTGCCGCCCGGCTTGTTGAGCCGGTCCTTGACCTCGTTCCACAGGTTCGCGCCGCGCAGCGCCCGCTCGGCGATCTCGTCGAGCTTCTTCTTGTTCTTCGTGCCCGCCAGCTTCAGCCCGGCCACCACGTTGTCCCGGATGGACATCGTCGGGAACGGGTTGGGCCGCTGGAACACCATGCCGATCGTGCGGCGCACCTGTACCGGGTCGACCGAGGACGCATAGATGTCCTCGCCGTCGAGCAGGACCTGACCCTCGGCCCGCGCGCCCGGGATGACCTCGTGCATCCGGTTCAGCGTGCGCAGCACGGTCGACTTGCCGCAGCCCGACGGGCCGATGAAGGCCGTGACGTTCCGCGGCGGCACGGACAGCGTGACGCTGTCGACGGCGTGGAACTTGCCGTAGTAGATGTCGAGGTCCTTGACGTCGATTCGCTTGGCCATTGCGGAACGCTCACTTCTTCTTCGGGGCGACCAGGCGGGAGACCACCGTGGCGATCAGGTTGATGAGGGCGATGATGATGACGAGGGTCAGCGCGGCGCCCCAGATCCGGTCGAATCCGACGCTACCCGGTTCCATGGAGTTCGTGGCCCGCTCGGTGTTCATCAGCAGCGGCAACGACGCCTGGTTGTCACCGAACAGGTCCCAGTTGACGTACGCCGAGTAACCGACCAGCACCAGCAGCGGCGCGGTCTCGCCCATGACGCGGGCCAGGGCCATCATGACACCGCTGATGATGCCGGACATGGCCGTCGGCAGGACGATCTTCATGATCGTCTTCCACTTCGGCACCCCCAGCGCGTAGGACGCCTCGCGCAGGTCGTCCGGCACGATCCGCAGCATCTCCTCCGCGGAGCGCACGACGACCGGGATCATCAGCAGCACCAGGGCCAGCGACACGGCGAACCCGCTGCGCGGCAGGCCGAACGTGGTGATCCACAGCGCGTAGATGAACAGCGCGGCCACGATCGAGGGGACACCGGAGAGGATGTCCACCATGAACGTGGTGACCTTGGCCAGCCGGGTGTCCCGCCCGTACTCCACCAGGTAGATGGCGACCAGCAGGCCGAGCGGCACCGAGATGACCGCGCACATCAGGCCCTGTTCGAGCGTGCCGATGATGGCGTGCAGGACACCACCGCCGACCTCGTCGGACAGCACCGACCCGAAGTCCTGGCTCCACCAGTTGGTGTACGGGATGCGCTTGATGCCGTTCGCGATCACCGTGTAGAGCACCCACACCAGCGGGGCGACGGCGATCAGGAACGACAGCCACACCAGCACCGTGGCGAGCGCGTTCTTGGCCTTGCGGCCCGCGCTGACCTGCTGGAACGCCGGCGGCGACGCCAGCCGTTCGGTCTCGGACAGTGTCGAGGTCATCAGTCCGCCTTCCGCTCGCCGATGATCGTCCGGGCCGCGAAGTTCACCGCGAAGGTCAGGACGAACAGCACCAGACCGGCCGCGATGTAGGCGCCGGCCGACGTGGGGTTGTTGAACTCCGCGTAGTTCGCGGCGATCTGCGACGCGAACGTCGCGCCACCGTCGAACACGCTCCAGTCGAAGAAGTGCCCGCGGGGGATGTACAGGATGACCGCCAGCGCGATCGTCTCGCCGAGGGCGCGTCCCAGGCCGAGCATCGACGCGCCGACGTAACCGGCCTTCCCGAACGGCAGCACCGTCGTCCGGATGACCTCCCAGCGGGTGGCGCCGAGCGCGAGCGCGCCCTCGATGTGGGCGGTTGGCGTGCGCTCGAACACCTCGCGGGACAGCGAGGTGATGATCGGCAGCAGCATCACCGCGAGCACCACGCCCGCCGTGAAGATCGTGCCCGAGTAGTTCGGGAACACGTTGCCGGTGCCGAAGATCGGGATGAAGCCGAGGGTCTCGTTCAGCCACTGCGACACCGGCGCCATCTTCGGCGCCAGCACGAGGATGCCCCACAGACCGAAGATGATCGAGGGCACCGCGGCCAGCAGGTCGACCACGTAGGCGAACGGCCGCGCCAGCCGGCGCGGGGCGTACTGGGTCAGGAACAACGCGATGCCCAGCGAGATCGGCATCGCGATGATCAGGGCCACCAGCGAGGTGTAGATCGTGACCAGCAGCAGGTCCAGGATGCCGAACCGCAGGTGGGTGGGGTCGCCGGTCTCCCAGATGCGGGAGGTGAGGAAGTTGACCTCGTTCGCGCCCAGTGCCGGAATCGCCTGCACCAGCAGGAAGATCCCGATCAGCGCGATGAGTGCGACGACGAAGATGCCCGCGCCGGTGCTCAGGTTCTTGAAGATGCGGTCACCCGGCCGCACCTTCGCGGTCTTGTTCGGTGAGGCCAGTGAGGGGGTTCGCTCAGTGGCCGGTGGTTGCGCCGTAATCGGGGGCCTCCGGGAGTGGTCTAGACGCAAGCGGACGCCCACCGGTGTCCCCGGTGGGCGTCCGCCTCGCGAGTGACTCGCTCATCAGTTACTCAGTGCAACCCGTTCTGGGGTGGCGGTCGATCGTCAGGAGATCGCGTTGATCGAGGTCAGCACCTTGTCCTGCAGGGACTGCGGGAGCGGCACGAAACCCTTCTCGGCGATCGGCTGCTGAGCGGTGGTGGCAGCCACGGTCAGGAACGCCTTCATCGCCTTGGCGGTGTCGGCGTCGTAGCCCTTCGAGCAGACGATCTCGTAGGTGGTCAGCAGCAGCGGGTACGCGCCCGGGGTGTTGCTGGCGTAGATGGCCTTGAGGTCCATGGCCAGGTCGTTGCTGCCCGGGGTGCGGAAGGTCGCGGCGTCGAGCGCCTTGGCCACGTTCTCCGGGGTCAGCTCGACGGCGCCGGAGCCGCTGTCCAGCTTGGCGGCGCTCAGGCCGTCCTTGACGTAGGACGACTCGATGTAGCCGATGGCGCCGTCGGCGGCCCGGATGCCCGAGGCGACACCGTTGGAGCCCTGCGCGCCGTTGCCGACGCCGCCCTTGAAGGCCTTGCCGGTGCCCTGCGTCCAGGCGCCCTTCGAGGCGGCCTCGAGGTAGGTCTGGAAGTTGTCGGTGGTGCCCGACTCGTCGGACCGCGAGAAAACCTGGATCGGCTTGTCCGGCAGGTTGACGCCCGCGTTGAGGGCGGCGATCGCCGGGTCGTTCCACTTGGTGATCTGGCCGTTGAAGATCTTGGCCGTGACCTCGCCGTTCAGCGTGAGCGAGGAGACGCCGTCCAGCTTGTAGGCGATGGCCACCGGGCCGACGACCAGCGGCAGGTTCCACGCCTCGCCTCCGGCGCAGCGCTCGTTGGCCTTGGTCTGCTCGTCACCGGCCTTCAGCGGCGAGTCCGAGCCGCCGAAGTCGACCTGCTTGGCGGTGAACTGCTTGACGCCCGAGCCGGAGCCGGTCGCGTTGTAGTTCACGATCTGGCCGGAGCAGGCCTTGGTGTACTGCTGGGCGAAGATGTCCACCGCGGTCTTCTGGGCCGTCGAACCCTCACCGGTGAGCGGCGACTTGCCGCCGCACTCGACGTTCGCGGTCGCGGTCGGCGCGGTCGCCGCACCCGAGGTCTGGGTGTTGCCCGTCGACGCCGGGTCGGTGCCACAGGCCGCGAGCACGAGGGCAGCGCTCGCCGCGATGCCGAGAGCACCCATCGGCCGCATGATCTTCACTTCATGTCCTCCAGCTAGTGATAGCCATTCGTCGCAACCGGACATTAGGCAGCACGGGTGGACGCGCGCCTCTATACAGATGAACGCAAAGTGAACAAGGCCGCCAATGTGAGCGGGACAACGTCACCCGAACGGGCGTCGTGTCCGGCCCGTGACCTGCGGGTACATGTTCCGTGATGGAAGGTTGGCGGAGGGTTAACGTAACGGAACGCTGATCACCGTTCGTACTGGACGTCGACCTCGTGACGGGTGAAACCGAGTCGCGAATAAACGGCTATCGCGGGCGCGTTGTCGCCTTCCACGTACAAGATCACCTGGGGCAGGCCGCGGTCGCGGAGGTACCGCAGGCCGGCCAGCGTCAGGGCCTTGCCCAGCCCGCCGCCCTGCGCGCCGGGGTCGACGCCGACGACGTACACCTCGCCGGTCTCCCGGCCGCCGAACCGGCGCGGGTTGGCCGGGTGCACCTTCGTCCAGTGGAAGCCGAGCAGCTTGCCCGTGCTGTCCTCGGCGAGGAAGAACCCATCCGCGTCGAACCAGTCCGCCGCCTCCTCGGCGCGCAGGTCGTCGACGGTGAGCCTGCCCTGCTCGGGGTGCCAGTCGAAGGCGCGGGCGTTCACCTCGATGACGGCCTGCTCGTCTTGGCCGGGCACGAAGGTGCGCAGCGAGACGCCCTCGGGCAGCCGGGGCTCCGGCCAGTCTGGGTCGACCGGGGTGTGCATGACCAGCAGCTCGCGGGCACGCGAAAAGCCCGCTCGTTCGGCGAGGGCCGCGGCGCCGGGGTGGTCGCCGTGAGCCCAGACGCGCAGCTGCGCGCCGCCGGCGCGGTCGACGAGCGCGGACAGCACCTCGGTGCCCACGCCCCGGCGCCGGTGGTCCGGGCGCACGATCAGCTCGGCGACCTGGCGGCCGAACGCGTCCCCGGAGGTGTCCAGGTGGGCGTACCCGGCGAGCACGCCGTCGGAGCGGGCCAGCAGGTGCGGACCGGACGCGAACTCGCCCGGCAACGGCTCGCCGGGGGAGATGTCCGGTCGCCCGTCCACCTTGCGGGCGGCGAGCAGCAGCTCACGCACCTCGCGCGTAGTCGTTTCGTCCAGTTCGTCGACCCACACCACTGTCAGCACGGATTCACGCTATCCCTGATCAGGGGGTGGAGAACTCCGTGGACAGCTCGCTCGGGTCGAAGTTGAGCGAAGTCACGCCGGGCTTGGCGCCGGCCTTGGCCGGACGCTCGAACTTGTAGCCGACGTTGCGCACGGTGCCGATCATCTGCTCGTGCTCGGGGCCGAGCTTGGCGCGCAGGCGCCGGACGTGCACGTCGACGGTGCGGGTGCCACCGAAGAAGTCGTAGCCCCAGACCTCCTGCAGCAGCTGGGCGCGGGTGAACACCCGGCCCGCGTGCTGCGCGAGGTACTTGAGCAGCTCGAACTCCTTGTAGGTGAGCTCGAGGGTGCGGCGGCGCAACCGTGCGGTGTACGTCGCCTCGTCGATCACCAGGTCACCGACCCGCAGCTCGGTGTCCACCTGGGTGGCGCCGCCGTCGCGGGTGGTCGCCAGCCGCAGCCGGGCGTCGACCTCGGCCGGGCCCGCGGTGGGGAGCAGGATGTCGTCGGTGCGCCACTCGGCGCTGACCGCGACCAGGCCGCCCTCGCCGATGACCGCGATGATCGGCGTGCTGCCCTCGTCCTCGCCGGTGCCCTTCAGCAGCCGGCAGAGGCTCTTGGCCGACGCGAGATCGGTGCGCGCGTCCAGCAGGATGACGTCCCGGTGGCCCGCGTCGAGGAGCGCGGTGACCTCCGGCGCCCGGACGCGTACCGTGTGCGGCAGAAGGTCGAGAGCTGGGAGGACTGCGGTGGCTTCCGCCTCGGACGTGAGTACGAGCAGGTCCAGGCTCATCGCCACACCGCCTTCTTGCTAGTCCGTAGCCTTTGAGCGCCCCTGGTCTTAGCGGACAAGACTAGCGGGTGAACTGGTGGAAACCACCTGCTCTGCAGCCACCGTCACACTGACGTCACACTGTTGCCCCGTAGCCTCGGGCTGTCCAGGACCCGGACACGAGACAGATCGGACACGAAGAGTGAGCAGACCTGCGACCCAGGACCGAGCCGTGCCACCAGCGGGATCGCGCCGCCGTGGACGCCGCGCCCGCCGCATCGTCATCAGTCTCGTCGTGCTGCTCGCGCTCCTGGTCGGGGCCGATTTCGGGCTCGCCGCGTATGCCGAGCACGCGGTGTCGCAGAAGGCGCGCGAGCAGCTGAAGCTGAGCGACGACCCGTCCGTCACGATCCACGGTTTCCCGTTCACCACGCAGGCGATCGGCGGCGACTACGGGCACATCTCACTGTCCGCGTCCGGCGTGCCGATCAAGGACCTGCAGGACGTCGGTGTGACGGCCGACCTCTACGACGTCACAGCCCCGCTGTCCGACCTGGTCAACGGCAACACCGACGCGATCGACATCGGCCGCCTGGAGGCCCAGGTCACGATCAAGGCCAGCGACATCAACAAGGTGGACCCGCTGACCAAGGTCGACGACCTGCGGATCGAGCCGTCCAGCATCGAGTACGTCGAGACCGGCCAGGACGCCGACAGCGGCACCGACAGCGGCTCCGGTGGTGACCAGCAGGGCCAGGAGGGCACGACCGAGGACGAGCAGGACAAGTCCAGGGCGGGCGTCCGCATCTCCGGGTACGTGCAGATCGCGGGCCAGCAGCTGGAGATCTTCTGCTTCGCGATGATCGAACTACACGGCACGGCGATCGACATCGTGCCGAAGCGGCTGCAGTACGGGAATGACAAGGAGACGACCGTTGTTCCCGAAGCTGTGCAGCAAGCCCTGCTGCCGAACTTCAAGGCCACGATCGACACCGGCAACCTCCCGTTCGAGGTCACCCCGACGGCGGTACAGGTGAACAGCGGTTCGGTCACCATCAAGGGCGAGGCCAAGAACGTGAGGTTCAGCGGGGCGACCAGCTCTACCGGAGGGTGAGGCGCGGATGACGGGCGTGTGGGTCGTGCTCGGCACGCTGGTGGTCGCGGCCGTCGCAGGCGGGCTGCTCAAGGCGCGCAACGGGCGCGTCCGGGCGGCTCGCCGGGCGCCCGCGGCCGGGCTGCCCGAGCCGGTCGCCGCCGCGCTCGACACCGGCGCCAGCGTCACCCTGGTGCAGATCTCCACCACGTTCTGCACCCCGTGCCGGCACACCCGCGCCCTGCTCGGCCCGCTGGCCGAGCGCACCGACGGCCTGAACCACGTCGAGCTGGACGTGACGAACCAGCCGGAGGTCGCGCGGGCGCTGGGTGTGCTGCGCACGCCGACCACGATCGCCTACGGGTCCGACGGCACCGAGCTGCTGCGCGTCGGCGGCGTGCCGAAGGCTCCCGCGCTGCTGGAAGCCCTCGCGCCGCACCTCCCGGCGCGTGTGACGGATTGACACGCAGCCGGCTGCGCTGTTGGCGGCCGGCGCGCCTTCCCGCCCGTGACTGAGTGACGCGCCGCTGGCCGCACCGCCGGCAGCCCTCCCACCGCACCTCCTGCCGCGTGTGGCCGAGTGGCACACCGCTGACCTGGGCCGAATTTTTTTCTTGGATCGTGGGAATGCTCTCACTGGGTGGACGCCACTCCCACTTTCAGGGACGTCCGGGTAGCCTGACGCTCGTGTGCAGGCTGCCCCTCACTCTGCTGACGCAACGCCGCGCGGTCGACTTCTGCCGCGTGCGCAGCAGCCTGTGTCTGCCCTAGCGGGTCCGCCTCAGCCGTACCCGCTTCTCCCCCCGCCGGAAAAACCCATTCCGACGCGCGCTCACGCGCGCCCCGCCAGGGAGGTGACATGTCAGCAGGCCCAGCCGTAGACCCCCGTGGACCGCGCTTCGCGGCCGTCATCACGACCGTCGTGCTCGCGGTGGTCCTGATCACGGGTTGGTGGCCGCTGCTGGCCGTCCAGACGGTCGTGTTCGCGATCGGCGCGTTCATCGGCCTCAAGCCGGCCCCGTACTCGCTGCTCTACCGCTACCTCGTGGCGCCCCGGCTCGCGCCGACGTCCGAGCGGGAGGACGCGGCGCCGCTGCGGTTCGCCCAGGCGGTCGGGTTCGTGTTCGCGCTGGTCGGCACCGTCGGCTACGCCACCGGGGTCACGGCGCTCGGCATCGTCGCGACGGCGTTCGCGCTGTTCGCGGCGTTCCTCAACGCGGCCTTCAACTTCTGCCTCGGCTGCGAGATGTACCTCCTGATCCGGCGCGTCGCGCCGAGCCAGGCTTCCTGACAGTCCACCCACGAGAAGAAGAAAGCGAGAAGTGCTCTCATGAGCCGTGAAGACGTCCTGGTCACCACGCAGTGGGCCGAGGAGAACCTGAACACCCCCGGCGTGGTCTTCGCCGAGGTGGACGAGGACACCACCGCCTACGACGGTGGCCACATCCGCGGCGCGGTCAAGATCGACTGGAAGACCGAGCTGCAGGACCCGGTCCGCCGCGACTTCGTCGACAAGGCGGGCTTCGAGGCCCTCCTGTCGGAGAAGGGTATCTCCAACGACGACCTCGTCATCCTGTACGGCGGCAACAACAACTGGTTCGCCGCCTACGCGTACTGGTACTTCAAGCTGTACGGCCACGACAAGGTCAAGCTGCTCGACGGCGGCCGCAAGAAGTGGGAGCTGGACGGCCGCGAGCTGACCTCCGACGAGGTCAAGCGCGAGCGCACCAACTACGTCGCCAAGGAGCCGGACACCTCGATCCGCGCCTTCCGCGACGAGGTCGTCGACGCGATCGGCACCAAGAACCTGGTCGACGTCCGCTCGCCCGACGAGTTCTCCGGCAAGCTGGTGGCCCCGGCGCACCTGCCGCAGGAGTCGGCGCAGCGCGGCGGCCACATCCCGACGGCGCTGAACGTGCCGTGGGCTAAGACCGCGAACGAGGACGGCACCTTCAAGACCGCCGAGGAGCTCACCGAGCTCTACAACGAGGCGGGCCTGGACACGTCCAAGGCGACCATCGCCTACTGCCGCATCGGTGAGCGCTCCAGCCACACCTGGTTCGCGCTGCGCGAGCTGATCGGCCTCGAGGACGTGAAGAACTACGACGGTTCGTGGACCGAGTACGGCTCGCTGGTCGGCGTGCCGATCGAAACCGGAACGGGGAAGTGACGATGAGTGCTGACGGTTGCGGCGCGCCGGTCCAGACGGCGACGCCCGCGGACATCGACACGAACGGGCAGGTCGTGGTTGCCGGCAAGGTCGTCGGCGGCGACGGCCCGGTCGGCGGCGCCTACGTGCGCCTGCTGAACGGTGACGGCGACTTCGCGGGCGAAGTCCAGGCCTCCCCGGAGGGCGACTTCCGGTTCTACGCCGCGCCCGGCGCCTGGACGGTGCGTGCCCTGCACCGCTCCGGCAACGGCGAGGCCTCGGTGACCGCCGAGGGCCCCGGCCTGCACCAGGTCGCGATCTCGGTCGGCTGATTCCCGCCTCGACGGCCACCCCCGCGCACGCCGCGGGGGTGGCCGTCGTCGTACCCGGACGAACCCGGCGGCGGGCGTGGCGCTCACCACGCGGGTGCGGGGCGAGTGAACCCCCTGCCGGCGGCTATCCTGCTGGACGTGGAGATCCTGTTTACGACGCTGCTGGTGCTCGCCGGCATCGCGATCCTCTGGTTCACCGTGTACGTCGTCTACCGGCTGTACGCCGACCAGCGCTGACCGATGACATCCGGCGATGACGCCGTCGCAGCCGCCGCCGAACGGGCCGAGTCGACGCGCGGGCGCAACCTGCCGCAGTTCGACGACCTGCCGATCCCGGTGGACACCGCGAACCTGCGCGAGGGCGCGAACCTGAACGACGCCTGCCTGGCGCTGTTGCCGCTGGTCGGCGTGTGGCGCGGGGAGGGCGAGGTCAACTACCCGACCATCGAGGGGCCCCGGCGGATCGCGCAGCAGCTCACCATCGCGCACGACGGCCGCCCGTTCCTCTACCACGAGGCCCGCTCCTGGCTGCTCGACGACGACGGCAACGTGGTCCGCGCCGCCGCCCGCGAGGTCGGCTGGTGGCGCCCGCAGGCCGACGACACGCTCGAACTACTGCTGGCCCACAACACCGGCATCATCGAGGTCTTCTACGGCAAGCCGCGCACCCAGACGTCCTGGGAGCTGGGCACCGACGCGGTCGTGCGCACCTCCACGGCCAAGGAGGTCACCGGCGCGCAGCGGCTCTACGGTCTGGTCAACAACGGCGACCTCGGCTACGTCGAGGAGCGCGCGATGGTCGGCCAGCCCATGCAGCCGCACGTCTCGCTATACCTCAAGCGCGTAGTGGGCTAGCCCGCGTGCGCTGGCTGCGTTACGGCCCGGACGCCGCGCTCGTCGAGTGCGAGTCGCTGGCCGAGATGAGCGCCGTCCGTGCCGCTGTGGTCGCCGCGGGGCTGCCCGATCTCGTCGAGGTCGTGCCGGGTGCGCGCACCGTGCTGATCGCCGCGCGCCCGGGCTCCACGGGGCTCGCCGAAGCCCGCAGGTTCGTGGAATCGGCCGACCTGGACGGCGGGAACGGCGGCGAGCCGCGGGAGATCACCATCGACGTCCGCTACGACGGCGAGGACCTCGACCTGGTCGCGCGCACCGCGGGCATCACCGCCGCCGAGGTCGTCGAACTGCACACCGGCGCCACCTACACCGTCGCGTTCACCGGCTTCGCCCCCGGGTTCGGCTATCTCACCGGCCTGCCCGAACCGCTCCGCCAGTCGCGTTTGGACACTCCACGCACGCGCGTCCCGGCCGGGTCGGTCGCCATCGCGGGCGAGTTCACCGGCGTCTATCCGCGCTCGTCGCCCGGCGGGTGGCGCCTGCTCGGGCACACCGACGCCGTCCTGTTCGACAGCCGCGCCGAGCGGCCCGCCCTGCTCGCGCCCGGCGACCGCGTGCGGTTCCGGAGGATCGGGTGAGCCGCGCGCTGGAGGTCGTCGCGACCGGTCCGCTCGCGCTCGTGCAGGACCTCGGCCGCCCCGGGCACGCCCACCTCGGCGTGCCGCCGTCCGGCGCCCTCGACGTCCCGGCGCTGCGGCTGGCGAACCGGCTCGTCGGCAACCCGGAGGGCGCGGCCGGGATCGAGTCGCTGCTCGGCGGGCTCACCGTGACGGCCCGCGCGTCCTGCACGGTCGCGGTCACCGGCCCGCCGGTCGCGGTCGCCGTCGACGGCCGCCCGGCAGGCTCGCACGTGCCGGTCCACCTCGCCGCGGGGCAGGCCCTGAGCATCGGCCGTCCGGACACCGGCCTGCGCTGCTACCTCGCCGTCTCCGGCGGCATCGACGCCGAACCCGAGCTGGGCAGCCGGTCGCGCGACGTGCTGTCCGAGATCGGTCCGCCGCCACTGGAGCCGGGCGCCGTGCTGCCACTGGGCGCGCCGGCCGGGATCCCGGACGGCGCGGACACCGTCACCGCCCCGCCGAACCCGCCCGAGCTGGTCGTCCCGGTCGTCCTCGGCCCACGCGACGACTGGTTCGGCGACGCCGCCCACCAGCTGTCCGTGCCGTGGACGGTGACCAGCGAGTCCAACCGCGTCGGCCTGCGCGTGGACGGTCCGGCGCTGCGGCGCACCGACGCGCGCGAGGGCGAGGAGCTGCCCAGCGAGGGCGTGATCACCGGCGCGATCCAGGTGCCGCCGAACGGGCTGCCGGTGGTGTTCCTCGCCGACCACCCCACCACCGGTGGCTACCCGGTGATCGCCGTCGTCGTGCCGCGGGCGCTGCCCGCGCTCGCGCAGGCCCGGCCGGGCACGACGATCCGCTTCCGCCCCTACGCGTAGAGGGCTTCGTAGGCCTGCGCCAGCTCGGCGTGGATCGCCGAGGAGTCGCGCAGTGGCTGGTGGTCCAGGGTGTGCACGCGTGTCAGCTTCCGCACCGAGGACGCGAGGAACACCCCGTCGGCGCTGTGCAGGTCGGGGGTACGGACCATCTCGATCTTGGTCGACCAGCCCGCCCGCTCGGCGGCGCGGAACACCGCGGCCTGCGTGGTGCCGGGCAGGATGCCGATGCCGGCCGGCGGCGTGTAGAGCGTGCCGCCGCGCGCCACGATGACGTTCGAGGTCGGGCCCTCCAGCACGGAGTTCAAGTCGCTCGCGGTGAAAATCACGTCGTCCGCGCCGCGGCGGGCGGCCTCCCGCACGGCGGCCATGTTGACCGCGTAGGACAGCGACTTGGCGCCCAGCAGCAGCCACGGCGCGCGCTCGGCCAGCCCCGGGTCGATGCCGCGTTCCAGGGTCACCACGGCGACCCCCTCTTCGCGGGCGCGCAACACCTTCGGGTCGATTTCGATCCCGAGCGCGAAGGCCGTCGGCTCGCCCTCGGGGTCGGTTCCGCGGGTGTACACGAGCTTCAGCGCGAACTCGCGGCTGCCGGACCAGTTGTCGATCACGGCCTGCGTGGCCCGCTGCCACGCAGCGTCGTCCGGCTCCGGCAGGTCCAGCATGGACGCCGACCGCGCCATCCGGTCCAGGTGCGGGCGCAACTCGCGTGCCTTCCCGTCGGCTACCAGGACCGTTTCGAAGACGCCGTCGCCGCGCATCAGGCCGAGGTCTTCGACCCGGATGTGCGGTTCGTCCGGATCGGCCAGGTTCCCGTTCAGGAAAGCGAGTACGCGCATGCGGTCACCGTACTCACCTAACATCGGGGTATGCCGCTCGTTTCTCCGCTCCTCGCCGCGCCGGGCGCCATCGCGCCGCCGGACGACCACCCCGAGCAGGGCGTGCCCTGGCACTGGGGCGACCCGTTCGCCGAGCAGCGCACCGCCGCGCGCAGCGTCGCCGTCGTCGACCGCTCGCACCGCGAGGTGCTGGAGGTGACCGGCCCGGAGCGGTTGTCCTGGCTGCACCTGGTGATCTCGCAGCACGTCACCGAGCTGGCCGAGGGCACCGGCACCGAGGCGCTGGTGCTGGACAGCCAGGGGCACGTCGACACGCACATGGTCCTCGCGCACGTCGGGGACGCCGTGTACCTGGACACCGACCCGGGGCCGGAGGCAACCAGCGCGCTGCCCAAGGGCGGCAAGCAGACCCTGCGCGAGTACCTCGAAGCGATGAAGTTCTGGTCCCAGGTGGAGATCGAGGACGTCAGCGACGAGCTGGCGATCCTCACCGTGCTCGGCCCCGAAGCCGGCCGGGTGCTGTCCGCTTTGGACATCGAACTGGGCGTCGAGCCGTACTCCGTCGTGCCGGTAGGCCGTGGCTTCGCCCGGCGCATGCCCTGGCCCGGACGGTCCAGCGTGGACCTCGCCGTGCCGCGCGGCGAGCTGGCCGACTGGTGGCGCCGCATCACCGACGCGGGCGCCCGCCCGGCGGGCACGTGGGCGTTCGACGCGTTGCGGGTCGAGTCGCTGCGGCCGCGGCTGGGCGTGGACACCGATGCGAAGACGATCCCGCACGAGGTGAATTGGATCGGCAGCGCCGCGCACGTCGCCAAGGGCTGCTACCGCGGGCAGGAGACCGTGGCGAAGGTGTTCAACGTCGGCCGCCCGCCGCGCCGGATGGTGCTGCTGCACCTGGACGGCTCGCCGGAGATCTACCCGGAGACCGGGGACCCGGTGAAACTCGGTGAGCGCGTCGTCGGGCGGGTCGGCAGCGTCGCGCAGCACCACGAGCTGGGGCCGATCGCGCTGGCCCTGGTCAAGCGGTCCGCCCCGATCGACGCTGAGCTGCTCGCCGGGGACGAGGACCGGGTCGTGCAGGCCGCGGTCGACCCCGATTCGGTGCCCGCCGAGGGCGCCGCGCCGGGCCGGGAGGCCGCTGCTCGCCTGCGCGGGTGATAGCGCACCCGCTCTGGCGCCCGGGCCCGGCATGGAGCACTATGTCCCGGTGATCGAAGTCCGGCCGGGCGGACGCCGTCGCATCGACCGTGTCCTGGACCCCGCCTACGTGCGGGGCCTCGCCGACCTGTCGCTCGGGCAGCTGCGTGAGCGCCGGGACGAGGCTGCCCAGGAGGAGACCGATCTCTCCTACCTGCGGCGGCTGCTGCACGCGCGGATCGACATCGTGCGGGCCGAGCAGGAGCGGCGGCGCTCCGGCGGCGAGAGCATCGTGGACCAGCTCGCCACGATCCTGTCCGACAACGCGCTGCGCCCGGCACGCGGTTCGGGCCGGTACCAGCAGCTGGAGCCCTCCCGCGCAGGCGAGTACCGGCGCCAGGCCGAGGCGCTGGTGGGCAACGCCGACCTGACCGACGTGGGCGCGCTCTCCGACGAGAAGCTGGCCGCGACCCTCGACGACTACCGGGGCGAGGAGGCGTCGGTGTCGCAGCGCCGTCGCGAGGTGCAGGCCGTGGTGGACCAGCTGAACGCCGAGATCGCTGCCCGCTACGCGAAGGGCTCGGCCAACGTGGACGACCTGCTGGCCGCGGAGCGGGCGGACGACGTCTGAACCGGCGTCAGCGTTCGTTGACGAACGGGCTCTCCGGCTTCTCGCTGGTGTTGAGGGTCGTGCCCCAGTACTGGACCCAGATCTCCTTGCCCTCGGGCAGGTTGTGCTTGCCTCGCTGGCCCGGTGGGACACGCAGCTGCCGCTGCCCGTGGAGACCTTCATCGAGTACCGCGGGTCGGTGCCGACCCAGACGTCGGCATAGGCCGCCTTCCCGTTCGCGGACGTGTCGCAGACGGAGATGACGTCGCCGTATTCCTCGACGTAGACGACGACTCCGGTGCTCCGGAAGGTGTGATCCCAGCTGCGGCCAGGCGGATCGACGGTCGCGGAGGCGCTTCCGGTGGTGGCGAGGACTGCCGCCGTGGTGAACGCGACGGTGGCCGCGGTGAGCTGAGCGATTCGCATGGGCATCCCCTAGGTTTCGCAAGCGTTGCAAAACCTGGCGCCGGGAGCTGACGCCTTCCGATCATCGCAGTCCTGGCGGTAGCTGCTCGCCCGGGTGATCAGTACTGGTCAGGTACGGTGCGTCCTAGTTGAAGTGCTCGCGGGCGGCCAGCTCGCTCCAGTAGTCGCGCAGGTCGGTGAACAGCTCGGCGATCTGTTCGATATCGCCGGAACGCAGGGCGTCCATGATGCTGTGCACCTCCTCCGCGCTGGTGTCCGACTCCAGCACCGGGTCGGCGATCAGCTGCACCAGCCCGCCGTAGTCCAGCTCGACCGCCGACGCCGGGTCGAAGTTCGTCAGCCACCGGGCGGTCTCCGCGAGGATCCGCGCCGGGCCGGAGTCGCCGAGGGTCTCCTCCACCAGCTCCCGCGCCTCGGCCACCCGCTGGGTCGCGTCGCCCATCGCCACGCGCCAGGAGACCTCGCGTTCCGGGTCGTCCGGGCCCGAGCCCAGGTTCAGCCTGCGGTGCTTCGGGTCGACCAGCGCGAACCAGGGCAGCGGCACGGTCCAGGTGGTGGACAGGACGTGCACGGCGGCCTGCGGCAGGTCGCCGAGCGCCGAGCTGGCCCTGGCCTTCAGCTTCTCCTCGCTCACCCCGGCCGAGTCGATCACCGCGGCGTGCAGCGACGGGTGCGCGTCGCCGAGGAAGCTCACCAGCGCCGCGGCCGAGCGGGCCCGCACCTCAAGTGGGCACACGAGCGGGCCGGGCCCGACCTTCGCGCCGGTGTCGGTGGGGACCTCGGCCGGATCGAGCACCAGCACGTCGGAGTTCGGCAGCGCCCGCCCGCCGGGCAGCTCGCCGGGCAGCAGCCGGACGGGGCTGGTGGTCTGTGACTTCAGCCACATGAGCTGTTCCCGCTCGGCGGCGGCCGCGCGGCTCAGCTGGGCCTGTTCGACGGCTTTGCGCAGCCCCGCGGGGGGAGGGTCGCCGAACGCGGACAGGGGCTCGTACACCCGGAGGTAGGCCACGAACGGTCGGAGCACCGTTGAATCGTGGCACGTCGCCGCCCGGTAGCGACCACCGACCGGCGCAATCCCGGACACTGTCGTGACAAGCACACGAAGCCACGTCGCATTGGACCCCTCGGACAGGGTACGGTGTCACCAGGAACCAATTGTCGAGACGATGCGGGGCCGCCGATTCCCCCGGCCGCCCCGTTCCCTGTGCGAGGGGGTCGAGCCATGGGGCGCGGCCGGGCCAAGGCCAAGCAGACGAAGGTGGCGCGAGAGCTCAAGTACAGCACTCCCGACACAGATTTCGCTGCGCTTCAGCGCGAGCTGTCAGGACAGTCCTCCAATTCTCATCCTCGTGAAGAGGACGAGAAGTACGAGGACCCGTACGACCCGTACGCCGACGAGTACGACGACTACCGTCGTTGACGTCTGACCAGCACACGAGGGTGGGTCCGGCCGTGACCGGAACCCGCCCTCGTGTGCTGTGTCATGCGTCGTCGGGCGCCGGAACTGGAGAGGTGCGATGGCGGACATCCAGCGAGTAGGCGTGGTCGGAGCCGGTTTGATGGGCTCCGGGATCGCCGAGGTGCACGCGCGTGCGGGTGCGGACGTGACGATCACCGAGGTGAACCAGCCGGCGCTCGACGCCGGTCGCGCGCGCATCGAGAAGTCGCTGCAGCGGGCGGTCAAGGCGGGCAAGCTGAGCGCCGAGGACGCCGACGCGGCGCTCGGGCGGCTCACCTTCACCACCGACATCGCCTCCTTCGCCGACCGCGACCTCGTGATCGAGGCCGTGATCGAGCAGGAGCAGGCGAAGGTCGAGGTGTTCCGCTCGCTCGACAAGATCGTCGAGCGGCCGGACGCGGTGTTCGCGTCCAACACCTCATCCATCCCGATCATGAAGCTGGGCATGGCGACGAGCCGTCCGCAGCAGGTGATCGGCATCCACTTCTTCAACCCGGTCCCGGTGCTGCCGCTGGTCGAGCTGGTGCCGTCGCTGCTGACCGGCGAGGACACCGTGAAGCGCGCGGACGAGCACGTGACCGGCTCGCTCGGCAAGACGGTGATCCGGTCGCAGGACCGCGCCGGGTTCATCGTGAACGCGCTGCTCGTGCCGTACCTGCTGTCGGCGATCCGGATGATCGAGTCGGGCTTCGCCTCGGCCGAGGACATCGACCGCGGCATGGAGCTGGGCACCGCGCACCCGATGGGTCCGCTGCGCCTGTCCGACCTGATCGGGCTGGACACGATCAAGGCGATCGCGGAGTCGATGTACGAGGAGTTCAAGGAGCCCCTCTACTCGCCGCCGCCCCTGCTGCTGCGCATGGTCGACGCCGGGCTGCTCGGCAAGAAGAGCGGCCGCGGCTTCTACTCCTACTTCTGATCGTGGACGAACCGCTGCGCGTCGGGCTGGTCGGCGCGGGTCCGTGGGCCCGCACCGTGCACGCGCCCGGCCTGGCCGACCACCCGTCGACGCGGTTGAGCGCGGTGTTCACGCGCCGCGAGGAGGCCGCCCGGGAGCTGGCGCAGCCGTACGACGCGGAGGTGTGCACCAGCCTGGACGACCTGCTCGGCCAGGTCGACGCCGTCGCCTTCGCGGTGCCGCCGTCGACGCAGGCCGAGCTGGCGGTCGAGGCGGCCAAGGCGGGCAAGCACGTCATCTTGGAGAAGCCGATCGCCGCGGACGTCGCGGGCGCCGAGCGGCTGGCCGACGCCGTGGCAGGCGCGGGCGTGGCGAGCCTGGTGATGCTGACCCTGCGCTACGCTACCGCGACGCGGGACTGGCTGGCCGGTCTCGCCGCGGCGGGCGGCTGGACCGGCGGTGGCGTGCGGTGGCTGTCCGGCGGTCTGCTCGGCGGCGCGTACGCGGCTTCGCCGTGGCGGCAGGCGGACGGCGGCACGCTGGCCGACGTCGGGCCGCACGCCTTCGACCTGCTCGACGCCGCGCTCGGCACGATCGAGCGGGTGCGCTCGGCGCACCGCGGGCCCAACGACCTGTGGCACGTCGTCTTCGAGCACGCGGGTGGCGCGCTGAGCTCGGCCACGTTGTCGTTGCGGCTGCCGATGCGGCCGACGGTCGTCGAGTTCGCCGTGTACGGCGAGCACGGCTACCGCACGCTGGGCCGCAAGGAGGGTGGCGCCGCCCAGTCCTACACCGCGATGCTGGACGACTTCGCGGCGATGGTCGACACGGGCACCACGTCCCACCCGTGCGACGCGCACCGCGGCCTGCACATCCAGCGGCTGCTGGACAGCGCCCTGTCACTCGCGCGTTAACACACGATCCCGGCAAGGACCGGGAGGGTGACCGGCGCGTCGAGAAGATCACCGCAAAGTGCACCCCTTCGGACCTGCCGTTTTCCCGGCCCGCTGCGAAGATCGTTTGCAGGTGGGGAAGGGGATTCGTGTGGGGATTCTGGTCTCGAGCTTCGGGGTGCTGGCCCCGGTCACGATCATCGCCGGTCCGTTCGCCCTGTTCGCGTGGCGGTTCCTGGCCCGTCGGCGGAGCCGGACCAGGCCGATGTGGGTCGCCGCGTCGACCGCCGGGATCGACGTCGGCGTCGTCCTGCTCGCCGCGCTGGTGCTGGCGCTCACCATGATCCCGGTCGGTGCGAGCCGGACCAGCTCGCTGCACCTGGTGCCGGGCTCGGACATCCTGACCGAGTTCACCGACGACGGCGCGCTGTGGCAGATCGCCGGGAACCTGCTGCTGCTGGCCCCGCTCGGCGCGCTGCTGCCGCTGCGGCTGGCCCGCCTGCACTCCGTCGCGCGGGTGGCGTGGGCCGCGCTGGCCGCGTCCGCGGCGATCGAGCTGACCCAGTTCGTCCTGCACCTCGGCCGCGTGACCTCCACCGACGACGTCCTGCTGAACACCCTGGGCGCGGCGGCCGGAGCCACCCTGAGCTGCGGCTGGATGCGGGATCGCGAGGTGCTCGGGATCCCCGCGCCGCGTCAGTCCGCGCCCGGCAAGCGCGCGGTGGGGGTCTGAGGCTCCCCGGCCATCGCGGCGACACGTTCGGCGAGCCGGGCCGCCGCCTCGCGCAGCTCCGGCGGTTCCAGGATCTCCGCCTCGTAGCCCAGCCGGGCGACGTGCACGGCCAGCCATTCCAGCTGGTCACCGCCGGCGACGAGCAGACACCACCCGTCCCGGTCCTCCTCGACGCGCCCGACCTGCGGTGGCACCAGGTCCCGCACCTCCTCGGCGCTGGCCCGCAGGCGCACCTTGGCGAGGTAGCGGTACGGTGCGGCGCTGACCGACCGCTGCACGTACGCCACCGGGTCGGGGTGCTCCCGTGGCCGGAAGCGCCAGGTCGTGGCCGTCACCTCGCGCATCCGGTCCAGCCGGAAGGTGCGCCAGTCGTCGCGGTCGAGGTCCCAGGCCATCAGGTACCAGCGGCGGTTGGTGGCGACCATGCGCACGGGCTCGACCGTGCGCTCGCGGTCCTCACTGCCCCGGCTGGAGTACCGGAACCGCACCCGCACCGCGTCCCGGCACGCGCGGGCGAGCGTGACCAGCAGTTCCGCGTCGATCTCGATGCCGGCGACGAGCGTCTCGGTGGCACCGTGCACCGCCCGCACCTCGGCGCGCAGCCGCGGCGGCATGACCTGGTCGAGCTTTGCGAGTGCCCGCAGCGCCGCGTCGCCGGCCCCGGCGACCGTGCCGCCGGAGGCCAGCCGGAGCGACACCGCGGTCGCGATGGCCTCTTCGTCGTCGAGGAGCAGCGGCGGCAGCCGGGTGCCCGCGCCGAGCTGGTAGCCGCCGCCGACGCCCGCCGTGGCGTGCACCGGGTAGCCGACGGCGCGCAGCCGCTCCACGTCCCGGCGCACCGAGCGGTCGGTGACGCCCAGTTCGGCGGCGAGTTCGGTGGCGGTCCAGGACGGCCGCCGCTGCAGCAGCGCCAGCAGCCGCAAGACCCGCTCGACGGTGGCTTCCACGCTCATGCCGGAATGGTTCCACAGATCGCGGAACGATTCTGTCCGCTATTGGTTGCATGCTTGTCCCCATGAACCTGAACCGACTGCTCCGCGACCAGATCGACTGGCACTGGACCAACCAGCTGCGCGACCGCCTCGCCGGGCTCACCGACGACGAGTACTTCTGGGAACCCGCGCCGGGCAGCTGGAACGTGCGCCCGCGTGGCACCGGCACCGCGCCGGTGCAGGCCGGTTCCGGGGCGGTGACCATCGACTTCGCGTTCCCGGAGCCCGACCCCGCCCCGATCACGACGATCTCGTGGCGCCTCGGGCACGTGATCGTCGGCGTGCTCGCGATGCGCAACGCCGCCCACTTCGGCCGCACCCCCACCGACTACCAGTCGTTCGAGTACGCGCCGACCGCCGACGAGGCGCTGGCCCAGTTCGACGCCGAATACGCGATGTGGATGAAGGGTGTGGAGTCGCTCGGCGAAGACGCCCTCGCGCGCCCGTGCGGCGAGGTCGAGGGGCCGTACGCCGAGTGGCCGATGGCGGCGCTGGTCCTGCACATCAACCGCGAGCTGATCCACCACCTGTCCGAAGTGTCCCTGCTCCGCGACCTGTACCTGCACACCCGGATCCGCCAGGAGGCGAACTGACATGGCCCGCGAAATCCAGGTCACCTTCGACTGCGCCGACCCGGCCGCGGTCTCCGCGTTCTGGGCCGAGGCCCTCGGCTACGAGCTGCAGGCCCCGCCCGCCGGGTTCGACTCGTGGGACCAGGCGCTGGAGGCGATGGGCGTGCCGCCGGAGCGGCGCAACGACGCCTCCGCCGTGGTCGCCCCCGACGGCAAGGGCCCACGGCTGTTCTTCCAGAAGGTGCCGGAGGGCAAGACGGTGAAGAACCGGGTGCACCTCGACGTGCGCGCGGCCCCCGGCCTCCAGGGCGACGAGCGGATGGCGGCGCTGGAAGCGGAAGCCGAGCGGCTGAGAGCCCACGGCGCGAAGCGCATCCACCGCCACGAGCCGGCGCCGCCGATGGCGTTCGGGCACATCGTCATGGCCGACATCGAGGGCAACGAGTTCTGCCTGGACTAGCTGTGGACCACCACAGCAGGGTGGCCGGCTCACCGCAGTCACCGGGCCTACGACGTTCCTAGCGACAGACCTAGTCGTCGAACCTGCCGCGGCGGCCGCGCTTGACGTCGCCCCGCCGCTTCTTCGCCGCCAGCCGTCGCTCCTTGGCGCCGCGCGACGGTTTGGTGGGGCGGCGCGGCGGCGGGGGTGGCGCGGCCGCGGCGCGCAGGACCGCCACCAGCCGCTCGCGCGCGGCCTCGCGGTTGGCCAGCTGCGCGCGGTGCTCGCTGGCCGCGATCGTCAGCACCCCGTCGACCAGGCGCGACCGCAACCGCTCCAGCAGCCGCGGCCGCAGGTCGTCCGGGACTGACGGCGACCGGGCCACGTCGAACGACAGCTCGACCCGTGAGTCCGTGGTGTTCACGCCCTGACCACCAGGCCCGGATGACCGGGAGAACCGTTCGCGCAGCTCCGCGGCCGGGATCACCAGCCGCCGGGAAACCTGCAGGTCAGAACCGGGGGTGGTCACCGGTCAGCACCGCGCGCGGGGCCTCGGTGTCCTCGGTCGTGCGGATCTCGCCCAGTACCCACGCCGGCACGTGTCGTGCGGTCAGCACGGCCAGCGCCCGGTCGACGTCCTCGGAGCCGACCACCGCGACCATGCCGACGCCCATGTTGAACGTCTTCTCCATCTCGGCCCGCTCGACCTTGCCGCGCTGCTGGATCAACGCGAACACGGGCGCCGGCGTCCACGTGCTCCGCTCCAGCTCGGCGCGCAGCCCGGCCGGGATGACCCGCGCCAGGTTGGCCTCCAGCCCGCCGCCGGTGATGTGCGCGAACGTGCGCACGTCGGCCTCGGCGGCCAGCGCCAGGCAGTCCTTGGCGTAGATCCGGGTCGGCTCGAGCATCTCCTCACCGAGGGTGCGGCCGAACTCCTCGACGTGCCCCTCCAGCGGCATCCGCGCGATCTCCAGCAGCACGTGCCTGGCCAGCGAGTAACCGTTGGAGTGCAGCCCGGACGCGCCCATGCCGATGACCACGTCACCGGGGCGCACGCGCTCCGGCCCGAGCACCTCGGACGCCTCGACCACGCCGACCCCGGTGGCCGAGATGTCGTAGTCGTGCTCGCCCATCAGGCCGGGGTGCTCGGCGGTCTCGCCGCCCAGCAACGCGCAGCCCGCCTGGACGCAGCCCTCGGCGATGCCCGCGACCAGCGCGGCGATCTTCTCCGGCACGACCCGGCCGACGGCGATGTAGTCCTGCAGGAACAGCGGCTCGGCGCCGGTGACGACCAGGTCGTCCACGACCATCGCGACGAGGTCGATGCCGACCGTGTCGTGCTTGTCGAGCGCCTGCGCGACCGCGATCTTCGTGCCGACGCCGTCGGTGGACGACGCGAGCACCGGCTCCTTCCACCGGTCCAGCTTGAGGGAGAACAACCCGGCGAACCCGCCGACCCCGCCAAGCACCTCGGGCCTGCTCGCGCGCTCCGCGTGCGGTTTCAGCAGCTCGACCGCCTGGTCACCGGCTTCGATGTCGACGCCGGCTGCGGCATAGGTTGCGCTCGTGGACTCGCTCACGGCAAGCGGACTCCTGAACTCGACTGGGCTCACGGACGCCGGACGGCATCCTCAGCACCGTACCCGGCCTGGGTGACGGTCCTGGCATCCGCCGGGTCGAGCCCTTCCAGCACGTACTTGCCGATCAGCGCGTCGTCCGGCAGCGGAATCGGGTACTGGCCGTCGAAGCAGGCCGTGCACAGCCGGGTCTTCGGCTGCTCGGACGCGGCGACCAGGCTGTCCAGCGACACGTAGCCCAGCGAGTCGGCGCCGATGAGGCGCCGGATGCCCTCCAGGTCGGCGCCGTTGGCCACCAGCTCGGCCCGGGATGCGAAGTCGATGCCGTAGAAGCACGGCCAGCGCACCGGCGGCGACGCGATCCGGACGTGCACCTCGAGCGCGCCCGCCTCGCGCAGCATCCGCACCAGGGCGCGCTGGGTGTTGCCGCGGACGATCGAGTCGTCCACCACGACCAGCCGCTTGCCCCGGATCACGTCGCGCAGCGGGTTCAGCTTGAGGCGGATGCCCAGCTGGCGGATGGTCTGCGAGGGCTGGATGAACGTGCGGCCGACGTAGCCGTTCTTGACCAGGCCCTGGCCGTACGGGATGCCGCTGGCCTGCGCGTACCCGATCGCCGCGGGGGTGCCGGACTCAGGCACCGGGATGACCAGGTCGGCCTCGACCGGGTTCTCCGCGGCCAGCCGCTTGCCGATGTCCACGCGGGTGGCGTGCACGCTGCGGCCGGCGATGGAGGTGTCCGGCCGGGCCAGGTAGACGTACTCGAACACGCAGCCCTTGGGCTCCGGGCTGGCGAAGCGCGAGGACCGCAGGCCCTCGCCGTCGATCGCGATCAGCTCGCCCGGCTCGACCTCGCGGACGAACGACGCGCCGACGATGTCCAGCGCCGCGGTCTCGCTCGCGACGACCCAGCCGCGCTCCAGCCTGCCGAGCACCAGCGGGCGCACGCCGTGCGGGTCGCGGGCGGCGTAGAGCGTCGACTCGTCGGCGAAGACCAGGCAGAACGCGCCGCGCAGGGTGGGCAGCAGGTCCAGCGCGGCGGCCTCGGTGCCCTTGTCCGCGGCGGCGTCCGCGAGCAGGCCGACGACCAGGTCGGAGTCGCTGGAGGAGCCGGTCAGCTCGCGGTGCGGCTTGAGGCCCGCGGCGCGGGTGCGGTCCCGCAGCTCGGCGGTGTTGACCAGGTTGCCGTTGTGGGCGAAGGAGATGCCGCTGCCGGTCGCCGTGTGGCGGAACATCGGCTGGGCGTTCTCCCAGGTCGAGGACCCGGTGGTGGAGTACCGGCAGTGCCCGACCGCGATGTGCCCCTGCAGCGAGGAGAGCACCTGCTCGTCGAACACCTGGCTGACCAGTCCGAGGTCCTTGAAGACCACGATCTGCTTGCCGTCCGAGACCGAGATGCCGGCGGCTTCTTGCCCACGGTGCTGGAGCGCGTACAGGCCGTAATAGGCCATCTTCGCGACTTCTTCACCGGGGGCCCAGACACCGAAGACACCGCACTCTTCTCGCGGTTCGCGCTCGGGCTGGTCGTCGATGTGGTGGGAAACCACGAAAGTGCTCCCTGGAGACGAGGGCAGGCCTACTCAAGTGTAGGTCGTGGACGATCGAAGTGACGCCCAGTGGTCAGTGGCGCTGGCCACTGACCACCGGGCGCCGACTTCCCCTCACGGGAGCGGCCTGCGGGTCAGCTCGCGGCGAGCCAGGTGGAGCGGCCGGTGCCGGTGGGCACCCAGCAGCCGCCGCGACTGGACGACTCGTCGGAGGGCGCCGCGGCGTCGTCCGGCAGGGCGAGCAGCTCGTCCAGCACCGGGGCGGCCTCGCCCGCGGTGCGCCACAGCACCGTCCGCGGGGCGAGGACGTCGTCCTCGTCGCCGGGGATGCGGGTGGCGACCACGTCGTCCTCGGCGTTGAGGCGGACCACGTCGATCACCGCGTCGTGCGCGCGGACGCCGACGACCGCGATCACGGCGCCCTTCGCGTCGCGCGGGTGCACGAACTGGTAACCGCGGGCGATCAGGTCCTGCAGCAGGTCGTCGACCGACCTGGCCGTGTCAGTTGAGGACATCGTCGAACTCGCCGTCCTTCGCCCCCGCGACGAACGCGGCCAGTTCGTCGCGGGTGTAGATGAGCGCGGGGCCTTCGGGGTAGCGGGAGTTTCTGACGGCGAACCGGTCCGTGGACAGCTGGGCGAACTCGACGCAGTTGCCGTTGGCTCCGCTGCGTGCGCTCTTGCGCCAGGACGCGCCGGTGAGGGCGCCGGCGGGCATGCCGTTCACGAACTGCTCAGCCATACTTCCCCAACCTTCCGGGTCAGTGCATCTGCGCGGTGCAAATGCACGCGCACTGGCCTTGTGGCGATCACGCTACCACTGGTGACTGCACGGGTAAATGCACGTGCACGGCCGAGACTAATCTCAGATCAGAGGGTGAGGAATGCGGCGGGGCATGTAGTTCGATCGGGTGACAAGAACTGGCCTCGGTGGCCTCGTTCCGACTACTCGTCGTCACCTATTTCGTCTAAAGCTCTTCCCGCTTCTTCAACAACATCTGCCGCGTCCGATCGGGTGTTTCCGCGTCGACGGCGAGCCGGTCGAAAGCACGGCCGTAGACCTCCAGGTCCTCCGGCTTCTCCAGGTACTGCGCGCCATTGAGGTGCTCGACGTAGGCGATGTTCGGCAGGTCCGGCTCGGCGAACTGCAGCAGCGAGAAGGCGCTTTCCGCGGCGAACCCGCTCATGTCGAACGGGATGACCTGGATGGTGACGTTGGGCAGGTCGATGAGCTCCAGCAGGTGGCTGATCTGCTGCTTGAGGACGGCGGCGCCGCCGAACGGGCGCTCCAGCACGGCCTCGTCGAGGACCGCCCACAGCCGCGGCGGTTTCGGCCCGCTGAGCAGCTTCTGGCGGCGCATCCGCAGGCCCACCTTGCGCTCGACGCCCTCGTCCCGGCTGTCCGGGTCGCCGTGGCTGATCACCGCACGCGCGTAGCGCTCGGTCTGCAGCAGGCCGGGCACGAACATCAGCTCGTAGGTGCGGATCCGGGAGGCCGCCTCCTCCAGGCCGATGTAGTTGTCGAACCAGCTGGGGACGAGGTCGTTGTAGGGGTGCCACCAGCCGGGCTGGTTGGACTCCTTGACCATCTTGACGGCCCATTCCCGCTCGGCCGGGTCGTGGACGCCGTACATGGTCAGCAGGTCGGTGACGTCGCGTTCCTTGAAGCCGACGCGGCCCAGCTCCATCCGGCTGATCTTCGACTCGGACGCGCGGATCTCCCACGCCGCCTTGGCGCGTGTGATGCCCGCCTTCTCGTGCAGGCGGCGGAGCTGGGTACCGAGGATCATCCGGCGAGCCGTCGGGCCGGTGGCCTGTTCGGAGCCGGGGAGGTCGATGGGAGCCATCAAAGACCCTTCCTCGCAGAAATCACCAGTCATCCAACTTACAGCGCGGTGGGCCGCAGTCAAGCGCGGTGTGGATTTACCGGGCGCGGCACGCCCCTTACCCTACGTGGGTCCGACAATTCCATTCACATTCGATACGCCCGGGAGACCCGCGATGTCCGGTGCCACCGCTCCCTATCCGAGTGCAGTTCCCGTCGGTGTGGACCCGACGAGGGCGAGCATCGCGCGCGTGTACGACGCCGCGCTCAACGGCAAGGACAACTACGAGATCGACCGGCAGGTGCTGGCGCAGGTCCGCACCGTCGCCCCGCAGGTCAACGACCTGGCCTGGGCCAACCGGGACTTCCTGATCCGCTCCTGCCGGTTCCTGGCCATGCAGGCGGGCATCGACCAGTTCCTCGACCTCGGCTCCGGGCTGCCGACGGCCGAGAACACCCACCAGGTCGTGCAGCGGGTGCACCCCGAGGCGAAGGTCCTCTACGTCGACAACGACCCGGTGGTGCTCGCGCACGGCCGCGCGCTGCTCGAAGAGAACGACCGCACGCACTTCGTCGCCGCGGACATCTTCCAGCCGGAGCAGATCCTCGAACACCCGGAGATCCGCGAGTTCCTGGACTTCTCGCGGCCGATCGCGCTGCTGCAGATCGGCACCTGGCACCACTACCTCGGCGACGACGGCGGTGAGAAGATGGCCACCTACGTCGACGCGCTGGCCCCCGGTTCGTACGTCTCCATCGCCCACTTCTACAACCCGGGCACGCCGGAGCACGCCGAGCTGGCCGCGAAGATGGAGGAGAAGTTCGTCCACAGCCCGATGGGCAGCGGCCGGTTCCGGACCAGGGAGGAGATCCAGGCCCTGTTCCCCGGCCTGGAGATGGTCGAGCCGGGCCTCGTCCTGTGCGACGACTGGTGGCCGGACGGCCCGCGGCTGCACCCCCTGAATCTCGTCCGCCAGTGCATCGCGGGTGGAGTCGGCCGGAAACCCTAGAGACGCACTATCGGCAGCCAGTGCGAGAGGTCGGCCCGGGTCCCGGACGCGGCGACCCGGCCCTCCCGCACCGCGTCCGTCCACTCGAGACGGCCCGTGGCCAGTTCCAGCCACGTCCGCGGGTCCGTCTCGACCACGTTCGGCGGCGTGCCGCGGGTGTGCCGCAGCCCCTCGACGCACTGCACCGCCGCGAACGGCGGCACCCGCACCTCGACGCTCCTGCCAGGGGCGTCCTGGGCGAGCGTGCGCAGGCTCAGCCGGACGGCCGCGGCGAGCTCCGGGCGGGCAGGCCGGTCGGCTTCTCCGCTCAACCAAGCCGAAACGACCTGCAGCGCGGCTCTCAACTCAGCGGGGTCAACCGGACGCGGTGCGGGCATGGTCAAACAGTAGAGTGCACAGCAGCAGACGTGAGCAAGGTGACGCGGAAACACGGGGTTCGCACATGGCGCAGCGGGACGAGGCGGATCGGCTTCTACCCAATCCTCAGCCCGAGCACAAGACGGGCAAGCCCAAGATCACCGAGGAGATGCGCGCCAACGCCAGGGCGAACCCGAACAGCTGGCTCTACGTGATCGACGAGGCGTTCGATCCCAACGGGCCGGTGCCATCGTGGGCCGTCGTGGGCGCGTACCCGGTCAACGGCAGCGGCAACATCGTGGAGGACTTCCACCCCAACGACCGCTACCGGCCGTCGCCGAAGGCGCTCGGGTTCCCGGAGCCGCGCAACGACCTGGAGCGGCTGCTGCAGCTCGTCCGGACCAACCACCGGCCGGCGAGCGACCTGCCGCCGGTGATCCTCGACTCGACGCTGTTCGTCTACGCGCTCGCGCCCATGCAGCGCACCGTCATCGGGTTCCACAACACCGACGGCCGCGTCCTGGTGCCCGCGTACACGTCGAAGTCGCTGGTGCCGCCGGAGTGGCCGCACGCGAGGGCGGTACTCGGCCGCGACATGGTGCCGTTGCTCGCGGGTCACGCGGTGGCGATCAACCCGCACGACGTCGTGACCGCGGTGGTGCCTGCCGAGCACTTGGTGGCCGCGCTCGAGCAGGAGCAAAAACCCTAAACATTCTGCACGGTTAAGCCAGTCGAATCACGCTTTCGAGGTAAGCCGACTCGCAAAAAGCGCTCCATCGAGGCATCGTGACACCATCGGAGGATGGGAGTCGCCGTGCAATTCTGGAGTTCGAAACTGCGCTTGGGCACGCTGCTCGTGTCCGTGGCGCTGGGGACGACGGCCGTGTGCGGAGCGGGGTCGTCCGCCGCGTCCACACCGGACTACTCGAAGGCGGAAAGCACTTTCGCCGGTTCGCAGATCGCCGCCGTCGAGGGCAAGGGCGATCCGCCCCGGTACAACGCGGACGCTGGTGCGCTGGGGCACGACGTCAGCGGGCACCAGGGCGACGTGAACTGGCCGGGCGCCTGGGGTGCGGGCGGCCGGTTTGTCTACGTCAAGGCCACCGAGGGCACGGGGTTCATCAACAAGCGTTTCACCCAGCAGTACAACGGTTCCTACCACATCGGGATGATCCGCGGCGCCTACCACTTCGCGCGCCCGGACGTCTCCGGCGGCCGCGAGCAGGCCGAGTACTTCCTCGCGCACGGCGGCGGCTGGACGCCGGACGGGCGGACGCTGCCCGGGGCACTCGACGTGGAGTACAACCCGTACGGCGAGGCCTGCTACGGCCTCGACCCGAAGCGCATGGGCGAGTGGATCCGCGACTTCTCGGACACCTACCACTCCCGCACCGGCCGCTTCCCGGTCGTCTACACCTCGACCAACTGGTGGAACAAGTGCACCGGGAACAACGCCGGGTTCGGGCAGAACAATCCGCTGTGGATAGCCCGCTACCAGCCGACCGTCGGCCTGCTGCCCGCCGGGTGGTCGCGCCAGTTCATCTGGCAGTTCGCCGACTCGGGAGTGCTGCCGGGCGACCAGAACGTCTTCAACGGACCGCTGGACCAGGTCAAGGGTTTCGCCATCAACAACTGACGTCGTAATCCGGTCGAGTTACTACGAAAGTCGGGCCGTCGCCGGCGACATGCGGGAATCACCCACCCGTCATGGGAAATTCACGGGATTCGGTGACAAAGCGGCAAGTCGTCATCAAGAATCACGGCCTGGACGGTCTCCCTGCAACCAAGACCGTCCTCAGCGAGGGCAATGGAAAGGACTCGGATATGTCTGGTCCACGCAAGAGATGGCGGCGGTTCGCCACGTCCGCCGCCGCCGCGTCGGTCGCCGTGCTCGTGCTCGGCGCCCTGGCCCCGGCCGGCGCGGCTCCGGCCACCGTCAACGGGATGCCGGTCGACGACTACGTCGCTCGTTACGATCACCCGATGGGTTCGCAGATCGCGCGCGTCGAGGGCGAACACTCGACCGCGGAGACGCAGGCCGTCGCCGCCGGCGACACCGCGGCGGCCGCGACGGTGGAGGGCATCGACGTCAGCGGCCACCAGGGCAACGTCGACTGGGCGAACTACTGGGGCCAGGGCAAGCGGTTCGCCTACGTCAAGGCGACCGAGGGCACGTACTACACCAACCCGTACTTCGCGCAGCAGTACAACGGCTCCTACAACATCGGCATGATCCGCGGCGCCTACCACTTCGCCACCCCGGACACGGCGTCCGGCGCCGCGCAGGCCAACTACTTCGTCGACCACGGTGGGGGCTGGTCGGCGGACGGCAAGACGCTGCCGGGCGCGCTGGACATGGAGTACAACCCGTACGGCCCGACCTGTTACGGCTTGTCCAAGAGCGGGATGACTGCCTGGATCAAGGACTTCAGTGACACCTACCACGCCCGCACCGGGCGGTACCCGGTGATCTACACCAGCACGAGCTGGTGGAACCAGTGCGTCGACGGGGCGTTCGCGGCGACGAACCCGCTGTGGATCGCGCGCTACGCCTCGACGGTGGGCACCTTGCCCTACAACTGGGGTTTCCACACGTTCTGGCAGTACTCGTCGAGCCCGATCGACCAGAACACCTTCAACGGCGCGTACGACCGGCTGCAGGTGCTCGCCACCTCGAAGGGCTGACCGCGAGGAGGCTCCCGCCCGTCCGTGGTGGGAGTCTCCTTCGCTTTTGTCGGGGTCGCCAGGCACAATGCCCGTGATCAATGCGATTGTCCGGGCGTGGGGGAACCAGGTTCGGCGCCGATACGTCCGAGCAGGGCGTAGCGATCCAGGAAGGGCGACGTCGATGACCTACCCACCGCAGCCGGGACAGCCGGATTACGGTCAGCAACCAGATCCGTACGGCCAGCAGCAGGGCGGCTACCCCCAGTCCGGGGGCTTTCCGCAGCAGGGTGGGCAGTACGGCGGCCAGCAGTACCCGGGCCAGCAGCCCTACGGCCAGCCCGGATACGGGCAGCAGCCCGGCTATGGCCAGCAGCACCCGGGCTACGACCCGAACTACCCGCAGACCGCGCAGTTCGGCTACGGCGGCCCGCCGCCCGGTGGTGGCGGCAGCAAGAAGGGCCTGTGGATCGGCCTGTCGGTCGGTCTCGTCGTCGTGCTGGCGGCGCTGGGCATCACCGGGTTCTGGGTGCCGGGCTTCTTCCTCGGCGACTCCAAGGACGACGGGCCCCAGGCGGTCGCGCAGCAGGTGATCGACGGGATCAAGAAACACGACAAGAACGCGCTCAACGCGTTGAAGTGCGCGGACGCGGACCGGTCGGTCACCTCGGCGATCGAGAACGTCGACGACGTCGACAGCATCACGATCGGCAAGATCACGGAGAACGGCGACACCGCGACGGTCGAGTTCACCGCGACCGCGGGCGGCGAGGACGGCACCGGCACCGGCACCCTGGCGAAGGTCAACGGCAAGTGGTGCTGGAAGGACCTGGAGACCAGGGCGTCCGGCAGCGGCGGCTCGACCCGCACGTCCACCTCGCGCTCGTCGGGCAGCCGCACGCCGACGTCGTCCAGCAGCTCGTCGACCGGGGGCACCGGCGGCAGCGACGGCAAGGCGATGGTCGAGGACTTCCTGGCCAAGATGGCGGCCGGTGACGTCAACGGCGTGACCTCGCTGGTCTGCTCCGACGCGACGCAGGACAACAAGGACGACGCGCGGGAGGCCGCCGAGAAGCGCGCCAACGTGACGCCGACCTACGACAGCGCCACGGACACCATGGTGTCCGGCGACCTGACCGGCACGCAGCAGGGCGAGCAGGTCACCGGCCTGTTCTTCGCGGAGAACTTCGACGGCGAAGGCTTCTGCGTCTCGGTGTTCGGGGTGTTCTAGCCGGATCGGCGGCCGAGGCCGGGGCGCCTCGGCCGCATGATCAGCGCCGCGACGTAGTACGTGCAGGGCGTCGCGGCGCGGTTGGCGTAGGAGAGGGTGACGTCTGCCGGAAGGTAGAGGCTGTCACCCTCTTCCAGTTCCAGGGTGTCCTCGTCGATCGTCAGCGTGAGGACGCCGGACTGCACGTAGATGAACTCGTGCGAGCCCGCCGCGTAGGGCGGGTAGGTGCCGGCCTCGCAGCTCGCGGGCAGCGTCGAGCGGATCCACTCGAAGTTCACCCCCGGCACGACGGGGGTGAGGATCGTCCGCTGCCACCCGCCCGGCTCGTCGACCAGGTCCTGGTCCGCGGCCCGGCGAACGACCATCCGCGGCGGCTCGGTGAGCAGGTCCGCCAGCGGCAGCCCGAGCCCCTCCGCGATCCGGTCCAGCACCACGACGGTCGGCGCCTTCGAGCCCCGTTCGACGGCGGACAACATGCTGACGCTGACCCCCGACCGGTCGGCGAGCCCCTGCAGCGTCATGCCGCGCCCAGTGCGGGCGGTCTGGATGCGCCTGCCCAGCGCGCCGAGATCCATGTATCCTATAGTAGTGGTTGATTCTCCTATAGTGAAATCGGCTGGGGTGGCCGACCTGCCGGCCATCGCCGGGATCTACGAGGGTTACGTGCGGACCAGCACGGCGACGTTCGAGCTGGAGTCGCCGGACCTGGCCGAGTGGACCCGCCGCTTCACCGCGATCACCGATGCCGGCCTGCCGTTCCTGGTGGCCGAAGTGGACGGCCGCGTCGCCGGCTACGCGTACTGCTCGCCGTGGAAGACACGCCCGGCCTACCGCCGCACGGCGGAGAACTCGATCTACCTCGCACCGTGGTCGACGGGCCGCGGCGTGGGCGGCGTGCTGCTGGACGCGCTCCTGTCCCGCTGCCACGAGAACGGCATCCGCGAGGTGATCGCGGTGGTCGCCGACCCGGAACGCAACCCGGCCTCACCCGCGCTGCACCGCCGCCGCGGCTTCGACGACGTCGGAGTGCTCCGCAACGTCGGCTACAAGCACGACCGCTGGCTAGATACGCTGCTGCTGCAGAAGAGCCTGATCTAGGGTTCCGGCCTGCTGGGGGCCGCTGTGCTGGTCGTGGTTCTGCCGCCCACGGTTGAGCGCGACGCGGCTCAACGACAGCCGCGTAACGGAACGTCGTCAGCGGACCTAGGACGAGCGGAACCGGCTGGAGCTGCGTTGAAGGCTGTCACGGACGAACGCTTCGCCAAGTCGGTGGAACTTCTCGGCCACGACGCCGACCAGGTGCGCGTCCGAGCGCGGCACGCGCTGGCTGTGTCGGCGAAGGATGTGGTCCGGGTCGCCGCGCAGCGGCTCGTCCGCGACCTGCTCCCGAAGCGAGCCGACGCGGCGCCGACGTTCGACCTCGACCTGTCCGGCCGGGTCGTCGGCCGTCTGCTGATGCAGCGTGCGCAACTGCTGCACCGCACGAACTTCAGCGGTACCGAGTTCCGTGGCCGCGTCTACTTCACCGCCGCGGAACCGTGCGGCCCACTCACCTTCGCAGGTGCGGTCTTCCGCGAACGCGCCGGGTTCGGCGGCATGTGCTCGGCGAACGAGGTCAACTTCGCGCAGGCCGAGTTCCGGCGCGGCGCCACCTTCGACGGTGCCGAGTTCGCGGGCGCCACCGCGCTGCGGCAGTAGCGCCCGCTGACTCCTCAGTCGAACAGCTTCGGGAGCGTGCTCTCGAACGCGTCGCGCAGTTCTTCCATCCCGAAGGTCGCCACGCCCTGGATCTCCAGGCCGCCCGCCTCCGGGTCCACGACGCCGGCCTTGCGCCAGGGCAGGCCGCGGGCCGTGCACATCTCCGTGAACCGCAGCTCCTCGGTCCGCGGCACGGCCACCAGGACGCGCCCGGTGGACTCCGAGAACAACTGCACGAACGGGTCGGCGTCCTCGTCGAGCAGGGCCCGCGCGCCGCACTGGCCGATCAGCACCATCTCCACCAGGGCCTGTGCCAGGCCGCCGTCGGAGAGGTCGTGCGCGGCCGAGATCATCCCGTCACGCGAGCCGGCGACCAGGATTTCCGCCAGCAGCCGCTCGCGCTCCAGGTCCACCTTCGGCGGCAGGCCACCCAGGTGCCCGTGGATCACATGTGCCCACGCCGAACCGCCGAACTCGTCGTGCGTCTCGCCGAGCAGCAGCAGCGTCTCGCCCGCCTCGGCGCCGATCCCGGTCGGGATGCGCCGCCGCACGTCGTCGATCACGCCGAGCACGCCGACCACAGGCGTCGGCAGGATCGCCGTCTCGCCGGTCTGGTTGTAGAAGCTCACGTTGCCGCCGGTCACCGGGATCCCCAGCTGCGCGCACCCGTCGGCGATGCCGTGCACGGCCTGCTCGAACTGCCACATCACGCCCGGGTCCGTGGGCGCCCCGAAGTTCAGGCAGTCCGTCACGGCCAGCGGGGTGGCGCCCGTCGTCGCCACGTTGCGGTACGCCTCGGCCAGCGCGATCTGCGCCCCCGCGTACGGGTCGAGGTACACGAACCGGCTGTTGCAGTCCGTCGACACCGCGACGCCGCGCCCGGTCTCCTCGTCGATGCGGATCATGCCGCCGTCTGACGGCTGCGACAGCACCGTGTTGCCGCGCACGTACCGGTCGTACTGGTCGGTCACCCACTCCTTCGACGCCTGGTTCGGCGACGAGACCACCTTCAGCAGCGTCTCCCGCAGCTCGTCCGGAGTGGACGGACGGTGCAGCTTCTCCGGCGTGTCCGCCTGCAGCGCGTCCTGAGTGGACGGACGGGCGACCGGCCGGTCATACACCGGGCCCTGGTGCGCCACGGTGCGCGGCGGCACGTCCACCACGGTCTCGCCGTGCCAGGTCACCACCAGGTGGTCACCGTCGGTGACCTCGCCGATGACGGTGGCGATGACGTCCCACTTCGCGCACACCGTGAGGAAGGCGTCCACCTTGGACGGTTCGACGACCGCGCACATCCGCTCCTGCGACTCGCTGGAGAGGATCTCCGCCGGCGTCATGCCCTCGGCGCGCAGCGGCACCTTGTCCAGCTCGACGCGCATGCCGCCGTCGCCGGCCGCGGCCAGTTCCGACGTCGCGCAGGACAGGCCCGCGCCGCCGAGGTCCTGGATGCCGACGACGAGCTTCTGCTGGAACAGCTCCAGGCAGCACTCGATGAGCACCTTCTCGGTGAACGGGTCGCCGACCTGGACGCTCGGCAGCTTCTTGCGGCCGCCGGAGTTCTCGTCGCCGGAGAAGGTGTCGCTGGCCAGTACCGACACGCCGCCGATGCCGTCCAGACCGGTCCGCGCGCCGAACAGGATGATCTTGTTGCCGGTGCCGGACGCGAACGCCAGGTGCAGGTCCTCGGTGCGCATCGCGCCCACGCACAGCGCGTTCACCAGCGGGTTGCCCGCGTAGCTGGCGTCGAACGCGACCTCGCCGCCGATGTTGGGCAGGCCGAGGCAGTTGCCGTACCCGGCGACGCCGGCCACGACACCCGGCAGCACGCGGCGGGTGTCCGGCGCGTCGGCCGGGCCGAAGCGCAGCGAGTCGGCCACCGCGAGAGGCCGCGCGCCCATCGCGAGGATGTCGCGCACGATGCCGCCGACACCCGTCGCGGCGCCCTGGTACGGCTCCACATAGGACGGATGGTTGTGGCTCTCGACCTTGAATGTGACCGCCCAGCCGTCGCCGATGTCGACGACACCGGCGTTCTCGCCGATCCCGGCGAGCATCTTCGAGCGCATCTCCTCGGTGGTGGTCTCGCCGAAGTAGCGCAGGTGCTTCTTCGACGACTTGTACGAGCAGTGCTCGCTCCACATCACCGAGTACATGGCCAGTTCGGCGTCCGTCGGCCGCCTGCCCAGGATCTCGCGGATGCGCGCGTACTCGTCGTCGGCGAGCCCGAGCTCGCGGTAGGGCTGCGGGAGGTCCGGCGTTTCCGCGGCCCGCTCGGTCGTGTCGATGGCCAGGGTGTCGGTCACGGTTTCCAGGGTACTTGCAGCGCTCTGACCGGCAGAAAATCGGTCGCGTGAGGTGAGCTGCGGCACTTACCGTCTGTTGTCATGCGCCTCCCGCCCCGGCTCACGCCGCTGCGATTCCTCGGTGCGCTCCTGCGGGAGCGCCCGTGGCTCGCCGTGTCCGCGTGCGTCCTGGGCGCGCTGTGGTTGCTGCCGGGCGCGCTGCTGCCGCTCGTGATCGGCGGGGTGGTCGAGGACATCCGCGCGGGCGACGAGCTGCTGGGCGGGGTCGGCCTGGTCGTCCTGCTCGGCGTCGCGCAGGCGGTGTGCGGCGGCGCGCTGGTCTTCGCCGTGCACACCATGTGGATCCACGGCGCCGCGGCCACGCAGCGGGCGGTCGTCGAGCACACCGCGCGGCTCGGGGCCTCGCTGCGGCCGCAGGCCGGGACCGGTGACGTGATGGCGGTGTCCTCCTCGGACATCAACCACATCGGCAACGTGTTCGAGGTGGCCGGCCGGCTGTTCGGCTCGGTGGTGGCCTTCCTCACCGTCAGCCTGGCGTTGATCGGCATGTCACCGCTGCTGGGTGTGATCGCGCTGGTCGGGGTCCCGCTCGCGACGCTGAGCATGGGCAAGCTGGTCGCGCCGCTGCAGCGCCGCAAGGGCGTGCAGCGCGAGGAGCTGTCCAGCGTGAACGCGCTGGCCGCGGACATCGTGTCGGGTCTGCGGATCCTCCGCGGCGTCGGCGGCGAGCACCAGTTCCTCGGCCGGTTCCGCGGCGCCAGCCAGCGGGTCCGGCGGGCGGGCGTCGAGGTGGCGCGCAGCGAGTCGTGGCTGGTGGGCGCCGAGGTGCTGCTGCCCGGCCTGGTCACGGTGGCGATCACCTGGCTCGGCGCGCGGTTCGTCGCGGCGGGCACGCTCAGCGTCGGCGAGCTGGTGGCGTTCTACTCGTCGTCGGTCTTCCTGGTGGTGCCGGTGAGCACGGCGACCGAGTTCACCGCCGCGTTCTCCTCGGCGATGGTGTCGGCCAAGAAGGTCTGCGCAGTGCTGAGCCTGCGGCCGCTGCTGTCCGAGCCGGACGCGCCGGTCGCGCTGCCGGACGGGCCGCTGGAGCTGCACGACACGACCTCCGGTTTCACCGCGGTGGCCGGGAAGCTGACCGTCGTGGATGCCGGGCCGGATGCCGAGGCGCTGGCCGCGCGGCTGGCCCGGTTCGCCGACCCGGAGCCCGGCGAGCGGGTGCTCGTGTCCGGCGTGCCCGCCGACCACGTGGCGCTGGCCGAACTCCGGTCACGCGTGGTCTACGCGCACAACCAGGACCTCTGGTTCTCCGGCATCCTGCGGGACCAGCTGGTCCCGGCCGAGCGGGCGGAGGTCGCGCTGTGGGCCGCCGACGCCGAGGACATCGTCGAGGGCCTGCCGAACGGGCTCGACGAGCTGATCGGCGAGCGGGGCCGCGAGGTGTCCGGCGGCCAGCGGCAGCGGCTGAACCTGGCCCGCGCGCTGGCACTGGACGCCGACACCCTGCTGCTCGACGAACCGACCTCGGCCGTCGACGCGCACACCGAGGCCCGCATCACCGAGCGGGTCACCGAGCTGCGCCGCGGCCGCACGACCGTCGTTTTCACGGAAAGTCCACTGTGGAAAGCGGTGGCGGACGAGGTGATCACATGCGTTTCAAGCTAGTTCTCGCGACCGGCGCCGAGGCCCGGCGCTGGGCGCGGGACCTGCTGCGCGTGAACCGCCGCGAGTTCGGCGTCGTGATCGGACTGTTCGGCCTGGCCACGATCGCCGGGCTCGCCGGCCCGCAGATCCTCGGGCGCCTGGTGGACCTCGCGGTGGCCGGGGACAGCCGGATCGACCTGCTCGCGCTCGCGTTCGTGGTGATCCTGGTGGTGCAGGCGGTGCTGAAGCGGCTCGCGCGCTTCCGCGCCGGGATGCTCGGCGAGCGCGTGCTGGCCGAGACCCGCGAGGGGTTCGTCGAGCGCGCGCTGCGGCTGCCGCTGGGCACCGTCGAGGCAGCAGGCACCGGTGACCTGATCAGCCGCGCGACCACCGACGCCGACCGAATCGACTTTTCGGTTCGCAACGCGATCCCGGAGATCTCGATCGCGCTGATCACGATCGTGCTGACCGTCGCGGGGATGATCGTCACCTCACCGCTGCTGTCGCTCGGGCTGCTGGTCGCGGTGCCGATCGTGGTGTTCACCATGCGCTGGTACGTCCGGCGCGCGCCGCGGATCGTCGAGGAGATGCTCGATCAGTGGTCTGAGGTGCAGTCGAGCCTGCACGAGACCACCGAGGGCGCGCGCACGGCGGAGGCGCTCGGGCTGACCGGGCGGCGGATCGCGCTCGGGAACCGCACGCTGGCCGGGGCGGTCCGCGGCGAGCAGCGGCTGCGCGGGGTGACCGTCGGGTGGCTCCCGTGGATGCAGATCGCGCAGGTCACGCCGGTGGCGGCGGTGCTGCTGCTCGGTGGCTGGGCGTACGGCGAGGGCCTGGTCGGGCTGGGCACGATCACCACCATGGTGGTGTACGTGCAGGCGCTGGCCGGGCCGCTCGAAGAGGCGATGTGGTGGGTCGAGGACCTGCAGGTCTCGGGCACCGCGCTGCGCCGCGTCCTGGGAGTGCGGGGCGAGGCGGAACGCGCGGGTGGACCGCCGCCGCGTGGCCAGGAGATCGTGGTGCGCGACGTGCACTACGGCTACTCGGCAGGCCGCGAGGTGCTGCACGGCATCGACCTGCGGGTCCCGCCGGGGCAGCGGCTGGCGATCGTCGGCCCGTCCGGCGCGGGCAAGTCGACGCTCGGCAGGCTGCTGGCGGGGGTCGCCGCGCCCGGTTCGGGTTCGGTGACGATCGGCGGCGCGGAGGTGTCCGAGCTGGCCGAGGACGTGCTGCGCGGCGACGTGCTGCTGCTGACCCAGGAGCACCACGTGTTCTCCGGGACGCTGCGGGAGAACCTGACGCTGCCGGCGGGTTCGTGGCCGGACGAGGAGCTGGTGCGCGCGCTGGGGGCGGTCGGGCTGCGCGACTGGTTCGACGGGCTGCCGGACGGCCTGGAGACGAAGCTCGGCTCGGGCGCGCTGGCCGTGCCCGCCGCGACCGCGCAGCAGCTGGCGCTGGCGCGGGTCGTGCTGGCCGACCCGCACACGGTGGTGCTCGACGAGGCGACCTCGCTGCTGGACACCTCGTCGGCGCGCCACCTGGAGCGGTCGCTGAGCGGGGTGCTGGACGGCCGGACCGTGATCGCGATCGCGCACCGGCTGCACACCGCTGCGGCGGCCGACCGGGTCGCGGTGCTGGAGGCCGGGCGGATCACGGAGCTGGGCACGCACGCCGAACTGCTCGCCGCGAACGGCCCGTACTCCCGCCTGGTGACGGCCGCCAACGTCGGCTGAGGTTCCTCCGGAGGCCGGCGCCCCCGGAGAAACCCCGCCGGATCAGGCGTTGACGAGGCTGTCGACCAGGCTGAGGAACATCCCCAGCCCGTCGTCGCTGGGGCCGGTGAGCGCGTCGATCGCGTGCTCGGGGTGCGGCATCAGGCCGACGACGCGGCCGTTGGCGCTGCAGATGCCCGCGATGTCGTCACGCGACCCGTTCGGGTTCTCGCCGACGTAGCGGAACACCACGCGGCCCTCGCCCTCCAGCTCGTCCAGCGTGGACTGGTCGGCGACGTAGCCGCCCTCGCCGGACTTGAGCGGCACCAGGATCTCGGCGCCCGCCTCGTACCGGGTCGTCCACGCCGTGGTGTTGTTCTCCACGCGCAGCCACTGGTCGCGGCACACGAAGTGCAGCTTCTTGTTCCGCACCAGCGCGCCCGGCAGCAGCCCGGCCTCGCACAGGATCTGGAAGCCGTTGCAGATGCCGAGCACCGGCATGCCGCCCTTGGCCGCGTCGACGACGGACGACATCACAGGGGCGAAGCGGGCGATCGCGCCGCAGCGCAGGTAGTCGCCGTAGGAGAAGCCGCCGGGCACGATCACCGCGTCGACGCCGTGCAGGTCCTCGTCCGCGTGCCACAGGTTGACCGCCTCCGCGTCGGCGTAGCGGGCGGCGCGGACCGCGTCCACGTCGTCCAGCGTGCCGGGGAAGGTGATGACACCGACCTTCACGGGAGCCTCCGCACGGTCCACTCCTCGATCACCGGGTTGGCGAGGAAGCCCTCGGCGATCTTGGCGAGCGTCTCGTCGTCGACCGAGTCGTCGACCTCGAGCTCGAAGTGCTTGCCCTGGCGCACCGAGGTGACCCCGGTGAAGCCCAGCCGCGGCAGCGCCCCGGCGACGGCTTGACCTTGCGGGTCGAGGATCTCGGGCTTGGGCATGACGTCAACCACCACACGGGCCACGGCGGGTCGCTCCAGTAATCGCAGGTAGGCGGTACCAGCCGAGTCTAGCTGTGCTGCGGGCACAGCCTGCCCAGGGTGGTGACGGGTGTGACCTGGATACCTTCTGCCGACTGGGACACCCACTGCTTCTCCTGCTAGCCGGTCAGCACCTTCGCGGTGTCCGTGCGACGGCGCAGCACCCGGCGCAGTCCGTACGTGCCGAACAAGCCGAGCACGGACACCGCGATCAGGAAGTACAGGCCGGTCGCGGCCGAACCGGTGGCGTCCACGATCGCCGCGATGCCCATCGGGCCGAACCCGCCGCCGAGGTTGCCGATGCCGTTGATCGCGGCGATGCCGGCGGCCGCGGTCGCCCCGGCGAGGAACTTCGGCACCAGGCCCCACATCACCGGCTGGGCCGCGTAGCCGCCGATCGACGCGACGCACAGTCCGATCATCTGCAGCCACGGGGCGCTCGCGGTCGCGGCGACGAGGAACCCGGCGATCGAGAAGCCGAGCATCAACGCGAGCCAGCCGAAGGGCGCCTCGCGCCGGTTGGCCAGTCGCGGTATGAGGAGAAGACCAGCCATGACGCACACGTACGGGATGGCCGACACCGCGCCGACGCCGAACCCGGACAGGTCGCCGAAGCCCTTCACGATCGTCGGCAGCCAGAACGCGAGTCCGTAGGTGGCCAGCGGGAAGCACAGGAAGAACAGGGCCATCGCCAGCACCCGTGAGTCCTTGAGCACCGCCCAGGGGCTGTGCGGCTGGGCGCCGGCGGCCTCGGCCTCGCGGCGCAGCTCGCCGGTCAGCCAGGTGCGCTCGTCGTCGGTCAGCCACTTGGCGGTTTCGGGCGACTTCGGCAGGACCCAGAGCACGATCGGCGTCAGCAGCACGGCGGGGACGCCGGTCGCGACGAAGATCCACTGCCAGCCCTCCAGGCCGAGGACGCCGTGCAGGTCGTTCAGCGCCCCCATCGCCGGGTTGCCGATGATGAACGACACCGGGCCGGCCAGCATGAACAGCCCGATCGCCTTGCTGCGGTGGCTTTCCGGGAACCAGCGGGTCAGGTAGTAGATGACGCCGGGGAAGAACCCGGCCTCGGCCGCCCCGAGCGCGAACCGCGCCAGGTAGAACTGCCAGGTCGTGGACACCAGCGCGGTCGCGACGGTGACCAGACCCCAGGTGAGCATGATCCGCGCGATCCACCGGTTCGCGCCGTAGCGGTGCAGGGCGAGGTTGCTCGGCACCTCCAGCAGCGCGTAGGCGACGAAGAAGAACACCTGGCCGAGCGTGTAGACGGTCGCCGACAGGCCGAGCTCGGATTGCAGGGTCAGCTTCGCGAACCCGACGTTGGACCGGTCGATGTAGGCGATCACGTACAGCAGCCCGAGGAAGGGCAGCAGGCGCAGGCTGATCTTGCGCAGGATGGCTGGGGGCACGGGTGACTCCGTTGTCTGCTTGTCCGATATCTCGGATGACGTTCGGCTGTCCGAACCTAAAGTCGGGATTCGGGCGGTGTCAACCGTCTTGACCGCGGTTCGGCCAGCGCCTAACGTCGTCCGGGACTACGAACAGCATCCGAAATTTCGAACAACGGTGGTGAACCGTGGACAGAACCCGCGACTTCCTGCGCACCCTGGGCCTGCCGCCCGGCGACCCGGGTGAGCTGCCGACGAGCCCCAAGCGCTTCCCGGACGGCGCCCAGTACCGGGTGGAGATCCCGAGCGTCGAGGGCCCGCAGGCGCTGGAAGCTGTCTACGCCGAGGCCGACGCCCGCGGGGTCGTGGTGCACCGCGTCTCGCAGGGCAGCGGCGGCATGCTGCTGACGCGTGCGGAGCTGGCCGCGATGGCCGACCTCGCGCGGGCGCGCGAGGTCGAGGTGAGCCTGTTCGCCCGCCCGGTCGCAGGGTGGGACACCGGTGCCGCGTCCGTGGCGTCCGGCGGCGGGCCGTTCGCCGCGCAGGCGCGGGGCGCCGAGCAGCTGGTCCACGTGCTGGAGGACATCCGCCGCACCGCCGAGGCCGGGATCCGCAGCGTGCTGGTGACCGACCTGGGCGTGCTGAGCGTCGCCGACCGCATGCGCGCGGCCGGGGAGCTGCCCGTCGCCATGCGGTTCAAGGTCAGCGTGCAGATGGGCCTGGCCAACCCGGCGTCGATCAGGCTCGCCGAACAGGCCGGCGCCACCACCTACAACGTGCCGACTGACTTGAGCCTGGCCCAGCTCGCCGCGATCCGCGCGGCGGTGGACGTGCCGCTGGACGTCTACGTCGAGGCGCCGGACGACCTCGGCGGGTTCGTCCGGCACTTCGAGATCGCCGAGATCGTGCGGGTCGCCGCGCCGGTCTACCTCAAGTTCGGGCTGCGCAACGCGCCGAACATCTACCCCAGCGGCACCCACCTGACGTCGACCGCGGTCGCGCTAGTGCGCGAGCGGGTCCGTCGTGCGGAGATCGGTCTCGAACTGCTGCACCGGCACGCGCCGCAGGCCGTCGGCTCGGCCCTGCCCGCCGCCGACCTCGCCGTGCCCGCCACCGTCGCGGAGGTGACCCGATGAGCTTGGACGACATCCTCGAAGCGGCTGCCGGCGCGGCCCGGTCGTGGGCGCGCGCCGACCGCGCCGCGGCGCTGAAGAAGGTCGCGGACGGCATCGATGCCGCCGCGGACGAGCTCGTGCCGCTCGCGCACGAAGAGACGCACATCCCGGAGGCGCGGCTGCGTGGTGAGGTCGTGCGCACCACGTTCCAGCTCCGGTTGCTGGCCGAGGAGGTCCAGCCGCGCACGGTGGTCGACGAGGCGGACCCCTCGTGGCCGCCCGCGCCGCGGCCGAAGCTGGTGCTGACCCACCGTCCGATCGGGCCGGTGCTGGTGTTCGCGGCGTCGAACTTCCCGTTCGCGTTCTCGGTGGCGGGCGGGGACACCGCGTCGGCGCTGGCGGCGGGCTGCCCGGTGGTGCTCAAGGCGCACCCCGGCCACCCGCGGTTGTCCGGCGCGACGGGCGAGATCGTGCGGGCCGCGCTGCCGGAGGGCGTGTTCGCGCTGATCCACAGCGAGGAGGACGGCCGGGCCGCGCTGACCGATCCACGCGTCCGGGCCGCGGCCTTCACCGGTTCACCCACCGCTGGGCGGGCGCTGTACGACCTGGCGGTCTCGCGGCCGGATCCGATCCCGTTCTACGGCGAGCTGGGCAGTGTGAACCCGGTGTTCGTCACCGAGGCGGCGGCGCGGGCGCGTGGCGCGGAGATCGCGGCCGGTTACGTGGACTCGTTCACGATGGGCGCCGGTCAGCTGTGCACGAAGCCCGGGTTGTTTTTGGTCCCGGCCGGGGCCGGGCTGGGGGAGGTCGCGGCCGAGCGGGTGCGCCAGGTGGCCGCCGCGCCGCTGCTCAACGAGCGGCTCGCGAGCGGTTACGCGGCGGTGCTCGGCCGGCTGTCCGGGCACGCCGAGGTGCAGACGCTGGTCGACGGCGGCGCGGCGCCAACGCTGCTGGCCACGACCGCGAAGGCGCTGCTCGAGCACGGCGAGGCGCTGCGAACCGAGTGCTTCGGCCCGGCCTCGCTCGTGGTGGAGTACTCGACCGAGGCCGAAATGCTGGACGTCGTCCGGTCCCTCGACGGGCAGCTCACCGGGACCGTGCAGGCGGAGGACGACGACCCGGTGGCGGCCGAATTGGTCGACGAGCTGGCCGAACACGTGGGGCGCGTGGTGTGGAACGGCTGGCCGACCGGGGTTGCCGTGACGCGCGCGATGCACCACGGCGGCCCGTACCCGGCGACCACGGCGCCGCTGCACACCTCGGTCGGCACGGCGGCGGTGGACCGGTTCCGGCGCCCGGTCGCGTTCCAGAACGTGCCGGATCGGGTGCTGGTGCCTTGAGGCGTGGCGGCTCCCAGCCGGCACCGCCTCAGGTTCCGCTATCCGCACCGCCGTGTAAGCCGTGATCAGCAGGATCTCGCGGGCGGCCGCCGAGGCGCTGGGACAATTCGGCCGCGCCCTCCCGGACGAGCTTTTCCCAGCGGCGCCAGGACTCCTGGTCGTGGCGCGAGGTCGGGATGGAGATGCTCATCGCGGCGACCCATTCGCCGCGCGAGTCCACCACCGGTGCGGCCACGCAGCCGGCGTCCGGGTTGGACTCGCTGCGCTCGTGGGCGACGCCGGTCACGCGGACCGCGTCCAGCTGGGCGAGCAGCTCCGGGCGGGACGTGACGCTGTGCTCGGTGAGCGCGGTCAGCCGGTGTCCCTTGAGGCGGCGGCTGACCTCCTCCCTGGACAGCCCGGCGAGCAGGACCTTGCCCACGGCGGTGCAGTTGGCCGGCAGTCTGCGGCCGACCGCGGAGATCAGCCGCACCGAGTGGGTCGAGTCTATTTTGGACACGTAGACGACCTCGAGCCCGTCCAGCACGGCGACGTGCACGGTCTCGTCGCACTGCGCCGCGACCCGCCGCGCCACCGCGTCCGCCTCGACGCCGAACTCCAGCCGCTGCTGGTAGCGCGCCCCCAGTTCGAGCAGCTTCGGCCCGAGGCGGTACATGGTCTCCTCGCCTGCCTGGCGGTCCAGGTACTTCCGGGCGACGAGGGTGGTGAGCAGCTCGTGCGTGGTGGAGCGGGGCAGGCCCAGGCGCTCGACGATCTCGGTCGCGGACAGGCGGACGTGTTCGTCGAGGAACAGTTCCAGGATGTCCGCGGCCCGGAGCACGGCGGGTACGAGACGGGGCATGTCCGCACGATACCCCGCCTCGTCCGAAATACCGGACTCAGTTCACGACTTCGACCACGTCGCCCGTGCGGAGGGCCTGGTAGAAGGCCTTCGCGTCGGCGTGCGAGAGGTGCACGCACCCGTGCGACTGCTCACGCAGGCTGCCCTCGTGGAACGCTACCCCGGTGGTCGTGAAGAACACCGAGTACGGCACCGGGGCGTCGTAGGCCTTGCTGTAGTGGTCGATGTCGCGGTACTGGACCTTGAACGTGCCCACCGGCGTCTCGTAGCCGGGTTTGCCCACGGCGACCGGAACCGGCCCGCGGGTCACCTGACCGTTGTCCGTCAGCCAGGCCTGGTTGGTGTGTAACCGCAGGCACGCCTTCGCCTGCGGGCTGCACGGTGTTTCCGCTGCTCGCGCGGCGGGAGCGGCGATCCCGATCGAGCCGAGGAGCGCCGCTCCGGCCGCGGTACCGATGATCTTTCGCATACGGATTGTTACCCGATGGCGAGAAGTTCACGCGGTCCGGCGACAAGTCACCGGCGTCAGCGCTTCCGGCCGTACAACCCCGTGACGAGCTTGCTCACCAGTTTGTCCGTCTTCTCGGTGCGGGCGAAGGTGGTCAGCTTGATCGGCACCGCGAACCGCTGGCGGGCGACCGCCTTCGGGCGGGCGAACTCGCGCAGGCCCTCCGGGCCGTGGATCCGCCCGAACCCGGAGTCGCCGACCCCGCCGAACGGCAGCGACGCGGCCCCGGCGAACGAGAACGGCGCGTTGATCGAGATCATCCCGGCCTTGAGCCGCTGGGCCAGTCGGGTGGCGTTGGCGCGGGAGAACACCGTTGAGCCGAGCCCGTAGACCGTCGCGTTGGCCTTTTCGACCGCCTCGTCCATGTCGCGCACCTTGGCGATCGTCATGGTCGGGCCGAACGTCTCCTCCCGCACCGCGGCGGAGTCCTCCGGCACGTCGACCAGGACGGTCGGCTCCACGAACCGGTCCCCGACCGCGTCCGCGCCGCCGGTCAGCGCCCGGCCACCGCGGGCCAGCGCGTCGGCGATGTGCGTGCGCACCACGTCCAGCTGCGACGGCATGGTCATCGGGCCGTACTGCTCGCCCGGTTTCACCCCGCGGGTCAGCGCGACGACCTTGTCCACGAACTGGTCGTAGACCCGCTCGTGCACGTACACCCGCTCCACCCCGATGCAGGTCTGCCCGGAGTTGGAGAACGCGCCCCACACGGCGGCGTCGGCGGCCGCGTCCAGGTCGGCGTCCGAGTCGACGATCAGCGGGTCCTTGCCGCCCGCCTCGATGACCACCGGCGTGAGGGTCTCGGCGGCCGCGGCCATGATCTTCTTGCCGGTCGCGGTCGAGCCGGTGAACGCGATCTTGTCCACGCCCGCGCCGACGAGCGCCGCGCCGGTCGCGCCGAAGCCGGTGACCAGCTGCAGCACCGGGTACTCGGGCACCACCTCGGCGAACGTGTCGACCAGCCACTTCCCGACGCCGGGGGTGTACTCGCTGGGCTTGAACACCACGGCGTTGCCCGCCGCGAGTGCGTAGGTGATCGAGCCCAGCGGCGTGTAGACCGGGTAGTTCCACGGCCCGATCACGCCGACCACGCCCAGCGGCTGGTACTCGACGGTCGCGGTGTGGTTGGACAGCAGCAGTCCGGCCGAGCGGCGTTTCCGGCCCAGCACCTTGCGGGCGTTCCGGGCGGCCCAGTGGATGTGCTCGATCGCGAGCACGGCCTCCAGTTGCGCGTCGCCGGCGGGCTTGCCGGTCTCCTTGCTAACGACGTCGCACAGCTCGGCGAGGCGGTGGGTGATGATCCCGTTCCAGCGGCGCAGGCGGTCGGACCGGCCCTCGAACCCGAGGCCCGCCCACCAGCCCGCGGCGGTCCGCGCGGCGGCGACCGCGGCCTGGACGTCCTCCGCGGTGTGCACCGGGTGGGTCCCGACGACCTCGTCGGTGGCCGGGTTCAGCGAGTCGAACGTGCCCTTGACGGCCGGCTTCGGCTCCACGGTGGTCATCCTTGGCCTCCTAACTACTGTTCAGTAGCGCCAGCATGGCACATGCGCAGGCCGAGCTCACTACCCCGAGAGTGGGCGCCAGCGACAACGGCAGCACGCCCACGCTCAGCGACCCGAGCCCGAACCCCGTCGCCTGCACGACGAACGCGGCCGAAAACCCCTCCGCACGACGACCTTCCGGCAACAACCGCTGAAGCCGCACGGACGCGATGGTCAGCAGCGGCCCGGTGCCCGCGCCGATCAGCGCCGCGCCGATGAGCAGCCCGGCCCACCCGAGATCCGCGGCCAGCACCGAGCCGCCTGCGGCGAACCCGGCCAGCGCCATCGCTGCCTGCCGCCGTCCGGCCGGTGGCCGTCGCCACGCGAAGACCGCGCTGCCCGCGATGCTGGCCCCGCTCAGCACGACGATCACCACCACGGCCAGCGCCGGGTCCGCGCCGAGCCGCTGGACCAGCGGCAACGGCGCGACCTCGACGGTCGCGACCAGGTGGCCGAGCGCGAACAGGCACGCGAGCCACGGCAGCGCGTTTCGGACGGGCAGTTTCGCCGGCCTCGGCGGGGCGGGCGCGACGGCCCGCGGCACGGCGAGCGCGGCGGCGAAGTAGGCCGCGGCCATGGCGGCGAGCGGGACGAGCGCGCCGGCCGGGTTCAGCGCGGCGACCAGCAGCGGCCCGGTGATGAGGACGCCCTCGAAGAGCATCGAGTCGATCGCGACGGCGCGCGGCAGCCGCTCGTCCGGCACGACGGAGCCGAGCAGGGTCCGGAAGCCGCCGGACAGCCCGCCGACGGCCAGCCCGGGCACCACGACCAGCGCGACCAGCAGAGCGTGCGCGACGGCCCCCGCGGCGACGACGAGCGCCGTCATGGCCGTGCCGGCGGCGAGCAGGAGGAGCACCAGACCGCGGGTCACGCCGATCCGGTCGAGCAGCCGCCCGCATGGCACCGCGCCGACGATCTCGGCCCCCACGAGCACGGCGACCATCACCCCGCCGAGCCGGTAGGACCCGGTGACAACGGCGGCGGCGGAAGTGAAGGCGAGCGGCCCCATGGCGATCGGCAGGCGGTACAGCTGGGCGCCCGCGGACCAGCGCCAATACGCGCGATTCACCTGGACCTCCTCGGCGGTGTGTCGTTCCGGCCCCGGCTTCGGGCGGGCAACTTCTTCCGGACCAACCCCGTTAGCGGCGCTGGCCGTGCGCTTGATCCGGCTGGTCGGCCGCCGTGCCCCGCCGTGCGGGCCCGGCTCCCGGTGCTCCGCACCTCCAGCAGGAGCCCCTCGCACGGCGAGCCGCCGCGCGGCTCCGGGCGAATCCCCCACCCGGCTTCGGCTCGCCACCGCCCGGCACCCAGGCATCCCGCGCCCCGGCGGGCCACCCACCCGAGCGCTGCCCGCCCAGCGGTGCCATCCCATCTGCCGCGATCTGCACCGTTCCGACTGTTCCGCCAACCCTCCCGGCTCCATACTGATTCGGAAATCTCCGAAAGCCGGTCGCCATGATCGAGTTGGTCCTCACCGCCGCGAGCCCGGTCCGTTTCGGCATCTCCCCGCTGGAGGAGGCGCTCGGCGCGGTCCAGGTCGTGCTCGGCCTCCGCGCGCACCCCGTGCACCAGCCATGGCTGACCGGCGCCGACCTGCCGATCGCCGAGCTGCGCAGCGTCCTGTCCGGCCGCCGCTACATCACCGACTTCCTCAGCCCGCCGCCGGACGGCCCGCACACCACCGCCGAGGCGCAGCTCGACCGCATCCGCCGCACGCCGCCGCGGCAGGTCGCCGTCGAGCTGGCCATGGTCGACGCCGACCTCAGCGGCCTGCCCGCCGACCCGGCGAAGGCCCGCGACCTGCTCGCCGACCAGATGGCGCTCGTCTGGTCCGACCTGATCGCGCCGCATTGGCCGCGGATGCGGGACGTCCTCGCCGCCGACATCACCCACCGCTCCCGCAGGCTCGCCGACGGCGGCCTGCCACTCGTCTTCGCGGACCTGCACCGGCGCGTCCGGCTCGTCGACGGCACGGTCCTGGTCGAATCCCGGTCCCGGGAACGGGTCCGCCTCGGCCGTCGTGGCCTGCTCCTGCTGCCCGCCGTCTTCGCCTGGCCCGGCGTCGGCGTGGTCACCGTGCCGCCCTGGCAGCCCGCGCTGCTCTACCCCGCCCGCGGTGTCGCCGCGCTGTGGGGCGGCCGTCCCGACCACGACGCCCGCCTCGCCCCGGTGTTCGGCCGCACCAAAGCCACCGTCCTGCTCGCCCTCGGCGAGCCGCTGTCCACCTCCGTGCTCGCGGGCCGGCTGGGTCTCGCGCCGAGCACCGTGTCCGCGCACGTCACCGCGCTGCGGGACGTGGGGATCCTCACGTCGGCGCGATCCGGACACGAGGTCCGGTACCGCCGTAGCGATCTTGGCGACGCAATTCTGGCGGGCCTAGGCTGGTCCTGAACCCACGCGGAGGAGCACCTGATGCGAATCGTCCATTTCGGACACGCCTGTGTCCTGCTGGAAACGGAAAACGCGCGGATCCTGCTCGACCCCGGCGCGTTCTCGGAGGGTTTCGAGGGCGAGCGCGAGCTGGACGCGGTCCTGATCACCCACCAGCACTTCGACCACATCGACAGCGAACGCCTGCCGGTGCTGCTCGAAGCCAACCCGGACGCGAAGCTGGTCGTCGACCCCGGCTCGGAGGAGACCGTGCAGAAACTGGGCCTGGAGTTCCAGGTCGTCAACCCGGGCGACGCGTTCGAGGCGGGCGGCGCCGCCGTGAACGTCGTCGGCGGGCAGCACGCCGTGATCCACTCCGACATCCCGGTCATCCCGAACGTCGGCTACATCGTCGACCACGGCGCCTTCTACCACCCCGGCGACTCGTTCTTCGTGCCCGAGCAGCAGATCGACGTGCTCGGCCTGCCGACCGGCGCGCCGTGGCTCAAGGCCGGTGAGGCCGTCGACTACCTGCGGGCGGTCGCGCCGCGCGTCGCCGTGCCGATCCACGAGGCGGTGCTCGCGAACCCGGCGATGCACTACGGCCTGTTCACCAACCTCGCGCCGGAGGGCACCGAGGTGCGCGCGCCGACGCGCGGTGAGGACATCAAGCTCCCGTAGGTCGTGCCGAAGGCCCGGTTCTCCAGCGCGACGTCGACCGCGTCGAGGAAGGCGTGCCGGAGACCGGGCCGGGCGAGGTCGGCGGCGTCGATCCCAAGGCGCACGAGACCACCACGTCGTGCGGCCCGTGCCGAGGCGAGCACGAGCGCGAACGCGCGCACGGTCTCGGTCCGGTGGTTGTGCGCGGCGAACGACTGGACCCGCGAGCGGTGCACGGTGCGCGTGCGCAGGTCGTGCACCGCGGCGAGGTCGGCGCACAGCGCGAAGTGCTCGCCCGCCGCGGCGAGCGTGCCGGGCGAGGCCAGCCACCGCGGCGGCGCGAACCCGTCCGCGCTGAGGCCGAGCTTCTCCAGCGCTGCCTTCGCGGCGATCATCCGCAGCCGCGCCTCGTGCGCGGGCAGGCCGGCGAACTCGGCCTTGCGGTGCAGGCTGACCGCCCGGTGGCTGGGCGGGATGCGGTGGTCGTAGCCGTGCAGCAGGAGACCGTCGCCACGGCTGGTGCGCTCGCGGATCCAGGCGGTGACGGCCTGCGAACCTTCGGTGCGCGGCGCGAAGAGGAGGGACAGGGGGACGTTTCGGCGGTCCAGCTCGGCCGCGAGTTCGGCGCAGCGGTGCAGCGTCCGAGGACCGATGCCGGACAGCGAGACCAGCAGACGGGCGTCCATGTCACCCACCGCACCAGATCGTCATGACGAAGCCCTTACCCGCGGGTGACGGCAACCATGACGGGATCTGACAGGGTTCACCGACACGGTGGACGTATGAGCAACGAACTGAGTGGGAAGGTCGCCCTCGTCGCCGGTGGCACGCGCGGGGCGAGCCGGGCGATCGCGGTCGAGCTGGGGCGCCGGGGCGCGTTCGTGTACGTCACCGGGCGGACCTCCGGTGAGCACCGGTCCGAGGTGGGCAGGCCGGAGACCATCGAGGGCACGCTGGAGCGGATCACCGACGCGGGCGGCAAGGGCGCGGCGATCCGCGTCGACCACCTCGACCCGGAGCAGGTGCGGACGCTGGCCGAGCGGGTCGACCGCGAGCAGGGGCGGCTGGACATCCTGGTCGACGGCATCTGGGGCGGCGACGAGTACATCGGGTGGGGCAGGGCGGTGTGGGACCTGCCGCTGGAGCACGCGCTGCGGTCGATCCGGCTGGGTATCGACGCGCACATCATCACCAGTCACTTCCTGTTGCCGCTGGTGATCCGCAACCAAGGCGGGCTGGTGGTTGAGATGACCGACGGGACTGAGGAGTACAACTCGCGGTTCCGCGAGGGCACGTCGATCGGGTTCTACGTGGCGAAGGCGGCGTCGCACAGCATCGTCAAGGCCGAGGCGCACGACCTGGCCCCGCACGGCGCGACGGCGGTGGCGATGACGCCGGGCTGGCTGCGGTCGGAGGCGATGCTGGAGCACTACGGCGTGACCGAGGAGAACTGGCGGGACGCGCTCGCGAAGGAGCCGCACTTCTGCATCTCGGAATCGCCGGTGTTCGTGGGCAGGGCGGTCGCGTCGCTGGCGGCCGACCCCGAGCGGCACCGGTTCCACGGGCAGACGTTGAACAGCGGGCAGCTGGCGAAGATCTACGAGTTCGACGACGTGGACGGCAGCAGGCCGGACGGCTGGCGTTACGTCGTGGAGGTCCAGGAAGCGGGCAAGCCCGCGGACCCGACCGGCTACCGGTGACGGTCGGCCATCCGCCGTGCGGCGTCGGCGAACAAGGCGCGCACGGCGGGTGGCTCGACGACCTCGACGTCGGTGCCGAGGCCGAGCAGCATGCTCGCCGCGATGGCCGGTTCTTCGAGGTCGATGGTGACCTCGACCCAGCCCTCGGGGTCCGGCGGCCCGCCCGCGTCGAGGGCGGCGATCGCCAGGTCGGCGTCGAGGATCTGCGGGAGGCGTTTCACGCCCCAGCGGGACAGGCGCAGGCGGACCGGGTTGCGTTGCAGGGAGCGTTCGAACTGGGTGGAGGAGCGCTGCCACCAGCCGGCGAGGTCGAAGTCGGCGGGCCGCTCGAAGCGTTCGTCGTTGAGCTCGACGGCGGTGACCTTGCTGACGCGGTAGGTGCGGATGCTGTGCTCGATGCGGGCGACGAGGTACCAGACACCGGCCTTGAGGACGAGGCCGAGCGGTTCGAGGAGGCGTTCTACGGCGTGGTCGCCGCGCCGGTAGGTGATCGCGGCGCGGCGCTGCTCCCACACGGACTGGGCGATGGTCGCCAGGTGCTCGGCGTCCTCTTCGGACTTGAACCAGCCGGGCGCGTCGAGGTGGAAGCGCTGGGCGAGGTGCTGGGCCTGCTCCCGAAGCGGGGCGGGGAGGGTGGCGCTGACCTTGGCGTGGGCGGCGGAGACGGCGGTGCCGAGACCCAGCTCGGCGAGCGCGCGGGGCACCCCCATCGCGAAGATGGCGACGGCCTCGCGGGAGGTGAGCCCGTCCAGCCGGGTGCGCCACCCCTCTATGAGCCGCACGCCGCCGTACCGCCCGGTCTCCGTCCACAGTGGAACACCAGCGGCCTGCAGGGCGGCGATGTCGCGGTGCATGGTGCGCTCCGAAACGCCGAGCGCTTCGGCCAGCTCGGGGACGGTCGCGCTGCGCCTGCTCTGCAGGGTGAAGAGCAGGGCCACCAGACGTTCCGCGCGCATGCCCCCGATGATGCCGGAGATGTCGGAGTAGGGGTGGCCGTGGTGGCAGCACGGCCGGGCGGGTGGGCAGGTGGGTCCAGGCGGCCGCGCGGCGATGGGCCGTTCACCGCCGCGTGAGTGGGCACCTCGCGGGTGTGTGAGTCAGCGCCTCGCGGTATGTGAGTGGGCACGTCGCGGGTGCGTGAGTGGGCACCTCGCGAGTGCGCGAATGCACATCTCACGAGCGCACGAGGGGGCACCTCATGAGTGCGTGAGGGGACACCTCACAAGTGCGTGAGTGGACATTCCGCGGGTGCGTGAGTGGACATTCCGCGGGTGCGTGAGGGGACACCTCGCGAGTGCGCGAAGGGACGGCTGGTGGGTGTGCGAGGTGCGCTTCTGGTGTGCGAGGTGCGCTTCTGGTGGGTGAGTGAATGGACCGTTCATCGGCGCGCGAAGGGGCAGCTGGTGGGCGTGTGAGGGGCAGCTGATGGGTGCGCGAAATCGACGGCTGGTTGGTGCGCGAGGTGCCCACCGGTGGGGCGATGAATGGTCCGTTCATCGGCGCATGGGTGGGCTCTCGCGGGTGCGGGGCATGTCGTGGAGGCGCGAGTGTGCATCTCGCGATCGCGTGAGGTCCTCGTTCGCGCTGATGTGGGTGGGCCGTTCATCGAGGCCCGCGTCGTCGGCCCTCTCGCGCAGTGCGAGAGGCGCTACCGCGCTTCGAGAGGCGCTACCGCGCTTCGAGAGGCGCTACCCGCTTCGCGAAGCGCCGGCGCACCCGCGCACCACCACCAACCCGCGGTCAGAGGATCGGCTGTGGCACGTACTTCGAAGCCTCCGGGAACCGCGCCAGCACGTCCTCCACCCGCGTCACCACGGCAGCCACCTGAGCCGGCGCCACCCCGGTGAACGAGATCCGGTCGGCGAGCAACTGCTCCAGCCCGGCACGGTCCAGCGGCAACCGCGAATCGCCGGCGAGCCGGTCCAGCAGGTCGTTGTCGGCGCCCTTCTCGCGCATCGCCAGCGCCACCCCGACCGCGTGCTCCTTGATCGCCTCGTGCGCGGTCTCCCGGCCAACCCCGGCCCGCACCGACGCCATCAGCACCTTCGTCGTCGCGAGGAACGGCAGGTACCGCTCGAGCTCCCGCGCCACCACGGCCGGGAACGCGCCGAACTCGTCGAGCACCGTCAAGAACGTCTCCAGCAGCCCGTCCAGCGCGAAGAACGCGTCCGGCAGCGCGACCCGGCGCACCACCGAATCCGACACGTCCCCCTCGTTCCACTGGTCGCCCGCCAGCTCGCCGATCATCGACAGATAGCCGCGCAGCACGACCGCCAGCCCGTTGACCCGCTCGCACGACCGCGTGTTCATCTTGTGCGGCATGGCCGACGAGCCGACCTGCCCCGGCTTGAACCCCTCGGTCACCAGCTCGTGCCCGGCCATCAAGCGAATGGTCTTCGCGAGGCTCGACGGCGCCGCCGCCAGCTGCACCAGCGCGGACAGCACGTCGAAGTCCAGCGACCGCGGGTACACCTGCCCCACGCTGGTGAACGTCCGCGAAAAGCCCAGGTGCGCGGCGATCCGGTTCTCCAGCTCGGCCAGCGTCTCCGCAGAACCCAGCAGGTCCAGCATGTCCTGCGCCGTCCCGACCGGGCCCTTGATCCCGCGCAACGGGTACCGCCCGATCAGGTCGTCGAGCCGGTCGAACGCCACCAGCAGCTCGTCCGCGGCCGTCGCGAAGCGCTTGCCCAGCGTCGTCGCCTGGGCGGCCACGTTGTGCGACCGGCCTGCCATCACCAGCTCCGCATGCTCGGCGGCCAGCGCCGCCAGCCGCGCCAGCACCGCGGCCACCCGCGAGCGCATCAGCTCCAGCGACCGCCGGACCTGCAGCTGCTCGACGTTCTCCGTCAGGTCGCGCGAGGTCATGCCCTTGTGCACGTGCTCGTGCCCGGCCAGCGCGTTGAACTCCTCGATGCGCGCCTTCACGTCGTGCCGGGTGACGCGCTCCCGCTCCGCGATGCTGCCAAGGTCGACCTGGTCCAGCACCCGCTCGTAGTCCTCGACGACCCCGTCCGGCACCTCGACACCCAGGTCGCGCTGGGCGCGCAGCACCGCGATCCACAACTCGCGCTCGAGCTTCACCTTGTTCTCCGGCGACCACAGCGAGACCAGCTCGGGAGAGGCGTAGCGACCGGCGAGGACGTTCGGGATCTGCGGTTTCGTCACGACCCAAGCTTAGATAGCGCGCGAGCGAGCCTCGCCCGCGCCACCGCCCGCGGATCCGGATCCACCTCGATCAAGGCGTTGACCACGGCGCCGTCGACGAGCGCGATCAGCTCCTCCAGCCGGTCCCGCTCGATCACCAGCCCGGACCGGGCGAAGATCTCCGCCAGCAGCTCCCGCAGCTCCGCGCCGAGCGCCCGCATCAACGGCCGCAGGTACGGCCGCCGCCCGGTCGCCACCAGCCGCTCGTACCGCAGCAGCACCGCCTCGTAGCCGGGGTCCTCGCCGAGCAGCTGGTCCAGCACCAGTTCCACGACGCTGTCGATGCGGCGGTGCTCGGTCGGCAGGCCGTCCAGCTGCGCGTGCCCCTTCGCCAGCTCGGCGCGGCCGTGGTGCTCGGCGGCGGCGCTAATGAGGTCGTCGAGCGAGTCGAAGTAGTACGTCGTCGACGCCAGCGGCAGCCCGGCCCGCTCCGCGACCGCGCGGTGCCGGATCGCGTCGAAACCGCCTTCAACCAGCAGCTCGGCGGCGGCCTCGATGAGGGCGGCCCGCCTGCGCTCACCCTTCGGCGTGCTCGCTCCGGACGTCATGGCCGCCCATCTAACCAGCTAGAACCTCTGCGCCAGCGCGGTGGCGATCTTCGGGACGTCGTCCGCCAGCGGCGCCGCGCTGCCCGGGGCAGGCACGCTCAGCACGATCACCGTCCCGCCGTCGGCGGTCAGCCGCTGGTCCACGACGGCGCCGTCGGCGAGCTCCGCGAGCTGAACGCTGGCCCCGGGCGGCAGCACGGTCGCCGACACCGAACCGCTGCGGCCGTTCTCGGTGACGCCGTACCTCGCGGTGCGCGAGCCCGGCGTGCACACGTCACCCGCGTCCGGCCCGGTGATCCCGGTGGCCGGGAGCTCGCCAGCGAGGGCGGTGGCGAGCTCCCGGTCCACCTTGTCGCACCCGGAGGTGCTGTCGGCCCGCGGGCCGTTCTCCCCGGCGCCCTCTCCTCCCTGCATGGCGGAGGGGCCGGAAAGCTGGGGCACAGCGGACGGGAGACGCCCCGGCGCGCTCGCCGGTTGCTCCTGCCCCTGGACTTGATTCGATTGAGTGGTCCGGGACTGGACGAACCCGGCGATTCCGGCGCCGAACAGGGCGAAGACCACGCAGAGTGACGCCACCGCAAGCGTCGTGCGCCGCCGCGCGGTAACCCGCGCCGAGGCCGTCCGCACGTCCCGCACGTCGAACCCGGCCGGAGGCGGCTCACCGGGCACGGACCGGAACAACTCCGTCAGCTCGCGCTCATCCACCGGCTTCCACCTCCTCGCCCAGCGCGTCGCGCAGGTTCGCCAGCCCCCGCGCGGTCTGGCTCTTCACGTTCCCCTCGCTGCAGCCGAGGACCTTCGCGACACCGGCCACGTCCAGCCCCTCGAAGTACCGCAGGACCAGCACGGCGCGCTGCTTCGGCGGCACCGCGCGCAGCCCGGCCAGCAGGTCCGCGCGCGTGGCGACCTGGTCGTCCATCCGGGTGCCGGCGGGCTCGGGCTCGGGCAGCTGCTCCACGTGCCGCTCCCTCCGCCAGGGCCGTCTCGACTCGTCGATCGACGCCCGGACCAGCGTCCTCCGCACGTAGGCGTCGGTCGCGGCGCGGTCCCGGATGCGGTTCCACTTCCGGTGCAGCGCCACGAACGCCGTCTGCGCGAGGTCGTCCGCGCGGTGCCAGTCGCCGCAGAGCAGGTACGCGGTCCGGCGCACGGAGTCGCGTTTGGCCGCGAAGTACTCCGCGAAGTCCCGCTCGTCACCCTCGTCCACGCGCTAAGGCTCTCCGCTCCGACGTCTCGACGTAAAGACGGAAGTGCGGCGATGGTCGGTTGCACCTTCTTGAAGATCATCTGAACGGTGTGATGTGATCTGACTGTGACCTCAGCAGCCACCCAGTTGATCGACTTCCGCTCTGACACCGTCACTCGTCCGGATGAGCAGATGCGCAGAGCGATGGCGTCCGCTGAGGTCGGCGACAACGTGATCGACGTCGACCCGACAGTCCGCGAGCTCGAGGAGCGCGCGGCCGCGGTCCTCGGCATGCCGGCGGCGCTGTGGACGCCGAGCGGCACGATGGCCAACCTCATCGCCCTGTCCGTCCACCTCAAGCGCGGCGACCGCTTCCTCGCCCCGAACAACGCGCACGTCCTGAACAACGAGCTGGGCTCCGCGGCCTGGCTCGCCGGTGGCATGCCGGAAGCGCTGCCGCACGACGGCGGCCTCGGGCGGCCCAAGCCGGAGACGGTCGCGGCGGCCATCGGCACCCGCAGCGGGCCGTACTACGCGCTGCGCACGACCCTGCTGTGCCTGGAGAACACCCACAATGCGGCAGGCGGCGCGGTCATCCCGCCGCACGAGCACGCCCAGCTGCTGTCCACCGCACGGCAGGCCGGGCTGCAGGTCCACCTGGACGGCGCCCGCGTCTGGCACGCGGCTGTCGCGCTCGGCCTGCCGCCCGCCGCGCTGACCGTGGGCGTGGACAGCGTGTCGGCGTGCTTCAGCAAGGGGCTGGGCGCGCCGGCCGGGTCGGTCGTCGCGGGCAGCCGGGAGTTCGTGGAGCGGGCGCGCCGGATGCGGCAGATGCTCGGCGGCGGCATGCGGCAGATCGGGGTGCTCGCCGCGGCCTGCCTGGTCGCGCTGGACCGGGTTCCGGACCTCGCCGCGGAGCACGAGAAGGCCCGGCGGCTGGCCGACGGGCTGCGTGAGCTGGGCTGGCAGGCCGACACCCCGGAGACCAACATCGTCCTCGCGCCGGTCGCCGACATCGCGGTGACCCTGGAGTCGCTGCAGGCCCAGGGCGTGCTGGCGCTGCCGATGGCCGGCAAGGTGCGGTTCGTGCTGCACCGGGACGTCTCGCCGGCCGACGTGGACGAGGCGCTGCGCCGCATCAAGGCCGGCGGTCACCCGTGACCGGGTGGGTGGTGTTCGACTACGGCGAGGTGATCTGCGGCCGGACGACCGCGCTGCCGGATCTGGCCGCCACGCTGGGCGTTCCGCTGGCGGAGTTCGAGCCGCATTACTGGCGGCTGCGGGACGTCTACGACCGCGGCAGCTCCGACCTGGAGTACTGGGGCGGGGTCGGCGAGGCGCTCGGCGTGCCCGTCGACGAGTCCACATCGGACCGGCTGACCGAGATCGACATCCGCGGCTGGTCGGACGTGCGGGAGTCGTCGCTGGAGCTGCTGGCCGGGCTGAGCGAGGCCGGGGTGCCGCTGGCACTGCTGTCCAACGCGCCGTCCTCGTTCGCCCGGTTCGCCGAGCGGCAGGACTGGATGCGGCACTTCCGCGTCCGGGTGTTCTCCGGCGACGTTGGTGTGGCCAAGCCGGACGCGGAGATCTTCGAACTGCTCGTCGCCCGCCTGGGCGTGCCGGCGGGCGACTGCGTCTTCTTCGACGACCGCCAGTCCAATGTGGATGGCGCGCGGGCAGCCGGCCTGCGCGCGCACGTGTGGGACGGGGCCGACGCGGCGCGCGCTCTGCTCTAGGGGCGGATCTGCTTGCGCTCCTTGTTGTTCTTGATCGCGTTGTAGGCCGCGGCACCGAGGAAGCCGACGCCGCCGATCACGGCGATCCACAGGATCGCCTTGAAGACGAACCCGATCACCGAGCCGATCACCATGAACGCGAGCCAGGCGACGAGCAGCGCACCGACGATCTTCCAGAACATGGCATTCCCCTCTGGTTGTGCCACGCGGGCTCGTTCGGCCCGCTAGGAGCAGCCTGGCACGGTTTCGTGCCCGGACGCCCGCGTTCTGGTCAACGTTCAGGGAAAACTGGGGGTTCCCCCGGAGAGCCACCGGCCCAGGCGCGCGACCCCCTCGGTGACGTCGGACTCGGAGCCCGCGAACGAGAACCGGACGAACTTCCCGCCGTCCACGGGGTCGAAGTCGATGCCCGGGGTGATCGCGACGCCGGTGTCGGCGAGCAGCCGCTGGCACCAGCTCAGGCTGTCGGTGGTGTGCTCGGAGACGTCGACGTAGGCGTAGAACGCGCCGTCCACCGGGGCGACGCGGGTCAGCCCGATGCCCGCGAGGCCGTCCAGCAGCAGGTCGCGGTTGCGCCGGTAGTGCGCGACGTGCCCGTCCAGCTCGGCGTAGGACTCCGGCTCGAACGCGGCGACGGCCGCGTGCTGGGCGAGCGCCGGGGCGCAGATGTTGAGGTTGCCGGTGAGCACGTCGACCGCGCGGTGCAGGCGCTTCGGGGCGAGCATCCAGCCCAGCCGCCACCCGGTCATGGCGAAGTACTTGGAGAACGAGCCGAGCACGATCGATTCGGTGGTGGACTGCCAGGCGCAGCCGAGCTCGGTGCCGTAGGAGATGCCGTGGTAGATCTCGTCGCTGATCAGCTGAACCCCGCGGGACGAGCACCAGCCGGCGATTGCGGCGAGCTCGCCGGGCGGCAGCGCGGTGCCCGCCGGGTTGGTCGGGCTCGCCACGATCAGCCCGTCGAGCGGGCCGAGCTCGTCCAGCAGGTCGACGGTCGGCTGGAAGCGGGTGCTCTCGTCGGTGGCGAACTCGACGACCTCGCAGCCGAGGGCGGACAGCAGGTTGCGGTAGGCAGGGTAGCCGGGCCGGGCCATGGCGACGCGGGCGCCGGCGTCGAAGGCGGACAGGAACGACAGCATGAAGCCGCCCGAGGACCCGGTGGTGACGATGACGTCCTCCGGGCTGACGGTCATGCCGTAGCGGCGGTCGTAGTGCCCGGCGATGGCTTCGCGCAGCTCGGGGATGCCAAGCTGGACGGTGTAGCCGAGGTTCTGGTCGTGCAGAGCGCGCGCGGCCGCCTCCAGGACCGGCTTGGGCGCGCCCGCGCTGGGCTGCCCCGCGGCGAGGCTGACGACGTCCCCGTGGGTCCGCTGCCGGGCGGCGGCCGCGGAGAGCACCTCCATGACGTGGAAGGGCGCGACGTCCGCCCGCTTGGCCGGACCGGGAAACGAGGCTGAGGCGACCATGGGCTTCAGGGTAAGTCGACCTGTTTGGAAGCGGATCTCGTGGTGCCCCACCGCGCCCAACCGCCGGCCGGCAACGCAACAGCACCGACTACCCCAACCAGACCTCCCCCGCCCCGATCCACAGCCGATCTTTAGTCGCCGACTGAAACACAATCAGGCATCGGGGGCGGGGGTGGTCGGAAGGTGACCTTTCCAGCGCCGTGAGGCGCTTTTCCACGCGAAGGCGCGGGTTTGAAGATCAAAAGAGTCCTCGCCGGACGGGCAGGCTCCGGGATGACCACCCAGCACGGGTCTGGGTCTGTTCGCTAGTAGCCCTGGTATCCGCCGCCTGCGGCCATCGCCTTCAGGCCTGGGTGCCCATCAAAGCCGCCGTACCTGCTGAACGTGTACCGCACCCCGGCGATGATGTTGTCGACCGGGTTGTAGATGTCGTCGTGGCCGGGCAGTTTGTGCGCGTTGAACGTCGAGTCGATGCACTGCATCAACCCCTTCGACGGGTGCCCCTTCGCAGCATTGCTGTCCCAGAGGTTGATTGCGTTTGGATTGCCGCCCGACTCCTTTTCGATGATCGTCCAGATCTTGTCGATGTCGGCTTCCGTCACCGGCACGCCGGCGGCCTGCAGGATGCGGATCGCCTCTTCGATCCACTGCCGCACGTTTCCTGGGGGCTGGCTGCTCGGGGGTCCGCCGCTCGGGCCCAGACCACCGCCGCCACCACCCGAGCCGCCGCCGGAGCCGGAGCGCAGTCCGCCCGTGCTCTTCATCGTCTTCGGCTTGCCGCCCAGCGGGGGCACCGACGCGTACCCGCCCTGGACCTCCTTGCGCACCAGGCCCATCACCCGGTTGATCTGCTCGTTCGCGTTGCCCAGCAGGCCCTGGATCTGGTCCCGGGCGCCGGCCGCGATGCCGCTCGTCTTCCGCGCGTTCGCGGCCATGATTTCGGCCGACGTCGGTGAGGGCATGGTGGCGCCCGGTTTGCCCTCGCGCACCTCGCGTTCCATCGCCTCGGCCGCGTTCGCGTTGGTCACCGCGTCGCTGTTGGCCTTCTCGATGTCCGTCTGCGCCTGCTGCCGGATCGTGTCGATCCGGCCCTTGACGTCGGCCAGCGACGTCTGCAGGTTGGACAGCTCCCGCGCGACCTCGTCGAGGTGGTCGTTGACCTTCCTGCCCGCATCGCCGATCTGCTTGACGTAGGCGAAGAACGCGTCGGCGGCGGGACCGGTCCACGTGCCGCCGCCCAGCGCCGCCGTCGCGTTCCGCAGAGCGACCGAGTGGTCCGCCGAGTCCTTCGACGCCTGCGTGAACTGGTCCGCGACGGCCTGGATCCCCGCCGGGTTCAGCTTCTCGACCTGCTGCGCGCGGGCCACCACGTCGTTCCATTCGGGTGGCATCCCGGGTGCGGCGACCATGTCAGACCTGCAGGCTTCCGTCCTTGACGGTCACGCTGTCGCGCGCCGCGTCGTCGGTCTCGCGCAACGCCCGCGCCGCGTCGCGCAGGGCGCTGCCGGTCGAGGTCATCAGCTCGGCAGCCGCGTCGAACTGCTTGTGCACGCCGTCCCGCAACGACCCCAGCGCGTCCACCATGCCGTCCGACGGGTGCTCACCCGGCTCCAGCTCGTCCGGGCGCTTGATGGTCCCGAACGGGTTCTCCCCGGTCACGCCCGTGACCTTGTCCTTGGCTTTCTTGAACTGCTCGTGGATGGACTCGACCTGCCCGGCCACGTACTCCAGCGAATCCGGATCACTCTCAGGCACGTCGCTCACTGTAGGACGGTCGTCGCACCCTGTGCGCGGTTTCGGCGAAGTTCCACCATCCGGTGGTTCACACCTCGTCGAGCAGCTCCGCGACCCGGCTGACCAGCAGCTGGTTGTCGGCGGGCGCGACCGTCGCCCAGTCCTGCCCGCCCACCTGCAGCAGGTACCGGCCCGCGTCGGTGTCGTAGAACGCGACCACCCGGCCCGCGCGCCGCCCCTCCCGCTCGACGCCGAACTGCCCGCGCGTGGTCATCCCGACCAGCATCCCGGCCAGTTCCTGCGCCTCCCACAGCTCGACGCCCCGGTCCTCCAGCGCCGTGACCAGCGACTTCGGGTCGCCCTTCGCGTCCGCGTCCGCTGCCCGCAGCGTGCTGTGTGGCAGGCTCACCGAATGCCCGACGCCGGCCGGCTGCTCACCGGCCACCGACACCGCCGACTCGGCCAGCGCGTTCGGCCGCGCCGGGATCAGCCACACCTCGCCCGAGTCCACCACCGAGAGCAACGCCTGGCTGCCGTTGCTCACCGCGAGGCCGCGGATCTCCCGGTCCGTCCACACCCACACGTCGATCGCGACCTGCGGGTTCGCCAGCAGCGTCGCCATGTCGACGATCTCGCCCACGGCGCGCTGCCCGCGCGCGAGCCCCCGGTCGGCGAGCATCTCCCAGGCGCGGCCCGCGAGCTGCCGCCGCTCGGTGTGGGTGCGGCCCGCGCTCGGCACGCGCAGCGCCGGGTGGGCGCGGGGCAGACGCAGGCTCTCCCACAGGACGTCGAACTCGAGCGTCGTCAGGACGAGGCTCATCGGTCGCCGATCGTGTCCGGTGAGACGTCTCGCCGGTCGGTGAACAGGTCGTTGTCGTCGACGCCGAAGCGGCGGACGTGCCCGGCGTCCTCCTCGCCGTCCTGGGGCGCGGCGGGTTCCAGGATCGACCGGGTGGTCGCCGAGTCGGGGGTGTGGCCGCCGCGCCGGGCGAGGCGGGCTTCCTCCTCCTCGGGCAGGTCCTCGGACGGGATCTGATGGATGCGGTTGCCCGCGGTGTTCCGCCCGACGCTGCTCTGCCGTTCGCCCTCGCCCGCCAGCGCGCCGCTCGCCCCCGCCGCGCCGAGCGCGGGGGCGGCTTCGGCGAGCCCGCTGAGCCCGGAGGGCGCCCGCACGGCGGCGAACCCGGGGCCGACCGCATTGGGCGAAGTGGTGGAGGGCGGCATGGCGCCCGCGGAACGACCCCTGCCGAGCGCTTCTTCGGCGGGTGTTGCCGCGCTGAACCCGCTTCCCGGGTTCCCTCCGGGAACAGCAGCGGAGCGAGCCCCTGCACCGTGGACCTGCCCGGCGCCCGGTTGCCCGGCGGAGCCGGGGCGGGCGCCTACGGCGGAACCAGTGTTGGGAAGCGCCCGGCCGCCGGTCGCGGCGCCGGACTGGCCACCGGTGGTCTTCGATTCGGGCGAACCCGACGCCCGGCGTTCGCTGGCGAAGCCGGCTCCGCCGGGGGAACCAGAGCCGCCGGCAACTGATCCGGTGGGCGCAGTCGAAGCGGGGCGTCCAGCGGTCGTCCCGCCGCCGGCGCCCGCCGGGGCGGTGACCCCGGCGACCGTGGCGGCACCCGCCGCCGGTGTGGCCGGCACGCCCATCGGCGGCGTCGGGGTGTCCACCCGGGCCGGCGTGACGTCCTTCGTGCCCTGGGCCTGGGTCGGCGCGGTGTCCGGCACCGGCGCCGACGACCCGCCGATTCCCGCCACCACACCGGTTCCCGGCGCGGACAGCAGCGAGACCGGCGCCGGTGCGTCCACAGTGGACGTCGAGCCGAGGTAGTTGCCGCTGTCGTGGGCGTAGGCGTTGAGCGCGTCCACCGCCTGGGCCTTGGCCTCCTCGGCGGTGCGCACGTCCGCCGCATGATCGGTCTCGAACCCGAACAGGCTGAACACCGTGTCGCCGAAGGTGTAGCCACCCGCCTTACGCAGGTCTTCCGGCGCCGGCAGCTTGTTCCTGGTCCGGGTGAACGCCTCGGCCTGCTCGTACATCATTCGCGCGGCCTGCTCGACCTTCGCCGTTGCCTCACCGGAAAACCCGGCCTCCCGCGCGACCACCGACGACGCCTGCCCGGCCGCGCGGCTCTGCCACTCCACGCCGAGCGCCTTCAGCTGGGTCCGCAGCGTCTCCTCGGTGTCGGCGAGCGCGCCGGAGATCGACTTCAACGCCTCGACGGCCCCGGTGATCCCCGACGGGCCCGCGCCGTCCCGGAACTTCTCCACGACCTGCGCGAGCTGCTCCGGCTGGTAGCCGTCGAACCGCTGGTCACGCAGCTTCGCCACGAGCGTCGGGATGTCGTACTTGCTGCTGTCGAACGTGGCCACGCCACACCTCACTTCAGCGTTTCGAGCGTCTGGACGGCCAGCTTCGCGACGTTCGTCGCCATGTCGCACAGCTGCTGCTGGGTGAACGAGCGGTCGTCGGGCGCCATCTGGGCGCGCAGCGTCTGGCCCTGGGCGACGCCGACGAGCGTCTCGCAATCCTGGATTCCCTCGCTGGGCGCGTAGTTCACCAGCGCGGGGAACCCGGGCACCGCGACGGGCTGCTGCACCATGCTGGCCCGCCGGTGCGCGCCGGTGCGCCAGTCCTCGATGTCGGCGTTGCCGATGACCTCGAGGTAGTACGTGTACGTCGGCGGCCTGGCGTCGACGTCGAAGGCGCAGGTCGGGCCGTCGCGCTGGCTGTCTTCCGGCAGCCTGCGGGGCGCGCCGTTCTCGCCGAGCTGGTCCAGCTGGGCGGACGTGAGCAGGGCGCACGGGTCGGCGTCCCGCAGCGGCAGCTCGCGTTGCCGGGCGGGCAGTTCGGGCGGCTCGCTGCTCGGCCGCGTCGCGGGCCCGGCGACACCGGACACGGTCGACGTGCAGCCGGACACCACGAGCGCGGCCGCGACGACCGTCCTAGGCAGGGCCGGCACCGCGGTCCCCCAGCGCGATGACCTTCTCCTCCTCACCGGCCTGGTAGGCCTGCGCGGCCTGCCGGAGCTGCGCGGCCAGGTCACGCAGGTTGCGGACGTAGGCCTGCACGCGCGCCGCGTAGGAGTCCTCGCCGCGGGCCACCAGCCGGTTCCACGCGTCGGTGGCGGTGGTGCTGATGACGTCCTCGGCAGGCGCGGTGATGTTGAGGTCGATCAGCTTCTGCCGGATGCGGTCGTCGAGCGCGTCGGCCTGCTCGTTGACGACCTGCGCGACCAGCAACACCTTGTCCGGGTCGACCCGCAGGTCGTGGGGCACCGATGGCACGGTCGCGCCGAGGGCGCCGAGCGTGGGTGCGAGACCCTGGCCGGCGCCGCGCAGGTCGTCCTCTGCCACAACTCACTCCCCGGGTACGGACGGTAACCGACCAGTTCCGGTAGGAAGGCTACCAACCCAGGTGTCAGCTCGGGCCGGAATTCGCCGAAGCACCCGGCACGATGATCTCGCCGCGAGCGGCCTTCAGCCCGATGTCGGTGCGGTGGTGCGAACCGGACAGGTGCACCTTCCCGACCCGCTCGTAGGCCTGGGCGCGGGCCGCGTCGAGGTCCTCGCCGACGCCGACCACGGACAGCACCCGGCCACCGTGGGAGACCACGGCGCCGTCGTCGCGGCGGCGGGTGCCCGCGTGCAGCACGCCCTCGGCCTCGGCGCCGGTGATCACGTCGCCCGCGCGCGGCACGCCGGGGTAGCCGTCGGCGGCGATCACGACGGTGACCGCGGAGCCGGGGTGCCACTCCAGCGGCGGGTGCTCGGCGAGGGTGCCGGTCGCCGTCGCGTGCAGCAGCCCGGCCAGCGGGGTGGCCAGCAGCGCGAGCACGACCTGCGTCTCCGGGTCGCCGAAGCGGCAGTTGAACTCGATGACCTGCGGGCCGTCGGAGGTGATCGCGAGGCCCGCGTAGAGCAGGCCGGAGAACTCGGCGCCGCGGGCGGCCATCTCGTCGACCACCGGCTGGACGATGCCGCGCACGATGTCGTCGACGAGGCCCGCGGGCGCCCACGGCAGCGGCGCGTACGCGCCCATGCCGCCGGTGTTGGGGCCGGTGTCGCCGTCGCCGACGCGCTTGAAGTCCTGCGCGGGCAGCAGCGGCACCACGGTGCGGCCGTCGACCAGGCAGAACAGCGACACCTCCGGCCCGTCGAGGAACGACTCCAGCAGCACCGGGTGGCCGCCGTCGAGCAGCTTCATCGCGTGCGCGCGCGCCGCGTCGCGGTCCGGGGTGACGACCACGCCCTTGCCCGCGGCCAGCCCGTCGTCCTTGACCACCCAGGTCGGACCGAAGCGGGACAGCGCCTCGTCGAGTTTGGCCGGGTTGTCCACGATCTCGCTGCGCGCTGTCGGCACCTTCGCGGTGGCCATCACGTCCTTGGCGAACGCCTTCGAGCCCTCGATGCGGGCCGCGGCCGCGGACGGGCCGAAGACCGGGATGCCGGCCTTGCGGACGGCGTCGGCCGCGCCGGCGACCAGCGGCACCTCGGGCCCGATCACCACGAGGTCGGCTTGCCAGCGCTTCGCCAGCTCGGCGACCGCGGCCGGGGCGGCCACATCGACACCGAGCTGCTCGGCCAGCGCCGCGGTGCCGGCGTTGCCGGGCGCGCAGGCCAGCGCGGTGACAGCCGGGTCGTGGGACGCGGCGAGGAGCAGGGCATGTTCGCGGGCACCGGACCCGATCACAAGGACACGCACAGGTCAGAGCGTAGCTGCGACGCGCTGCGTCTCCGTTGAGGGTGGTGGCGGGCGACGGGCGGGGCTCGATGGTGGGCTGCGGCACGTGCCGTTTACCCGCCCGCCAGGCGAGCGACCCCCGGATGTGTCGCGGTCGTAGCACTCGCCGGTGAGAGTGGCGCGGAGATCCCTTTCGTCCCCCAGGAGGTTCCGTGCGGAGAAGACTCGCCGCCCTGGCGTTGTCCGGCCTGTTCCTGGTCGGCGCCGCCGGCGGCACCAGTGCGAGCCAAGCCGCCCCGGCTGACAAGGAGCGTGCCGAACCAGTGGTCGTCGGACACCGGGGCGCGCCCGGCTACCGGCCGGAGCACACGCTGGCCTCCTACGAGCTGGCCTACCGCCAGGGCGCCGACTGGGTCGACGTCGACCTCGTGCCCACCAAGGACGGTCAGCTCGTCGCCCGGCACGAGAACGAGATCGGCGGCACGACCGACGTCGCCGCCCACCCCGAGTTCGCGAACCGGAAGACCACCAAGGTCATCGACGGTGTCACGCTGACCGGCTGGTTCACCGAGGACTTCACGCTCGCCGAGCTGAAGACCCTGCGCGCCACCGAGCGCATCCCGGACATCCGCCCGGACAACAAGATCTACAACGGCCGCTGGCAGATCGCGACGTACCAGGAGGTGCTGGACCTCACCAAGCGCCTCGGCCGCGAGCTGCACCGCACGCTGGGCACCTACCCGGAGATCAAGCACTCCACCTACTTCGCCTCGATCGGCAACCCGACCGAGCCGAAGCTGGTCGACCTCCTCAACCGCAACGGCCTGAACAAGCGCAACGCGCCGGTGATCATCCAGTCGTTCGAGGTGGCCAACCTCAAGGCGCTGAGCAAGCAGGTGAAGGTGCCGCTGGTGCAGCTCACCTCGGCCAGCGGCGCGCCCGCGGACTTCGTCGCGAGCGGCGACAAGCGCACCTACGCCGACCTGGTCACGCCGGCCGGGCTCAAGGAGATCTCCACCTACGCCGACTACCTCGGCCCGGAGAAGGCGCAGATCATCCCGCGCACCGCGGCGGGCGCGCTCGGCACGCCGACCTCGCTGGTGAAGGACGCGCACGACGCGGGCCTGAAAGTCGTGCCCTACACCTTCCGCAACGAGAACAGCTTCCTGCCTGCCAACCTGCGCTCGTCGGCCGACCCGTCGGCGTGGGGCAACGTGTTCGCCGAGCTGGACGCGTTCCTCGCCACCGGCATCGACGGCCTGTTCGCCGACCAGCCGGACACCGCGCTGGTCGCCGTCCGGTCCTGAGTGGACGACGCGGGCACGGCCACGCGCCGTGCCCGCGTTTTCGCTTTCCGCTGAAGTGATCCCGACCACTCGAAAAGTCTTCGCGTCATAGCCTGTCGCCCGGCTAGTCTCAGGGTGGACTGAGGGGGACTTGCGCTTTTTCTTCGGGGTTTCCTCCTGCGGTCGGCCCTGCCCGCTCGTAGACCTTGGACGGTCCACTTCATGACCACTGCTTCGGAACCAAGACCCGCGGACGCCGGCAAACTCGACAGCGCGGTACTGAAGGTCGCCGCCGTCGTCGTGCTCGGCAGCGTGATGGCCATCCTCGACACCACCGTCGTCAACGTCGCGCTCCAGGCGCTGACGCTGGAGTTCGAGACCTCGTTCGACACGATCCAGTGGATCGCGACCGGGTACATGCTGGCGCTGGCCACGGTCATCCCGGTCACCGGCTGGGCGTGCGACCGGTTCGGCACCAAGCGCCTCTACATGCTGGCGATCACGTTCTTCCTGGTCGGCTCCGCGCTGGCCGGGGCTGCGTGGGACATCGAGTCGCTGATCGTGTTCCGGGTCCTGCAGGGCCTCGGCGGCGGCATGCTGATGCCCGCGGGCATGACGATCCTGACCAAGACCGCGGGCCCGCACCGCGTCGGCCGCGTGATGGCCGTGCTCGGCGTGCCGATGCTGCTCGGCCCGATCGGCGGCCCGATCCTGGGCGGCTGGCTGGTCGACTCGGTGAGCTGGCGCTGGATCTTCTACATCAACGTGCCGATCGGCGTCGTCGCGATCCTGCTGGCGTGGCGGCTGCTGCCGAAGGACGAGCCGCGCCCGGCCGAGAAGTTCGACTTCGCGGGCATGGTGATGCTGTCGCCGGGTCTCGCGGCGCTGATCTACGGCGTGTCGAACATCCCGTACCACGGCGGCGTCGGCGCGACCAACGTGTGGCTGCCGGGGATCATCGGGATCGTGCTGATCGCGGCCTTCATCGTGCGGGCGCTGAAGGTCGCCAACCCGCTGGTCGACCTGACCCTGTTCCGCAACCGGACGTTCAGCATCGCGATGGTGACCATGACCCTGTTCATGATCGCGTTCCTCGGGTCGATGCTGATCCTGCCGACCTACTTCGTCCTGGTGCGCGGCGAAAGCGCGCTGCAGGCCGGTTTGCTGCTGGCGCCGCAGGGCATCGGCGCGATGATCACTATGCCGATCGCGGGCAAGCTGGTCGACAAGATCGGGGCGGGCAAGGTCGTGCTGCCCGGGATCGTGCTGATCATCGCGAGCGTCGCGGTGTTCACGCAGGTCGGCGCCGACACGTCCTACCTGCTGCTGATGGGCGCGCTGTTCGTGATGGGGCTCGGCATGGGCATGAGCATGATGCCGATCAGCACCGCGGCGCTGCAGACGCTGACGCAGCGCACGGTGGCGCGCGCCTCGACGGCGATGAACATCGTGCAGCAGACGGCCGGTGCCGTGGGGTCGGCCATCGTGTCGATCATCCTGGCCAGCCTGCTCGCCGGGAAGTTCGGCGTGGCGACGAGCGAGGGCCAGCTCGCCGCCACGGCCGCGCTGATGAACCCGGCGACGCACGACGCCGCGGCGGTGGCCAGCGCGGACGCCTTCGCGTCGACGTTCACCTGGACGCTGGTGCTGGTGGCGCTGTGCCTGATCCCGGCGCTGTTCCTGCCGAAGAAGCCGGCGCTGCCGCCGGAGGAGGACGCCGCCGAGGGCGCCCCGCCCGCAGTGATGATGCACTGACGTTCCTTCGGAAGGGCCCGGGCTCGATTGCCCGGGCCCTTTTTCGGGTAGCCGCCGCGAGTTCCACGCTCACGCCCGCGAGTTCCGTGCCCGGCCCGGCGGGTTCCGCACTCACGCGCGCGAGTCCCGCGCTCGCGCCGCCGCGGCTCTTCACTCACCGGGCGGAGCGCGGCTCGCTGGGTAAGCATCTACCCCATGGAGCTCCTGACCTTGATGGGCGTGCTCGCCGGCGCGCTCGGTCTCACCGCGATCGCCCGGCGGTTCAACCTGTCGGCGCCCCTGCTGGTCGTCGTGGCGGCGCTGGCCGTGTCGTTCATCCCGGGCGTGCCGTGGGTGCAGATGGAGCCGGAACTCATCCTCACCCTGGTCCTGCCGCCGCTGCTCTACTCCACCGCGCGGGAGAGCTCGTTCGCCCAGTTCAAGGCCGCCGCCCGGCCGATCATCGGGCTCGGGGTGGTCCTCGTCGTCGTCACGGCGCTCGTCGTCGGGTTCGTCGTGCACCTGCTGCTGCCGGACCTGCCGCTCGCCTCGGCGTTCGTGCTGGGCGCGGTCGTCGCGCCGCCGGACGCCGTCACCGCCGCCGCGATCGGGCGCCGCCAGCGCCTCCCGCGACGGCTGATGACCGTCCTCACCGGGGAGAGCCTGGTCAACGACGCCGCCGCGCTGACGCTGTACAAGATCGGTCTCGCGGCGGTCCTCGGTGCGGCGGGGTCGCTCGGCCACGGGTTCCTGGTGTTCCTCGTCGCCGCCGTGCTCGGGATCGGCGTCGGCCTCGCGGCGGCGGTGCTCGTCTCCTACATCCGGCGCAAGCTCGATGATCCGCTGATGGAGTCGGTCTTCGGCATCATCGTGCCGTTCGCCGTGTACGTCGTCGCCGAGCACCTGCACCCGTTCTCCAAGGACTTCAGCGGCTCGGGCGTGCTCGCGGTGGTCGCGGCCGGGTTGTACCTCGGCGACCGGTCGCTGTACGCGGGCTCGGCGACGCGGGTGCAGGACTCGTCGATCTGGGCGACGCTGGACGTGCTGCTCGAAGCGCTCGTGTTCGCGTTGATGGGCCTGCAACTGCCGTTCGTGCTGGAGAGCGCCAACGAGAACGCGCGCGGCAACTGGCAGCTCTTCGCCTCGGCGATCGCCATCCTCGCGGTCACGATCGCCATCCGGATCCCGTACGTGTTCCTCAACGCCTACCTGCCGCACGCCCTCCGGCTGTTCGGCCGGGAACGAGAACGGCCGCCGACGCGGAACCTGCTCGTGTTGTCCTGGGCGGGCATGCGCGGCGTGGTGACGCTCGCCGCGGCGGCCGGTGTGCCGCTGTCGACCCACGCCGGCCAGCCGTTCCCGGGCCGGGACGAGATCCAGCTGTTCGCGTTCGTCGTCGCGATCGGGACCGTGCTGATCCAGGGGCTCACGCTGCCCGCGGTGATCCGCAAGCTCGGCGTGCACGACAAGGACGACGCCGAGCAGGACGCGGAGGAGGAGATGGCGGCCCGCGAGGCGGCGATGCACGCGGCCGTGGCCCGGCTCGACGAGCTGGCCCCCGAACTGTGCCAGCGGCTCGACATCCCGCCGGAGAAAGCCGACCGCCTGGTCAACCGGTTGCGGGCGCTGGTCGAGACCCGCTACCGGGGCGCCGTCGCGGCGATCTCGCTCAGCGCCGAGGAACGCGAGTCCAGCCCGCACGCCGCGTTCGTGCAGGCGCGCCGCGAACTGCTGCTTGTCCAGCGCGAGACGATGCTGGGGCAGCGGGCCGAGGGCAAGCTCGACGACGAGGTGCTGCGCAAGGTCCTGCGCGAACTCGACCTCGAAGAGCTCGCCCTGTCGGACACCCTCACGGCACGGCTGTCGTGATCTCGTCGACCAGCCACCGCGCGGCGCCCGGCGGGTACGGCGCCCGCAGGCTCAGCACGATGTGCTCCATCCCCGTAACGGCCAGCCGCCGCACGAGATCCCGTGAGCTCGCCGGGGCGTCGTAGGACACGATCAGCTGCACGGACCGCTGGATCTCGCGTGGATCGCGGCCGATCTCCGCGCAGTGCCGGTCGAGGACCCGGTTTCGCTCGGCGACGAACTCGACGGTGTTGTGCGGCGGCCCCGGGATGTTCCATGCGTCCGCGTGTTCGGCGACCAGCCGCGGCATCCGGGTGCCCCAGCCGCCGATCAGCAGCGGCGGTCCCGGGCGCTGCACCGGCTTCGGTTCGTTCCGAGTGCCGGTCAGCGTGTAGTACCGCCCGTCGAAGTCGAAGCGGTCCCGCGTCCACATCAGCTTGGGGATCTCGATGCTCTCCGCGAGCCGGCCGAGGCCCTCGGCGGGCGGCACGAGGGTGAGGCCGTATGCGGCGTACTCCGCGATGGCCGGGCTTTCGCGGGGAATCCCGCCCGCCCCGGCCGGCTGGTGCGTGCCGCCCGCGCCCAGGCCGACGACCAGCCGGCCGCGGGAAACGACGTCCAGCGTGCTGGTGATCTTGCCGAGCATCGCATGGTGGCGGTGCCGGTTGCTGGACACCAGCAGGCCCAGCCGCAGCCGCTCGGTCTGCGCGGCCAGGGCGGTGAGCAGGGTCCAGCCCTCGTGGACCGGACCGTCCGCGGGCCCGGCGAGTGGCAGGAGGTGGTCCCAGAGCCAGGCGTCCTCGATCTGCGGCAGGCGGTCGGCTTCCTGCCAGACCCGCAGGATCTCGTCGTAGGTGACGTGCATAGGGGTGGTTTTCAATCCGAAGCGCGCATCGTCAAGCTAGCAGATGATCAGGAGAGCTGACGATCAGTTTTCAGATAGGCTGCGCGCATGGCGGGTGAACCTCCCGACGTGCTGACCGGGCGGCTCGGCTATCTCCTCAAGCACACGCAGCTGGCGTTGACCGCGGCGGTCGCGCGTGCGCTCGAACCGTTCGGGCTCGACGGCCGTGAGCTGGCGGTGCTGGCCGTGCTGGCGGCCGAGTACCCGCTGTCCCAGCTCGCCGCCGCCGAGCGGCTCGGCGTCGACCGCACCACGATGGTCGCGCTGGTGGATGTGCTGGAGGACAAGGGTTTCGTCGAGCGGCGCCGCAGTCAGGAGGACCGGCGGAAGAACATCGTCGAGCTGACCGGCCTCGGCCGGGAGACCCTCGACAAGGCCGAGCGCGCGCGGGGCGACGCCGAACGGGAGTTCCTCGCCCCGCTCGGCAAGGCTGGCGCCGATCGCCTGGTCGGCGACCTGCGCGCCCTCCTCACTGCGGATCGGCGATCCTGATCGGCAGGTCGCGTCACTTCCCGGACAGTTCCCCCAGCAACCGCCAGGTGCGCCGCTGGTCCTCGGCGCTGCCCAGGTCGGTCTGGGTGAACACCACCTCGGTGGCCCCGGCGTCGAAGTAGCGCCGGACCTCGGCCGCGACGGTCTCCTCGTCGCCGACGACCGCCAGCTCACCGGCCCGCGACGCGCCCTCCAGGCCGATGACCCGCTGGTAGGACGGGATCCGCTCGTAGAACGCGAGCTGCTCGACGGCGTTGGCCCGCACCTGCTCGACGTCGGAGGTGACCACGCCGGCCACGAAGGCGATGACGCGTGGCTGCCCGCTCGCGGCGGCGGTGATGGCCGGGACGATCTCACCGGCCAGCACCTTCGGCCCGGCCAGGTAGGGCAGGGTGCCGTCGGCGAGTTCCCCGGTGGCGCGCAGCGCCTGCGGCCCCATCGCGGCGACCAGCAGCGGCACCGGGTCCGCGCCGGGAACCGTGGCCGGCAGCGGCGGCACGGCGGTGAGCACTTCGCCGCGGAAGTCGGCGGTGCCGGTGGTGAACAGCTCGCGCAGCACGGTCAGGAACTCGCGCAGCCGGGCCACCGGACGCTCGTAGGTGAGGCCGAAACTGCCTTCCAGCAGGTTTTTCGCGCCCAGCGCCAGCCCGAGCCGGAACCGCCCGTGCGTGGCGGCCTGCGCGGTCTGGGCCGGCTGGAGACCAGCAGCGGGTGCCGTCCGAAGATCGGGATGGCCGACGTGCCGACCGACAACTCCGGCACCTCGCGCCCGACCACGGTCGCCAGCGCGGCCGCGTCGTAGTCGAACCGCTGCCCGAACCACACCGACTTCAGCCCGTCGGCCGCCACCTGCTTCGCCTGGGCCACGACCGCGTCGACGTAGTTGGTCGTGTCCGCGGTGGCCAGCGCCACTCCGATGCTCATGATCACCGGCAACGGCGGCCGGGTGGCGCGGATTCCGCATCCCAGCTCGTGGGAGCCCTCGCGGCGGGCGGGGCGCTCCCGTCACTGTGAGGACCATGTCGCTCACCGATGTCATCGAGGGAACCCGCCAGGCCGTCTCGGCCGATCCCGCCAACGCCGCTGTCTCGTTCACCGTCGACCACCAGCTGGTCACCGGAACCCAGGTCGACGTGAAGGTGCGGGACCACGCCTTCCGCGTCGACGAACCGGCGCCGCTGGGCGGCACGGACACCGCCGCCAACCCGGTCGAGTACGCGCTGGCCGCGCTCGGCTCGTGCCAGGTGATCACGTACCAGTTCTGGGCCGCGAAGCTGGGCGTGCCGCTGACCTCGGTGAAGGTCACCGTCGAGGGCGATCTCGACCTACACGGCTTCTTCGGGTTCAACGAGACGCGCCCCGGCTTCACCGACGTGCGGGTGACGGTCGACCTGGACGGCCCGGCGAGCCGCGAGGCCTACGAGGACCTCAAGCGCCAGGTCGACGAGCATTGCCCTGTTCTGGACCTCTTCCGCAACCCGACGCCGACGAAGACCGCCCTGGCCTAGACGAATTCGTGGCGGACGATGGTCTGTTCGCGGCCCGGGCCGACGCCGATGGCCGAGACCCGGGCCTGCGACAGCTCCTCGATCCGCTCCACGTAGGCGCGCGCGTTCGCCGGCAGCTCCTCGAACGTCCGGCAGTGCGAGATGTCCTCCCACCAGCCGGGCAGCTCCTCGTAGATCGGCACGGCGTGGTGCACGTCCGTCTGCGTCATCGGCATGTCCTCGGTGCGGAAGCCGTCCACCTCGTACCCGACGCAGATCGGCACCCGCTCCAGGCCGGACAGCACGTCGAGCTTGGTGAGGAAGTAGTCGGTGATCCCGTTGACCCGCGTGGCGTACCGGGCGATCACCGCGTCGAACCAGCCGGTGCGGCGCGACCGCCCGGTGGTGACGCCGAACTCGCCGCCCGCCTTGCGCAGGTGCTCGCCCATCGCGTCGTTCAGCTCGGTCGGGAACGGGCCCGACCCGACGCGCGTGGTGTAGGCCTTGAGGATGCCGAGCACGGTGCCGATGCGGCCCGGCCCGATGCCCGACCCGGCGCTCGCGCCACCCGCGGTCGGGTTCGACGACGTCACGAACGGGTAGGTGCCGTGGTCGACGTCGAGCAGCGTGCCCTGCGACCCCTCCAGCAGCACCGTCTCGCCCTTCTCCAGGGCCTTGTTCAGCTGCAGCCGCGTGTCGGCGATGCGGTGCGCGAACTTCTCGCCCGCGGCCAGCACCTCGTCGGCCACCTGGTCGGCGTCGAGCGCTTTGCGGTTGTAGACCTTGACCAGCACCTGGTTTTTGAACTCCAGGGCCGCCTCGACCTTCTGGCGGAAGATCTTCTCGTCGAGCAGGTCCTGCACGCGGACGCCGACGCGGGCGATCTTGTCCTGGTAGCACGGGCCGATGCCGCGGCCGGTGGTGCCGATCTTGCGGCTGCCGAGGTAACGCTCGGTGACCTTATCGATCGCCACGTGGTACGGCATGATCAGGTGCGCGTCGGCGGAGAGCAGCAGGCGGCTGGTGTCCACGCCGCGCTTCTCCAGGCCGTCCAGCTCGTCGAGCAGCACGCCCGGGTCGACGACCACGCCGTTGCCGATCACGTTGGTCACGCCCGGCGTGAGGATCCCGGACGGGATGAGGTGCAGGGCGAAGTTCTCCCCGTTGGGGAGCACGACCGTGTGACCGGCGTTGTTGCCGCCCTGGTAGCGGACGACCCACTGGACGCGGTCGCCGAGCAGGTCGGTGGCCTTGCCCTTGCCTTCATCGCCCCACTGGGCACCGATGAGCACGATGGCCGGCATGTGACACTCCAGGTATTCGGCAACAGGAAATTCAGCGCAGGCAAATGCCGGTGCATGAGCGTAACGGAGGACCCGGTGGCGCGGGGAACGGTGCTGGCTTGCGGGTCTGGTTCGTCACTCCTTCGCAACGAGCCGGGGGTGCGGGAAGTGCCCGCGCGCCCCGGGCGGAACGACGTGGATCCCCTGCTAGAGGGCACTTCCGGGGAGCCGTTGATCGTCGTCGGCACGGATGCGGACCTCGCCGCGGTCGTGGTGCGGATCATGCGGAAGAGCCGGTTGGGGGACACGCCGGTGGGCTACGTGCCGACCGATCCGGGCTCGCCTGCGGCGCGGCTGTGGGGGCTGCCGGCGGACCCGTCGGAGGCGCTCGCACTAGCCCGGAAGGGTGAGCCGCGGGCGCGGGTGCTCGTGCGCGACGACAGCGGCGGAGTCCTGGTGGGTGAAGCAGCGGTGGGTCCGGTCACCGGCGAGGCTTACTGTGATGACACGGTCGCGTTCCGTGGCTCGGCGCGGTCGTTCGTGGTCCGGCCCGGCGGGGAGGGCGTCGATGTACGGGTGACCCGGGGGCTGTTCCGGCGGGTCACCGAGGTGTCCGGGCGGGCTTGCCAGCTGGGCTGCCACCCGGCGGAACTGGTGCAGAACGGGGTGCCGCACCCGCGGCCGGTGACGCGCTGGACCTGGTACCGGCACACCGAGGACCTGCTCGCGATCACTGATAGTTAACCTACTGTCGTCGGTAAATCACCCACAGGTATTGCTTTCGTCATCTTCATGTTCGACCTTCGGAGGGTCCTCACCGATCACCCGGAGGCGGCACCATGCGCATCGCCCGAAACTCGCTGATCGTCCTCGGCCTCTCGGCCCTGTTCACCACCGGCCTCGCGACCGGCACCGCGGTCGCCGAGCCGCCGAACATCCCGTCCGAGACCACCGCCCGCTCCGAGCTGGCGGCGCTGACCGTCCAGGCGGACGGCACGTCCACCGGCTACTCGCGCGACAAGTTCCCGCACTGGGACGACCAGGGCGGCAGCTGCAACACCCGCGAGGTCGTGCTGAAGCGGGACGGCACGAACGTCGTGACCGATTCCAGTTGCGCCGCCACGTCGGGCACGTGGAAAAGCCCGTACGACGGCGCCACCTGGACGGCCGCTTCCGACGTCGACATCGACCACGTCGTGCCGCTGGCCGCCGCGTGGCGGACCGGCGCGTCGGCATGGACCACCGCCAAGCGCGAGGCGTTCGCCAACGACCTGACCAACCCGCAGCTGATCGCCGTCACCGACAACGTCAACCAGGCAAAGGGCGACAAGTCGCCGGACGAGTGGAAGCCTCCGCTCACCGGCTACTGGTGCACCTACGCGAAGATGTGGATCGACGTGAAGTACGAGTGGCAGCTGACGATCGACAGCGCGGAGAAGGCGGCGCTGACGGAGATGCTGGACCGCTGCTGAGGCAAGGGATTCGCAGTCGGTTTCTCGTTGACCGGGCCGCATGGCCCTTGTGGATCCAAGCCGCGGGCCCTCGCTGATCCGGGCGGCGGGGCCGAAGATCGCGGCCCACCGCGCCGGGGGTAGGGCGGTGCTTCGGTACCGCGGTGGGCAGCGTCCCGGGCGCGGGATGGTCTGGGGGTGGTGAATGCTGGGTAGGCTGGCTCCGGAACTGCAACCGGGACGTTCACGCCCGGGGCCGGTGGCAGGCCGCCGCCCGCTGGTACCCGAGCGGCGGCCTGTGCCCCATCAGCACCCAGCGGCCTGCCGTGCCGGGTCGCCCCACCGCGCGCCCGCCGGCGACTGCGCCGGCCGGCTCACCGCGCCGGGCAGCCCGCGGTGCCGGGTGGTCCACTGCGCTGGGCAGCTCACCGCGCTTGGCGGCCCGCCCACGCTCTCGGCATCCTGCGCTTGGTGGCCCGCCGGGGTCTCGGCATCCCGCGCCAGGCGGGCGACTGCGCCTCGCGGCCCGGCGTGCGCCTGGCGGCGCGCTCGGCCCCGGCATCCCACATGTGTCCGGCAGAAGGATCGAACCGCCGGCCGAGGGATCGACCGCGCCGCCGCGTCGCCGCGCCGGAAGGATGGGCGGGTGCCCAGGCAGGTGCGGCGATCCGCACCTCACACTGCCGCGGTGGGCAGCGTCCCGCGCACGGACCGGGCTGGCGGTGGTGAATGCTGGGTAGGCCGGCTCCGGAACTGCGACCGGGACGTTCACGCCCGGGGCCGGTGGCAGGCCGCCGCCCGCTGGTACCCGAGCGGCGGCCTGGCCCCATCAGCGCGGGTCGATCCGCGTCGGGCCCGCCGCACCCCAGGGCCCGCGCCCGCGAGCGCCGGCTCCAGAACTCAACCGACCGCGCCGGTCACTCCGGCCCGCGCCGTCCGCGAGCACAGGCCCGAGAACTCACCCGCCCGCCGCATCCGCTGCGCGTTACACCCGCCGCGGACGACGAATCAACCCACCAGCCGCAGGATCTCCCGTGCCGCCGCGTCGTTCTGCCGGAACGACGGGCCGTTGGTGCGCGGGCGGGTGAACGCCGCCGCCGAGCGGGCGCTCGTGTGCGGGCCCAGCGCGAAACGCCGGGGCTGCGGGCGGCCAGCCGCGTCCAGTAGCCGTCCGTCCGACACCCGCGTCGAGATGCGGCCCGATGGCAGGTCCCGCACGTGCTCCTCCGCCAGCTCGCCCGCGCCCCGCAACTGCGCCAGCAACCCGTCCGACGCCCGCGCCACACTGGGCCTCGGCAGCCGCGCCTCGATCAGCGTCCGGGCCGTCATCGAACCGGGAAAGCTGCCCGACGACGCAACAAACCCTTCCGGGGACAGCGAAATCGAGACATCCGCCCCCAGGAACGACACCACCCCGGCCTGGTGCAACGCCAGCAACTCGTGTAACCGCCGCGGTGGCGGGCCGCTCGCGTAGTACGAGAAGAACCCGTGCCACCAACCATCCACATCGGACACATCGAGCGCTCCGGTCGCCGTCAACGACGGCATCTGCTGGTACGCGGACAACAAAGCCATGAACGCGCCCAGATCGGCCGAATACGCCGGGTCCGCCCGCCGCACCAGGTCCGCCTCCACATAGGACCTCAGGTGCTTCCCGAACTCCTCCGCCGTCTCGAACCGCAGGCCAGCCAGCGGCCGGTCCAGCCGCTCCAGGTCGAGCCGGTCCTCCTCGGCAGGCACCGCCCGCCGCACCAGCGCCCGCATCTCCGCGCTGTCCCACGCAAAGTCCGCGAAGCAGCGGGAAAAATCGTCGAACGACATCAGCACCCGCGACGGATGACCGGTGAACAGCTCGCTGTAGCACCCCCACGCCAGCTCCTTCGCGACGTGCGGCCACACGTCGGCGTGGAAGTCGAGGTGCCGGTCCCGCGCCAGCAGCTCCGCAACCCGCTCCGGGCCGAAGAACCGCGGCAGGCGCAGCGCCGAACCCTGCAACCGGTAACCGGGCTTCGCGTGGTACGGCACCCCGCGCCGGGAACCGATGTGCAGCACCGGTTCCGCCCCGCTCGGGTGGTAGACCAGCCCGCCCGACCGCTCCTCGAACCGCCCGCCGCGACCCTCGGTCAGCAACAGCATCAGGTCGACGAACGCCAGCCCGAACCCGCGCACCAGCACCGGCTCACCCGGCGCGACGTGCTGGTAGCCGACGTCCGCCGTGTACCCGGCCGGGTAGTACGCCAGCCCGTGCGCGTCCGCGAACTCCGCCAGTTCCCGCTCACCCGAACCCGGTTCGGCGTCCAGGTGCCCGACCGCGAGCACGATGACGTCCACGGCCAGCGGCTCGTCCACACCGTCCAGCCACACCCGGGTCTCGTCGATCCGCGTCGCGCGCGTGCGGTGCTCCACCACCTCGATGCCCGGCGCCAGCCCGGCCAGCACGTGCCGGTACACCCAGTCCAGGTAGGCGCTCGCCAGCCGCCGCGTCGGGAAGGACGTTCCGCGCAACGCCGCGAGCTCGTCCCGCAGGTCCTCGGGCACGTCGTAGCGGATCCGCCCGGCGCGCACCTCCTGCGCCCACTGCCACAGCGACGGCCCCGTCCGGACCGGCCCGTCCATCGTCACCGTGTCGTCGGTGAACATCGTGACGTCCTCGGCCATCGAGTTCATCCGCAGCAGGGGCGACTGCTCGTACCGCCAGATCCGGCCCGCGCCAGGCGGAAAGGGGTCGATCAGGTGCACCACCAGGCCCGCGGGCCCGAGCAACTCGGCCGCGTTCGCCGACAGCCGCTCCAGCACGCCGACGCCACGCGGCCCCGCCCCCACGATCGCGAGCTGAGACGGCGTCATGCCTTTGACGCTACGGAAAGACCTTCCGGCCCGGCCGCGGTTCCCGCATCCTGGACACCTACCGGACGCGCGCGATGACCTCCGGCGCTTGGCTGTACAGCCGCAGCACACCGCCGATCGTGAACTCGGTCAGCAGGTCGATCAACGCGTCGCGGTCCGGCGCGTCGCCATTCCAGTTGAGCCGCACCAGCGACTCGACCATCGCGAAGTACATCGTGACCAGCGCGGTGTCCGCCCGGCCCGGTTCGACGCCGAACTCCGCCCATCGCTGCCCGCTCGCCTCGGTGTAGACCAGGGCCAGCCGCTTCCGCAGCCGGGACAACGCGAAATTGCCGGTGCGCTCGGCTTCCTGGAACAGCGGCAGCGCGTCCGGGTGCTCCGCGACGAAGTCGAACAGGTTCGCGTAGTTCTTGCGCGCCCAGCTCTTCAGGTCCAGATCGGCATCGCTCGCGCCGGCGGCGGCGATCGCCGCGTAGGCCTGTTCCTCGGCGTGTTCGACCACGGCCGCGAACAACGCGTTCTTGTCGCCGTAGAGCTCGTAGACCGCCTGCCGGGTCAGACCGGCCTCGCGGGCGATCTGTTCGATCGTGGCGCCCTGCAGGCCGCTCGTGGCGAACACGTGCCCCGCCGCGGCGAGCACGAGCGCGCGCTGATCGGCTACCGGCAGCTTCCGGGGCCTGCCGGGGCCACGCTTTCGGGGCATTGACATGCCTGCCACCTCACCACAATCCTTTTCCGACATAGCTGTCGGAAAATAGCTCACCGGGGAGCGTTCATGCGCCTTTCGAATCGCCGGCTCGCGGCGATCGTGACCGCGGCGGTCGCCGCGCTGTCGTTGACGACCACGCCCGCCGGCGCCATGACCTCCTCTGACTTCTACGATCCGCCGGCCGCCCTCCCGAGTGACAACGGCGCCATCATCCGTCACGCGCCGAGTGAGTTCTTCCTCGACCCGGTGAAACTGCTCCGCGCTCCCGCCGACGTCCAGCGGATCATGTACCGCAGCACGGACACGCACGGTGACGCCGTCGCGGTCACCGGAACCGTGCTGACGCCGAAGACGCCGTGGCACGGCGCGGGCGAGCGGCCGCTCATCGCCTACGCGCCCGGCACGCAGGGCCTCGGCGACCAGTGCGCGCCGTCGATGGCCCTGGCCGCGGGCGGGGAGTACGAGGGCCCGTTCATCGCCGGCCTGCTCGCGCGCGGCTACGCCGTGGTCGTCACCGACTACGAGGGCCTCGGCACCCCCGGCGTGCACACGTACGTCAACCGCAAGGCCGAGGGCCACGCTGTCCTCGACTCGATCCGCGCGGCGCAGCAGCTACCGGGCGTGCCCGCCGACGGGCCGGTCGCCATCGCCGGTTACTCGCAGGGCGGTGGCGCATCCGCAGCGGCCGCCGAGCTGCAGCCGTCCTACGCGCCGGAGCTGGACCTCAAGGGCGCCTACGCGGGCGCGGTGCCGGCGGACCTGGCCGCGGTCGGCCGCAGCCTGGACGGCGCCTACGCGGTCGGGTTCCTGATGTTCGCGGTCGCGAGCGTCAACTACGCCTACCCCGAGCTGCGGATCACCGACGTCCTCAACGACCGGGGCAAGGCGCTCGAAGCCCAGGTCGAGAACGAGTGCACCGTCGAGTCGATCGTGAACCACGCGTTCACCCGCACCGCCGACCTGACCGTCGACGGCCGTTCGATCGGCGAGTATCTGGCCGAGGAGCCGTACGCGTCGGTGGTCGAGGAGCAGCGGATCGGGACGCTCGAACCGGAGGTGCCGATGTACGTCGTGCACAGCGCGCTGGACGACATCGTGCCCTACGAGCAGGGCCGGACCATGGCGCGGAACTGGTGCGACGAAGGCGCCACCGTGCAGTTCGACACCCTCGCGGTGCCGACCCACGTCGGTGGCGCCGTCGCCGGCTACCCGGCCGCCTTCGCCTGGCTGGAAGGCCGGTTCGCGGGCAAGGCAGCACCTGACAACTGCGGGGAGTTCTGAAAGATGGTCCGGATCTACTGGAGGCCGGTCGCCGCGGCGGCCGCCGGGTCGGAGTCGGCGATGAACTTCCGGCACCGCTCGTACTCCTCGGTCTCGCCGAGGCGCTGGGCCGCCTTCGCGAGGGCGGCGAGGGCACGCAGGAAGCCCTGGTTCGGGCGGTGGTCCCAGGGGATCGGGCCGAAGCCCTTCCAGCCGGCGCGGCGCAGCTGATCCAGGCCGCGGTGGTAGCCGGTGCGGGCGAAGGCGTAGGCGGGGACGAACTCGCCCACCTCCAGCGCCCGCTCGGCCAGCGCCGCCCAGGCTTCGCTGAAGTCGGGGTGTTCGGCGGCCACGTCGGACGGGTCGGTGCCGGCGTCCATCGCGGCCTGCGCGTCCACGCGCTCGGGCAGCCGGGTGGGGTCGGGTTCCAGCAGGTTCGTCATGCTGCCCAGTATCGGCCGTTCAGACGAACAGGCTTGCGAGGACCCCGCTGCCGAGGAGGACGAGAGCGGCGATCAGCACCGTGGCGACGAGACGTTTCGGCATCACGGGCGGACACGATGCCTGCCGCCGCTCGCGGACGCAAGCGCGTCACGCCTCAGGGTGAACCCTGAAATTCCGGCATCTCGCTCCGCCCAGCCCTGTCGACCGTGGATGATGTCCGCATGACGAAGGCGCTCGAGGGGGCCGCCGAGGGTGTCGCCGTGCCGCGCGGACCCATCGGCAAGACCAAGCTTTTCTTCGCGACCCACTGGGTGCGCGGGGTGCCGGGGCAGCCGACGCCCGAGTGGGTGCTGCGGTTCGCCTACGGCATGTGGCTGGTCGCGTTCACCTTCAAGGTGCTCGGCTCGTCCTGGGACATGTCGTGGCACTTCAAGTTCATCCGCGACGACTTCGCCCCGCCGCACCTGATCAACACGGTCGGCACCGGGATCGTCATCGTCCTCGTCGCGATCCACAGCTACACCGGGCTCGGCTGCGATCGCCGGTCGCTGCGGTTGATGCAGGCCGGGCTGGTGATGTTCCTGATCGCCGCGCCGCTGGACGTCATCAACCACCGCGTCAGCGGCCTCGACCTCACCGCGTGGAGCCCCACGCACATGCTGCTCTACATCGGCACCGGGGTGATGCTCGCCGGTGTCATCGACGGCTGGCTGAAGTCCGCGCCGCCGGGCCGGTTCCGCACGCTGGTGCTGACCGGGTTGTGGGTGTTCTTCCTGGAGAACACGTTCTTCCCGAACGGGCAGCAGGAGTACGGCATCATCAGCCTGCGGGCCTGGGAGCGCGGGGCGCCGGAGGCCGAGCCGTCGCTGCTGAGCTTCGCCGCCGAGCAGATCGGGCACCCGGTCGACCGGGTCGCGGTGCTGCACTTCGCGATGCCGATCGCCGACTGGGTCTACCCGCTGTGGGGCATCGGGGTCTCCGCGCTGGTGCTCGCGCTGGCGCGGCACACGATCGGCCGCGGGTGGGCGGCGACCGCGGTGGCCGCCGCGTACGTGGCCTACCGCGCGATCATCTGGCCGCTGCTGGTCGTGGGCACCTTCCCGGCGTCGGCGATCCCGTTCTACCTGCTCGCCGTCGGGCTCGCGGTGGACGCGGCGTTCCGGATCGGGCGGGCGCACCGGGTGCTGACGCCGCTGGTCGGCGGGCTGCTGGTGACCGCGTTCGGGTACGGCGCGCTGTGGCTGCAGGCGCAGCTGCGGCCGTGGCTGCTCGGCGACGCGCACACCGAGTCCGCGCCGCCGTTCGCCTACTGGCCTGCCCTCGTGGTGCTGGCCGGCCTGCCGGTCCTCTGGTGGGCCCTCACCCGCGTGAGGACCCACCGGGAGGTCGCGGTCAGCTGAGCTTCTGGCCCGCCGACTTGAGGTGCTCGGCGGCCTCGACGATGCGCTTGGCCATCGCGGCCTCGGCCTGCTTGAGGTAGCTGCGCGGGTCGTAGGTCTTCTTGTTGCCGACCTCGCCGTCGATCTTCAGGACGCCGTCGTAGTTCTTGAAGAAGTGGTCGGCGATCGGGCGGGAGAAGGCGTACTGGGTGTCGGTGTCGATGTTCATCTTCACCACGCCGTAGGACACCGCCTCGTGGATCTCGGACAGCAGCGAGCCGGAGCCGCCGTGGAAGACGAGCTCGAACGGCTTGCTGCCCTCGGCGAGGCCCAGCTTCTCGGCCGCGACCTGCTGGCCGCGCTTGAGCACCTCCGGGCGCAGCTTGACCGCGCCGGGCTTGTAGGCGCCGTGCACGTTGCCGAAGGTGGCGGCGAGCAGGTAGCGGCCCTTCTCGCCGGTGCCCAGCGCATCGACGGTCTTCACGAAGTCGCCCTCGGCGGTGTACAGCTTCTCGTTGATGTCGTTCGAGACGCCGTCCTCTTCACCGCCGACGACGCCGATCTCCACCTCGAGGATGATCTTCGCGGCGGCCGCCTTGGCGAGCAGCTCGGTGGCGATCTCCAGGTTCTCGTCCAGGTCGATGGCCGAGCCGTCCCACATGTGCGACTGGAACAGCGGGTTCTGGCCCTTGTTCACGCGCTCCTGGGACAGGGCGATCAGCGGGCGGACGAAGCCGTCCAGCTTGTCCTTGGGGCAGTGGTCGGTGTGCAGGGCGATGTTGACCGGGTACTTCTCGGCGACGACGTGCGCGAACTCGGCGAGCGCGGTCGCGCCGGTCACCATGTCCTTGACCCGGGTGCCAGAGGCGAACTCGGCGCCACCGGTCGAGATCTGGATGATCCCGTCGCTCTCCGCGTCGGCGAACCCGCGCAGGGCGGCGTTGAGGGTCTCCGACGAGGTCACGTTGATCGCCGGGTACGCGAACTCGCCCGCCTTGGCCCGGTCCAGCATCTCCGCGTAGACCTCGGGGGTGGCGATGGGCATCGTTGGTCCTCCTAGCTGTGGTTCGCCTTCCTTGCCCGAATCGTACGAGGTCGGCGGTGGGAGGACAGTGTGCTGGCTCTCTGCCGCGCAGGTCGGGAACGATCAAGTGAGAAAAGCCGCTCCGCCCTGGTGCGGGCGGAACGGCTTCGGCGGTCTGGGGCGGGTCAGGACAGCAGGGCTTCGCTGATGGCGCGGTAGCCGGGCAGCGGGTCGTCGCCGAGGACCTGGACGCAGACGTGGTCGGCGCCGGCGTCGAGGTGGGCGGTGATGCCGGCGGCGATCGAGGCGATGTCGCCGTGCAGGGCGAGTGCGTCGATCAGCGCGTCGCTGCCGCCGTTGTCGAGGTCGGCCTCGGTCCAGCCGTGGCGGAGCAGGTTGCTGCGGTAGTTGACGAGGTGGAGGTAGGGGTTCTCGATGGTCGGGCGGGCGACGGCGCGGGCCTTCTCCGGGTCGGTCTCGAAAACGATCTTCTGCTCGGGGGCGAGCAGCACGCCGTCGCCGAGAACGCGGCGGGCCTCCCTGGTGTGCTCCGGCGTGGTCAGGTACGGGTGCGCGCCCGCGGTGCGCTCGGCGGAGAGCTTGAGGACCTTCGGGCCGAGCGCGGCCAGCGCCCGGGCGGCGACCGGCACGCCGGCCTCGTCCAGGCCGTCGAGGTAGTCGACGATCTTGTCGTAGGGCTTCTGGTACTCCTGCGTCGCCTCCGGGTGGCCGATGCCGACGCCGAGCAGGAAGCGGCCGGGGTGCTTGGCCTCGATGCGGTGCCAGGACGCGCCGACCGTGGCCGCGTCGTCCTTCCACATGTTGACGATGCCCGTGGCGACCTTGATGTTCTCGGTCGCGTCCAGCAGCTCGTCGACGATGGTCAGTTGCCCGTCGGGGGAGCCGCCGATCCAGATCGCGCCGAAGCCGAGGCGATCGGCTTCGCGCGCCAGGTCCGCGTTCAGCTGGTGCCAGCCGCGCCAGATACCGATCTTGCCGAGTTCGATAGCCATGACCGTCCCAACTACGGCGAGGGGTGCCGGCATTCCGCTACGTTCGGATCATGGCGAAAATCGGTGATCTCGGGGTGTTCCCGCTGAACCTCGGGGGCAACGTGTTCGGCTGGACGGCCGACGAGGCGCAGTCCTTCGCAGTGCTGGACGCGTATGCGGCAGCCGGTGGCAACTTCATCGACACGGCGGACTCGTACATGGCCCGCATCCCGGGCAATTCGGGCGGCGAGTCGGAGACGATCATCGGCAGGTGGCTGAAGCGCCGCGGCCGCCGGGATGACGTGGTGATCGCGACGAAGGTGGGCAGCTGGGCGGCGCGGCCGGGGGTGAGCGAAGAACATCCGCGAGGCGGCGGAGGATTCGCTGCGCCGGTTGCAGACTGATTATCTGGACCTGTACTACGCCCACCGCGATGTGGCGGATGTGCCGCTGGAGGAGACGCTGAGCGCGTTCGACGCGCTGGTGCGGGCCGGGAAGGTGCGGTACCTGGGGGCGTCGAACTACAGTGCCGCGCGCCTGGCCGAGGCACTGTCCATTTCGGACCGCGAGGGGTTCGCGCGGTATGTCGCGGTGCAGCCGCACTACAACCTGGTGGAGCGCGGGTACGAACAGGAGCTGGCGCCGCTGGTGGCCCAGAAGGGCCTGGCGACGCTGCCCTACTTCGGCCTGGCGCGCGGCTTCCTGACCGGCAAATACCGCAGCCGCGAGGCGAGCGGTAGCCCACGCGCCGAGGGGGCGGTGGCGTACCTGGACCACCGGGGCGAGCGGGTGCTGGAGGCGCTCGACGAGATCTCGGCCGCGCACGGGACTTCCCCGGCCGCGGTGGCGCTGGCTTGGCTGGCCGCGCAGTCCACTGTTGTGGCGCCCATCGCCAGTGCCCGGAACGTGGAGCAGTTGGCAGATTTGCTGGCCTCGGTGGAGTTGCGGCTGGGGGCGGACGAGCTGGCGGTTCTGGATGACGCTGCGCAGTAGGTGACTGGCTCGGTTGGGCCGGCGGTGGGCCGGTTCGGTCGGTTCGGTTGGTGGTGGTGGCCGGTTCGGTTGGGGTTGGCTCGGTCGGCTGGGCTGGGCTGGCGATGGTGGCCGATTCGGCTGGGCTGGGCTGGCGATGGTGGCCGATTCGGCTGGGCTGGGTTACCTCAGTCGGGCTTGTGTGGGCTGGCGGATTTGGCTGCGTTGGTTTGGGCTTGGCTGGAATGGCGGTGTGGGCGGCTCGGCTGGGCGGGGTTGGCTCGGTCGGGCTTGGTCGGGCAGGCGGTGGGCTGGCTCGGTTGGGTTGGCTCGGTTGGGTTGGACTGGGCTCGCGGTGGCTCTCGGTTCGGTTGATGCAGTCTGGGCGCGCCGCGGGTGGCCTTCGCGCGCGGGGCGAGTGGCCCATTCGCATGGCCACGAGGTGCCCACTCGCGCATCGGGCGAGTGTCCAGTCGTGCGGCTACGAGGTGCCCGCTCGTGTCATGACGAGATGCCCACTGGTGGCCGGGTGAGCGAGCTGCCCACTCGCGTGGTCACGAGGTGCCCACCGGCGGGTCCGCGAGGTGCCCGGTCATGCGGCTACGAGGTGCCCGCGTGCACGAGGTGTCCAGTGGTGCGGGGGCGAGGTGCCCACTGGCGTGGCTACGAGCTGCCCTACTCGCGCGGTCATGAGGTCCGCTTCGGCGGGTCCGCGAGGTGCCCGGTCGTGCGGCTACGAGGTGTCCCCTGGTGCCTGCGGGCATGAGGTGTCCACTGCGTGGCTGCGAGCTGCCCACTCGCGTGGTCATGAGGTGCCCTTCGGCGGGTGCACGAGGTGCGCACTCGTGCGGCCACGAGATGTCCACTTGCGCCCGCGTGCACGAGGTGTCCGGTGGTGCGGCTGCGAGGTGCCCACTCGTGCGGCTGCGGAGTGTCCACCGGTGCTGCCGCGAGTCGGCCTACTCGCGGTTCTACGAGTGGTCTCGCCGTAGCAGCGTGAGGGGTCCATCGGCGGGTTCACGGCGCGCCCTTTGGTGCGGCCACCAGGTGCCCACCGACACGGCGACGAAACACCCACTCGCGCGGCACCCCGAAACTCAACCCAGCGCCAACCCCAGCCCCAGCGCCAACCCAACCCAGCCCAACCGCAGCCAAGCCCACCCCAACCAGTGCCACCCCCAACCCGGCGCCGCCCCCAACCAGCGCCACCCCCAACCCGGCGCCAGCGCCAACCCCAGCCCCAGCCCCAGCCCCAACCGAGCCCAACCGCAGCCAAGAACACCCTACTGAGGAGTAGCTTACTCCCGGTAGGTTGGTATATGGTCCCTCCATGGCGAACGTAAAAGGCAAGGTCGTGCTCATCACCGGAGCTGCGCGCGGCATTGGCGCCGGGCTCGCGGAGCGTCTCGCGGCTCGGGGGGCCAAGGTTGCCCTCGTCGGGCTCGAAGCCGACGAACAGCGCAAGGTCGCGGAACGCATCGGGGACTCCGCGAAAGCCTGGGAAGCCGACGTGACCGACTGGGCCGCCCTCGAAAAGGCCACCGCGGGCGTGGTCGAGCACTTCGGCGGCATCGACATCGTCATCGCCAACGCGGGCATCGCCACCACGGGCTTCGTCCGCTCCGTCGACCCCGCGGCATTCGAAAAGGTCATCGAGGTCGACCTGCTCGGCGTGTGGCGCACCTTCCGCGTCACGCTGCCCCACGTCATCGAGCGCCGCGGGTACCTGTTGGCGATCTCCTCCCTCGCGGCGATCACCCACGCCCCTGGGATGGCCAACTACTCCGCCGCGAAGGCCGGCGTCGAAGCGTTCTGCAACAGCCTCCGCGCCGAGGTCGCCCACCTGGGCGTCAAGGTCGGCGTCGCCCACCCGACCTGGATCAAGACCGATCTGGTCGACAGCGCCGACGCCCACCCGGTCTTCGGCAAGCTCCGGGCGGGCATGCCCGGCCTGATCGGGAAGACCTACCCACTCAACGTCGCCCTCGACCACATCGAGGCGGGCGTCCTCAAGCGCGCCCGCGTCATCCACGTGCCCAAGTGGGTCGGCGTGCTCAAGGCCTTCCGCTCGTTCCTCCCCCCGATCGTCGAGCTCGGGGCGCGCACCCGCGTCCCCGCCGCGGACAAGGCCGCGCTGGAGGACATCAAGGCACGCGGCGCACGCGAAGCCGCCATCACCGGGCATGGTGGACGGGCAGCGATCCACTGAGGAGGCCCCCATGTCCCGCCGTGACCTGATCAAGATGACCCCCGGCGAGGTCCTCGCGTTCCTCGCCGAGCAAAAGGTCATCAACGTCGCCACGATCAACCCCAACGGACGCCCGCACCTCGCGCCGCTCTGGTATGTGCCCCGCGGCGACGGGGTCGCGACCTGGACCTACCGCAAATCGCAGAAGGTCGCCAACCTGCGGCGGCTGCCGCAGGCCACCGTGCTCGTCGAGACCGGCGACACCTACGACAAGCTGCGCGGCGTCCAGTTCGAGGCCGACGTCGAGATCGTCGAGGACACCCCGTCCGTCGCGGAGATCGGCTCGGCCATGGCGGAGCGCTACGGCGGCGGCTCACTCGCCGCCGAGGTGGTCGCCGCCCAGGCGGCCAAGCGTGTCGGGCTGGTGTTCACGCCGACGAAGGTCGTCAGCTGGGACCACACCAAGCTCGGCGGCGTCTACTGAATCCAGGCGCCCAGCGTCGGCTTGAACTCACGCACCGTGAAGCTCTCCAGGGCGCCTTCGACGACGTATGGATCGGCGTCGAGGACGGCCTGGAGTGCGTCGGCGTCCTCGGCCTGGATCAGGAACGCGCCACCCGAGTCGTCGGCGAACGGGCCTGCCACCGCGACCGTGCCCTCCGCGGCGAGCTTGGCGAGGTACTCGCGGTGCCGGGGCCGGACCTCCCCGTACTTCCCCTGGTCGTAAACCGTCTGCACCAGGAACCAGGCCATGCGCACCTCCGTCTGCGTACCTGCTCCGCACGCTACCGGGTGAAGTGAATCAACCGATACGCTGGTTCCCGCGTGTACAGCACGTGGACAACGGTCGGGCCGAGGACAGGCGGGAGTACATGCCGGACGGCAGCGCGGAGCGCAGCGTCGAACGCACGCTCGGGCACTTGCGCACCATGGACGGGGTCGCGCCGGCCCAGCCTGCGGGTCCGCTGACCCTGGAGGATCTGTACAAGATCCACCGGATGCGCCTGGTCCGCCTCGCGATCCTGCTCGTCGACGAACCGGCCACGGCCGAGGACGTCGTGCAGGAGGCGTTCACCGGGCTCTATCGGAACTGGGGCAAGCTGCGCGACGCCGCCTCCGCGGTCGCCTACCTGCGCACCGCGGTGGTCAACGGCTCACGCAGCGTGCTGCGCCGCCGCAAGACGGCCCGCGAGTACGTGCCGCCGCACGTGGTCAACGCCCGGTCCGCGGAGAGCCTCGCGATGCTGTCCAGCGAACACCAGTCGGTGGTGAACGCGCTGTCGAAGCTGCCCCCGCGGCAACGCGAGGTGCTCGTCCTGCGCTACTACGGCGGGCTCTCCGAAGCGGAGATCTCCGAGGTCGCGGGCATTTCGAAGGGCACCGTGAAGTCCACGGCGAGCCGGGCCCTGGAGGCTCTCCAGAAGGCCATGAGTGCCTAAGCTGGTTTAGACCAATATGCTGGAGCCTGTGACGGGTTTCGTGCTGACGGGTGGCAGGCTTGCCCTCCCCGAGGGACTGGTGGACGACGGGTGGCTCGCGGTGTCCGGCGGGGCGATCGCGGGCATCGGCACCGGGACGCCACCGCCGGGCGAGCAGGTGGACGTCGGCGGGTGCTACGTGGTGCCCGGGTTCGTCGACGCGCATTGCCACGGCGGCGGGGGCGGGTCGTTCTCCAGCGGCGACGCGAAGGAGATCGTCACCGCGATCAAGGCCCACCGCAGGCACGGCACCACCACGATGCTGGCGAGCCTGGTGTCCGATCCGGTGCGCACGCTGGTGGACCAGATGGCCGTGCTGCGGGAACTCGTCGAGGACGGCGAGCTGGCCGGCATCCACCTGGAAGGCCCGTTCATCGCCTCCGCCCGCTGCGGCGCCCACGACCCCGCGGTGCTGCGCGAACCCGACACGGCGACCGTCGACGCCCTGCTGCGGGCGGGCCGCGGCGCGGTCCGGATGGTGACCCTGGCGCCGGAGCTGACCGGCGGTGTCCGCGCGGTCCGCCAGCTGGCCGAGTCCGGCGTGATCGCCGCGATCGGGCACACCGACGGCACCGAGGAGCAGATCCGCCCGGCCATCGACGCCGGCGCGACCGTCGCGACGCACCTGTTCAACGGCATGCGCCCGCTGCACCACCGCGAGCCCGGCCCGATCGGCGTCCTGCTCGACGACGAGCGCGTCACCGTCGAGCTGATCTGCGACCTGGTCCACGTGCACCCGACGGTGCTGCGGATGGCCGCCCGCTACGCCGGCCGCGGCCGCACGATCCTCATCACGGACGCCATGTCGGCCACCGACGCCGCCGACGGCCGCTACCACCTGGGTCGTCTGGAGGTCGACGTCCGGGACGGCGTGGCGACGCTCGCCGACACCGGTTCGCTCGCCGGCAGCACGCTGACCATGGACGCCGCGTTCCGCAACCTGGTCAAGGGCGCCGGCCTGACCATCCCCGACGCGGTCCGCGCGACCTCGGGACGCCCGGCCGAACTGCTGGGCCTCGCCGACCGGCTCGGGTCGCTGCGCGCCGGGCTCGCCGCCGACCTGGTGGTGCTGGACGCCGACCTCCGGCCACAACGGGTGCTGCGGCAGGGCGCCTGGATCGCCTGATCACACCGGCGGCTCGACGTGCTCCACGTAGAGCGGCGTCGCGGCCAGCACCGTGCCCGTGGGGATTCGCGCGCGCGTAGCCGGCGACCCAGGCGGCCGTGAAACGCGGCTGGAACTCCCGGTCCAGCCACTGCAGGACCCGCCTTGCCGACCTTGACACCGCCGACCGGGGTGGTCACCTCGGCCTCCACGTCCCGCAGGGCGCCGCTCCGCGCAGGCAGGTCGGGGACGAGCTGCCGCGGCTTCGACGCCGAGACGTAGATCAGCTCACGCATCCCCACATCCTGCCCAACCGAACGCGGAACTCGCGCGCTCGAGTGCGGAACTCGCGCGTCTGAACGTGGGACTCGCGCTGGGCCCGCGAGTCCCACGTTCCCAGGCGCGAGTTCTGCGTTCGCGGGTGTGAGTTCCGGCTTCAGCGGCCAGCCACGGTTGATTACGCTGTGCGGGGTGAGCGAGCCGAAGGACCCGGAACGGCTGCTGGCCGAGGCGCTGCAGGCGCAGGCCCGCAGCGCGCCGCACCCCGGCCCGCCGTCGGGCGGGTGGCCGCAGTTCGGCCTGCTGTCCGGCGCGGACGCCAGCTCGCTGGAACGCGAGCGCGCCGCCCTGGAAAACCCCGCCGACCGGACCGCCACGCGGGCGCCGCGCCGGAACGTTCCCCCGGTCCGCCACCTGCCCGTCTACTGGGTCCTCGGCCTTGCCGCGCTCCTCGGTCTCGCGACCGGCGCAGTCATCGGTCTCATCACTCTCCTGTGAGCCCACATACTGCACACAGGGTCACCCTGTACCGTTTTGTGCTGTGATTCTCGCCGAGACCGCGACCACGCTCGCTCTCATGCCGAAGTGGTTCAACCCGGAGTACCTGCTGACCGAGTTCGGCGCGTACGTGATCCTCGGGCTGTGCCTGATCATCTTCATCGAGAGCAGCGTCTTCCCCGTGCTCCCCGGTGACTCGCTACTGTTCACCGCGGGGCTGTTCGTCGCGCAGGGGTCGATCCACGCGCCGCTGTGGCTGGTCTGCACCCTGGTGACGGTCGCGGCGCTGCTTGGCAACGTCCTCGGCTACGCGATCGGCTGGAAGGCGGGCCCGGCGCTGTTCCGGCGCCCGGATTCGAGGTTCTTCAAACAGGAGTACGTCGACAAGACGCACGCCTTCCTGGAGAAGCACGGCCCGAAGGCGGTCGTGCTGGCGCGGTTCGTGCCGTTCGTCCGGACGTTCATCACCTGGATCGCGGGCATCGGCCGCATGGACCCGAAGAAGTACTTCACCTACACGGTGATCGGCGGCATCCTGTGGGCCGGTGGCATCACGGCGCTGGGGCATCTGCTCGGCAACATCTCGTTCATCAAGAACAACATCGAGGCCATCTTCATCCTGATCGTGCTGGTCTCGGTGGTGCCGATCATCATCGAGTGGGCGAAGGCCCGCCGCGAGAAGAAGCTGGCCGCCGCCGAGACCCCCGCCGAGTCCGACGCCGAGGTCACGCAGCGGATCCCGCGCATCGAGCGCTGACGCAGACGCACGAAGGCCGCCGCACCAGCACAGGTGCGGCGGCCTTTTCGCGTCTCAGGCGGCTCCCGGCGCGATGGCCGGTAGTCCCATCGACCGGGCACATCCGAGCAAGCGCTTGTCATAGGTGACGAACGAGGTCAGGTGCCTTTCGAAGATCGCCTGCGCCGTCGCCAGGTGGATGGCGTCGAACGAGCGCAGATCGGGCGACCGGTAGCTCGCCGCGGTGGCGCGGACCAGTTCGTCGATCTCGTAACGCGCGATCCGCTCCAGGACGGCCGGCACGCGGGTGACGAGTTCCGGCTCGGTCCGCAGCAACGCCCTGGGCAGCTCGACTTCGGCGAGCGCGGAGGAGACCAGCGTCGGCTCGTCCTGGGCGTCCAGCCAATCCGTCAGCGCATCGCTTTCCGGCTCCCGCCGGATCAACTTCACCAGGGCAGCCGTGTCGAGGTAGATCATCAGTACCGTTCGTCGTCCCGGAGACGACGAACCAGGTCGCCCGCTTCGTGGTCGGTCCTGACCGGCCCGGTCAGGGTGGCCGGCCGCAGCTTGCCGGTGGCGAGTAGCGATTGGCAGCGTCTCAGGTCATCGAGAACATCGAGCCCGGGTTGAACAGGTTCTCCGGGTCCAGCGCCTGCTTGATCTGCCGGTGCACGCGCATGCCCACCGGGCCGATCTCGCGCTCCAGCCACTCCTTTTTGATCTTGCCGACGCCGTGCTCGCCGGTCACCGTGCCGCCCAGCTTCAGCCCCATGTCGAGGATCTCGTCGAACGCGCGCCGCGCCCTGGCGAACTCGTCCTCGTCGTCCGGCTGGTAGACGATGGTCGGGTGCATGTTGCCGTCGCCGGCGTGCCCGACCACGGCGATGCGCAGCCCGACCTCTTCGCTGATCCGCTGGCAGCCTGCGATCAGCTCGGCGATCCGTGTCCGCGGCACGGACACGTCGTCGGTCAGCCACACGCCGTACTGCTCCAGCGCGGTCAGCACCACCCGCCGCGCCTGCATCAGCATCCGGCCCTCTTCGAGGTCGTCCGTCGCGTACGTCATCGTCGCGCCGCAGTCGTTGCAAATCTGCTCCAGCGCGGCCAGCTCGCGCCGCGCCACCTCGCCGCCCGCGTCGGACTGGCACAGCAGCAGCGCCTGGCAGTCGGAACCGGCGCCGAGGTCGGTCCTGAGGTACGTCTCGGCCGCCTTGATCGAGCTGGCGTCCATGATCTCCATCAACGACGGCACCAGGCCCTCGCGTACGGTCCGCGCCACCGCGGTGCCGGCCGCCTCCGTCGTGTCGAACCCGGCCACGAGCGTGCCCGGCGCCTGCGGCAGCGGCTTCAGCGCGACCGTGGCCTGCGTGATCACCCCGAGCGTGCCCTCGCTGCCGACGAACAGCCGCGCCAGGTCGTAGCCCGCCACGCCCTTCACGGTGCGGCGGCCGGTCTTCAGCAGCGACCCGTCGGCGAGCACGACCTCCAGTCCCAGCACCGAGTCGGTGGTCACGCCGTACTTCACGCAGCACAGCCCGCCCGCGTTGGTGGACAGGTTGCCGCCGATCGTGCACCAGTCGTAGCTGGACGGGTCCGGCGGGTAGAACAGCCCGTGCTTCTCCACGGCGTTGCGGAAGTCGAGGTTGACCACGCCCGGCTGCACGACGGCGAGCCGGTTGCCCGCGTCGATCTCGACGATCTGGTCCAGCTTGGTCATCACGAGCACGACGCACCCGTCGATGGCGTTCGCGGCGCCCGACAACCCGCTGCCCGCGCCGCGCGGGACGATCGGCACCTTCGCCTCGGCGCACGCGCGGACCACCGCCTGCACGCCTTCGACGTCCGAGGGCAGCACCACCGCCAACGGCCGGCCCGACGGGGCCAGCGGCATCATGTCGCGGGAGTAGCTCCCGGTGACGTCCGCATCGGTCAGAACAGCGTCCTTACCCAGCTCGGCGCGCAGTTTCGTCAGCAAAGCGTCGGTGCTCATGCATCTATGGTAATGCCCATCACGTCCGCAGTGCGGAAAAATTTTTCCGCAGTGGTCGCCCGGAAATCACTTGCCTGTGATAACTAAAGTGTCATCGGCCACAGGCGGGTTATTTGAGTGGCGCAACCAACTATCGCGGGTGCATCCTTGACGTGAGCAACTAGTTGCTTCGGTCAAATAAGACATCCCGTACGAAGAGAGTGATCGGCCATGCCATCTCCCGTAGAGGAAGCGGCCTTCACGGACACCGAGCTCGACATCGCCGACGAGCTCGGCGTGCAGCTCGTCCGGTTCATGCGGCTCCTCACCAAGGCGAAGTCGCAGGTCGCGAAGCTCGGACCGGACGGGATCGAACGCGCCGCCTACGCGATCCTGTTCCAGCTCGTCCACGACGGGCCGCAGCGCACGAGCAGGCTCGCCGAGGCGCTGCACGCCGAGATCTCGACGATCAGCAGGCAGAGCAGTTCGCTGGTGCAGCACGGCCTGGTCGAGCGCCTCGCCGACCCCGAGGACGGACGGGCCTGCCTGCTCGCGCCGACCAGCGAGGGGCTGCGCGTGTTCGAGGAGAACCGCAGGCAACGCAACCGGTGGCTGGCCGAGGTGCTCGCCGAGTGGCCGGAGGAGGAGCGCCGCGTCCTGAACAAGCTCCTCGACCGGCTCAACACGGGGATCGAAGCTCACGCTCCACAACTCGCCGACCAGGTCTCGGCGCGCAGCAAGGGGGAAAGCGCATGACACGCTCCACAAGAGAACAACCGGCGCCTGTCGCGGGCGCCATCGCGGACGAGGGTCCGCGCCTGACGCACAAACAGATCCTGACCATCCTCAGTGGACTTCTGCTGGGGATGTTCCTGGCGGCGCTGGACCAGAACATCGTCAGCGTCGCGATCGTCAAGATCGCCAACGACCTGCACGGCTTCGACGAGCAGGCGTGGGCGACCACGGCGTACCTGATCACCGCGACCATCGCGACACCGCTGTACGGCAAGCTGTCCGACATCTACGGCCGCAAGCCGTTCTACCTGACCGCGATCGCGTTGTTCGTGATCGGCTCGGCCGCTTGCACGTTCGCCACCTCGATGTACGAGCTGGCCGCGTTCCGGGCGTTCCAGGGCCTGGGCGCCGGCGGTCTGATGTCGCTGGCCATGACGATCATCGGTGACGTGGTTCCCGCCCGCGAGCGGGTCAAGTACCAGGGCTACTTCATGATGGTCTTCGGCAGCGCGACCGTGCTCGGTCCGGTGCTGGGTGGCCTGTTCTCCGGCTTCGACAGCCTGGCCGGCTTCGACGGGTGGCGCTGGATCTTCCTGATCAACGTCCCGATCGGCGTCCTGGCACTGGCGGTCGTCGCCAAGGTGCTGAACGTGCCGCACCAGCGGCAGGACCACCGCATCGACTGGTTCGGCGCCATCTCGCTGGCCATCGCCGTGGTGCCGCTGCTGCTGGTCGCCGAGCAGGGCCGCACCTGGGGCTGGGGCTCGACCACGTCGGTCATCTGCTACGCGGTCGCGGCGTTCGGCGTCGTGCTGTTCCTCTTCGTCGAGTACGTGATGAAGGACGAGGCGCTGATCCCGCTGCGGCTGTTCCGCAACTCGACGTTCAGCGTCGCGATCGGCGGCGGCACGCTCGTCGGCCTCGGCATGTTCGGCGCGCTGAGCATGATCCCGCTGTACTTCCAGGTCGTCCGTGGCTACACGCCGACCGAGGCGGGTCTGCTGATGCTGCCGCTGGTGCTGGGCATCATGACCGGTTCGCAGATCTCCGGCCGCATCACCGCCAAGACCGGCCGCTACAAGATCCTGCCGGTGGTCGGCACGGTCCTGATCGCCGCGGGCGCGCTGCTGTACGCGCAGGTGCACTACGACAGCCCGCTGTGGCAGCCGCTGGTCGTCGCGCTGCTGATCGGCTTCGGTCTCGGTGGCTGCATGCAGACGCTGATCATCGCCGCGCAGAACGCGGGCCCCCGCCGCGACATGGGCGTGTCGACCGCGTCGGCGACATTCTTCCGGCAGATGGGCGGCACCCTGGGTGTCGCGGTCTTCCTGACCATCCTGTTCAACCTGCTGCCGGGCAAGATCGCCGACGCCTTCGGCGGCAACCTGCCCGCGGGCTTCGACCAGAACCAGCTGAGCGCGCTGCAGGCGGACACCAGCGGCCTGCACAACCTGCCGGACGCGGTGAAGGTCCCGATCCTGACCGGGTTCACCAACTCGATGCACGGCGTCTTCTACGTCGCCGCCGGGGTCGCCCTGCTCGCCGCGATCGTGCTGGCGTTCATGAGGGAGATCCCGCTGGCCGGTGGCCCGGCCACGCCCGCGCCGCCGGTCGAGGGCGGCGAGGCGCTGCTGCCGGACGACGAGGCGGAGGCGGAAGCGGACACCTGGGCGGACGCGGACGCCGCGTTCGAGGCGGACCGCGAACCCGCGCTAGTTGGTGGGAGGCATGCGTTGAGCGACAACGGACACGGTGAGTACCAGCTCGCGGCCCAGACCGCGCCGATCACGAACGCGGTCGCGAGCGCCGGGGCGGACCAGGCCCTCGGCACCGGCGGGCAGCCGGTCACCGGCACCATCCGGCGCCAGGACGGCACGTCCGTCGGCGGCGCCGCGCTGACCCTGATCGACCAGCGCGGCCGGCAGGTCTCGCGGGCGACCGCGGGCGGCGACGGCGGGTACCGCATCGCCGCGCCGGGCAACGGCACGTACGTGCTGATCGTGTCGGCGGCCGGGCACCAGCCGCAGGCGGCCAGCGTGGTCGTCGCGGACGGTCCCGCGCGGCTCGACCTGACGCTCATCGGGTCGGGCGAGCTGAGCGGTGTGGTCCGGGTGGCCGGCAAGGGTGCGCCGCTGGCCGGCGCCACCGTGACGCTGACCGACTCGCGCGGTGAGGTCACCGGGGCCGCGATCAGCGACGCCCAGGGCGGCTACGTCTTCCGCGGCGTCGGCTCCGGCACCTACACGCTGGTCGCCAGCGCCGACCGGATGCGTCCGGTGGCGTCGCTGATCACCGTGCCGGAGAGCGGCGTGCTGCAGCAGGACGTGGAGATCGCGCCCGCCGTGCTGCTGGCCGGGACCGCCCGCACCGACGGCGGCCGCCCGGTGCCGGACGCGCGGATCACGGTCCTCGACGCCGACGGCAACGTCGCCGCGGTCGCGCGGACCGACGTGAACGGCGAGTACGTCGTCAGCGACCTGCCGGAGGGCGACTACACCGTGGTCGCCAGCGGGTACCCACCCGCGACGAGCCAGGTCAACCTGCCCGGTGGCGGCGACATCCAGCACGACGTCCGGCTGGGTTACGAGCAGGTCCTCGACCAGCTCGGCGACCCGGCGAACAACGGGGTGGAGCATTCATGAGCGGATTGCGCGCGCAGATCCGCACGGCCGAGGGCTGGGCGGTGGCGAACGCGGTGCTGACCGTGACGGACATGAGCGGCCAGCAGGTCGCCCGCGCCGTCGCCGACGCCACGGGAGCGGTGGTCACGCCACCGCTGCCCGTGGGCGTCTACACCGCGGTCCTCACCGCCGCCGGGTACGCCCCGGTGGCGCGGACCGCGCAGATCGGATCAGACGGGTCGGGCTCGCTCGGCGACCTGGTGGTGACCCCGGTGGCGGGCGCCGTCGAGCTGCCGCCCGCCGGGCCGTGGACGATCGACCCGGTGCACTCCAGCGCCGTGGCGACCGCGCGGCACCTGGGCATCGCCAGCATCAAGGCGCGGTTCTCCGACATCAGCGGCCGCATCGAGATCGGCCGCCCGGCCGAGCAGTCGCGGGTCGAGGCGGAGATCAAGGCCGCGAGCATCGACACCGGCATCAAGATGCGCGACGACCACCTGCGGTCGCCGGAGTTCCTGGACGTCGAGTCCTACCCGGTGATCGGGTTCGTCAGCACCGGGATGCGGCAGCGCGGCGCCGACACCTGGACGCTGGCCGGGGAGCTGACCCTGCACGGCGAGCGCAAGCCGATCGAGCTGGACCTGACCTACGGCGGGTACGGGCCCGACCCGTGGGGCGGGGTGCGGGTCGCGTTCCACGCGGAAACGCAACTGCACCGGAACGATTTCGCGATCAATTACAACGCGATGGTGCGCGCCGGGGTCGCCGCGATCGGGTCGAACATCAAGATCGAACTCGACATCGAGGCTGTTCAGGGCGAGTCACTGCCGCAAATGTGAGCGGACGCGCGGTCGCACACGCTGTTCGGTGTGCGACCGCGTTCCGTAACGGTCATCTGTTTTCGCCGATCGGCTGACCGTTGGTTGCGTGCGGCACGTACGCTTTCCGGGTGACTTTCGACTTCGCCGCGTCCGAAGCCGTCGGCGTCGGCTGGTTGAACACGGCCGGCCCGCTGCTGGTCTGGGTCATCGTGCTCAGCTTCGTGTTCATCGAGTGCGCGCTCATCATCGGGCTGTTCCTGCCAGGTGACTCGCTGCTGTTCGCGGCCGGGGTCGTGCTCGCCTCGCACGGGGCGCACGCGAGCGCCTGGCTGCTGTCCGGGGCCGCGCTCGTCGTCGCGGTGATCGGCAACCAGGTCGGCTACTACATCGGCCAGCAGACCGGGGTCCGGTTCATCGCCCGGCGCGGGGGCAAGGTGCTGAACCGGCACAACCTCGAACGGGCGCGGGAATTCCTCGACCGCAAGGGCTTCTTCGCGATCGTGGCGGCCAGGTGGATCCCGTGGATCCGCACGCTGGCGCCGCTCATCGCGGGCGCCGCGCGGATGGACTCGCGGCGGTTCATGCTCGCCACCACGATCGGCGGCGTGTTCTGGGTGCCGACGCTGGTGCTGATCGGCTACTACGGCGCCGGCCTGCTGGACGCGATCCCGTGGGTCAAGACCGTGCTGGTGTGGCTGTCGGTCGCGTTCTTCGTGGTCGGCACAGGTTACGGCTTCGTGCGGTACCGGCAGGAGATGCGCCGCCCGGTCGAGGAGGAACCGGACAACGAGTACCCCGCGGCGGCCTAGGACTTTTCCCAAGCATGCGGCTAGTCGCGCAGCCTGCTCTTCTGGATCTTCCCCGCGGGGGTGAGCGGCAGGCCGTCCCGCACGACGATCTCCTTCGGCACCTTGTAGTCGGCGATCTTCACCGCGCAGAACGACTTCAGGTCGTCGGCGGTCACGCTGGCCCCTGGCGCGAGCACCACGTAGTAGCGGCCGATCTCGCCGAGCACCGGGTCGGGCACGCCGATCCCAGCGGCCAGCACGACGTCCGGGTGCGCGGTGAGCACGTTCTCGACCTCGACCGGGTACACGTTGAACCCGCCCTGCACGAACATCTCCTTGGCCCGCCCGCGCAGCCGCACCGCGCCGGTGTCCGTCACGGTCGCCAGGTCGCCCGTGCACAGCCAGCCGTCCGCGAAGGCCTCGGCCGTCTCCCGCGGGCGGCCGTGGTAACCGGCCGTCAGCGACGGCGACCGGACCAGCAGCTCCCCGGTCTCCCCGGCAGGCAGGTCCGCCCCGGCCGGGCCGGCGACCCTGATCTCGACGTCCGGCAGCGGGTGCCCGACCGTGGTCGCGGTCGTGTCGAAGTCGTCGTCCCACGCCGTCATCAGCACGGCGCCCGCGGTCTCGCTCAGCCCGTAGAGGTTCATCACCCTGGCGTTGGGGAACCGGGCGTGCAGGCGCTCCAGCAGGGCCGGCTCGGCGTTCGCGCCGCCGGTGACGACGAGCCGCACCGCCGGGGTGTCCACCGCGTCCAGCTCCGGACGGTTGAGCAGCAGCGTATGCATCGTGGGCACCCCGACCCACAGGGTGAGGCCCGCGGTGGCGAAGAGGCCGGCGATCTCGCGGGGGTCGAAGGCGGGCAGCAGGACCGCGCGCGCCCGTGTGACGAGCGCGCTCAGGACGCAACAGGTGATCCCGCTGACGTGGTTGAGCGGCACGGCGACCGGCAGGACGTCGTGCTCGGTCAGGCGCATGTGCCTGGCCTGCGAGCGAGCCGCCGCGAGCTGGCCGCGGTGGGTGAGGACGGCGCCCTTGGGCGTGCCGGTGGTGCCCGAGGTGTAGATGATCATCACGGGGTCGTCGGGGGTGACCTCTGCCCCGGCCGTCGGCCCGTCGACCAGGAGGTCCTCGAAGGTCAGACCGTCACCGCCGAAGGTCACCACGGTCTCCACGAGCCCGGCGAGCAGCGCGGGGAAGTCGACCCCGTCGTGCGACGGCACGGTGACCGCCAGGCGCGCTCCGGAATCACGCAGCATGTGGGCGAGTTCGTTCTCCCGGTAGCGCACGCTCAGGCCCACCACGACCGCGCCGATCTTGGCCGCGGCGAAGTAGACCACCAGCCATTCCGGCGTAGTGGGGCCGAGGACGGCGATCCGGTCGCCGTGCCGGATCCCGTGCCGCAGCAGGCCGGCCGCGAACCGGTCGGACAGCCGGTCCATCTCGGCGAACCTGATCTCGCGGCCACCGGCCAGCCAGCCGACGGCGTCCGGGTCCGCCGCGGCGTCGGCGAGTGCGTCGAAGATCCGCTCCGTCATCGGTCCTCCGGGGGCAGGCGCTTCCACCGCGGTCGGGTGGTGGAACCAGGTTCTCGCGGTCGACCGCGCAGATCAACAGCGCCGGCCTCAGGAGCCGATGCCTGCCCACACCTCCAGCTGGATGCCGTCCGGGTCGCGGAACACGACGACCGCGGAGCCAGGCAGCGTGCGCGACTGCTTGGCCGGGCTGTAGTCGACCCCGTAGTCGGCGAGCCGCTGCTCCCACTGCTTCAGCTCGGCGAAGGTCGGCACGGTGAACGCGACGTGGTCCAGCCCGGTCCGGCGCTCGTCGAACGGGCCGCGCTCGGTGTCCGGGTGCTGCAGCAGGACCACCGAGAACGCGTCGCCGGGGGCCTGGAGCAGCACCTTCCGCAGGCCGGTCTCCGGATCCTCCCGACGCCCGGTCTCCCGCAGGTCGAGCACGCGCTCGTACCAGGGCACACTCCGGTCGACGTCGGTCACGGTGAGGGCCAAGTGGTGCACTCCGGTCAGCTTCGACATGCAGTCCCTTCTCACCCGATCGAGCCCCCTCAGGAATGACAACGTCCCGTTCGGGTTCCCGGTTTCCACGGGTGTACCTGTGGACAACTCGAAGTTTCATCCACAGGCTGTGGACGGCGTCAGCGACCGCCCCCGACCGGGAGGACCGCGCCCACCGCGTAGGACGCGGCAGGCGAAAGCATCCACAGGACCGCCTCGGCGATCTCCTCCGGCCGCCCGGCCCTGGCCAGCGGGATCCCCGGGGCCAGCCGCTCCACCCGATCGGGCAGCCCGGCCGCCGCGTGCAGGCCGGTGTCCACCAGGCCGGGCGCCACGGCGTTGACCCGCACCCCCTCGCCGGCGACCTCCTGCGCCAGGCCCCAGGTCAGCGTCTCGACCGCCGCCTTCGTCGCCGCGTAGTGCGTCCACTCGCCGGGCGAACCGGTGCGCGCGGCTGTGGACGAAATGTTGACCACCGCCCCACCGGCTCCGCCGTACCGAGTGGACATCCGCCGCACCGCCTCCCGGCAGCACAGGAACACCCCGGTCACGTTGACGTCCAGCACGCGGCGCACGGTCGTCACGTCCTGCGAGTCCAGCCGCCCCGGCGTGTTGCCGGTGATGGCCGCGTTGTTCACCACCGCCGTGACCGGCCCCAGCCCGGCCGCCGCGTCGAACAACGCGATCACGTCCTCCTCGGACGCCACATCGCCGCGGACGGCCAGCGCCTTCCGGTCGGCGGCGCGAACCCGGGCGGCGACCTCCTCGGCCGCCGCCGGGTCGCTCGCATAGTTGATCACCACGTCGTACCCGCGCTCGGCGCCCAGTGTCGCGACCGCCGCGCCGATGCCCCGGCTGCCGCCGGTGACGACGAGGACCCCGGTCATATCACGAAGTTCTGCAGCGGCAGGTTCTCCAGCACCAGGTCGGCCCGGCTCGCGGTGGTCTCGATCAGGTCCGCGTTGCGCTGGTCGCTGCCCAGCGCGCGGCCCTTCGCCTCGACCAGCGTGCGGCCGTAGCGGCGGTGCCGGTTGACCAGCCGCTCGATCCGCTCCTGCTCGTCGGGCTTGAGGAACCAGACCTCCTCGAGCAGCCCGGGCACGTCGCTCCACGGCTCCTCGTCGACCAGCAGGTAGTTGCCCTCGGTGATGACCAGCGGCACCTCCGGCGGCACGCACACCGCGCCCGCGATCGGCTCCTCGATCTCGCGCCGGAACAGCGGCGCGTACACCGTCTCCTTGGTCTCCTTGATGCGGCGCAGCAGGCTCACGTACCCGAAGGCGTCGAAGGTGTCCGGCGCGCCCTTGCGGTCGGTCCGGCCCAGCCGCTGCAGCTCGACCTGCGCCAGGTGGAACCCGTCCATGCCGACCACGACCGCGCGGTTGCCGAGCGCGTCGGCCAGCCCGCGCGCCAGGGTCGTCTTGCCCGCCGCGGGCGCGCCCACGATCCCCAGGATGGACCGTCTCCCGCGCGTCACCAGGCCCTCCGCCCTGGTCAGCAGCTCGTCGAACGTCGGACTCGTCATCGCACTCCCAACTTCCCTACCTCCGGGACCCACGTCCGTGGCCCCGCGTGCCGCACCTTCTCCGCGGCCACCTCGTTGGCGAACCGGATCAGTTCCGGCAGCCCGAACCTCCCGACGCCGTACACCAGTGCGCCGTGCCAGACGTCCCCCGCGCCCAGTGTGTCCACCGCGGGCATCCGCGGCACCTCGATCTCACCAGCATCGTCGCTCGTTTCCCAGCGCACCGGGCCGGGCCCGTTCGTCACGACCACAGTGGGCACCCCGCGCTCAAGCAGGCCGGGCCCCGGCGCGCGGAACTGCGCCGAGCAGGCCGCGATGTCGACCAGCGGCAGCAGTTCGTCCAGCACGGGCTTCCAGCTGCCCGCGTCCAGCACGACCGGAACGCCGCGCTCCCGTGCCCATCGCGCCACGCCCAGCGCCAGCCGGGGCAGGTGCCCGTCGACCAGCACGGCTCGGACGCCGTCCGGCAGTTCGGACGGCATGGCGCCCGGGTTCGCGCCGGCGTTGCGCGAGACTACGGTCCGTTCGCCGTCGCGGTCGCGCACCGCGACGGCGCTCACCGCGGGGGGTTCGTCCTGCTCGGGGGCGATGTCCACGATCCGCACGCCGTGCGCGGACAGGTCGGCGCGGGCCAGCCCGGCGAGCGGGTGCCTGCCCAGCGCCGTGACCAGCACGGCCTCCTCCCCGAGGGCCGCGACCGTGACGGCGGCGTTGGTCGCCGGCCCGCCCGCGGCCACCTCGACACCGAGCGACTGCACCTTCTCGCCGGGGGACGGCAGCTCCGCCACCCGCTGCACGAGATCGACCGTGCACAGCCCCGCGAGCAGGACGGTCACGCCGACAACCCCGTCCGCACCGCCGACTCGACCTCCTCGACCTGACCGTCCGCCCCGACGGCCAGCGCGCCGGTGATCAGCCCGACGACCTGGTTCATGCTCGTCGTCTTCGGTGAGACCACGCCGACCCGCCTGCCCAGCCGGTGCACGTGGATGCGGTCCGCGATCTCGAACACGTGCGGCATGTTGTGGCTGATCAGCACGACCGGCAGGCCGCGCTGCCGGATCCGGTCGATCAGCTCCAGCACCTTCGCCGACTCGGCGACCCCGAGCGCGGCGGTCGGCTCGTCCATGATCACGGCCTTGGTCCCGAACGCCGCGGCCCGCGCGACCGCGACGCCCTGCCGCTGGCCGCCGGAGAGCGTCTCGACGGGCTGCGTGATCGACTTGATCTTGATGTCCAGCTCGTCGAGCACCCGCTGGGCCTCGGCGCGCATCTTCGCCGTGTCCAGCTTGCGGACCAGCCCGAGCGGGCCACGGCGGCGGATCTCCCTGCCCAGGAACATGTTGGTCGCGATGTCCTGCGCCGGCGCGAGCGCCAGGTCCTGGTAGACGGTCTCGATGCCGCAGCGCCGGGCGTCCAGCGGCGTCCGGAAGTGCACCGGCTCGCCGTCGACGAAGATCTCGCCCGTGTCCGGCACCAGCGCCCCGGACAGGGCCTTGATCAGGCTCGACTTGCCCGCGCCGTTGTCGCCGACCACGGCGAGCACCTCGCCCGGTTCGAGGTCGAAGTCCGCGCCGTCGATCGCGGTCACCCGGCCGAAGCGCTTGACCAGGCCGCGCGCCGAGAGTGTCGGGGTCATTTCTGCCTCCTGGCCAGCCGGTCCACGGCCACCGCGGCGATCACCAGCGCACCGGTGGCGACGTCCTGGTAGAGCGAGTCGACGCCGAGCTGGGTCAGCCCGGAGCGCAGCACCGTCACGATCAACGCACCCATCATCGTCCCGAACACCGATCCGCGTCCGCCGAACAGGCTCGTGCCCCCGAGCACGACCGCGGTGATCGAGTCGAGGTTGCCGAGCTGGTAGGCGTTCGGGTCGGCGTTGGGCACCCGGCCCAGCGCCTGCCACGCGGCGATGCCGAAGATCAGCCCGGCGACCAGGTACACCGACACGATCGTCCGGTTGACCTTGATGCCGCTCAGCCGCGCGGCTTCCGGCGCGTTGCCGACGGCGTAGACGTGCTTGCCCCACGCCGTCCTGGTCAGCGCGTACCAGAGCACGAGGTACATGACCAGCGCGAGCGTCATGCCGTAGGTGACCGGGATGCCGCCGAACAGGTAGCGGCGGGTGCCGAGCCACGCGAGCAGCGAGCCGGGCGCGATCGGCACCGCCTGCCCGTCTGCGACCAGCTTGGCCGCCGCGGTGAGCATCGTGAACAGGCCGAGCGTGACGATGAACGGCGGTAGCTTCACCCGGGTGACCAGCGAACCGGTGACCAGGCCCAGCGCGGCCGTGACCAGCACGCCGAGGATGAGCGCCAGGCCGCCGGGCACCCCGCCGACCAGCAGTTTCGCCATCAGCAGCGTCGCCAGCACCATCGCCGCCGCGTTCGACAGGTCGATGCCCGCGGTCAGGATGATCAGCGTCTGGCCGAGCGCGAGCGTGCCGACCACGAGCGACTGCTCGACCACCAGCGACAGGTTGTCCAGCTCCAGGAACGTGCTGGTGGACAACGAGAACACGACGACCGCGACCACCAGCGCGAGCGCGGGCCCGATCGCCGGGGCGCGCAGGAAGAACTCACCGAGCGACTCGCGCCGCTCCACAGTGGACGCCGTCATTTCGTCCCCCAGCAGTTCTGCAGGCCCCATGTGGTGTCCTGGCTCGGCACGCCGGGCATCGGGCGGTCGGTGATCACGACCGAGCCGGTGTCGATGAACCCGCTCGGCTTCTCCCCGGTCTTCGCGTACCGGACGGCGGCGGCGACGCCTTCTTCGGCCATCTTGCGCGGGAACTGCATGACCGTCGCCGCGTACTGGCCGTCGCGCACGTTCTGCACGCCCTGGCAGCCGCCGTCGATGGAGCCCATCAGGATCCGCAGGCCGCGGGCCTGCAGCGCGGCGTACGCGCCGCGCGCGGTCGGCTCGTTCATCGTGTAGACGGCGTTGAGGTCGGTGCTGCGCTGGAGCAGGTTCTCCATCTTCTGCTGCGCGATGGACTGGTCGCCGTTGGCGTTGTCCCGGCCGACGATCGCCGGGTCGCCGTCCCGCAGGCCGATGCCCTCCAGGAAACCGTTGTGCCGGTAGGTGTCCACCGTGCTGCCCGCGGTGCCGTCGATCATGATCACCTTCGGGGCGGAGCCAGCGAGCGCGGCCTTGACGTAGGCGCCCTGCTGCCGCCCGGCCGCGACGTTGTCCGTCGCGTAGGTGGCGTCGACCGCGTCGGCCGGGTCGGTCGCGGTGTCCAGCGCGATCACCATGACCCCGGCCTGCCGGGCGCGCTCGATGGCGGCGAGCACGCCGGTCGAGGAGTTCGGGGTGATCAGGATGGTCGTGACGCCCTGCTGGACCATGTTCTCGATGGCCCGGACCTGGCCGTCGTTGTCGCCGTCGAACTGTCCGGCCAGCGCCATGAACTCGGCGCCCTGGGCCTGCGCGGCGGCGCTCGCCGCGTTGCGCAGCTCCACGAAGTACGGGTTCGTTTCGGTCTTCGTCACCAGGCCGACCTTGGCCTGGCCGCTGCCCGCCGGAGCGGAACTCCCGCCCCAGTGGCGTTCGACGGTGCACCCGCTGACGGCCAGCAAGCCGGCCGTGACGAGGCACAGGAGACTCCGCTGTCTCACGCTGCCCTCCCCATCGAGGCTGATCGTTTGCCGACGGGGACGGTAGGAGGGCTTACACTACTCCGGCAAGCGTTTGCGCAAACGCTTGCGGATCGATCGTGCTCGTTGGAGAAATCTGATGCCGTCCAGGCCCACCCAGAAGGACGTCGCCGATCTGGCTGGCGTCTCGATCACCACCGTCTCACACGTGGTGAACGGGACCCGCGCGGTGGCCCCGGAAACCAAGGCCGCGGTGCTGCGCGCCATCGAGGAGACCGGCTACACCGGCGACGCGATCGCCCGGTCGCTGGTCACCGGCGGGACGCGGCAGATCGGCGTCGCGATCTCGCTGCTGGCCAATCCGTACTTCGCGGCGCTGATGCAGGCGATCGAACGCGAGGCCGCCGCGGCCGGGTACACGGTGCTGCTCGCCGACACCCACGACACCGTGAAGACCGAGCAGGAGACGGTCCGGACGTTGCGGTCCCGGCGCGTCGAGGGCATGCTGCTGACCCCGGCCGCGGGCGACGGCCGCGTGATCAGCGAGCTGGTGTCGCTCGGGCTGCCGACCGTGCTGATCGACCGGCTGACCATGCGGACCGACGTGGACCAGGTCGGGTCGGAGAACATCCAGTCCACGTCCGCGCTGACCGAGCACCTGGCCGCGCTGGGGCACCGGCGGATCGGGTTCGTCAGCGGGATGCCCGGGCTGACCACGTCCGAGGAGCGGACGCTCGGCTACCGGCTGGGCCTCGGGCGCGGCGGGTTGTCGTGGAACCCGGAGCTGGTGGTGTCCGGGCACTCCTCGCGCGAGGGCGGCGCGGCGGCGACCGCGAAACTGCTCGCGTTGCCGGACCGGCCGACGGCGCTGGTGGTGGCCAACGACTCGATGATGGTCGGGGTGCTGCATGAGGTCCGCCGCCAGGGGTTGCGGGCAGGCGCGGACCTGGCGCTGGCCGGGTTCGACGACGTCGAGTGGTCGGACCTGGTGGAGCCGCCGCTGACCACGATGGCCCAGCCGATCGAGGAGATCGGCCGCCGCGCGGTGCGGTTGCTGCTGGCCCGGATCAAGGACCCGGAGCGGCCACACGAGACGGTCCGCCTGCCGCCCCGCCTGATGCACCGCGCCTCCTGCGGCTGCACCGCTGTAGTCTCCCAGGCCCCGCGGCTCGAGCGCGGACCTCACGCGCCCAAGCGCGCCCCCGAGCGTGGGACTCGCGGGCTGCGCGAGGTCGGCGGTTAGAGCGTCGCGGCGGCTTCCAGGAGTGTCCAGGCGCCCAGCTGCACCGAGAGGTCCCGTGCGGGGTGGCCCTTCGGCAGGGGCGGGGTGGGTGCCGGCTCGCTCCACTCCGGACTGAACAGCGGGCCGCCGTAGGCGTCGGCCGCTCCGGTCCACGCCGCTTCGGCGGAGGCGAGCACCAGGTCGCGCGCCGCGTCCGACTCCGGGCCCGGCGGCAACCGGTGCACGGCCAGCGCCAGGTACCGCGCCAGGATTCCCGCGAACAAGCCGCCGTCGCCGCCGCCCTGGCCGCGCAGCACCCCACCCGGCGCGCAGTTCGCGGCCACCGCCCGGATCGTGCGCGCCGCCTGGTCCAGTTCGGACATTGCCAGGCACGCGCCGAGGAAAACCCCTTGGCAGTAGGTGTAGATCTCCTGCACCAGGTCGCCGCTGTCCACCCGCAGCCCGTCCCACACCAGCCCGGTGTCGGGGTCGACGAGCGTCTTCTCCATCCAGTCCAGCAGTTCCCGCGCCCGCTCGACGTCACCGGCCCTGGCGAACAGGATCGCCGCCGGACCGTTCGACGGCGCGTTCTTGAACCGGTCGCCGCGCCGCCACCAGATGCCGCCGCCGCCCTCCGTCGTCCAGCCGGACCGCAGCTCGCCGAGGAAGAAGCCGACGTCCCGGCCGGTGCGCTGCAGCGCGAGACCCAGCCACGCCAGGTCGTCGTAGTAGTCGTTGCGCCAGCTGCCGCGGTTCCGCAGCCGCATCGACGACACGAACCGGTCGATCGTCGCCGCCCTGGCCGGCGTCGGGTTCCGCAATTGCGCGTCGGTCAGGCAGTCCAGCAGGTGCGCCTGCCACCAGTAGTTCCAGTGCACGTGCAGCCGCTGATCGGGGGCCGCAGGCCAGCCGCTCCGGGCGAGCAGCGTGCCCGGCAGTCCCCAGACCCGGCGCAGGTGCCGGGTGACGATCGCCCGTTCCGCGGCGGCGGCCCAGTCGCTGTGCATGAACCCATCATGGATTGGCCCTCGACATATCGCTGGGTTCCGTCGACGATCAGGAGATGACAACGGCGCATGTCACATGTCCGCTCTGCGAAGCCACCTGCGGGCTGGAGGTCACCTTCGACGGCAGCCAGGTCACCGAGGTGCGCGGGGACGCCGACGACGTCTTCTCCCGCGGCTTCATCTGCCCCAAGGGCGCGTCGCTGGGCGCGCTGCACCACGACCCCGACCGCCTGCGGACCCCGCTCGTCAAGCGCGACGGCAGGCATGTCCCGGTTTCCTGGGACGAGGCCTTCGCTGAGATCAACGCGAGCCTGCTGCCGATCATGGAGGCGCACGGCCGCGACGCCGTCGCCGTGTACGCGGGCAACCCGGGCGTGCACAACCTGTCGACCGCGCTCTACGGCCGCGTCTTCTTCAAAGCGCTGGGCACGAAGAACTTCTACACCGCGGGCAGCGTCGACCAGCTGCCCAAGCACTACTCCAGCGGCTACCTGTTCGGCGACGGCATGACGATCCCGGTGCCCGACGTCGACCGCACTCAGCACCTGCTGATGCTCGGCGCGAACCCACTGGTCTCCAACGGCAGCCTGATGACCGCGCCGGACATGCGCGGGCGGCTGAGGGCGATCCGCGAGCGCGGCGGCAAGGTGGTGGTGGTGGACCCGCGCCGGACCCGCACCGCGCGGGTCGCCGACGAGCACCACGCGATCCGCCCCGGCACCGACGCACTCCTGCTGTTCGCGCTGGTCAACGTCCTGTTCGCGGAGAACCTGACCGACCTCGGGCACCTCGCCGGGCACGTCACCGGGGTGGCGGAGGTCGGCGAACTGGCCCGCGACTTCACGCCCGAAGCGGTCGCGCCGGTCACCGGCATCCCCGCAGCCGAAATCCGCCGGATGGCCCGCGAGCTCGCCGCCGCCGAGTCCGCCGCGGTCTACGGCCGGATCGGCACCACCACGCAGGCGTTCGGCACCCTCGCCAGCTGGCTGGTCGACGTGCTCAACGTCCTCACCGGCAACCTGGATCGCCCCGGTGGCGTGATGTTCCCGCTCGCCGCCGCGGGACAGGCGAACAGCGCGCCCGGCAAGCGCCGGCCGTTCCGGCACGGCCGCTGGCGGACCCGGGTGCGCGGGCTGCCGGAGGTGCTCGGCGAGGTGCCGGTCGCGACGCTGGCCGACGAGATCCTCGCCCCCGGCGACGGCCGGATCCGCGCGCTGATCACGGTCAGCGGCAACCCGAGCCTGAGCACCCCGAACGCCGGACGGCTCGCGGAAGCCCTGGCGCGCCTGGACTTCATGGTGTCGCTGGACATCTACCGCAACGAGACGACCCGGCACGCCGACGTCATCCTGCCCGGCCCCACCCCGCTCGAACGGGAGCACTACGACATCGCGCTGTACCAGCTGGCCGTGCGCAACGTGGCGAACTGGACCCCGGCCGCGCTGACGAGCGACCTGCCGGCGGAGTGGGCGACCATGCTGCGGCTTACCAGCATCGTCACCGGGCAGGGCCCGGCTCCGGACATCGAGGCGCTGGACGCGTTCGTGGCAGGCCAGATCGCGCAGCGCGCCGGGCCGTACGACCTGACCCTGGCGGACCTCGAAGCCGCGCCGCACGGCGTAAACCTCGGGCCGCTTCGCCCGCGCCTGCCGGAGATCCTGTCGACGGCGAGCGGGAAGGTCGAGCTGGCGCCGGAGGCCATCACCGTCGACGTGCCGCGTCTTGCCGCGGAACTCGCGCACGTGCCGGACGGCGAGCTGGTGCTCATCGGGCGGCGGCAGCTGTCGTCGAACAACTCGTGGATGCACAACCTGGAACCGTTGGTGCGCGGCAAGAACCGGTGCACCGTGCAGGTCCACCCGGACGACGCGGAGCGGCTCGGGCTGGCCGATGGGGAACCGGCGCTGGTCAGCTCCAAGGCAGGCAAGATCGAGGTGCCGGTCGAGGTGACCGAGGAGATCCGGCCGGGCGTGGTCAGCATCCCGCACGGCTGGGGCCACGGCGGGCCGGGCACGCAGACCGCGGTCGCCGCGGCGCACGCGGGCGTGAACAGCAACCTGGTGGCCGACGAGACCCTGCTGGACGCGCTGTCCGGAACCGCTGTGCTGAACGGCATCCCGGTCGAGGTGACGCCTACCAGGCCGCCGACAGGTCCGCGTGCTGCCTGATCCAGGTGTGCATCACGATGCCGGCGGCGACCCCGGCGTTGATCGAGCGGGTCGACCCGAACTGCGCGATCGACACGACCATCGCCGCCGCATCGTGCGCCTCGGCGGACAGGCCGGGGCCTTCCTGGCCGAACAGCAGCACGCATTCCCGTGGCAGCTCGGCGGTTTCCACGCGCTGCGAGCCAGGGGTGTTGTCCACCGCGACGATCGCCAGGCCGCGGTCGCGCGCGTAAGTCAGCAGGGACGGCACGTCCGGGTGGTGCTCGAGGTGCTGGTACCGGTCGGTGACCATCGCGCCGCGCCGGTTCCAGCGCCGCCGCCCGACGATGTGCACGGCGGCCGCGGCGAAGGCGTTCGCGGTGCGCACCACCGTGCCGATGTTGTGGTCGTGCTGGAAGTTCTCGATCGCGACGTGGAACGGGTGCCGTCGCCGGTCGATGTCGGCGACGATCGCCTCGCGCCGCCAGTACCGGTAGGCGTCCACGACGTTGCGGCGGTCGCCTTCGGCCAGCAGCTCCGGGTCGTAGCGCTCGTCGGTGGGCCACTCGCCCTCCCACGGGCCGACGCCGATCGGTTCCCGTGCGGTCCACTCGGTCGGACCGGTCTCCTCGCTCATCGGAGCCGCCCGGCCAGGTCGGCGAGCAGGTCCGCGGTCGCGATCGTGAGGTCCTGCTGGGTCATCTCGCCGGGGAACACGGCCGCGAGGTGCTCGCTGGTGAAGAACAGGGTCTGCGTGGTGATCCGCTGCGCCACCTCCGGCGGGAGGTGCGCCGCGGCGTCGCCGGGCCGCACGGTCAGCGACGGCCCGGGCACCGGCCGTGGCACGAGGATCATGGTGGCGGCGCGCGTCGTCGAGACGTGCTCGGTGCGGTAGCGCAATTGGAGGACGCGCACCGGGACGCCTCGCCAGTTCCCGGCCAGTTGCAGGTTCACCGCGATGCCGTGGCGGTTGCTTGACCCGAGCACGTCGTTGATCGTCACGAACGTGGCCTGCAGCGGCGGCACCGGACTGTGATCGGGCCGCCACCCGGTGCGCGCGGCGAGCGCTTGCACCCCGTCGGCGAAGGCGTCCTGCGCGGACCGCGCGCGTGGGCGCATGACCAGCCCCGCGACCAGGCCGCAGAGCACGATGCCGAGCAGGATCAGGAGGATGACCACACGGAGGATTGTCCTAGGCCTGCGGCATGGCGTGCGTCGACGGGTGCTCGCGGTGCTTCCAGCGCAGGTACGCGCCCGCGTAGGAGAAGACCACCAGCGCCAGCGCGACCGCGGCGACCACCGGCAGCATCGACCGCGGGAACACGGTGTCGTAGAGGTAGTAGGCGTTGAAGCCGCCCGGCAGCGGGCCGAGCCCCTGCAGGCCGCGGAAGTAGTCCTCCAGCGCCGTCAGCGGGCACGGGATCGGGAAGACGTTGACCGCTACACCCCAGATGGCGAAGAACACGTGCACGAAAATGCTGCGCGGCCACCGCCACGCGAGAAACCCGCCGAGGCCGATGTAAAGCAGAGCCAGAATGTGTAATCCGACCGTTATGTCGGCCAGAACTCCCGCGATCGTCACGCCGCCCCCTTCCCGCGATTCCCCTGGTATCGAGATTACTCCTGATCAAGGCAGGAATGTCGACTCGAAATTCCGGAGATCACTTCGGGGTTTACCCCTAGGGGGCGGCGTGAATCGGCTACAGGCCCAAGTCGTCGAGGTCCAGCAGATACCGGTAGGTGAGGCCTTCCTTCTCGATGGCCTCACGCGCGCCGGTGCCGCGGTCGACGACCGTCGCCACGCCGACCACGGTCGCGCCGGCCTCGGTGAGCGCCTCGACGGCGGTCAGCACGCTGCCGCCGGTGGTCGAGGTGTCCTCCACGGCGAGCACCCGCTGCCCGGCGACCTCGATGCCTTCGATGCGGCGCTGCATGCCGTGCGACTTCGTGGCCTTGCGCACCACGAACGCGTCGAGGACCTTCCCGTCCGCCGACGCCGAGTGCAGCATCGCGGTCGCGACCGGGTCCGCGCCGAGGGTGAGCCCGCCCACCGCCACGTAGTCCCAGTCCGCCGTCAGCTGCCGCATGAGCCGGCCGATGAGGGGGGCCGCCGCGTGGTGCAGCGTGGCCCGCCGCAGGTCGATGTAGTAGTCGGCCTCCTTGCCGGAGGCCAGCGTCACCTTGCCGTGCACCACCGACAGCTCGGTGATGAGACGTGCCAGTTCGAACTTCGCTGCCTGATCCAACCCGGGGTTCGCCACGCCCGGAAGTCTTACACACGACCACGACGGGCCCGCGCCCTCGACGGTCAACGTGCGGGCCGTGGAGATCAACGAGCTGCTCGACCTGGTGGCGAGCAGCCGGCGGTGCTTGCCCCTCAGCGGGCGCTGATCGTGCGCGCCACCTCGTCCACCACGGTGCGCGTCGAGGGCGGCCACACCAGCCACGTCACCAGCTCCAGCGCCGGGTCCACCACCGGCCGCCACGGCCAGCCCGGCAGCAGGCGCGTCGCGGAGTGTTCGGTCAGCAGCACGGCGTCCGACTTGGTCGCCTCGGCGCACGCCCGCGCGTGCTCGGAGAACTGCGCGAACTGCCACAGCGGCACCACACCCGCGTCGTGCGCCGCGACGACCAGGCGGTCGTGCGCGACCGGCACCTGCTGCCTTCCGTGGGCGAGGATCCGCACCCCGTCCAGGTCCCGCAGCCGGCACTCCGGGCCGTCGGCCAGCGGGTGCCCGGGCCGGACGGCGACCCCGAAGGGCTGGTCGAACAACCGGGCGCCCCGCAGGCTGCCGACCGGCTGCTCGTGCACCAGGCCCAGGTCGAGCCTGCCCTCGCGGACCATCCGGAGCTGCTCGGTGCTGCTCGCCTCGGTGAGGGCGACCGCCGCGTGCGGGACGGCCGCGTCGAGCGCGGTCAGCGTGTCCAGCAGCCACTCCGCGGACAGCCCGGGCGGGATGCCGATCCCGACCACCTCGCGGGACCGGCCCGCGGCCGCGTGCGTGGTCTCCCTGGTGGCGTCCGCCAGTCGCAGCAGCAGCACCGCGTGCGCGTGCAGCGCGGCGCCGGCCGGCGTGAGCGTCGTGCCCGTCGCCCCGCGCTCCAGCAGCGGCGCCCCGATGTCCCGTTCGAGCTGCCGGATCTGACGGCTCAGCGACGGCTGGGTGAGGTGCAGCCGTTCCGCCGCACGGGTGAGCGAGCCTTCGGTCGCGACGGCGACGAAGTACCGCAGGTGACGCAGCTCCACGCGTTCCTCCCCTGCCTTCCAGGCATGGCCGGGCTGATTAACCGGCATTGGACAGGCGCATGTCAAGGCACGTGTACTACTCCCTGCCTCTCAGGCAGGACATCAATGGAGAAGGGACGCTCAACGATGAGTCGAACTCCCGGTCGGGACCCGTACCGCTGGGTGGTGCTGGTGCTGTCCTGGGCCGCGTTCACGATGACGTCGGTGGACCGGTCGACGTGGGGACCGGCGTCGGTCGCGGTGGGCGAGCACCTGGGGGTCTCGCTCGCCGGGCTCGGCGTCTTCGCCACCGGCTACTACGTCGGCTACGTGATCTCGAACGCGGCGGGCGGCGTCCTCACCGACTGGCTGGGCGCGCGGGTCGTGATGGGCGCGTCGCTGTTCCTCGCGGGCGGGTTCATGATCCTGTTCGGCGAGACAGACTCCGTGCCGGTCGGCATCGCGTTCCAGGCCGCGGTCGGGATCTTCGCCGGCTGCGACTACTCGGCAGGCGTGAAGCTGATCGCGCAGTGGTTCACGCCGAAGGACCGCGGGTTCGCGATGGGCGTGTTCATGACCGCGACCTCGCTCGGCACGGTGATCGCCAACGCGGTCGTGCCGCGGCTGCTGGAGTCCGCCGGGTGGCAGGCGTCGTACCACGTGTTCGGTGGCGCTTCGATGGTCATCGCGGTGCTGTGCCTGCTCCTGGTGCGCACCCGGACCGAAGACGCGGCCGAACGCGCGGTGCCGGACCTGCGCCCGCTGGTCCGCTCGCGCGATTTGTGGCTGCTCGGGCTGGCCGGGTTCGGCGGGCTTTGGGGCACCTACGGGTTCATCACCTGGTCCAACGCGCTGATGGTCAAGGGCAGCGGGCTGACCGGGGTGCAGGCAGGCGGGGTGGTCGCGATCTTCGGGATCGCCGCCATCGCGGCCAAGCCGTGCATCGGGTTCGTGTCCGACCTGCTCGGCGGCAGGCGGAAGGCGCTGACCGTCGTCGTGCTCGGTGCGTTCGTGGTGGCGCTGCTGGTGTTCGGCACGCGGGACAGCCTCACCGGCTTCCTGTGGGTGGCGCCGTTCCTCGGCGTCGCGGCCTACGTCTACAGCCCGCTGATGGTCGCGATGATCCCGCGCATCGCCGGGGTCGGCCTGGCCGGTTCGGCGGCCGGTGCGACGAACGCGTTCTGGCAGCTCGGCAGCACGGTCGTGCCGGTGGTGCTGGGCGCGGTGTTTCAGGCGACCCATTCGTTCTTCGCGGCGTTCGCCACGCTGGCCGCAGGCCCGCTCGTGGGAGCGCTGCTCATGCTCGGCGTCCGCGAACAGCAGCCGGCGCCGGATCGCGAGAAGGAGGCTGTGTGAACTACGACGTGATCGTCGCCGGTGGCGGTTCGGCCGGGATCGCCGCTGCGGTCGGCGCGCGGCGGGCCGGGGCCAGGACGCTGCTGATCGAGCGCGGGCCGTGCCTTGGCGGGGCGGCGACGCTGCGGAACGTGGTGACGTACTGCGGGTTGTTCACGCGGGAGGATCGCGAGCAGGTGGTGTTCGGCGTCGCCGGTGAGGTGCTCGACGGGCTGCGCGAGCTGGGCGCGGTGAGCGAGCCGACGCGCTTCACCGCGGTGGCGGTGGTGTTCGATCCGGAAGTGGTGAAACGGGTCGCCGACGACCTGTGCGACGCCGCCGGGGTGGACGTGCTGCTGCACTCGCACCTGCTGTCGGCGTCCAGAGTGGACGATCGCGTTCGGACGGTGCGGGTGGCCGACCACGCCGGGGTGCACGAGTACTCCGCGGAGGTGTTCGTGGACGCCACCGGTGAGGCCGACCTGGCGCAGCACGCGGGCGCGGAGGTGCGGTACGGCAACGACGGCTGGGTGCAGAACGGCACGCTGGGCGTGCGGTTCGGTGGCATCGCGGCGAACGCCGAGGTCTCGCGGGAGGCGGTGCGGGAGGCGGTTCGGGCGGCGAAGGCTCGTGGTGTGCCCGGGCTGACGGCGGAATCCGGGTTGATCGCCCGGATGCCGGTGTCGGGTGACCTGATCACGTACTTGGCGGACGAGGGCTACGACGCGCGCGACGCCGTGGACACGAGCCGCGCCGAACGCAGCGCGCGACGGCAGGCCGCGGCGTACCTGCGGGTGATCCGGACGCTGCCAGGGTGCGCGGACGCCTACATCGTCAGCACCGGCCCGGAACTGGGCACGCGCGAGTCGCGGCACCTGGTCGGCCGGGTCCAGCTGACCGAGAAGGACGTGCTGTCGCCTGCCCCGGCCGACGACGCGGTGGCGATCGGCGCGTGGCCGATCGAGTACCACCCGGGGGTGGGGGTGCCGTCGGAGTGGCGGTTCATCGGCGAGCCCGGCTACTACGGCATCCCGCTCGGCGTGCTGTGGAGCCGGAACACGCCGAACCTGTTCTGCGCGGGCCGGACCGTGGACGGTGACCGTGGCGCGGGCGCTTCGCTGCGGGCCATGGGGACCGCCTTCGCGACCGGCCACGCCGCCGGGGTGGCGGCGGCGCTCAGCGCCCGGGGTGCCGTGAGTACTGCCGCGGTGCGGGAGGAACTGCAGCGCCAGGGCGCGCGGCTACCGGACTAAAGCCCCGCCCGCGCCCGCGTGGCTCTGCCGCCGCCGGGATTCGGCTACCACTCGCGTGGATAGTGCGCCGCAGCTGGCGCCGCGGGGCGCCCCCCGGGGGCTCCGGGTTACCGACCCGCGCCGCCGGGGGAGAGCATCTCCGCCACCGCCCGGGCGGACGCCTCCAGATCACCGGCCACATCGGGCGGCATCGCGCCGCTGAGCCACAGCGTCGCGAATCCGTGCACGATCGACCAGGCCGCGACCTGCGCCAGCTTCCCCTCCGACACCGGCTCCGCCATCACCGCCCACGCCCGCTGCCGCGCCGCCAGCAGGTCCGCGTCGTCCGCGTGGTGCAGGTCCGGCCGGAACATCACGTCGAAGTGCGCGCGGTGCCCCACCGCGAACCGCACGTACGCGACACCGATCTCCACCAGTCCCTGGTCCCGCGCCGCGACGAGGGCGTCGGCCAGCAGGTCGTACCCCTCGGTCGCCAGCGCGGTCACGACGCCCGCCTTGTCGCGGAAGTGGTGCACGGGCGCCGCGTGCGAGACCCCGGCCCGTCGCGCCACCTCGCGGAGGCTCAGGGCCGCGACGCCGTGCTCGCCGATCGTCTCGGCGGCGGCGTCGAGGATCGCGCGCCGCAGGTCGCCGTGGTGGTAGGAGCGCTCAGCCATGCCCCAAGCATATCTTTCCATTGACAAGATGCGAGCACAGGCGCAATCTTGTCACTGACAAGATATGGAGGAGACCCATGGCACCGCTCGTCATCCTGATCGTCGTCACGCTGGTCCTCGCGCTCGCCGGGGCGGCCGGGGTCCGGTGGCTGAGACCGTGGCCGATGGCCGTGCGCGGCGGCGTCGCCGCGATGTTCACCGCGACCGGCATCTCGCACTTCGTGGGCATGCGGGAGCAGCTCATCGACATGGTCCCGCCCGCGCTGCCAGCGCCCGCCCTGCTGGTGACCGTCACCGGCGTCCTGGAACTCGCCGGCGCCGTCGGCGTGCTGCGGCCGCGCACCGCCTCGTGGGCCGCGGCCGGGCTGAGCGCCATGCTCGTGCTGATGTTCCCGGCGAACGTCTACGCGGTGCAGAGCGGCGTGCTCACTGCGTGGGACGACCAGATCGTCCCGCGCACGCTCATGCAGATCGTGTTCCTGGCCGCCACGCTGACGGTCTTCGTGCACGCCCGCCGCGGTGATCAGGCCCGGCTGAACCGGCCTGCCCACTCGCGCAGCTGATCACGCAGCTCGGGCGGCCCGACCACGTGGAACTCGGCGCACAGCGAACCGAGCGCCAGCGCGGGCCAGTCCAGGGAGGCGGTCGTCATCCGCACCCGGCACCGGCCGGCGTCCACCTCCTCGACCGTGCCCCACCGGCCGATCCGCTCGCGCGCCACCGCCGCCGGCACCTCGACGAGGACCTCCACCTCGTACGGCTGCGGCAGCGCGCCGAGCGAGCTGCGGACGAACTCGGCGGCGTCGGCGGTGGGCAGTTCGCGTGGCCGGAACCGGGCGCCGGTGCCGCGCGGGTCGGTGATCCGGTCGATGCGGAAGTTGCGCCACGCGTGCCGGGTGAGGTCGTAGGCGACCAGGTACCACTGCCGCCCCAGCGGGACCAGCCGCAGGGGCTCGACCTCCCGCTCGGACTCGCGGCCCCCGGCGTCGGTGTAGCTGAAGCGGATGCGTTCGCTGTCCCGGCAGGCCAGCGCGATCGTGGTGAGCAGACCGGGGTCGATCCGGGGCGCCGACGCTTCGGGCCAGGTCGCGGGCACGGTCATCGCCCGCAGCGCGTCGACCCGCCTGCGCAGCCGGGCCGGCATCACCTGCACCACCTTCGCCAGCACGCGCACCGACGACTCCGCGATGCCGTCGACCGAACTCTGCGCGGCCGTCTGGAGCCCGACGGTCAGCGCCACCGCCTCTTCGTCGTCCACCACGAGCGGTGGCAGCGACGCGCCCGCCGCGAGCTGGTAGCCGCCGTCGACCCCGCGCTGCGCCTCCACCGGGTAGCCCAGCTCGCGCAGCCGGTCGATGTCCCGGCGCAGGGTCCGCGGCGAGACGCCCAGCCGCTCGGCCAATTCGCTGCCCGGCCAGTACCGGTGGGTCTGCAGCAGGGACAGCAACCGCAGCGTCCGCGAGCTCGTGTTCGCCATGTTCCCGATTCTCCCGCAATTGCGGTCAAAAAGTGGCCGCAAGGGGTTCTACCTTGGTCTCAACGACGACGAAGGGACTCCGAAATGACCTCCACCGAGACCGTCACCGGCGAGCGCGCGGACCTGCTGGCGATGCTGGCCAAGCACCGCTTCTTCCTGACCTTCACCACCCGCGGCCTGACCGACGACCAGGCCCGGCAGCGCACCACGGCCAGCGAGCTGTGCCTCGGCGGGCTGATCAAGCACGTGACCGCGACCGAGCGGGGCTGGGGGGACTTCATCGTCGAGGGCGCCTCCGCGATGCCGAACTTCGAGGAGATGACCGAGGACGACTTCAAGCAGCGGGAGAACGAGTTCAAGCTGCTGCCGGACGAGACGCTGGCCGGCGTGATCGCGGAGTACGAAGCGGTCGCGCGCCGCACCGACGAGCTGGTCGCCGCCGTCGACCTGAACGCGAGCCGCGAGCTGCCGAAGGCGCCGTGGTTCACCGACAAGGAGTGGTCGAACCGGCGCGTGCTGATGCACATCATCGCCGAGACCGCGCAGCACGCCGGTCACGCGGACATCATCCGCGAGTCCCTGGACGGCCAGAAGAGCATGGGCTGACCGCCGAGTCCCAGTCGATGCGGTATCCGTACAACCAGGCCATTGCTTCCGGTCCAGGCCGGTGCAGCTTGAACAGCAGCGGGAGCACGTGCCGCATCACAGGACCGAGTGTGTCGCCGTTGCGCTCGCCCTGAGCCACCACGCGTTCCGCCCGGTGGCGGCGCAGGGATTCGTACGTAGTGAACGCGTCGTGCACGTCGCCGGTGTCGCGCAGGCACTTCGCGAGCACGACCGCGTCTTCGATGGCCATCGACGCGCCCTGGCCCGAAGCAGGTGAGGTGGCGTGCGCCGCGTCGCCGACGATGATCATGCGGTTCCGGTGCCAGACCGGCACCTTCGGGAAGTCGTAGGTGTTCCAGCGGGACCGTCGTCCTCGGCGAAGAGGCCGAGGAGCCGGGCGCGCCACTCGTCCGCGGTGGCGGCGGCTAGTTCTTCGCGTGCCTGCTCCCGAGGCTGCCGCGGGTTCGCGAACCACCACACGTCGCCGTCGGGATGGACGATGTAGGAGTAGAAGCAGCCGCGCCCGAACATCATGTGCATCTCGCCGGGCTCGACGTCGAGCCGCAGCCCCTGGCGTAGCCCCCCGTGGTGAGCAATGGCACGTACCGTGGCGGCGGCGCCCCGGGATCGATGATCGTGCGTACGGTCGAGCGCAGGCCGTCGGCGCCGATCAGCAGGTCGGCGTGCGCGGTGCTGCCGTCGGCGAAGGTGGCCGTCCCGCCGCCAGCCTCCGGGGTGGCGGCGACCGGCCGCTTGCCGTACTCGGTCGGCACGCCGCGCCGCACCGCCGCGCCGCACCGCCTCGTCGCGCAGCGAGTCGTAGAGATCGGCCCGCCTGATGGTCTGCGTGCCGGTCCCGTCGGGCAACGCGGCGCCGAAGCCGAACTCGGCCATGGGTTTCTTCCCGCCCATGCCGATGGATATTTTCGTGGTCGCGAACCCCTTGTCGCGCGCACCGCCTGCAGGTCGAGGGCGCCGAGCGCCGCGATGCCGTTGACTGCCAGGGTCAGGAACGCTCCGACGCCGTCCGCGCCACGGTTGTACGCCTCGTAGACGGTCGCCTCCATGCCGGCCCGCTGCAGTGCCATCGCCGTGAGCGGACCGGCGATGCCGCCGCCAATCACCGGCGGTCCGTGCTGGCACTCGTGCTGCTCTCCCTGCTGGCTGAGCAGCCCACGCACCCGTACCGCATGCGCGAGCTGATCAAGGAGCGCGGCAAGGACCGGATCGCGAACGTTGCGCAGCGCAACAGCGTGTATCAGACCATCGACCGCCTGTTGCGCGCAGAGCTGATCGCCGTCCGGGAGACCGAGCGCGACGAGCGCCGTCCCGAGCGCACCGTCTACGAGATCACCGACGCCGGCCGGGCGGTGCGGCCGAGCTGTCCACCTCGCTGGCGGCCGACCGCGCGGCACTCCAGGCGGTTCCCGGCCTCCCGCGCCTGTTCCTCCTGGACGAGGAGTACTCGATCGCCGTTCGCGAGGCGGAGCTGAAGTGGGTCGAGTGCCTGCTGGCGGCGCTCCGGTCTGGTGAGCTCACCTGCTCGGAGGCCTCGATACGCGCCGTGGCGGAGAAGTTCGCGTAGGTGTCAGCGGCGGCTTTCCGCGTACGAGCGGGCGAGCACGTGAGGGGCAGCCGCGCGGCGGCGCTCAGGGCGGCGAGGACCCTGGTTCCCAAGTCCCGCCTGGTGTGCGGGCACGGGTCCGCGGCGCTCAGTTGATCTCCGCCCTGCCGGCCGGGCCGGGCCGCGCCCTGCTCGGCCTCACCTCGAAGACTTCCCGGGTCCACGACGCCATGACGGTCGAGGACTACGGCTCCGCGCGCTGAGAAATCAGGTGCGGTCGCGGCCGGCGACGAGGCTGGAGATCCGCCGCAGCAGGCCACGGGGCAGCAGGCCGCCGACGGCCACGATCGCCTTGTACTGCGGCGACGGGATGGAGATGACCTTCCCACGCCGCAGGTCGGCCAGGCCCTCGGCGACCACCCGGTCGGCCTTGAGCCAGAACGCCTTCGGCCCCGGCTTCTCCAGGCCTGCTCGCTCGTGGAACTCGGTCTCGGTGAACCCCGGGCACAGCGCGGTCATCCGAATGCCGGCAGGCAGCGCCGCCGCGATGCCCTCGGTGAACGAGGTGACCCAGTTCTTGCTCGCCGTGTAGGTCGAGCCGCGGCCGGAGAAGAAACCGGCCACGCTGGACACGTTGATGATGTCGCCGCGGCCGCGCTCGATCATCCCGGGCAGGGCCGCCCGGGTCAGCCGCAGCACGGCGGTCACGTTCACGTCCAGCTGCGCCTGCAGCTCGTCCACCGGCGCGGTCCAGAACTCGCCGGCCAGGCCGAACCCGGCGTTGTTGACCAACAGGTCCACCGGCTCCGCGGCCAGCCGCGTTTCGACAGCCGCCCGGCCCTCCGCCGAAGCGAGGTCCGCGGGCAACGCGACCGTCTTGATCCGGTGCCGCCGCGACAGCTCGCCGGCAAGCGCTTCCAGCCGCTCCACGTTGCGGGCGACGAGGACCAGGTCGTAGCCCTCCTCGGCAAGCCGGCGGGCGAACGCGGCGCCGATCCCGGCGGTCGCGCCGGTGACGAGGGCGGTGCTCACTGGGCGGGCCCGCTCGGCGGTGGCGTGCTCAGGCCCGGCTGCTCGGACTGGCCGGGCTGCCAGTGGCGGCCCGCCGCGGGGTACTCCTCGTCGAACGGGTCCACGATGTCGGCGATCTCGCCGAGGTCGCGCAGCAGGCGCTCCAGCCGGGACGGCCCGGCCTGCGGCGCGACGCTGGCGAGCACCCACTCGTTCTCCAGCCAGGCCACGCCGACATCGCCGCCGAGCGCGTCGGCGGCGTCCACGAGTTCCTGGGTGATGACCGCGCGGGCGCCTTCGGGGTCGTCGGCGAACGCGTAGCGCTGGCCCACCGGGCCGAGCAGCTCCGGCATGTCCGCGCGCTGGAACGGCACGCTGGCCAGCCACAGCTCGACGAGCACCGGGTGCACGCGGTTGCAGCGCACGGCGACCACGACCGCCGGGATCTGGCCGTCGGCCTCGATGTCGAACACGAACACCGGGCGGCGGCCGTCGGCGGTGAAGGTCGAGCCGACGACGACGTTGACCGCCGTCTCGGCGCGGAAGTAGCCGAGCGCGCCGCCGGACCACTGCCGGACGAGCCGCTCGTCCTCCTCGACGAACTGCCATCCGCGCAGGTCGGACCAGCGCATCCGCTCCCGGTTGCGGGAGCCCTCCCTGGTCCGGTCGACGGCGAGCAGCAGCAGCCCCGCCACCAGTGCGACGGCGGCGATGACGAACCAGACCCACGCCGGAATACCCACGAGGGTGAGGGTAGCGCGCCGGGCCGCTGAACCAAGGTCAGCGGCCCGTGTCGCAACCCGTTAGTCCGCCCGGGTGACCACGAGCGTGTCGCCCGCGTTCAGGTCCGGCACGTCCACCCGGACCGTGTCGCCGTCCCGGACCTCGCCGGCCAGCAGCTTCTTCGCCAGCTGGTCGCCGATCGCCGACTGCACCAGCCTGCGCAGCGGACGGGCGCCGTAGATCGGATCGAACCCGTTCAGCGCGAGCCAGTCGCGGGCGCCGGGGGTGACGTCCAGCGTCAGGCGGCGCTGGGCCAGCCGGGTGGCGAGCTTCGCCACCTGGATGTCCACAATGGACGTCAGCTGCTCGGTGTCGAGCGAGTGGAACACCACGATGTCGTCCAGCCGGTTCAGGAACTCCGGCTTGAAGTGCCGCTGCACCGTGGACAGCACCGCGTCCCGCCGCTGCTGCTCGTCCAGCGAGGCGTCCGCGATCGCCTGCGAACCCAGGTTCGAGGTCAGGACCAGGATCGTGTTGCGGAAGTCGACCGTGCGGCCCTGGCCGTCGGTCAGCCGCCCGTCGTCGAGCACCTGCAGCAGCACGTCGAAGACGTCCGGGTGCGCCTTCTCGACCTCGTCCAGCAGCACCACCGAATACGGCCGCCGCCGGACGGCCTCGGTCAGCTGGCCGCCCTGGTCGTAGCCGACGTACCCCGGGGGAGCGCCGACCAGCCGCGCGACGCTGTGCTTCTCGCTGTACTCGCTCATGTCGATACGGGTCATCGCGCGCTCGTCGTCGAACAGGAACTCCGCCAGCGCCTTGGCCAGCTCGGTCTTGCCGACGCCAGTTGGGCCGAGGAACAGGAACGAGCCGGTCGGCCGGTCCGGGTCCGCGACACCGGCGCGCGTGCGCCGCACCGCGTCCGACACCGCCTGCACCGCCTCGCGCTGCCCGACGACGCGCTTGCCCAGCTCCTCCTCCATGCGGAGCAGCTTGCCGGTCTCGCCTTCGAGCAGGCGGCCGGCCGGGATGCCGGTCCAGGCGGAGACGACGTCGGCGACGTCGTCCGCGCCGACCTCTTCCTTGAGCATGACGTCGGCGCCCGACGAGCTGGTCGCGGTGTTGCGCTGCGCCGCCTCCAGGTCCTTCTCCAGCGCCGGGATCTTGCCGTAGCGCAGCTCGGCGGCGCGGCCGAGGTCGGCGTCGCGCTCGGCCCGGTCGGCCTCGCCACGCAGCTGCTCCAGCTGCTCCTTCAGCTCGCGGACCTTCTCGATCGAGCCCTTCTCGTTCTGCCACCGGGCGGTCAGCGCGGACAGCTCCTCGCGCTTCTCGGCCAGCTCGGCGCGCAGGGCGGCCAGCCGCTCGACCGAGGCCGGGTCCTCCTCCTTGGACAGGGCCATCTCCTCGATCTCCAGGCGGCGCACGGCGCGCTCGACCTCGTCGATCTCGACCGGGCGGGAGTCGATCTCCATGCGCAGCCGGGAGGCGGCCTCGTCCACCAGGTCGATCGCCTTGTCCGGGAGGAAGCGCGCGGTGATGTAGCGGTCGGACAGCGTCGCGGCCGACACCAGCGCGGCGTCGGTGATGCGGACACCGTGGTGCACCTCGTAGCGCTCCTTGAGGCCACGCAGGATGCCGATGGTGTCCTCGACCGACGGCTCGCCGACCAGCACCTGCTGGAAGCGCCGCTCCAGCGCCGCGTCCTTCTCGATGTGCTGGCGGTACTCGTCGAGCGTCGTCGCGCCGACCATGCGCAGCTCACCGCGGGCGAGCATCGGCTTGATCATGTTGCCCGCGTCCATCGCGCCCTCGCCGGTCGCGCCCGCGCCGACGATGGTGTGCAGCTCGTCGATGAACGTGATGACCTGGCCCGCCGACTCGGTGATCTCCTTCAGGACGGCCTTCAGCCGCTCCTCGAACTCACCGCGGTACTTCGCGCCGGCGACCATCGAACCCAGGTCCAGCGCCACGACCCGCTTGCCGCGCAACGACTCCGGCACGTCACCGGCCACGATCCGCTGGGCGAGGCCCTCGACGATCGCGGTCTTGCCGACGCCCGGCTCACCGATCAGCACCGGGTTGTTCTTCGTGCGCCGGGACAGCACCTGGACCACGCGGCGGATCTCCGCGTCGCGGCCGATCACCGGGTCCAGCTCGCCCTTGCGGGCGCGGTCGGTCAGGTCGACGCCGTACTTCTCCAGCGCCTTGAACGTGCCCTCGGGGTCCGGGCTGGTGATGCGGGCCGAGCCGCGCACCTTGGTGAACGCCTCGCGCAGCGCGTCCGGGGTGGCGCCGTGCCGCTTGAGCAGGTCGGCCACCTGGCCGCCCTCCGCGGCGAGGCCGACCATCAGGTGCTCGGTGGAGACATACTCGTCACCGAGCTCGGTCGCGAGCTTCTGGGCGTGCGTCAGCGACTTCACCGCGGGCGGGTCGAACTGCGGTGTGGACACGGTCGCGCCGGTCGCCGAGGGCAGCCCCTGCGTGATCGGCTCCAGCTCCTTGTGCACCTGCCGCGGATCGGCGCCCACCGCCGTCAGCAGCGGGCCGGCCAGCCCGTCGCCCTGCGCCAGCAGCGCGCCGAGCAGGTGTGCGGCGGTGACGCTGGGGTTGCCCGCCACGGTCGCCGCCTGCGCCGCCGACGAGATCGCCTGCTGGGTCTTCGTCGTCGGGTTGAAAGCGTCCATCCCACACTCCATGTCGCATGCCTGCCGGAGACCTTCCTCCAGGTCCCTCGACATGTAGAACGTCAACAAACTTGAGCGTGTTCCGCTCAACCCTGATTTTTTCACTTGCCAAATGGTCAAGAACCGTTGACCATTTCTCACATGCCTGACGACGATCAACTCGAGACGTTCCGCGTCACCACGGACGAACAGCTGCGCGCCGTGTCCAACCTGACGCGCCACCGGATCATGGCCGTGCTCCGCTTCGAGCCGGCGACGATCACCCAGATCGCCGAACGGGTTGGTCTCGCGAAGGGGAGTTCGAGCTACCACGTGCGGCTGCTGGAAAAGGCCGGCCTGGTGAGGGTCGTGCGGACGCGCAAGGTCCGGGGGGTCGTCGAGCGGTACTACGCGATGGCCGCGCGCAGCATCGAGCTGCCCGATCCGGGCGAGGGCGGGCCGGACGTGTTGATGCGGCACGCGGTGGCGGACCTGGAGGCGGCGCCCGCGGACGGCGAGCGGCACGTGCGGATGGCGCACCTGCGGCTCACCGACGAGCAGTTCGCCGAGCTGGGCGCGCGGCTGAACGCGCTGGCGGACGAGTACCGGGAGCTGTCCGACCCGTCGCTGCCGGAGACCTCGCTCGTCTTCGCGCTGTTCCACCCGGCGCGGGGCGCCAAGACCGACGGAGGCGCCAGATGACCGAGAACGTCCGGAAGAGGTTGCCGGCCGGGTTCGGCCGGCTGTGGACCGCGCAGACGATTTCCTCGCTCGGCGACGGGGTTACCCACGCCGCGCTGCCGCTCATCGCGTTGACGTTGACGCGGGAGCCGATGGCGCTCGCCGTCGTGACGGCCGCCGGGACGCTGCCGTGGCTGCTCTTCGGCGTGCTCGGCGGTGCACTGGTGGACCGCTGGGACCGGCGCCGGACGATGTGGGTCGCGGACGCGGCACGCGCGGCGCTGCTCGCGGTAGCCGCCGCGGCGGCGGTGTTCGACGTGCTGTCCATCCCGCTGCTCGCCGTCGTGGCCTTCCTGCTCGGCCTCGGCGGACTCTTCTTCGACACCGCCGCCACGGCCTACCTACCGGATCTGTTCCGTCGCGACCCGGCGCTCCTGGAACGCGCCAACTCCCGCCTGCGCGGCGCGCAGACCGCATGTCCGGCTTCGCGGGGCCGAGCGCGGGCAGCGCGCTGCTCGCGCTCGGGCGGGCCGTCCCGCTGCTCGCCGACGCGGTGTCGTTCCTGTTCTCCGCGCTGCTCGTGCGCACGCTGCCGGCCATGCCCAGGCCCGTGCCGGAGGTCCGCGAGTCGCTGCTCCCTCAGGCGCGGGCCGGGGCCTCGTACGTCTTCCGGGACCGGGTGCTGCTCGGGCTCGCGCTCCGCCCGGCGGTCGGGAACGTCGCCTTCCTCGCCGTGGAGACCGTCCTCGCCCTCTTCGCGCACGACCGCCTCGGCATCGACACCTACGGCTTCGGCCTGCTCCTCACGGCGGAGGCCACCGGCGGCCTGCTCGGTGCCGCCATCGCCTCCCACCTCGGCAGGCGACTCGGCACCGGCACCGCGCTGACCTGCACGGCCGCCGTCGAGGGGCTTGCCATCCTGGGCCTGGCCGCCGCTTCGAACCCGTTCCTGGCCGGGCTGGCGCTGGCCGTCTGCGGGGCGGGCATGGGCGCCATGATGGTGCTCGGGCCCTCCTTCCGGCAGGCCCTCGTCCCGGCTCACCTCATGGGCCGGGTCGCCTCCACCTCCCGGATGCTGGCCATGTGCGCCGCCCCGCTCGGGGCCTTCGTCGGCGGTTGGCTGGCCACCGCCTACGACGTCCGCGCCCCGCTCTACGCCGCTGCCGTCCTGCTGCTGGCGATGACGGCGGTCACGGCATCCATGACCAGCGACCGCCGGGTGGAGGCGGCGCTGCGTGCCGCCGCCCCAGCCGCGGTGTCGTGACGCTGCCGCGGCCGGCCCGGAAAAGCACGAAGACCGCCTCCCGGGGGATTGAGGCGGTCTTCGCGGGTTCTGTGGGTCAGCGCGGGTGCGTCAGCTCCACGTCGCGCGAGAGCGGGGCGCCCGCGACGACTTCCAGTGGCGCCGCGACCGGGGCGTAGCCGCTGGTCACGAGCGTGTAGTCGCCCGCGGGGAGGTCGGTGAAGGAGTACCGGCCCGCCTCGTCCGTGAGCGTCATCGCGACCACCTCGCCGTCCGCGTCGAGCAGTGTCACCTGGGCCTCGGCGACCGGACGGTCGTCCCGGCCTGCCCGGACCACTCCGCCGAGCCGGGCGGTGAGCCCGAGTTCGACGTCGTGCGTGGCCTGCTCACCCTCGGTGGTCGCCAGCGGCACCGCGGCCGGCTGGTGACCGGCGGCCGTGACGGTCAGCGTGTGCACGCCACCCGGCACGTCGTCGAAGTGGTACCAGCCGTCGCCACCGGTGACGACCGACGACACCACCTCGCCCCGGTCGTCGGTCAGCACGAGCGTCGCGCCACCGACCGGCTGGCCCGCGCTCGACCGCACCACGCCGCTGAGGCCACCGGCGCCGCTCATCTCGACGTCCCGGCGCACCGGCTGCCCGTTGACGGTCACCATCACGGCGCTCGGCTGGAACCGGGCCGCCGAGGTGATCAGCAGGTAGATGGCGTCCGGCGGGACAGGCAGCCGGTAGGTCCCGTCGGCCGCGGTCAGCGTCCGCGCCACCTGCTGCCCCGACGAGTCGGTCAGCGTCAGCGCGGCCCCGGCCAGCGGACGGCCCGACGGGCCGGTGACCACGCCGTGGACCGCCGGGCCGGTGACCGGAGCCGCGGCCGCCTCGGTGCTCTCGGTCAGGTCGATGCTCCGGCGCAGCGGGACCTCCTTGATGAACACCACCGCGACCAGCGTCACGATCGCGATGATCCCGCCCGCGAAGAAGATCGAGCCGATGCTGTCGCCGTAGGCGGCCCGCACGATCGACTGGAACGGCTCCGGCAGCGCGGCCAGGTTCAGGCTGCTGCCCGCGCCGGCCGACCCGCCCTGGATGCCCATCGCGGCCAGCGCGCTCGACACGTGGCTGCTGACCTTCGCGGCGAGCAGCGCGCCCAGCGCGGACACCCCGGCCGAACCGCCCAGCGTGCGGAAGAAGGTGACCACCGACGACGAGGAACCCATGTCCTTCATCGCGACGGTGTTCTGCACGACCAGCACCAGGTTCTGCATCAGCGCGCCGACACCGAGGCCGAGCAGCGCCAGGTAGGTGCCCATCAGCACCAGGTTGGTCTGGTGGTCGATCGTGCTGAGCAGGAACAGGCTCGCGACCAGCAGCACCGCGCCGCCGAGCATCCACGCCTTGGTCTTGCCGGTGCGCGAGATGACCTGCCCCGCGACGGTCGAGGACAGGAACAGCCCCAGCATCATCGGGATGGTCATCAGCCCGGCGTGCGTCGGCGAGTAGCCGCGGGCGAGCTGGTAGTACTGCCCGAGGAACACCGCGCCGCCGAACATCGCGGTGCCGACCGACAGGCTGCCGATCACCGCCAGTGTGAAGGTGCGGTTGCGGAACAGCCGCAGCGGCACCACCGGGTCCGGCACCTTCGACTCGACGAACACCGCCAGCGCCAGCGCGACCAGGCCGCCGAGGACGTAGAACAGGGTCGACCAGGACCACCAGGCGAAGCTGCCGCCCGCCAGCGAAACCCAGATCAGCAGCAGCGAGACGCCGCCGACGAGCAGGGTCGCGCCGAGCCAGTCGATCTTCACCTGCTGCTTGCGGACCGGCAGGTGCAGCGTCTTGCCCAGCACGATGAACGCGACCACCGCGACCGGGACCGTGATCCAGAAGTTCCAGCGCCAGCCGAGCGGCGAGTCGACGATCACGCCGCCGAGCAGCGGGCCCGCGACGGTAGCCAGCGCGAACACCGCGCCGATGTAACCGCTGTAGCGGCCGCGTTCCCGCGGCGAGATCATCGCCGCGATCACGACCTGGATCAGCGCCTGCATGCCGCCGAGGCCCAGGCCCTGGACGGCGCGGAACGCGATCAGCTCGGGCATGGACTGGGAGATGCCGCCGAGCACCGAGCCGACCGTGAAGATCACGATCGACAGCTGGTAGAGCATCTTCTTGCTGAACAGGTCGGACAGCTTGCCCCAGATCGGGGTGCTCGCCGTGGACGCCAGCAGGGTGGCGGTGACCACCCAGGTGTACTGGCTCTGCGAGCCGTCGAGGTCGGCCAGGATCGTCGGGAGTGCGTTCGAGACGATCGTGGAGGACAGCACGGCGACCAGCAGTGCCAGGAGCAGGCCGACGAACGCGCGCCCGACCTGGCGCGGCGTCATCGCCTCCTGGTTCGCTGTCGTGCTCACTTCGGGGATCACTTCCTCTTCTCCGCCGCTGGGTCCGGCGGGCAGGTGACCGGCGTCTGGCCGAGGGCCTCGCGCAGTCCTTGGTTCATCAGGGTCAACCGGGCGGTGAGTGCTTCGACCTCGTCGTCGGTCCAGTCCGCGAGCGCACGCCGGATGAAGTCGACGTGCAGCTGCCGCCATCGCTCGAGCTCGGCGCGGCCGGCTTCGGACAGGCTGATCAGGCTGGCGCGCCCGTCCTCGGGCGCAGGCCTGCGCTCGACCAGACCGGCGGCGGTCAGCTGGCCGATCTGCCTGCTGATCACCGAGATGTCGACCATCTTGCGCTTCGCGAGGTCCGACGGGCGGCTCTCGCCGTGCGCGTTGAGGTCGGACAGCAGCATGGCGGCCGCGGGGTGCAGGCCGTCGTGCTCGCGCTGCCAGGACTGGTTGATCCAGGCGTGCTGCAGCTGGCCGGCCGCGCGCAGTTCGCGCATCAGCTGGACGGCCTTCTCGTCGCGGTCCCCCATGGACCCACCTCCTGGTTGGTTGTCACATACAACTATAGGATCAGTAGTTGTATGCCACAACTATCTAAGTTGGTGACTTGTCCCACTGGTGGAGGGGATCTCCGAACCACCCGGAAGGAGCAACTTCGCGAGGATTGCGGCGGAGGCGGTTACCCTGCGACGGATCGCGTCCGCATTACCTGGGCACGATTAACCGAGTAGGGTGGATTATTCATGATCTTTTCACGCGCTCACCTGCTATTGCGTGTTCATGAATAATCGACGGCGAGCATGAACGCGCACCACGGAGCAGCCCCGAACCCATGACAGCCGACCCCGTCAGTCCCGTTCCCCGGTCCGTGCACCGGGAGGCGCCCCCTGCCGTCACCGCGATGGTGCGCCTGATCCGGGACTCCTGGGTCAAGGCGGAGCCGTACCTGCCCGAGGTGACGCAGTTCTTCTACGGGATGCTGTTCACCCTCGCGCCCGCGACGCGGGACTTCTTCCCGATCAACATGGAGGTCCAGCGCAACCGCATGGTGCGCGCGCTGGTGCACGTCGTGCAGATGGTCGACCAGCCCGACGACCTGGTTCCGTTCCTGCGCCAGCTCGGGCGCGACCACCGCAAGTTCGGCGTGGTGCCCAACCACTACGAGGCGGTCGGCACCGCGTTGCTGGCGGCGATGAAGACGCAGCTCGGCCCGGACTGGACCGAGGAGGTCGAGCGCGCGTGGGCGGAGGCGTTCACGATCATCGCCCGGCAGATGCAGGAGGCCGCCGCCACCGACACGAACCCGCCGAACTGGTCGGCCCGGGTGGCCGAGCACCGGCGGCTGAGCTGGGACCTGGCGATGGTGCGGCTGGAGCCGGACCAGCACATCCCGTTCCGGCCGGGGCAGTACCTGAGCGTCGAGGTGCCGCAGCGGCCGCGGTTGTGGCGGTACCTGTCGCCGGCGAACGCGCCGCGCCCGGACGGCTCGCTGGAGTTCCACATCCGCGCCATCGAGGGCGGCTGGGTGTCCCGGGCGATCGTCAGCCACACCCAGGCCGGTGACGTGTGGCGGTTCGGGCCGCCGCTGGGCACGCTGGGCGTGGACCGGGAGAGCGGCCGGGACGTGCTGATGGTCGCGGGCGGCACGGGTGTCGCCCCGATGCAGGCGATGCTCGATGAGCTGGGTCAGTGGGGCGAAAACCCGAAGGTGCACCTGTTCTACGGCGGCCGGACGCGCGAGGACCTGTACGCGCTGGAGGGGTTGCGGATGGTCGCGTCCTGCAACCCGTGGCTGACGGTGACGCCGGTGGTGGAGAACGGGCCGGGCCTGGTCGGCGGCGAGCAGGGCACGCTGGCCGACGTGGTGACGCGGTACGGCGCGTGGCCCGGCCACGACGTGCTGGTGTCCGGTTCGCCCGCGATGATCCGCGCGACGGTCTCCCGGATGCTGGTCGCCGGAACGGCACTCGATCAGATCAGGTACGACCCGTTCACGATCGACTAGCCTGCGACGGATGGACATTCCTGTCACAGACGGAACCATCCGCGGTTATCTGGCCACCCCGCAGAGGGAGGTCTCGGGCGAGCCGCCGTGGCCGGGGGTCGTGATCGTGCACGACGCGGTCGGCCTCTCGCAGGACGCGAAGAACATCACCGACCGGTTCGCCACCGCCGGGTACGTCGCGCTCTCGCCGGACATGTACTCGCGCGGCGGGCTCGTACGGTGCGTGAAGTCGGTGTTCAAGGAGCTGGCGGCCGGGAAGGGGCGGGCGTTCGACGATGTGGACGCGGCGCGGTCGTTGCTGGCGTCGCGGTCTGATTGCACTGGCCGGGTCGGGATCGTCGGGTTCTGCATGGGTGGGGGGTTCGCCCTGGTGGCGGCTTCTCGGGGGTTTGACGCGTCGGCGCCGTACTACGGGCAGTTGCCCAAGGATCTGTCCGTTTTGGATGGTGCTTGTCCTGTTGTGGCTTCCTTCGGGGAGAAGGACTTTTCGTTGCGTGGGGCGGCGGCGAAGCTGGAGCGGGAGTTGTCGGCTCGGGGGGTGCCGCACGACGTCAAGGAGTATCCGGGTGTTGGGCACAGCTTCGCGAACCAGTTCCACGGCCCGGTCAACGTGCTGCTGAAGATCGCCGGGATGAGTTATGACCGGGCGGCCAGTGAGGATGCTTGGCGGCGGGTGTTGAGCTTCTTCGCGGAGCATTTGGGGCGCGAGGCGGCGTAGAGCGCGTTCTGCTGAAAGAAAAAGGCCCCGCGCGGTGCGGGGCCCTTCTCTGTTCTCATCGCCTGCGGCGTGGTTTCCAGACCACCAGGGCGGTTTCCTGCTTCATGGGTACCAGGTCCTTGCGGTAGGAACGGTGCACGGCCGCCGCGGCTTGTTCGGCTGCTGCGTACGCGGTGGCGAGTTCTTCGGTCAGTTCGGCGATCCGGGACTGCAGCGCTTCGACCTGGTTCTCCAGCTCGATGATCCGCTTGATGCCCGCCAGGTTGACGCCCTCCTCCTGGGACAGGCGCTGCACCTCACGCAGCAGCGCGATGTCCCGCATGGAGTAGCGCCGCCCGCCGCCTGCGGTTCGGCCCGGGGAGACCAGGCCCATGCGGTCGTACGAGCGCAGGGTCTGGGCGTGCAGGCCGGACAGCTGAGCGGCCACGGAGATCACGAAGACCGGCGTCTCCTCGTCGGCCCCGTGCGGCAACCCGCCGAACACCTCGGTCAACCCCTTTCGCGGAGCAGCTTCGTGATCTCCGGGCGCGGGTCGTGCTTCTTGGCGATCTTGGCGTACGCCTCGAGCGCCTCCCGCTCCGAAGACTCCAACCGCGACGGCACGGCCACCTGCAACGTGACGAGCAGGTCGCCCTGCGAACCGTCCCGCTTCTTGATGCCCTTGCCGCGCACCCGCAGGACCCGGCCGCTGCCGGTGCCCGCGGGCACCTTCACCGAAACCTTCCCGTCCAGCGTCGGCACGGTGATCGTCGCACCCAGAGCCAGCTCGGGGTAGCTCACCGGGACCGTGATCGTCAGATCATTACCCGACCGGCCGAACACCGGGTCCGGGTTCACGTGCACCCGCACGTACAGGTCACCGGCAGCCGCGCCGCCGCGGCCCGGCTCGCCCTGGCCTGCCAGCCTGATCCGCTGGTTGTCGTCCACACCCGCCGGCACCCGCACCGTCAGGGTGCGCGTCTGGGTGCTGACACCCTCGCCGCCGCACTCCGGGCACGGGTCGTCGATGATCCGGCCGCGGCCACGGCAGTCCGGGCACGGCTCGGAGAACGCGAACGCCCCCTGGCTGCGGCTCACCAGCCCGGCGCCCTTGCAGGTGGGGCAGGTGCGCGGCGCGGTGCCCGGGCGGGCGCCGTTGCCGTGGCACGTCGAACACGTCGCCGGGCTGGACAGCCGCAGCGGCAGGGTCGCGCCCTTCACCGCCTCGGCGAAATCGATCCGCACGTCCGTCTCGACATCGGCGCCGCGCTGACCGCGGGCGCCCGCGCTCTGCTGGCCCCGCCTGCCGAACAGGCCGCCGAGGATGTCGCCGAGCCCGCCGAAACCGCCCTGCGCGCCCGCGCCCGCGGTCTGCCCGAAGATGTCGCCGAAGTCGAAACCGCCGGTGCCGCCCGCGCCGGGGAAGCCGAAGCCACCCGGGCCGCCGCCCGAACCGAACAGCCGCCGCGCCTCGTCGTACTCCTTGCGCTTGGCCGGATCCGACAGCACGCCGTAGGCCTCCGACACGGCCTTGAACTTCTGCTCGGCCTCGGTGTTGCCGGGGTTGGCGTCCGGGTGGTTCTCCCGCGCCAGCTTGCGGTAGGCCTTCTTGATCTCGTCCTGCGAAGCGTCGGAGGAGACGCCCAGCTCACGGTAGAAGTCCTTACCGATCCACTCCCGTGCACTCACCGGACGTCTCCTCCTCTCGCCTGTTCGTTACTGCTGTGCGTTCTCATCCGACAACTGCTCGACCGGTAGCTCACCCTCGACCGGGGCCTCGCCCGGCTCGTGGTCGGTGACGCCAACCAGCGCGGCCCGCAGCGTCCGGTCGCCGAACCGGTAACCACGGCGCAGCACCGTCGTCACGGTCGGCCCCGACACCTCCGGCGAGGTGTTGTGCTGCACGGCCTCGTGCACGCTCGGGTCGAAGGGCTCGCCCTCCGTGCCGAACGGCTCGAGCCCGATCCGCTGCAGGCTCGCGACCAGCTTGTCCGCGACCGCCTTGAACGCGCCGGTGAGGTCGCCGTGCTGCTCCGCCCGCTCGAAGTCGTCGAGCAGCGGCAGCAGCTCGTTCACCACCGAGGCCTTCGCGGCGCTGACCACGGCCTCCCGGTCGCGGTCGACGCGCTTGCGGTAGTTCGCGAACTCCGCCTGCAGGCGCTGCAGGTCGGCGGTGCGCTCTGCCAGCTCCTTCTCGACCTCGGACGGAGCCGCCACCGCCTCGTCCACGATGGACTCACCGAGCGACGGGCCGGCGTGGGCCGCCGGGGCTTCCGCGGCAGGAGCCTCGGCAGCCTCCGGCTGGGTCCGCACCTGGCCGGTCTCGGGGTCGATCTTGCGCCGGTCCCGCACGACCAGGGGCTCGGTGACCGGCTCCTGCTCGTCGATCTCGTTCGAGTGGCGTCCCGTCACTTCTTCTCGTCCTCGTCCACGATCTCGGCGTCCACCACGTCGTCCGCGCCCTTGTTGTCGGACGCGCCCGCCGCACCCGAGTCAGCGCCCGGGTTGGCGCCACCGGCCTGCTGCGCGTTGGCGTACAGGGCCGTGCCCAGCTCCTGCGACGCGGTGTTCAGCTTCTCGATGGCTTCCTTGATCTTGGCCGTGTCGGTGCCCTTGAGCGCCTCGTTGGCCTCGTCGATCGCGGTCTTGACCTTGCCCTTGAGGTCCTCGGGCAGCTTGTCCTCGTTGTCCTTGACGAACTTCTCGGTCTGGTAGACCAGCGTCTCGGCCTGGTTGCGGGTCTCGGCCTCCTCGCGGCGCTTGCGGTCCTCCTCCGCGTGCGCCTCGGCGTCCTTGACCATCCGCTCGATGTCTTCCTTCGGCAGCGCGGAGCCACCGGTGATGGTCATCGACTGTTCCTTGTTCGTGCCCAGGTCCTTCGCCGTGACGTGCACGATGCCGTTCGCGTCGATGTCGAAGGTGACCTCGATCTGCGGCACGCCACGCGGGGCCGGCGGGATGCCGGTCAGCTCGAACATGCCGAGCTTCTTGTTGTGCGCGGCGATCTCGCGCTCGCCCTGGAACACCTGGATCTGCACCGACGGCTGGTTGTCGTCCGCCGTGGAGAAGATCTCGGACCGCTTCGTCGGGATGGTCGTGTTGCGCTCGATGAGCTTGGTGAACACGCCGCCCTTGGTCTCGATGCCCAGCGACAGCGGGGTCACGTCCAGCAGCAGGACGTCCTTGACCTCACCCTTGAGCACACCGGCCTGCAGCGCGGCGCCGACGGCGACGACCTCGTCCGGGTTCACGCCCTTGTTCGGCTCGCGGCCGCCGGTCAGCTCCTTGACCAGCTCGGCGACGGCGGGCATGCGGGTGGAACCGCCGACCAGCACCACGTGGTCGATCTGGCTGACCGAGATGCCGGCGTCCCGGATCACGTTGTTGAACGGCGCCTTCGTGCGGTCCAGCAGGTCGGAGGTGATCCGCTGGAACTCCGCGCGGGACAGCGTCTCGTCCAGGAACAGCGGGTTCTTGTCCGCGTCGACCGTGATGTAGGGCAGGTTGATGTTCGCACTGCTCGAGCTGGACAGCTCGATCTTCGCCTTCTCCGCGGCCTCGCGGATGCGCTGCAGCGCCATCCGGTCCTTGGTCAGGTCGATGCCGTGGCTGGCCTTGAACTTGTCCACCAGCCAGTCGACGATGCGCTGGTCCCAGTCGTCACCACCGAGGTGGTTGTCACCGCTGGTGGCGCGCACCTCGACGACACCCTCGCCGATCTCCAGCAGCGACACGTCGAAGGTGCCGCCACCGAGGTCGAAGACCAGGATGGTCTGCTCCTTCTCGCCCTTGTCCAGGCCGTAGGCCAGTGCGGCCGCGGTGGGCTCGTTGACGATGCGGAGCACGTTCAGGCCGGCGATCTGGCCGGCCTCCTTGGTGGCCTGCCGCTGCGCGTCCTCGAAGTAGGCGGGGACGGTGATGACCGCGTCGGTGATCTCCTCACCGAGGTAGGCCTCGGCGTCGCGCTTGAGCTTCATCAGCACGCGCGCGCTGATCTCCTGCGCCGTGTAGGCCTTGCCGTCGATCTCGGTCTTCCAGTCGGTGCCGATGTGCCGCTTCACGGACCGGATCGTCCGGTCGACGTTGGTCACGGCCTGGTTCTTCGCCGGCTGGCCCGTCAGCACCTCGCCGTTCTTGGCGAACGCGACGATCGACGGGGTCGTGCGGGAGCCTTCCGAGTTGGCGATGACCGTCGGCTCGCCGCCCTCCAGGACAGCGACGACCGAGTTGGTCGTGCCGAGGTCGATGCCGACCGCTCGCGCCATGGTGTGTTCCCTCCTGGTCATGCTGTGTGCGCAGCCCCGGTGAGCTGCGGTTTCGCGCCCGCGTTGAGCGGGTGGTACTCAAGTTCTATCTCGGGCGCGTGTTGGACGTCAATCAGACTTGAGTGTTGCTCGCTCAACCTTTCTGACAGGGTAACGAGCGGGTCTGCGGTGTTGTTCCCGGCGTACCCGAAATCAGGTAGGCCGCCTCGTGGGACCGCGCACAGGCGGAGTTGTAGACCCCGGTGTGGCCGTCGTCGGCGTAGGTGAGCAGCACGCTGCGCTCGATCCGGGCCGCGAGGCCGCGCGCCCAGGTCAGCGGCGTGGCCGGGTCGTGCTCCCCGCCGACCACCAGGATCGGCGGGGCCCCGCGAACGGGCTCGGCGTGCGGCGGGTTCGCCGCCGGGACGGGCCAGCCGAGGCAGCCCGACGCGAAGTCCCAGAACTCGGAGTAGCGCCAGCTGTGCGGCGCGGCTTCCCGGACCCGGCCGGCCATCCGGCGCAGGTCGGCCGGGCCGGTGAAGGGTGACGGGAAGTCCTGGCAGCCGATGGCCCGGTAGGCGGGGTACTCGGCCGAGCCGAAGGGCATGGCCGAGGTCAGGGCGCTGGCGTCCGTCGGCGCGGCGCGGAGCGTATCGGCCAGCCGCGGCCACAGCTGCGGGAAGTACAGGTGGGAGTAGACGCCCGCAGCCAGCTCCTCGGGCGTGGCGTGGCGGCCGAGCCGCGCCGAGGGCGCGCCGGTGGTCATGAGCGCGTCGTAGCGGGCGAGCACGTCGTCGCCGCAGGTGCTCGCGCACCACCGCGCGAAGCGCAGCAGGGCGTCCTCGGTCGCCGCGGCCGCGTCGAGCACGGCCCGCCGCATCGGCAGGGCGTGGTCGCCCGCGCCGTCCAGGACCATCGCGCGCACCTGCTGCGGGTGGCGGGCGGCGTAGAGCGCGCCGCTCTCGGTGCCGTACGAGCGCCCAGCCACGAGATCCGCTCCTCGCCGATGGCGAGCCGGATCCGCTCGACGTCCTCGGCGACGGTGGCCGTGTCGACGTCGCGGGGCCCGCGGCAGCCGAAGCCGATGATGTCGAACCGCTGGTTGAGCTCGGCGAACTCGGGCGTGGCCAGGCCGAGGCCGCCGTAGCCGACGACATCGGCGGCGGATCCGCCCGGACCGCCCGGGTTGACCAGCAGCGAGAGCGCGGTGGCGGTGAGGGCGAGCGCGGGGATCATGCCTGGGTCACGCTCGCGTCGCCGCTGGAGGTGCTGACGTCGAGGACGTACGGGGCCGACGGGGCCTGGACGACGTCGATCGACCGGTCGCCGCTCCTGGTCTCGCCGGTGACCCGGTAGCGGTCGGCGGGCACCACGATGCGGATGTCGCCGCTCTGGGCCTCGGCGCGGACGTTCTGCGCGGTCGCGAGGTCGACCTCGATGCTGCCCGACTTGGTGCGGGCCGTGACCGGGCCGGTGACGTCCTCGACGCGGATGTCCCCGGAACTGGCGGCCAGGTCCACCGACGCGGTGCCGTAGACGCTGAGGCTGCCGGAGCGGACCTCGCCGGTCACAGTGGTCCCGCGCGGGACGACCACCTCGTAGTCGACGGTGCAAGCCCCGCCGCAGCCGTCCAGCACCAGCTGGGCACCCTCCAGGCGGAAGGCGCGGGCAGGCCGGTCGCCGTCGTAGTGGAGGACCTGGTTGACCGACGTCGTGGCGGTGTCCTCGACGCGGATCCGCACATCGCCGGAGTTGTTGTCGACGCGGACCGACGACACCGGCTGGGCGACGGTTTCGGTGATCTCGGCGCGGTCCGAGATGCGCCACCAGTTCCAGTTCGAGCCGAGCGCGAGCCCGATCCCCGCCACGATGAGCGCGATCCCGCCTATCGCGAGTGCCGGCTTGCGCATTGCGTCCTCCCCCGTGAACTTTGCTGTGCCGGTCACGCTATGGCCTGGGCGTGGCGCGCCGGTATCGGGGAAGCCCCCGGTTCATCCCGGGGGGCACCCCGAACGGCACTAGGGTGATCACTGGCCACTCTGTGACGAGGAGGAATCGATGCCACAACCACCGAATCCGTACGACTTCCTGCCGTCGGTGCCGGCCTTCACGGTGCGCAGCGACGACGTAGCGGACGGGGAGACGCTCGCGGCGCCGCACCTCAGCGGGATCTTCGGCGTCCCCGGCGGCGAGGACCGGTCGCCGCACCTGGCGTGGGACGGCTTCCCGGCTGAGACCAAGAGCTTCGCCGTGACCTGCTACGACCCGGACGCCCCGACCGCCAGCGGGTTCTGGCACTGGGCGGTCTACAACATCCCGGCCTCGGTGACCTCGCTCCCGTCGGGAGCAGGGGACGCGTCAGGCTCCGGCCTGCCGTCCGGCGCCGTGACGGTGACCAACGACGGTGGCGTGCGGCAGTTCCTTGGCGCCGCGCCGCCGCCGGGGCACGGGCCGCACCGGTACTTCTTCGTGGTGCACGCGCTCGCCGTGGAGTCCCTGGACCTCCCCGACACCGCGACGCCGGCGTTCCTCGGCTTCAACATGTTCGGGGCGACGCTGGCGCGCGCGATGATCGTGCCGGTTTACGAGAACAAGGGCTGAGTTCTTTCACCTCCCCCGGATGAGGTGCCGCCTGGCGGCCGCACGTCATGGTCGCCAGACGACGCGCACGCGGGGAGGCGGAATGGCCACGACCAGCGCGGTGAAGACCGGCGGGGTGCTCGGCACCGCGTGCGTCTCCACCTTCATCGTCAACGTGAACACCTCGGCGGTCAGCATCCTGCTGCCGTCGATCAGCGCGGACCTCGGCACGTCCTTGGCGGTGCTGCAGTGGGCGGTCACCGGGTACATGCTCGTCGGGGCCGCGACGATCGTGACGTCCGGCGCGCTCGGCGACGTCTTCGGGCGCCGCCGGGTGTTCGTGCTGGGTCTCGGGCTGTTCGTGGTGTCGTGCGTCCTGATCGCGCTCGCGCCCGGCGGGTGGATGGTCGTCGTCGGCAGGGTCGTGCAGGGGGCCGCGGGCGCCGCGATCCTCGCCTCCGGGCTCAGCCTGCTATCGGTCGTGACCGAGGGGCCGGCGCAGATGCGCTCGGTCGCGTACTGGGGCGCCGCGGCGGCCGCCGGCGCCGCGGCCGGGCCCGTGGTCGGCGGTGTCCTCAACGAGGCCGCCGGGTGGCAGGGCCTGTTCTGGATCGCCGCCGCGGTCGCCGCCGCGTGCGTCCCCTGGACTTTGCGGACGGTGCCGGAGTCCCGCGACCCGGACCGGCCCCGCTCGATCGACGTCCCTGGCACGCTGCTGGTGGCCTGCGTGCTGGCGCCCTTCGTGTTCGCGATGACGAAGGGTTCGGACTGGGGCTGGTGGTCGGTGCCCACCGTGGTCTGCCTTGCCGTCACGGCGCTCGCCGCGATCGCCTTCCCGGTGGTGGAGCACCGGATGGCCGCGCCGCTGGTCGACCTGCGGCTGCTGCGGAACCCGGTGCTGGTCGGCGCGACGCTGGCGATCCTCATCGGGGCGGGCGCGATCGCCGGGTTGTCGTTCCTGATCAGCCTCTACTTCCAGGACCCGGCGACGTTCGGGATGAGCAGCCTGCTGGCCGGACTGGCGTGCCTGCCGGTGGCGGCGCTCGTCGTCGCGGTCGCCCCCGCGGTCACGCCGCTGGCGCACAAGTTCGGGCCCCGGCCGGTGATCGTGGCCGGGTTCGTGCTGATGACCGCCGGGTTCGCGGTGCTCGCCGTGATCCGCGCGTCGTGGTCGTACTGGGCGATCCTGCCGTCCCTGCTGGGGATCGCGGTGGGGCTGGGGCTGTCCAACGGGCCCGCCTCGGCGCTGTCGACGAGCGCGGTCCGCGACGAGGACGTCGGCGCCGCGTCCGGGGTGTCGAACATGGCGCGCTACGTCGGGGGTGCCGTGCTGACCGCCGTCGTGGCCGGGATCTACTCCTCGGTCGCGGCGACCCGGACGGCGACCGGAGGTGCTCCGGCGGACGCTCTCGCCACCGGTTTCGGGAGGGCGTCGCTGGCGCTGGCGATCTTCTCCGCGGCCGGGGTCCTGCTCGGCATGCTGGCCGCGCGCCGCACCCACCGGGGGGTCGCGGCCGAACGGGTGTCCGCGACAGCGGCGGTCGCCCACACGGTGCCGGTCCCGCGCTGATTACCGGGGTTTCAGCAGGTACTCCACGGTCGGCCGGAGCTCCTCGGCGGTCGGCGGCTCGTCGTCGATGAGGCCCTGGATCAGCAGCCCGTCGATCCCGGCCAGGAACACCCGCAGCGCCACCAGGTCGTCCGGGCGCACCATCGTCGTCAGCACGTCCAGCCACCGCCGCGCCGCCGGCCGCAGCTCGGGCCGCCGCGCGGCCAGCAGGTACAGCTCGTACTCCGCCATCGTCCGGCCCCGCCGCGGGCCCAGCGCCTCCGCGAGCAGCGTCGCCACCTCGGAAGCGCCGCGGCTGCCCCGCGACCGGGCCCGGTCGATCGTCCAGTACACCTCGGTCGCCATGTCGCGCGCGCACGAGATCAAGGTCGCGATCAGCAGGTCGTCGAGCGTCTCGAAGTGGTAGGTCGTCGACGTCGTCGGCACCCCGGCCTCGGCCGCGACCGTCCGGTGGGTCACCCCCGCGACGCCGTCCCGCTCGATCACCCGCAGCGTCGCGTCGATGATCTCCTGCCGCCGCTTCTCGCCGCGGGCCCGCCGCCCGTCGCGCTGGGGCTTCACGCCGAACCCACCTCGATCAGCACCACGCCGCCGATGACCAGCGCCACCCCCGCCACGATCGTCGGGTTCACCGGCTCGCCGAGGAACAGCACGCCGATGAGCGCGACCGCCGCGACGCCCACCGCGGCCCAGATCGCGTACGCCACCCCGACCGGCATCCCGCGCTTCAGCACGCTCGCCAGCGCCGCGAACGCGACGAGGTACCCGGCCACGACGACCACCGACGGCCACAGTTTGGTGAAGCCCTCCGACAACTTCATTGAAACAGTGGCGGTGACCTCGGCCGCGATGGCCAGAGCGAGCAGCAGATAAGTGACCATCCCGCCAAACTACCGGTACGATCGTCCCGATATCTAGCGAGTCCTACGCCACACTCGTGGGACTCAACTCGCGCCGATCGGTTACTCATGGGTAAATCCGGTTAGGCTCCCGCCAACCCACCACATCACGGACGAAAGGCCCCGATCATGGGTGCACTGCAGATCACGCTCGGCGTGGTCGGCGTCGCCGTAAGCATCGTCGCTTGGATCATGTTCGGCACCGGCGTGTACCGGATGGTCCGGATCATCCGGCTCGGTCAACCGGACGCGACGCGGAACGGCCCGTTCGGGCCGCGCATCACGACACTGATCAAGGAGTTCGCCGCCCACACGCGGATGAACAAGTTCCGCCACGTCGGGCCATGGCACTGGCTGGTCATGTGGGGCTTCCTGATCGGCTCGCTCGCGTGGTTCGAGGCCTACGGCGAGACGTTCGACCCGCACTTCCACTGGCCGATCATCGGCAACTGGAGCGTCTGGCTGCTGCTCACCGAACTGCTCGGCCTCGGCACCGTCGTCGGCGGTCTCGCGCTGGTGATCATCCGCCAGCTGAACCACCCGCGCCGCGCCGACCGGCAGTCGCGCTTCGCCGGGTCGAACTTCAAGCAGGCCTACTTCGTCGAGACCGTGGTGATCGTCGAGGGCCTCGGCATCCTCGGCGTGAAGGCGTTCAAGATCTCCAGCGGCATCGAGGACCCGGCGCTGTGGACGAGCTTCGTCACGAAGCCGCTCGCCGAGATCCTGCCCGCCAGCACGGCCGCGGTCACGATCACCGCGCTGGTCAAGCTGCTCTCGGGCATGATCTGGCTCTACGTCGTCGGGCGGACGCTGACGATGGGTGTGGCCTGGCACCGCTTCAGCGCCTTCTTCAACATCTACTTCAAGCGCGAGGACGACGGCGGCACCGCGCTGGGCGCCCTGAAGCCGATGATGAGCGGGGGCAAGCCGCTCGACTTCGAGGAGGCCGACCCGGAGAAGGACGTCTTCGGCGCCGGTCAGATCGAGGACTTCAGCTGGAAGGGCTGGCTCGACTTCACCACCTGCACCGAGTGCGGCCGCTGCCAGTCGCAGTGCCCGGCGTGGAACACCGGCAAGCCGCTGTCCCCGAAGCTGGTCATCACCCAGCTCCGCGACCACGCCTACGCGAAGGCGCCGTACCTGCTCGCGGGCGGCAAGAAGGACGTCACGGGTGAAGAGGTCGGCCTGACCGGCGACAACCCGTACGCCGGCATCGACGTGCTGGCGCTGGCCGAGGCCGAGCGCCCGCTGGTCGGCGACGACGGCGGTGTCATCGACCCCGAGGTGCTGTGGTCGTGCACCACCTGCGGCGCGTGCGTCGAGCAGTGCCCGGTGGACATCGAGCACGTCGACCACATCGTCGACATGCGCCGCTACCAGGTGATGATCGAGTCGAACTTCCCGACCGAGCTGAACGGGATGTTCAAGAACCTGGAGAACAAGGGCAACCCGTGGGGCCAGAACGCCAAGGACCGGATGGCCTGGGCCGAGGACCTGGACTTCGAGGTGCCGGTGTTCGACACCGAGCTCGGCGACACCGAGTACCTGTTCTGGGTCGGCTGCGCCGGCGCGTTCGAGGACCGCGCGAAGAAGACCACCCGCGCGGTGGCCGAGCTGCTGCACATCGCGGGCGTCAAGTACACCGTGCTCGGCCCGGAGGAGTCCTGCACCGGTGACCCGGCCCGCCGCGCCGGCAACGAGTTCCTGTTCCAGATGCTCGCGCAGCAGAACGTCGAGGTGCTGAACTCGGTGTTCGAGGGCCGCGAGCAGGGCAACCGCAAGATCGTCGCAACCTGCGCGCACTGCTTCAACACGCTCGCCAACGAGTACCCGGAGCTGGGCGGGCAGTTCGAGGTCGTGCACCACACGCAGCTGCTCAACCGCCTGGTGCGGGAGAAGCGGCTGGTGCCGGTCGCGCCGATCGCCGACGACGTCACCTACCACGACCCGTGCTACCTGGGCCGGCACAACAAGGTCTACGAGGCGCCGCGCGAGCTGGTCGGCGCGTCCGGGGCGCAGTTCCGCGAGATGCCGCGGCACGGCGACCGGTCGATGTGCTGCGGTGCGGGCGGCGCGCGCATGTGGATGGAAGAGAAGATCGGTAAGCGGATCAACATCGAGCGCGTCGACGAGGCGCTCGGCACCGCGCCGTCGAAGATCGCGACCGGCTGCCCGTTCTGCCGCGTCATGCTCACCGACGGCGTGACCGCGCGGCAGAACGACGGCAAGGCGAGCGAGAAGGTCGAGGTCGTGGACGTCTCGCAGCTGCTGCTGTCGGCGGTCAAGCGCCGTCCGCAGCCGGCACCGGCGCCCGGTGCGGACTCGCTGCCCGCGGTCGAGTCCGACCCGCTGGAGGCCGACGCCCGGACGGACAAGGTGTCGACGGGCACGCCGCTGCCGACCGAGGACAAGTAGCCCGGAAGGCGCCCCCGCGAGTCCCACGCTCACGACCGCGAGTCCCACGCTCAGGTGCGCGAGTTCCACGTTCGCGCACGCGAGTTCTGCGTGGGGGCGCCTTCCTCGTCACCACCCGTTGGGGTCTCGACACCCGGGTTATCCTGTTCGTCACGCTGCCGACGCTGCCCGCGGAGGATGTCGACGCGCGCGAACGGGGCTGAGCATGGGCGTACCCGACGGGACCGGACCGGCCGGTGAGCCGGGGGTCCCGCGCGCCGGTGCCCGGTTCCCGTCCGTGAAGCAGTTGCGGAAGCTGACCGGCGAACACGCCGAACCCCCTGGCCCGGAACCACAAGCTCCGGGCCGTGCCCCCGCCGAGACCACGAAGACCAAACGGGCTGCAGGCGCGCGGTTCCCGGCCGAGAAGCAGCTCGCTCGGTTCGGCGAACCGGAGCCCCGGCCCGCGCCCGAACCGGAGCCCGAACCGTTGCCGGACCCCGAACCGCGCGAGGAGTTCAAACCCTCGCCGCGGCCCCGCCCCGAGCCCGCGCCCGCTGCCGAGCCGGAGCACCCCGAGCTGCTCGACCCCGACGACGAGAACCGGCTGCGCGTGCGGCCGTACGTGCTGACCAAGGGGCGCACGCACTCCGCCTACGAGCTGGCGATCGAGACGCTGGTCTCGGTCCGCGCCGACGCGAAGTGGACCGGTCCCGCGCTGAGCGCGGAGTACCAGCCGGTCCGCGCGGTGGTCGACACCCCGCGTTCGCTCGCGGAGGTCGCGGCGCTGCTGTCGATACCGCTCGGCGTGGCCAGGGTGCTGTTGTCCGACATGGCCGAACTGGGGTTGTTGCACATCCACGGCATCGAACGGACCGCCGAGGGGCGCCCGCCGCTCGAGCTGATGAAGCGCGTGCTGGACGGCCTGCAGCGGTTGTGATCCGCTCGTAGGATCGGCCGGTGAGCGAGGAATCGGAGCGCGCGGACGCCGGCGGCGAAAGCACTCTCACCGTGTTGCTGGCCGGTGGGGTGAACCTGGCCATCGCCGTGATGAAGGCCGTCGCGGGCGTGATCACCGGTTCGGGGGCGATGCTCTCCGAGGCGGCGCACTCGGTGGCCGACACGTTCACCGAGATCCTGCTCCTCACGGCGCTGCGCCGGTCCGGCCGCCCGGCGGATGTCATGCACCCGTTCGGGTACGGCAAGGAGCGGTACTTCTGGTCCCTGCTCGCGGCGGTGTCCATCTTCGCCTCCGGTGCGACTTTCGCGCTGTACGAAGGTTTCTCGACGGTGATCGGGGAGCCGGTGGAACAGACCAGTCCGATCGTCGGATACGTCGTGCTGGCACTGGCGTTCGTCCTGGAGTCGGTGTCGTGGACGCAGGCGTTCCGCCAGGTGCGGCGCGGTGCGGTGGAACAGAACCGGACGATCTGGAAGTTCCTGCGCTACATCGACGATCCGGCGCCGAAGACGGTGTTCCTGGAGGATTCGGCCGCGCTGGTCGGTCTGGTGCTGGCGTTCGCCGGGGTGTTCCTGCACCACGTCACGGGTTCCGCCGTGTACGACGGGATCGCTTCGATCCTGATCGGTGTGCTGCTGGCCGTCGTGGCGTACATCCTGGGCCGGACGAACCTGCGGCTGCTGATCGGGCGGCAGGCGGATCTGCCGGTGGTGCGGGGGATCCGCGAGCACCTGGCCGGGGCCGCCGAGATCGAGGCGGTGGTCGACCTGCAGACGATGCTGCTGGGGACGGACCAGATCCTGGTGTGCGCACGCGTGGACTTCGACGACGCACTCGGGGCAGCGGACGTGGAGCGGGCGTGCGTCCGCTTGGCGGCGGAGCTGCACTCGGAGTTCTCGGACGTGACGGAGGTTTTCATCGAGCCCGTGCCGCGGAGCGATCCCGACCTGCGCGCCGCGGTGCTGGCCCGTTACGGCGACATCGCGAAGCGCTACGGGCGGTAGGTGGCCTGGCGGCTCTCGTGTCTGTGCGATCGGCTTGCAGTTCGGTTGGGTGTCCGGCTGGGTAGTTCGGCTCGGTTGGTCCGGCGCCACAGCCCGCCGCGATCGGGCCGATGGTGATTCGATCGTGATTCGCCGTTGGCTCAGTCGCGCTCCCGCGATGGGTCCAGCGACACCTGCGCGAGTGGCCCAACAACGGCTCACGGGAAGCCCAGTGGCACTGCCACGAGGGCTCCAGTGATGCCGCGACGAGACGTCCAGCGGTGTCGGAACGAGAGGCCCCGCGGTGCCGGGCACGACAGGCCCAACGGTGCCGGCACGAGAAGTCCAGCCGCCCCGCCACGAGAAGCCTTTGCCGTGCCTTGCACGACTGGTCCAGCGACACCCATACGACTGGCCGCTTCGCGCCCGCGTGACTGGTCGTTTCGCGCCTCCACGGTCGGCCGGGTCGTGCCCGCGCGGTTGGCAGCGTCGCGCCCGTACGACTGACCACCTCGCACCCACACGACCCCGCACCCCAGCCACCCCTTGCGTGAAGCGATGAATCAGTGCTTCACTTCTTCCCGTGCCCTACCGACGCACCCCGCAGGTCCAGGCTCGCCTCGACGCGCAGCGCGAAGCGATCCTGACCGCCGCCGGTGAGATCCTCGCCGAGCGTGGCTACGCGGGCTGCTCCGTGAGCGCCGTCGCGGAGAAGGCCGGCGTCGCTACCGGCACGGTCTACCGCCACTTCCCCGGCAAGGCCGAGCTGGTCGTCGAGCTGTTCCGCAACGTCGTCAACCACGAGGTGGACGCCGTCCGGCAAGCCGCCCAGCGACCCGGCACCCCCGCGGAGCGCGTCGCCGCCATCGTCGAGACCTTCGCCGAGCGCGCGCTCAAAGTGCCCCGCCAGGCGTACGCCCTGCTGGCCGAGCCGGTCGACGCCCCGATCGAGGCCGAGCGCATAGTCTTCCGGCGCGTCTTCCGCGACGAGCTCGCCCGCCACGTCCGGGAGGGCGTCCGCACCGGCCAGCTCCCGCCGCAGGACGCCGACCTCACCGCGGCCGCCCTCGTCGGTGGCGCCGCCGAGGTGCTCATCGGCCCCCTGACCACCGACAGCGCCGACGCGGTCGGCGCGCTCCGCACGTTCATCTTCCGCGCACTGGGAGGCAAGGATGCCTGACACGCACGAGGTCCTGAACCAGGTCCCGCCGCTGGTCGACTACGACGTCGCCGAGGACGCGGCCCTCCTCGACGGCCTCCGCCGCGAGGGCGCGGCCTGGGCCGAGGACGAGGTTCACGAGCTGGGCCGCCTCGCCGGCAGCGCCCGCGGCCAGGAGTGGGGCCGGGTCGCCAACGAGAACCCGCCGAAACTGCACACCCACGACCGCTACGGCAACCGCGTCGACGAGGTCGAGTTCCACCCGTACTGGCACGAACTGATGACCGTCGCCGTCGGTCACGGCTTGCACGCCGCCCCCTGGCGGGACAACCGCGAAGGCGTGCACGTCGCGCGCGCCGCCAAGGTGCTCGTCTGGAACCAGGCCGAGGGCGGCCACATCTGCCCGATCTCGATGACCTACGCCGCGGTCCCGACGCTGCGCCACAACCCGGAGCTGGCCGCGACCTACGAGCCGCTGCTGGCCGCCACCGAGTACGACTACGGCCTCCGCGTCCCGGCCACCAAGCGCGGCCTGATCGCCGGCATGTCAATGACCGAGAAGCAGGGCGGCTCCGACGTCCGCGCCAACAGCACCACCGCGCGACCCGCCGGCGACGGCGCGTACGTGCTGACCGGCCACAAGTGGTTCACCTCGGCGCCGATGTCCGACGTGTTCCTCACCCTCGCCCAGGCGCCTGGCGGCCTGTCCTGCTTCATGCTGCCGCGCGTGCTGCCCGACGGCTCCCGCAACCGCATCTTCTTCCAGCGCCTCAAGGACAAGCTCGGCAACAAGTCCAACGCCTCGTCCGAGATCGAGTACGACGGCGCGGTCGGCTGGCTCGTCGGCGAGGAGGGCCGCGGCGTGCCGACCATCATCGAGATGGTCAACAACACCCGCCTCGACTGCGTCCTCGGCAGCACTTCGCTGATGCGCCAAGGCGTCGTGCAGGCCGTGCACCACGCGCGGCACCGCAAGGCGTTCGGCGCGAACCTCGTGGACCAGCCGGCGATGGCGAACGTGCTGGCGGACCTGGTCGTCGAGTCCGAGGCGGCCACCACCGTGGCGCTGCGGCTCGCCGGCGCGACCGCGAACCCGGACCAGCAGGCGTTCCGGCGGCTGGCGCTCGCCGTCACGAAGTACTGGGTGTGCAAGCGCGGCCCCGCGCACACCGCCGAGGCGCTGGAATGCCTGGGCGGCAACGGTTACGTCGAGGACTCCGGCATGCCGCGGCTCTACCGCGAGGCGCCGCTGTTGTCCATTTGGGAGGGTTCGGGCAACGTCGCGGCGCTGGATTCCCTGCGCGCCATGGGCAAGCAGCCGGAGTCGGTGGAGGCGTTCTTCGCCGAACTCGACCTGGCCGCCGGCGCCGACGCCCGTCTGGACGACGCGATCGCGCGGGTGCGCAAGGAGCTGTCCGACCTGGAGGACCTCCAGTACCGGGCGCGGCGACTGGCCGAGATGATGGCCCTGGTCCTGCAGGGCTCGCTGCTGGTGCGCTTCGCGCCCGCGGCGGTGGCGGACGCCTTCTGCGCGTCCCGCCTAGGCGGCGACTGGGGGATCGCGTTCGGCACACTGCCCGCGGGCGCCGACACCAGGGCCATCATCGAGCGGGCGTTCGTCAGCTGACGTCCTCGATCGCGGTGCCCTTCGTCTCGCGGACGAAGCGCAGCGCGAACGGGATCGAGAGCAACGCGAACGCCGCGTAGATCCAGTAGGTGATCGACAGGTTCCAGTCGGCCATGCTCGGGAAGCTGACCGTGACCGCCCAGTTGGCGACCCAGTTCGCCGCGGTGCCCACGGCCAGCGCCGCGCTGCGGATGCGCAGCGGGAACATCTCGCCGAGCATGACCCACAGGATCACGCCCCACGACATCGCGAAGGAGATCACGAACAGGTTCGCGAACACGAGCGCGATCGGGCCCCACGCGCCCGGCAGGCTCAGCTCGCCGCCGACGGTCTGCGCGTTGCCGAACGCGATCGCCGCCACGCCGAGGCCGACGAGCATGCCGACCGAGCCGATCAGCAGCAGCGGCTTGCGGCCGACCTTGTCGATGAAGGCGATCGCGATGAACGTGCCGATGATGTTGATGACCGGGCTGACCATCGAGATCAGCAGCGAGTCGGTGTTCTGGCCGACCGAGTGCCACAGCGTGTCGCTGTAGTAGAAGATCACGTTGATGCCGACGAACTGCTGGAACACCGCCAGCGCGACGCCCACCCACACGATCGGCAGCAGCCCGAACCGGCCGCCGACGAGGTCGCGGACCCGGGACCGTCTCTCGGTCTTCAGGCTGCGGCGGATGTCCTCGAGCTTGGTGTCGACGTCACCGCCCTCGACCTCGCGCAGCACCTTGCGTGCCCGCTCGACCTTGCCGTTGGCCAGCAGGAAGTGCGGCGATTCGGGGATGATCGAGGCGAGCACGAAGTAGATCACCGCGGGCACCGCCGCGGCGCCCAGCATCCACTGCCACGGCTCGATGCCGCCGAGGTTGCCGTTGAGGTCGTGCGTGCCGTCCGGCCCGATCGGCGCGAGGGCCTTGATGACCCAGTTGACCAGCGCGGACACCCCGATGCCGAGGACGATCGCCAGCTGTTGCAGCGAGGCGAGCCTGCCGCGGTAGGCGGGCGGCGCGACCTCGGCGATGTAGGCCGGGCCGATCACGGACGCGACACCGATCGCGATGCCGCCGACCACGCGCCAGATCGCCAGGTCCCACACGCTGAACGGGAACATCGCTCCGAGGGCGCTGACCAGGAACAGGACCGCCGCGAGCTGCATGGTCCGGATGCGGCCGATCCGGTCGGACAGCAGCCCGCCGAACCAGGCGCCGACGGCCGAACCGATCAGCGCGCTCGACACGGTCAGCCCGGTCACCCCGTCACCGACCTCGAAGTGCCGTTGGATGCCGAGGACGGCACCGTTGATGTTCGAGCTGTCGTACCCGAACAGGAACCCGCCGACCGCGGCCGCACCGGCGATGAACACGACATGGGCGAGATGTTGCTGACCGGCTCGCTCCCCGGTCGTCGTCGAACTCACGACCCGTGCTCCTTTGCCTGAGGTGTTTCCTCCATTCGGAGCAACCTACAAAATGGTCCAGTCCATGCCGTACCACCTGGTGACATGGACCACCCGATCAGGGGAGTTTGGAAGCATGAGCTTCGAGGAAGAGGTGGCCGCGCGGCTGGCCGGGCTGCCCGGCGTCCAGGCCGTGACGCTGGGCGGTTCACGGGCGACGGGCACCGCGCGCCCGGACCGCGACTGGGACTTCGCGATCTACTACCGCGGGCACTTCGACCCCGCCGACCTGCGTGCGCTGGGCTGGCCGGGTGAGGTGTCGGAGATCGGCGGGCTGGCCGGGTGAGGTGTCGGAGATCGGCGGCTGGGGCGGCGGCGTGTTCAACGGCGGCGCGTGGCTGACGATCGACGGGCGCGGGGCCGACGTCCACTACCGCGACCTGGACGTGGTCGAGCACGAGCTGGCCGAGGCGCGGGAGGGCCGGTTCCACTGGGAGCCGCTGATGTTCCACCTGGCCGGGATCCCGAGCTACCTGGTGGTCGCCGAGCTGGCGGTGAACCGGGTGCTGCGCGGCTCGCTGCCCGAGGTCGAGTTCCCGGAGGTGCTGCGGAAGTCGGCGCCCGCCGTGTGGCGCGCGGGCTTCGCTGACGCTGACCTACGCCGAGCACAACTACGCGCCGCGCGGGCAGGTGACCGAGTTCGCGGGCGCGCTCGCCACGGCGGCGATGCAGGCCGGGCACGCGGTGCCGGCCGAGCGTGGCGAGTGGGTGCTCAACGAGAAGCGCCTGCTCGACCGCACCGGCCTGCGCGGCGTCGACTCGCTGATCAGCGGGGACCTGGTGGAGGCCGCCCGGCGGGCCCGTGAGCTGCTCGGCCTCTAGCGGTTGGTGTCGGCTATGTGGAAGTTCAGGTGGGCGCGCGACGGCGTCGGGCCGCGCTGACCCTGGTAGCGGGAGCCGACGGCGGCCGAGCCGTACGGGTTCTCGGCCGGGCTGGTGAGCCGGAACAGGCACAGCTGACCGATCTTCATGCCCGGCCACAGGGTGATCGGCAGGTTCGCGACGTTCGACAGCTCCAGCGTGATGTGGCCCGTGAAGCCCGGGTCGATGAAGCCGGCGGTGGAGTGCGTGAGCAGCCCGAGGCGGCCGAGGGAGGACTTGCCCTCGAGGCGCCCTGCGAGGTCGTCAGGCAGCGTGACCAGCTCGAACGTCGAGGCGAGCACGAACTCGCCCGGGTGGAGGACGAAGGCGTCCTCGCCGTCCTTCTCGACCAGCGACGTCAGCTCGTCCTGCTGGAGCTTCGGGTCGATGTGGGTGTACTGGCTGTTGTTGAACACGCGGAAGAACCGGTCCAGCCGCACGTCGATGCTGGACGGCTGGAGCATCGCCGGTTCGAAGGGGTCGATGCCGAGACGGCCGGCTTCGAGCTCTTTGCGGAGGTCACGGTCACTGAGCAGCACGGCTTCACCCTAGCTAGGCCGCTTTCATGTGGCGGGCGTAGGTGGGATCGAGCTTGAAGATCTTGTCGAGGCGGTCGACGTAGCGGCGGCGTTCGAGGGTGCCGAGGTACTCCTGCAGCGCGGTCGCGCCGGGGATGAAGCGCCGCGCGGTCTCGGCGGCGAAGTTTCCCGCGGCGACGGCGAGGATGGCGCCCTTGGCGATCGGGTCGTTGGGGATCTCCAGGAAATCGGCATTGGACTTGCCCAGCACCAGGCGGCTGATGGAGGAGTGCACGGCGACCGAGACGTGGGACAGGACCTTGCCGACGGCGCCGCGCCCCTCGCCGATCGCCGCGTGCGTTTCGAGCAGGGCGCGGGCGAGGCGTTTGCTGTCCTCGTCGGGGATGAACTCGGTGGTCGCGAGCAGCCAGAACAGGCGCCAGGCGTCGTCTTCGGTGGCGGGCAGGAGTTCCTCGTCGACGCCGAGCAGCCAGCCGACGTAGCGCCAGAGGTGCAGGATGTCGGCGCGCTCGCGGTCGCTGTAGCGGATGCCGAGCAGCTGGGTGCCGTAGACGAAGACGAGGGAGAAGAGGAGCAGCGTGCCGGCCGTCTGGACCTGGTTGACTGGCTTATCCCACTCGTCGTAGTCCCAGTCGGGGCGGCGGTTCATGGCGGCGCGGACGTGGGCGTGCACGAGGCGGACGCGCAGGGCGGAGGCGTAGCCGGTCTGGCCGATCGCCAGCGCGCCGGGGGTGGTGACGTCCATCCACCAGGCCGCGGTCTCGACGAGGCGCTGACTGGCCATCCGTTCGATCTCCCCGGTCGCGACGAGGGCCTTGGTCGCGCGTGAGGCGAGGTAGCCGCCCATGAGGGACATGTCGCCGAGCGGGAAGAGGCCGAGGACACCGGTGCGGATGATGGCTTTGGCGCCCCGGTCGAGCCGGGCCGGGTCGACCCAGTACGGGGTGGCCTCGACGTGCTCGAAGAAGTCGACGAGTTCCGGTGGAGGGGCGTCGAGGCTGTGGATGCCGCCGGTGAGCGCTTGTTCGAACAGCTGCCGCCCGCGGTTCCTCGGCAGGCGGCGGAACAGCGCGACGACCGCGTCGGCCTTCGGGTCCTGCGCCTGGGCGAACTCCCGGAAGCGGCGCACCTGGCGCTCGGTCGCGCGGATGTCGTGCTTCACGAAGAGCTTGGCGGCCAGGCTGAAACCCCCACGGCGGAACAACTCCGGATCCGGCAGTCGCTCATCCATGCACACCCACCACCCTTTCGACAACGAGTGTTGTCACTTGCGACCCGCAGAGTCAAGGGGGTGCTCTCACCAGGAGGCGACGTTTGTGTATGCTGTGCGTCGCTGCGGATGTAGTTCAATGGTAGAACATCAGCTTCCCAAGCTGAGAACGCGGGTTCGATTCCCGTCATCCGCTCTTGTGACGAAGGCCCAGGTCAGCGGGTGTCTAATCCGGACCTGGGCCTTCGTCGTCTCTTGATCAACTCGGGTCGCGTGCCATTAACGTGCCATTAGGTCGCTGGGACGAGGGCACCGTCGTCGTCCGGGTCGTCGCCGCCCTTGCCCCTCCGGTGCTCCTCGACGAGCTGGGAGAGCCGGTCCGCGATCCGCTCGTCCGCGTCACTGGTCGCCCGCTGGTAGATGAGGGCCGCCCGCATGTCGTCGTGCCCCATCCGGGCCATCAGGTCCTTGGTGGAGGTCCCGGCCTTGGAGGCCCAAATGTTGCCCGCGTGTCGCAGATCGTGGAAGTGCAGGCCCTTGAGCCCCATCTTCGCGACGACCTCAGTCCACCGGGTCCGCTGGTTGAAGTTCGGCCGACGCAGTGCGTTGCCGTCCCGCTCGCCCGTGAACAGCAGCGCGAGCGGATCCGGCTTCACGTAGGTGTCCAGGTGCTTCACCACCTCCGGTCGGACGGCCGCCGGGATGATCACCGTCCGCACACCAGCCCGGGACTTCGGTGGCCCCACCGTCAGCCCCTTCCCGCGGACCTCGACGAACGCCCGCGAGACCCGGACCCAGCTCCCGTCCTCGGCCACGTCGCAGCGCCGCAGGGCCGTCACCTCACCCCAGCGAAGTGAGCCGAACGCCGCGAGCAGGACGAGCGCCCGGAACCGCTCCGGCATCCGGCCGGCCAAGTCGAAGACCTGCGCCACCGACAGGACCGGCCGCTCCGCCGGGTTCTCCCGATCCGCTCCACGAACCCGGCACGGATTGCGCTGGAGGATGCGGTCCTCCTCCACAGCGGTGTTCAGGACCGCCCGGAGCAGCCGGTACGCCTTGGCGGTCATCGACTCGGATACTCCCGCCGCCAGCAGGTCCGCCCGCCACTGCCGGATGGTGGCCGTCGTCAACTTGCCCAGCTCGACCCCACCGAGCCGCGGTTCGATGTGCTTCCGCAGAAGCCACCGGTACAGCTCGGTTGTGCGTGGACGCAGCCCAGGGCGCTGATTGACCCACTGACTCGCATAGTCCCCGAGCTTGACCTTCGCCCGCTCCGGGTCGGTCCACTCGCCCTGGATGATCTGGCTTTCGACGACCGACAACCAGCGCTCGGCCGCACGCTTGGTCTCGAAGGTGTCGGGTGCCTTTCGGAATTGCCCGTCCGGCCCGGGATAGCGAGCCTGCCAGCGACCCGACGGAAGCTGGCGGACGTTGCCGAACCCTCGACGCCCCTTCTTGTTCGCCACGTCAGGCTGCCCGTCCGAGGTCGCGGAGCACGGACGCCGCATTGATCGGCTCGACCCGACCGGCCTGCACGAACGCCTCCAGGTCGTCGACGGCCAGCCGAACGTGAACGCCGACCTTGTGGAAGGCGATCCGGCGTTCGGCGATCAGCCGACGGACGAAGCGCACCGAGGTGTTCAGGTACTCGGCCGCCTGCTCGACGTTCAGGTAGTGCGTGTTCAAGGTGTCTTCCTCCCCCAGGTGATCAGGCTGCTTGCTGAATTGCCGAAGTTTCTGAGCCCGGTGGATGGGCCGCGAGGAGTGCCCGGTCGTACTCGGCCTTCCAGGTGATCCGTTCTGCGATGGCCCGCATCAGGAGGTGCGCGCGTGGTGGTGCGTCCCGGTCGCCGGGTTGGACTTTGCGCCAGATCAGCCGTGAGGTGTCTTCGTCGGGTTTGACGATGCCGACGTTCGCGAGCATGTCCCGGACGAACGCCTTCCGGTCCGCCTTGTGATCGGCCAGCGACTTCCCGGACCACTTTCGGGAGACCAGGACCCGCCGGCCGGGGAGCCCGAGGGTGGTGCGCCGGTGTGCCCGGCCTTTGCAGTGGCCCGGAGTCATCCGGCTGGAGGCCCCGAGTGGCTGCACCCCGTAGAGCAGCCACACCGCACACCGAGGCGAACACGGAGTGATCGCCAGTTCCGCGTGAAGCCGGTCGTGGTGCTCCCGCTGCCTCGCGCTCGTGGCTTCGACCACCTCGCCGGTGCTCTTGGTGAGGTATTTGGTGAGGTAGCCGATGTGGCGTCCGGCTTCTTCGGTGCCGCCGAGGATGCCCTTGGAGTGCACCTGCCGCCCGAACGTCACCACGTGTGCCGGTTCTTCGACCTCCTCCACCGCCTCCTCCCACGGCGTCAACGGCTCGTGCTTCTCCGGATCCACAAACCCCTTCACCCGCGCGTCCCACACGGGCAGCCGGTCCCCGCCATAGACCAGCTCGTCGTGGCGGGGCCACCAGACCTGGTGGTAGGTGGCCTCGGTGACCTGCCGCAGCACCTCATGCGGAATCGACCCCCGCAATGCCGCGTGCAGGTGCGGGGCGGTGCGCTTCTGCGGCTCCACCGTGGCGAAGTACTGGACGTCCCAGCCGACGACGCGGCGGAGGTTCTGCCACCACCGATCCACCAGCGAGGCGAAGTGCACCGCATCCCGCGCCGCCCGCCGATAGTCATAGGTCGCCATGTCGACCGGTGTCCCGTCGTCCCGCACCCGGCCGTAGGTGTCGCAGGTCAGGGTCACGAACATCGACGGCCGGAACTTCCCGGCGTACTCCCGCCCCACGGTGGTTTTGGCGACCTTTTTCCGGGGCAGGTTGGGGGCGTCCTGCCGCCGCTTGGTTGACCGCTTCACCGGCCGCTTCGACGGCAGGTCCGGCGACGGGAGCCGGCCGCGCATGCCGAGTTGCCGAAGTTCCTCATCAACCCCGCGGATCTCGTCCCGCAGCTCGTCGGCCTGGCCCTCCTCACCGTGCTCGACCGCCTCCCGATACCGCGCCACCAGATCCGCGCGGAACTCGATCAACTCCTTCTGCTCCGGTGTCGGTGGGGCCGGGGTGAAGTCGGGTTCCTCGGTGAGGTGCCAGCCTTCCCGGCACTGGGCCATCCGCAACGCCTTGGCCTTCTTGGCACACGGCCCGCAGACGCTCTCCACGGTGGAGCCGCAGGGCACGGCGATGTAGCGGAGTTCGCCGGTGTCGGGGTCGCCGACTTCCATCGTGAACGGCCGCACGCACACCCCGTGCTTCTCCGCGGTGGCCTTCATGACCTCCGTGGACAGCGGCAGCCGCATCCGCTCAGCACGAGTGCTCACGCGGCCACCTCCACCGCCTGCTCGTCGAGCAGCATCCGCAGCGTGTACAGCTCATCGACCGACACGCCCTCACGAGCACCGGTCGCGAGCTGCACCAGGCCGCCGCAGTGCCGCCACGCAACCCCGCCGTAAACGAGGAACTGCGCCCCGTCCTGCGAACGACCGCGAATGGTGATGTGCAGGTTGTTCTGCTCGGTGCGCCACCACGTCGCGGTGACCTGGTCGAGCGTGTAGGCCCACAGCAGCAACTCGGCGAGATGCACACCGGCCTCGCCGGGAGCCACCTGCACTTGGATTTCCGGCATGCCCGGGTGCAGCGTCACCCGGCAAGGCTCCGGAAGCGGGAAGTCCCGCAGGTGCCCCCAGAACGCCCGGGTCAGCCTCTCCAAGGGAGTCCTCATGCCGCAACACCGCCCTCAGGGCCGCGGAACGGCACGACAGCCCCGCCGGTCACGAAGGCTTCGAGTGCCTTGACCGCCTCATCCGGCACCCAACCGGCCCGCACACGCAGCGGCTCACGGATGCCCTCACCCCACACGTAGCCGGTGCCCGCTTCGGACTCGCCGATGCGGTTGGCCCACGCACCCCGCTCGTACGCCTGGTCCCCGAGCACCATGCCCACGTGCGACTTCGAGGTGACTCGCAGGCAGATACGGCGGGGGAACAGCTCCCGGACTGGGACCGTGTCCTTCGTCGGCTCCTGCACGTAGCCGCGGACCGTGAACCCGAGCGCCCGGCCCTGCGTGGTCAGCAGAGCCACCTTCTCGATGATCTGCTCACGGGTCTTCCGGTCGGTGTACTTGGTCAGGGCTCCGATCTCGTCGAACTCCAGCAGCTCAAGCGGGTTCTCGGTGCTGACCGGCACATTGCGAACTCGCCCAGCGAACTCCGCCTTACGCGTGTCCATCGCCGCCACCAGCTCATCCAGGACTTCGAGCGCGTCCTTCGGCGTCACCGCATACCGGTGGAAGATCCCGCGCCCGTACGCGAGTTCCATGCCCTTCGGGTCGATGCCGGTCACGCGCACGAGGCCGTCCCGGATCGCTGGGGCGATCGACGCGAGCGGGCACCACATCACCGAGTTCTTGCCCGCGCCCGAAGCGCCGGCCGTGAGCGTGTGGCTTCCCGAGCCGTACAGCGGCAGGTGCCAGTCCTCCCCGTACTCGGTCCGCCCAGCCCAGGCGCGTCGCAGGTCCACAGCTGAGGCGTCCAGCTCGGTGAACTGCGGGCAGGGCACCGGAGTGGCGAGCAGGTCCCGGCGCTGGAAGTCGATGGACACCACGTTGGGAGCCAGCTCCCGCACCTGGCACCGGGCGACCTTGCGCGCCACGGCGAGTTCCCGCGCAGCCTCGTCGAAGTCCTCGGGCTTCTGTCCCGGTACCAGCTCGACCCGCACCTCGTCCCACGAGGCACCCGACCGCACTCGCCGGACCTTGGGCAACCGAACACCGGGCCGCCGCTGGTCGCGCGTGATCTTCTTCCGTCCGACGAGCGTCACGGTCAGATCGACCGGCACGGTGTCGTCCTTGACGCTCAGGCCGCAGGCGTGCAGCCATTCCGGCAGCTTGGGCATGTAGAGCGCCCAGCGGAACCACCACGAGCGCAGCGCGCGCCCGGCCCACTGGTCGAACGACACCAGGTGGAAGCGCCGCCAGGTCAGCAGTCCCGTCGCGATGACGAGACCGGTCACCGCCAACGACATCCAACCCAACCACATGCACCACGCCGCTACCGCGAGCACAGCGAGCGTGGTCCGCGGATGCGTCAGGATCTCCTTGACGACCCAGACCGCGCCCTTGAGAACCCACCACAGGGCAAGGAAAACCACCGCAGCAGCGGCGAGGGCTTCCGCGATCGAGGCGAGCGCCTTGCCGAGCTTTTGGAGCACCCAGACAACAACGGCGAGGCCGGCACTGCCGAGCAACAGGACTCCGAAGGTGTGTGCGTTCATCGCCGACCACCGGCCTTCCGAGCCGTGATCGGCAGATCCAGCCGTCCCGCACAGGTGGCGCACTCGGTGTCACCAGGAGCGAGGCGGGCGAACTTCTTGCATGCGGCACAGCGCGTCCGGGTGACCCCGCTTGACACGTGCCCGCCAGCATTGGCTAGCGTTTCCACTGTCTACTCCGTGAGGTGTGGACAGCGCAGGAGCGGCAAGAGGTTGGCAGCCGGTTTCCGCTTCTGCGCCGTACGGTTCAAGAGCCCGAATGAGGGCGTGTTTCATCGCCGCACGACATAGCGCGCGTTTTCAGTCACTTGTGGACCCCTTAGAGTCCTTCGGTTGCTTGTCGGGAACACCTTCGGCACACGTGCACCTTGTTGCGCAGGACCCGCTGCGAATGCCCGCAGACCCAGCAGCGTCGGCGGACCAGCCACCTACGTCGAACCTTGTGTGCCACCGCGATCACCTCCTTCCTGTTAAGTCATCGAGGTTTCAGCGGTTGGTCTCGCGCTCGACCACGAACGTGCCCTTGGAGCGAATCGTGGTCACCAGGCCGCGTTCACGGAGGATCTCGACCGCGTGCCTCGCTGTGCCCAGAGAGACGCGGTACTCCTCAGCGAGACGACGTTCGTTGGGCAGCGCGCTTCGCGGAGGCATCTCGCCCGAGGCGATTCGCGCTGCGATGTCATCGGCCAGCCACTCGTACACGTAGCCGACCAGGTCATTCGGAACTCTGGGCACAACTGCCCCCTCTTGGTGTCAGGACTGGATGGAATCTGCGCGCCGTGCTTCGAGACGGGCTCTGCGCTCGAACTCTTCGGCGGCTACGGATGCTGCGTGGCGAGCCCACAACGGTGCCCCCAGGTCCTCCGCGAGGACTCGCCACGCCTCGGCGACGGAGTGGTATGCCTGAGCGAGACGCCGCACTGCCGCCACGTCATCGGCGGCTGCTCGCATCGCGGCGAACAGTGCGGCTGTCTGCTCGGCATACGCGGTGTTCCACCGAGCGACCGCCTCACGCGACGGTCGCCCCACCATCAGGCGGCCTTCTGCTCACTCGAGCCCTGGCCGGCACCCTTGTTCTGGGTGGGCCGGGAGTTGGTCGCGCCCTTGGGCTCACGCATCCCGGTCGCCCGCAGCGCCCACCCCTGGTACTTGAACTTCTCGCCCATGACCCGCGGCTCCACCGTCAGGCCCTCGAACAGGACCGGCCGGAAGTCGAAGCCCTGCATCACCGCCGGAGGCGGGACCGGCTGGACCCTGTCGAGCAGGGTCACCGTGACCGACTTGTCCCGGTCCTTCTCGGCAGAGGGGTCGGTCACCGTGACCTTCCACTGCGGCAGACCGGTCTGCTCGTCGATCTTCTGCTTGGGCTGCTTGCCCCGGGCCTTGTCCTCGTTGGAGACGTACTCCATGTCCGGTGTGACCGGACCAACGATCGCCGCTCCTTCCGGGAAGACCACGTCGTGCTCGATCTCGAAGCGCGTTCCGCGCGGTACCGCCATTGCCTGTTCCTCCTGGTAGGCGCCTCAGTCGGCGCTGCCTATCGTGGCTGACAGGGATAGGTTAGCCAGCCTGCCTAGACAAGTCAAGCAAGCTGCAATCGGGCTAGGCGACTAGCTGGCCTAGACAGGGCGTCCGGCCCTGCGGGAAACTCCATCTAGACGACTAGCTACATGCCTAGGCGTCCGTGTGCGTCCCTAGACGTCTACGAAGTGCACTAGCTGGAGCAGGAGAGCGAGGACGGCCGTGCCACTCGATCCCGATGACCCGAGGCCGCCGTATGTGCAGGTGGCGAACGCCCTTCGCGCTGCGATCCTGACCAAGAAGTTCAGCCCGGGCGACAAGCTGCCCTCGCGGAACGAGCTGGCGAAGACCTACAACGTCGCCCCGATGACCGTGCAGAACGCCCTGCGTGAGCTGCGCGAAGAGGGCCTGATCGTTTCCCGTCAGGGCAGCGGTGTGTTCGTCCGAGAGCGCACCGAACGCCCCATCGGCCTCCGCCCGCACATCGAGCGCGCGTTCGAGGCACAACATGTGACCGTCGACTTCGCGGGCTTCTCCGGCGAGACCCTGCACGGCGTCATCGCCGAGCCCCTGGACAAGATCCGCATTGGCCGGCTTCGCCCCGAGTCGATCCGGGTCCGACTGCTCGTGCCCGATCCGAGGCAGCCTTGGACGCTGCCGGTGACCGTGGACGAGCGCACTGACAGCCCGGTCTTCCGCAAGCGGGCCGAAGAGATCATGCGCCGGAACACGCTCGCGATCGTCGATTCCGTGACCGAACTCGCCGACCTTGGTTTGATCAACGAGGCATCGGCCGAGATCCGGGTGCACAACGTGCCGCCGACATTCAAGCTCTACCTGATCAACGACGAGGAAGCCTTCTTCGGCTTCTATCCGGTCCGCGAGCACGTCATCAGCTACGACGGCCAGACCGAGTCCATGTACGACCTGATGGGCAAAGACGCGATCCTGTTCCACCACTCGGCGAACGACGACGACACGTCGACCGGGTCGCAGTACGTCGACCAGGCCAAGACGTGGTTCGAGAGCATGTGGTCCAGCGTCGGCAAGGACTTCCAGCGATGACGGCCGCGGAGCTGCTGGACCAGGCCCGAGCGCTCCTCCTCGACTTCGACGGCCCGGTGTGCTCGGTCTTCGCGGGAATCCCCGCACCCGTCGTCGCAGACCAGCTCCGCACTGTCCTCGCCGACGCCGGACATGCGTCACCTGAGCCCGTGGCGAGCAGCAGCGACCCGTTCGACGTGCTCGAATACGCCGCCTCACTCGGTGACGACGACGCCCGATACGTCGAGGCCGCGTTCACCGCCCACGAGGTCGAGGCGATGACCACCGCAGCGCCGACCGAGGGCGCTCACGAACTCATGCAGGCGTGGCACGGTTCCGGCCGGCCCTTGGCGATCGTGAGCAACAACAGCGCCGCCGCCATCAGCGCCTACCTCGACTTCTACGGCCTCCGCCCCCTGGTCGACACGGTATCGGCCCGCGAGAGCGCAGACATCCGACTCCTCAAGCCACGCCCGCACCTCCTGAACCAGGCCCTCCGGGCACTGGGGATCCCCGCTGAGCGATGCGTCTTCGTCGGCGACTCCCTGACCGACATCGAAGCCGCCAAAGCCGCCGGTGTCCGGTCGATCGGCTACGCCAACAAACCAGGCAAGCGCGAGCGCTTCACCAGCGCCGGAGCCGACGCGATCACCGATGTACTGACCGAGCTAGCCACAGTCCCGTGAAGGTCCCGGACAAGCTCGCCAGCTCTGTGCGAGCACGATGGCCCGACCGCGCGGACACCTGGCTGACCAGCATCGGCCCCGAACTCGACGAACTGACCCGCCAGCACTCGGCGACCCCGCAGCGCGTCCTACCAGCGCGGTACGCCTTCGTGGTCAGTGCGACCAGCCCGCACGGCCCGCTCATCTTCCGAGCCTCACCCGACCCGGCGGCCCTTGACCAAGCCACCGTCGCCGAAGCACTGGGCCACCTCGACGTAGGCCCCAAGATCCACCTCACGACCAGCACCGACACCGGTTCATGGACGGTGATGGAGCAGGTCATCCCCGGAACCCCACTCGCCGACGCCAACCCGGCGACCCTCGACATCGAGGCCCTGGCCCGCCCCCTCCGGGCAATGGCCGGCCAACCCGCACCGTCGGCCGACCTGCCACTCATCACCGACTGGCTCCGCGACCGCCTCACCAACGACAACCTCACCGAACTCCCAGTCGGCGAGCAGATAGCCCCCAAGGCCGAACGAGTCCACGCCCTTGAACTCCTCGACGACCTCGCCGCAGACATGCGCCCCGGCCTCTGCCACGGCGACGCCTCACCCTGGAACATCCTCGCAGGTCCCAACAACCACTGGAAGCTCATCGACCCCCGCGGCATGCAAGGCGAACCCGAGTACGATGCAGCAGTGGTGGCGTACAAGCTTGAGCGTATCCTGCATACTTCCCATGCAGGGGCGATGGTCGCCGCAGCCTCCGGTATAAGGTTTGCTCGGGTTGTACCGTGGATGCACATTGCGCGTGCTGCACGAATTTAGGGCTGCCGCGAAGTCGGCCTTCTTGTCGGCTGCCTAGCGAACCGAAATGCCCTCCCCATTAGCTGGTTCGAGCGGTTGCCCTCTCCCACCATTGATCAACGGGAGGTTTGCCACCTGTGGGCAGAATCTCCGAATATTGGTTCTGAAACAGGTTGTTCACCGGGGGCACGTTCCAGGCGCCGTCCCTGGCGACAAGCCAGCGGTCATGCCAATCTCTTTTGTGATCCACTCGCCATGCGCTTGTGATACCTTTAAGTGTCATTTCGTCGCGAAATCGCTTGAAGTCTTTGAAACTTTTCTCAGTCAGTACATTGGTTGCATTGCCCGAGATAATGCGTATCTCCGTAACCTTCGTGCTATCGACCTCGGTCGCGAGTTCTTCGAGGGCGCGCGTACCGAAGTGTGGGTCGGCCCACGTCACTACTCCTGCCAGAAGTCGAATGATTCGGCGCAGCCGTACCACGTTAGAGAACGGCGTTCGCGGGGAGATCATCACGCTGCGACTTGCTTCTTCGCCTGCGGCAGCAACGTCGGCGTCGGGAGCTATTATCCGGACCGTTTTGTTCTTCCGAGAATAGATTAAGACGCCGCACGAGTTCATCCAATGAAATAGTGGACGCGCCTTTTCAATGGTGAGCGCTTGAGGGATGGATCTATGTTGACGCAGTAGATCTAGTACGCCGTCCTCCGGAACCGCGCCAAAACCTCGCAATTCTTGTTCGAGTATCTGAAGTACTGTGAGTGATCTGAGTGCTTGGCCGAGGGTTACTGACGATTTCTCCATGTCTCGGAGAACCCAGGCAGTTCGGTAAAGATCACTGCCCGCTTCCGTTAAAGAATCGCCCTCGATCAGGCCGGTTTCGGCGAGTATTCGCGAGACCTCCGGCGAGAGGGTTGATAAGTTGCCGTGTCCCGCAGATCTAATCCCATCGAGTAACATAGCCTGGTTCACGACGAAGATGTCTGGCACGGCCTCGCTAGTCATTGTTTTGACCGTAACCAAGGGTCTTCAGTACGCTAATTACGTCGGTTGGCGTCCAGTCCGACATGTCGATCGTGACGGATATTTGCAGTGGCAACGACTCGCTTCTTCGAGATATTGGTGCGTAAGTCTCGTTCGCCAGTTTTTCTTTGATGTCGGAGTCGGCTATCTCGGGCGTTTCTGAGGTTTCGGATTCGAGTGCAAGCGTGTCGCCCATTACGGGTGGGTTAAGAGCTGACTCCGCAACGTCTGCGGCAGAGGTTTCTTCGGCCCGACTATGTTCCGCGCCGGACAGTGTGACATCGCCTGCGTTGTTTATGAATCCGGCAAGCTGAACAGAGGAAAGGAAATCATCGGCAGCTTTTTTGGCGTCGGCCTTACTGAGGGCATAGCCGAATTCAAACCGTCCGGCAATACCGGTGATATCGGGAAGGGGTGCTCCGTCGCTGTCGCTGAGAATCTGAGCAAAGGACGGCACACTTAGGACTGCCTCTCGCCGGGCGTTCGCAAGTTGCCGGACGTCGACGTTATTTGCGAGACGCAGTCCGAGCGGGGTCAGTTGAATTTGCCCACTCTGCGGACTTGAAACAACGCCCCACGTCCGCAAACTAGCGATTCTCGTTCTCCAGGCGCCGCCTGACGCCTTCGCCTCAGGCCCTATGAGCTTGCGTGCGAAGACCTCTTCGCTAGTCGCGCCTTGTCGCGCGACGTCCCAGAGCGCTCGTACACATTCCTCTACGGTAGTGAGATCATGTCGCGGAACGCCAGCTTTCGATCTAGGCCTGCGAGCACCTGTGGTTCCCGACGTCGAACTAGGGGCACCGTCGCTAGTCTGCGCGGATATATCGGTCATCCTCGAACCTAACCCGTTGATCAGTGATCTACGCCGTCTTCTTCGCAGGCGCTGAGCCTCGCGTTACATGGGGTGTCGTACCGTGTCCAATCTGATATTTCTAGTCGACTGAGCCAGGCCCCTCTTCAACGTCCGGCTGAAAGCTGTTGTTGCCGAATCCTGCTCTATGGGATCAAGGGCGGCGCGCAAGCGCGCCGCCGGGCTCGCCCGGCCTGCCGCTCCGCTTCGGCCGGCGGCCCTCGACGCTCCTGATATACGAGCAACGCCGGGAATGCCTGGAGCGATTACGTCTCCATGACGTCCACCCAAGCCCGCGTGCGGTACGCAGCGCTCGTACTGTCGGTTGCCGCGATCGCCCTGAGCCTGTATGCCGTAGTACAGAGCAGGACGGCATACTTCGCCTGGCTTGGCCTTCTTACGACAGCGGCGGGCATCGCCTGTAGCGCCGTGGCGTTGTATCGGAACCACCAACGTTACGGCAGTGGTCACCTGTATCCGTCTCTCCAGAGGGCATGGAGCGCGGCGCGGAGCAAGTTTCGCAGACCAGCGATGGTCGAGGTGCACGCTGCAACAGCGACGGTGGCCGTCACGCTGACGGCCACTGCACAGGTAGAGCGCTCAATCGCACCTGACATGCCCTTTCACGAGCAGGTCAACCTCTTGGTCGGACGGATTCGAGAGGTCGAGCAGCGAATGACGGAACAGCACCGCGAGGACATAGACTCATTAAGCCAACAGCTTCAAACGGTACAGGCGGAGTCGGCCCGGGCTGATCGGTTGCTCGAAGATCTTGCCAAGGATGTCGGCGCGGGGACTGTGAAAATCCAGTTGTGGGGGCTCTTCCTAGTCGGCTGCGGCACTGTCCTGCTGGCCGTTCCGGCCATCTGGCCGTGATCGGTGAGTGGGTACTTCAGGGGCTCTGCCCCTGGACCCCGGCACCGCTTCGGAGATCAGGGGAGGGCACCACCGGTGACCTTCTCACGGCGCGCCCGAGGGCAGCCAGCCCGGCCAGCACCGGTCAAGGGCGCTTCGCGGCCTCCGGCAGACCCTTGACCGGCACCACCCGGCCTGGCAGGGGTGAACCCGCGCCGCGAGGAGATCACCTCAGCCGGGGAACTGTGCAGGTGGGAGCACCGCCGGTCGTGCCATTAGCGTGCCATTAGGGGCGGTCAACCACGGTCAACGGAGGCACACCCTGGCGAACCCGTCCCGCAGGTCAGGGCCACCGTCGAGCAAGATCAGACCGATTCCCAAGCTGAGAACGCGGGTTCGATTCCCGTCATCCGCTCTTCGCAGGTCAGAAGGGGTGCCACCCGATCTTGGGAGGCACCCCTTCTGCTATCTCCAGCAACATCCCAACAACATCACGCGGACCCTTTGCGGTGCTCCTCGACGAGCTTCGAGAGCCGGTCCGCGATGTGCTGATCCGCCTCGCTCGTGGCCCGCTGGTAGATCAACGCGGCCCGCATGTCGTCGTGCCCCATCCGGGCCATGAGGTCCCGCGTCGACATGCCCGCCTTCGACGCCCAGACGTTGCCCGCGTGCCGCAGGTCGTGGAAGTGCAGCCCCTCCAGCCCGAGCTTGGTCACGGCCTCAGTCCACCGAGTGCGCTGGTTGAAGTTCGGCCGGCGAATCGCTCCACCGGACTTCTCGCCGGTGAAGAGCAGCGCCTCCGGGTCCGGTCCTACGAACTCCGCCAGGTGCTTGACGATGTCCGGCCGGATGGCCTGCGGCAGGGTCACCGTCCGCACCCCGGCCCGCGACTTCGGCGGCCCAGCCACCACACCCTGACGGGGCACCTCCACGAACTGCCGCACCACCCGAACTTGACTGGCGTCCTCCGCCACGTCGCACCGCCGCAGCGCGGTCACTTCCCCGAACCGCAGCGACCCGAACGCCGCGAGCAGCACCATCGCCGAGAACCGCTCCGGAAGGGCCGCCGCGATCTCGAAGACCTGCCCCACCGTGACCAACGGCCGCTCCTCCGGTGTCTCCTTCTCCGCGCCCGGAATCTTGCACGGGTTCTTGGCGATCAGCTCGTCCGGATCGACCGCGGTGTTCAGCACGCCCCGGAGCAGCCGGTAGCACTTCGCCAGCACCGAAGCCGACACCCCGGCCGCCAGCCGATCGGCCCGCCACTGCCGAAACGTCGCCGCCGACAACCGGTTGAGCGGGACGTCGCCGATGTACGGCGTGATGTGCTTACGCAGCAACCACCGGTACAGCTCGACCGTGCGCGGCCGCAGCCCCGGCCGTTCCACGATCCACCGCTCCGCGTACTCGGCGAGGGTGATCTTCGCGCGGTCCGGATCCGTCCAGTCCCCGGCGACGATCACCGCCTCGACCCCGTTCAACCAGCGGTCCGCATCCCGCTCCTTCTCAAGAGCGGCGCGCGAGCGCGCCGCTGGCCGCTCGGCCTGCCGCTCCGCTCCGGCCGGCGGGCCGCGACATCGTGTGCCCGAGCCAGACCCCGAAGCTCCCTCGTCAGTCCGTTAGCGTGACGGTGTCGCTCCACCCCACAGGAAACACCGCGCTGACTCGGCCACCATCCACGGAAACGCACACGCGCAGCACGTTGCCGGTGCGATCATCCGGCCAGGCCTCGACAACCACCTGGTAGACCGTTCCCCCTTGCGCCGACTTCCTCGAAACGGTCGGGCACGTCGGCCAAGCTCCGGAGCGCATCCGGCGCACGGCGGATCGCTCGACTCCCAACACGCTCCGCGATCTCTTGGGCCTCGACACGATCCGCACTCGGCTTGCGCCGCCAGGACCTACGAATCTCTGCCTCCAGGACCGTGCGCCGGACACCGCAGCCACCAGCCACCCACTGGCCCGACACGCAACTGTAGCGCCATCAGAGGTCGAACTCGGTAATGGCCAGCTCCCGTGACTCCTTCGGGCTCAACCATTCCACAGCCAGCGTCTCCCCCTGCAGCATGAACCGGCCCGCGTCCCAGTCGTCCAGCTCGTCCTCGAGGATCCCGTCATCGACAAAGGTGTCGGTGAAGGGAATCTCAAGCCAAGGCAGCGCCATCCACACGTGAGCGGCGTAGCGCGGAGCCGACCAGCGCCGCCACCACAAGGCACCGCCCACCTGCGTCCACCACACTTCAGGTTCCACGAGGATCATGCCCTCATGACCCCGGTCATCACTTACCCGTCCAACCCGGCGCCGATATCGCTCAAGCCGAGGGTTGTCCGCTGGCGATTCCTTCGGCGGCTTCCACGACACGACGCATCCCACCCTTCGAGGTGCCGCAAGAAGTATGGATCAGGCCTCCGGCGGCCAGGGCTCCGCCCTGGACCCGACACCGCTTCGGAGATCAGGGGAGGGGCACCACCGGCGACCTCCTCACGGCGCGCCCGAGGGCAGCCAGCCCGGGTGGTACCGGTCAAGGGCGCTTCGCGGCCTCCGGCAGACCCTTGACCGGCACCACCCGGCCCGGCAGGGATGAACCCGCGCCGCGAGGAGATCACCTCAGCAGGAGCCTGTGCGGGGGCAGCCCGCAGCAACATGCCAACAACATGCCCCGGTCAACCAAGGTCAACAGGGGTACCCCGCGCACACCAACAACCGCAGGTCAGGGCCGTCTTCCAGGCCTCCGGCTATGGTTCCCAAGCTGAGAACGCGGGTTCGATTCCCGTCATCCGCTCGTCGCGCGAAGGCCCAGGTCAGCGGGTGTCTACTCCGGACCTGGGCCTTCGTCGTGTCTTGATCAACTCGGGTCGCGTGCCATTTGCGGGCCATAAGCCGTCGCCGGGAGAGCTGGTCCGCGAGCCGCTCGTCAGCGTCACCCGGTCGCCCGGCGGTTCGATCAGCGTCCAGTCGGGGGTATTTCGAACAGCCTTGCTAAGTCGGCCAGGTTCCGCCGCTGCACCGCGAGTTCCAGCTGACCGCCATCCAACCCGTAGACCAGCACGACATTTGTACGGACCAGCAGGAATCGTTCCCCGAGACTCCGCCGCCGAGTCATCCGTGGCGTCGCGGCCCGGTAGTCCAAGCCTTCAAGACGCGCTCGACAGAGATACGGTGACCAGCGTGCCCGGCCTCGGGACAATCGCAGACTGCCGATCCGCCAGTGCGGTAAGCCTCCGTCAGGCCACCGAGCCGCACACCTCAGCCTGATCTCGCCACCCGACTCGAAAGCCTTCTGCCGCTTCCGCGACGTACGTTCGCGCCGCCAACCGGGATCACGCTCGGTGGATGGACCTCCGACCAACAAACCCGCCAGGTCGTTGAGGATGTCCCACACCCCGCACAAGGTACCCGTGCCGACGGACGACCCACACTGTCTGCAGTGACGGGGCTCGATGCTCAGAGGCCGTGGTAGCGCCGCATGCCGTCGAGCCAGGCTCGGATGTCCCCGTCGTCGAGCGGGGCGGAGTCCGCGAACCTCAACAGCGCGTCTCGCTCCGGATGGTCGGACCCGCGCACGAAGGCCAGCGTCTTCGCTACCCCGGCCGCGAACAGGAGCTGAGTCTCCAGCGCCGTGAACGTGTCGAAGTTGGCCATCTTCGCCTGCCACAGCAACCACACGTCGGACACCCACCCCGCCGCATGCATGGCGATCTCCTGTGCAGCAGGTAGCGGAGGAACTCGGCGTCAGACGGCCTCAAATCGGGCGCCAGCCTCTCGATCACGGCTGCACGGCGACCGCGGTTCGCGTCATCGCGGTCCCCTCTTCATCGCGTGCGGGGATGTAGTCGAGCGAGGCCCAACGGGCGGGGTCGGCTCGGAACCACTCCAACGACTCCACCGAAACAGCGCCCCCTCAACGCTCAGATCCTCAAGCAGGAGTGTGGCCCGCTGCTGCTGATTCGAGCACAGGCTCGGCCCCGGACCCCGGTACCGCTTCCGAAGCCGGGTGGAGATCACCTCGGCCGGCGATCCGGGCATGTGGGAACCACCGTGGGTCGTGCCTTTCAGGGATCGCCGTGAACTGGCGCCCCACCCGTACCTATGCGCATCCTCCGTGGCCGACTTCGAAGACTTGGGGCTTGACAGTGCTAGTCATTTCAGTCCAGCCTGAAATGATTAGCAACTCGTAGGAAAGTGCGGCGATGGCTCCGCGTCCTGTGCAGGTGATGTTCAACAGTCTCGGGACCTCGTGCGCCGGTGACCGGTACCTACCGGACGCGTACGACCCGGTTCCCGGTCTGGTGCTGGGGCACAGCGGGGTGATGGTCAAGGAAGCGCTGGCCGTGTTCGCGCCGTACTTCGTGCGCCCCGGGTTCGCAGTGCTGGTGATCGACTACCGAACGGTCGGCGCCAGCGAGGGTGACCCTCGTGGCCAGGACTATCCGCAGCGCGATCTCCTACCTGCAGAGCCGGCCGGAGGTGGACGCGGAGCGGATCGGGTTGTGGGGGGTCAGCGTCGGGGGCTCGGTCGCGGTCCAGGCCGGGGTTCTCGACCGGCGCGTGAAGTGTGTCGTGGTGCAGAGCCCCAGCGTGTGGAACGGCTGGCGGTACCTGGAGCGGTTGCTCGGGCGCGCCGGTGTGCAGGCGCTGCGGGACCGGCTGGACCAGGATTGGCGGCGCCGCTACGAGGATTGGGGCCAGTGCCCGGGTCCCGCACCTGAGCCTGGACGGGGAGACCGTGCGGGACACGCCGGACCTGGCCGCCGAGATGTTCCCCAGCTACCGCAACGAGAAGACCCTCGACTCCACCGAGCACCTGCTCACCTTCGCGCCGGAGGTCCTCATCCACCGGCTGTCGCCCACGCCGTTGTTGATGATCGCCAACGGCGGGTGGGACCCGTACCACATGCTCGAAGAGGCGCAGAGCGCGTGCGAGCCGAAACGGCTGGAGGTGCTGCCCTACGACGTCCTCGGCCTGTACACCGGGCCGGGCCTCGACGAGGCGATGGCGCTGGCCGTGGACTGGTTCGACCGCTACCTGCGCTAGACCCGGCTCGCCACCGTCACCCCGACACCCACCCGCGACTCGGTTGCCGCCATGACACAGTGACGGCCGCGACGAGCCAGCCGAGGAGAAGCGCATGTCCAATCAGGACGACCAGGACGAGGTGCTGCGGTGGGTGGAGCGGGTCGCCACCTTCTGCGTGGAGGAGTGGGCGCTACCGCCGATCACCGGGCGCATCCTCGGCCTGCTGATGATCTGCGACCCGCCCGAGCGCTCCGCGGGCGAGATCGCCGAGGCGATCCAGGCCAGCCGTGCTTCGCTGACCTCGAACATGCGCTTCCTGGCCACCATCGGGCTCATCCGCAAGGTGCGGGTGCCCGGCGACCGCACCACCTACTACCGCATCGAGGACGACGCCTGGCACAAGGTGGTCCAGCGCAAGCTCGACGGCCTCAGCGCCTTCGACGACATCGCCGCCGAGGGCATGGCGCTGGCCGGTGGCAACGGCCTCGACCCCCAGCGCATCCGCTCCGCCCAACGCGCCCTGACCTGGCTGCGGGACATCGCCGCCCGCAACCCCCTGGCACCGTGAGGACCCTCGTGCAACGCCTGCGACTCGACCTGGATCCGCTCCGCGAGACCCTGCTGCTCACCCTCTACGCGAGGGCGCTCGACAGCAAGCTTCCCCGCCCGATCCTCGGCGACGCCGACTCCGCCGCGCTCGGCGACACGATCGACTACGACTTCGCCAAACTTGAGCTCAAACCCAACCTCATCTGCGGCACCGCCCTACGCGCCAAGAAACTCGACGACGCCGTCCGGGAGTTCGTCGCCGCCCACCCCCGCGCCGTCGTGCTCGACCTCGGCTGCGGACTCGACACACGCGTTCTCCGCTGCGACCCGCCCGCCGGCGTCGACCTGACCGAACCGGGCTGGCTCGACCCGCTGCCGCGCGACCGGCCGGCGATGATCGTCGCCGAGGGCCTGCTGCCGTTCCTGCCCGGCGACACGTTTCGGCGGCTGACCAGCGAACTCACCGCGCACTTCGACACCGGCGAGCTCGCCATCAACGGCTACACCCGCTTCGCCGCCTGGTCGATGAAGTACCACCCGGCGATCAAGGCCATCGGCATCACCGCCGCCCAGGATTTCGACGACCCGCGCACCCCCGAGGCCTGGAACGCCGGCCTCACCCTGGTCGAAGAGCAACTGCTCACCCGCGCCCCGGAAGTCGCGGACTTCCCCCAGCCGCTGCGCGCGGCCCCCCGGCTCATCAGCTACAGCACCGCACTGTCCCGGCAAGGTACCCGCATACTCCGCTACCGCCTTCTAACTGTCACCCTGGCCCGGCTGCGATCCTTGCCCGCAGCTGTGCACAGTGGTCTGGTGGACGATCGTGGTCTGGCGTCGGACGGGACGATCGCGCGCGAAGGTTCTCTGGACGGGGTGCCCGCCGAGTTCGCCCCCGTCGTCGAGGCACTGCGGGTGCATGTCGCTGGGACTTTCTCGCGCCTGCACAGCGCCTACCTCTACGGCAGCATCCCGCGCGGCACCGCCGTCCCCGGGGTCTCCGACCTCGACGCCCTGCTCGCCTTCCACGACGAGCCCACCGACGCCGATCGCGCTGACGCCGGGGGATCGAGGCCGCACTCGACCGTGCGTTCCCCCAGATCAACGGCGCCGGCATCCAGCTCGCCGGCGTCCGCACGCTCCTCAGCGACGCCGAACGCCACGACGGCGGCTTCTTCGTCGCCTGCCTGTGCACGCCTCTCCTGGGCGACGACCTCGCCGAGCGCCTGCCCAGTTACCGCCCAACGTCCTTGCTCGCGCGGGAGACCAACGGCAATCTCGCAGCGCTGCTCCCGGGCTGGCGCCAGCGCGCGGCCGCGGCGGCGACGGACCACGAACGCCGGACCCTGAGCCGGTCGGTGTCACGCCGCCTCGTGCGGACCGGGTTCACGCTGGTCATGTCCCGCTGGGGCGGCTGGACGAGCGACCTGGACAGATCCGCCGAGCTCTTCGGCCGCTACTACCCCGAGCGACTTGGCCAGATGCGTAAAGCCGCGGTGACCGCCCGCGCACCCACCGCCGACCCGGCGGTCCTGGGGCTGCTGATCGACGATCTGGGCCCCTGGCTCGCTGCCGAATACACCGCCACCCACGGCGAACGAGCGCCCTGGCCCTGACCGGCACACTGACGGCGCTGGCTCGTCGTTGAGAACTCGGGTTCGTACCGCATCGAGCCCGGAACGGTGGTCGTGGTCAGCGAGGGGCCCAGGCCGGTCGGCTACTTCCACGTGGTCGAGGTCACCTGACCAGCTCCCGTAGCGGTCCCGACAGCCGGGCGGCGAGCGACACGTCCACGCGGCCGGCCTCGGCGATCAGCAGCTCCACGACCACCCCGAACGCGCGCCGCAGCTCGGCCGGCTCCACGGACCGGACCAGGGCCTCCACGAACGGCGCCACGACCTCGGACGGCAGGTCGTCCATCCCGCGCCCCTGCACGGCGCGCACCCCGTGGCGCAGGCAGGCCAGCGCGAGCACCTCGTCCCGCGCGCCGCTGATCATGTACTCCGCCTGCCACACCCGGCCCCGCGCGATCGACGACCGGGCGTGCAACGCGTACAGCCACGCCATCCCGACCAGATGCTCCGCCGCGGGCGGCGAGACCTGCGGCAACTCGTTCGGCTTCCCGAGCAGCGTCCGAAATGTCGGACCGGTCGGCCCGAACTCGGATTCCGGCCAGAACGCGATGTCGACCTGCAGCGTGTCCGGCAGCAGGAACACCCGGAACACGCCGAGATCCAGGTGGTGGACGGCGCCGTGGTCGCGGTACATCCGGTCGGTCCAGTCCATCAGGACCTGATCGCGGTCGGCCGCCACCGCGAGCGCCAAGTCGATGTCCGACCACTGGTCCTCTCGTCCAACCGAGGCGGAACCGGTCAGCGCGGCGCCGCTGATCCGGTCGTCCGAGCGGGCCGACGCGATCAGCGAGTCGCGCAGCCGCGACCGGCTGTCAGGGGTGAACACGGTACTCCTCCCCCGGGGCGCTCACCGTCCACCGCGCGGCCGCCCGCAAGGCCAGCAGCAGCGGCACCGAACCGCTGTCGGTCAGCCCCGCGGGCAGGGACGGCAGATCCGCGCCGCCGGCCAGTTCCCGGCCGTACGCGGCGAGGTCGACCTCCACGAACCGCGTCGCGGCCGTGAATTCGCGCTCCGACCGGCTCGGCCTGCGGGCCAGGAGGTCCTGCCGCGTCGCGGACAACTCCGTCAGCCCGAAGAACTCCGGCTTCGCGCCGCGGTCCATCCAGCGCGCGAACCCGGTGATCGTCGTGCGCATGATCTCGTCGCGGCGCAGCCCGGTCTCCTCGCACAGCTCGCGCTCCATCCCGGCGCGGACGACGTCGTGCAGGTCGTCACCGCCGAGATCCCGCGGCTCCAGCGACCCGCTGCCCGACGGGGCGAGCAGCGACTGGCTGGCCGAATTCCGGTTGGACTGGAGCACCACCAGCACCCAGCCGTCGGTCGTGATGGCCACCGTCGACACGCCGACGACGTCCGCCAGCCTGCTCTCGGCCAGCGTGTGCAGGCGGCCCGCGGTGTCGACCATCATCTGCCGCCGCAGGTCGAAGACCTCGTCGGTGTCCCGGCGGGCGATGCGCAGGATGGCCAGCTCGTTGGAGCACTGGGCGTCGAAGAACCGGGTGCGCTGCAGCCGGATCGGCGCGCCGCGCCCGACCGACGGCAGCGGTTCGCCCCGCATCCCGACGACCCTGCCGTTGAACAGCAGCCGGCCGTGCGCGCGCAGCGGCAGCACATACGGCGCGGTCGCCTTCAGCTCGCCGGGCAGGCGGTAGGGGTCCGGCGCGACCTCGACCGGGCACCGCTGTGTCCACAGTGCCCGGTCGATGGCGTCGCTGACCAGGGCGGTTCCGCGACCGGGCACCTCGAGGTACCGGGCATCGGGGTAGCTCGCCGGAGGTGGGACGTCCGCGTGTGGGAACGGCGCGGCGATCGTGGCGAACTCCCAGGCGGCCCAGCGCCCGCGGAGCATCCGGACGTCGCGGGCGAGGGTCAGGACGCCGAGCACGAGCGCGATCACCGACAGCACGATGCCGACGGCGCTGGGCACGAGCGTGACCAGGCCGAGCAGCACGCCGAGCGCGGAGACGAACACGGGCCACTCGCGGGAACCGATGAACCAGAGGTAGTCGGCCTTCGCCCTGGCGCGGTTGGTCAGCTTGCCCATCGGTTGTGGTCTACCAGAAAGCGGGTAACGATCCGGGCGAAATGATCGGGATCACCGCGCCGGCACGTGCGACGATCGCGCCGACCGACGGGAGACGCAAGATGTGGGAAAAGCGCATGGAGTGGCCGCTGACGGGCGTCGCGGTGTTGTTCCTCGGCGCCTACGCCTGGCCGATCCTCCAGCCGTCGCTCGGCAGCACCGGCCGCGCGTGGTGCGAGGTCGTCACTTGGCTCGCGTGGGGGCTGTTCGCGCTCGACTACGTCGTGCGGCTGGTCCAGTCATCGGACAAACCGCGATTCCTGCGGCGTCACGTGCTGGACCTCCTGGTCATCGTGCTCCCGCTGCTCCGCCCGCTGCGGCTGCTGCGCCTCGTCGCGATGCTGAACGTCCTCAACCGCACCGCCGCGCTCGCCCTGCGCGGGCGGGTCGTCGTGTACTTCGTCGGCGCCACGGTGCTGATCGTCTTCTGCGCGGCGCTCGCCGTGCTCGAAGCGGAACGGCCGATCGAGGAAGCCGGCATCCGGAACTTCCCGGACGCGTTGTGGTGGGCGATCACGACGATCACGACCGTCGGCTACGGCGACCGCTACCCGGTATCCGGCACCGGGCGGCTGATCGCGGTCGGGCTGATGGTCGCGGGCATCGCGCTGCTCGGCGTGGTGACGGCGACCTTCGCGTCGTGGCTGGTGCGCCGGGTGGAGGAGGTCGAGGCCACGTCGCAGACCGTGACCCGTGCGCAGATCGCCGAGCTGAGCCGCGAGATAGCCGAACTGCGCGCCGCCCTCGCCGCGAGTGAGCGGAAGGAAACATGAGGAGGCTGCTGCCAAGCTTGGGGCGCGTCGGTCACTGCTCCATCCCAACCTCGTCGGGGGAGGGCCGGAGCGGATTGCGCCGCTTGTCGCTGAGTGCGACACCTGACCGAGACGCGCCCAGCGAACGGGGAGGGCCCGGGTCAGCCGCCCGAGTGCATGTCCTCGGATTCGGGCACCAGGTCGTCGTCCGGGTTGTCGAGCCAGCCGTGCGGCAGCGTGACCTTGCCGGGCGAGCCCTGGCGGCCACGCGGGCCGAGGGCGTCCGCCGGGAAGGGCGCCGCGTGGTCCAGCTGGCCGATCAGCTCGTCCAGCTCGTCCATCGACGACACCATCGCGAACCGACGGCGCAGCTCGGAGCCCACCGGGAAGCCCATGAAGTACCAGGCCATGTGCTTGCGCAGGTCGCGCATCGCCTTGTCGTGGCCGTCGTGCTGCACCAGCAGCTCCGCGTGCCGCCGCAGCACCTTGGCGACCTCGCCCAGCCGGGGCCCCTCCGGGATCGGGCGGCCGGCGAACGCGGCCTCCAGCTCGCCGAACAGCCACGGCCTGCCCAGGCACCCGCGGCCGACGACCACGCCGTCGCACCCGGTCTCGGCCACCATCCGCAGCGCGTCGTCGGCCGTGAAGATGTCGCCGTTGCCCAGCACCGGGATGGTCTGCACGGCCTCTTTCAGCCGGGCGACCGCGCTCCAGTCGGCCTTGCCCGAGTAGCGCTGCGCGGCCGTGCGCGCGTGCAGCGACACCGCCGCCGCGCCCTCGGCCTCGGCGATGCGGCCGGCGTCGAGGAAGGTGTGGTGGTCGTCGTCGATGCCGATCCGGAACTTGACCGTGAACGGCACGCCCGCCGCCTCGGCCGCCTCCACCGACGCGCGCACGATCTGCGCGAACAGTTTCCGCTTGTACGGCAGCGCCGCGCCGCCGCCCTTGCGGGTGACCTTGGCGACCGGGCAGCCGAAGTTGCTGTCGATGTGATCCGCGAGACCCTCGCCGACGATGATCTTGACGGCTTCCCGCATCGTCTTCGGGTCCACGCCGTACAGCTGCATCGACCGGGGGTACTCGCCCTGGTCGAAGGCCATCATGTGCATGGTCCCGGGGTGCCGCTCGACGACGGCGCGGGCGGTGATCATCTCGCACACGTACAGCCCCGCGCCGTACTCGCGGCACAGCCGCCGGAACGCGACGTTCGTGATGCCGGCCATCGGCGCGAGCACCACCGGGGGATCGACCTCGTACGGGCCGATCTTCAGTGCGGGCTTGCTCAGGGTGGCGGTCACGTCCTCCATTGTCGCTGGTGACTCGCGCCACCCGCGGTCAGGCCTGTTCGACCGCCGGGATGTCGGCGGCGATCCGGGATTTCGGACGGGGTGCGGTGACCGTCCACAGGATCTTGCCGTCCGGCGAGGTGCCGCCGACGCAGGTCAGGCGACGGCACACCACCTGGGCGGCGTGGCCGGTGGACCCGAGCTCGATCTTCAGGTGCGGGATGTCCACGGTGGGGCTCTGCAGCACCTGGTCCTCCGCGCGGCCGACCACGAGGCCGGTGAACCACAGCTGGTCGAAGCGCATCGACAGGACGCCCTCGAACAGCAGCTCGACCGGCTCGTCGGGGTTGTCGTCGGTGCGCAGCACCAGCTCCGAGTGCTCGACGCCGTAGCGCCAGACGCGGAAGGCCCGGGACGAGCTGAACAACGGCTCCGGCTGGTTCATGGCCCCAGTATGGGTCCTGATCAGCCGCGCCGCGGCCCAGCCGTCACCGGACCAGTTGACACCGGCTCACGCCAGCAGCTTCTCCAGCGCCCGCTTCGCGTCTGATCCGTCGGACAGCGTCTTCATCGCCAGGAAATCGGCCAGCTCGGCCGCCGGGCGGTCCAGGTAGCGCCCGGCCCGGTGCGCGGCGTCCACCGCGTCCTCGGCGAGCCCGTGCGAGACCAGCAGCGACACCGCCTCCGGCCACTTCGGCGAGCCGATCAGTTCACGAATGGTCCGCACGCGCGGCTGCGACAGGCACGGGTCGTCGACCGTCCAGCTGTGCGTGCCGTGCCGGACCTCGGCCACCGGGCCGCCGGGCACGTGCACCTCGGCCCGCGCGCCGGGTGGCACCACGACGTCGAGCGTCAGCTTCCCGTCCGCCCGGCGCCAGGCCACGGAAGCCGCACCGTAGGGCGTCTCGTGCCGGGCCGAGGCGTGGGTGAGCGCGGCGTCCGGCAGTGGGCGCACGACGATCGACCGGTACCCGGGCGCGGCGGGCGCCAGGCCGGCGACCGTGCGGTGCATCCAGTCGGCCACCGCGCCCAGCGCGTAGTGGTTGAACGAGGTCATCTCGCCCGGGTTGATCGAGCCGTCCGGCAGCATGCTGTCCCAGCGCTCCCAGATCGTCGTCGCGCCCATCGTCACCGGGTACAGCCATGACGGGCAGCCGCGCTCGAGCAGCAGCCGGTAGGCCAGCTCCGGGTAGCCGGCCGTGGTGAGCGCGTCCGCGATCAGCGGCGTGCCCACGAACCCGGTCGCGATGCGGAAGCCGTTGGTGCGCACGAGATCCGCCAGGCGCCGCCCCGCGACCGCGCGCTGTTCCGCCGTGGGTAGCAGCGCCCACTCGATCGCCTGCGCGTACACGGTCGGCGCGTCCGAGAGCACCCGGCCCGATCCGGTGACGTACTCCCTGGCGAACGCGGCGCGCGTTTCGTCGGACAGGGTCCGATATTTCGAACCGTCCCGGCCGAGCGCCTCGGCCCCCGCCGCCACGATCTCGGCGGACCGCGCGAGGTACGCCGTCGCGACCACGTCCGAGTCGGCCTTCGCGGCGAACGGGTCGTCCGGCGGCGCGGACGGGTCAAGCCAGTCGCCGAACTGGAACCCGCCCGCCCACACGCCGTCCGTGGTCAGCGAGGCGATCTTGTCGACCCACCCGCGCATGCTGTCGAGCTGCCGCGCGAGCACCTCCGCGTCACCGAACCGCTGGTAGAGCACCCACGGCACGATCACCGCGGCGTCGCCCCAGGCCGTCGCGGTCGGGCTGTCCCCGGGTAGCACGTCCGGGATCACGAACGGCACCGCGCCGTCCGGGTGCTGGTCGGCGGCCAGATCGGCAAGCCACGAGCGGAGGAACCCGGCGCAGTCGTAGAGGAAGGATGCGGTGGGCGAGAAGACCTGGATGTCGCCGGTCCAGCCCAGCCGCTCGTCGCGCTGCGGGCAGTCGGTCGGCACGTCCAGGAAGTTGCCGCGCATCCCCCACACGACGTTCTCGTGGAACTTCTCCAGGTCCGGGTCCGAGCAGCTGAACCAGCCGGTGCGTCGCAGGTCGCTGTGTACGACGACGGCTTCCAGGTCCTCGGCCCGCAGATCGTCCACTCCGGACACTTCCGCGTACCGGAACCCGTGGAACGTCAGGCTCGGCTCCAGCACGGTTTCGGCGCCGCCGGGCAGGACGTAGGTGTCCGTCGACTTCGCCGACCGCAGCGGCCGCACGCCGAGCTCGCCGTCCTCCAGCACCTCGGCGTGCCGCACGGTGACCTCGCGGGCGTCCCGCACGCGCAGCCGCACCCAGCCGACCACGTTCTGGCCGAAGTCGACCAGCGTCTTCCCGGACGGCGACGGCCACACCCGCACCGCGGGCACCACTTCGGTCACACGCACCGGCGGTCCCTCGGGCGCGACGAGCCTGCTCAGGTCGGCCTCGACCACCTCGACCTCGTCCACTTCGGACTCCGACAGCGTCAGGTCGGTGCGCTGCCCGTCGTACAGGTCGTCGGCGGTGATCCGGCTCTCCGTCGCCGACCACCGCTCGTCGGTGCCGATGACCTCGGTGGTGCCGTCGGCGTAGGTCACCTCCAGCTGGGCCAGCAGCGCCAGGCGATCGCCGTAGAGCGCGCGGCGGCCGTTCCACCCCAGCCGCCCGCGGAACCAGCCGTTGCCGAGCAGGAACTCCAGGTCGTTGGTCCCCTCGCGGAGCAGCGAGGTGACGTCGTGGGTCTGGTAGCGCAGCCGGTGCCGGTAGCTGGTCCAGCCGGGCGCCAGCACCTCGTCACCGACCCGGGACCCGTTGATCGACGCGGTGTAGACGCCGTGCGCCGTCGCGTACAGCCGGGCCGACACGATGCCCGGCCGCAGCTCCACGCTGCGGGTGAGGATCGGCGCGCGCTGCCCGATGCCGCCGATCGTGCGCGGGCTGATGAACCGCGCCGACCAGTCCTCCGTGCGCAGCAGGCCGGTTTCCACGGTGGCCGGCTCGGACCACTCGCCGCCGACGCGCACCCGCACGGTCGCCCGGGTCCGCGACGGCAGTGGCTCGAACGGCCACGGCACCAGCACCTGCTCGGCGGATTCGACCCGCACCGTGGCCGAACCGTTCAGCTCGACCTCGTACGCGGTCTGCGACCAGTCCGGGTCGTCGGTGCGCACCTGCCAGGACAGGCGGGGCGTGCCGGTGCCGATGCCCAGCGCGACGTCGTGGTGCTCGAAGCGGACGGCGGTGACGGTCAACGGTCGCTCTCCTTCTCGTGCTGTACCAGCCGCACCGGCCCGAACAGTCCCGTGCGGATCTGCCCGGCGGCTACGGCCATCGTGGGTGACGCGTCGTCGAGGTAGCCGGCGAGCGTTCCGCGGACGACGATTTCCAGTTCGTTGACACCCTCTCGGATCGCATCCGAGATTTCGGACCGCCACGGACCCCAGACCAGGCGGTCGACGAGCCGGCCGTTCACCACCACGTCGGCCGTGCCGCGCACCTCGCCGAGGTCGAGCACGACCCGGCCGGGCAGCGCCTCGAATGTGGTCCGGTACCGGACCAGGCCGCCCAGTGCACGCAGCCCGAGGTCCTCCCAGCTCCGCAGTTCGACCGGGGCCTCGGCGGTCTCGACCTCGATCCCGGAGTCGAGCAGCGCCCCGCCCCGGCGGCCGTCGACCGCGCGGAACCGCAGCTCCACCGGGGTGCCCGCGGTGAGCGGCGCGGGGAAGCGCACCCGCTGATCGACCGGCTTGTACTCGGCCTCGCCGACGCGCACCACGACGTCGAGGTCGGTCGGGATCCGCAGCGCCACCGCCCCGAGTGGGGCCGGGAAGGTTAGCGTCTCGGTGCGTTCCCCGGCAGGCGCGACGTCGGGGACCACCGGCACGACGACGTCACCGGGCGCGGCGGCGGGTTCGAGCCAGTGCGCGCCGGGCAGCGGATGCGGCCGCGCGTGCAGGCACAGGAACCGCGGATCGCGCCGGTGCAGACGGCGCACCTCGCCCCAGTCGGGCCCGCTGACCAACCGCGGGTCGCGCGAATCCACCGCGACTGGGCCAGTCGTGACCAGGGTGAGCGTGTTCTCGCCTGGGCGGAGGTGCGCGCGCAGGTCGTAGGGGTGGATGCGGATCTCGCGGAAACCGGGGTAGGGGTTGAAATCGCCCTGCCTGCCCACCTCGGCGCCGTTGACGAGCACCCGGCAGGCCTCCTCGCTCGCGACCTGCACGGTCGCGTCGGTGGGCACCTCGTCGAGGTGGAAGGTGCGGTTGATCTCCCCGCCCGCCAGCCACTCCGGCCTGCGGTAGCCCTCGGGATCGGTGACCACCGCGAACGACGCCCGCAGCGGGCCGTCCTGGTCCGCGGTGAACTCGATCTCCATCCGCACCGTCCGGCCGGACGGCAGCGGGCTGAACGACTGGTAGCCCGGCCCGTCGACCGGAACCTCCGCGCCGTCCACGAGCACCCGCCGCGCCGCGCTCGCGCCGACGGCGAGAAACAGGGCGTCGCGTTCGGGCAAGGGCAGATACGTTCGTACGCCGACCGTCTCCCCGGCTCGCACGTACCGCCAGTCGAGGAACTCCTCGGGCACGTAACCCTTGGGGCCCAGCGCTTCCGCGTGCCCGGGGTCGTCCCGGATGCCACGGGACAACGACCAGACCGCGGGCCGCCACCCGTCGGCGTCCCGGGCTTGCGCGAAGACGCCGTATCCGGCCAGCTCGTCACCCAGCCGCCAGACCTCCAGCGGCAGCACGCCGGTGCGGGCGGGCGCGGCCAGATCGCCGTGCCGGTTGTCCAGAGTGGACTCCGCCCGCGCGCGCCAGCCGTCGAGGTACACCGACCGGATCACGGGCCCGGGCGGGACGTGCGTCGCCTCCGGGAGGTCGTCGCCGAACACGAGCAACGTGATCGGGCCATCGGTGAAGACGACCTCGACCTCGCCGTCCACGACTGGGACATCCGTGCGCTCCCCGGTGCGCGGGTTCCACTGCTGGGCGCGGCCGGTCACCCCCGCGACCCGTGCCACCCGGTCCGACGGGGAGACGAACTCGTACCCGTCCGCACGCAACTGCCGCCAGTACTCCTCCCAGGGAAAACCCTGGTCCGTCCAGCCTTCGCGGTCGAGGTCGACGATCGGCGCCCGGGTGCCGCTGCGCTCGTCGTGCGCGGTGAGCAGCAGCACGTGCCGGTCGCCGTGGCGCCGGAGCAGGAACGGCACGTCGGACCGGATCCGGGATTTCGGAAGGATCGCGGGCACGTCCTCCGGCGAGCGGACCGTGACCGCGCCCTCGACCGGGCAGCTGCCGACGCAGACGACCGTCCCTCCGGCCGCGGCGAACTCCGCGAGCCGGGCGGCCGCGGCCGGGAGCAGCAGCTCGACGTCGGGCAGGACCACCGCCCGGTAGGTCTCCGCGCCGATCCGGAGCTCGCCGCCCGAAACCTCCCCGGCGGCGATCGTGGCCTCGTCGAACGTGTCGTGGTCGATCCCGGCCCGCTCCAGCGCACCGCGTTCCTCGGCGAACCACGTGCCGACGCCGTTCAGCGCGTGGAACGAGGCCGCGGCCCGTTCGGCGGGCGGCAGCGGTCCGTCGAGCGTCAGGTAGGCCTGGGCGGTGCTGGTCGGCGACAGCAGCACGACGTCGCAGGAGTGGGTGCCCGCCGTCAGCACCGAGCACAACCGGCTCACCGCGCCGGCGAACTGGCCGTAGGCGGGCCAGTACGGCTGCCGCCAGCACGTGGACGGCGGCGCCCACTCCCACCAGCCGCCCGCGGTCGAGTAGTACACCGCGTGCGGGTCGTAGAGCGTGGCGCCGCGGCGCAGGAACGGCGCGAGCCAGTCGTAGGTCTCTTCCAGCGTGCCGCCCCAGCCCGACGAGTGGAACGCCTCGATCCAGGTGCGCGGGTGCCCGTGCGCGTGGGCGAGCGAGCTGTGCACCTTCGCGTCGCCCCAGTGGTCGCTGCCCGGCGCGCCGAACCCGGCGTGCGTGCCGAGGTAGTCGCCGTAGATCCGCACGCCGCCGACCGGGTCGCCTTCGCGGGCCGGGCTCGCCTGGTCGAAACCGCAGATGAGCCCGCGGTGGCTGAACCACTGAGCCAGTGGGCCGAAGAACGCGCGGCGCGCGAGGCGGGCACGGTGTTCCTGGTAGTCCCGGCGTACCCGGGCCGACTCGGCGTCCGCGCCCTCGTAGAGCGCGGACAGCCGCGGCAGCAGGTCGTAGCCGTACTCGGCGGCGAAGGTCTCCGCGAAGTCGTGCCCCCAGGTCGGCAGCGGCGGCAGCTCGTCCTGGAAGAACCCGGGGATCACCGTGCCGAACCAGCGTCCGACGTGCCGTTCCAGCTCGCCGTGCACCTGGTCGAGCAGGGCCGCGCAGGCGTCCGGGTTGAAGTAGTCGAAGCCGCTGACGCGGTGCCCGATCGTGCCGTCGGGGTCCCGGTGCAGGGCGAGCCCGGCGAACTCCGGGCGGGCCGCGGTGAGGCGGCCCTGGAAGTTCGCGCCGGAGAACCCGATCTGGTCGTACATCCAGAGCTGGAACCCCAGCTCGGCGGCGTCCGCGCAGGCGCCGTCCAGCAGCTCGATCCACTTCGGACTCAGGAACGGCGGATCGTCGGCCAGGGAACCGAACATCGGGCCGGTCGGCGCCAGGCACATCACCACCGCCTGCCGGACGCCCTGCGACACCAGCTGTTCCATCTGCCACCGGACCCGGTCCCCGGTGACCCGGCCGCCGCTCCACCACCAGATCGGCAGAGGGGAGAACTCGGGGCCGGGATCGGTGAACCGGGTCAGCAGCTCGTCGGAACTCATGCGGTGGCTCGCTCCGCCTCGATCTGCTCCAGCGACTTGCCGGACGTGTTGGGCATGAAGAAGAACCCGACCCCGCCGCTGATCACCAGGAACAGCGTGAGCAGGCCGCCTGCGACGGTGAACCCGCCGCTGGCCAGCGTCGGCAGGAAGAAGCTCCACACGCCGAGCAGCGTCCGGGCGACGCCGAAGGTGAAGCCCTGCGCGGTGCCGCGCAGCATCGTCGGGAACAGTTCCTGGCTCCACACCTTGTAGAACGCCTCACCTGCGAGCGAGCAGCCGACGCCGAACAACACGATGTTCGCGATGATCACCGGGATGTTGAACGGCAGCACCACGTAGATGCCGTAGGCGACGATCTGCATGACCGCGCCGATGCCCCACATCCACTTGCGCGTGTGGTGGCTGCGGTCGGCGAAGCGCATGAACACCAGCGTCGTGACCAGGATGCCGATCAGGAACCCGGCGCAGGACAACGCGACGCTTGCCGCCTGGCTGCCCGCGTTGAGGGTCTTGATCACGTACGGGGTGAAGATGCCGCCGGTGCCGGCCGCGATGTTCCAGAACACGTAGACGATGCCGGTGAACAGCAGCGCCCTGAGGTGTGCGCCCCGGAAAAGCGCTTTCAGCTGGTACTTGACGTCCTTCGTGGACGACGCCGACGTCCAGCGCGCGGACTCGGACAGGCCGCGGCGCATCGCCCAGGTCACCAGCGCGATGACGAACAGGTGCAGGAACACGATCCGCGTGCCGAGCAGGTCCAGCGGGGTCAGCGCGAGCGACAGCAACAGCACGATCACCGGGCCGAGGTTCCACGCGACCTGCGTGAAGCCTAGCAGTTTCCCGCGCGCCTTCGACGGGGAGAACTCGCCGACCAGCGCCAGCGACGTCGGCACGTCCGCGCCGACCGCGACACCGACGACGAAGGTCCCGATGAACAGCATCGGCGTGTTGACCGCGAGCGCGATGCACAGGATGCCGGCCGCGTAGACCAGCAGGTCGTACTTGTAGATCCGTTTCCGGCCAAGCTTGTCGCCCAGCCTGCCGCCGATGAACGCGCCGATCGCGCAGCCGATGGCGTTCGGGCCGAGCGCGGCGAGCGCGCCGACGGCGCCGTCGGAGAGGCCGAGGTAGCTCTGGAAGAGGGCGAGGCCCGCGCCGAGCGCGACGATCGACCCGGCATCCAGGTAGGAGGCCATGCCCGCGAGCACGGACCACCGCCACTGCTGGCGGCTGATCGTGCCGCCGTCCTCGGCCGAGCTCGTGCCGACGGTTTCGCGTGAGGTCATGTGGTACTCCTCGTCTTCGTTGACGCGGGACACATTTTGAAACGTATTAAGGAGGCAGGTTAGCGTTTGAGTGGGGGAATAACAAGCTTCTGTTCGGCCCATTGAACGTTTCATGCGTGCTAGGCTGTGGTCTCTGGGAGATCGAGGGGACGCATGGTTGGCATCAAGGATGTGGCCCGGCGCGCCGGGGTCTCCATCGGCACGGTGTCCAATGTGGTCAACCGGCCGCACATCGTTTCCCCGGCGACCCGGTCACGCGTGCTGTCGGTGATCGAGGAGCTGGGTTACGTCCGCGACGAGTCCGCGCGGCAGCTGCGGGCCGGCCGCAGCCGCATCATGGCGCTGCTCGTCCTCGACCTGGCGAACCCGTTCTTCGTCGACGTCGCCCGCGGCGCCGAGCAGGCCGCCCACGATGCGGGCCTGAGCGTCATCACGTGCAACAGCGGGCAGCGCGTCGACCGCGAGGAGTCGTACCTGTCGCTGCTGGCCGAGCAGCGGGTGCGGGGGCTGCTGCTGAGCCCGGTCGACACGTCGGGCGCGGCGCTGGAGACCTTCCGCCGCAGCGGGATCCCGTACGTGTTCGTGGACCGGAAGGTGCCCGCGGACGAGGCGAGTTCGGTGTCGGTGGACGATCTCGCGGGTGGCGAGCTCGCCGGGCGGCACCTGCTGGAGACCGGGCACCGGCACGTCGCGTTCGTCAACGGGCCGCGGATACTCACGCAGTGCCGCGACCGGGAGCAGGGGCTGCGCACCGCGTTGGAGGGGTCCGGGGCGGAGCTGTCGGTGATCGAGACGAGCGAGCTGGACGTGGAGTCCGGGCGGGACGCCGGCGCGCGGCTGCTCGGCATGAGCCCCCGGCCGACGGCGGTGTTCTGCGCCAACGACCTGCTGGCTCTGGGGGTGCTGCAGGCGATGGTCGGCGCCGGCGTGCGAGTGCCGGACGAGATGGCGATCGTGGGCTACGACGACATCGAGTTCGCGGGCGCGGCCGCGGTGCCGCTGACGTCGGTGCGCCAGCCCGCGCGCCGGCTGGGACAGACGGCGGCCGAGCTGCTGATCGCGGAGACGGCGGACCCGGAGAACCGGCCGCCGCACCGGTCGGTGGTGTTCAAGCCGGAGCTGGTCGTGCGGGCCTCGACGCAGTACCGCCGCTGAGCGGTTCCCGGGGCTGGGAACTCTGGCGGCTGGGGTGATCGGTGTTGCGGCGGGGCCGATCGAGGCGGCGCGAAGCCGGCTTGGCGAGGCGGGCTCGGAAGTTTGGCGGGCGGGCCGCGCGTGTGGCGTTCGGGCCAGGCCTCGGGCGCCGGAGCGCGTCCGCTTGGCGCGCCGTGTCTCGTGAAGCGGCGACCGGCAAGAGCCGGCCATGCGCCAGGGCGCGTTCGCGCGCTGCCGTGGTGTTCGGCCACGAGCGACGCCACTCGGTGGGCACTGCCAGGTGGGTCAGGCATTCGTCGCGGGTTGGCTCGGCGGCCGGCAAGTGGCCCGGCACCAGGGGCGCGGTTCCGGTTCGTGAGGGCGGCCACCAGTAGGTGGTGGGCACTCCTCGCGGGTTCGGCCCTCAATGTTTGGCCACGTAACGGCGCCAGAGGCGGCGCGGTTCCGGTTCACGTGGGGCGGGTACCAGCAGGTACGTGAGGCATTCCTCGCAGGTCCGGCCCGGTGGGGCGGTCATGGCGGCGGGGAGGAACCGCGCGCCGCACACCGCTTCCAGTTCCTGGCCGGGTGCCATGGCCGTGTCGGGAACCGCGTGCTCGGCCGTGCCGTCCGCGCTGGTCACCCAGACCGGATGGTCGTCCGGGGTCGCTTCCACCGCTTCTCCCCTCCGCCGCTGCTCCGTCCGGGCCTACCCGCGGCCGTCCGGCTCATGCCGGATTCACCTGGCCGTGGCGGTCACCTCGGCCCGAACTCGAGGTTCAGGCAGGCCAGCCGCCCGCCCGCCGTCCCGGCGTGACCCGGGTCCGTGTGCGTGTGCGTCTCGTGGATGACCACGGAGCCGGGCAACCGGTCGCCGTAGGTCCAGTCGACCCGCGACACGGCGAACCCGCTGCCGTTCGCGGACGTGGTGAAGTCCAGCCAGATCTCGTTGCGCGGGTTGGCGTACGCGGGGTCGGTCGAGGGCTGCACCGGGTCGGGAACGTGCTGGTAGTGCGGCCCCGAATCGTTCGGGGCCGCGCCGCAGGGCTTGGCGTGCACGTGGGCGCCGTACTCGCGGCCGGGCAGCAGGCCACGCACGGCCAGCGTGGTCAGGGTGCCCGTCACCGACGCCGTGAACGCCCGCGCGGTCGCCCCCTCCGGCACGAGGGCCGTGTTGTAGCGCACGACGGAGGCGCCGGCGCCCACCTGCGCGGCGGGGGCGGCGACGGCTTCGGCCGGCCAGAGGGCCGGCAGCGCGGCCGCGGCGAGGGCCAAGGGGACGATTCGCATGATGTTCCATTTATCGGTCAATCTGTGACCAGGCAAATCCTCCCATAGGCTGATCTCCGTGAGCGGTCGCGACGAAGAGACCCCGAACCAGCGCCTCGCGCGCAACGTGAACGAGCTCCTCGGCGAGCTGCGGGTGGCGCAGGCCGGGGTGCAGATCCTGTTCGGCTTCCTGCTCACGGTGGTGTTCACCAGCGAGTTCCGCGCGGCCAGCGGGTTCGAGAAGGCCGTGCACCTGGCGGCGGTCCTGCTCGCCGTCGTCTCCACGGCGCTGCTGTCCTCGCCCGCGGCGTGGCACCGGATCCTGTTCCGTGCGGGCCGCCGGGACGACATCCTGCGGGCGGGCAACCGCGCCGTCCTGGCGGGCCTGGTGTGCCTGGCGGCCGCGATCACCGCGACGGTGTCGCTGATCGCGAAGGTGGTCTACGGCCCCATCGCGATGGCCGTCGTCGCCGGTCTGGTCGGCCTCACGTTCGCGGTGCTGTGGTTCGTGGTCCCGAACTTCCTGGCGAACCACTCCGTGCGTGACACCCGCCCGTCCCGGGTACCGCCGAGCGACTCCGCGGCTGCCGAGTAGCCGTCAGTACAACCGGTGCAGCCAGGCGCGCCAGATCAGCGCCGTCGGCACCACGGAAGTGAACAGGGTTCCGATCACGAACAGGATCACTGCCTGTGACTGGGCCGCCGCCACAAGCAGGAACAGCCCCAGCACTGGCGAGCAGAGGATTCCGAGGACGGACAGCAGGATGCCGGACACGCGCATCGGCCGTAGTTCGGCAAGCCGTTGCGCCAGCCGTGGGTTCTCAGCGGCCAGTTGCCGCTCGATTTCCGAGAGCCGTCGCTGTTCTTCACCGTGGAGTGCCATCGCCGCACCGCCTCTACCGACCAGTATCGCTCGCCGACGGGTCCTTGTCACGATGTGATCTGCGCTGTGCTTTGGCTGTCGTCCCGTGCGCCCTCACGGTGAGTAGGTAATATTACCTCCCGTTAACCCGATCGTTAACCCGATCGCGGGAGCCAAAGGGCGAGGGGAGAGCGTCCGGTCCTGCGAGAACGAACCGTGTGGGAGTGCACGCGCGGGCGAGGGAGAAGGTGCTGTTGATGAGCAAGACCGACGAGCGCGTCATTGGTGACACGCCGATCTTCGAGGCGCTGCGCGAGGAGTTCGACTTCGACCGCCTGCTCGAGGACCTGGTCGAGGAGCCGAAGCAGGCCGAGTGAGACGTTACGGTGGTGGCTGTGAGCGGTGATCCCGGCACGGCCACCACCACTCGCCGATCGCAAGTCCCCGTCGTGGCGGCCGTGGCGATCGGCGGTGGGATCGGTGCGCTGGCCAGATACGAACTGGCCACCACCTGGCCGACGGCGCCGGGCCAGTTCCCGTGGACGACGTTCTTCGTCAACGTCACCGGCTGCTTCCTGATCGGCGTCCTGATGGTGCTGGTCACCGAGGTAAAGGTGCACCACCTGGTCCGGCCCTTCCTCGGGGTCGGCGTCCTCGGCGGGTTCACCACGTTTTCCACCTACACCGTGGAAATCCACGGGCTGCTGAAGGCAGGCTCGGCGGGCATGGCGCTCGCCTACCTCGGCGGAACGCTTCTCACGGCTGGGCTCGCCGTCCTCGCCGGCGTCGCCGTCACGCGCCTGCTGGCGGGCCGATGACGGCTGTCCTCGTCATCGCCGGCGCGATGGTCGGCGCACCCCTGCGCTACCTCGCCGACCGCGCTGTGCAGGCGCGGCACGGCGGCCCGTTCCCGTGGGGCACGCTGCTGGTCAACCTGGCCGGGTGCGTGGTCCTCGGCGGCCTCGCCGGCGCAGGCGCCGCGCTGCCCGCACCGCTGTTCGCGCTGCTCGGCACCGGTTTCTGCGGCGCGCTGACCACCTACAGCACGTTCAGCTACGAGACGTTGCGGCTGGTCGAGCAGAAGGCGCACTTCTACGCGGCGATGAACATCGTGCTCAGCGTCGCCGCCGGGGTCGGCGGCGCGTATGTCGGATTTGCCGCTGTGCAGGCGTTTGTGGCGGTGTGACGATCACTCCGCGTCGTGCCAGGCTGACGCCATGACCGATGCGATGCGGGCCGAGACCGTCAGGATCACCGGGCATGGTGGCGACGAGGTCGAGGCCTACCTGGCCACGCCACTGGACCCGGCGCCACGCGGCGGGGTCGTGGTGATCCACCACATGCCCGGCTACGACGAGGCGACCAAGGAGATCGTGCGGCGCTTCGCCGTCCACGGCTACCACGCGATCTGCCCCAACCTCTACTGGCGCGAGGCGCCGGGCGCGGACCCCGACGACGCCGCCGCGACCGCCCGCGCCCAGGGCGGCGTCCCGGACGAGCGGCTCGTCGGGGACGTCGAGGGCGCGGCGAACCACCTGAAGGGGCTCGAGGGCGCCAACGGCAAGATCGGCGTGATCGGTTACTGCTCCGGCGGGCGGCAGACATTCCTGACCGCGTGCAGCATCCGGATCGACGCCGCGGTCGACTGCTACGGCGCGTTCGTGGTCAACGACCCGCCGCCGCAGATGGCCGGGATGAAGCCGCTGCTGGGGCTCGCGCCGCAGCTGTCGTGCCCGCTGCTCGGGCTGTTCGGCGCCGAGGACAAGTTCCCGTCGCCCGAGGAGGTCGCGACGCTGTCCGCCGAGCTCGACCGGCTGGGCAAACCACACGAGTTCCACACCTACGACGGCGCGGGGCACGCGTTCTTCGCCGTCGACCGGCCCAGCTACCGACCGGAGGCCTCGGTCGACGGGTGGCGGCGAGTCTTCGACTTCTTCGGCAAGCACCTGGTGTGAGGAGAGACGACATGTGCACCTACCTGACCGAGCAGATCGAGATCGACGGCAGCGGCAAGTCGGCGCGGGGGTGGATCCCGCTGACGCACGCTTCGGTTTACGTCGACCACCCGACGCACGCGCAGTACGCGCACACGGTGAACATCGACTTCCTCAACCCGGCGGAGGGGCCGTCGGCGCGGGTGCCGGTGGAGCTGACCGAGGAGGCCGCGCTGGCACTGGCGGACGCCATCCACCGGGCGATCGCCTCCGCGCCGAAGGGGCTGGCCTCGGCGAAGCAGCCGATGTGAGCGTCGAGGACGGGCTGCCACCGTCGCGGAGTACCGCGCGCTGCGGGCCGCGGTGGGCTGGCCGTCGCCGGACGACGACGTGTGCCGGGCCGCGCTGGACGGCTCGGTGCACGGCGTGCTGGCGCGCGGCGCGTCCGGGCTCGCGGGGATGGCGCGACTCGTCGGCGACGGCGCGATGTACCTGCTGATCGTCGACGTGGTGGTGCACCCCGATCACCAGGGCGCGGGCCTGGGCAGGCGGATGGTCGAACGGCTGGTGCGGGTCGCGGGCACCCGGCGTGTGCAGCTCGTGGCGGCGGGCGCGGTCGTGCCGTTCTACGAGCGGCTGGGATTCACCTGTGAGGCCAGCCACCTGATGGCGTACCGCACTCTGGGATGACCTGGGCGAATGGTTCACGGAGTCTTAACGTGGTCCGTGGTTGACCCCCATGGCCCGTTTTGGAGTGCTCTGTGTCCGCTGTCACCGACCGGCCCCCGGCCGGCAATTTCCTGCTGCGCTCGCCCACCTCGTGCGCCGCGCCGATCCCGGAGCCGGAGGCGCCCGTCCGCTGGGTGCCGCTCGCGATCTCGGCCGCCGGGTCGGTCGCGCTGAGCTGGTACGTCTGGGCCACCTACGGCGGCAAGTTCGGCGCGCTGCTGGTCATCGGGCTGTTCCTCGGCCTCGCGCTGTACCACTCGCGCTTCGGGTTCACCTCGGCGTGGCGGCAGCTCATCGCGGTCGGCAACGGTGAGGGCCTGCGTGCCCACGCCCTGCTGCTCGGCACCGCCGCGACCCTGATCGCCCTGCTCATCGGCACCGGCACCGGCCTGTTCGGCACCACGCCGAAGGCCACGGCAGGCCCGATCGGGCTCGCGTTGTTCGTCGGCGCCGCGCTGTTCGCCATCGGCATGCAGCTCGGCGGGGCGTGCGCGTCCGGCACGCTGTTCGCGGTCGGGTCCGGGCAGTCGTCGATCGTGCTCACGCTGGGCGGGTTCATCGCCGGATCTGTCCTCTACACCTGGGCGTTCCCGGTCTTCGACGGCTGGCCGCAGGTGTCCGGCGTGCTGCTCGCCGACCACGTCGGCTGGTTCGGCTCGTGGGCCATCACCATCGCGGTGCTCGGGCTGGTCGTCGTCGTGACGCGGGTGGTCCAGGCGCGCCGCAACCCGCCGCCGGTCGGCGTGCCGCCCACCGCGAAGGGCTTCGCCCGCGTCTTCCGCGGCTCGTGGCCGCTGCTCGTCGGCGCGGTCGTGCTGGCCGTGCTCGCCGCCGCGGTCGTGCTCGTCTCGGGTGGCACCTGGGGCGTCACGTTCGCCTTCGCCCTGTGGGGCGCGAAGTTCCTGCAGCTGATCGGCCTGCACCCGGAAACGTGGGAGTTCTGGCAGACCACCAGCAACGCCAAGTCGCTGGCGAGTCCGATCTGGACGGACAAGACCAGCCTCACCGACATCGGCATCATCCTGGGCGCCGCCGTCGCCGCCGCGGCCGCGGGCACCTGGAAGATCCACTCGGAGATCCCGTGGCGCACGGCGATCGCGTCCGTCCTCGGTGGAATCCTGATGGGCGTCGGCGCCCGGCTCGCCGGCGGCTGCAACATCGGCGCCTACCTGGCGGGCATCTCCACCGGCAGCCTGCACGGCTGGCTGTGGGGCATCTTCGCGCTGGGCGGCACGTGGATCGGCCTGAAGCTGCGGCCCCTGTTCGGGCTCGCCAACCCGAAGCCGGCCGACTCGATCTGCTGACGTTCCCAAGCCCTGGAATGGCAGGACAACCGCCGGGTTGTCCTGCCATTCTTCGTTGCGGGGAAGGAAAATCCCCGACAGAGAAAGGTGGGAACATGAAGAAGACCGTGATCCGGGGCCTCGTCGCGAGCGCCCTCGCCGGGGCGGCCGTGCTCGGCGCCGCGGCACCCGCGCTGGCCGCTCCCGCGCCGGGCGACGTGGCCGTCGTGGACGAGCCGGACACGACCAACCTCAACAACGCCTACACCTTCGCGCCGCTGGGCGTGCCGGTGATCGGGCTCGTCCGGTCGATCAACGCGGCGCCGGGCAAGCTGCTGCCGAGCTTCGGCTGAGGTTGAACACGGAAGAACCCCGCGCCACCCACCTGGCGCGGGGCTCTTCCTTGTCCGGCTCAGCCCGCCAGTTCGGTCAGCAGGCCGTAGACCGGCGCCAGCACCGCGGTCGGCGCCCCGGTCGTCGGGTCGAGCAGGGGGCCCGCGTCGACTCCCGGGACGAGCCAGATCGGCACCTCGTCGGCGCTCGCGATGCCGCCGCCGAACCCCAGCGCCGCGGCTGCGATCACGCCGCCCGCCAGCACCCTTGCCACACTCCTGCGCACTTGCACTCTCCTTTCTGCTCCGCCCGTCTCAACCGAGCGGAAAACTGATCGGCACGACCGTCCCTTGTGGAACGAAGAACCCGGCGCCCTCACCCGGCACGTCCATGCCCGGCGCGTGCGGCTGCCCCGGCGCCATCGGCATCGCGTTGACCTGCGCCGCCGCGAACAGCTGCACCCGCGGCGGTTCGGGCTGCTCCGGGCCGAGCCACTGCCGGAACCCGGTCACCGTCGCCGCCTCGCCGGGGAACGCGTTGTCCAGCGCCACGGCGTAACTGACCGCCGCCTGCTCCCGCGGGTCGAACCGCAGCGGCACCGTCGAGCTGGCCACCGTGTTCACCAGCGGCCCGGTCAGTAACCACGGCGCGACGTACAGCCCGTACGGGTACGCCGGCCGCTCCCGCTGCGCCGCGGCCGCACCGTCCAGCGCCGACGCCGCCTGCGCCCATCCGGACACCACCACCAGCGCCGCACCATCCGGCCGCACCGCCACCCGGCTGACCGCGGCGGCGTCGCGGACCACCCGGGCCGCCTCCGTGCCCCGCGCCGACGAATCGCCGACGACCGTGATCGAGCCCGTCCCGCGGGCGGCCAGGAAACCGACGAGCTTGCGCAGCGCGTCCGCGTCCGCTTCGGACAGTGCGTCCGCCGGGCAAGCCGTCAGCACGTCCTTGCGCCCGGCGACCAACCCGCCCAGCGCGGTCGTCGCGCACTCCGGTCCGTCCGGGCCGGACGCCGTCGCGACCCCGCTCGCCGAACCGGTGTCCACCTCGATGGTCCGGCCGGAAACCACAAGCGAGCTGCGCCCCGCGGGCAGGTCGACCTCGGCCCAGAACCCCGAAGCGCCCGGCCGCGCGACCGCCTGGACGGCCGGCCCGTCCCCGACCGCGACCGAGCCGGCCGTGGCCAGGTGGACGAGGTTCCGGCCGGGCCGCTGCGGGCTCACCAGCACCGGCGTGCCACCCGCGTCGGCGAGCAACGGCACCCCGGGCACCGGCAACTCGGCCGGTGCCGGCAGGGCGACGAACGCGCTCCACGCCACGAACGCGGCCGCGACGCCGACGACCGCGACCCGCCGCCACAACACGGCCGCCACGATCGGAAGCACGAACGCGGCCAGCAGCGCGATGCCGAACCCGGTCTCGTACAGCCGCCGGTCGAACGCCACCCCGGAGAGGACCAGCTGCACCGCGCCCGCCAGCGCCAGCACACCGCCGAGCGTCCACGACAGCGGACCGAGCCGGGGCGTCTCCGCGCGGGCCAGCGCCAGCGACGCCAGCCCGAACCAGGCGGCCGTCGCGGCGACGTAGACCGTGTCGATGGCGAACTCCACCCCGGACCGGCCGAGCGCGGTCTCCAGCACCAGCAACACCAGCAGCGCGGTGGCCACCCAGCGGCCCACCGGCGGCCGCCGCGTGGTCAGCACCGGCACGGCCAGCACCAGCAGCGCGTGCACGACCGCGCCGACGACGTTGACGTCGAAGGCCACCGCCGACACCACAGCCAGCACCGCCGACAGGCCGCCCAGCACGACGGTGACCTGCCGCAACCGGCGGGGCAGCGTGTCCACCTGCGGCCGCAGCAGCCCGATCCCCGCGACGAACGCCGTGGCGGGCAGCAACACCAGCCGCACGATCAGCGCGGCCAGATCCAGCCCGGCCGAGCCGGTGACCGGATGGGACCCGTGGTCCATGAGTTACCTCTTCCGCACCGGGGCCGTGCGTGGCCGGGTCCGGCCCGGCCACGCACGGCCGCGTGCTTACTTCACGTCCGCGTCAGCGACGACGAACAGTTCCGAGTGGGGCTTTGCGTTGCCGAAATCGCCGTGCGGCCACGACTTCCGGTTGAAGTTGATGCCCACCTGGCCGGTGAACTCGTCACGGAAGTTCTGGTCCACCGTGGCCTTGCCGTCCGGTGACAGCTTCACGATGTTGACCTTGTGGTCGCCGTCCAAACCGGACCGGGCGACGAAGTAGTTCGACACCGCGAGCCGGTCCGGCGAGGTGACCTCGTGGTAGAAACCGTCCTCGCCCAGCTCGAAGTTGTCGTACGCGCCCCAGTGCGGGCCTGCCCCCGGCGTGCCCGGGTTGATCGGCGCCGCGCCGGCGAGCGTGGGCAGCACCCCGTTGTCCGCGCCGCTGCGCGCCTGCTCCTTGGTCTGGATGCCAGGACCGGCCCAGTCCGGACCCTGCGCGAGCAGGTTCTCGATGTTCAGGACATAGACGCCACCGGTGGTGCCGGGGTCGTCCGGCCCGAGGGTGCCCTTCTGCCGCCCCTGGATGGCGCGGTAGAGGAACCGGTCGTCCGGGCTGGTCTGGATCCAGCCGCCGTTGGAGCTGGCGCCGATGCTGTCGTTGTTGCCCAGCGCCCGGTTCGCCGCGCCGTCGTCCCACACCTGGTACCAGTGGGGTTCGGCCTTGGTGATGTCCGGCGTGTAGAACACCGCGCCGCCCTGCATGGTCTGGGCGAAGGCGCCCTTGTGGCCGGGCAGGTTGGTCACCGTGGTCTCCATGACCGCACGGCTCTCCGCGTAGAGCGGGTCGTAGTCCCCGGCTCGCGGGCCGTCCGGCAGGTAGGACACGGCCTTGAGCTTCGGGTTGTTGCGGTCGGAGATGTCCCAGGTCCGGACCGTCGGGCGGCGCAGGTACGGCGACGGCTGCTTGACCGGGTCGAGGATGATGTTCCGCGGCTCCGCGTAGTCGCTGGTCACGAGGGTGTTCAGGTCCTCGCGGGCCTGGATGCCGTGCGGGTTCGCGCAGGTCGGCTGGCCCAGCGTCGGCAGGTTCTCGCACAGCTTCGCGTTGTCGCCCTGTGGCGTGGCCGCCGAGGTCTGCGACAGGACCTGCGCGTTCTGGTCGAACCGCACGACCTCACCGGGGCTGCCCGCGAACCCGTTGCTGATCACGGTCTGGCCGTTGGCGTAGGTGTACGGGCCGGGCGCGACCGGGCCACCCATGTAGGTGCCGTAGGCAGTCCCGTCCTTGAGCACCCAGTAGGCGTCCGGGACCGACCCGCCGAGGGTCTGCGTCGGCAGGCTGACGCCCTTGAGCTTGAGCTGCGGCAACGCGCTCACGTCGAACGCGTAGGTCGCGGCCGCGAACAACGCGCCGGCGTAGATCGTGTCGCCCTTGTGCCACACGTACTGCATGTGGTGCGGCTCGTTCTCGACCAGCGGGCCGACGGTGGCGGTGTTGACCACCTTGCCGTACGTCGGGGAGCCCTCGGTCGCGTCGATGACGGCGAGGAAGTCCGGCCCGGGCAGCGCGTTCTTCGCCTTGTTGAGACCGCCGCTGATGGTGCCGGGCAGGTTCTTGACGTCCTTGACGACGGTGTCCGCGATGTTCTCGTCGCCCGCCCACACGAGCAACCATTCCTTGCGCTGCCCATTGTTTTCACTGCGAATTTTATTGACGTCCCCGCCGACCAGGTGGTTCTCTACCCAGTACTGCTTTCCGTCCGCACCGGTTTTAGAATCGGTGACCACCTGCACGTCGGCGTAGGCGCTGCTCGTGCCCGTGTAGGTCACGGCGCCGGCGGCCAGTGCGACGGCCGCCGTGCCGGTCAATATTTTTCGCCATGACGGCGATTTCAGGCGCATGCCTTCTCCATGTTCCGTTCCCTGAATCTGTGCCCCGGAATTGGGCGGAACGGAATGGTTCCGTGCAGCGCCGACGGGTGTCAAAGCAGTGTCAAAGGTTGGGAATAACCCACGCAAAAAGTTCCCCGTGTCACCCTGACGAGTGACACTGGGCGGGTGTCCAGTACGGACAGTCAGCCGAGCGCGTCCAGGTGTGCCCGGATCGGGGTGGAGAACGCCCAGCCCGACGAGGCGTCCCAGTTGACCGACCACGTCATCACGCCGCTGATGCCCGGCCACGCGGTCGCCGGCACGTACGACCCGCAGCTGGTCCGCGTCGCCAGGCAGTCGAGCGCCGCGTTCACCACCGAGGGCGCCACGTAGCCGCTGCCCGCCGCCTGCGCGGTGGCGGGCAACCCGATCGCGACCTGGTCCGGCCGCAGCACCTGCAGCAGGTGGCAGGCCTGGGCGGTGATGAAGTCGACGCTGCCCTGCGATACCACCTGCCCGTCGCACCCGAGCATCGACCCGGAGTTGTAGTACTGCGTGTGCACGACGGTGATCAGCGGTTTCACGCTCTCGATGAGCGTCAGGTACCGGCCGCCGGGCTGCACGTCGAGCGTCTGCGGCGCCATCGTGACCAGGAAGCCGTCGCCCATGCGGTCGTGCACCTGCGTCACCGCGCTCGCGGTGTTCGCAGCGTCGAACGTGCCCTCCAGGTCGACGTCGATGCCCTGGATGCCGAACTCGGTCGCGACGCGGGTGAACGAGTCGACGAAAGCGCTCACCCGGTCCGCGCTGCTCAGGTCGATGTTGCCCCGCTCGCCGCCGATCGACAGCACGATCGACTTGCCCGCCGCCTTCTTGGCCGCGATGTCGGCCTTCAGGTCGGCATCGGTGTAGCCGCCGAGCGCGTTCGACAGGTCCGGGTCCACGCCGAACGTCACCGCGCCGGGCGTGGCGGGGTCGGCGTTGGCGAAGGCCAGCACGATGACGTCGTAGGCGTCCGGCACCTGCGACAGCTTCAGCGGCTGTGCCGAGTTGACGAAGTTCTGCCAGTAGCCGGTGAACTGCTTGGACGGCAACGCGGCCTGCGCGGGCGCCCAGCCGAGCGCCACGAGGAGCCCGGCGAACACGAGCACGATCAGTCGTTTCATGTGCGGGCCCTTCCTAGAACGGGGTGAGGGTGACGGTGCAGGACCGCGGGGCGGGGTCCTCGATGTAGGAGGCGAACCCGCCGACGTCGTCGAACGCGAAGCCGTACGCTCGCCCGTCCGCGGTGGCGGTGTGCATGATCCGCGCGTAGTGGTTGGTGACCGCCGTGCGGTAGAACGCGCCCGGGTCGGAGACCGGCTGGTTCGGGTTGTCCAACAGCGTCGAGCGGTTCAGCGCGGCGCCGAGCAGCGCGGCGACCGGGCCGGTGAGCCCGTCGTTCGGCGCGGCCAGTGCGCCGTCGCAGAACAGGATGTCCCGTGTGGACGGTCGGCGGATCGGCGCGGCGGTGCGGCCGGAGCCGTCGCGGACGACGAGGTTGCCGTCGGATCCGACGCGCCCGGTGAAGACCGCGGATCCGGTGTCCAGCCGCAGGTCCGTGCTCGCGTACTTGGCCCAAACCGCGTCGGTGTAGCTGTCGAAGTAGCTTGCGGAGAACCGGCCGGCATCCAGGCCATGACCGGGCGCGATCACCCGCAGGTCGTCCACGACCAGGTTCGCGAAGTCCGGCCGCGCCCGGACCTGGTCGAAGATCTGCGCCCGGCCGCCCGCCCTGAGCGTGCCGGTGCTCTGCGACGCAGCGCCGGTGAGCTGGATCGACAACGGCACGCTGAACTGGTCGACCATTGTGGTGTTGCAGTGCATGCCCAGGTCGTCGAGCGTGAACTCGACGAAGTCGTGCAGGACCGGGTAGTTCGGGTCGCCGGCCACCCACCCCGCGGGGTATTGCAGCGCGGGCCGTCCCGCGCCGTCGGTCACGGCCTTGAACTTGAGCTTCTGGCCCAGCGCGAAGTACAGCCGCCCGGACATCGGCGGCACGTTGATCGTGGTGGCGCCGCTCGCGCGCAACGGGATCGCGTAGTCGGTGAAGCCATCAGAACCGTTGTCGGACAACGAAACCGGCGCGATCGACCCGTCCGCGCGGACCCGGAACTGGTTGCCCGCGCTGTCGGTGCCGACCAGGTAGCACCAGATCGAGGTGTTCGCGAACTCGCCGCTGTGGTTGACGATCGTCAGGGGCAGCGCGGTGGCCGCGCTCGCCGGTCTGACGGAGAGCGCCACCGCTCCGGCGCTCGCGGCGAGGAGGAAGCTCCGGCGACTCAGCATCGGCAGACCCTTTCATCCGACCTAGTGGGTGGTCTATACCAATGTGAGTGGCGTGCGCGGCAACGGACAATAGGCTCATCAGGTGAAGTGCTGACAGGCGTTGTCCGGTCGCGGGACGGCCGGGAAGGGGTGGCTGCCCGATCAGGCAGGCTGGAGGGTGTCGGCCTCTTCGCTCGGCGGCGGCGTGATCGGATCGTCCGCTGGGCGGCGGCCGTGCTGGGTGATCAGGACGACCGTGGCGCCCTCCTCGGCGCCTGCCGTGCCGATCGGCGCCTGCGCGACGACCACGCCCTCCTCGGGGGCGGGCATGCCCTCGGGCCCGGCGGGGACCAGCCCGGCGCGGCGCACGATCGAGCACGCGTCGTCCGCGCCGAGGCCAACGACGTCGGGCACTTCGACTATTGGCCGGTGCCGCCGCATGCGACCAGTCTAGGCGCAGATCGACGACGTGCGCCGCGATCGGGAACCGGGTATACCGGGCATGTCGACAACGACCGAGGAGGACGACATGGTGCATCCCGTGCCTCCCGGTCCCGAGCCCATCCCGCCCGGGCCGGGTCCCGATCCGGTGCCGCCGCCACCGCCCGAGCCGCCGGTGCCGCCGACTCCGCCGGAGCCCCCGATGCCGCCGCCCGATCCGCCGCTCGGCATATCCTGATCGCGTGACGGTGACCGGCTGGCGACGAGCGGTGCTGCTGTGCCTGCTCACGTTCGGCCTGGTCGGCATGCACCACATCGCCGGAGCGGACCACCCGGAGAGCGCGGTCGCGACCGTGGTCGCCCACGCCGGGCAACCCGACGGCGACCACGGCCACGGCATGACGCACGACGTGCTGCACCTGTGCCTCGCCGTGCTGTTGGCCGGGGTGCTGCTCGGCCTGTGGATGCTGCTGCGTGCGCTGCGCAACCCGCCGCTCGCTCGTCGCCCCGCCGGCCGTCCCCGCTCGCGGGCGCCGGACCGCCCCTCCGGTCGGGCGGTGCTCGCCGGCCTCTGCGTGCTGCGGCTGTGATCGGCGCTCGTCCGCCGAATTCGCAGTAGCAAACACACGAGAGGTTTCCTTCCCATGCGCAAGACCATGTTCGTGGGCGGCTTCGTGCTGGCCGCCGCCCTGCTCGCCGGATGCGGCGCGGGCAGCCAGAGCCACGAATCCCACGGCACCACCACGACCGCGGCCGAGCAGCAGGCCGGTCACAACCAGGCCGACATCGACTTCGCCCGGATGATGATCCCGCACCACGAAGGTGCGCTCGCGATGGCGGAGCTGGCGCCCGGCCGCAGCACCGACCAGGGCGTTCTCGACCTCGCCGCCCGCATCCAGCGGGCGCAGGACCCGGAGATCCAGCAGATGCGCGGCTGGCTCACCCAGTGGGGCGCGCCGGCCACGCCGATGGACCACTCGATGCCCGGCGAGATGGGCCACGACGACATGACGGCGCTCGAGCACGCCACCGGCGCCGAGTTCGACCGGCAGTTCCTGCGGATGATGATCGAGCACCACCAGGGCGCGATCGAGATGGCGCGGACCGAGCTGGCGGAGGGCTCGAACGCCGACGCGAAGGCACTGGCCCAGCGGATCATCGACAGCCAGCAGGCGGAGATCACCGAGATGCAGGCGATGCTGGCCTGACGTGCGGGCGGCGGGGCGGGCGTCCGCCCCGCCGTCACGGCCGGAGCGCGCCGATCCGCAGGCACACGCCCGTCGTCAGGGCGAGGATGCCGACGAACAACAGGAACACGTTCGCGGCCACCGCGCCCAGCCCGATCAGGAGCGCGCCGAACGTCATCAACGCGAGGCACACCAGTCTGCGGAACCGGCCGAGGTGGCGGAAGCGGCCTTCGCGCAGCGCTCTGGTCAGCTCGGGATCGCTGATCTCGAACCACCGCTCGATCACCCTGAGCTGCTGTTGCTCGTTCCGGCTCAACATGGGCCGCCCCTGGGTCGCCGTCGACTGGTCTGCTCCGGCGGATACCCGGATCAGCGCAGGTCAATCCGGGTGGCAGCGGGTTCGACCGCTCGGGGTACGGCCGCTTCGCGTGTGGTGCGGCTCATCGCGGATTCCCTGGACCGGGTGGTTTTCCCGGTCCAGGCAACGGGTACGCGGCGACGGTGCCAGACCAAAACGTGAGCGTCGCGGATCCGGCGGTGGTCAAGCGGGCGGTCGGCGCGGCGGCGATCGGCAACATCACCGAGTGGTACGACTTCGGCGTCTACGGCTACCTCACCACGACGATCAGCAAGGTCTTCTTCACCGACCTGTCCGGTCCGGTCGCGACGATCGCCACGTTCGGGTTGTTCGCGGTGTCGTTCCTGATCCGGCCGTTCGGCGGATTGTTCTTCGGGCCGCTGTCCGACCGCATCGGCCGCAAGCGCGTGCTGTCGCTGACCGTCGTGCTGATGGCGCTGGGCACGTTCGCGATCGGCGTGGTGCCCGGGTACGAGGCGATCGGCATCGCCGCGCCGCTGCTGGTGCTGTTCGCCCGGCTGGTCCAGGGCGTGTCGACGGGCGGCGAGTACGGCAGTGCCATGACGTTCATCGCCGAGTACGCGCCGGACCGCCGCCGCGGGTTCCTGGGCAGCTGGCTCGAGTTCGGCACCCTGACCGGGTACGCGTTCGGCGCGACTATCGCGACCGTGCTGACCGCGGTGCTCACCGAGGACCAGCTGCTGAGCTGGGGCTGGCGGATCCCGTTCCTGATCGCGCTGCCGATCGGCCTGGTCGGCCTCTACCTGCGGCTGCGGCTGGAGGAGACCCCGGCGTTCGCGAACTACGTGTCCGGGGAGGGGCAGCAGCGCGAGTCGGCCGGGCAGGAGTTCCGCACGATCTTCAGCCGCTACTGGCCCGCGATGCTGCTGTGCGCCGGGCTGGTGCTCGCCTGGAACGTGACGAACTACATGCTCACCAGCTACCTGCCGACCTATCTCGCCGACACGCTGCCCGGCCACGGCGAGGACGGGGTCGGGGAGACCGCGGCGCAGGTGCTGCAGATCGTGGTGCTCGTGCTGCTGATGGTCGTGGTCACGTTCCTCGGCAGGCTGTCGGACCGGTTCGGGCGGCGGCGGATCGTGATGGCGGGGTGCCTCGGGCTGGTGGTGCTGTCGCTGCCCGCGGTTCTGCTGCTCCGCGTCGGCGGGAACGTCGCGACGTTCGCCGGGCTGGCCGTGATGGGCCTGACGCTGGTGTGCTTCTCCAGCACGCTGCCCTCGACGCTGCCCGCGATGTTCCCGACGCACATCCGCGCCGGGGCGCTGTCGATCGCGTTCAACATCTCGGTGTCGCTGTTCGGCGGCACCACCTCGACCGTGATGGGAGCCCTGGTGGCCGGCACCGGCGACCTGAACTGGCCCGCGTACTACCTGATCGCGGCCGGGATCGTCGGCGCGATCTGCATCTACCTGACGCGGGAGTCGGCGGGACGGCCGTTGCAGGGCTCCCCGGCGATCGTCAGCCCGGAGGAGCTGACCGAGTCACGCCGCTGAGGTGGCGAGCACGGGTTCGACGACCTGACGGCGCGCCCGTTGCGACGCGAGCGTCGCCACCCCGGTGGCGGCGAGGGTGACCACACCCGCGACCAGCAGGGCCTCGCCCGCACCGAGCCGCTCGCACATCCAGCCGAGCAGCGGGGCGCCGGTCGCGCCCGCGGCCGCGGCGACCGCGCCGTCGATCGAGAGCACGCGGCCACGCATGTCCTCGGCCGAGTCGAGCTGCAGCCGGGTGCTCTTCGCGGTGTCGATGAGGACCGCGCCTGCCGCGATCGGCAGGATCACCGCGCCGAATCCGAGCATGCCGGGCAGGAAACCGCTGACGGTCTGCAGGAAGCTCGTCACCGCGGCGGCGCCGAGCAGGAGCGGGAGGGTGAGCTCGCGGACGCGGGCCGCGATGATCCCGCCGATCACCGTGCCGACGGCGAACACGGACGACAGCAGCCCGTAGCCCGCGGCGCCGGAGTTCAGCGGCCCTTCGGCCATGGCGGCCATGGTGACCTGGTAGTTGCGGCCGAGCCCGGACAGCACGAAGCCGAGCGTGAACAGGACGACGAGCATGTGGCTGCGGCGCACGTAGGCCAGGCCGGCGCGGACCCCGGCGCGGTCGGCCTTGGCGACGGCGAGCGGGTGCAGTTCGGCCGTGCGGATCACCAGGATGGTGACGATGACGGCGACGAAGCTGCCGGCGTTGAGTACGAACAGGAGCGCGTCCCCGACCGCGGCGGCGAGCACGCCGGCCAGGCTCATGCCGAGCACGCGGCCGGCGGAGTTGATGATGCTGCCGAGCGCGAGTGCGTTGCCGAGGTCGTGGCGGGGGACGACCTGGCCCGCGAAGCGGCCCAGCGCGGGGGATTCGAAGGCGCCGACCATGCCGGCGAGGGCGGTGAGGCCGAAGATGGTGGCCAGCGGCATGTCCTGCCAGACCATGAACGCCAGCACCAGCGCGATGACCAGGTGGGTGGTCTGGCCGGCGAGGATGATCCGCCGGGGTGGGAACCGGTCGGCGATCGCGCCGGCCCAGGGGCCGATGAGCAGCGCCGGGAGGGTCGAGAGGAGGACCGACAGACCGACCGAGGTGGCCGAGCCGGTGCGGGCCATGACGACCCAGTTGAGGCCGAGTACCTGCATCCACGTGCCGGTCACCGAGACGAAGTCGGCGGTCGCCCACAGGCGGTAGTTGTGGTTTCCAAGCGCGCGGATCATCGGCGGCAGTTCTCGCCGCAAGGGTGTTTCCTTCCAGAGAGCCGGGGTACTCCCGAGCGGGTCCCGGCGGTGGGACGTGCTTGAGGCCTGGGCCGGTCGGGGCCAGGGCCTGCGGTTTTCTGGGCACTCGCCCAGGCGCGTCACCACGCTACCGGCGGGTCAGCGAGCTGTCCTTGTGTCGATGGCGACAGCGGCTGCTGCTAACACTTCTCCGGTGTGGCCAGGGCCGCACGAGTCCGCTTCACAGCCGTTCCAGGGCGAAGGCCGTCAGGAACCCGGCCGCCGTGATCAGGCCCGTCACCAGCTGCGCCTCCTCGAACGCCTCCGGCACCATCGTGTCCGCGATCATCGCCAGGATCGCGCCCGCCGCCACCGCCGTGATCACGGCGATCGTCTGCGGCGCCGCTCCGCCGAGGAGCAGGTTTCCCAGCAGCGCCGCGGCGCCGCTGGCCAGCGCGATGCCGCCCCACACCCCGAACACGTACCGCGCGCTCCGGCCCGCCTGCTTCATGCCTGCCGCGCTCGACAACCCCTCCGGCACGTTCGAGATGAACACGGCCGCCAGCACGGACACGCCGATCCCGCCACCGCCGAGCAGCGACAACCCCAGCACGACCGACTCGGGCACCCCGTCCAGCAGCGCCCCGATGGCGATCGCGCTGCCGCTGCCCTGCACCTCCTCCTCCGAGGGCTGGCGGCCGTGCGACCGCTTCCGGTGCCGCGCGCCGCGCCGGGCCAGCGCGACGTTCGCCAGCACGTACGCCACGGCCCCGCCGAGGAACCCGAGCGCCGTAGGGAGCAGGCCGCCGGTCCGCTCGGCCTCGTCCATCAGGTCGAAGGCCAGTGCCGAGATCAGCACACCGGCGCCGAAGGCCATGATCCAGGCGACCACCCGCGACGGCACGCGCGCGAACCACGCCACCGCGGCGCCGATCACCAGCGCCGCCCCGCCGACCAGGCCCCACACCCAGGCCTCGAGCCACTCCGGCATCCGCACCTCCCGCGTCGCGTTCGCCGATCATCGTCGCGCGCCGGGCGTGGTCCTGCTCGGTTCGACGCCGGGAGAAAGCGCTTGCAGCGGCGGGCGGACCGTCCTAACCGGACGAGCTCTCGTGGTTCTGCCTGCGTTCACGTAGCGCGTCGAGCTGTTTGCGCACGTCCTCGACGTCCCAGCGGTACTGGCCGCCGGGCGTGACGAGCGCCGGCCGGATCCAGCCGCGCTCGGCGTAACGGCTGATCGACCGCCGGGACAGGCCCAGCTCGGCCGCGAGTTCACCCGAGCCCACCGTACGTCGGCGTGCAGTCATGATCGTCACCGTATTGGGTGACCGGCCGGGGTCGCGCGGCCCGTGGCCCGGTTGGCCCACATAGCCTCCATGTCCTTGTCAGCCAAACGTTTCACCGGTTGGGGTAACGGCCCCTCCGGCTCGTCCGACTTCCGGGTCGGGAAGGGGCGACATGTCGAGATGGCGCCGGAGCGACACGGTGAGCCGCCGCGTGTTCCGGCGCGTGCGGTGTCCCCGGTGCGGACGGCGACGGCGGGAAATGCGCGTGTTCGGCACGCCGCGGCACGACGCCTCCGGGAACCTCAAGCCGCGGTGGCAGGTCCGCCGGGAACTCGACGCGCAGGCCGGCGCGTGGCGCCCCGAGCCGCGCTGTGACCGCTGCCGCCAGTTTTAGAGCAGCTGCTCTGTTACTGTCCGGTCATGCCCCGGCCACGCGTGCACGACCTCGACCGGCTGCTCGACACCGCCGAGCGACTGGTCGCGGAGGACGGCGCGGTGTCGGTGCGCAGCCTGGCGAGTGCCGCCGGCATGTCGAACGGGGCGATCTACCACGCGTTCGGTTCGATCACGGCGTTGCTCGGCCGGGTGTGGCTGCGGGCGGCGACGGACTTCCTGGACCTGCAGTCCGAACTCGCCGACGCCGCCGCGTCGGCCGAGGACGCGGCGGTCGCGGCCGCCGACGCCCCGGCCGTGTTCGCCGAGCGCCGCCCGCACGCGGCCCGGATGCTGCTGACCGTCGACAAGGATCAGCTCCTCGGCCCCGGCTTGCCGACCGAACTCGCCGACGCCCTGTTCGCACTGGACAAGCGCGTGGTGGCGTTGCTGGTGCGGCTGTCGCGGGCGATGTGGGACCGGCGGGACGCGGCGGCGGTCGAGGTCATGACGACGTGCGTGGTCGACCTGCCGACCGCGTTCTTCCGGCGCGGGCTGGACGCCGGCGCCGTCCACCGGGACCGGCTCGCCGCCGCCGTGCGGGCTGTTCTCGCTGTGCCACTTCGACCGAAGGGATGATCGTGCTGCATTTCGAAGACCCGGTGCACATCCTGGACCTGGGCGCCGACGAGAACCGGTTCGCGCCGGACTGGTTGAAGAGCGTGCACACCGCGCTCGACACGGTCGTCGGGGGTTCGTCCGCGCTGGTCACGATCGGCACCGGCAAGTTCTACTCGAACGGCCTCGACCTCGACTGGCTGTCCGCGCACGGCGACCAGGCGCAGACCTACGTCGCCGATGTGCAGGACCTCCTGGTGCGTGTGCTGACGCTGCCGGTGCCCACGGTCGCGGCGGTGAACGGCCACGCGTTCGGGGCCGGCGCGATGCTCGCGATGGCCCACGACTTCCGGATCATGCGCGCCGACCGGGGTTTCTTCTGCTTCCCGGAGGCCGACATCAACATCCCGTTCACCCCCGGCATGGCGGCGTTGATCCAGGCTAAGCTGACCCCCGCCGCCGCGATCGCGTCGATGACCACGGGAACCCGCTTCGGCGGCGCGGACGCGCGAGAGCTCGGACTGGTCGACGACGTCGCGCCGGAGGCCGAGCTGCGCGACCGCGCGGTGGCGAGGGTGCGCCCCCTGGCCGGCAAGGACCCCGGCACGCTGGGCGCGATCAAGTCGACGATGTTCGCTTCCGCGGTCTCCGCCCTGCGCGCCTGAGGTTTGCGACCGTCCCTTGAGGACGGCCGTAACCCGTGCTGTGGTGAGAGCACGTCCCGGTGCTTGCCGGTGGTGAGCCGCAGCCAGGCCTCGGACCAGCCGCTGGAGATGGCGATCTCGTCGATGACGCCGGTGGGCAGGCACAAGCGCCGAAGTTCCCCCGCAGCTTGGTCGCCCCGCTCGCGAAGCCCCTCCAACTCGGCGATCAGTTCGTCGACGGTTTCGTAGCGCGCCCAGGACACGTCCTGCTCGCCGCTACGCAGGATGAGGAGCAGATCGTCGATCAGGGCCTGGACTGGGCTCATCCGAGAGATTCCGACGCCGCCGCCCCAGCGGCGGCAAGCACCCAACACCTCGCGCCGGGCACGGCACCGAGATCAACAGGCGAACCGCCACAACCCGGCTGACCAGGCGAAAGAGTGGGGCGCCTGGGGCTCGAACCCAGAACCTACGGATTAAAAGTCCGCAGCTCTACCAATTGAGCTAACGCCCCGTGAGCTCAGCTTAGCGACCTTCACCGGCCCCTCCGGCCTGGGGTGGGTGCGCTTCCCGCCGCACGGGCGCTTCTAGTGTGGCCGCACGCCCGGGAAGAAGGAGCACCGAGTGAAGCTGCTGACCGCCGTCGTGCGGCCGTTCGTCTTGGACGACCTTCGGCAGGCGCTCGAGCGGCTGGCGGTTCTCGGGATGACCGTCACCGAGGTGCGGGGCTACGGCAGGCAGAAGGGGCACCGCGAGGTCTACCGCGGCGCCGAGTACCAGGTCGACTTCGTGCAGAAACTCCGCGTCGAAGTGCTGCTGGACGACGAGGTCGTGGAGCGGGCGCTCGACGCGGTCGTCCGCGCGTGCCGGACCGGGCGGATCGGCGACGGCAAGGTGTGGGTGACCCCCGTGGACACCGTCGTGCGGGTGCGCACCGGCGAGCGCGGGTCCGGCGCCATCTAGCGGCGAGCCGTCCGCCGCAGCCAGAGCAGGCCGATCACCGGCAGCACCAGCGGGATGAAGAGGTACCCCTCGCCGTAACCGGACCACACCGTGGCGTCCGGGAAGGCCTCCTGGTCGAACACGCTCAGCGTCCCGACCACCAGCACGCCGAGTAGCTCGATCCCGATCGCCGCCACGGCAAGCCGGAACGAACCCCCGCCGCGGCGGGCCAGTGCGATCGTCGCCACGATGTAGATCACCGCGGCCAGCGCGGACAGCGTGTAGGCCAGCGGCGCCTCGTGCCACTTCGTCGAGATCTGCACCGCCGCGCGGGACGTCGCGGCCAGCGCGAAGATCCCGTACACCGCGACGAGGATCCGGCCCGGCCCCGTCGCCGTGGTGCGCCGCGTCCCCCGCTCCGAAGGCTCAGCCATGCCCGGCACTCCAAATCTGGTGGATCCGCTCGACCATCACGGGAATCGCCAGGCACGCGACGCCCAGGATGACCGTGCTCGACCGGCTCCGCTCGGCCAGCGCCCACGCCGCCCCGACCGGCAGGATCACCAGCGACCCGACGAGGTAGGCCAGGTACGTGACCATGCTCCCGGGCCGGTCGCCACCGATCAGCAGCACGACCCCGACGACCAGCTGCGCGACGAGCAGGACCTCGACCACCCCGAGCGCCACCAACAGCGCGCGCCCCGGCTCCCGGCCCCGCGCGGCGGCGACGAAGGCCCACACCGCGACCAGCGCCGCGCTCACCGCGACGGCCACGCCGAACCCAGTGATCACCGGTCCTCACCCAACCGTCGAACGCCATTACCGGTCGAAGCTTAGCCGCGTGGCGCCCGCCACCAGCCGAGAGGAGCCGCCGCAGCGGAAAATCACCCACCGGTTTCCCGTCCACCCGGATGGCCGTCCCGGCCCGTTCCACCGACACGGCGGTGACCTGTGCAGAGGGGCCCGCGCCCCGGAAATACACGGCAAACGGGTGGTGGAAAGTCAACGGGGCTCACTGTCCGTAAACCTGAAACCCTTGCCACGCCGCCGGTTCGGCGGTGCGACCGGCCGCCGCCCGCGAGGACCATGGCACGTGGGCACGGCAGTGGTAGCGATCGAGGGGGATCGGGTGATCTTCCAGTTGAACTGGCGCGGAAACCCGGAACGGATATTCACGACGATCTTCGCCATGGCCACGGACCGGGTGCCGGGCCTGCGGCCGCCGGGCCGCTGCCCGCAGCGCGCCTGCCCGTGTCAGGCCAGCGCCTCCAGCGACTCCCGCAGCTTCCCCTCGACGGGCACCGGGCGCCTGGTTTCGCGGTCCACGAACACGTGCACGAAGTGACCCTCGGCGACTGGTTCGCCCCGGTCCGACCGGAAGATCCCGATCTCGTAGCGCACGCTGCTGCGGCCGAGGTGTGCGACCCGCAGGCCGATCGACAGCACCTCGGGGAACGCGACCGAGGCGTGGTAGTCGCAGTGCGACTCCACGCACAGCCCGATCACGCCGCCGTCGTGGATGTCGAGCCCGCCACGCTCGATGAGGTAGGTGTTGATGACCGTGTCCATCAGGGCGTAGTGGACGACGTTGTTGACGTGCCCGTACACGTCGTTGTCCTTCCAGCGGGTGGGAACCTGCTGCCAGTGCGGGTACGAGGTCACGGCCGGGAGCTTAGGGCCTCTACTCTGGGGTGATCGTTCACTCGTAGGGGAATCTCAAGATCACTTGACCGGAGTAGCGCCGCGCTGGGAACCTCTTCCCATCGGGTACCAAGAGGGATGGACCGTCGCCGAGATCACGGTCCGCGTGCTGGTCGACGCCGGGATCCGGCGTGCCTACACCGTGGCCGGGGACGCGTTCCTGGAACTGCTCGACGCACTCCGGTTCGAGCCGCTGATGGCGTTGGTCACAGCGCGACAGGACACCGGCGCCGCGTTCATGGCCGAGGCCGAGGGCAAGCTGCGGGAGGTCCCGGCGCTGCTGCTCGGCGGCCCCGGCCCGGGCATCGCGGACTTCCTGGTCGCCGTGCGCTCGGCCTACCAGGACGGTTCACCGATGGTCGTGCTGGTCGAGGACCGCGCGAGTGTCCGGCTGGCCGGCCCGGGCATCCAGGACGGTCTCGCCGAGCTGGACCCGCTGACGTTGTTCGGCCCGTTCGCGAAGTGGACCGGCCGCGCCGAGGCGGCCGCGCAGGTGCCGGTGCTCGCCGCGCAGGCGGCCCGCGCCGCGCGCGACGGGCGCAAGGGGCCTGCGATCCTGGTGGTGCCCGCCGACTTCTGGGTCGCGCCGTTCGACGGCACCATCCCGGAGCCGGAGCAGCGCCCGGACGACACCGGCGCGGTGCTGCGGTCCGCGCACGAGGTCGCCGCCCTGCTGGCCGACTCGCGCTACCCGGTGGTGATCGCCGGCGGCATCGGCCGCACCGCGCGCAAGGACCTGATCGCCGCCGCCGAGCAGCTCGGCCTGGCCGTCTACACCGCGTTCCGCCGCCAGGACAGCTTCCCGGAGAACCACGCGCGCTACGCGGGCCACCTCGGGGTCGGCATCCCGCCGGGGCAGCTGGACGCGCTGGAACGGGCCGACGTGGTGCTGGCCATCGGCACCCGCCTGGACGAGGTGACCACGCAGAACAACCGGTACCCGCTGTCGTCGCAGACGCTGGTGGTGATCGGCCCCGGCCTGCCCGCGACGCACCGGCGCGGCCTGACCTTCCGAATCGACTACGAGGTCGGCCCGTTCCTGCGTCAGCTGGTCGCGGTCGGCGTCGCCAGGTCGCGGCGCAGCTCGGCGGCCAACGCGGCCACCCACACGCACATGACCCCGCCGCGCACCAGCCCGGACCACCCGCTGGTGCACCCGGCGGACGTGGTGCGGGTGCTGCGCAAGGTGGCGCCCGAGGACACCGTGGTGGCCGCGGACTCGGACAAGACCGCCCGGTTCGTGCACCGGTACTGGTGCTTCACCGAGCCGCACACCCAGATCGAGCCGCCGGACGGCGTGCGGGGATACGCCGTGCCCGCGGCGCTCGGCGCGAAGCTGGCCGCCCCGAAGCGCACAGTGGTCGCGGTGATTTCGGACGCGGCGGCGATGATGACCGGGCAGGAGCTGGAGACTGCGGTGCGGTACCGCGCGCCGATCCTCGTCGTGGTGTTCCAGAACGGCCTGTACGCCGACGTCGCCATGCACCAGGCGGCCAAGCACGGCCGCCTGAACGGGGTGTCGCTCACCGCGGTGGACTTCGCGGCCTGGGCTCGCTCGTTCGGCGCGGCGGGCTACACGATCGAATCGCCCGAGCAACTGGAGCCGACCATGCGGCGGGCGCTGCAGCACCAGCGGCCGAGCGTGATCGACGTGCGGACCGATCCGGACGTGATCGATCCGGACACCCGGCTGTCCGCGCTGTTCCAGCGGCCGCGCAAGAGCTAGCGTTCGCGACGGATCTGTGATCTACTGGTGTCGGTCTTCGAAGATTTTGTGTTCGTGTTCAGGCACGCTCGCAAGATTTGGCGGGCGTAGTGGTTCCCCACTCGGGGAGGCAAACCGATCCGTCATTGACCCGGCGCACCGGAGCGGTGTGCCGTTTTGTTTGCAGTATATGGAGATTTTTTCATGGCTCAGGGCACCGTGAAGTGGTTCAACTCCGAGAAGGGGTTCGGCTTCATCACTCCCGACGATGGCGGCGGCGACGTCTTCGTCCACTACTCGGAGATCCAGGGCCGCGGCTTCCGCACCCTGGAGGAGAACCAGCGGGTTGAGTTTGAGATCGGCCAGGGCCAGAAGGGCCCGCAGGCGACCGGGGTCAACGTCCTCTGATTCGACTTCGAACGGCAGCCCCCGCTTCTTCGTGAGGCGGGGGCTGCCTTCGTTTTACAGCCCCTCGAACCGGTGTGCGCAATCCCGGCGACCTCGGTCCGGAAGATCGCGCCGTCCGGTACCTTCATGCGGGTGTGGTTCGAGGGCGAGGGGTGGAACCGATGACTGCTACCGCGACGCGGCCTGCCGTGCCCGGTGGCCCCGGCGGTGGAGTGCCGGAACCCGCCGCGCCCCCGAACGCCCCGCGCGGTGGCCTGGCCGGCCTGTTCGAACTGCCCGGCGCCGCGGTCCGCGGGATCGCGCGCTCGGCCCGCACCACGCCGGGCCGCCTGACGGTGATCGCGGTCGGGCTCGTCGTGCTGGCGCTGGTCACCGGCGTGGTCGCGACGATCACGCTGCAGGAGCGCAAGAACACGATCAACGACCTCATCGACCACCGCGAGCCGCTGGCCGCGGCCTCGCAGGAGGTGTACCGATCGCTTTCGGACGCCGACGCGACCGCGGCGAGCGCGTTCCTGGCGATCGGCGTCGAACCGCCGTCGCTGCGCCAGCGGTACGACACCGCGATCGCGCGCGCCGGCGTCGCCCTGGCCAAGGCCGCGTCCGACTCGGCCGGGGTGCCCGAGGCGGCGGCGCAAGTGGAGATCCTGACCCGCCAGCTGCCCGTCTACACCGGCCTGGTGGAGACCGCCCGCGCGAACAAGCGGCAGGGCTTCCCAGTCGGCTCGTCCTACCTGCTCGAGGCCTCCAGCCTGATGCGCACCACGATCCTGCCTGCCGCGCAGGACCTGTACCGCATCGACACCGACCGGCTGGCCGAGGAGCAGGACGACGCGAGCAGCTTCCCGTGGGTCACCACGTTCCTCGTGCTCGCCCTGCTCGCGGCGCTGATCACGACCCAGGTGTACCTGACCCGCAAGACCAACCGCGTGCTGAACGTCGGGCTCGTCGTGGCCACCGCCGCGACCGTGCTCGCGCTGCTCTGGGGCGGGGTCGCGGTGACCGTGCAGAGCGTGCTGGTCAGCAGCGGCGACGAAGACGGCAGCCACCAGGTCGACGTGCTGGTCCGCGCCCGCATCGCGGCGCTGCAGGCCAGGGCCAACGAGATGCTGACCCTGGTCGCGCGCGGGGACGGCGGATCGTACGAACAGGTCTTCAACGCGCTCGCGCCGCAGGTCACCGGCCTGCTGAACGAGGCGCGCGGGTTCGCCACCGGCGATATGGCCCGCGAGGTGCAGGGCGCGGCGGACAGCGCGGAGCGGTGGCTGGACACACACCAGGAGATCCGCGCCAAGGACGTCGACGGCGCCTATTCCGACGCCGTGAAGCTCGCGGTCGACTCGTCGGTGCAGGGCGGCGCGGCCACGACGTTCGCCAACCTCGACGACGCGCTGGTCGCCGCGATCGGGCACGGCAGGCAGGCGTTCCTCGACGACACGCGCGGCGGCGACCGCGCGCTGACGCTGCTCGCGCCCGGCTTCGCGGTCCTCGCGGTGGTCGCCGCGGCCGGCGCCACGATGGGGATCAGGGACAGGCTGAGGGAGTACCGCTGATGGCTCGGGGGAAGGTGGCCGCACTCGTGGCGGCCGTCGCGCTGCTGGCCGCGGGTTGCGGCAGCGCCGGGACGCCGGCCGACCCGGCGCCGGTCGGTGACGTGCGGGCGCCGCTGCCCGCCGGGGTCGGCGGCGGGGACACGGGCAGCGGCAGCGGCGCGGACAACAGTTGCGACACCCGCAGCCTCTCGCCGAACGGCTCGATCCCGTCCGGGTCCACGATGGACAAGATCCGCGACCGCGGCCGCCTGATCGCCGGGGTCGACCAGACCAACTTCCTGTTCGGCTTCCTCAACCCCTCCAGCGGTAATCTGGAGGGCTTCGACATCGAGATCGTCAAGCAGATCGCGGCGTCGATCTTCGGCCGGTGGGAGGGGCACATCCAGTGGGTGGCCATCCCGTCGTCGGCCCGTGAGGACGTGCTGAAGGACCACCAGGTCGACATCGTCGTCCGGACCTACAGCATCACCTGCACCCGCATGAAGGACGTCGCGTTCTCCGCGCCCTACTACCAGGCCGGGCAGGCGGTGCTGGCGGCGAAGAACTCCGGCATCCGCGGCCTGCAGGACCTCGGCGGCAAGCGGGTGTGTGCGGCGAAGAACTCGACGTCGCTGTCGACGATCAGCACCGCGCCGTCGCGCCCGGTCCCGGTGTCGGTGAACAACTGGTCGGATTGCCTGGTGCTGATCCAGCAGGGCCAGGTCGACGCCATCTCCACCGACGACGTGATCCTCGCGGGCATGGCGCGGCAGGACCCCAACCTGGAGGTCGTCGGCGAGCCGTTCACGCGTGAGTTCTACGGCGTGGGCATCCCGCGGGGCCAGGACGACATGGTCCGGTTCGTCAACGCGGTGCTGGAGAACGTCCGCAACGGCGGCGCCTGGCAGAACACGTACAAGTACTGGATCGAGCCGGCGCTCGGACCGGGTTCGCCGCCGTCCGTGTCCTACCGCTGAGGGGGTGTCCACAGTGTCCGAAGAGGAGCGTCGCCCGCGCCACGCGCGCCAGGACGACCGGCCGATCACCGGTTCGCTCGCCGACGAGCCCGGCACCGGGTGGAACAGGCCTGCCGACGAACTGAGCGGCGTCCGGCCGTCGCCGATCGCCGAGCCGGTGCCCTCGGCTGCCGAGACGCAGATCATCGAGCCGGTCCGCCCGCCCGCGGAACCCGTGCAGCCGGACGACGTGCAGCTCACCAGCGTGCTCGCCTCCCCGGCGCCGATGACCGAGATGATCCGCCCGCCTGCGCCGCCGCCGGAGCCGAGCGTTCCGGCCGTGCTGCCGGACCCGGGCACCGACAGCGTCCTGCCCGAGCGGTCCAGTGGGCACACGGGTTCGGGCAGCCAGCCCGGCACCGGGCCGGGCACGGGAGCAGGCACCGGTACGGGCGCGTTCCCAGGCACCTCGCGGCGCACCGGTCGGCGGACCCGGCGCGGCCGTCTCGGCGCCGGCCTGGTCGAGGTGCCGCCGGTGCCCTACCGCGACCCGGCGTCGGCCGTCCTCACGAACCCGGTGGTGTCGGAGGAGAAGCGGTACTGCGGCAACTGTTCCGCGAAGGTCGGCCGCGGCTCGGCCGGGCCGGAGGGCGTGTGCGAGAAGTGCGGCACCGCCTACTCGTTCCTGCCCACACTGCAGCCGGGTGACCTGGTCGGCGGGCAGTACGAGGTGCTCGGTGCGATCGCCTACGGCGGGCTCGGCTGGATCTACCTCGCCAAGGACCGCAACGTCAACGACCGCTGGGTCGTCCTCAAAGGACTGATCGACACCGGTGACCCGACGGCCGTCGCGGCGGCGGTGAACGAGACCCGGTTCCTGGCCGAGGTTGAGCACCCGAACATCGTCAAGATCTACAACTTCGTCCAGCACCCGGACGCGCGCACCGGGCACGCCATCGGCTACATCGTGATGGAGTACATCGGCGGCCAGTCGCTGCGCCAGCTCGCGCTCGCGCACCAGCGCGCCGCCGGCCGGCCGGAGCCGCTGCCGATCGCGCAGGTCATCGCATACGGGCTGGAGATCCTGCCCGCGCTGGGGTACCTGCACAGCCAGGGGCTGCTGTACTGCGATCTCAAGCCGGACAACGTGATCCAGACGCACGAGCAGCTGAAGCTGATCGACATGGGCGCGGTGCGGCGGATCGACGACTACACCAGCCCGCTGTTCTTCACGACCGGGTACAGCGCGCCGGAGCTGACCACGCACGGCGCGTCGATCGCGTCGGACCTCTACACCGTCGGCCGCACGCTGGCCGTGCTGAGCTTCGAGTTCAATGGCTACACCACGAAGTACAAGGCCGGGCTGCCGACGCCGGACGAAATCCCGCTGTTCAAGCTGTTCGGCTCGTACTACCGGTTCCTCAAACGCGCCACGCACCCGGACCCGGACCGCCGGTTCCTCTCCGCGGAGGAGATGGCCGACCAGCTTTCCGGTGTGCTGCGCGAGATCATCTCGATGGGCACCGGGAAACCGCGGCCCGCGGTGTCCACTGTGTTCGGTCCGGAGACCAACACGTTCGGCGTGGACCTGGTGGTGCCGGAGGCGGGCTGGACGGTGCCGCTGCCGGACGCCGTCGAGGTCGTGTCCGGCCTGCCGATCCCGCAGGTGGACACCGACGACCCGGCGGCCGGTGTGCTGGCGACGACGACGGCCGTCGACCCGCGGGCCGCGATCGACGCGCTGGCCGGCGCCCCGCCGGACTCGATCGAGGTGCGGCTGCGGATCGTCCGCGCGCGCATCGAGCTGGGCGAGCTGGCGGAGGCGAACCGCCAGCTGCAGGCGGCGCAGTACCTGGCGATCCGGGCCGGGTACCCGCACGACTGGCGGATCGACTGGCACCGGGGGCTGATCGAGCTCGCCGGCGGGCGGCCGCGGGTGGCGAACGTCGCGTTCGAGACCGTGTACGACGACCTGCCCGGCGAGATCGCACCGAAGCTCGCGCTGGCGGTCAGCGCGGAGGGCATCGGCGACTACTTCACCGCGGCGCGGTTGTACGAGCAGGTGTGGCGCACCGACCGGACGTACGTGAGCGCGGCGTTCGGGCTGGCGCGGGTGTACCTGGCGCAGGGCGCGCGGGCGGGCGCGATCGAGGTGCTGGAGTCGGTGCCATCGGCGTCTACGCACTACGTGGCGGCGCAGGTGGCGGCCATCAAGATCAAAACTCGCGCGAGCGGACCGAACACCTCGGTCAGCGAGGCGGATCTGGTCGACGCGGGCGTGAAGCTGGAGCAGTTGCGCCTGGACGCCGAGCGGCGGACGCGGATCTCGGCCGAGGTGCTGGAGGCGGCGTTCAGCTACGTGCAGGGCGCGCCGCCGGGATACCGGACGAGCGCGAAAGTGCTGGGCTGCGATCTGTCCGAACGGGACATCCGCTTCGGACTGGAACGCTGCTACCGCACACTGGCGCGACTGGCCCACACGGCGGGCGAGCGGATCGAGCTGGTCGACCGCGCCAACTCGGTGCGCCCGCGCACACTCACCTGACGCGCGGCCGCCGCCCACTCGGGGCAACCCGGCTAGCGCCCGTGCGGCAAACCCGCCACCCGGAGCGGCCGCACACCGCCTGCGCGGCGGATGCGCGGGCCGGACCGAGGTTGAGTGCAGGCGTGTTTGCCACTCGCTGCGCCGTGCTTGCCGCTGACCGCCCCGAGTTGGCCCAACTCCGACGAGCTGACCGGTCCGGAACCGGCCGCAGCGTCAGGGGTTGATGTCCCACTCCTCACGGCCCTTGGTCCGTGCCGGGGCGAACTTCTGCAGCGCTTCGGGATCGCCGTGCGTCGTGAAGTGTTCGAGTCCCACCTGGACGAACAGTCCCCGCGCGCGCACGGCCACCGGACCGTCGGCGGAGTCGAGGTGCCCGTCGGCGCTGGCATAGATCTTGCGGCCCGCCACGCCGTCCACGCGCGCCGCGATGAACAGCGTCGTGCCGACCGGGACCGGCCGCAGGAAGTCGGTCTCCAGCTTGCCGGTCACCGCGGGGCGGCGGAGCAGGTTGCCGACCGTCGAGCCGAGCGCTTCGTCGAACGCGCACGCCAGCAGCCCGCCGTGGGCGAGCCCCGGCGCGCCCTGGTGCGCGCTCGTGACCGGGAACTGCGAGTACACGACTCCCGCGTCACCGACGGTGGAGTGCATGTGCAGACCGTTGTCGACCTCACCGCATCCGAAGCACTCGGCGTAGTGCATCTCGAGTTTCGTGCCCGGTCCGGGCGCCTTGGGGTGGATCTTCGGCTGTTCGGTCTGGACCGGAGGCCACGGATTCGCAGGTCGGCGCTTGTCGCTCACATCGGACACGGTAACCGGTTCTACCGCGAAAACGTCTGGCTACCCCTGCTTCGAAGAGACAAAAACCACGACAGGAGAGAAAATCACTACCCGATGGCACTAAGGTCGCAACCTTGACCGCGCTGGCACGAAACGGTTTGAGGAGGTCGGGGCGAACATGACGAACACAGCGCAGGCACCCGAGGTCGACGAGAAGACGGTCAGACGAGCCGTCATCGCGTCGGCAATGGGTAACGCAACAGAGTGGTACGACTACGGGGTGTTCACCTCGGGTGCGATTGCCGCCAGCATCGGCACCGTGTTCTTTCCCGGCGAGGGGAACGCGATTCTGAAATCGCTGGCGCTGGTGGCGATCGGGTTCGTGGTTAGGCCGTTCGGCGGAGCGTTCTTCGGCCCACTGGGGGACAAGATCGGGCGGCAGCGCGTGCTGGCGATCACGATCCTCTTGATGTCCGGCTGCACGTTCCTCGTCGGCTGCCTGCCGACGTACTCGGGCGAGTACGCGATCGGGATCGGCGCCCCGATCCTGGTCCTGCTGCTCCGGTTGATCCAGGGCTTCTCGACCGGCGGCGAGTACGGCGGCGCGGCGACGTTCATCGCCGAGTACGCCCCGACGCGCAAGCGCGGGTTCTGGGGCAGCTTCCTGGAGATGGGCACGCTGGCCGGCTACGTGCTGGGCAACCTGGTGGTGCTGACGGTGACGCTGTCGTTCACCGCGGACCAGGTGGACAGCTGGGCGTGGCGGATCCCGTTCTGGGTGGCGCTCCCGCTCGGCCTCATCGGTCTGTACCTGCGGAACAAGCTCGAGGACACGCCGGAGTTCCGGCGGCTGGAGGCCGCGGGCGAGAAGGCGGAGAAGGCGCCGCTCAAGGAGACCCTGTCCCGCAACTGGCGCATGATCATGAACCTGATCGGGATCGTGCTGCTGCTCAACATCGCCGACTACATGTTGCTGACGACGATGCCGACGTACTTCACGGACACGTTGAAGATCAGCGACAACACGGCGACGTTGATCATCATCATCGTGGAGCTGATCCAGATCGCGTTGATCGCGCCGATCGGCGCGCTCTCCGACCGGGTCGGCCGAAAACCGATGCTGATGACGGCGGCGATCGGGTTCCTCGTGCTGAGCTACCCGTCGATCAAGCTCATGCAGAGCGGTAGCACGGTGCTGCTGTTCCTCGGGTTCCTGATCGTGGCCCTGCTGCTGGTGCTGATGCTGGCGGTGATCGGGTCGACGTTCCCGGCGATGTTCCCGACCCGCGTGCGCTACGGCGCCTTCGCGATCGGCTACAACGTGTCGACGTCGATCTTCGGTGGCACCTGCGGTGTGGTCGTGACCGCCCTGATCCACGGCACCGGCAACGAGGACTGGCCGGCGTTCTACCTGATGATCGCCGCGGCGATCGCGTTGTTCCCGATCTTCAAGATCCCGGAGACGGCGCGGGTCCCGATGGACCACATCAACGAACAGGGTGTGACCGCGCAGCCGGCGGCCAAGGCCGCCACGAACTGACGCCACACCGGACGGAAGAGGGCCGGGTCCCTGACGGGGCCCGGCCCTTTGCTCACTCGGTGACCTCGGCGGGGGCGTCGGCACGAGGAGCGAAGTGCCGCCGTGCGTAGGTGGTGAGAGCCGATGCCACCGCAACCGCCAAGCCGGCTTCCACCAGCAGAGCAGCGAACACCATTGCTTCCTCCTCGTGAGTGTTCGGGCGCGGCTGTCACCGCGCCGTGTTACGGGGGTGTGGTCGGGGGACGTTCCCCGTGTTACTCATCGCCGCGAAGCTGGTGAGTATTTCTCCGACAGACCCCCATTGAGGGGTGATCTCGCCCACGGCAGAATGAACCGTGGCAGAACCGGAATCCCAGAGGAGGCGGCTGCGGGATGGGCGAGCAACGTCGGCCCGGAGTGGGTGAAGCGGCGCGGCTGCTGGACGACATGACGCAGCAGATGGTCGTGGTGCCACCCCTGCTCGATCTCCCGGAACCGGACGAGGTTCCGACGGTGCCCGCGCCACCGCCCGCACTGGACGGCCACGCGCTCTAGAAAACAGTGAAGGCCACCCCCGTGGCGGGAGTGGCCTTCACGCCTGACAGATCAGCCCGCGAGGGCGGACAGCTTCGTCCAGTCCGCCCAGGAGTAGGTCCAGTCCGAGTAGTCGCCGTCCTTCGCGGACAGCGTCTGGGTGCTGCCGGTGATCTCGACCGGGTCGCCGATCAGCGCGCCGTCGTAGTACTCCTTCGCACGCGCCGGCGACAGATTCAGGCAGCCGTGCGAAACGTTCTGCTTGCCCTGCGCCCACATGGACGACGCCAGGCCGTGGATGAACTCCCCGTTGTTGGAGATCCGAACCGCCCACGGCACGTTCACGTCGTAGTAGTCGTACCGCGGGTTGCTCATCGAGTAGGTCGCGTGCTTCGACATCACCACGTGGACACCGCTGTGCGTGACGCGGCCGGGGTCGGAGTCCAGCCCGTAGCTCACCGGGTAGTCGGCGATCTGCACGCCGTCGCGGATGACCTGCATCCGGTGGGTGGTGGTGTCGCCCTTGACGATCTGCGAGCGTCCGATCGAGAACGCGGCCGTGACGTCCTGCTTGCCGTAGGTGCCGTCGCCGATCTTCACGCCGTAGATGTTCGCGGCGACCTTGACCTGCGTGTTCGGCTGCCAGTACTCCTTCGGCCGCCAGTGCACGCTGGTGTCGGAGACCCAGGCCCACGAGCCCTCGGTCTTCGGCGTGGTCTCGACGGTCAGCGAGCGCTCGACGGCGGCCTTGTCGGTGACCTTGGAGCTGAAGGTCAGCGCGATCGGCATCGCGATGCCGTAGGTCTGGTTGTCGCCGACGTTCAGGCTGGCGGACAGCTGCTTGCGCGGGCTGACGGTGGTGAACGAGCCGCCGATGGCGACCTGCTTGCCGTCGCTGCCCAGCGCGGTGCCCGACCACGTGTACTTCTTGCCGTAACCGAGCGGTTCGGTGATGGTCCAGCTGCGCTTGTCGGCGCCGAGCCGGCCCGCGACCGGCTTGCCCTCCGGGTTGGTGAGCGTGACCGACTGCAGCTCACCGTCCGTGACCGTCACCTGTGCGGAGTCCGCGGGCGCCACGTCCTTGGCACCGTCGGCGGGCTGCACGGCGAGCTTGGCCGGCCCCGCCGAGGTCTGCTGCGCGTCGGCGGACGTGTTCTGCCCGGTCCCGGTGGCGCCCGGCGAGTCGCCGCCGCTGCACGCGCTCAGCGTCAGCAGCGCGGCCAGACCGAGCCCGATCAGCGCCAGCGGCTTTCGCCGCTTGTGGAGTCCTGTCACCTCTGAAGCCCCTTCTCCCCTGTCGCCAGACAGACGCACGTCCGTAGGTGATCGTTGACGCAGAGGAGTGTGACTCGCCTCACTATGGAGGCGCCCTCGATGTCGGTACGCCACGGTCGGCCGCTAGTTGATCAGCCTATCGAGTGGGACCGACAGTGACCGGGTGACCGCTCTAGGCCATCTCGGTGACGAAATCAATGGGGTCCGAAATCGGCCACATCCGGGTAGGCTTCCGCGAAGGCCGTTGTTTTGCGTGGTCGTGGCTACACACTCGCGGAACTTTCGACGCGAGCCGGGAGCCGCACGCGCTCGTCGCTCATCCCGTCGGAACCATCCGGGCGGCCCGAGTTATTGACGAGGAGCAACAGCGGTGGCGCAAGGCACTGTGAAGTGGTTCAACGCCGAGAAGGGTTTCGGCTTCATCGCCCAGGACGGCGGCGAGGGCGATGTCTTCGTGCACTACTCGGAGATCGAGGGTCGCGGGTTCCGCACCCTCGAAGAGAACCAGCGCGTGGAGTTCGAGATCGGCCAGGGGCAGAAGGGGCCGCAGGCCCAGAAGGTGCGCGTCATCTGACGCTCACCTGTCCACGAACGTCCCGTCCCCGGCGGTCCTCCGCCGGGGACGTTTTTTGTCTGCGGTCAGGCGCGGCCGGTGCGCGGCCGGTCCCAGTTCTGGTCGAAGTGGTGCTGGTCGGTGTCGGCGACACCGGTGTGGTCGGCGAACTGGCGGCGCTCCTGCGAGGCGGCCTGCGCCTCCCAGGCAAGGCGCTCGAGCACCCATTCACGGGCCAGCGCCTGCGGCGAGCTGCCGCGCTCGGCGGCGATGTCCTTGAGCTGGGAGCTCGCGACCAGGTTCATGCGCAGCTGGTAGACCTGCGCCTCGCCGAAGCGCTTGCCGGTCCCGGTGCTTTCCGGGCTGGTTTCCGGCGCGAGCGCCGCGAGGTAGCTGGTGAGCTCGTGGTCCTCGACAGCGCCCTGCGGTTCCTTGTCCGCCGAGTTCCGGTGCTTGCCCGGGTTGACCGGCTTCAGGTTGGTCCGGGTGTTCCGGCGTCCGAGAGAGGGAAGAGGCACCCGGACACGATAACGGTTAGGTCTCGGGACGACCCTCATTGTGGTGCACGACACACGGATTCTTCGTGATCCGCTGGGCCGTTCGGGTGGGCCGTACGCCCACATGTCGCAATAACGGGCTGACTGCGGGTCATTCACGCAGGCCGGAAATGCGTGGGCGGAATGTGCCCTGGAAATGGAGGGGCCCCCGCGCCAGGGGGAGGAACGCGGGGGCCGGAGGGGATCTCCACAGGCGCTGACCGGGGGTGTGTCAGCAAGTCGATTGTTACATGATGCGGCCCGGTGACGCGAGTGCTGGACGGGAAAATTTGCCCCAACCCGTCATCACGTCGTCGCCTGCGGTTCATCTGCGGGGACGCGGAACGGGAACGTTGCGTGTTCACAGGTTCACTCTGCGGGGGGCTGCGTGGCCGACGTCCCGCTCGCTAGCCTCGCGGCGAAGTTGTTGGCGTGACAGTCCTTTCGGGAGGAGCTATGAGCGGGTCTGTGGAAGTTCGGCAGTTCCTCCTTCGATACGAAGGCGGCGATCCGGCCGGTGTCCCCACGCAGCGTTCCGGGCAGGCCGACGCGCCACGCGTGTCGGACGACCAGGTGCGACGTGCGAGGTTGGCGGTGGCCGCCGGCGCGACCGACGCGCAGGACTGCGCCCAGTTGCTGGACATGCTCGGACTGGTGCCGGACGAGGAAGGCGTGAACCCGGTCCAGCGGTAAAGTTCCCGGTGCTTCCCGGTCAGGGGTGCACCCCCTGGTCGCACCCCTGACCGGCCCCAGGCCCGGAAAGCTACCGGCGTTGCTCTGCTTGGGGCAAACAATTTCCACCCAGTTGCTTAGCTGTCGGTGAAATTGCCGTCATGGTTCTGTGCGCGGGTAACGTAACACTGTTACCAGTGGAGAGGAGCCGGTCGTGCCGGTGGAGATCGCGCGGGAGATCCGTCCCGCGGTGCAGAAGTACGGCGGCGCGTTCATGACGTCGCCGGAGCTGGCCGAGGTCGAGGCGAGCGGGCTGGCGTTGTTCGCGGGCCGGCAACAGGTCTCGTGGCCTGCCGACCCGGTCGCGCGGATCGGCCACGGGTTGATGCTGCTGCGCGAGTATCGCGGCGGGTTGCACTTCGCGGTGCTGCGGGCAGTGGGGCTGACGGTGCCGGAGGCGGTGGTGACGGACCCGGAGGGCGGCCGCGCGCGCTTGTTGCGCACGGCGTGCTCCCCGGAGACGACCGACGAGCTGATCGCCCGTGCCCGGCGGCGCCCGGACCTGGAAGCCCGCTGGCGGCGGGCGGAGTCGCTGACCGATGAGCAGATGGGCGAGTTGCTGGAGGTGCTGTCCGCGGCGCACCGGGATGCCTTGGTGCGCTCGCTGGCGGATCTCGGTCGCGAAGAGTGACCGGGGACACGTCCGCGGTCGACGGCTGCCGAGGCTGGGTCGCTGGGGTTTTGGTCTTCGTGTTTTCGCAGCTCAGGGCCGGTTTTTACCGTTAAGGGATACCCGGTGGAAGGGGGCTCGTGGAGTGCCCTATGCTTGTAATCGCTCCCAGGGAGACCTGAGAGCGCGGTCGGTCGGTCACCCGAACCGGCCGGGCTCCCATCGTCTAGCGGCCTAGGACTCCGCCCTTTCAAGGCGGCAACGCGGGTTCGAATCCCGTTGGGAGTACGCATGACAAATGCATATGGCCCTGTGGCGCAGTTGGTTAGCGCGTCGCCCTGTCACGGCGAAGGTCGCGGGTTCGAGTCCCGTCAGGGTCGCAGTAGCGTCTGGCTTCAGCCGGCGTTTCCGGCCAGGTAGCTCAGTTGGTACGAGCGTCCGCCTGAAAAGCGGAAGGTCGCCGGTTCGACCCCGGCCCTGGCCACCTTCCGAAAACCGCTCCGATGCACGTCGGGGCGGTTTTTTCGTTGTCGCGGTCGCGCGAGTGACCGGTGGTGATCTTGGTTGACCGCCGATTGCCGCGTCTTGGCTGGAGGGTGCTGTGGAGCTGGTTCGCCTCGGGGACGAACTCAACGGTGCCTTGGTGCGGGTACTCGGTCGCTTCGGGGCGGGGAGTCTGCAGTTCCACGATCACCTCGCCGCCGAGGTCGTCGTGGCTACGGAGTTCGTCAGCGGCACGCTCGATCTCGTGCTCACGCCCGTGGACCTCCAGGACTGGGAGCGCGCCTTGGACACGCTGGCCGCCGGCGGCGGCGTTCGGTGGCTGGACGGTGGCCGCTCGCCCGAAGTCCAGCTGTCCGTGCTGGAGCCGGGGCACCTTGTCCGCGTCTGCTCGGGCTGTACATCGGGTGGCACACCGCGGCCGGTCCCTCCGTCTGCGTCGCGAACCTCGTCGGTTCTGCGCTGTGGCTGGCGGTCACGGCCACCGGGTGGCGGATGGCCCGTCGGCGCCGCTTCGGCGATCACCGCAAGTGGATGGCACGCAGCTTCGCGCTCGCGATGTCGATCGTGCTCAGCCGGGCCGTCAACGTCGTCGCCACGATCGTCCTGACGCCCCAGGTGGACACGACCTTCCTCGGGAGCGCGGAGCTGATGACCTACAGCGCCGCGAGCTGGAACGCCGCGGTCAGGGCCTGGTCAGGAAGAAGTAGGCGTAGCGCTCGTCCAGTTCGTTCTCCGGCACCAGTTCGATCGCCTCCGGCCGGAGCCCCACCCTGGCGGCCAGCTTCCAGAACTCCGGGATCGCGTAGGTCGTCATCTGCGCCGGGCCCGTCCGGTACGAGCGGCGGCGCGGCCGGGTCAGCCACCGGCCCTCGTCGTACTTGATCTGGATCAGGGCGAGACCGCCAGGGGCGAGCATGCGGTGCGCGAGCCGCAGGATGCGCTCGCCGTACTCGGGGGTCGGCAGCACCTCGAAGACGTAGAGGCACAGGAACACGTCGCACGGCCCGGGGATCTCCCGCAGCGCGACAGCACGAACGCGACCGCCGCCTCGCCCATCAGGAACCCGCGGCTGCCCTCCTGGAACGGACGGCACGCCCGCGTTCTCCCGTCGGCACGACGAGATCGCGTCGTTCTTCGGCGACTTCGAAATGGTGGAGCCGGGCGTGGTGTGGCTGCCGCAGTGGCGGCTGGACGAGGCGCCGTCCCCGGTGACGCGGAACTTCGTGGCGAAGCCGTCGATGTCGACGGGTGGTGCGGGGTGGGCCGGAAGCGGGGATGACCGCCAGGACCTGCCGAAACCGCCCGCGGTCGGCGAGGAGTGCCGCTACGAGTACCGGTTCGGCGACGCGGTTCTGCGGTTGCGCGGCGGGGCGGTAGCCGTCAGCCGCGGGGCCGGGGCAGCGCCAGTTCCGCGCTGTGCCGCCACGCGTGCCAGTGCCGCCGGAACGAGCGCGGCAGCAGCGTCCACCGGCGGCGGCCGCGTGTCTCCACCGCGGGCTCGCTCCGGTGCGGAACCGTCGAGTCGGTCAGGATCCGGACGGTCATCTCCGTCCCCCTTCCAGTAGCGGCCGCGGATTCCGGCAGACGCCGGCCGTGGCGAGGCAGTGCTCGCATGGCATGCCGGCGCCGAGAGGCAGCCATTCGATCTCCGGCAGCCGGAGGCGCGCGCCGCAGCCGGCGGTCAGCGCGCCGCGCAGAACCGCGCCGGGTTCGAGCGGGAACAGGTGCGCGCACCGGCGGGTCTCGCGCGCGGTTCCGGGTGCCTGCCTGCCGATCACGGTGACGGGGCCCGGCCAGTCCTCGCGCAGGTACCAGACCGCCGTGGCGTCGACGTCCGCCGCCAGCCAGCCGAGCATCAGGGAAAGCGCTTCCGCCGGGCCGGCGGCGCGAGCGGCCTCGTCCCGGCCGTTGACCTTGCCGACGACCATGAACGGGGCCAGCCGGCACGGGGCCGCGGGCCGCTCCGCGACGTCCACTCCGAGCACCGCCGACCTCCCCCAGAACACGCGACTCGGGCCTGTGATCGACCCGACCGGCGGGAATAATCCTACTCCTGGAATAATCCCAGTGTCGAGTGGTCAAAATTTGGATCACCCGACTGGACCCACGTGGTTCCAACGAAAGGACCAGGGCTCGCGCCGTTTCGCCACGCGACGGGGCGGGACCTCAGGCACGGAGGTAGGGACTGATGCCGGAATACCCGCGACCGGTGGATTACGACCCGCAGACGGCGGCGCACCTGTTCGACGAGTCGAAGTGGCAGAAGTCCTTCGCCAGCGAGCCCAACGGTGGGAACTGCGTGGAGGTCAACCTCGCCGCGCCGGGCCTCGTCGGGGTGCGCGACACCAAGCTGGCGAGCAGCCCGGTCTTCGTGTTCGACGCGGGCGAGTGGGCGGCCTTCCTCGAAGGGGTCAAGGCGGGCCAGTTCGACCTGCGCTGATCCGGGATTATCGAAACTCGTGTGTTATTGACCACATACGGGCGAGTGGCGCTTCCGGGTCGCCGGACGACCCGGAAGCGCCGGCCGGATCAGTTCGACGGCCTGCTGCCGCCGCCCGGAAACCCGCCCTGACCACCGGGGAAGCCGCCCCGCTGCCCACCGGGGAAGCCCTGCTGGGCCGAGCCGTCGGTGATCGACGTGGCGGTGGCCGTGTCGCCGGAGACCTTCGCCAGCACCGTGACCGTCGAGCCGGTGGCCAGGTTGCCCGCCTTCTCCGTCGACGAGTCGATCACGTAGGTCTGGGTGTAGCCGTCCTTGCTCTTCACCGTGATCGAGGTGGCGCTCAGCGCGCTGACCTCGCCGGTCTGGAACCGCTCGACCGCGTAGCCGCCGTCGGCGGACACCGTGAAGTCGCCGTGCAGCGCCTCACGCAGGATCGACGCGGTGCCGCCCGCACCATCCATCATGCGTCCCCCACCGGGAAACCCGCCCATGCCGCCCTGCTGGTTCGCCTCGGACGAGGTGCCCGCGTAGATCGCGACCCCGCCGACGGCGGCGATGACGACCGCGACGGCCGCGGCGATCGCGGTCTTCCTGCCGGACCACTTCGGCGCGGGCGGTTGCGGGTCGCCCCACGCGGCGGCAGGTGCCTCGGTGGTCGTCGGCTCCGTGCTCATCGTGTCCCTTTCGCGTTCGGTCGCGGCAGGGTCCACCCCTGCCACCCCACAGGTTCGGCGGCCCGGCTGTGCAGAGGCTGTGTGCGAGGTGGGCGGACGCTGTGCGCGGCCGGCGCTCACAGGAAACACACAGACGGGTCACAGGGAGGACCCATCGGGGCGGCCGAAGATGGGACCATGACCAGCATGAACGCCGCGATGTCCGGTGCGGGCAAGGCCGACCTCAAGCACCCCGACGGCTCGGCGGTGCGCGTCCTCGTGGTCGACGACGAGGAGACCCTGGCCGAGCTGGTGTCGATGGCCCTGCGCATGGAGGGCTGGGAGACCCGCAGCGCCGGCACCGGCACCGAGGCGGTCCGCGTCGCCCGCGACTTCCGCCCGGACGCCGTCGTCCTCGACGTGATGCTGCCCGACTTCAGCGGCCTGGAGGTGCTGAGCAAGCTGCGTGCCGAGGCGCCGCACCTGCCCGTCCTGTTCCTCACCGCGCGGGACGCGGTCGAGGACCGCATCGCCGGGCTGACCGCGGGCGGCGACGACTACGTCACCAAGCCGTTCAGCCTGGAAGAGGTCGTGCTGCGGCTGCGTGCGCTGCTGCGCCGCTCGCGCGTGGTGTCCGCCAACGAGGGGTCGACGCTGACGGTCGGCGACCTGACCCTGGACGAGGACAGCCGCGAGGTGTTCCGCGGCGGCGACCCGATCTCCCTGACCGCGACCGAGTTCGAGTTGCTCCGCTTCCTGATGCGCAACCCGAAGCGGGTGCTGTCCAAGGCCCAGATCCTGGACCGGGTGTGGAGCTACGACTTCGGCGGCCAGGCCAACATCGTGGAACTCTATATTTCCTACCTGCGGAAGAAGATCGACGCGGGCCGGGAGCCGATGATCCACACGATGCGCGGCGCGGGGTATGTCCTCAAGCCGGCAGGCTGAGCACGCCCGCCCACGGCGGCTCCTGCCCTCCTCCCTGCGCGGCAAGCTGATCGCGCAGGTCATCGCGCTGCTCGCGCTCGTGTGCCTGGTCGTCGGCCTGGTCACCGAGATCGCGCTGCGCAGCTTCCTCTACCACCAGCTCGACGACCGCCTGGCCGCCGCGAGCGAGCGCGGCACCCGCCAGCCGCCGCCGGGCTCCTGGAACGGCTCGGCCAACCAGCCGCCGCCGGATTCACTGCGCGTTCCGGGCCAGGGCATCGGCACGCTGGCCGTCGTCGTGTTCCCGGACGGCGCCGTGCGGGCCGGGGTGCTGCGCGGGGGTTCGACGTCCTCGAACAACCCGTTCCCCAGCGACCCGGTGCCGTCCGCGGAGCTGCGCACGCTGCTCTCGCTGCCTGCCGACGGCAAGCGGCGCAGCGTCGACCTCGGCGACCTCGGCGACTACCGGGTCGTGTCGGTGCGCGCGCAGGATGGCGCGCTCCTGATCACCGGCCTGCCGCTGGCGGAGGTGAACGAAACGCTGTGGCGGCTCGGCTTCATCTTCGGCGGGGTCGCGCTCGGCGGGCTGCTCATCGCGGGCGGGCTCGGCGCGATCACCATCCGCCAGACCATGCGCCCGCTGGACCGGCTGGCGGACACCGCGTCGAAGGTGTCCCAGCTGCAGCTCGACCGCGGCGAGGTGGCCCTGTCGATCCGGGTGCCGCCGGTGGACACCGACACCCGCACCGAGGTCGGCAAGGTGGGCGCGGCGTTCAACCAGATGCTCGGGCACGTCGGCGCGGCGCTGAACGCGCGGCAGGCCAGCGAAAACCGGGTGCGCCAGTTCGTCGCCGACGCCAGCCACGAGCTGCGCACACCGCTCGCGGCCATCCGCGGGTACGCCGAGCTGGCCAGGCGCAGCGGTGACAGCGGCGACACCGTGCCACCGGACATCGCGTTCGCGTTGGGCCGCGTCGAGTCGGAATCGGCCCGGATGACCACCCTGGTCGAGGACCTGCTGCTGCTCGCGCGCCTGGACTCCGGGCGGCACCGCGTCTACGAGGCGGTCGACTTCTCCCGCATCGTCGCCGACGCGGTGTCCGACGCGCACGTCGCTGGGCGCGACCACCGGTGGCTGCTCGACGTCCCGGTCGATCCGATCACCGTCGTCGGCGACGCCGACCAGCTGCACCAGGTCGTGCTCAACCTGCTCAACAACGCCCGCACCCACACCCCGCCGGACACGGTGGTCACCACCAAGCTGTCCGTCGAGGGCGACGAGGCCGTGCTGCGGGTGACCGACAACGGTCCCGGGATCGCGCCCGAGGTCCTGCCGACGGTGTTCGAGCGCTTCGCCCGCGGCGACACGTCCCGGTCCCGAGCGGCCGGCAGCACCGGCCTCGGGCTGGCGATCGTGGCCGCTGTCGTCGCCGCCCACCGCGGCCGCGTCGGCGTCGAAAGCAAGCCGGGTCACACCGAATTCACGGTGCGTTTCCCCAGGTAGCCCGTTCGGGAGCCGCTCACAGGCTCCGCACAGCTCGGACACATGATCGCCACAACGCGGCGGGCCACCGTCAGTGTTCATGACGACCTCCGCCGACGCCTCTCCCGCACCTCGGCCGGCCGACCCACCGCAACGGAGCACGTCCCCGGTCCTCGACGTCGTCGTCCCCGTGTACAACGAGGAGACCGACCTCGCGCCCTGCGTGCGCCGCCTGCACGCCTACCTGTCCGACGCACTGCCCTACCCGTTCCGCATCACCGTCGCCGACAACGCGAGCACCGACTCGACGCTGGCGATCGCCCAGGCGCTCGCCGAAGAGCTGCCCGAGGTCGAGGTGCGGCACCTGGACCAGAAGGGCCGCGGCCGCGCGCTCAACGCCGCCTGGTCCGCCTCCGACGCCCAGGTGCTTGCCTACATGGACGTCGACCTGTCCACCGACCTCGCCGCGCTGTTCCCGCTGGTCGCGCCGCTCATCTCCGGGCACTCCGACCTGGCGATCGGCTCCCGGCTGGCGCGTGGCGCCCGGGTGGTGCGCGGCCCCAAGCGCGAGTTCATCTCGCGCTGCTACAACCTGATCCTGCGCGGCGCGCTGGCCGCCCGGTTCACCGACGCGCAGTGCGGCTTCAAGGCCATCCGCGCCGACGTCGCCCGCGAGCTGCTGCCGCTGGTCGAGGACACCGGCTGGTTCTTCGACACCGAACTGCTCGTCCTCGCGCAACGCTCCGGCCTGCGCATCCACGAGGTGCCGGTGGACTGGGTGGACGACCCGAACTCGTCGGTCGACATCGTCGCCACCGCCACCGCGGACCTCAAGGGCGTCGCCAGGATGATCCGCGGCTTCGCCCGCGGCACCCTGCCCATCAGCCAGATCCGCGCCCAGCTGGGGAGGCACCCGATCGCCGTCACCGAACCCGGCGTCCCGCCGAAACTGGCCAGGCAGCTCGTCCGGTTCGCCGCGATCGGCGTCGGCAGCACCCTGGCCTACCTGGTGCTCTACCTCCTGCTGCGCACCGGAGTCGGCGCGCAGGCGGCGAACCTGATCGCGTTGCTGGTCACCGCGGTCGCCAACACCGCGGCCAACCGGCGGTTCACCTTCGGCGTGCGCGGGTCGAAGGGCGCCGGGCGGCACCAGTTCGAAGGCCTGATCGTCTTCGGCCTCGGGCTGGCGCTGACCAGCGGATCACTCGCGCTCCTGCACGCCGGCGCCGAACCGGGCCGGTTCGCCGAGCTGGTGGTGCTCGTACTGGCCAACCTGGTCGCGACCGTCCTGCGGTTCCTGCTGTTCCGCAACTGGGTCTTCCGAAAGAACCGATAGGAGAACCGACTCGACATGTCGACTGCGGCTGTTTCTTCCGATCCGGCCCGCCTCGGGCCGGTCCCCGCCGCGGCGCGCACGCGGACCGCGGGCCGTCCGCCGTGGGTCCGGCCGTCGGTCGCGGTCCTGCTGGTCGCGACCGCCGCGCTGTACCTGTGGAACCTGAGCGCGTCCGGGTACGCCAACGACTTCTACGCCATGGCCGTGCAGGCGGGCACGAAGAACTGGGAGGCCCTGTTCTTCGGGTCGCTGGACCCGGGCAACGTCATCACCGTCGACAAACCGCCCGCGTCGCTGTGGCTGATGGCGCTGTCCGGGCGGCTGCTCGGCTTCTCCAGCTTCAGCATGCTGTTGCCCAACGCCTTGTGCGGCGTCGGTTCGGTGGCGCTGCTGTACGCCGCGGTGCGGCGCACCTCGGGTCCGCTGGCCGGGCTGATCGCCGGCGCGGCGCTCGCGCTGACGCCGGTCGCGGCGCTGATGTTCAAGTTCAACAACCCGGACGCGCTGCTGGTGCTGCTGATGGTGGCCGGCGCCTACTGCACCGTCCGGGCGCTGGACCGGGCGAGCACCGGCTGGCTGATGCTCGCCGGCGCCGCGCTCGGGTTCGGGTTCCTCACCAAGATGCTGCAGGCGTTCCTGGTACTGCCCGCGTTCGCGCTGGTGTACCTGGTCGCGGCGCCGACCGGGCTGGGCAGGCGGCTGCTGCAGCTTCTCGGCGCCGCGGTCGCGCTCGTGGTGGCGACCGGCTGGTGGATCGTGGCGGTCGCGTTGTGGCCCACCGAGTCCCGGCCCTACATCGGCGGCTCCACCGACAACACGCCGCTGGAGCTGGCCTTCGGCTACAACGGCCTCGGCCGCATCTTCGGCGGCGACGGCAATGGCGGCGGTGGCGGCGGCATGGGCGGCAACACCATGTTCGGCGGCGAGACCGGCCTGTTCCGCATGTTCGGCGCCGCGTTCGGCCTGGAGATCTCGTGGCTGCTGCCCGCCGCGCTGATCGCGATGGCCGCCGGGTTGTGGTTCACCCGGTTCGCGCCGCGCCTGGACCGCACGCGTGCCGCGCTGCTGCTGTGGGGCGGCTGGACGGTCGTCACCGCGCTGGTGTTCAGCTTCATGAGCGGCACGATCCACCCGTACTACACGGTGGCGCTCGCCCCGGGCATCGCCGGACTGGCCGGCATCGGCGCGGTCGAGCTGTGGCGCGGACGGCGCAACTTCGCCGCCCGGATCGTGCTGGCGCTGATGCTCGCCGCGACCGGGGTGTGGGACTTCATCCTGCTGGCGCGGACGCCGGACTGGCAGCCGTGGCTGCGGTGGGTGCTGCTGGTGCTGACCGCGCTCGTGGTGACCGGGCTGCTGTTCGGGCTCGACCGGATCCGCCGGGCGGGGATCGTGCTCGCCGTCGCCGGGGTGGTCACCGGGCTGCTCGCACCGGCCGCGTACGCCGTGGTCACCGCGAGCCAGGGGCACACCGGGTCCATTCCGACGTCCGGGCCGTCCGGCAACTCCATGGGCTTCGGCGGAGGCGGATTCGGTGGTGGGCAGACCAGCAGCGAACTGATCTCGCTGTTGAAGGCGACCACGACCAAGTGGTCCGCGGCGACCAACGGCTCCCAATCCGCGGCCGGCCTCGCGCTGAACTCCGACACCGCGGTGATCGCCATCGGCGGCTTCAACGGCGGCGACCCCGCGCCGACGCTCGACGAGTTCAAGCAGTACGTCGCGCGCGGCGAGATCACGTACTACGTCTCCGGCGGCATGGGCGGCATGGGCCCGGGCGGCTCCGGCGAGATCGCGCAGTGGGTGGCGGAGAACTTCACAGCTCAGACGGTGGGCGGCAGCACGGTCTACGACCTGACGACAGGCACGACGACCGGTTGAGTACACTGAAGGCGGACCCCCGCGGCGTCCATCCTGTGAACCTCCCCAGGGCCGGAAGGCAGCAAGGATAAGCAGGCTCTGACGGGTGCGGGGGTCCCCTTTCATGAAGGGCCTTGCCCTTCTTGAAAGGGGACTTCGTCCACTGTGTTTTTTCGGGGGCGCCCCCGGGCCCCCACGGTGCGAGCTCCTCGTCTTGGCGGGCGCCGAGCGCGTTGGGTTTGGACCAGCTCAGGTTTTGGCCGTCAGGATTGGCTGGAAGAACCCACTCTCCTCAGGCTCGTGCCATGTCGGGTCGGAGAAGCCTGCCGCGTTGACGAGGCTTTGCAACTCGGCGCGGGTGATCGCCCAGTACGTCGTTGTGTGAACCGTCGTCGTCAGATCCGGGAAAACCTGGCACAGCTCGACGTCGTAGCGCTCACCGTCGGTGTGCCAGTGCCAGAGCTGGAAAGTGATCGTGCGGCCCTCCGCGGCCTCGTGCACTGACGGGGGCGTGGCGGTCGGGTGGGTGCGTCTTGCCTCGTCGTAGTCGCGGGTGCTCAGGATCAGCCGGCCGGCTTTGCCCAGGACGCGGTGCATCTCGGTGAGCGCCCGGCCCATGTCCTCGGCGGTCAGCAGGTGCGGCAGCGAGTTGTCGGCGCACACCACCGCGTCGAAGGTCGCGTCCGGGAACGGCAGGGCGCGCATGTCGGCGGCGGCGACCGGGAGGTCCGGCACCCGGGCCAGCGCGCCAGGGCTGAGATCGGTGCCGATCACGCTGTGCCCGAGCGCGGCCAGGCCGACCGCCTGGGTGCCGATGCCGCACGCGCAGTCCAGCACCCGCCGCGGGTGTCCGCCCAGCAGCCGGTGCAGTGCTTCGCCCTGACGGCGGACGCTCGACTGCCAGTCCGCGTAGATGCGGTGGTAGTCCGCGGCCAGCCGGTCGTAGAAGCGGCGGGTCACGCCCAGCAGGCTAGTCCGAGCCTGTCGGTGGCGGCCGGTACTCTCGCCTCGTGGCCCTGGCTCTCTACCGCAAGTACCGTCCGGCGACCTTCGCCGAGGTCGTCGGGCAGGAGCACGTCACCGAACCGCTGCGTGCCGCGCTCACCGCGGGCCGTATCAACCACGCGTACCTGTTCAGCGGGCCGCGCGGCTGCGGCAAGACGTCCAGCGCGCGCATCATGGCCCGCTCGCTGAACTGCGTCGAAGGCCCCACCCCGGACCCGTGCGGCAAGTGCGACTCGTGCCGCGCGCTGGCGCCGGAGGGGCCGGGCAGCATCGACGTCACCGAACTCGACGCGGCCAGCCACGGTGGTGTCGACGACGCCCGCGAGCTGCGCGACCGCGCCTTCTACGCGCCTGCCGAGTCGCGGTACCGGGTGTTCATCATCGACGAGGCCCACATGGTCACGACGCAGGGCTTCAACGCCCTGCTGAAGATCGTCGAGGAGCCGCCGGAGCACCTGATCTTCATCTTCGCGACCACCGAACCGGACAAGGTGCTGCCCACCATCCGGTCGCGGACGCACCACTACCCGTTCCGGCTGATCCCGCCGAGCGCGATGCGCGACCTGCTGGAGCGCAACGTCGCGGCCGAGGGCATCCACGTCGACCCGGCCGTATACCCGCTGGTGATCCGCGCCGGCGGCGGTTCGGCGCGCGACACGCAGTCAGTGCTGGACCAGCTGCTGGCCGGCGCGGGCCCGGACGGCGTGACGTACGACAGGGCCATCTCGCTGCTCGGCGTCACCGACTCGGCGCTGATCGACGACATGATCGACGGCCTCGCGGCGGACGACTCGGCGGCGGTGTTCGGCACGGTCGAGCGCCTGGTCGAGGCCGGGCACGAGCCGCGCCGCTTCGCGAGCGACCTGCTCGACCGGCTGCGTGACCTGGTGCTGCTGCGGTCGGTCCCGGACGCGGCGGCGCGCAACCTGGTGTCCGCGCCCGCGGACGAGCTGGACCGCATGACGGCGCAGGCCGAGCGCGCCGGCCTGGCGACGCTGACCCGGTACGCGGAGATCGTGCACAACGGCCTGCTGGAGATGCGTGGCGCCACCGCGCCGCGGCTGCTGCTGGAGCTGTTGTGCGCCCGGATGCTGCTGCCGTCGGCGTCGGAAAGCGAAGCGGCGGTGCTGCAGCGGTTGGAGCGTCTCGAACGGCGGGTCACCGTGAGCGGCGGGGGAAGCCTGCCGGCCGCTGACGGGCAGGTCGCCGCTGCTCCCGAAAAGTTCCAGCGGCCGTCGCAACGCGCGGCGGCTGCCGCGCCGTCCCGGCCGGCTGCCGAGGCTGCTGCGCGTCCGGCGCCGGAAGCGCCGGCCCGCCGGGCCACTGAGCCGACCGCCGCGCCGGAGCAGAGCCCGGCGGCTGTGCGTTCGGCTCCGGCGGCGCGTCCTGTGGAGTCGCCTCCTGCGGCCGAGGCGCGCCCGGCCGCGGGTTCGCGCCCGGCTTCGGTGGAGGCGCCGGTGCGCCGCCCCACTGAGCCCGCGGTCCCTGACGAGGCGCCCGCCGAGGCGCCTGCGCCGGGCGGCATCGACGCGGCCGCCATCCGCCGGGTCTGGCCGGACCTGCTGGCCGCCATCCGGAAGACGAGCCGCAGCACCGAAGCCATGATGATCAACGCGACGGTGCAGAGCGTCGAGGGTTCGGTGGTCGTGCTGGCGCACAGCGCGGAGCCCCTCGCGCGGCGCTTGTCGGAGCCGCGCAACGCGGACTTCATCGCCGGCGCGCTGCACGAGGTGCTCGGCGGAACGTGGCAGGTGCGCTGCGTGCACGGCGGTGGCGGCGGAGGAGGTTCGGCCCGCCGCGACGGCCCGAGCCCGCGCCCGAACCCGCCCACCCGGGAGGCTCCGCAGCAGCAACAGCGAACCTTCCAGCGGCCGACGCCGGCGGCCAGCCCGGCCCCGCCGCCCGAGCCCGCGCCGAGGGCGCCGCAGCCATCCCCGGAGCCCGCGGACGACATCCCCCTCCCGCCCGAGCCGGACGACGAGGAATCGATGATGGCCGAATCGGGCGGCCCCGTACCGGATGCGATGCCCGCGCCGCAGAACGACCCGGAGGAACAGGCGCGTCGCCTGCTGGCCGAACACCTGGGCGCGCAGCCGATCGACTGACGCCGCGCCCAGCGCGTTCATGGGGAAGCCGTTGGCGGCCGCGAGCGCGCCCCTGGCGCGGGCGCTCGCCGGAGCCAGCGGCCCCACGGAGTGGGGCGTGCGAGAGCCGCGGGAGCCGCGCGTGGTGGCGGCTCCGGAACCACCTGTTGACGAGTACTGTGCGCGCGCCTGATCAACCACCCCGCGCCCGCGGACGTGGGACTCGCGCCTGCGAAGGTGGGACTCGCGCGTGGGAGCGTGGGACTCGCGCTGGTGGCTTAGAAACCTGCGTGGTTCCGCAGAAAGGCGACCACCCCGTCGGCGATCGCCGCAGCGTAGCGTTGGCGTCCGTCCACACTGGACATCACCGCGGCTTCTCCGGCATTGCGCATGTTCCCGCACTCCACCAGGACCGCCGGGCGTTCCGAGAGGTTCAGGCCGGCCAGATCATCGCGCGGGGCCAGGCCGTCCGAGCCCAGGTAGTTGGACAACGGGAACCCCCCGGCGAGCAACCCCGACCGCACCGCCTCGGCCAGCTCCACCGACGGCGAGCCCTGCGCCGCGTTCAGCGGGGGCGCCGAGTACGCCACGTGGAAGCCCCGGGCGCTGGCCGCCGTCGCGCCGTCCGCGTGGATCGACACCACCGCCGCCGCGCCGGCTCGGTTTCCGATCGCCGCCCGCTCGTCCACGCACGGGCCCACCCCGGAGTCGTCCGCGCGCGTGTAGACCACCCGCGCACCCTGCGCCTCCAGCAGCGAACCCACCCGCTGCGCCACGTCCCAGTTGAACGCGTGCTCCGCGTACCCCTCGTCCGTCGCGGTGCCCGTCGTGTTGCACGGCTTCGTTTTGCCGCGTCCGGCGGGCACCGGGGCGCCGATGACGTCCGGCCGCCGCGCGTTGCCGCCGTTGTGCCCGGGGTCCAGCACCACCGTCAGCGGCTCCCGCGCCACCGACGAGGCAACCGACGGCGACGCCGGTGCGGCAACCGACGACGACGGTGCGGGAACCGAAGACACCCGGGCCACCTCGGGCGGAACAGGCGGCGACGAGCACCCGGCGACCAGGAACACCCCGCTCAACACCAACCCCACGAGACTGCGCACGGCGAACACGGTGCCACAGCCGTGCGAGCTACGCTGGGACCCACAGGACAGCACGACGAAACGGGGATCATGGTGCAACCCGGCGGTGGAATGCCCGACATGCAGGCCATCCTGCAGCAGGCGCAGCAGATGCAGCAGCAGCTCGTCGCCGCGCAGGAGGAGCTCGCCCGCACCGAGGTGACCGGCACGTCCGGCGGTGGCCTGGTCAAGGCGACCGTCACCGGCGGCATGGAGCTGAAGTCCCTGCAGATCGACCCGAAGGCGGTCGACCCGGAGGACACCGAGACGCTCGCCGACCTGGTGGTCGCGGCGGTGCGGGACGCGATGAGCAGCGCACAGAAGCTCACCGAGGAGAAGCTCGGCCCGGTCGCCGGCGCCCTCGGCGGTGGCGGCGGCATGCCCGACCTCGGCGGACTCGGTCTGCCCGGCCTGAAGTAGCGGGCCCCGTTGTACGAAGGCGTAGTCCAGGACCTGATCGACGAGCTGGGACACCTGCCCGGCATCGGTCCGAAGAGCGCGCAGCGGATCGCGTTCCACCTGCTCGCCGCCGACCCGGCCGACATCGCCCGGCTGCAGGACGTGCTCGGCAAGGTCCGGGAGGGCGTGCAGTTCTGCGAGATCTGCGGCAACGTCTCCGAACAGCAGCAGTGCCGGATCTGTCGGGACGCCCGGCGCGACACGTCGCTGATCTGCGTGGTCGAGGAACCCAAGGATGTGCTCGCCGTCGAGCGCACTCGCGAGTTCAAAGGCCGCTACCACGTGCTGGGCGGCGCGCTCGACCCGCTGTCCGGCATCGGCCCCGACCAGCTGCGCATTCGCGAGCTGCTGGCCAGGCTCGGCGCGGAACAGGTCACCGAGGTGATCATCGCGACCGACCCGAACACCGAGGGCGAGGCCACCGCGACCTACCTGGTGCGGATGCTGCGGGACTTCCCCGGCCTGACCGTCACCCGGCTCGCGTCCGGTCTGCCGATGGGTGGCGACCTCGAGTTCGCCGACGAGCTCACCCTGGGCCGGGCCCTCTCCGGCCGCCGCGCCCTTTGACACTGGTCGACGACGTGCTGGCCGGCCCGCCCCGCTGCGGGCGGGTCCGGCTGGTCGCCGTCGACGGCCCGTCCGGCGCGGGCAAGACCACCTTCGCGGCGGAACTCGCCGCGGACTTCCGGGCACGCGGCGCGGCGACCGCGGTCGTCGCCACCGACCACTACGCGACGTGGGACGACCCGGTCGCGTGGTGGCCGCGGCTCGTCTCCGAGGTCCTCGACCCCCTCGCCGCCGGCCGCCCGGCCGTCTACCGCCCGCTGGACTGGACCACCGGCGAGCCGCAGCCGGGGCCGGTCCGCACGGTTCACCCGGTCGACGTAGTCGTGCTGGAAGGGGTGTCCGCCGGCCGCGCCTCGATCCGGCCCCGCCTGTCCGCGCTGTGCTGGGTCGCGGGCCCGGACGCCGAAACTCGGCTCGAACGGGCAGTGTCCAGGGACGGCGAGGGCATTCGTGGCCCGCTGACCGCGTGGCAGAAGTTCGAATGTGGTTGGTTCGCCGTTGACCTTACCCACCAGTACGTGCACCCGAACGGCCTAATGCTTTCGTCCGATCTTACGCAGGGTGAGCACTGAACGTAACCCCGTGAGTCGAATGTGTTGGTGCGTCCGGTTTGACGTAGCGCGATCGTAACCTCACGCGCTTAACGAATTCCCAACATGCGGACTAGGGTCGTCGATCACGTACCCGAACATTCTCCTAGGAGTGCCACCATGCTCCCAACGCGGGCAGTTGGGTTGCGCCGCATCGCCCTGATCGGGCTTGCCGGCGCCCTCGCGGTCACGACGGCCGCTTGCGCTTCCGAGCGCGGCTCGGGCGACAGCGCCAGCGACACCTTCATCTTCGGCGCGGCCGGTGCCCCGAAGAACTTCGATCCGATCTTCAACGACGACGGCGAGAGTTTCCGCCCCGCCCGCCAGATGTTCGACACCCTGGTCACCTACAAGCCGGGCACCACCGAGCTGGAGGGCGGCCTGGCCACGGCATGGACGCCGAGCAACGGCAACACCACCTGGACCTTCACGCTGCGCCAGGGCGTCAAGTTCCACGACGGCACCCCGTTCAACGCCGCGGCGGTCTGCTTCAACTTCGACCGCTGGTACAACATGAAGGGCGCCGCCGCCCAGAGCCAGATGATCTACTACGGCGACGTCTTCGAGGGCTTCGCGCACAACGAGGGCGACATCAGCGGCGACCCGGTCTACAAGAGCTGCGAGGCTAAGGACGAGACCACCGCCGTCCTCAACCTCAACAAGGCCAAGGGCGCCTTCCCGGACGCGTTCGGCCTGACCTCGCTGTCGATGTCGAGCCCGGACGCGCTGAAGAAGTACGACGCCGACAACGTGACCCAGAGCGGTGAGGCGTTCACCTACCCGGCGTACGCCACGGACCACCCGACGGGCACCGGGCCGTACAAGTTCGAGAGCTTCGACAAGGCCAACAACACGATCACCCTGGTCCGCAACGAGGACTACTGGGGTGAGAAGGCCAAGACCGCCAGGCTGATCTTCAAGATCATCCCGGACGAGAACGCCCGCAAGCAGGAGCTGGCCGCCGGCACCATCGACGGCTACGACTTCCCGAGCCCGGCGGACTACAACTCGCTCAAGCAGGCAGGCGACCAGGTCCTGATCCGGCCCGCCTTCAACATCCTGTACCTGGGCATCAACCAGAAGAACAACCCGAAGCTGCAGGACGTGCGGGTCCGCAAGGCGATCGAGTTCGCCATCAACAAGGACCAGCTGGTCAAGAACCGGATGCCGTCCGGCGCCTACCCGCAGGACCAGTTCCTGCCGAACAACGTGCCGGGTTACACGCCCGCGGTGGAGAAGCACAGCTACAACGCCGACACCGCCCGGCAGCTGCTGGCCGAGGCCGGCGCCACCGACCTGACACTGAACTTCTACGTCCCGACCGAGGTCAGCCGGCCCTACATGCCAAACCCGGTGGACATCGCCGCGGCGATCACCGACGACCTGAAGGCGGTCGGCATCAAGGTCAACGTGGTCCAGGAGCCGTGGAACGGCGGGTACAAGGACTCCGTCCAGAAGGCGGGCAAGCAGGACCTGCACCTGCTCGGCTGGACCGGTGACTACGCCGACCCGGGCAACTTCGTCGGCACGTTCTTCGGGCGCACCAAGCCGGAGTTCGGCTTCGACAACCCGCAGATCTTCGACGCCCTGTCCAATGCGGACGCCCAGACGACGCCGGATACCAAGAAGTCGGCCTACGAGAGCGCCAGCGTGCTGATCTCGCAGTACGTTCCGGCGATCCCGCTCTCATCGTCGCCACCGGCGATCGTGGTGCGGTCCGACGTCCAGGGCCTGATCCCGACCCCGCTGACCGACGAGCGTTTCTACACGGTCACCAAGGGCTGAGTTCCGCCACCGAGGACGGGGAAGCGTGCCCGGCACGCTTTCCCGCTTCGGTGCGGTCTCCGAGGCACTCACATGCTCCGATTCCTCACGCGTCGGCTACTGCAAGCGATCCCGACGCTCCTTGTGCTCTCCATCCTGGTCTTCGCCTGGCTCCGCCTGCTGCCCGGTGGCCCCGCCACCGCGCTCCTCGGCGACAAGGCGACGCCGGAGAAGATCGCGTCCCTGAACAGCGTGCTCGGACTGGATCAACCGATCTTCGTCCAGTACTTCAAGTTCCTCGGCCGCGTCGTCACCGGTGACTTCGGCTCGTCCCTGATCAGCGGCGACACCGTGCTCGCCGAGATCGGGCGCGCCTTCCCCGCCACCATCGAACTCGCGATCGCGGCGCTGGTCCTCGCGGTCGGCTTCGGCATCCCGATGGGGTACCTGGCCGCCCGCCACCGGGGCCGGCTCCTGGACAACGCCACCGTGCTGACCACCTTGGTCGGCGTCGCGGTGCCGGTGTTCTTCTTCGGCGTGCTGCTCAAGTACGTGTTCGCGCAGAAGCTGGGCATCCTGCCGCCGTCCGGGCGTCAGGACGTGACGATCGACGCCACGCACATCACCGGCTTCTTCACCCTGGACGGGCTGCTCACCGGCGAGCTGGACGCGACGTGGGACGCGATCAAGCACCTGATCCTGCCCGCGGTCGCGCTGGCCAGCATCCCGTTCGCGGTGATCGTGCGGATCACCCGCGCCTCGGTGCTGGACGTGCAGCAGGAGGACTTCGTGCGCACCGCGGAGTCCAAGGGCCTGACCACGACGACGATCCGCCAGCGGCACGTGCTGCGCAACGCCTTGCTGCCGGTGTCGACGACGATCGGCCTGCAGACCGGCCTGCTGCTCGCCGGGGCCGTGCTCACCGAGAAGGTGTTCAACTGGAACGGGCTCGGATCCCTGCTGGCGCAGGGCATCGAGCGCCGAGACTACCCGCGGCTGCAGGCGTTGCTGCTGCTGGCCGCCCTGGTGTACGTCGTCGTCAACATCCTGGTGGACATCTCCTACGCCATCATCGATCCGAGGGTGCGGGTGCGATGACCTCCATGTTGCGGCGCAAGGCCGAGCGCATCGACGACCTCGCCGAGTCCGGCGGCACCAGCCTCGCGGCGGACGCGGTCCGGCGGATGCTGCGCAACCCGGTGGCGATCACCGGCGCGGTCATCACGGTCCTGTTCGTGCTGCTGGCGATCCTGGCCCCGTTCCTGGCGCCGAAGAACCCCTACATCCCCTACGACGAGCTGCGCGTGAACCTGCGGCCGGACTTCATCCCCGGCCCGATGGACGGGTTCGTGCTCGGCAGCGACCACCGCGGGTACGACTTCTTCTCCCGCCTGCTGGTCGGCGCGCAGCAGACGCTGATCGTCGGTGTCGTCGCCACCCTGATCGGGCTGGCGGTCGGCATGGTGGTCGGCGGTCTGGCCGGCGCGCTGGGCGGCTGGGTGGACACGCTGCTGATGCGGTTCACCGACATCCTGCTCGCGATCCCCTCGCTGCTGCTGGCGATCTCGGTGGCCGCGCTGTTCTCGCAAGGGACACAGTGGACGGTCATCATCGCGGTGGCGGTGGTGAGCGTGCCGGTGTTCGCGCGGCTGCTGCGCGGCGCGATGCTCTCGCAGAGATCGAGCGACCACGTGCTCGCGGCGACCGCGCTGGGCGTGCGGCGCAGCACGATCGTGTTCCGGCACATGCTGCCGAACTCGCTCGGGCCGGTGGTCGTGCAGGCGACGCTGACGCTGGCGACGTCGATCATCGACGTGGCGGCGCTGTCGTTCCTCGGCCTCGGCGACAACGATCCCAGCCGCGCCGAGTGGGGGCTGATGCTGGCACAGGCCCAGACCCTGCTGGACGTCAAGCCGAGCCTGGCGTTCTACCCGGCCATCGCGATCGTCGTGGTGGCGCTGGGGTTCACGCTGCTCGGCGAGTCGCTGCGCGAGGCGCTCGACCCGAAGAACAGGCGGTAGCGCGTTGAGTCTCCTGCAAGTACGCGACCTGTCGGTCGTCTTCTCCCGCAAGGGAACCCGCCCGTTCACCGCGGTGGACGGGGTCAGTTTCGACGTCGAGCCGGGCCGCACGGTCGGTCTGGTCGGCGAGTCCGGCAGCGGCAAGTCGGTGACCGCGCTCGCGATCATGGGCCTGCTGCCCAAGCGCGGCGCGACGGTCAGCGGCGAGGTGCTGTTCGAGGACACCGACCTGCTGCGGCTGTCCGACAAGCAGCTGCGCGACCGGCGCGGCCGCGACCTTGGCATGGTGTTCCAGGACCCGCTGTCCTCGCTGAACCCGGTGATCCCGATCGGCCTGCAGATCACCGAGGTGCTGGAACGGCACCGCAAGATGGACCGCAAGCAGGCGACGGCCGAGGCGGCGGACCTGCTCGACCGTGTCGGCATCCCGGACCCGAATCGGCGGCTGTCGGAGTACCCGCACCAGCTCTCCGGCGGCATGCGGCAGCGCGCGCTCATCGCGATCGCGCTGGCCTGCCGTCCGCGGCTGCTGATCGCGGACGAACCGACCACCGCGCTGGACGTGACGATCCAGGCGCAGATCCTGGCGCTGCTGTCCGAGCTGGTCCGCGACACCGGCACCGCGCTGATCATGATCACGCACGACCTCGGCGTGGTCGCCGGGCTGTGCGACGAGGTCAACGTCATGTACGGCGGCCGGGTCGTCGAGCGGGCCGAGCGGCACGAGTTGTTCGCCTCCGCGCGTCACCCGTACACGCACGGGCTGCTGGCCTCGATCCCGCGGCTGGACGCGCCGCGCGGGGAGAAGCTGGTGCCGATCAAGGGGTCGGTCGCCGACAACATCCCCTGGTCGCAGGGGTGCGCGTTCGCGCCCCGCTGCCCGAACGCGCTGGACCTGTGCCGGGAGGTCACGCCGGAACTGGAACCGGATTCGGGCGGGATGCTGCGGTGCCACAACCCGGTGGGCCGTCCGGTCGCGGCGGGCGAGGGGGTGCGCTGATGTCCGAACCGCTGGTGCGCGTGGAAGGCCTGCAGGTGCACTTCCCGATCAAGCGCGGTCTGGTGCTGGACCGCACGGTCGGGCACGTCTACGCGGTGGACGGCGTCGACCTGGAGATCCAGCGCGGCGAGACGTACGGCCTGGTCGGCGAGTCCGGCTGCGGCAAGACGACGCTGGGCCGCAGCCTGCTGCGGCTGGTGGAGCCAACCGGTGGCCGAGCGGTGTTCGACGGGACCGACCTGTCGACGCTCAAGGGCGAGTCGCTGCGGAAGATGCGGCGGCGGATGCAGATGGTGTTCCAGGACCCGCTGTCCAGCCTCGACCCGCGGCAGTCGGTCGAATCGATCCTCATCGAGGGCATGCGGGCGCACGGCCTGGACAAGGACCGGGAGAGCACGCGCAAGCGCTTGCGCGAGCTGCTGAACGCCGTCGGTCTGCCGGAGAGCTCGCTGCGGAAGTACCCGCACGAGTTCTCCGGCGGGCAGCGCCAGCGCATCGGCATCGCGCGGGCGCTGGCCGTCGAGCCGGACCTGATCGTCGCCGACGAGCCGGTGTCCGCGCTGGACGTGTCCGTGCAGGCGCAGGTGATCAACCTGCTCGAGGAGCTGCAGGACTCGCTGGGCCTGACCTACCTGGTGATCGCCCACGACCTGGCGGTCGTCCGGCACATCTCCGACCGCATCGGCGTGATGTACCTGGGCTCGTTGGTGGAGGAGACCGACTCGGAGTCGCTCTACGCCGAGCCGCTGCACCCGTACACGCGGGCGCTGCTGTCGGCGATCCCGGTGCCGGACCCGGTCGTGGAGGACAGCCGGGAGCAGATCCTGCTCGCAGGCGACCTGCCCTCGCCCGCCAACCCGCCGTCGGGCTGCCGGTTCCACACCCGCTGCCCGTGGCGGCAGGAGACCAAGTGCGACACCGAGCGGCCCGCGCTGCGGGAGCTCGGGGCCGGGCACCGGGTCGCCTGCCACTGGGCGGAGGACATCCAGGCAGGCCGGATCACCCCGCACGAGGTGAAGCCGGAATTGGTGACGGCGCAGTTGTCACCCGACACGGCTATTCCGCAGGCCGCTTCGGTGGCCGAAATGCTGGAGCCCTGACCGGGGTACCCTGGCGGCGATTCCGCCGGGGTACCCGAGGGGGCTTTTACCGTGCACATCGACGCGTGGCTGGAGACCATCCCGCCGCTCCTGGTCTACCTCACGGTCGGCGTGGTGATCGGCGCGGAGAGCCTCGGGATCCCGTTGCCGGGAGAGATCGTGCTGGTCAGCGCGGCTCTCCTGGCTTCGCACCCCGACGGGCTCAACCCCTGGCTGATCGGGGCCATCGCCAGCGGCGGTGCGATCGCCGGGGACAGCATCGGTTACCTGATCGGGCGGAAGGGCGGGCGGCGCCTGTTCGACTGGGCGGGCCGGAAATTCCCCAAGCATTTCGGGCCCGCGCACGTGGCGGCCGCCGAGCGATTGTTCCGGAAACGCGGGGTTTGGGCGGTTTTCTTTGGCCGCTTTGTCGCGATTCTGCGCATTCTGTGCGGTCCGCTCGCCGGGTCGCTGCACATGCACTACCCGCGGTTCCTGCTCGCCAACGCGCTCGGCGGCATCGTCTGGGCGGGCGGCACCACGGCGCTGGTGTACTCCCTCGGCGTGGTCGCGGAGAAGTGGCTGTCCCGGTTCTCCTACGTCGCGCTGGCGGTCGCCGTCGTGGTGGGCGTGGTGGTCAGCCTCGTCCTCAAGAAGCGGATGGGCCGCCGTCACGAGGAGACGAGGTCGGGGAGCGCGCCCGCCGAGCGCTGACGCCTCGGCAGCGAGCCGTACAGCACCCCGGCCACCACGACCAGGCCGGCCAGCACCTCGACCAGCGCCGGCGTCTCGCCGAGCACGAAGAACGCCGCGGACATCCCGACCACCGGCACGAGCAGCGAGAACGGCGCGACCACGTTGGCCGGGTTGCGGCGCATCAGCACGGTCCAGATGCTCGACCCGAGGACCGTGCCGATCAGCACGACGTAGGCGAACCCGGCCAGGCCGAGCAGGCCGTCGCCGGTGCCCAGCGTGACCAGCGACTGCCACTGCGCCGCCGGGCCCTCGAAGATCGTGGACAACGCGAACATCGGGATCGGCGGGACCACCGACATCCACAGCGTGAAGTGGATCGGGTTGTCGGGCTTGGCCTGACGTGAGCAGAGGTTCCCCGCGGCCCAGCACAGCGCGCCGAGGAGCGTGAGCACGACGGGCAGCAGCACGGCGTTCTCCGCGCGGTGCCAGGCGATCACGCCCATCCCGGCCACCGCGGCCAGTATCCCGGTCAGCTGCCGCGCGGAGAGCGGTTCGCGCAGGAACATCCCGCCGAGCAGGACGGTGAACGGCGCGGACGCCTGCAGCACCAGCGACGCGAGGCCGGTCGGCATGCCGTTGGTCAGGGCGAGGAACAGGAACGCGAACTGGCCGGTGCCGAAGCCGAGCCCGAACCCGATCAGCCAGCGCAGCTTCACCTTCGGTCGCGGGATGAACAGGATCGTCGGGACCGCGATCACCGCGAAGCGCAGCGCCGCGGCGAACAGCGGCGGGAAGTGGTCGAGCATCGGGTGCATCGCGATGAAGTTGAGGCCCCACAGGACGACGACGAACAGGGCGAGGAGGCGGTCGCGGACAGACATGGGCGCGCAGCGCCTCCTTGAGGGGTGGTGGTCGGGCGGCGGGTGGGGACACCTTCAGCGTGCCTCCCGCAACTATGAAGAACAATCGAGATTGTTTGCACCTACTGTGTAGCGTTGCTTCATGGACGTCGGGCGGTTGCGGGTGCTGCGTGAGTTAGCGGACCGCGGGAGCGTGACGGCGGCGGCGAAAGCGCTGCACTGCACGCCGTCGGCGGTGTCGCAGCAGCTCCGGGCGCTGCAGGCGGAGGTCGGGCTGGTGCTCACCGAACCGGCGGGGCGGGGGCTGCGGCTCACCGACGCCGGCCGGGCGCTGGTGGTGCGGGCGGACGAAGTGATCGCCGCGGTGGACCGGGCCGAGGCGGAGCTGGACGTGTTCCGCAGCCTGCCGCGCGGGCGGGTGCGGGTGGCGATCTTCCCGTCCGCCGCGTTGATGCTGCTGCCCGGGCTGCTGCACCGGTTCGCCGAGGTCGAGGGCCTGGACGTCGAGGTGCGCGACGTCGACATGACGCCGGCCGAGGTGCCCGGGCTGGTCGCCGACTTCGACATCGTGGTCACCCACCGGGACGAGCACGCCGAGCCGTTCCCATCGGACCGGCTCGACGTGGTCCCGCTGCTGCGCGAGCCGCTGGACGTGGCGCTGCCGCGCGGCCACCGGCTCGCGAAGCGCCGCCGCGTGGACCTCACCGAGCTGGCCGGCGAGCAGTGGATCTCGGTGGACGTCGGTTTCCCGGTCGACGACGTGTTGCGCTCGCTGGCGGTGCGGACCGGGGTGCGGCCGCAGGTCAAGCAGCGGATCAACGACTTCCGGATCATCGAGGCGCTGGTCGCGGCCGGGCACGGGATCGCGTTGCTGCCGCGCTACACGCTGGCCGGGACCTGGTCGCGCCGGATCGTGCGGCGGCCGCTGGCAGGCATCCGCGCGGCGCGGCTCATCGAAGCCGTCCTGCGCACCGGCGCCGGCACCCGGCCGCCGGTGGCCACCGTGCTGGACCTGCTGCACGCCGAGGCCGCGGCGGTGACGAAGCAGCCCTAGCCCGGCGCGACGGCGCCGACCGGCTCGCCGCGACGCCTCCGCCCGGCGCGGCGCTGGTCCGCGCCGCGGTTGGCGCCGGGGAAGGTGAGGTCCTAGTCGTTGAGGAGTGGGCCGCCTCCGCCTAGCTGGGAGCATGCCCTCCGGTTCGCGCCAACAGTGCAGAGTGGGCGCCGTGGCGGACAGCGGGAACCTGACGGTCGGCGAGGTCGCGGGCGAAGTGGGTTCGCACCGTCGGCGGTGCGCTTCTACGAGCGGTACGGCGTCGTCGAAGCCGGGCGGAGCGAGCTCAACCACCGGTGTTCGACCGGTCGGCGACCTGCCGGATCAAGGTAGCCAAGCCGGCGCAGGGCGTCGGCCTGACTGTGCTGGAGACCGCGGACCTCTTCGCCGGCCTGCCGCCTGACCCCGCGTCGAGGAGCTCTGCGAAGCCGGCCACCTCCGCGACTGTCGTTGTGGCCGGCGTCACTGTCACATCCACGGCACGGCCGGTGCCTCGTGTTCGAGCAGTTCCCCACACGAGGAGGAAGCCGTGGAAACCCGGTTCGACCTGATGTCCAACGAGATCGGCGCCAAGCTCGCCAAGCGGTTCGCGAACTTCGCCGCGGTGCTGCACACCTCGGCCCTGCCACAGTCCACACAGGAGCTGGTGTCGTTGCGTGCCAGCCAGATCAACGGGTGCGCCCCGTGCGTCGACATGCACACCAAGGAGGCCGCGGCCGCCGGGGAGAGCGCGGTGCGGCTCAACCTGGTCGCGGTCTGGCGCGAGGCCACGGTTTTCACCGAGGCCGAACGGGCGGGGCTGGCGCTCGCCGAGGAGGGCACCCGCCTGGCCGACGCGCACCAGGGCGTGTCCGACGAGACGTGGGCCCAGGTGCGCAAGCACTACGACGACGACCAGATCGCCGCGCTGGTGACACTGGTCGCGATGATCAACGCCGCCAACCGGATGAACGTGATCGTGCGCAACCAGGGCGGCTCCTACCAGCCCGGCATGTTCGCCGCCGCCGCGAACTGACGAGAAAGGCCGGCCGCACACCAGCGGCCGGCCTTCTCGCGTAATCAGCGGTGCGCGCGGTTCACCGCGGACACGACCGCCCGCAGCGAAGCCGTCACGATGGACGGGTCGATGCCGATGCCCCAGAACACCTTGTCGCCGATGGCGCACTCGATGTAGGAGGCGGCCTTCGCGTCGTCGCCGGGGGTGAGGGTGTGTTCGCTGTAGTCCAGCAGCCGCAGGTCGTAGCCCACGGTGGACAACGCGTCGAAGAACGCGGCGATCGGGCCGTTGCCGGAGCCGGTGATCTCCTGCTCCTCGCCGTCCACGCGCACCGTGGCGCGCAGCTGGTAGTCGCCGTTCGCGGTGACGTGCTGGCTGATCAGCTGCAGCGGCGTCTGCGGCTCCAGGTACTCCTTCGCGAACGCGTCCCACATCGCGCGCGGGTCGACCTCGCCGCCCTCGCTGTCCGTGTAGCGCTGGATGACCTGCGAGAACTCGATCTGCAGCCGTCGCGGCAGGTCGAGCTGGTGCTCGGTCTTCATGATGTAGGCGACGCCGCCCTTGCCCGACTGCGAGTTGACCCGGATGACGGCCTCGTAGCTGCGGCCGACGTCCTTCGGGTCGATGGGCAGGTAGGGCACCTCCCACGGGAACTCGTCGACCGGTACGCCGGCCTTCTCGGCGGCGCGGTGCAGCGCGTCGAAGCCCTTGTTGATCGCGTCCTGGTGGCTGCCGGAGAACGCGGTGAACACCAGGTCGCCGCCCCACGGGGTGCGCTCGTGCACCGGCAGCTGGTTGCAGTACTCGACGGTGCGCTTGATCTCGTCGATGTCGGAGAAGTCGATCTGCGGGTCGATGCCCTGGCTGAACATGTTCATGCCCAGCGCGACCAGGTCGACGTTGCCGGTGCGCTCGCCGTTGCCGAACAGGCAGCCCTCGATGCGGTCAGCGCCGGCCTGGTAGCCCAGCTCGGCCGCGGCGATGCCGGTGCCGCGGTCGTTGTGCGGGTGCAGCGACAGGATCACCGCGTCCCGGCGGTCCAGGTTGCGGCCCATCCACTCGATCGAGTCGGCGTAGACGTTCGGCGTGGCCATCTCGACGGTCGCCGGCAGGTTCAGGATGACCGGCCGCTCCGGGGTGGGCTGCCAGATGTCGGTGACCGCGTTGCACACCTCGGCCGCGTAGGACAGCTCGGTGCCGGTGTAGGACTCCGGCGAGTACTGGAAGCGGAAGTCGGTGTCGGAGTACTTCTGCGCGTACTCGACCACCAGGTCGGCGGCCTGCAGCGCGATCTTCTTGATGCCCTCGCGCTCCTCGCGGAACACCACGCGGCGCTGCAGGATCGACGTCGAGTTGTAGATGTGCACGATCGCCTGCGGTGCGCCCTCCAGCGACTGGAAGGTGCGCTCGATCAGCTCGGGGCGGCACTGGGTCAGCACCTGGATGCGCACGTCGTCCGGGATCGCGCCGTCCTCGATGATCTCGCGGACGAAGTCGAAGTCGGTCTGGCTCGCGGCCGGGAAGCCGACCTCGATCTCCTTGTAGCCCATGCGCACCAGCAGCTCGAAGAACTTGCGCTTGCGGGCCGGCGACATCGGGTCGATCAGGGCCTGGTTGCCGTCCCGCAGGTCAACCGCGCACCACAGCGGCGCGCGCTCAATGCGCTTGTCCGGCCAGGTGCGGTCGGGCAGTTCGATGTTCTCCACCAGCTTGTACCAGGGCTGGTAGCGGTGCACCGGCATCGAGCTGCCGCGCTGCGGGTTCCACGCGGGTTGGTCGGCGGGGGCGGGACGCGAAGGCTTGCGGATGCGGCTCACGGTCGGATCGGAGCTGGTCATTGCTGGGAAACTCTCCTGCCGGGTTTTCGGGCGACCGGCGGCGTGACGAAGCCCCGCGACGGGGGGCCGGTCAGGATCAGGCCCCGTCGCGGCAGCGAAGCAGGAGAGCACGCGCCACGGAGTCACTGTAGCCCGGCCACGATGATGTTGAAAAGTGACCCGGTCGGTTACTGGCAGGTAGCCAAGGCGGGCGCGGCGTGGGAAACTCGGTGGCATGGCCGAGCACGCCGAGAAGCGCAAGAGCGACGTCGACGAAGACGCCTCGCCGCGACCCAAGCGCCAGGTGCCGTGGGGGCGGGTGAAGGACCAGGGGGTCGGGCTGATCGCCGGGATTGTCCGCTGGGTCGGCCTGATCTTCGCGCTCATCCTGGTGCTGCACGTGATCTTCGTGGTCGGCGGAGCCAACCCGGACAACGGGATCGTCTCGTTCGTGCGCGACTGGTCCGACGGCCTGGCGCTGGGCTTCAAGGACCTGTTCGAGCCCGCCGACGAGAAGCTGCGTGTTCTGGTGAACTACGGCATCGCGGCGATCTTCTGGCTCGTGGTCTCCTCGATCGTCGCGCGGATCGTCCGCCGCATCGGCGGCGCCTCGGTCAGCTAGAACGCGGGCGTTGTGTTCGACACGAGTCAGAACGGTCGATTCCAGCGGGCAGCTGGCGCGGCCTGGGGGTATGGGATTCCCCTCCTGCTTGGCGGCCTGACCTGAGATGACGTCACTCTGATGACCATGTCTGGGCCTGGCCCCTGCGGCTAGAACGCTGGCGCGCCCCACTCGCCGGTGTAGGCGAACTCGCCCAGTGGCACCCGTTTCCGGGCCGCCCGTTCGCGCTCGATCAGTTTCTCCACCTCCAGCACCGCGGGATCCCCGGCGTGCCCCACGGCGATCGCGACCCGGGGGATCGCTCCGTCCGGCACCGCGAACCGCTCGCGGACGGCGCCGGCGTCGAAGCCGGCCATCTGGTGCGCCACCAGCCCCTCCGCGACGGCCTGCAGGACGAGGTTCTGCGCGGCCAGCCCGAGCCCGTACTCGGCGTACGGGATCTCGCCCTTTTCGTTGCGCGCCACCACGATCCCGACCAGCAGGGCGCCCGCCCGGTGCGCCCACGCCTGGTTCCGCTCGGTGAGCGTGCCGAGGATCTGCCGGAACGTCGCATCACCACGGCGGCCGGCCAGGAACCGCGCCGGCTGGGTGTTCCCGAACGACGGCGCCCACCGCGCGGCCTCCAGCAGGGCGCGCAGCTGGTCCCAGGTCACCTCCCGCGTCTCGTCGAGCGCGCGCGGGCTCCACCGCTGCGCGATCACGTCGGTCAGGGGCGCGCTGGAATCGGCTGGCTTTCGCATCAGATCGCATACTGCCAAACCGTCAGCGCGAACGCGCCGAACCACGCGCTCGCCAGCGCCACCCCGGAGCAGACCCACAGCACGGTGTTTGTCCGCCGCTTGGCCAGCGCCAGCGCCACCGGCACCAGCAGCGTGAATGCGGGCAGCAGCAAGCGCGGCTTGGCGTGCATCAGCGCGCTCGACCCCAGGCACATCACCAGCACCCCGGCCGCGTACACCACCAGCACCGTCTCGCGCCGGGCCAGCACCGCCATGCCGATCAGCGCACCGGCGATCACCGCGACCGTCAGCGCGCTCATCGCCGAATCGCTGCCCGTGAGCACCTCGGCCACGAACCGGGCCGTCGACACCCCGCCGTCGAACCGGGTCCGCCACCCCTGCCACTCCAGATCGGACCAGGTGCTCAGCTGGGCCTCGAACCCGGACTCCGGACGCACCCGCATCCCCGTCCACCACAGGTAACCGAACAACCCGGCGGGCGCCAGCGCCAGCGCGACGAGCGGACGCCCACCGTCCTCCCGGCGCGTCAACGCCATCAGCGTGGCCACCACCACCGCGACGACCAGCGCCAGCGCCGTCGACCGCACCAGCCCGGCCGCCAGGCAGCACACGCCCGCCGGCTCCCACCGCCGCTCCAGCACCGCGACCAGCGTCCACACCGCCAGCGCGCAGAACAACGCTTCGGTGTAGGCCATGGTCAGCACGACGCTCATCGGCGTCGCCGCGAACAGGGCCACCAGGATGTAGCCGGCCCGGCGCGAGCCGCCGCGCACCAGCCTGCCGAGCCGGGCCAGGCCGTACGCCGCGAAGAGCCCGGCGGCCAGCGACACCACCAGCGCCGCCGCGGGAAACCCGAGCGCGGGCGCCAGCAGCCGGATCAGGAACGGGTACCCCGGGAAGAACGCCCGCCGCGTGTGCGGGTTCAGGTGTCCGAACGCGTCGGTCGTCGGTTCGAGTTCGTAGCCGGACGCCGCGATCTTGAGGTACCACTGGCCGTCCCAGGCGGCGATCTTAGACAACAGGTCGGTGTCGTGCAGCGCGGCGAACACCGTGAGCACCACAACACCGAGCGCCCGCACACCGAGGTACACGGCCGCGGGCAGCAGGAGCGCCCGGCGTCTGGTGATCCGGTCCGCCAGGTCCAGCAGCAGGCCAGGGGCCGCTTGCTCCGGTCGCCGAACGGTTTGGCCGCTGCCCTGCACGGTTGGTCATTTTCCCACGAGTCCGGCCAGTGGCAGTGGCCGGAGCCACATAACGGGGTGGCCAGGGCCGTAACCCCCGGTAGGCTGCTCCGAAAGGTGCGAAATAGGAGGTCGGCAGACAAGTGGCGCTCGTGGTCCAGAAGTACGGTGGTTCGTCGCTGGAGAGCGCTGATCGCATCAAGCGCGTGGCCGAACGGATCGTGGCCACCAAGAAGGCGGGCAACGACGTGGTCGTCGTGTGCTCCGCCATGGGTGACACCACCGACGAATTGCTCGACCTGGCCCAGCAGGTCAACCCGGTGCCTCCCGAACGAGAGATGGACATGCTGCTCACCGCTGGGGAGCGCATTTCCAACGCGCTTGTCGCGATGGCGATTTCGGCACACGGTTTCGAGGCGTGGTCGTTCACCGGGTCCCAGGCGGGCGTGGTCACGACGGGCGTGCACGGCAACGCGCGCATCATCGACGTGACACCGAGCCGGGTCACCGAGGCCCTCGACCAGGGCTACATCGCGCTGGTCGCCGGGTTCCAGGGCGTCGCGCAGGACACCAAGGACATCACCACGCTCGGCCGCGGCGGTTCGGACACCACCGCGGTGGCGCTGGCCGCGGCGCTCAACGCGGACGCGTGCGAGATCTACTCCGATGTGGACGGTGTGTACACCGCCGACCCGCGGATCGTGGCCAACGCGCGCAAACTCGACACCATCCCGTACGAGGAGATGCTCGAACTCGCCGCGAGCGGTTCGAAGATCCTGCACCTGCGCTCGGTCGAGTACGCCCGCCGCTACGGCGTGCCGATCCGGGTTCGTTCGTCCTACAGCGACAAGCCGGGCACCACCGTGGCCGGTTCGATTGAGGAGATCCCCGTGGAACAAGCGTTGATCACCGGTGTGGCGCACGACCGGTCGGAGGCGAAGGTCACCGTCACCGGGGTGCCGGACCACGCCGGCGCCGCGGGGCGGATCTTCCGGGTCATCGCCGACGCCGAGATCGACATCGACATGGTGCTGCAAAACGTCTCCAACACCGCGGGCCGCACCGACATCACCTTCACGCTGTCCAAGGCGAACGGTCCGAAGGCCGTCGCCGAGCTGGAGAAGCTGAAGGGCGAGCTGGAGTTCGACTCCGTGCTCTACGACGACCAGGTCGGCAAGGTTTCGCTGGTGGGCGCGGGCATGCGCTCGCACCCCGGCGTCACCGCGACCTTCTGCGAGGCGCTGGCCAAGGTCGGCGTCAACATCGAGATCATCAACACCTCGGAGATCCGGATCTCGGTCCTGATCCGCGACGCGCAGCTGGACGACGCGGTGCGCGCGATCCACGAGGCATTCGAACTTGGCGGCGACGAGGAAGCCGTCGTGTACGCGGGGAGTGGTCGCTGAAATGGCTCCGACGTTGGCTCTGGTCGGTGCGACCGGCGCGGTGGGCACCGTCATGATCGACATCATCAACGGGCGCGAGAGCGTGCCGTGGGGTGAGATCCGGCTGATCGCCTCGCCGCGGTCGGCGGGCAAGAAGATCACCGTGCGCGGCGAGGAACTGACCGTCATCGCGCTGTCCCCGGAGGCCTTCGACGGCGTCGACGTCGCCATGTTCGACGTGCCGGACGAGGTGTCCGCCGAGTGGGCGCCGATCGCGGCCGAGCGCGGCGCGGTCGCGGTCGACAACTCCGGCGCGTTCCGGATGGACGACGCCGTGCCCCTGGTGGTGCCCGAGGTGAACTCGGACAAGGTGCGGGAGCGGCCGCGCGGCATCATCGCCAACCCGAACTGCACGACGCTGTCGATGATGGCGGCGCTGGGCGCGCTGCACCGCGAGTTCGGCCTGACCGAACTGGTGGTCGCCTCCTACCAGGCGGCGTCCGGCGCGGGCCAGCCCGGCATCGACCGGCTGCAGGCCGAACTGGCCGCGGTGTCCGGAAAGGACCTCGGCGCGAAGGCCGGCGACGTGCGGGCCGCGCTGGAGGCGGCAGGCCTGCCGCTGTCGGACACCCCGTTCGCGGGCACCCCGCTGGCGTTGAACGTGGTTCCGGCCGCCGGTTCCTACAAGGGCGACGGCTGGTTCTCCGAGGAGCTGAAGGTCCGCAACGAGTCGCGGAAGATCCTCGGCATCCCGGACCTCAAGGTGTCCGCGACCTGCGTCCGCGTCCCGGTGGTCACCACGCACTCGCTCGCGGTGCACGCCACCTTCGCGCGTGAGGTCACCGTCGAGGCCGCGCACAAGGTGTTCGCGGCGCAGCCGTCGATCGTGCTGGTCGACGACCCGGCCAACGGTGAGTTCCCGAGCCCCGCCGAGGTCGTCGGCGGCGACCCGACGTACGTCGGACGGGTGCGCCAGGCGCTGGACTTCCCGAACACGCTCGACTTCTTCGTGTGCGGGGACAACCTGCGCAAGGGCGCGGCGCTGAACACGTACGAGATCGCCGAGCAGCTGGCTCCCGAGTTCAACTGACGACCACGCAGAGTTGCCCCGGCCTCCCTGAATTCACTCGACAGTGAGGCAACTTCTCCCTGATCCGACGTCGGCGCGCTTCTAGGGTGGGCCGAGTCAATGGCAGGGAGAAGTCGGGGAGCTCGCGGTGACAAGGCATGTCCTGGCCGCGCTCGTGTGCGCGGTGGCGGTGCTCGGCATGGGCACACCCCTGCTCGTGGCGACCGCGGACGACACCGACGGCCCGCTCACGGTGCGGGTCGTCCGGGGTGAGACCGGGGTCGGCGGCATCCTCGTCGTGGCCACCGACCCGAGTGGCGCCAGCGTCAGCGGCGTCACCGGGCCGGACGGCGCGGCGCAGCTCACGACCGCGACGTTGTCCGGCGGGAAGTACCGCGTGGACGCCTCGATCCCGGCGTCCATGCCGGACGTCAAGCCGGCGGCCGAGGACCAGAGCCGCGCCAGCCTGACCGAGTTCGTCGACGTCGGCGGCGGCAAGGCCGTCACGCTCACGATGGGCGTCGGCGGCATGGACGGCCCGGTGCAGCTCGGCGACCGGACGTGGTTCGACACCGACGGCGACGGCGTGCAGGACGGCGACGAGCCGCCGCTGCCTGGGGTGCGGGTCCAGCTGCTGGGCTGCGACGGCGGCGGGGCGCCGCTGGCGGAGGAGACGACCGACGGCGCCGGGCGCTACCTGTTCGGCCCGGCCGAGGGCCTGCAACCCAACAGCTGCTACACCCTGCGGTTCGACTTCAGCGGGGTGAACACCGGTCCGCTGCCCGGATCCCCGCCAGTCGAGGGTCTGAAGTGGACCGTCCCGCACGCGGGCGACCAGTCGCTCGATTCCGATGTGGACCCCGAGAACGGCTCGGTGCGCGTCGCGATCGGGCCGCCCGGCTCCGTCGACCACACCGTGGACGCGGGCGTGGTCGGCGGCCTAAACCGGGTCGGCGACCTGGTGTGGGCCGACATCAACCGCAACGGGCTGCAGGACCCGGGCGAGCCCGGCATCGCCGACGTCGGGGTGCGGCTGCAGAAGGCCGACGGCACCCCGGTCGCCGGGACCAGCACCGGACCGCACGGCCAGTACCAGTTCTCGCACCTGCCCGACGGCAGCTACCAGCTCTGCTTCGACACCGCGAAGCTCCCGCCCCAGTACGGCGACTACCAGCTCACCAGGCAGCGCGCGGGCACGCCGGGCCAGGACTCGGCGCCCGACCCGGCCACCGGCTGCACCGCGCCGACCGAGCTGACGCCCGGCCGCACCCAGGACTTCACGATGGACGCCGGCCTCGCGCCGCCGGTCAACCGAATCGCCGCGCTGGTCTGGCAGGACGTCGACGGCGACGGTCGGCCGGGCGCGCTGGAACCGGGGATCGCCGGGGTGCCGGTGAAGCTGCGCGGCGCGGACGGCACCCAGTTCGCCATGACCACCACCGGCCAGGACGGGAAGTACTCCTTCGACGACCTGCCGTCCGGCTCGTTCGCGGTGTGCTTCGACCTGGCCAACCTGCCGCAGGCCGCGGCCGACTTCACACCGGTGGAGGGAAGCGAGGTCTCCGGCGCCGACCCGGCGACCGGCTGCACCCCGCAGGTGACCCTCGGCCTTGGCAAGCGCGAGGACACCGCGCTGAACATGGGGCTGTCCGCGCCTGCCAACCGGATCGGCGACCGGGTGTGGGCGGACACGAACCGCAACGGCATCGCCGATGCCACCGAGTCCGGCCCGAGCGGCGTGCCGGTCAAGCTGCTCCGCGCCGGCGGCGGCGAGGAGGCGTCGACGACCACCGGCGCCGACGGCCGGTTCCAGTTCACCGGGATCCCCGACGGCGCCTACCAGGTGTGCGTCGACCGCGCCGCGCTGCCCGCGCCGGTCGCCGGGTACCAGTTCACCAAGCCGCGCGCCGGCGAGTCCACAAAGGATTCCGATGTGGACCTGGCGAGCGGGTGCGCCCCGCCGGTCGCCCTCGGGGTCGGCCACCGTGACGAAAGCACCATCGGCATCGGGTTGTCGCCCGCGCGCAACCGGCTCGGCGACCTGCTGTGGGTGGATCGCAACGGCAACGGCACGCAGGACGCGGGCGAGCCCGGCGCGGCGGGCGTCCCGGTGACGCTGGCCGACGCCGGCGGGCGCCCGGTGGCGGCCACCCGCACCGCCGCGGACGGCTCCTACCTGCTCGACGACCTGCCCGACGGCTCGTACCGGGTGTGCTTTGACCTCACCGGCCTCGCCGAGGAGTTCCGCGGCTTCCGGATCGCAGGCACCGGCGGCGACCCGGGCTGCGCCGGGCCGGTGACCGTCGGCCCGAAGCCGCGGGAGGACCTGTCCGTCCGGATCGGCCTGGTCAGTGCCAGTCCGGCGGGCGTGCCGGCCGCGCAGGAGGCCCCGAGCGGCGGCGGGTTCCCCGTCGGGTGGGTGCTGTTCGGGGTCGTGGCAGTGATCGGCGCCGTCGTCGGGGTGCGCTGGTGGAAGGCCGCCGAGCCGGGAGCGTGAACCGGTAGTTTGGGCGTTATGAGAATTCTGCGGGTGCTCGGAGTCGTCGGGATGGCGGTCGTGCTGGCCGGTTGTGCGGAGGCCGCGGAGACGGCGGACCGGGTGAGCGCGTGCTCGCAGGCCCTCGGGCTGGCGAACCTCAACCCGTACGCCTCGGCGCAGGAGGTGTCCGCCCAGGCGCAGCAGAAGGCCGAGGAGTTGCGCGACCTCGGCAACCAGGTGGCCGACCAGACGCTGCAGCAGAACCTGTTCGCGATCGCCGACTCCTACGTCGCGCTGGAGCAGCGCAAGTCGCAGGGCCTGTCCGACGTGAACGACTGGGTCCAGACGAACACCGCCAACCTGGAGCGGCTGCGTCAGGCCTGCACGTGAGGCGGCGGCAGGCCGGCTGTCCCCGGGACTCCTAGGATCGGCGGGGCTCTGCCTGTTCCGCGGCACGCGGGGGATCGTGGAGCCGGAACAAGCCGAGAAGGGATTTCCATGACAGCGAACACACTGGCCGGCGGCACGTTCACCCTCGCAGACGGGCTCACCGTCGGGCGCCTGGGTTACGGCGCGATGCAGCTGGCCGGGCCGGGCGTGTTCGGGCCGCCCGCCGACCGGGACGCCGCGGTCGCGGTCCTGCGCGAAGCCGTCGAGCTGGGTGTCAACCACATCGACACCGCCGACTTCTACGGTCCGCACGTGACGAACCAGATCATCCGCGAGGCGCTGCACCCCTATGACGGGATCGTGGTGGTGACCAAGGTCGGCGCGGTGCGCGACGACCAGGGCGCCTGGGTGCACCAGCGCTCGCCGGAGCAGCTGCGCGCCCAGGTACACGACAACCTGCGCAACCTCGGCGTGGACGCGCTCGACGTGGTGAACCTGCGCGTCGGCGGCGGGGACGACGGCCACTCCGCGGTGCCCGGGTCGATCGCCGAGCCGTTCGCCGCGCTGGTCGAGATGCAGCAGGAGGGGCTGATCAAGCACCTCGGCATCAGCACCGTGAACGCCGAGCAGGTCGCCGAGGCGCAGTCCATCGCGCCGGTCGTGTGCGTGCAGAACGCCTACAACGTGGCCCACCGCGAGGACGACAAGCTGGTCGAGTCGCTGGCCGCGCAGGGCATCGCGTACGTGCCGTACTTCCCGCTCGGCGGGTTCTCGCCGCTGCAGTCGGAGGTGCTGAACTCGGTGGCCGCTCGCCTCGGCGCGACCCCGATGGCCGTCGCGCTGGCCTGGCTGCTGCAGCGGTCGCCGAACATCCTGCTGATCCCGGGCACGTCGTCGCTCGCCCACCTGCGGGAGAACGTGGCCGCCGCGTCCTTGGACCTCCCGGCGGACGCGATCAGCGAACTCGACGCGATCGCCTAACGCACCACGAGGTGGAGACCACGGCCCGCCGTCTCCCTGTCGACGACCGTGGTCTCGTTCCAGCCGCGGGGCCGCCCCTCGACCAGCAGGGCGCGGACCCGCGGCAGGCGGCGCAGGTGGCGGCAGAACGACGCCGTCCGCAGCACCCGGCCGCGCGCGCGTTGCCCGGCCAGCGCCTCCTCCGGGGTGCAGTCCACCCACAGCAGGTGCCGCCGCCGACCGGTGAGCAGCCCGGTCAGCATCAGCCACGCCCTGGTCGCCGCGCCGGTGGCCGGGTCGTGCACGACGACCGGGCCGGGCGTGCGGACCGCGGCGAGCACCACCCGCAGCCGGTGCAGGACGTGCACCGCAGGGCGGTAGCGGCGGTACGGCGTTCCGGGCGGCAGCGCGGCGGCCAGCCGGTCGCGCATCTGGTCGGAGTCGAGCACCTCGACCGGGCGGCTGGCCTGCGTGCTGCGCAGCAGTGTGCTCTTGCCCGAACCGGGCAGCCCGGCGATGACCAGCAGCGCCCGCGGTTCGATCGTCATCTGCAGGGTGGCGCCGGCTGTGCTGTCCATACCGGGCCAACGCGTGATCACGCCACCCGCGTTCCGCACTTATAGGTCAAACCGGTCATTCACAGCGGCGCCACAGCCGGTACCCGGGCCGAACGGCGGCGCAGGCCGAACGCGACCGCGGCGAAGGCGAGCCCGGACAGGCCCGCCGCCGCGAAGCCCCAGCCGGGGCCGGTGTGGTCGATCACGAACCCCACCACGGGGCTGCCCGCGGCCATGCCGAGCCGGGTGGCGGCGTCGAGCAGGCCCATCGCCTCACCGCGCACCCGTGGCGGTGCGAGGCCGGTGACCTCCTCGGCGGTCGACGCGAGCGTCGGCGCGCAGGCCAGGTTCGTCGGCACCAGGGCCAGCGCGAGCAGCCACCAGGGCAGTCCGGCGGCCAGCCCGACCGGGATCACGAGTACGGTCAGCAGCACCATCAGCCGCGCCTGCGAGAGCGACTTCCGCACCGCGCCGTGGACGATCCCGCCGACCGCCGAGGCGACGCACATCACGGCGATCACCACGCCGGTCCAGCCCACCTCGCCGGTGGCGCGCAGCGCGGCGAGCGTCGCCAGTTCCGTGCCCATCAGGCAGAACAGCGCCCCCGATGCGACCAGCAGGGCGCCGACCAGCCGCGGGGTGAGCCACTCCCGCATCGGCGGCCGCTCGGCGGTGACCGCCTCGGCCTCGTGCCGGATCGGCGGGTTGAACCAGCACAGCGCGAGGGTGCCGAGCGCGAAGCAGACGCCGATACCGCTCAGCGCGACGGTCGAGGACAGCTGCGTCGACACGGCGATGCCCGCGCTCGGGCCGACCATGAAGCTCGTCTCCAGCAGGATCGAGTCGAGCGAGTACGCCGAGCGCCGCGACTCAGGCGGCACCAGCGCGGTCAGCACCTGGCGGGCGATCGAGCTGGCCGGCAGCACGAGCGCGCCCGCCGGCAGCGCGGTCACGAGCAGCGCCGCGTACGGCAGGTGCGGGGTGGCCAGCCAGAACGCCGCGGAGGTCAGGCCGCACACCGAGGTGACCGCGCGCAGCCCGTAGCGGTCGATCATCCGGCCGACGACCGGCGCGCCGAGCGCGCTGCCCAGCATCGTCGCGGTCCCGACGAGACCCGCCTCGCCGTACCCGCGGCCGAGGTCGCTGACGACGTGCAGGGTCAGCGTGATCCCGGTGGCGGTCATCGGCAGGCGGGTGAAGAAGAACAGCAGCATCGCCGTGCGGACCCCGGGCAGGGCGAGCACCTGGCGATACGGCTGGAGGGACATGCTCCCACTCTGGCACGGCCGTGCAACTCCTTTTGCGCCGCTTGCCACTTCGGAGACGGACAGCACCGCTTCCCTGCCGAACTCGTCGCCTCACCCACTCGGGCAGTTTTCCGGATTCGTTCCAGTTTTTATCTTGACTCGTTCCAGATTAGGCGACATCGTGGTTGTCGATGACGCACCAGACCACCCCCGTTCGGGACCAGCTCAAGGCCGTCGGCCTGCGGATCACCGCTCCGCGGGCCGCCGTCCTCGAGTGGCTCGCCGGGCACCCGCACTCGACTGTCGACCAGGTCGCGGCCGGCGTGCGGGACGTGCTCGGATCGGTGTCCACCCAGACGGTCTACGACGTCCTGGGCGCCTGCGCGAACGTGGACCTGGTGCGGCGCGTCGAGCCGGCCGGGCACCCGGCCCGGTTCGAGACGCGTACCGGGGACAACCACCACCACCTCGTCTGCCGCGGCTGCGGCCGGGCCGAGGACGTCGACTGCGTCCACGGCGCGGCGCCCTGCCTCGAACCCTCGAACACCGCCGGGTTCGTCGTCGAGGAGGCGGAGGTCGTCTTCTGGGGCCTGTGCCCCGCCTGTTCCACCACCCACCACGAGAAGGAGGGCTCGGCGTGACGAAGCCGACCACCAACAACGTGGGCATCCCGGTGGCCAGCGACAACGATTCGCTGACCCTGGGCGCCAACGGCCCGATCCTGCTGCAGGACCACTACCTCATCGAGAAGAACGCGCACTTCAACCGCGAGCGCGTCCCGGAGCGCGTGGTGCACGCGAAGGGCGGCGGTGCGTTCGGGTTCCTCGAGGTCACCGAGGACGTCAGCCAGTTCACCAAGGCGGCCGTCTTCCAGCCGGGCACCCGCACCGAGAGCCTCATCCGCTTCTCGTCGGTGGCCGGCGAGAACGGCTCGCCCGACACCTGGCGCGACCCGCGCGGGTTCGCCGTGAAGCTCTACACCACGCAGGGCAACTACGACATCGTCGGCAACAACACGCCGGTCTTCTTCATCCGGGACCCGATCAAGTTCCCCGACTTCATCCACTCGCAGAAGCGCCGCGCCGACAACCACCTGCGGGACCACAACATCCAGTGGGACTTCTGGACCCTGCGCCCGGAGTCGGCCCACCAGGTCACCTGGCTGATGGGCGACCGCGGCATCCCGTCGAACTGGCGCGAGATGGACGGGTTCGGCTCGCACACCTACCTGTGGGAGAACGCGGGCGGCGAGAAGTTCTGGGTGAAGTACCACTTCAAGACCGACCAGGGCATCGGCTACCTGACGCAGGCCGACGCGGACCGCATCGCGGGTGAGGACGCCGACTACTACATCCGCGACCTCTGGACCGCGATCGAGCGGGGTGACCACCCGAGCTGGACCCTCTACGTCCAGGTCATGCCGTACGAGGAAGCGGCGGACTACCGCTTCAACCCGTTCGACCTGACGAAGGTGTGGCCGCACGGCGACTACCCGCTGATCAAGGTCGGCCGCTACGTGCTCGACCGCAACCCGTCGAACTACTTCGCGGAGATCGAGCAGGCCGCGTTCTCGCCGGCCAACATGGTCCCGGGCATCGGGCCGTCGCCGGACAAGATGCTGCAGGGTCGCCTGTTCGCCTACCCGGACGCGCACCGCTACCGGATCGGCGCGAACTTCGCCCAGCTGCCGGTGAACGCGCCGAAGTCGCCGGTGAACAGCTACTCGCGGGACGGCGCGATGCGTTACCAGAACCCGGGCGACCCGGTGTACGCGCCGAACTCGTTCGGCGGCCCGCACGCCGACGCGGCCTACGCCGGCGAGACGGTGTCGTCCTACGGCGTGGTTGACGAGGTCATCCGCTCCGCCTACCGCCTGCACGCCGAGGACGACGACTTCGGCCAGGCAGGGACGCTGGTGCGCAAGGTGATGGACGCCGCGCAGCGGGAGCGCCTCGCGAGCAATATCATCGGCCACGCCAAGAAGGGCGTGTCCGAGCCGGTGCTCGAGCGCGTGTTCGAGTACTGGCGCAACGTCGACAAGACCCTCGGCGACAAGGTCGCCGAAGCGTTCGGCAAGTGACCTCCCACCACGGAGCAGCGGCCCGGTGAGTCCTTTGTGGCTCACCGGGCCGCTTTCGTATCGGGGCCCCCTGCACAGACGGGTGGTGAACACTCCCGGAATGGGTGGCGCGGCGATTCACCGGCGACGAGGTTGGTACTTCACGCCCGGGTCAGGTCACCCACACAGGAGGTAGGGAATGAGAGGCAAGTTCCGCCCGGGTCGTTGCCGCGGTGGTGGCAGGCAGCGTTCTGGCGTTGACCGGAGCCGCTGTCGCCGCGGCCGACGGGAAGGGCACCTCCAGCACCCAGGCCGCCGGTGAGCAGCTGCCGCGGCTGCGCACCCAGCTGGTCGACTCGGCCTGCTAGGCCGACGTCCCCGGCACGCAGCGGGCGCTCGGCCAGATGAGCCCGCTGCTCGGCGACCTCGCCGCGGGTGAGAAGTACACCGTCCAGTCGGACACGAGGGACACCGCCGCGTCCGCGAACAACGACGCCGAGACCGCCAGCCGGATCATCGCCGACCCGTCCCAGGCGAGCACAGTCGAGCAGACGCCGTCGGCCTCGCCGCTGCAGAACCCGCCGCCGCCCCTGGACATCGTGGCGGACCTGCTGAAGACGCTGATCCAGAAGCTCATGGAACTGCTGAACGCGCTGACGGGCGCCTCCCCGCCGGCGCTCACCGTTCCAGCCGCCTGAGAAAGCAAAAGCCGGGCTCCGGGGAGATCTGTCCACACCGGAGCCCGGCTTTTCGTTGCGCGGAACCCAAGGTAGTTGGGTGGTCATCCCGGAGCCTGCCCGTCCGGCGAGGACTCTTTTGATCTTTAAACCCGCGCTGTGGCGCAAAACTGCGCCTTAACGGCGCTGGAAAGGTCACCTTCCGACCACCCCCGCCCCCTCTCCCTGATTGTGTTTCAGTCGCCGACCAGAGATCGGGCTGTGGATCGGGGACGGGGGAGGTCTGGTTGGGGTAGTCGGCGTTCCTACGTTGCCGGCTTTCGTTTGGCCCCGGTGCCGTGTTTTGCATCTGGTTGAGTGAGTTTGGGGTTCTTGCGGGTGAACTGCACACGCTGCGCGACCCCGGTCGTCAAGGTCTTGATCAATCGGGCGAAGGTATTGTTCATCAGATGCGGGTCTCAAGTCCGGAACCGATTCGGCCCGTGAGCGTTGGAAACCGCCGTCTTCGGGTGTCGAGTGGTGGGAGATCAACACGGCGGGTACGCATTTCCTGACAGGTCCACCGAGGCCAGGAGGTAGGGAGATGTTAGGCAAGTTCGCCCGGATCATCGCCGTGGCGGTGGCCGGCAGCGTGCTGGCGGTGTCCGGCGCAGGCGTGGCCGCGGCCGGGGGCAAGGGGACGTCCAGCACGCAGGCCGCCGCGGAACAGGTCCTCCAGCTGCGTGACCAGCTCGCCAGGGCGGCCTACGCCGGAGACGTGCCGGCCACCCAGCGTTCGCTCGGCCAGATAAGCCCAGTGCTCGGCGACGTCGCCGCGGGCCAGAAGTACACCATCCAGTCCGACGCGCAACAGGTCGCCGCGACCGGCAACGACTACGCCACCCAGGCGAGCCGCGTCCTGGCCGATCCCTCGAAGGCGGGTGAGGTCCGCCAGCTGCCGCCGGTGCCGGACATCCCGGACCTGCCGCCGCCGCTGGACATCGTCAGCAACCTGCTCAAGAACCTGCTGAAGACAGTGACGAGCCTGCTCGCGTCGCTGCTCGGCTCGGCTCCGCCGCTTCCGGTTCCGGTGCCGGTTCCGGTGGCCTGACAAGCAATCCGGCAGGGGGGACCGGGATCCGATGTGGACGTCCACATCGGATCCCGGTCTTTTTTACGCCCGCAGGCCGACGCGCAGTGCGCCGGCCGCCTCCGAGGTCGCCTCCCGGAACCGCCTGCCGACCCCGAGGAAGTTGACGTAACCGTGGATCAGGTCGCGCTGGCGGCTCAACGTGACCGGCACCCCCGCTTCCCGCAGCTTGGCCGCGTACTCCTCGCCCTCGTCGCGCAGCGGGTCGAACCCCGCGGTGGCGACGTAGGCAGGCGGCAGCCCGGTGAAGTCCTCGGTGAGCAGCGGCGACAGGCGCGGATCGGTGCGGTCCACACCGGCCGGTGCGTAGTGGTCGATGAACCACGTCATGTCGGCGTCGGTGAGGAAGAAGCCGCTGCCGAAGATCTCCCGCGACCGGCGGCGAGTGCTCGCGTCAACGCCGGGGTAGAGCAGCAGCTGGAAAGCCGGTGCCGGGCCGCCCCGCGCGGTCGTCACCTGGGCGGTCACCGCCGCGAGGTTGCCGCCGGCGCTGTCCCCGCCCACCGCGATCCGGTCCGGGTCCACGCCCAGGTCCGCCGCCTTGGCGTGGGCGTAGCCGAACGCGGCGACGGCGTCCTCGGGGGCCGCCGGGAACGGGTGCTCGGGCGCGAGCCGGTACTCGACCGACAGCACCCGCACGCCCGCGTGCTTGGCGAAGTAACGCGCGGTGTTGTCGTGGCTCGCGCGGCTGCCGACCACCCAGCCACCGCCGTGGAAGAACACCAGCAGCGGCGACGGCGACGGCAACCCGTCCGGCACGTAGAGCGTCGCCGGGAGCGGGCCGTGCTCGGCCGGGATCACGATCTCCTGCGTGCGCACCGGCTCGATCGGCTTGCCGCTGACCAGGTGCCCCGAGTCGAGGATCCGCTGCCGGGCGACCTCTGGCGTGCCCGCGCTCATGCTGACCCGGTTCAGCTGCTGGAGGCGGAGCAGCAACTGGGCGTCCAGCGCCAGCTCCTGCCCGTCCAGCCGGATCGGGCGCCCGGCGATCAACCGGCGCAGGGGCTCCGGGAGCCCGAAGATCAGTTGGGCCGCGGCGGCTTCCACGCGGCTCTGCAGTGAGGTCGCCATGGTGACAGAGGTTACTCACTGGTAGGCAAACTGGGTAGGTGTGACGGCCGCCTCCGTCCCAGATGCTGGTCCTCCACTTAGGTGGAGGGGTTAGCCTCGAAAACGTGACTAGTGCGGCGGTCAACGTGGTCGGTATCGGCGGCTCCCTGCGTCCGGGCTCCCAGTCCGAGCGCGCCTTGCGCATCGCGCTGGACAGCGCGGCGGCGGCCGGGGCCGAGACGCTCGCCCTCACGGGTGACGACCTGGTGCTGCCGTTCTACGACTCGGCGATCACGGACCGGACCCCGCAGGCGGTCCGCCTGGTCGAGGCGATCCGCCAGGCCGACGGGCTGGTCATCGTCTCGCCCGGCTACCACGGCGCGCTGTCCGGGCTGATCAAGAACGCCCTGGACTACGTGGAGGACCTGCGGCCCGACGAGCGCCCCTACCTGGACGGCCGCGCGGTCGGGCTAGCCGCGGTCGCCTACGGCTGGCAGGCCGCGGTGACCACCCTCGACCAGCTGCGGACCATCACCCACGCGCTGCGCGGGTGGCCGACGCCACTCGGCGGGTCGATCAACTCCGCCGAGGTCAAGTTCGACGAGGTCGGCGGAGCTTCCGAGGACAAGGCCGTGCGGACGCTGCAGCTCATCGGGCGGCAGGTCGTGGACTTCGCCCGCCGCCGCTAGAGGATTCATCCTCCCGGCCACGGGGTATCCACCCGCTGACACCTGCCGTCTGCGGAGGGGAACACGTGGAACCGGTCTACACAGCGGTCGCGACCGCTCGCGGTGACGGTCGGAACGGGGAGGTCACCTCCTCCGACGGCGTCATCGACGAACGCCTGGCCGTGCCGAAGGAGATGGGCGGGCCGGGCGGCGAGATAACCAACCCGGAGCAGCTGTTCGCCGCCGGCTACGCCGCCTGCTTCCATAGCGCCCTGCAGCTCGTGGCGCGCAAGGCCGACGTCGGGGTGGACTCCTCCGCCGTCACCGCCGAGGTCGGCATCGGCCGCGACGGCGACGGCCTGGAACTGGCCGTCAAGCTCGTGGCCCACCTGCCCGGTCTGGAGCAGGACAAGGCGGGCGAACTTGCGGCGCAGGCCCACCAGGTGTGTCCTTATTCTCGCGCCACCAGGGGAAACATCCAGGTCGAGATCACCGCGACGACCTGACAAGAGTTGTCGACAAGGAGGATTTTTCGATGGCGAACGCACCCATCCAGAGCCCGCTCAGCCCCGCCGACAAAGAAATCACCGGTAACGCGCTGCAGGCCGCGCTGGTCGACCTGGTCGACCTGTCGCTGATCGCCAAGCAGGCGCACTGGAACGTCGTCGGGTCGAACTTCCGCAGCGTCCACCTGCAGCTCGACGAGCTGGTGAGCACCGCGCGGAACTACGTCGACGAGGTCGCGGAGCGGGCCAACGCGATCGGCATCTCGCCGAACGGCAAGGCCAAGACGGTCGTGGAGAGCTCCGGCCTGCCCGACTACCCGGACAACTGGCAGAGCGTCGAGTCCACGATCGAGAACATCGTGGCGATCCTCGCCGACCTGATCCAGCGCATGCGCAAGCGCATCGACGAGACGGACAAGAGCGACCTGGTCACCCAGGACCTGTTCATCGAGATCACGCACGAACTGGAGAAGGCCCACTGGATGTGGCAGGCGCAGACCGCCTGACCCGAATTCACGATACGGGCCCCGGAATGCGCTCCGGGGCCCGTTTTGCGGGCTAGATTCGGCTCATGGTGCTGCACGCGGGTGAACGGGGAGCCGACGACCGGCCGGGCGGGAGCAACCCGCTGCACGCGGTGACGAGTCCGGCGCTGGCGGCGACCTACACGCCGCCCCGCAGCCGTCTGAACGACGAGACCCTGCCCGCCGACACCGCGCTCCAGGTGGTGCGGGACGAGCTGATGCTCGACGGGAACGCGCGGCTCAACCTGGCGACGTTCGTCACCACCTGGATGGAGCCGCAGGCGCGCGAGCTGATCGCCGACTGCGCCGACAAGAACATGATCGACAAGGACGAGTACCCGCAGACCGCGGAGCTCGAGCGGCGCTGCGTGAGCATCCTGGCCGACCTGTGGCACGCGCCGGACCCGGCGGCGGTCATGGGCTGCTCCACGACCGGCTCGTCCGAGGCGTGCATGCTTGCCGGGATGGCGCTCAAGCGGCGCTGGAGCAAGCTGGGCCGGACCGGCAGGCCGAACCTCGTGATGGGCGCGAACGTCCAGGTCTGCTGGGAGAAGTTCTGCGAGTACTGGGAGGTCGAGCCGCGGCTGGTGCCGATGGACGGCGACCGCTTCCACCTCACCGCGGAGGAGGCCGTCGCGCGCTGCGACGAGAACACGATCGGCGTGGTCGCGATCCTCGGCTCCACCTTCGACGGCAGCTACGAGCCGGTCGCGGGGATCGCCGCCGCGCTGGACCGGTTGCAGTCCGAGCGCGGCTGGGACATCCCGGTGCACGTCGACGGCGCGTCCGGGGCGATGATCGCGCCGTTCCTCGACGCCGACCTGGAGTGGGACTTCCGCCTGCGCAGGGTGGCCTCGATCAACACCTCGGGGCACAAGTACGGGCTGGTCTACCCGGGCGTCGGCTGGGTGCTGTGGCGGGACCGCGACGCGCTGCCGTCCGAGCTGGTGTTCAACGTGAACTACCTGGGTGGCGACATGCCCACGTTCGCGCTCAACTTCTCCCGTCCGGGCGCCCAGGTGGTGGCGCAGTACTACAACTTCGTCCGGCTGGGCCGTGAGGGGTTCCGGATCGTGCAGCAGGCCTGCCGCGACGTCGCGACCCGGCTGGCCGGGCGGATCGCCGAGCTCGGGCCGTTCGAGCTGCTCACTCGCGGCGACCAGCTGCCGGTGTTCGCGTTCACCACCCGTGACGACGTGACCGGCTTCGACGTGTTCGACGTGTCCCGGCGGCTCCGGGAACGCGGCTGGCTCGTGCCCGCCTACACGTTCCCGGAGAACCGCACCGACCTCGCCGTGCTGCGGATCGTGTGCCGCAACGGCTTCACGCACGACCTGGCCGACCTGCTGGTCGAGGACCTGAAGCGGGTCCTGCCCGAACTCGCCGAGCAGGACCGTCCCCAGCACAAGCCCGCGACCAGCACGGCCTTCCACCACTAGGCCAGGCCGACCGCCTTCATCGCGAAGTGCACCTCGGTCGCGGTCTGCTTGATCGTCTCGGCGATCACCAGCGAGCCGTGGCCGGCGTCGTAGCGGTAGAACTCGTACGGCAGGTCCCGCTTGGCCAGCCGCTCAAGGTAGTTCTCGATCTGCCGGATCGGGCAGCGCGGGTCGTTGTCGCCGGCCAGCACCAGCAGCGGCGCCTTCACCGCGTCCACGTAGGTGAGCGGCGAGCACTCCTGGTACACGGCGGGCACGTCCTCCGGCGACCCGCCGAACAGCGCCCGGTCGAACTGGCGCAGCTGCTCCATCTCGTCCTCGTAGGCGGCGACGTAGTCGGCCACCGGCACGCTCGCCACCCCGGCCGCCCACCGGTCCGGCTGGGTGCCCACGGCGAGCAGCGTCAGGTAACCGCCCCAGGAGGCGCCGGAGACGACCATCCGCGCCGGGTCGCTCAGGCCGCTGGAGACGGCCCAGTCGTACACCGCGGCGACGTCCTCCAGCTCGGTCAGGCCGGGGCGGCCCTCGATCGCGTCGCGCCAGGCCGAGCCGTACCCGGTCGAGCCGCGGTAGTTGACCTCGACCACGGCGAACCCGGCGTCCAGCCACACCGCGCGGTAGGCGGAGAAGCGGTCCTCGTCGGCCGCGTGCGGGCCGCCGTGCAGGGTGAATACCGTGGGCAGCGGCCCGTCCGGCGCGTTCAGCGGGCGGGCGACCAGCGCGTGGATGCGGCCGCCCGCACCCTCGACGAACGCGTCGGTGACCGGCGCCGAACCGGGCGCGGGGTCGCCGGGCGGGGTGAGCAGCACGGTGTCGGTGCCGTCGGTCGCGCGGGCCCGGATGATGGCCGGCTCGGCCGCGCTGGACCAGGAGTATTCGATCGTGCCGTCCGGGCGGACCCCGGCGCCGCCGATACGACCGGGAGGCGTGTCCACAGCGGACAGTTCGCCGGTCGTCAGGTCGTAGCGGTACAGGCTGCTGCGGGCTTCGTGGAAGTGCACGACGAGCAGCGCGTCGGCCTTCGGGTACCAGGTGGCGACGACCTCGCCGGGCAGGCCGAGGTCCAGCTCGCGCTCGGTGTCCGCGGCGACGTCCCAGATCAGCAGCTCCTCGCGGCCGCGGCGCTCGTGCAGGACGAGCAGCCGCTGGTCGCCGGCGACGGGCGAGAACTCCAGCGGCGTGAGGCCCTTGCCCTCGCCGTCCCACTTGTCGGCGACGGCGTCGAAGCCCGTGGTGTCCAGGACGCGGACGGCAGGGTGGCGCGAGTCGCCGTGCTCGGCGTGCGAGATCGCGAGCAGCGTCTCGTCGCGGGACAGCGCGGCGATGCCGGCGTCCTGTTCGCTGGAGTAGAAGCGCGTGGTCTGCCCGTCGCGGGTGGCGAAGAGTTCGCTGCCGTCGTCGGTGGAGACGCCGCTGGCGATGACGCGGTGGCCGATCTCCAGCCCGGCCGGGTAGCCGGCGTGCACGTCGGGCAGGGCAGGCTCGGCGGGGCCGCCGTCGAACGGCTGGCGCATCCAGGTGCCGAACTCGTCGCCGTCGGTGTCGTTGAACCACCAGATGGCGCTGCCGTCGGGCGCGGTGGTGGCGTGCAGGGTGCCGTTGGGGCGGTCGGTGACCTGGCGGTGCTCGCCGGTGGCGCGGTCCCAGGAGTAGACCTCCCAGACGCCGCTGGCGTTGGAGACGTAGATGTTGCGGTCCGGCGCGTCGAGGGACCAGTCCGGCACCGACACGCGCGGGGCGTGGAACCGCGCGCGCCAGCGGGCCTCGGCCTCGGGGTCGTCGAAGAGGCGGTCGGGGATGTTCGCGGGCGGGTGCTGGGTAGTCACCCCTCGATCCTGCCAGCTCCTGCCCGTACCGTGTGCGTGTGCTGGAGGGATACGCGCCCGGGTTCGAGCAGGACGCGCTGTCGGTCATGGCGTCACGCACCGCAGCCGACCGTGCCGAATACGTGTTGCGACTGCTTCGGCCGGGCATGCGGGTGCTCGACGTGGGGTGCGGACCCGGCACGATCACCGCGGGCTTCGCGACGATCGCCGGACGGGGCAACGTGCTCGGCGTGGACCGCGAGCCGGGCCAGTTCCCGGAATCGTCCAAAGTGGAGTTCGCGGCCGGGGACGTGTACGCGTTGCCGGTGGCGGACGAGAGCGTGGACCTGGTGTTCGCGCACGCGTTGTTCGAGCACCTGGCCCGTCCGGTGGACGCGCTGGCGGAGATCCGCCGGGTCCTGCGCCCCGGCGGCACCGTCGCGCTGTCCACTTCGGACTGGTCGCGCGCCCGCCTGCGCCCCGGCACCGCGAACGTGGCCGCGGCCTTACGAGGCCACTACCTGTTGCTCCGCCGCGCGGGCGGCGACCCGTTCGCCGGCAAGCACATCGCGTCATGGGTGGCGGCGGCCGGCTTTCGCGACATCCGCACGCACGGCCGTTTCCGCTCGGACATGAGCTACCGCCAGCTGGCGCGCTACGTGGAGGCCCGCCTGGACGCCGCCCTGAGCGCCTCCCCACTGGAACGGGACCAACTAGCCTCGGCCGCACGCTCAGCCTGGGCCTGGTCGCACGCCGGTGACGGCGAATTCGCCCAGTACTGGGTCGAGCTGGTGGCGATCAAGTAGCCGCTACGCGGGTTCTTGCAGGGCGCCGGCTTCGCTCCGCTACGCCCGGCACCCCCACCCGCCCCGATCTCGAAGAAGGCTGGGGACCGGTCCCGGAGGGGGTGTGGTTGGTGGAGTGGGCACAGCCACGCACACGGCCGCCGGTTCTCGACGGGATTAAAGGCTGGCTGCGCCGACCCGGCGGGTTCCGGCGCGGATGTCGCTCCGCGACACGCGCCACACGCGGCACCCGATCTTCCCGCGCTTCGCCGCGGGGGGTCCAGGGGGCTTGCCCCCTGGCGGGGGTCTGGGGGTTCGACCCCCAGAGAACACAAAAGAAGATCCCCCGTCCGCCTTATTTCGGCGGACAGGGGATCTCCGGATCTTCCGTCGGGGTGGCGGGATTTGAACCCACGACCTCCTCGACCCGAACGAGGCACGCTACCAAGCTGCGCCACACCCCGATGTACTGCTTAGCGGGTCGTAGAAGAGTTTAGCGGATGGCGCGGGGGGATTTGCGGGGGGTGGCCTTCGTTGTGTTCGGCGTGGTCCGGCCGCGTTCTACCAGGGTCAACAGCGTCGTTTCGGGTGGGCAGGCGAAGCGGGCCGGGGCGTAGGGGGAGGTGCCGAGTCCGGCGGAGACGTGGAGCCACATGTGGGCTCCCCAGCGGGACGCGCCCCTGGCGCGGCTGCGGTCCAGCTCACAGTTGGTGACGAGGGCGCCGATGCCGGGGATGCGGAGTTGGCCGCCGTGGGTGTGGCCGGCGAGGACGAGGTCGTAGCCGTCGGCGGCGAAGGGGTCCAGGATGCGTGGTTCGGGTGAGTGGGCGACGCCGAGGCGGAGGGTGGCGGGTTCGGCGGGGCCGGCGATCTCGCCGTAGCGGTCGCGGCGAAGGTGGGGGTCGTCGAGGCCGGCGGCGAACACCGTCTGCCCGGCGACGGTGAGGGTGTGCCGGACGTGGGTGAGGTCTTGCCAGCCGTGTTCGAGGAACGCGGCCCGCAGGTCGCGCCACGGGAGTTTCCGGCCGTGGATGCGCTTCTTCTTGCCGCGGGGCATGAGGTAGCGGGCGGGGTTCTTGGGTTTGGGCGCGTAGTAGTCGTTGCTGCCGAACACGAACAGGCCGGGGCGTTCGAGGAGTGGGCCGAGTGCGCGCAGCACGGCGGGCACGGCTTTGGGGTGGGCGAGGTTGTCGCCGGTGTTGACGACCAGGTCGGGTTCGAGCCGGTCGAGTGCGGCGACCCAGCGTTGTTTGGCCTGTTGCCCGGGGAGCATGTGCAGGTCGGAGATGTGCAGGACGCGCATCGGCTGGGCGCCGGGCGCCAGTACGGGCAGTTCGGCTGTGCGGAGCACGTAGTGCCGCCGCTCGATGCCGGAGGCGTACCCGAACGCGGCGGCCCCGAGAGCGACCGTCCCGGCGGCGAGGCGTTTGGCTGTCAGCTTCTGGCTGTCACGGACCGTGCTCACACAGCCCAGGATACGGGTCGGCGGGGCGCCCCGGGCACCGGCGAGTGCCCGGGGCGGTGCGTCAGCGGACCCGTTCGTAGCGCGGGTCGGACGGCGGTAGCGGCAGGATCGGGTCGTTGGGCCCGAGGATCTTGCTCACCGCGCCGAACCAGGTTCGCGCGGGGGTCTTACCACCGAACATGTTGCCTTCGCCGCAGGTGTAGACGTTGCCCGGGCCGCCGTCACAGAGACCCCCCGTACCGCCTTCGGGTCGAAAGATCATCGCGGCGCCCGCGAGCTGCGGGGTGCCGCCGATGAAGGCCGCGGAGCCGTTGCTCTGGGTGGTTCCGGTCTTGCCGATCATGGGCCGGTTCCAGCCGACCTGGGCGGCTGCCGCGGCCGCGGTGCCGCCGGGCAGGTCGTCCTTGCTCAGGCCCTGGGCCAGGCTGTTGGCCGCGGCCTCGTCCATGACCTGCTCGCACGGCTGCTCGCTGATCGGGATGGGCTTGCCGTCGCGGTCCTGCACCTGCGCGATCGGCGTCGGCGGGCACCACACGCCGCCGCTGAGGATGGTCGCCGCGACGTTGGCCATTTCCAGGTTGCTGGTCGCCGACACGCCGAGCGTGAACGAACCCTGCCCGGGCGATTTGTCCGTCGGCCCGAAGAACGCGGTCTGGGTTTTATTCTCGCCAGGCAGTTTCGACTCGGGTTTGACTTCGCCTCCACCGAGGTTCCGCAACATCGTCTCACGCAGGCCGAGCTTGCTCGCCATGTCGACGATCGGCCCCATGCCTGTGCGCTCCTCGAGGATGACGAACGCCGTGTTGGGCGAGGTCTGCAGCGCCTGCTGCAGCGTCATCGTCCGCGTGCCGCCCTCGTAGTCCGTGGCGTTCCCGAGACAATAAGCACGTGTGCCCTGAGCCACAATTGGGCAGCGCGGGTTCGTTGACCCGGTGAACACATTGGACACGTAGAAGTTCGGCACCTCGATGGTGTCGTAGATGCCCATCACGCGGTTCTGGATCGCCGCCGCCGAGGTGAAGATCTTGTAGCTCGACCCGGCGCCGCCGGTGTTGTAGACGCCCGACGGCAACGCGTACGTCGTCTGACCCGCGCTTGCGTCCGTGCCGTAGTCGCGGTTCGCGGCCAGCGCGACCACCTCGTGCCGGTTCTTCCCGGGCCGCACCAGGGACAGCACGTTCGCGACGTTCTTCTGGGTCTTGCTGACCTGGGTCTGCGCGGACATCTTCGCCTCGTGGTTGGCGCGCTGGTCCATCGTCGTGCGGATGGTGTAGCCGCCGCTGTAGAGGTCGTTCCTGTCCATGCCGTGCGACAGCAGGTAGTCCTCGACGTACTGGCAGAAGAACCCGTTCTCCGGCCCGGCGCCGACGCAGTTGGACGCGGGCTTGGACGGCCCGCCCGGCACGACGCCCAGTGGCTCGGTCTTCATCCGCTCGGCGTCCGCCTTGGACAACTTCAGGTTGTCCACCATGCGGTCCAGCACCAGGTTGCGGCGCTCGGTGGCGCGGTCCGGGTGGCTCCACGGGTCGTAGAACGGCGGGTTGTTGACCATGCCGGCGAGCAGCGCGGCCTGGGTGACCGACAGCTTGTCCGCGGTGGTGTTGAAGTAGGCCTGCGCGGCCGCCCCGACGCCGTAGATCTTGCGCGAGAACTCGACGACGTTGAGGTAGCTGGTGAGGAGCTGGTCCTTGCTCATCGTGTTCTCGAGCTGGATCGCGATCCGCGCTTCCTTCAGCTTGCGGGCGATCGACTGCTCCTGGGCCTTCTGCTGGCCCACCGGGTCGTCCCGGTAGATCACGTTGATGAGGTAGTTCTTCACGTACTGCTGGGTCAGCGTGGACGCGCCCTGGGTGTCGCCGCCTGCGCTGTTGCTCAGCGCGGCGCGCAGCGTGCCCTTCCAGTCCACGCCGTGGTGCTCGTAGAACCGCCGGTCCTCGGTGGAGACCAGGGCCCACTTCATGGCCTCGTTGATCTCGTCACTGGCCGTCGGAATGCGGTACTGGTCGTACAGCGTGGCGATTTGGTTGCCCGCCGAATCGGTGATCGTGGTGACCAGCGGCGGCGGCACGTTCGCGAGTTCGGCGGACATGCTGTCGACCGTTTCGCTCGCCCTGTTGGAGGCCACCCCCGCGGCGCCGACCACGGGGAACAGCACCCCGGCGACGAGGATTCCCGCGAGCAGGCACAGGCCGAGCAGCTTGAACAGACCATCCGTCTTGCGCACATCGCCAGAGTAGTGGGAACAGGTGTCACCCCGCCGGGCCGCGTCGCCGAATACCACGGCAACGCCGGGTTCGCGACGTATTCCGGTAACGAATTTCCATCGGGCTCTTGGCGGCGGGAACCGTCGGCCTCTACAGTCCGTCAACGTCTCACGTAGTGCGGAGCCGGGGAGGCTCCGGGTGAGCAGGCACATCACGAGGGGAGCTTGGGGGATGGAATCCACACCACAGAGCTGGCGCATCCGCGCCCTCTGCCGGGACGCGGATCCGGATGAGCTGTTCGTGCGGGGAGCGGACCAGAACCGGGCGAAACTGGTCTGCATGGGGTGCCCGGTGCGCACCGAATGCCTGGCCGAGGCGCTGGACAACCGCATCAGCTTCGGCATCTGGGGAGGGATGACCGAACGGGAACGCCGCGCCCTGCTGCGACGGCGCCCCGAGGTGGAGTCGTGGTCGGAGCTGCTGGATTCCGCGCGTAAGGACTTCGTCGAAGCGTCCTAGGACGCCAGTCGTTCGCCGATTTCCCGGAGTCCGCCGATGTCGTGGACGTCGCTGGGGAGTGCGGGCACCTCGACGAGGGGGACTCCGGGATGGGCGCGCGTGAAGCGCGCCAGCAGGCGCTTCTCGCGTTCCGCCAGCGCCACCCGGTCGGCGTGCAGCTGCAGCACCGCGGTGGCCAGCGGGGCGGTCGACTCCAGCTTCTCGGCGGCGGACAGCGCCGCCGTCGCCGAGAGGTCCGCCAGCACCGGGTGTGTCCGGTTCGCGACCAGCCCGGCCAGCGGCATGTTCTCGCCGCCCAGCCGCTCGACGAAGTAACTCGCCTCGCGCAGGGCGTCCGGCTCCGGCGCGGCCACCACCAGGAACGACGTGCCCTCCGACCGCAGCAGCTCGGCGGTCTTGCGGGCGCGTTCCCGGAACCCGCCGAACATGCTGTCGAAGGCCTGCATGAACGCCGACGCGTCGGCGAGCAGCTGCCCGCCGATGATCGTCGACACGGCCTTCGCGAAGATCGAGAACCCGGTGCTGACCACCTTCCGCAGACCCCAGCTGCCCGCTTTCGCCGGCCCGGTCAGCAGCCGGATCATGCGCCCGTCGAGCGCGCTGGACAGCCGGTTCGGCGCGTCCAGGAAGTCCAGCGCGGACCGGCTCGGCGGGGTGTCCACGACGATCAGGTCCCACTCGTCGGTGGCCGCGAGCTGGCCGAGCTTCTCCATCGCCATGTACTCCTGTGTGCCGGAGAACGACGTGGAAATGGTCTGGTAGAAGGGGTTCGCGAGCAGCGCCTCGGCGCGTTCCGGGCCGGCGTGGGTGCGCACCATGTCGTCGAAGGTGCGCCGCATGTCGAGCATCATCGCCCACAGCTCGCCCTTGGGCTCGAACCCGGCGACCGACACCTGCCGCGGGTGGTTGCCCAGCTCCCGCAGCCCGAGCGCCTGCGCCAGCCGCCGCGCCGGGTCGATCGTGAGCACCACCGTCTGGCGGCCGCGTTCGGCCGCGCGCAACGCCAGCGCCGCGGCGGTGGTGGTCTTGCCCACCCCGCCGGAACCGCAGCACACGACGATCCGCGTCGTCGGGTCGTCGATCAACGCGTCGACGTCGAGCCGCTCGGTCATCAGCGCACCCCTTGGTCGGTCAGCGACTCCGCGAGGTCGTACAGCGCGGCGAGGTCGATGCCGCCGGACTCCTCCGGCAGCTCCAGCGTCGGCAGGTCCGCCTCGGCGAGCTGCTCCCGCGCCCGCTGCTCGGCGGCGAGCCGGATCGCGTGCTCGACGGTCTCCGCGACCAGCGCGTCCATGGTGGCGTCCGGCAGTTCGAGCCCGGCCGAGGCCAGCCCGCTGCGCACCCGTGAGGCGTCCACCCGACCGTCCGCGGCCGGCGAGATCGACCGGGCGGGCAGCCGCGGCGGCCTTACCCGGTTGACCAGCACCGCGCCCGGCCGCAGGTCGGCGCCGTCCAGCTCGGCGACCGCCTCCACGGTCTCGCGCACCGGCATCTCCTCCAGGAGCGTCACCAGGTGCACGACCGTCTCCTCGGAGTGCAGCAGCCGCACGACGCCCTCGGCCTGGCCGCGGATCGGGCCCGCCTTCGCCAGGTCGGTCAGCGCCTTGGTGACGTCGAGGAACTTGACCACGCGGCCAGTCGGGGGCGCGTCGACCACGACCGCGTCGTAGACGTGCCTGCCGTCCGGGCCGGTCCGCCCGACGCACTCCTTGATCTTGCCGGTGAGCAGCACGTCCCGCAGGCCCGGCGCGAGCGTGGTGGCGAACTCGATCGCCCCCATCCGGCGCAGGGTCCGGCCCGCGAAGCCCAGGTTGTAGAACATCTCGAAGTACTCGAGCAGCGCCGCTTCCACGTCGATGTGCAGCGCCCGCAGCTCACCGCCACCGGGCACCGCCGCGATCCGCTGCTCGGCGTAGGGCAGCGGCTCGGTGTCGAAGAGCTGGGCGAACCCCTGCCTGCCCTCGACCTCGACCAGCAGCACCCGGCGTCCGTGGCTGGCCAGCGCGATCCCGAGTGCCGCGGCCATGGTCGTCTTGCCGGTGCCGCCCTTGCCGGTGACGAAGTGCAACCGGGCGCGGGCGAGCTCGTCGGTCCATCCGGCCAGGGGTGTGCTCACACGATCCAGCGTAAGCCAGCGATCACGCTGCCGCCGCGAGGAGAGCTTCCCATCACCACTAGATTGGCCCCCATGAGCGCCACGAAGTGGGAGTACGCCACGGTTCCGTTGCTGATCCACGCGACCAAGCAGATCCTCGACCAGTGGGGCGAGGACGGCTGGGAGCTGGTAACCGTGCTGCCGAACCCGAGCGGGGAGCAGCACGTCGCTTATCTGAAGCGGGCCAAGGCATGAGCTGGGGCGATCGCCTGGCCGAACTGGGGATCGAGCTGCCGGGCGTCGCCGCGCCGGTGGCTGCCTACGTGCCTGCGGTGCGCAGCGGGTCGATGGTCTACACGTCGGGCCAGCTGCCGTTCGTCGGGGGCGAGCTCGCCGCGACCGGCAAGGTTGGGGCGGAGGTCAGCCCGGAGGAGGCCAAGCGCCACGCCCGGACGGCGGCGCTGAACGCGATCGCGGCGGTGGACGCGCTCGTCGGTCTCGAGTCGATCGTCCGGATCGTGAAGGTCGTCGGGTTCGTCGCGTCCGCGGAGGGGTTCACCGGCCAGCCGGCCGTGATCAACGGCGCGTCGGAGCTCTTCGGTGAGATTTTCGGTGACGCGGGCGCGCACGCCCGCTCGGCGGTGGGTGTGGCCGAGTTGCCGCTGGGGGCGCCGGTCGAGGTCGAACTGATTGTCGAGGTGAGCTGATGGACCCGGACATCGAAGCCGCGTGCCACGAGCTGCTGCTGCGGCTGGCCGGGCGCATGCCCGACCGGCTGCTGTGGCGCTACCGGGACTGGCTGGGCGAGGGCGCGATGTCGACCTTGGCTCGAACGTTGCCGCGCACGTTGCTCAAGCACAACATCGATCTCGACCAGCCGGAGTATCGCCTGCTCGTGGCGGGCCTCGTGCCCCACGGCGCGGACTGGCACCAGGTGAGTTCGACCCTGGGGGTGGACGAGGTCGGCGAGAACCGGTACACATTCACCCCGAGTGCACCCGATCAGGTGAACTCGGTTGACTCGGTGTCCGCGCTGGTCCACGCCACCCTGCGGGGTCGGCCGGACGTCGGCGAGGTGCGGCAGAGCTGGCGTCAGCGCACGGGGGAGGAATCCAAGCGCGTGTTGTTGATCACGGCCCTGTCGGGGCTGCCGAGGCTGACCGGGGAGCTGCAGCGGGTCCTGCGGGTGCTGGGGGACGAGGAACCCAGCGTCGAGGTGATGCCGCCGCGGTTCGAGCTGCCGGAGTACCACCAGGCCGCACTGGCGAGCTCCGAGCTCGTCTGCGTCGGTGCGGTGGACACCGGGAACCGGCTCGTCGCCGCGTAACGGCACTCCTGCCGAGCTGGAGGGAGAAAGTCAGATGGTGGACGTCCACGACGGGATCGCGGGCGACGGGTTCGCGGTGCCGTTGCGCCTGCACAACCTGTTGCTGGGCCTGGCAGGACGCCTGGACGACAGCCTGCTGTCGGAGGCGCGCGAGCTGATCGCGCGAGCGCGCCTCGACGAGGCCGCCGAGCTGACCACGGGCGCGCTGATCGCGGGCCGGCTGCCGGTCCGCGAGGCGGAGCGGCACGAGCTGGCGCTGGTGCTGGAGCTGACGCGGTCCGACGCGACGCTCGCCGACCAGCTGGTGGTGAACGACCCGGAGGCCGAGACCGGCGTCCTGCACCGCTTCACCGGCGACAACCACCCCGAGCACGGCATCGCCGACGCGCTCGACCGCACCCTCCAGGTGCTGCCGGACCTGCGGTCGGTGCACGCGGTGTGGCGCAACACCCCGGCCGGCAGCGTGCCGGGCCCGCTGCCGCAGCGCGTGGTGCTCGTCGAGATCGGCCCGGAGGGCAACCCGCCTGCCGCCGCGTACCGCATCGACGCCGCTCTGCGGCGCGCCGGGATCCGGTCGGTCGTCGAGGTCACCGGGCCGTCCACCGAGCGCTCCCGCTACCACGAGCAGGCGCTCACCGCGGCCACCGCGGTGTGGCTCTCCGGCGGGGCCGTCCCGTCGTCCGCTCCCACGGCGCCGGCGCAGCGCCAGGGCTCCGGCCGTCACGTGGCGCACGCCACGGTCGCGGCCGGGGACGAGCCCGAGGAGCCCGAACCTCCGGCCGCGGAGGAGACCACCACCACCGAAGCGGCAGCGGAGACCGAGCCAACTGAGGTCGTCGCGTCCCCCAGCGGGCCGGGCCACGTGTTCAAGCCGCGCGAAGAGGGCCCCGAGCCCAGCCGCGTGGAGAACACGATGGACATGACGTCCGAGGAGGTCGCGCAGCTGCGGGCGCAGCTGGCGGCGGAGGACGGCGAGAAGCCGAGAGCCGTGGCCTCGGCGACGATCGGCCCGGGTGAAGTGATCGAAATCCCGGAGCTCGACCTCAACGACCCGCAGCTGTCCGAGCGCGACCGCCAGCTCCTGCGTGAGCTGCACGCCGAGCTCGCCGAGCGGGAGCGCGCCGAGGCCGCCAAGGTGCGGGCGAACGGTTCGAGCCGGTCCGAGGACGACCCGCGGTGGGTCGACGGCTTCTCCGGCTCGTGATTCCCACGTAAGTTGCGTCATGTGGTGCAACTTGATTTCCGGATCCCGGGGAGCATGAACTTCTCCGTCGCGGAGCCGGCCGAACCGGCCGTGCCCCGCGATGCGGCGACGGTGCTGTTGCTGCGGGACGGCGCGAACGGTCTCGAAGTCTTCCTCCAGCGGCGCGTGGCGGCGATGGCGTTCGCCGCGGGCATGACGGTCTTCCCCGGCGGCGGGGTGGACCAGCGCGACGCCGACGCGACGATCGCCTGGGCCGGTCCGCCCGCCACGGACTGGGCGAGCTGGTTCAACGGGACCGAGCAGGTCGCGCGCGCACTGGTGTGCGCGGCGGTGCGGGAGACCTTCGAGGAGTCCGGGGTGCTGCTGGCAGGCACCGCGGACGAGGTCGTCACGGACACCGCCCGGTACGCGGGCGCGCGGGACGAGCTGGTGTCGCGGGAGCTGTCGCTGGCCGACTTCCTAGCTCGCGAGGGCCTCACCCTGCGCTCCGACCTGCTCCGCCCGTGGGCGCACTGGATCACCCCGGTGCAGGAGAAGCGCCGCTACGACACCCGTTTCTTCGCCGCGATCCTGCCCGCGGGGCAGGAGGCCGACGGGAAGACGACCGAGGCCGAGTCGTCCGGGTGGTGGCGGCCTGCCGACGCGCTGGCCGACGCCGAGGCCGGCCGCAGCACGCTGATGCCGCCGACCTGGCACACGCTCACCGAGCTGGCCTCGTTCGGCACCGCCGCGGAGGCGCTGGCCGCGGAGCGGACGGTCGAGGCGATCATCCCGAAGCTGATCCGCGAGGGCGACGTGATCCGGGTGGTCGCGGAATGAGCCACCCCGCCTACGGCGTGCGCCGCGAGGTCTCGCCTTCCGCGGCCGTCGTGCTGGAGAACAACCCGTCCACGATGACGCTGGACGGCACGAACACCTGGGTGCTGCGGGCGCCCGGCTCGGCCGAGTGCGTCATCGTGGACCCCGGTTACCAGGACCTGGACCACCTGCCGCTGCTCACCGAGCAGGGCCCGGTGGCGATGATCCTGCTGACACATCACCACCCCGACCACACCGAGGGCGCGCCGTGGCTGGCCGAGCGGGTGCAGGCGCCGGTGCGGGCCTTCGACGCCGCGCTGTGCCGGGACGCGGACCCGTTCACCGACGGTGATGTGATCTCCGCGGCGGGCCTGGACATCGAGGTCCTGCACACGCCGGGCCACACCGGCGACTCGGTGTGCCTGCGCGTCGGGGACCAGGTCCTGACCGGCGACACGATCCTCGGCCGGGGCACCACGGTGCTCACCGACCTCGGCTCGTACCTGGACTCCCTGCGGCGGCTGGTCGACCTGCCGTCCGGGCTGCTCGCGCTGCCCGGCCACGGCCCGGAGATGGCCGACCTGCGGGTGATCGCGCGGGAGTACCTGGACCACCGCGAGCAGCGGCTGGACCAGGTCCGGGCGGCGCTGGACACGCTGGGCGCGGACGCCACCGCACGGCAGGTGGTGGAGGTCGTCTACGCCGACGTCGACCGGGCGCTGTGGGCGCCGGCCGAGCACAGCGTCAAGGCGCAACTGGAGTACCTGCGCTGTAACCGGACTGCGTGAGGTCGGTGCGCGCCGCCAGCTCGGTGACCACTTCGAGCAGGCGGCGCAGGGCCGGCTTGTCCGCGTCCGGCAGCCACAGCACCTGCGTGGCGGCCTGCTCACCGGCCAGCGGCACGAACACCACCCCGGTGCGGCGCAGGCTGTGCGCCGAGCGGGCCAGCCGGGACACCCCCACCCCGGCGGCCACTAGGCCGAGCAGGTTCTGCACGCTGCCTGCCCGCTGGACGACGTCCGGCTCGTAGCCCGCCCGCCGGAAGTCCTCGTCGTACTTGCGGTGCCACGGCGGCCACAAACTGCGCGCGGCGAGTCCGTCCACCAGCGGCGGACGGCTGAACGCGGCGTCGTAGCGGCCGTCGCGCAGCCCGTCGACGAGGGTGGCGACCGAGGTGTCCTCGGTGGTCAGCCGCACGTCCGGGTAGCGCTCGCGGAAGGCTTGCACGACCGGCGGCAGCAGGTAGCTCGCGGTGCTTGCGAGGAAGGCCACGGTGAGCTCGCCCACCTCGCCGCGGCCGGCCCTGGCGAGGGGCTCAGCTCGTCGGCGACCGCGACGAAGTACCGCAGTTGCCGCAGCTCGGGAAGCCTCACAGGTGCTGACTGTAGCCGCGCGCGGAAACGCGTGTTGGGCGCTCCGGGTGATCTTGGTGAGGCTTGTGACATGACGAGGACGGAACGGGTTTGGCTGATCACCGGGTGCTCCGCCGGTTTCGGGCGGGAGCTGGTCCGCGCGGCGGTGGCGGCCGGGGACAGGGTGATGGCGACCGCGCGGCGGCCCGAGCAGCTGGCCGGCCTCGCCGGCGACCGGGTGCGCACGCACGCGCTCGACGTGACCGACCCGGCGCAGGTCGAGGAAGCCGTGCAGGCGACGCTGCGCGAGTTCGGCGCATCGACGCTTCACGATGGACGAGTTGCGGTCGGTGATGGAGGTGATGTTCTTCGGCGCGGTCGCGGTCACCAAGGCGGTGGTGCCGCACCTGCGTGAGCAGGGCAGCGGCGCGATCGTTCAGATCAGCTCGATGGGCGGGCAGCTGTTGATGCCCGGGTTCGGCGCCTACTGCGCGGCGAAGTTCGCGCTGGAAGGCATGTCCGAGGCGCTGGCCGCGGAGGTCGAGCCGTTCGGGGTCCGGGTGCTGATCGTCGAGCCGGGCGCGTTCGGCACCGAGTTCGGCGGCGCGCGGATGCACCGGTCGCGCGAGATCGAGGCCTACCGCGACCTGCCGACCCGGGCCGCGGTGGACACGATGGACGGCACGCAACCTGGCGACCCGGCGAACGCCGCGCAGGCGATCGTGCGGGTGCTGGACGCCGAGAAGCCCCCACTGCGCCTCGCGCTGGGCGCGGACGCGGTGGAGGCGCTGCGCGGCAAGCGCGCGGAGCTACGCGCCGACCTCGACGCGTGGGAAGAGGTCAGCCGCGCGACGGCGCTCTAGGCGGCCAGCACGTGCTCGCGCGGTGCCTTGACCGTGCCGCGCAGCAGGTACACCACCGCGGCGATCACCAGCGCCGACGCGGTCGCCGCGAGGAACGCCGCCGACGGGCCGGCGTGTTCGACCAGGTAGCCGCTGACCGACTGCCCGAACGCGAGCCCCAGCGTCACCGCGGTCAGCACCCACCCGAACGCCTCGGCGGCGGTGCCCTTCGGGGCGACCAGTTCGATCGCCGCCGAGTGCGTCGCCGACTGCGGGGTGATCAGGGCGCCCGCGGCGAGCATCGCGATCGCGAGGCCCCACAGCGTCGACGGCCAGGCCAGCAGCGCCACGAGCACACCGAACCCGGCCAGCAGCACCGGCAGCCGCAACGGCATTTCCCGCGGCCACGGCCGCAGGCTGTACGCCACACCGAACGCGACCGAGCTGACCGACCACACCGACAGCAGCACGCCGCCGAGCGCCCGCGACCCGGCCTCGGTGGCCGCGGCGGGCACCGCGACCTCGACGAACCCGATCACCACGCCGAACCCGAGCGCGGCCAGCGCCAGCGTCCGCATGCCGGGGCTGCTCAGCGCGCCCAGCAGCGAGTGGTGGGTCCGGCCGGCCGGTCCCCACGCCCGCACGGCCGGGCTCAGCGCGAACAACACCGCGCCGGCCACCATGCACGCGCCGCCCGCGACCATCCCGGTGCCCGGCCACGGCGCGGCGACCAGCAGGCCGGCCAGGCCGGGCCCGAGGATGAAGAACACCTCCATGCTGATCGCCTCGTAGGCGTACGCCGCGTTGCGTGCCGCCTCGCCGGGCACCAGGCGTCCCCACAGCGCCCGCGACGCCGAGCCGACCATCGGCTCGGTGATCCCGATGCCGAACGCGAGCGCGACCAGCACGAGGGTCGCCGCGTGGGCCTCGATCGCCAGCGCGAGCGTCACCAGGATCACCGCGAACATCGCCGCGGTGGACAGCAGCGGCCGCGTCGGGCCGAAGCGGTCGATCAGCCTGCCCTGCACGACCGATCCCACCGCGACGCCGACCAGCGAGCTGGCCGACACCAGCCCGGCGACCGCGAACGACCCCATCTCCTGCTGCACGTAGAGGAGCGCGGACAGGCCGATCATCGCGATCGGCAGGCGCGCCAGGATGGACGCGACCATCGGACGGGTCGCGCCCGGCGTGGTCAGGGCAGCACGGTAGTCGGCGAGGGAAGTCTGGGACACGCGTACCAGTATGCCTCATATTGGTACGCGGGTACCAGTTAATACCCGCTCAGGTCTCGGTTCGGTAACGGCCCAGGACTTTTCGCCGGACCCGCGCAACGAACCCGCAACGGGCGCGTCTATGGGGTGAACGGCCTTGAATTTCGGGGTACCGGCCGTGGCAAGGTTGACAAGTAGATATAGCTCCCTCCGGCAAAGGGTCGGGGCCGGAACCGGAGGGCGGGGAGCGCGGTCTGTCGGGGGATGGCCCGCGCGAAAAGCAAAAGAACCGGTGCGCCACGTCGGGGGTGGCGCCCGGTTCTTTTGTTTTTGCTGGTGTCAGCGAGCGCGGCGGGCCAGGCGCTCCGGGTCCAGGATCAGCACCGACTTGCCTTCCAGCCGCAGCCAGCCGCGGTGCGCGAAGTCGGCCAGCGCCTTGTTCACGGTCTCCCGCGAGGCGCCGACGTACTGCGCGATCTCCTCCTGCGTCAGGTCGTGCGTGACCCGCAGGATGCCGGCCTCCTGGCTGCCGAACCGCTGCGCCAGCTGCAGCAGCGCGCGCGCCACGCGGCCGGGGACGTCGGTGAAGATCAGCTCGGCGACCATGTTGTTCGTCCGGCGCAGCCTGCGGGCGATGACCCGCAGCAGCTGCTCGGCGATCTCCGGCCGGTTCGCGATCCACTTCCGCAGCGACGGCCGGTCCATCGACACCGCCCGCACCTCGGTGACCGTCGTCGCGGTCGAGGTGCGCGGACCCGGGTCGAAGATCGACAGCTCACCGAACATGTCCGAGGGGCCCGCGATCCACAGCAGGTTCTCCCGGCCGTCCGCCGACTTGCGGCCGATCTTCACCTTGCCGGACAGAATGATGTACAGCTTGTCGCCGGGCTCACCCTCGGAGAAGATCACATGACCCCGCGGGAACTCCACGGTCTCCAGGGTCTGGGCGAGCGCCTCAGCCGCGGCCGGCTCCACCCCCTGGAAGATGCCCGCCCGGGCCAGGGTCTCGTCCACCTCGTGCCTCCTCGTCGGTGGCGACCGTGCTCCCGCGTACCGGGGCGTGTCGCCGATCACTTGCGTGCAGTCTAGGCCGTTCGGACGAGATCGCCTCAGGGCACGCCGAGGACAGACCGATCACCGCCCGGCCGGGCGAGGGCGATCTCGCTCCGAACGGACAGCCTAATCGTCGCTGAATCGGTCGAGGTCAGTGGGCCTCAGCCACGGCTCTTGCGGGGGCGCATCTTGGCCGCGCGGCCACCGAGGCGGCGCAGCCGGAACAGCTCCAGCGCGCGGCCGATGCCGTGCCCGTACAGCGCCCTGACCTCGTTCGGCCTGGCCTGCTCCAGGAACTCCTCGACCTCTTCCTCCTGGACCGCGACGTGACGCAGCCGGTTCTCCACCCGTTCCATCGCCAGAGCGAAGAACATCATCACGAGTGGCACCGCTACTACGAACCAGACAGTCATCGGTTCTGATCCTCGCTCATCACGGGTTCGGGGGTGGTGTCAGGGGTCCGGCGTGTCGGCTTCCGTAGGCTAGCGGCGTGCCGAATGCGTCTCATGTCAGCCCTCGCAAGGGCGCGGAGAGCCGCCTCGCACTCGTGAGACGCGCACGCCGGATGCTTCGTTGCCTCACCGACGCGTATCCGGACGCGCACTGCGAACTCGACTTCACCACACCGCTGGAGTTGCTGATCGCGGTCGTGCTGTCGGCGCAGACCACGGACGTGCGGGTCAACGAGGTGACCCCCGCCCTGTTCGCGCGCTACCGCACCGCCGCCGACTACGCGGGCGCCGACCGCACCGAGCTGGAGGAGCTGATCCGGCCGACCGGCTTCTTCCGCGCGAAGACGAACTCGCTGATGGGCCTCGGCGCCGCGCTGGTCGAGCGGTTCGACGGCGAGGTGCCGGGCAAGCTGGAGGACCTGGTCACGCTGCCCGGCGTCGGGCGCAAGACCGCGAACGTCGTGCTCGGCAACGCCTTCGACGTGCCGGGGATCACGGTGGACACCCACTTCGGCCGCCTGGTGCGCCGCTGGGGCTGGACCGCGGAGGAGGACCCGGTCAAGGTCGAGCACGAGGTCGGCGAGCTGATCCCCCGCAAGGAGTGGACGATGCTCTCGCACCGGGTGATCTTCCACGGCCGCCGCGTCTGCCACGCGCGCAAACCGGCCTGCGGCGCGTGCCCGCTGGCCCGCGACTGCCCCTCCTTCGGCACGGGCCCGACCGGGTTCGAGGAGGCCGCGAAGCTGGTCAAGGGCCCGGAGCGGGACCACCTGCTCGCGATGGTGACCAAGCAGTGACGACGGCGACCAGGTGGGCGCTCGTCGCCGGGGTGCTGGTGCTCGCGGTGATCGTCGCGGTGCTGCCGCAGGTCCGCTCGGACCGCCCGGCCGCGGGCCCGGACCTGACCGCGGCCAGGGCCGCCGCCGCGCTCGCGCCGTGCCCGTCCGGCACCGGCGCGGTCGCCCAGCTCGCCGGCGTGCGCGCCGAATGCCTCGGCGACGGGAGCGCCGTCGACCTCGGCAGCGCGTTGGCCGGCCAGGTGACGCTGGTAAACGTGTGGGCCACCTGGTGCGAGCCGTGCCGGACCGAGCTGCCCGTGCTCCAGCGGTACGCGAGTGAGCCGGGCGCGGTGCGGGTCCTCACGGTGCAGGTGCAGAGCAAGCCGGACGACGGGCTGGAGCTCCTGACCGATCTCGGGGTGCGGCTGCCGACCGTGTTCGACGGCGACGGCGGGAGCGGCCCGGTGCGCAGCGCGCTCAAGGTGCGCCCGGCGCTGCCGGCGTCCTACCTGGTCACCGCGGCGGGGGAGGTCCGTTTCATCGAAAGCCCGCCCACCTTCACTGATCCTGAGCAGGTGCGCGAGGTCGTGCGGAGGCTGTCGTGAAGGGGCCGCTCGTCGATCCGGAGTCGGTGCCGGCCTGGTTGCGCCCGCTGGTCGAGATCAGCGGGAAGCTCGACTCGACCGCGTTCACCCGGTTCACCCCGCCCGAGGACGAGTTGACGCGCGCCGCGTCGGTGCTGATCCTGTTCGGCCACGGCGAGCGGGGGCCGGACGTGCTGTTGCTGCGCCGCGCCGACACGCTCGGCTCGCACGCCGGGCAGGTGGCCTTCCCCGGCGGCGGCGCGGACCCGGAGGACGACGACGCGGTCGCCACCGCCCTGCGTGAGGCCGAGGAGGAGACCGGCGTCGATCCGTCCGGGGTCCGTCCGGTCGCGATCCTGCCGGAGCTGTTCATCCCGGTGTCCAAGTTCGCCGTGACGCCGGTGCTCGCCCACTGGCACGCGCCGTCGCCGGTGCACGCCGTCGACCCGGCGGAGACGGCGGCCGTGGCGAGGGTGCCGCTGGCCGACCTGGCCGATCCGGCGAACAGGTTCCAGGTGCGCCGGCCCGGGACCACCTACAAGGGCCCGGCCTTCACCGTGAACGGCCTGTTCGTGTGGGGGTTCACCGCGGGCCTGCTGACCGTCCTGCTCGAACTGGGCGGCTGGGCACGTGAGTGGGATCGCGGCGACGTCCGGGATCTTGACGTAGCGTTGCGCGATCATCTGCTCGCGACCGACTGAGGAGACGCGGTGAACTGGGTCGACGTCCTGGTCATTCTGCTGGCGCTGGTGGCGGCTGTCTCCGGCGCGCGCCAGGGCGTGGTGATCGCGTTGCCCGCACTGGTCGGCGTGATCGGCGGGGCGATCCTGGGCATCCGCGTCGCCCCGTGGGTCGTCGAGATGTTCGAGAACCCGGCCGCCAAGGTCGCCTTCGCGGTCGCGACCGTGGTGTTTCTGGTCGCGCTCGGTGAGACGCTCGGCGTGTGGCTGGGCCGTCGGTTCAAGTACGCGGTCAAGCGGCGGTTCAACACCGACAAGCTGACCGGCATCGACCAGACGCTGGGCGCGATCGTGCAGGCCGTTGTGGTGTTCGTGGTCGCGTGGCTGATCGCGGTGCCGCTGACCGGTGTCGCGGCGCTGCCCGGGCTGGCGCGGGCGATCAACAACTCGACGGTGCTCGGCACGGTCGACAAGGCGATGCCGCCCGCCGCCGAGGGCCTGCCCAGCGAGCTGCGGAAACTGCTCGACGTCTCCGGGTTCCCGTCCATTGTGGACCCATTCCAGAAGACGCAGATCAACGACACCGCGCCGCCGGACACGACGCTCCAGGACAGTGCCGTGGTGCAGCAGTTGCGCGGCAGCGTGCTGAAGATCCGGGGCACCGCCGAGTCGTGCTCGCGCACGCTGGAGGGCAGCGGGTTCGTGATCGCGCCGCAGCGGGTGATGACGAACGCGCACGTGGTGGCGGGCACCGAGACGACCGCGGTGGAGACGTCGACAGGGCGGCTGCCCGCGCGGGTCGTGTACTTCGACCCCGAGGTGGACGTCGCGGTGCTCGCGGTGCCCCGCCTGGATGCGACGCCGCTGCGCCTGGCGCCGGAGCCGGCGAAGGCGGGCGACAGCGCGATCGTCCTCGGCTACCCGCTGGACGGGCCGTACCGCGCGACGCCGGCCCGCATCCGCAACGAGATCACGTTGCAGGGCCCGGACATCTACGACTCCCGCACCGTGCGCCGCGACGTGTACACGGTGCGGGCGCAGGTGCGCAGCGGCAACTCGGGCGGCCCGCTGGTCGACCCGCAGGGCCAGGTCGTCGGGGTGGTGTTCGGGGCGTCCGTCGAGGACGCCGACACCGGCTTCACGCTGACCGGCAACCAGGTGCGCCCGGTGATCGAGTCCGCGCCGTCACTGAGCGCCCGGGTCTCCACCGGAGCCTGCGCCGCCTGACCACCCCGCGAGCCCCACGCTCCGCCCCGCGAGTCCCACGTTCGGCCGGGCGAGTTCCATGCTCCCGGCCGCGAGGCCCGCACTCCCCGCCGCGCAAGTCCCGGCGTCAGGCCTTCGCCAGGAAGTCCAGCAGCGCCTTCGTCGTCTCGGCGGGTGCTTCCAGCTGCGGGAAGTGACCGACGTCCGGCAGTTCCTCCAGCGCGGAGTGCGGGCCGCGCCACGGGGCGGATGCCCGGGCGGTCTCCGGCAGCACGCACGGGTCCGCGGCGCCGTGGATCTGCAGCACCGGCGACGCCACGCGCGTGCCCACCGCGCTCGCGAACCGGCGTCCTTCGCCGCGGAACTGGGCCCGGAACGCCCACCGGTAGTACTCCAGCGCGCTGTGCGCGACACCCGGGATCCGGACCGCTTCGCGGAACATCGCGGCACTGGTGTCGAAGTCCCGCGTCGCCGTCCACCGCGGGCCGGACCAGGCGCGCAGCAGGCCCTCCAGGTTGGCGCCGTCGTCCTCGGTGAGCCACCGCTCGGGCGCCATCGGCACCTGGAAGCGGAACAGGTGCGCCAGCGCCCGCGCCTGGTTGGACCCCTTGCGCCGGAACGCGGTACGGCCGATCGCGCTGCGCAGGGCCATCGGGTGCGCGCCGCCCAGCACGGTCACGGACGCCACGACCCGCGGGTGCAGCGCGGCCGCCGTCCAGGCCAGCAGCCCGCCCCATGCGTGCCCGACCAGGTGCGCCTGCCGTTCGCCGAGCGCGCGGACCAGGCCGGCGACGTCACCGGCGAGCGTCCACGCGTCGTAGCCGCGTGGGGGTTTGTCCGAATCGCCGTAGCCGCGCAGGTCGGCCGCCACTGGGTGGTAACCCGCGTCGGCGAGGGCGGTGAGCTGGTGCCGCCAGGTCCACCAGAACTGCCCGAAGCCGTGCAGGAACAACACCAGCGGCCCGTGCCCGGCCTCGGCGACGTGCAGCCGGATGCCGTTCGCGGACACGTCGCGGTGCGCCCACGGCCCGTCGATCCGGACGATGGACGGGTCGGGCGGCGTCATGGTCGCGCCTGAGCGGTTCAGCTGTGTTCGGGGACGGTGTCCCGGCGCGGCTTGAGGGCCGCGGCCGTGTCCTTGACGCTGGTGATGGTGCGCTCCGGCGCCCTGATCTTCTTGACCTTGCGGTAGCCGAGGAGGCCGAACAGCCCCGCGACCAGCAGCATCAGCAGGAACACGATGCCGAACGCGGCCCACCGCTTGAGCCACTCGGACAGCAGCTCGCCGAGGAAGAAAAAGAAGAAGAACGAGCTGTAGAGCCCGATCACCCCGGCGACGATGAAGAAGACGCTGCCCTTGGCGCCCTTCTTGACCTCGCCCATCACCTCGGACTTCGCCAGCTCGACCTCGGCTCTGACCAGCGTGGACAGGTGCTGGGTGGCCTGGCTGACAAGGCTGCCGATCGACTGGCCGTCGGACGCGGACTCGGCCTCCGGGCTCAGCGGGATGTAGGGCACGGCCCCGTGGGCATCCCGACCGTTGCGTTCGTGCTCCTGGCTGCTCACGGGGGTCATCGTGCCAGAAGACCCAGCACGGGGCGCGGTTAGTCCTCCGCTGCGGCGTGTACCTTGTTGCGCCGCAGCAGCACCGCCGCGCCGGTCAGCGAGCACACAGCGGAGGCCAGCAGCACCGCCGTGCGGGCCAGCTCACTCGTCGCGCCATCCAGCGCGAGGTCTGCGATCAGCAGCGACACCGTGAACCCGACGCCGCCGAGCAGCGACAACGCCGCGATGTCCCGCCAGCCGACCCCGCGCGGCTTCTCCGCGAGCCGCAGCTTCACCGCCGCGAAACAGGCGCCGAAGATCCCGACCGGCTTGCCGACCACCAGACCGAGGAACACCGCGAGCGGCACGGCTTCGGTGAAGACGCGGCCGAGCGAGTCGCCGCTGACCGCGATACCGGCCGCGAACAGCGCGAACACCGGCACGGCCACCGCCGCCGACCACGGCTGCAGCCGGTGCTCCAGTCGGATCGCGGGCGCGTGCTCCTCGCCCGGGTCCGGCCGCACGCGGGTGAGTAGGCCGAGCGCGACGCCGGCGATCGTGGCGTGCACGCCCGCCGAGTGCACCGCGACCCACACGACGACCGCGAGCGGCACGTAGATCCACCACGCCCGCACCCGCTTGTGCTGCAGGAACGCGTACAGCGCGAGCGCGGCGACCGCGACCAGCGCGGCGACCAGGTTGAAGGACGTGGTGAACAACACGGCGATGAGGATGATCGCGCCCAGGTCGTCGACGACCGCCAGGGACAGCAGGAAAACGCGCGCGCTGCTCGGCAGGTTCGACGCGGTGAGGGCGAGCACACCCAGCGCGAACGCGATGTCGGTCGCGGTCGGGATCGCCCACGCGCGTTCCATGCCCTCCGCGCCGTCGCCGACGAGCAGGGCGACCACGGCGGGCACGATCATCCCGCCGATGGCCGCGATGATCGGCAGCACGGCCTTCTTGAGCTGCGACAACTCGCCGACGACCAGCTCGCGCTTGAGTTCGAGCCCGGCGACGAAGAAGAACAGCGCGAGCAGGCCGTCCTTCGCCCAGTCGCCGATCGACAGGTTCAGGTGCAGCAGGTGCGGGCCTACGTGGAAGTCGCGCACCACGCGGTAGGACTCGCCGATCGGCGAGTTCGCCCAGATCAGGGCGATGGCGGTGGCGGCGAGCAGGATCATCCCGCCGGTGGTCTCGGTGCGCAGGTAACGCACGAATTCGCTGGCGGGGCGACGCGGCTGGCCCACTGGAGGCTCCTCCGGGATCGGTCGGACCGAGTTTTGCCGACCAGACTTCCCGGCGCACCATGAACCATCGTACCTTACGGGCCGGTAACATGATGCCCAACAGGAGTCGTAGCATGTCACTCGCCAACGTTGTCTAGACCTTAAAAGGGCGGGGCAGTGACGACCTCCACCGAGGCGAAGCGCGACACCCGGTTCTTCGGGCACCCGATCGGGCTCGCGAACCTGTTCGGCGTCGAGATGTGGGAACGCTTCTCGTACTACGGGATGCTCGGCATCCTGCCGATCTACCTCTACTACTCGGTCGCCGAGGGCGGCCTCGCGATGCCGGAGGCCACCGCCACCAGCATCGTCGGGGCCTACGGCGGTCTCGTGTACCTGTCCACGATCGTGGGCGCCTGGGTCGCCGACCGCCTGCTGGGGTCCGAGCGCACGCTGTTCTACAGCGCCGTGCTGATCATGATCGGGCACATCAGCCTCGCGTTCCTGCCCGGTTTCCTGGGGATCGGCGTCGGCCTGGTGTGCGTCGCAATCGGCAGCGGCGGGTTGAAGGGCAACGCCACCGCGGTCGTCGGCACGCTCTACGGCGAGAAGGACGAGCGGCGCGACGCCGGCTTCACGATCTTCTACATGGGCGTCAACCTGGGTGGGTTCGTCGGCCCGCTGCTCACCGGGCTCGCGCAGAGCGAAGTCGGCTTCCACCTCGGGTTCGGGCTCGCCGCGATCGGCATGGCGATCGGCCTGACCCAGTACACGATCTTCCGGCGCAACCTGCCCGACACCGCGCGCGAGGTGCCCAACCCGCTGCCCGCGCAGCGGCGGCCCGCGATCGGCGGGGTGCTACTGGTGCTGGTCGCCGTCATCGTGGCGGCCGTGCTGAGCGGGATCGTCACCGCGGCCAACCTGTCCGACGTGGTCGTGTGGATCGTCGGCATCGCGTCGGTCGTCTACTTCACGGTGATCCTGAGCAGCAGCAAGATCACCGCCATCGAGCGGCGGCGGGTGCTGTCGTTCATCCCGATGTTCATCGCCAGCGCCGCGTTCTTCGCGCTCTACCAGCAGCAGTTCACGGTGGTCGCGGTGTATTCGGACCAGCGGCTGGACCGCGACCTGTTCGGCTGGGAGATGCCGGTGAGCTGGGTGCAGTCGATCAACCCGGTGTTCATCCTGCTGCTCGCGCCGGTGTTGGCCGCGATCTGGATCAAGCTGGGCTCACGGCAGCCGTCGACGCCGATCAAGTTCGCGCTCGGCACGTCCGTGATGGGTGTGGCGTTCCTGCTGTTCCTGTTCTTCGCGGGCGGCGCCGGAAACAGCACGCCACTGCTCGCGCTGGTCGGGATCCTGCTGGTGTTCACCGTCGCGGAGCTGATGCTGTCGCCGGTCGGCCTGTCCCTGTCGACGAAGCTGGCGCCGGACGCGTTCCGCACGCAGATGGTCGCGTTGAACTTCCTGTCGGTCTCACTGGGCACCGCGCTGTCCGGCTCGCTGGCCGAGTACTACGGCACCGACCACGAGGCGTCGTACTTCGGCATCGTCGGCGGGGTCGCCGTCGTGATCGGTGTGGTGCTGGCGCTGATCAGCCCGTTCGTGCGGAAACTGATGTCGGGCGTGCGCTAGCCGGTCGAATCCGCCCGGCCCGAACGACGGACCGGGAAACCCCGGCGGCGACGGCTTCATGCGCCTGCACGAATGGGCGTTCACCCCGGACTTCGAACCACGCCAATCCGGTCCCAGTGCCGAGCTGATGGACCGGATCAGCGCGGCCGGTGCGGTCGTCAGCGGGCGCCGGACCGCGGAGCAGGTCGATCACTGGGGTGGCGACCACGGGGGCATGGGCGTCCCGATCTTCGTGCCCAGCCACCGGCCGCCCGGCCCGGACGTGGCCGGTTACCCGCTGATGACCTACGCGGACGGCATCGTCGAGGCGATGGCACGGGCGAAGGCGGCCGCCGGAGACCGCCGGGTGCACGTCATCGGCGCGTACACCGGGCAGCGGCCGATCGAGGCGGGCGTGCTGGACGAGGTGCAGATCCACCAGATCCCCGTGCTGTTCGGCGGCGGCCGCAGGCTGTTCGACGTACTGCCCGCGCGGATCGAGCTGGGGATCCCCGAGGTGATCGACACGCCCGAGGCCACCCACATCCGCTACCGCGTTCCGCGCTAGCCGGCGGTGATGCCGAACAGCGTGCCGACGTAGTAGGTGACCAGCATGGTCAGCGCGCCGACGCCCACGTTGCGCGCCACCGCCCGGCCCGGCCCGGCGCTGCCGAGCCGGGCACTGGTGTACCCGGTCAGCGCGAGGCCCGCGACGACGGCGATCGCGCACGTCCACACCCGCCACGACGTGGGCGGCAGCGCGATCGCCAGCAGCGGGATGAGCGCGCCGATTGAGAACGACACGAACGACGCCCACGCGGCCTGCCACGGGTTGGTCAGCTCGTCGGGATCGATGCCGAGCTCGGCCTCCGCGTGGGCGGCGAGCGCGTCCTTCTGCGACAGCTCGCGGGCCACCCGCTCGGCGAGCTCGCGGGACAGGCCCTTGTCCTCGTAGATGTCGGCGAGCTCCCGCTCCTCGGCCTCCGGCATCGTCTTCAGTTCTTGTTTTTCCAGCTTGAGCGCGGCCTGCTCGGTGTCGCGCTGGGTGCTCACCGAAACGTATTCCCCGCCCGCCATGGAAAGCGCGCCCGCGACCAGTCCGGCTATTCCGGCCATCAGAATGGCGCCGTGGTCGGTGGTCGCGCCTGCGACGCCGACGACGAGCCCGGCGACCGACACGATCCCGTCGTTGGCCCCGAGAACCCCGGCGCGCAGCCAGTTCAGCCTGCTGCCCAGGCTCTCGCCGTGGGGTTCGTGCGCGTGCGCCTCGGCGGCGTCCTTCGTCTCGGTCACGTGGTCATTGAAGCACCCCGGGGCCGGTTTCCCGCATTAGCTGAGTCTTGCCTAAACCGCAGCGGTCTGCCGGAAAAAAAAGTTCGCGCGTCGGTGTCGAGATGCCGGAAACGGCTCCGTCCCCGGTTGGTACGCGGCCACAATGGGCCGTACCACACCGAGGAGAAGATCATGGCCAAGTACCTGCTGCTCAAGCACTACCGCGGCGCTCCGGCGGCGGTCAACGACGTGCCGATGGATCAGTGGACGCCGGAGGAGGTCACCGCGCACGTGCAGTACATGCGGGTTTTCGCGGCCAGGTTGGAGGAGACCGGTGAGTTCGTCGACGGTCAGGCGCTGGCTCCGGAGGGGACGTGGGTGCGCTACGACGGGGAGGGTCGTCCGCCGGTGACCGACGGCCCGTTCCCGGAGACCAAGGACCTGATCGCGGGCTGGATGGTGATCGACGTGGACAGCCACGAGCGTGCGTTGGAGCTGGCCGGCGAACTGTCGGCCGCACCCGGGGCGGGCGGCAAGCCGATCCACGAATGGCTCGAGCTGCGCCCCTTCCTCGCCGAGCCGCCCACCGTCACGGAATGACCCCCGCGGTGGACGAGGCCCTGCTCCGTGGTCTCACCCCGACTGTGCTCGCGATCCTCGTCCGCCGCGGAGCCGACTTCGCGGCGGCCGAGGACGCGGTGCAGGAGGCGCTGGTCGAGGCGTTGCGCGTGTGGCCTGCCGACCCGCCGCGCGATCCGAAGGGCTGGCTGGTCACTGTCGCCTGGCGGAAGTTCCTCGACGCGACCAGGGCGGACGCGGCCCGGCGCCGTCGTGAGGACATCGTCGACGAGGAGCCGGAACCGGGGCAGGCCGTCGGCGTGGACGACACGCTCCAGCTGTACTTCCTGTGCGCGCACCCGTCGCTGACCCCGTCGTCCGCGGTCGCGCTCACGTTGCGCGCGGTCGGCGGCCTGACCACCCGGCAGATCGCCGCCGCGTACCTGGTGCCGGAGGCGACGATGGCGCAGCGCGTCAGCCGCGCCAAGCGGACGGTCTCCGGGGTGCGCTTCGACCAGCCCGGCGACGTCGCCACCGTGCTGCGCGTGCTCTACCTGGTGTTCAACGAGGGGTACTCCGGTGACGTCGACCTGGCCGCCGAGGCGATCCGGCTGACCCGCCAGCTCGCGGCGGTGATCGACCACCCCGAGGTGGCCGGGCTGCTCGCCCTGATGCTGCTGCACCACGCCCGCCGCGCGAGCCGGACCGCGCCCGATGGCAGCCTGGTGCCGCTCGCCGAGCAGGACCGCGGCCGGTGGGACACCCGCTTGATCGCGGAGGGCGTGGAGATCCTGCAGGCGGCGCTGGCCCGTGACCGGCTCGGCGAGTTCCAGGCGCAGGCCGCGATCGCCGCCCTGCACGCCGACGCGCCCACTGCGGAGGAGACCGACTGGGTGCAGATCGTCGAGTGGTACGACGAGCTGGTGCGGTTGACCGACAGCCCGCTGGTGCGCCTGAACCGGGCGGTCGCGGTCGGCGAGGCGGACGGCCCACGCGCGGGCCTGGCGGAACTCGCGTCCCTGGACGAAGGACTGCCGCGGTACGCCGCGGTATCGGCGTACCTGCACGAACGCGATGGTGACCTGGCGAGCGCCGCCCGGTTGTACGCGGAGGCCGCCGCGAAGGCCACGAACCTCGCCGAGCGCGACCACCTGACCCGCCAAGCCGCACGGCTCAACACCAGGTTGCGCGGCTGAGGTCCCTGCCGGCGCGCCCCTGAACGCGCCGGCGGGGAGGGGGTGCCCCGCCGTTCTTGGCGCCCGGCGGCCGCCCGCGCCCGCCGACAGGGAGCCATCGCGCCTGCGCGCAGCCGCGCGCCCGCGGCGATCGAGGGATGCCACGCGCAGGGCGGCGCTAGGTCTTCACAAAGCAGTCGATGCGCGGCCGAGCGCCGGTCAGCCGATCACCTCCGGCAACCGCCGGACGCGGTAGGCCGCCTCGATCGTGTTGCCGGTCGCCGGGTCGCCCAGTTCGACCCGCCATTCGCCGGCGAACTGGTTCACCCCCGGCACCATCGGGATGGTTCCGGAGATCAGCACCACCCCCGGCTCGTAAAGTCCGCGCTCGCGCAGCACGTCGAGCCAGTGCTGCGGCGTCAGCAGCTCGGCGAGCGTGCCGTCCTGGATCAGCTGCCCGTCCGCCCAGCCGCGCAGCGTCAGCGAGTCCAGCCGGTCCGCCACGTCGTCCAGCCGCCACGCCTTGCGCCCCAGCACGTCCGGCGCCGCGTTCTTGCTCCACGCCACGCCGTGCACCTCGAGCTCCCGGTCGGTGTGGTCGCACGCGACGGTGAGCAACACACCCTCGGCGGTGATCACCAGCGCCCACTCCGCCTCGCCGGACGTGCGGCCGTGCTGGGCGGGCACCTCGTCGGTCTGGGCGGCCAGGTACGGGGCGACCGGGTACAGCGCCGGCGTGACCTTCGGCGCCGGCACGCCCAGCTCGGCCAGTTCGGCGACGTGCGCGGCGACGTCGGCCTGGTCGCGGCCCGCATACCCGGCGTTCAGCAGGGTCGTCACCGGAGTGGTCACCGTCGTGCCGTCGGGCAGGTCGAAGCTCAGCGTCGGCATGTCGTCCTCCGTAATTTCGGGTAACCCAGTTCTTACCTGCGAGGGGTTGCGCATGCAGGTTGTATACAACGAGTATTACAGCATCGTGGCACCGAAGAGATCAGGATGTGAGCAATGACCTCGGTAACGCCGACCGTGGACAGGGCATCGCTACGGCGTGCCTTCCTGGCCAGCCTGTCCGGCACGTCGCTGGAGTGGTACGACTTCGCGGCCTACTCAGTGGCCGCGGCCACCGTGTTCGGACACCAGTTCTTCCCGGCGGGCGACCCGCTGGTCAGCACGATGGCCGCGTTCTCCACCTACGCCGTCGGCTACCTCTCCCGCCCGCTCGGCGGGTTCGTCTTCGGCCGACTCGGCGACGTGCTCGGCCGCAAGCGCGTCCTCGTGATCACGCTGCTGCTCACCGGCATCGCCACCTTCCTCATCGGCGTCCTGCCGACCCACTCCGCGATCGGCGGCACGGCGGCGGTGCTGCTGGTCCTGCTGCGCTTCGCTCAGGGCGTCGGCATCGGCGGTGAGTGGGGCGGCGCGGTGCTGCTCTCCAGCGAGTTCGGTGATCCGAAGAAGCGCGGGTTCTGGGCCTCCGCCGCCCAGGTGGGCCCGCCTGCCGGCAACCTGCTCGCCAACGGTGTGCTCGCGCTGCTGGCCCTGCTGCTGACCGAGGAGCAGTTCGACTCGTGGGGCTGGCGCGTGGCGTTCCTGCTGTCCGCCGTGCTCGTCGCGTTCGGCCTGTGGATCCGGCTCAAGCTGGAGGAGACCCCGGTCTTCAAGCGCATCGCGGAGAGCGGTGAGCGGCCCAGCGCGCCGATCTCCGAGGTCTTCAAGTACGAGCGCCGGGCCCTGCTGGCCGCGATCTTCGTCCGCGTCTGCCCCGACGTGCTGTATGCGCTGTTCACCGTCTTCGTGCTGACCTACATGACCCAGGAGCTGGGCATGTCCCGCAGCCAGGGACTCACCGCGGTGATGATCGGGTCCGCAGGCCAGCTCGTCCTGATGCCGGCGTTCGGCGCCCTGTCGGACCGCATGAACCGCCGCAAGCTCTACCTCTTCGCGACCATCGCCGCGGCGATCTGGCCGTTCGTGTTCTTCCCGCTGGTGTCCGGCCGCTCGTTCGGCCTGCTGCTGGTCGGCATCGTGATCGCGCTCGTCATCCATGCCGCGCTGTACGGGCCGCAGGCCGCGCTGATCACCGAGCAGTTCACCGAGCGCCTGCGCTACACCGGCAGCTCGCTGGCCTACACGCTCGCCGGCGTGATCGGCGGCGCCATCGCGCCGCTGCTGTTCACGTCGCTGCTGGCCGGTTTCGACAGCTGGGTCGCGCTCGCGCTGTACGTGGTGGTGACCGCGGTGGTCAGCGCCGTCGGCATCGCCCTCGCGCGGGAGGCCCGCGACGAGACTCAGGTGGTCGTCAGCTGATGCTTCAACGTCTGGGCGTGGTGGTCGTCGATGGCGGCCAGCGCCGCCTCGACCTCACCGTTGGCCAGTGCGGTCACGATGGCCTGGTGCTCGTGGATGACCTCCGCGTGCCGGGTGCCTGACCGCCGCAGCGCGACGAGCCCGGCACGCACCTGCCGGGCTCGGAGCGCGGTGTAGGTCCGGCTCAGCATCGAGTTGCCCGCGGCCTCGACGAGCAGCGTGTGGAAGTGCGCGTCGAGTTCGATGAACTCCTTGGCCGACGCCGGGTCGTCGCAGCGTTCCTGCTGTTCGAGGACCTTCTGCATGGCCCGCCACGGCACGGTGCCGTCCGCCATGACCCGCTCGGCCGCGAACCGCTCGAGCAGCCCGCGCAGTTCGACGAGGTCCCGCAGGTCGCGCCCGGTCAGCGGCGCGATGTACGCGCCCCGGTTGGGCACGAGCTGCACCAGTTCCTCGGCCGCGAGCTGCAGCAACGCCTCGCGCACCGGGGTGCGGGAGACGCCGACGCGCTCGGCGACCTCCTGTTCGCTGATGAAGCCGCCCTCGGCGTCGGGGTCTGCCAGCACGGTGTTCTTCAGGTAGTCGTAGGCCTTCGCCCGCCCGGACTGGGCGGGCTTGTTCGTCGCCGGCATCCGGGGCTCCCTCCATACACGTTGTATACAGATGGTACGCGGAAAGTGGCGGGTGGGAAAAGAACGCCGGGACGGATGCCTGATCGATGGACATCCGCCCCGGCGGGTCTGGGGATCGCCCGACGGCGATCGGTTCCGGCGGCCTCGGTCAGGCGTCGAGCTCGGCGAGGGCCTGCCTGGCCTGCTCCAGCTCGGCCTCCAGCGCGGCGACCTTGGCCTTCTGCTGCTCGACGGCGGCGTTGATCACCTCGTCGATCGGGGTCGACAGGTCCTCGTGCAGCTCCTTGGCCGCGCGGGACACGGCCGAGGCCGGGATCTTCAGGCCCTGCGCGACCCACTTGGAGCCGTGCTTGAGCTCGGCCTGCCATTCGCCGTCGGCGGTGCCGGTGACGGTGAGCGTGAGCTCGACGGTGCGGGTCTTCTTCGCCGCGGAGGCCTTCGGGCGGCCGCGCTTGGGCTTGGCTTCCTCGCTTTCGGCGGAGGGGGCGGCGGAAGCGGGAGCGGCTGCGGAGTCGTCCGTGACCGGCGCCGGCGTGACGGGGGTGTCCTGCTCCTGCGGGGTGGTCGTGGTGTCCAAGCTCATCGGTGCTGCGGTCTCCCTCTCGTGGGGTCCGGCTACGTCGGCCCGAATTCTAGAACAGGCGTTCGATAGCCGCTCGCTGGGGTGCCCGGCGATTGTCTCCCGCTACCTACTTCCACGTACCCCCGGGGCGCCGCGTCCGGAGGGACCGATACGCTGCCGCCATCACCCGCCAGGGTGAGGAAGCGATGTCGCTCGATGGGGCAGGTCGAAGTGGGTGTTACTTATCTGTACCCGATCGGGTGTATCTCGTTTTTCGCGCGACCTCGGCAAATGCAGCATTTGCCCTGCTCTCCCTAATCGACCCCCGTCACCCGGGAGTTTGATCACCTAGGGGGGTCCTGATAGCAATAAGGCCCAAGGCGCACCTGCGGTGCCGCATGTCTTCGGGGGAGACCGCCTTGGTGAATTCTTGTCCGATGTAGGTCCTCAAGGATTGTGGTAATGCGCATGACGTGCAGCTCGCGCACGCAGACGGGTTCTGCGCGCCGCGGACGGCTCCCGGTCCGGCTCCTCGCCGTGGCCGGGGTCTCGACCCTGGCACTGCTCACCGGGGCGTGCTCCGGTGGCGACGAGGACGGCGTGAAGCCGGCCGCGGTCAGCCAGGAAGACCTGACCCAGCTGCCGGAGGCGACCACGTTCGCCACGGTCGCGAACGCCCCGCTCGACCCGCAGCCCTCCGGCGGCGCGACGGCAGGCCGCGTGATCCACCCCAAGGCCGACATGGTCGTGTACGACTCCGTTGGCGGCAAAGCGATCGCGAAGCTGCCGTCCATCCAAATGGGATCGCCGACGTGGGTGCCGGTGATCGCGGAGCAGGGCGACTGGGTGCACGTCCTGCTGCCGACCCGGCCGAACGCCGCGTCCGGCTGGGTGCACCTGAGCGAGGGCGCCGCCGAATCCGCGCAGAACGACTACGTGGTCAATGTGGACCGTGCCGCCTTCAGCCTGGAGATCCTGGAGAGCGGCAAGTCGATCGGCAAGTGGACGATCGGCACCGGCAAGGCCGAACACCCGACCCCGGCGGGGCGTGCTTACATCATCGCCTCGATCGAGGAAACGAAGAACACCTACAGCCCGATCGTGCTGCCGCTGAGCTACCACTCCGATTCGCTGGAGACCTTCGGCGGCGGTCCGGGCACGGTGGGCTTGCACACCTGGCCCAACAACAGCTTCGTCGGCCAGGCGAACAGCGACGGCTGCATCCGGGTGCCCACGGAGGCGCTCGACGCGCTGGTCGAACTGCCGCTCGGCACGATCGTGAACATCACGTGACGAACTGAGCTTCTTCCCCGCTTCGCCGGCGGCCGGAATGCGCTACGGGGGTCGCCGGCTTCATTTCGCATTTCCATTTCACGAAAGGGAATTCCTTGTCCAGAAAGAAGGCTGTGGCCGGCGGCGTCGGCGTGCTCGCGACCGCGCTCGCCACCTCGGTGCTGCTCGCGCCGGCCGCCGGTGCGACCACGACCACCTCGGACGGCGTCAACTCCGCCTACGCGATCGCCGCCAAGGGCCTCCTCGGCATCGACCCCAGCCCGTACGTCACCGACGAGAAGGGCTTCGAGCAGAAGTCGCTGGCCTCGCTGAACGTGCCGGGCCTTGCGCAGGTCAAGCTGCTCAACGCCTCGGCGGGCGCTGGCCAGGCGCGCGCCAGCGTCGCCGACGTCAACGTCGGCCTCGGCGTCGGCAAGCCGCTGCTGACCGCGACCGCCATCGAGGCGGAGTGCGAGGGCGGCAAGGGCACCTCTTCGCTGGCCAAGGCGAAGCTCGGTGACATCACCCTCGACGTGACCGCGCCGACCAACACCACGGTCGCCGTGCCGGGCCTGCTCTCGGTCGTGCTCAACAAGCAGACCAAGAAGGACGACGGCTCGATCACCGTCACCGCGATCTCCATCAAGATCGACAACCTGCAGACGCTGGACATCGCGTCGGTCACCTGCGCGCCGGGCGACGACGACAACGGCGGCAGCGAGACCCCGACCACCAAGCCGACCGGCACCAGCACGCCGAAGCCGAGCACGCCGACCTCGACGAAGACCAGCTCCGGCGGTGGCGCCGGCTCGGGTGCGGGCGACAAGCCCGACGCCAACGGCAAGGCCCCGAAGCCGACCCCGGTGAAGGCCCACCTGGACGTCACCGGCTGATCCGCTTCTTCCTCGGGTCCCCATGACAAGGGCCCTGCACCGCGAGGTGCAGGGCCCTTGTTCGTGCGTCAGTCCTCCTTGCCGGACTTCAGGCCGCTGGAGATGAGTTCCATGACGCTGGAGTCGGCCAGCGTGGTGACGTCGCCGATCTGGCGGTTCTCGGCCACGTCGCGCAGCAGGCGGCGCATGATCTTGCCGGAGCGGGTCTTGGGCAGCTCGGGCACGACCATGATCTGCCGCGGCTTGGCGATCGGGCCGATCTCCTTCGCCACGTGGTTGCGCAGCTCCTGCACCGCCTCGTCGCCGCCTTCGGCCGCGGCGCCGCGCAGGATCACGAACGCGACGATGCCCTGCCCGGTGGTCGGGTCGGAGGCGCCGACCACCGCCGCCTCGGCCACCGTCGGGTGCGAGACCAGCGCGGACTCGACCTCGGTGGTGGAGATGCGGTGGCCGGACACGTTCATGACGTCGTCGACCCGGCCGAGCAGCCAGATGTCGCCGTCGTTGTCGTACTTCGCGCCGTCACCGGCGAAGTAGAAGCCCTGGTCGGCGAACCGCGACCAGTAAGTCTCGCGGAAGCGCTCGTCGTCGCCCCAGATGCCGCGCAGCATCGATGGCCACGGCTTGTCCAGCACCAGGTAGCCGCCGCCGCCCTTGCCGACCTCGGTCGCGGTGTCGTCGACGACCTTCGCCGAGATGCCGGGCAGCGGGCGCTGCGCCGAACCGGGCTTGGTCGAGGTGACACCGGGCAGCGGGGAGATCATGATGGAGCCGGTTTCGGTCTGCCACCAGGTGTCCACGACCGGCGCCTTGCCCGCGCCGATGTGCTCGCGGTACCACATCCACGCCTCGGGGTTGATCGGCTCGCCGACGCTGCCCAGCACGCGCAGGCTGGACAGGTCGTACTTCGCCGGGATGTCCTCGCCCCACTTCATGAACGTGCGGATCAGCGTCGGCGCGGTGTAGTAGATCGAGACCTTGTGGTTCTGGATGATCTCCCAGTGCCTGCCCTCGTGCGGCGTGTTGGGGGTGCCCTCGTAGACCACCTGGGTCGCGCGGTTGGCCAGCGGGCCGTAGACGATGTAGGAGTGGCCGGTCACCCAGCCGATGTCGGCCGTGCACCAGTAGACGTCCTCGCCCGGCTTGTGGTCGAAGACGACGTGGTGGGTGTAGGCGACCTGGGTCAGGTAGCCGCCGGAGGTGTGCAGGATGCCCTTCGGCTTCCCGGTGGTGCCGCTGGTGTAGAGGATGAACAGCGGGTGCTCGGAGTCGAACGCCTCCGGGGTGTGCTCGGTGGACTGGCCGTCGACGAACTCGTGCCACCACACGTCCCGCTCGCCCATGGGGACCTCTTCGCCGGTGCGGCGCACGACGATGACCTTCTCCACGCTCGCGGCACCGTCGAGGGCCTCGTCGACGTTGGTCTTCATCGGGGCGGCCTTGCCGCGGCGGTACTGGCCGTCGGAGGTGATCACGACCTTGGCCTCGGCGTCGTCCACCCGGGAGCGCAGCGCGGCCGGGGAGAACCCGCCGAAGACGACGGAGTGCATCGCGCCCAGCCGCGCGCAGGCCAGCATCGCCACGATCGCCTCGGGGATCATCGGCAGCTGGATGGCGACCCGGTCGCCGGAGGTGACGCCCAGGGAGGCCAGCGCGTTCGCGGCCTTGGACACCTCGTCCTTGAGCTGGGCGTAGGTGATGTCGCGGGTGTCGCCCGGCTCGCCGACCCAGTGGATGGCGACCTGCTCACCGTGCCCGGACTCGACGTGCCGGTCGACGCAGTTGTACGCGACGTTCAGCTTGCCGCCGACGAACCACTTCGCGAAGGGCGCGCCCGACCAGTCGAGGACCTGGGACCACTTGGTGTCCCAGTGCAGCCGCTCCGCCTGCTCGGCCCAGAACGCTTCGCGGTCGGCGTCGGCCTTGTCGTACCAATCGGCCTTCGCGTTGGCCTGCGCCGCGAACTCGTCGGTCGGCGGGAACGTCCGGTTCTCGGTGAGCAGGTTGTCCAGCGCGGGGGACTGCTCTGTCATGGTGCACGGCCTCCTGAAGTCACTCATCACTGGCTGACGCCGGATGCACGGTAGCGACGTTAGCCCCCGTGACGAAAGAGCGCAGCACCTCGCGGCACGTCCCGCGTCGATCACCGCACGCGAGGGATGTGGCGCGGGCCACTCGGCCTGGGTTCGGGGGCCCGGATCGCCCCCTCATATGCTCGCGGGGACGCGTCGAAGGAGGTCCGAGTGGCTGAGCGGGAAGAGCTCACCTGGGAGTTGTTCGGTTCGGCCAGCCGGGAGCTCGCCCAACAGGTCGCGGACAGCGGTTACGAGCCGGACGTGATCCTGTCCATCGCCCGCGGCGGGTTGTTCGTCGCCGGCGCGCTCGGCTACGCGCTCGACGTGAAGAACCTGCACGTCATGAACGTCGAGTTCTACACCGGCGTCGGCGAGCGGCTCGAACTGCCGGTCATGCTGCCGCCGGTGCCGAACGCCGTCGACCTGACTGGAGCGAAGGTCCTGGTGGCCGACGACGTCGCCGACACCGGCGCGACGCTCAAGCTGGTGCGTGACTTCTGCGCGGACCACGTGGCGGACGTGCGCTGCGCGGTTGTGTACGAAAAGCCCTGGTCAGAGGTGAAGTGCGAATACGTGTGGCGCCGCACGGACCGGTGGATCAACTTCGCCTGGTCGAAGCAGCCGCCGGTGATCCGGCGCGAGGGGCAGGTGCTGGACGCATGAGCGACCCACTGGCGCCACTGCTCGACTTGGAGGGCGTGGCCGAAGCGGTGAAGAAGGCGCAGGACGCGGTCTTCGCCGTGCACCGGCTCCCGGTGAACCTGCGCGGCGGCTCGGCCACCGCCGCCGAGGCGTCCGTCCGGGGCGCCCGGGCGTCGGCCGCGCTCGACGGCGCGGACCCGGAAATCCCGGCCGACGCCGAGGTGAAGGACCCGATCCTGGCCGGCGCGCTGCGGGTCGCCGAGGCGAGCGAGTCGTTGCTGCCGACGTGGCGCCGCGCCCCGCGGCAGGCGCTGGCCCGGATGCACGTCCTGGCCGCGGCCGATCTCGTCGACGACCAGGACGCGCTGGGCCGCCCCGACCCGGCCGCCGGCACCCGCCTGGACCTCCTGACGCAGCTGGTCACGGGCGCGACGTCGGTGCCGGGCCCCGTGCTGACCGCCGTCGTGCACGGCGAGCTGCTCAGCCTGCGGCCCTTCGGCACGGCGGACGGCGTGCTGGCCCGCGCCGCGGCTCGCCTGACCATGACGGCGACCGGGGTCGACCCGAAGGGCCTGAGCGTCCCCGAGGTCGCCTTCTTCCGCCGGGCCGCCCGGTACCAAGAGGCGGCGGCAGCCTTCGCGACCGGGAGCCCCGACGGCGTGCGCTCGTGGCTCCTCTTCGTGTGTGAAGCGCTGGAAGCGGGCGCCCGGGAGGCCAAGAGCATCGCCGACGCGGCCGGCTGAGCCGCTCCGGCGGTCGCGTCACGGGGACGCGGGGCGTGGTGCGCAGTCGGTAGCACCCGCGTGCGCCCTGGTCGCGGAATTTTCGGGGTTGGCGCGCGCCCGGCCTATCGCCGGTCGCTTCGTTCACGGAGCGCGGGTGGCCAAGAGCATCGTCGACGCGGCCGGCTGAGCCGCCTCGTCAGCAGCATCCGTTGATCAGTTGCGAGACGGTCCGTGTTGTGCACACGTCCACTTCGGGCAACACATCGCGGTGCCGTGCGCGGGCCGTCGTCAAGCGCTCGTAGTCGCGCAATTCCGGGGAAGTGCGACGCTCCCTGCGCACCTCCCCGGGACTGCGCGACCTCAGGTCGTCGCGCAGGCGAGCAGCGCCTCCCGCACGTGCCCGCCGTTCGCGGCCAGCATGTCGGCCGCCGTCGCCGCGTCCACCCCGCACAGCAGGTGCACCAGCGCGACCTTCAGGTCACCGTTCGCCTCCGCCAGGGCTTCGGCGGCCTCCCGCTCGTTCACGCCCGTCGCCTCGCTGAGGATCCGCAGCGTCCGGCCGCGCAGCTTCGCGTTGGTGGCGCGCAGGCTGACCATCAGGTTCGAGTACGTGCGGCCGAGCTTGATCATCGTGGCCGTCGAGAAGGCGGTCAGCAGGATCTTCTGCGCCGACCCCGCCTTCATCCGCGTCGACCCCGCGATCACCTCCGGGCCGGTGTCCACCGAGATGAACACGTCGACCCCGGCCGGCCTGTCCGCACGCGCGTTGCCCGAGACCAGACCGGTCGCCGCGCCGAGCCGCGCGGCCGCCTGCAGCGCGCCGATCACGAACGGGGTGCGGCCGGACGCGGTCAGGCCCAGCACGAAGTCGCCTGCCCGCACCGAAGCCGAGATTTCCGCCGCGCCCGCGGCAGCGTCGTCTTCGGCGTTCTCGACCGCTTCGCGCAGCGCCCGGTCGCCGCCCGCGTGGTGCGCGACGAACCAGTCGGACGGCACGTTGAACGTGGGAACGAGCTCGGCGGCGTCCAGCGTCGCCAGCCGGCCGGACGTGCCGGCGCCGACGTAGTGCACACGATGGCCGGTGCGCAGCGCCTCCACCGCATGATCGACCGCGTCCGCCAGCTCGGGCAGGACCTTGGCGACCGCATCGGGGACCAGGCGGTCCTCGTCGTTGATCATGGTCAGGATGCCGAGGGTCGACATCCGGTCGATCTCGGTGGTGCGGGGGTTGCGCTGCTCGGTCGGGGAATCGACGTGGACCACCTGACTCGGCACCGTCATCATGCGTCTCACCGTTTCCTTCGTGCTCACTTTCCGGTCTCTCGCGGACGCCTCCGGCCGTCCGGTCGCACGCCGAGGCGGTGACCGCCGACGGCGTCGCGAGTGGCTTCCAACGCGGCGGACGCGGTCTCCATGTGGCGCTGCGCGACCCCGATGAACAGGCAGTCGATGACCGTGAGCTGGGCGATCCGGCTCGCGGTCGCGCCCGAGCGGAACGTCGTCTCGCGGGCGGCCGTGGTCAGGACGTAGTCGGCGACCTCGGTGATCGGCGAGCGCGGGAAGTTGGTCAGCGCCACGGTGGTCGCGCCGTGCTCGCGGGCCACCCGCAGCGCCTCGACGGTGTCGGTGGTCGCGCCGGTGTGGGAGACGCCGATCGCGACGTCGCCTGCGCCCAGCACGGCGGCCGAGGTCAGCATGATGTGCGTGTCCGACCAGGCGAAACACACGCGGCCGATGCGGTGCAGCTTCTGCTGCAGATCGGCGGCGACGAACGCGCTCGCGCCCACGCCGTAGACGTCGGTGCGCCCGGCGTTGGCGAGCAGTTCGATCACGTGCTGCAGGGTCGCGATGTCGAGCTGGTCGGCGGTCTCCTCGACGGCGCGCGCGTCGGCGAAGCTGACCTTGCCGACCACGGCGGCCAGGTCGTCGTCCACGGCGATCTCGCCGCCCAGGTTGCGCGCCGACCGCGCTTCCGAACGGGCGGTGTCGGCGGCCAGCGCGATCCGCAGCTGCGGGTACCCGCCGACCCCAACGGCCTTGCAGAACCGGGTCACCGTGGTTTCGCTGGTGTTCGCCGCGAGGGCCACCTCGGTGATCGACCGGCGCGCTACTGCAGACGGGGCATCGAGGACGACCTTGGCTACGCGCTGTTCCGCCCTGGCCAGACCGGGCAGCAGCGACCGAATCCGGACCAGGGGACTGGTCTCGGACTCGCGTACGACCGAACCGGTCTCGTTCGGTGCCTGTCCCGTCACGGAATCGGTATCCGTTTCCGTGGGAAACTTACCAACCGTAGGCATTTGAGACAAGATTACCCACATCCTTAGGGATGATCGCAACTCGCCCGCCCCTGCACGGCCGAGCTGCGGTGACTCAGTTGCCCGGAAAGTCGCCAACTACGTCGTGGTTGTTAACGTCATCAAGTTAACGACTTGGCAACTTCCTATGGTTCCCGAAACAGCCGACGATCGTCGGTGGCTCCCGCTCGCGTCTCAGTGATAGGGACTTCCCCGCCACGATCGTATGACGCGGCTCTGCGCACTTTAAGTACGAATGGAGCAGCCGTTCGGTAGCTGTCCGTGACGGACGCGAGTGTCCGAAATTCGTTGGCACTGGCTGGTGGCACACCACCCGGATGCACGGTGGGTGCCCGCGCGCCGAAAGATCACCTGTCCGGCCGCGGGCAATTGTGCCTACAGCCGGCCCCGGTTCACCTCGCTCCGGCCAGCGAGCTCGCCCACTTCTCGCGGGCCGGGTTGATCGAACCCCAGTCGCGGGTCGGGTGAACGCGGTTGGTCAGCAGGATCGCGAACGACCGGGACACCGGATCGATGACCAGCGACGTGCCGGTGAAACCGGTGTGCCCCGCGGTGGTGGGCGCGGACAGCGCGCCCATGTAGAACTGCTGGTCCAGCTCGAACCCGAGGCCGTGCGCGTGACCGGGGAACTCCTGGTTGTAGTCGGTCAGCATGTCCCGCACGGTCTCCGGGTGCAGGATGCGCGCGCCCCGGTAGGCGCCGCCGTTGAGGATCGTCTGCGCGAGCACCGCCAGATCCGGCGCCGTGGAGAAGATGCCGGCGTGACCGGACACCCCGCCCAGCGCCCACGCGTTCTCGTCGTGGACCTGGCCGCGCACCATGCCGCGTGGTGGATCGGCCTGGAACTCGGTGGCCACGATCCGGCCGAGCTTCTCCGCGGGCGGGTTGAACGCCGTGTCGGTCATCCCGAGGGGCTGGGTGATCCGCTCCCGCACCACGACGTCGAGCGGTTGCCCGGCGACCCGCTCGACGAGGAAGCCGAGGGTCATCAGGTTGATGTCCGAGTAGAGGTAGGTCGTGCCCGGCTGGTTCACCAGTGGACTGTCGAGCACCGCCTTCCGACGCGACGGGATGTCCGGGTAGCCCTCCCACAGGGACGGGCGCGGGTCGGCGGCCAGCCCCGAGGTGTGGGTGAGCAACTGCCGCACGGTGACCGCCTGCTTCCCGTTCGCCGCGAACTCGGGCAGGTACTCGGCGACCGGCCGATCCAGGGCGACCCTGCCGTCCTCGACGAGCTGCATCACCACGAGGGACGTGAACACCTTGGTGATCGAGGCCAGGTCGAAGATCGTGTCGGCGCGCACCGGCACCTGCTGGTCAGGCGGGAGTTCGGCGCCCGCGACGTCGGCGTACCGGAGCGCTCCGCCGGTCGCGGTCTCCTCGACGATCACGCCGTCGTGCGCCAGGATCCCGGCCGCGCCGGAGAAGTGAGGGTGCCCGGAGGCCGGGTCCGGTTCGGCCCAGTCGGTCAGGAACTGCTCGGCGGCCAGCAGCGGCGCCGGATCGAGCCCCACCTCGCCGGGCGCGCCCGGGCGCAGCACCGTGTCGGCCGGTGCGAATTCGTACTGCGGACGGTCGATCCGCCCGGTGTGGGCCTGTTCGGTGATGGTGGTACTCGCTCCGGGGACGGTGAGGGCGGAAACGGTCAGCACCGCCGCGACCAGTAGTTTGCCCGTTCGCACGCCGGCCTCACCAGTAGAGCAGGTGCGGCCGCCGGCGGGCGGTGAACTCGTCGAGCTCCGCCTGCCAGGACCCGACGATCTCGTCCACCCCCGCCCCGCGGTCGACCATCGTCCGCAACCGGTCCGAGCCGGTGAGTTTGTCGATGCCGTTGTCCGCGCGCCAGCCGAAGCGGTCCGGGTGCAGCTTCTTGGCCGTGACGAGCATGGCCACCGCCGTGCGGATGGCGTCGAACGAGGCCGGGGCGGTGACCGTGAGCTGCACCCCGCCGCAGGTCTGGTTGACGAACTTGCCGAACGTCGGGACGAAGTAGGTCTCCCGGAACCGCACGCCAGCGAGTCCCAGCGCGGTCAGCTCGTCCCGCCATCGCCAGTCGATGCCGGGCGCGCCGATGATCTCGAAGGGCCGCGTCGTGCCGCGTCCCTCGGAGAACACGGTGCCCTCGAACATGCCTGTGCCGGGGTAGACCAGCGCGGTGTCCGCCGTCGGCATGTTCGGGCTCGGTGGCGTCCAGGTCAGCCCGGTGCCTGCGAAGAACGTGTCCCGGCGCCACCCCTCGGTCTGCACCACCTGCAGGTCCGCCAGCCGCACGCCCTCGGCAGGCAGCAGCTCCGCGGCGAAGTACTTCGCCAGCTCGCCGACGGTCATGCCGTGCTGCTGCACGATCGGCTTGAGCCCGACGCCGGAGGCGAACTCCGGGCGAAGTATCGGGCCGAAGGCCTTGCCGCCGACCGGGTTGGGCCGGTCCAGCACGACGAAGGCCGCACCCGTGCGGCCCGCCGCGACCATCGCCGTGTACATCGACCAGATGTAGGTGTAGAAGCGGGCGCCGACATCGGCGATGTCGAACACCACCGTGTCCACCCCGGCCTTGGTGAACATCCCGGCCAGTTTCGCAGCGTCCGCGCCGTACGCGTCGTACACCGCGATGCCGGTGCGCGGGTCCGTGTAGTCGCCCTCCGAACCGCCGGCCTGCGCGCTGCCTCGGAAACCGTGCTCCGGCCCGAAGGCGGCGACCGGCCGGACGCCGGCGGCGATCATCGAGTCGACGATGTGATCGCCGTTCTCCAGCACGCCCGTCGGGTTCGACAGCACGCCCACCTTGCGGCCGGCGAGCGAGCGCCAGCCTTGCCGGGCCAGGATGTCGGCGCCGGTGACGACCGGCCCCCGCGACGCGGCCGGTAACACGCTTGCCGGTTCCGCCAGCGCGGAGCCGCCGGTCAAGAGGGGTGTCGCGAGGGCGCCGGTGACCAGGAACCCGCGCCGGTTGAAGCTCACCATGTCAGTCCTGTGCCGAAGGGATACCGGATCGGGCCGGCGTCGTCGCCTGCCGGGATGTCGACGGGCAGCTTGCCCTGCGGCGAAATCTCGCCCGTCAGCACCTTGGCCAGCGAAGCCATCGTCACATCCCGCCAGTCGTACGTCGCCACCCAGGTCGGTACGTCGGCGTAGCCCGGGTCGTACGGTTCTTGGACGCTCACCGCGACGACCGGTTTCCCGGTCGCGAGCAGTTCACGCACAAGATCACCCTGGGCGGTGTCGCTGCGCAGCCCGTTGGTCAGCACGACGACCGTGTCCGCTTCGCCGGCGGCCGCCACCGCTTCGGCGATCTTCGCGGCGGTCGGCTTGGCTCCGGTCGAGACGGCTGTCCCGCCGAGCCGCTCGGCCAGCGCCCGGACCGGCTCCGCCGGGTAGCCGGGGTAGTTCGGGTTGTTCCAGCCGGTCACCACGACCTTGCCCGGGTCCCGGCGGGGGAGCAGGCCGGCGTCGTTGCGGAGCACGGTGGTGGTGCGGTCGGTGATGGCCTGGATCTTGTCCCGGTTGGCCGCGCTGCCGACGACCTGCTTCACCGCCCGCGGGTTGACCAGCGGGCTCGCCACGATGCCGCGCTTGTCCTTGAGCTTCAGGATCCGCAGGACGCTCTGGTCGATCCGCTCCTCGGTCAGCCTGCCGCTCTGGACCGCGTCCAGCACGCTGTTGATGGCGAGCCCCAGGTCCGGCGGCATCAGCATCTGGTCGACCCCGGCTTCCAGCGCCAGCACCGGGATCTCCGCGTCGCTGTGCAGCTCGCGCACGCCGGCCATCTGCAGCGAGTCGGTCGTGATCACCCCGTCGTAGCGCAGCTCGTCCCGGAGGATCCCGGTCATGATCGGCTTCGACAGCGTCGCGGGCTCACCCGACGGGTCGAGGCTGGGCACGGTGATGTGCGCGGACATGATCACGTCGGCGCCCGCGTCGATCGCCGCCCGGAACGGCGGCAGGTCGATCTGCCGCCACTGTTCCTCCGTGTGGTTGATGACCGGCAACCCGGTGTGGCTGTCGGCGGCGGCGTCCCCGTGGCCGGGGAAGTGCTTGGCCGCCGCGGACACCGTCTCCGTCGCGGGCCCCGAGTTCTGGTAGCCGTCGACCGCGGCCGCGACCAGCTCACTGGCCAGCGCCGGATCCGCGGAGAAGGACCGGGAGCCGATGACCGGGTTGAGCGGGTTGGAGTTGACGTCCGCGTCGGGCGCGAAGTCCTGGTTGATGCCCATCGCCCGCAGCTCGTGACCGTTCACCGTGGCCAGCGTCCGCGCGTCCGCGGCGCTGCGGCCTGCCCCGACGGCCATGCTGGACGGGAACTCCGTGGCCGGGGCCGCGATGCGCGTGACCCGGCCGCCCTCCTGGTCGGTCGAAACGATCAGCGGCACCTTCGCGCCCGACGCCAGCGCGGCCTGCTGCAGCCCGTTCGAGAAGCGGGCGACCTGCGCCGGGTCGTCCACGTTGTCGGTGCCGGCGTTGTTGAAGTAGATGACGCCACCCGGGTGGTAGCGCTGGACGACCTCCGCGGCCGTGTCCACCCCGTACTTCTTCCGGTTGCCCTCGTCGGCCTGGCCGGCGGACTTGCCCCAGACGTCGGCGACGAAGAGCTGGCCGACCTTCTCCTCAAGCGACATCCGCCGCAGCGTCTGCTCGGCCCAGCCGTCCTGGCGTCCCGGTGCGGCGGAGGACGCGCCGACCGCGCTCACGCCGAGAACCCCCACGACGATCGCGGCAAGCACATGACTCCTCCGGCGCATCGCGAACCTCCCCTGTGATGATCGCCGACGGACGGGCCGGCATTGGGGGAAGCTACTCAGTCGCTCCGGACGAGGTCAACGACTGCCTTACTTTCGGAGGAGTCCGAAAGTGTCTTTCAGGTTCCGTCACTCTCGCGGGCTAATCCGTTGGACATAAAAATGCGCGGGCGCCGCCGACGATGTGCCGGCGGCGCCCGCCCGCGCGGACTGCTCAGGTGACCAAGCTGCAACTCGTGTCGTACCTACGGGGACTCGGCGTCCGGCGTCCCGGTACGCAGTCCCTCGACGACAAGCCTCCCGCGGCGCGCTGCGCGTGGGTGCCTGGAGTCCGCGCACGGAGGTTGTCGGGGAGGAACGAGGCTCATCTTCGTCTCGTCCTGGGCCGAACAACGTCCGCACTTCACTTTGTACCCAGTGACCGCCGTCACTTCAAGGGGTCGGACGGGTGCACCGGTACAGACGCTCGATCCGGTGAGGCGGGCACCCTCAGCGACTAGACTTCTACGTTCCCCCACGGCGTTTGCGTGTCAGCCCGTACCAAGTCACGCCCGCCGCGGCGACCGCCCCGAGACCGAGTCCGACTGCCAGCGTCGCCGTCGACGGCGCCGGGAACCGGCTCCGCAGCGAGACCGGTTTGGTGAACTCCAGCACCGGCCAGCCGCGTTCGAGCGCGGTCCGGCGGAGCAGGCGATCCGGGTTCACGGCATGCGGCTTCCCGACCGTCTCCAGCAGCGGGACATCGGTGCTGGAATCGGAATAGGCGTAACACTCGGCCAGGTCGTAACCGTTCTCCGCGGCCAATTGTTTCGCCGCCACCGCTTTTTGTTCGCCATAGCAGTAGAAAGCGATTTCCCCCGAATAGCGACCGTCCACGACGGCCATTCTCGTCGCGACGCTTCCGGTCGCGCCGAGCATCGCCGCGATCGGCGTCACGACCTCGTCGCCCGCCGCCGACAGCACGATCACGTCGTGGCCCTCCGCCTGGTGCCAGGCGATCAGCTCGGCGGCCTCGGAGTAGACGAGCGGGTCGACGATGTCGTGCAGCGTCTCGTTGACGATCGCCCGCACCTGTGCGACGTCCCAGCCCGCGCACAACGCGGAGATCTCGGCGCGCATCCGCTCGGTCCGGTCGGCATCCGCGCCGGACAGGGAGAAGACGAACTGCGCGTACGCGCTCTTCAGCGCCGCCCGCTTGCTGATCAGCCCCTCGCGCAACAGTGGCTTGCTGAAGGCCAGCGCGCTGGACGAGGCGATGATCGTCTTGTCCAGGTCGAAGAAGGCCGCGACACCGGTTCCGGTCGCGGCGCGCCGGTCGCCCGGCGGCGAGCTGGGAGGTTCTGCCACTGCTTCAGGATAAGAGTAGATCATCCGCGGGGGCGGTGAGGTGACCACGAACGGTGTCGCCCGGTCGGAAGTTCCTTGCCCACGGCGGAAATCGATTGCCGGTGCCGTTACCGAATTGTGGGTGTCGCTGGCGGCGTTGCGGGCCGGTCGGCGGAGTTACAGTGGACCGCATCCGGTGTTCCCACCGGCGGTTCAGTCCGACCCCCCGGGGCTGAACCCTCGGCGACCCCCGCCCTCCCCCTGGCGGGGGTCGCCCCTTTCTCCGCGCGCGGGCGCGGATCTTGCCACAGCGCACCGACGAACCCGCTGTGCCGGGCTGCCCCCGGTCGCGAGTTGTCCACATGACCCCAGTTGTCCACAGGTCCCGCCGGAGCTCCTTGTCGCGGCACGGCGCGAGCACGACGGTGGAGTCAGGTCAAACACCGATCACCACTGGGGGCCGTCATGGAACACGCTCGTCCGCTCGTCATCGCCCACGACGAGGTGATGCTCGACGAAATCCTGCGCGTCGCCGCGGCTGTGGGCTGCGAGACGCAGCGCGCGCCCGATCTGCTCGCCGCCCGGCCGCGGTGGCCGGACGCGCCGCTGGTGCTGGTCGACGAGCAGGCCGTCGACGGCGAGGTGGAGCTGCCGCGGCGCCCCGGCATCCTGCTGATCACCAAGGGCGCGCCGGATTCCCGGACATGGCGACGGGCTTTCCGCGCCGGCGTCGAAGGTGTCGTGTCGCTGCCGGAGGACGAGTCGGCGCTCGCGTCGGCGCTGGCGGACGTCGTGGACGGGCCGGGGCTGTCGGGCGGGCGGATCATCGGCGTGCTGGGCGGCCGCGGCGGAGCCGGGGCGTCGGTCCTGGCGGCGGCCACGGCGCTGGTCGCGTGCCGCACCGATCCCGGCGGGCTGCTGGTGGACTGCGATCCGTTGTCCGGCGGGATCGACGCGCTGCTGGGAGCCGAGAACACGGAGGGGCTCCGCTGGCCCGAGCTGCGGCCCGGAGCCGGCCGGTTGTCGATGCCCGCGCTGCTCGAATCGCTGCCCGAGTTCCGCTACCGCGGCTTGCGGTTGCCGTTCCTGTCCTGCCACCGCAACGGCGACGGGCCGACCGGGCAGGGCGTGGCGGCCGTGGTCGAGGCCGGTCGCCGGGCCGGCCGGACGGTGGTGTGCGATCTGCCGCGTCACCTCGACGGTCCTGGCCTCGCCGTCATCGCGCGTGCCGACCTCGTGATCGTGGTGATCCCGGCCGAGATGCGGGCCTGCCTGGCCGCCCGTCGGGTGGTCAAGCAGCTGGGGGACCCGTCCGGCCGGGTCAGGCTCGTGGTCCGCGGGCCTGCGCCGGGTGACCTCGAGCCGAGCGTCGCGGCCGGCGCGATCGGGCTGCCGCTGCTGACGTCGATGGCCGTCGAACGCCAGCTGGACCGGGAGATCGAGCGTGGCAACTTCCTCCCGCGTCCACGCGGCGCGCTGATGGAAACCGCGCGCCTGATCGTGGAGCGGTCGCAGTCGACGCAGGTGCTGGCGGCATGAACTCCGAACTGGTCGAGCGGGTCCGCCACCGGCTGGCGGGTGCTGGCGCTGGGACGGACCCGGCGACGGTGGCGGACGCGGTTCGCGCGGAAGCCGGGCGTCCCGTCGGGCACACGGAGGCGCTCGACGCCCTGCGGCTCATCCGGCAGGAGCTGGCCGGTGCCGGTCCGCTGGAACCGTTGCTCGCGCTGCCCGGCGTCACCGATGTGCTGGTCACCGGTCCGGACGACGTGTGGGTCGACGGGGCCGACGGGCTGCGCCGCGTCGAGGCTCACTTCTCGGGCGAGGAGGGAGTGCGCCGTCTCGCCCAGCGGCTCGCGCTCGCGGCCGGTCGGCGGCTCGACGACGCCCAGCCCTACGTCGACGGCTGGCTGCCCGGGCTCGGGCCGCATGGCCGCGTCCGGTTGCACGCGGTGCTGCCACCGATCGCCGCCGACGGCACCTGCATCTCGTTGCGGATCCTCCGTCCCGCTGTGCACGACCTCGCCGCGTTGCGCGACCTGGGGGCCTTCGGGGCCGAAGGTGCGGAACTGGTGGAGTCGGTGGTCGCCGCCCGGCTGGCCTTCCTCGTCACCGGTGGCACCGGCGTGGGCAAGAGCACCCTGCTCGCCGCGATGCTCGGGGCGGTGTCCCCGGCCGAGCGGATCGTCTGCGTTGAGGACGCCGCCGAACTGCAGCCCGCGCACCCGCAGTTCGTGCGGTTGACCGCCCGGCCGCCCAACGTCGAGGGCGCGGGGGAGGTCGGCCTGCGTGACCTGGTGCGCCAGGCGCTGCGGATGCGACCGGACCGGCTCGTGGTCGGCGAAGTGCGCGGCCAGGAGGTGTGCGAGCTGCTCAACGCGTTGAATACCGGTCACGACGGCAGCGCCGGAACGTTGCACGCGAACTCGACGGCGGAGGTGCCGGCCCGGCTGGAAGCGCTTGCCGCGCTGGGCGGCCTGTCCCGCGCGGCCTTGCACAGCCAGCTCGCGGCCGCGGTGCAGGTCGTCCTCCACATGCGCCGGTCGTCGTCGGGGCAGCGGGAACTGGCGGAGGTCGGCGTGCTGAGCCGGAGCGACAACGGGGACGTCCGGGTGCTTCCGGTGTGGCAGGACGGTGGGTGGACGAAGCGGCGGGTGTTGTTCTCCGCGTTGCTGCCCCGGGGAGGCGAGCCGTGCTGACCCACTCGCTGGCCTGCGCGGCCACGGCCGCCTTGTGCTGGCCACCGGTGCGTGGCTCGGCGGCTCGGCTGGGCGTGCTCGCGCCGTCTCCGGCACGCCGCGGACTGCCGAAGCCGCGGAAGGCGCTCGCGCTCGGGCTGGTGCCGTTGCTGTTCGTCGTGCCACCGATGGTGTGGGCGGCAGGCGCGTTGCTCGGCTTGGCCGGCTGGCGCCAGTGGCAGGCGCGTCGCCGATCGAAGTCCGGGCTCGCGATGCGCCGGGCGATGGCCGAGGCGCTGCACGCGATGGTGGTGGACCTCCGGGCCGGCGGCACGCCCGCGCTGGCCGCCGAGTCCGCTGCGGCCGATGCGCCCCGCCCCGTCGCCGAGATCCTCGACGCGGTGGCCGGCGCCGCCCGCCTTGGCGGGAACCTCGCTGAAACACTGGCGACGGTCCCGACGGCCGAACCACTGTCGGCGGCGCGGAGGCGTTTGGCGCGGGCGTGGTCGCTCAGCCAACGGCACGGCCTCCCGCTGGCCGACCTGCTCGACGCGGTCCGCCAGGACATCACCGCCGAGCTGCGGTTCACCAGCCAGTCCGAGGCAGCGATGTCCGGCCCCCGCGCGAGCGCGATGGTCCTCGCCGCCCTGCCCGTCTTCGGACTGCTGCTCGGCGAGGGCATGGGAGCCCACCCGACCCACATCCTGTTCGCCACCCCGAGCGGCAACGCCCTCCTCCTGCTCGGCACGGCGCTGATCACCACTGGCGGCGCATGGAGCGCCCACCTAACAAGACGAGGAGCCCCACGATGAGCACGCCCAGCTCCCGCCGCGCTGCCCACAACACTTCCACCCCAACCCGAGTCAGTCCGCCACTTCGCTCCCGCTCTCCAACGCCTCCCCCACCCCTGCTCGCCCTCCCCGCGGGCTGACACCTCTGCAGCACCAAAGGAGAAGCCCCGCGATGAGCACGCGCACCCCCGCCCCGCTGCCGACACCACCCCGACCCGAGTCGGTTCCCCTGCTTCGGTTCGGCCCATCCGCTGCCGAGCCGATCGCAGCAATTCCGCCCCGCCTCGAACCGCTGCTGATCCAACCCGGCGCGGTCTTGCCGCATCTGGGTTCTGCCGCCGCAAACCGGGGAGCCCCACGATGAGCACGCCCACCCCCGCCCCGCTGCCCACCACACTTCCACCCCAACCCGAGCCAGGTCCCCCACTTCGGTTCGGCTCTCCTGCTGCCGAGCCGATCGCAGCAATTCCACCCCGGCCCGATCCAGTTTCGATCCGACCCGGTTTGGTCCCGCCACATCCGCCCAGCCCCGTTCCAGTGCCGATCCAACCCGGCGCGGTCTTGCCGCATCTGGTTGCTTCCGCCGCAGACCGGGGAGTCCCACGATGAGCACGCCCACCCCCGCCCCGCTGCCCACAACACTTCCACCCCAACCCGAGCCAGGTCCCCCACTTCGGTTCGGCTCTCCTGCTGCCGAGCCGATCGCAGCAATTCCACCTCGCCCCGATCCACTGCTGATCCAACCCGGTTTGGTCCCGCCGCATCTGGTTGCATCGGCCGCAGACCGGGGAGCCCCACGATGAGCACAGCCGCCCTGGTGGTCGCGTTGCTGGGCGCGGCGCTGCTGACCTTTCCCGGCAGGCCAGTCCCAGGTCTGCGGTTGGCGCACCTCTTTCCCTCGCCACAGTCGCCCGCGCGCACGCGCGGTCGGCGGCGCAGGAGCGATCCCCTCGACCTCGCCGCGACGTGGGACCTGCTCGCAGCCTGCTTGCGCGCCGGGCAACCGGTGCCGGCCGCTTTGCGCGCTGTCACCGATGGCGAGACGGGGCCGGAAGCGGATGCCCTTCGTGCCACTGCCGGTCTGCTCGAACTCGGCGCCGACGCGACCGAAGCGTGGGTGCCCGCGCTCGGATGTGCCGGCACCGCCGAGTTCGCCCGCGCGGCCAAGCGGACCGCGCGCAGCGGAACCACGCTCGCCGACGCGGCCACCGACCTCGCCCGCGGAATACGCGCCTCGCTCGGGGATCGCGCCGAGGCGCGGGCTCAGCGTGCGGGCGTGCTGATCGCCGGACCGCTGGGGCTCTGCTTCCTCCCGGCCTTCGTGTGCCTCGGGGTCGTGCCGGTGGTCCTCGGGCTCGCCGGACGCCTCAACGTGTTCTGACCCTCCACAACAGACAAAGGAGAACCCTCATGCTGTTCCGCACCAAGCCCGCCGGCCGCCACGCAGCCCCCGCCCGTCCCCGGTGGTGGCGTCGCTGGCTCCGCCCGGTACTAGCCGCCGACGACGGCATGAGCACCGCCGAGTACGCGATCGGCACGATCGCCGCCGCGGCCTTCGGGGCATTGCTGTACACCGTCGTCACCGGAGACTCCGTGGTCGGTGCCCTCACCGGGCTGGTCGAGCAGGCACTCACGGTGCAGTTCTGATGAAGACACGAGCGCGCGCCGGCCCCGCGGACCGCGGCGCTGTGACGGTCGAAGCGGCGATCGCGCTGTGCGCGCTGACCGTGGTGGTGGGACTGGCGCTGGCGGGCTTCACAGCGGTGGCCGGTCAGCTCCGCTGCACCGACGCAGCCCGCGAGGCGGCGCGCCTCCTGGCCCGGGGTGAACCGCAACTGGCCGCGCAGGCGGTCGAGCAGATCGCCCCGCCGGGCGCGCAGCTCGCGGTGACGTCCGAGGGGAACAGCATCACCGTCGAGGTGCGCGCCGCCGCGGTTAGCGGGCTTCTGCCCGGGCTCCACCTGGCGGCGAGCGCCTTCGCCATCCTCGAGCCAGGAGCCGACGATGCCCCTCCCTGACCTGATCCATCTGCGCCGGCCGGTCAGCTTCGGCCCCGGGCCTGTCCCGTCGCTGACCCGGCTCCAGGATCTTCGGGGCCGGGATCGGGGCGCGGCGACCGTCTGGGCCGCGTGCGCCATCGCCGGCCTGGTGGTCGTCGCCGGGTTGTTGTGGGGGCTCGGCTCGGTAGCGATCGCTCGGCACCGGGCTGCCGGCGCGGCCGACCTCGCTGCTCTCGCGGCTGCTGGTCAGGCTGCCGACGGGAGCGATGTCGCCTGCGGGCAGGCGCTGTGGGTGGCCGAGCGGATGGGCGCCCGGGTGGTGAGTTGCCGCTTCGAGGGGTGGGACGCGCTCGTCGAGGTAGTCGTCGACACCGGGCTCGGTCCCGTGGCCGGCCGGGCCCGTGCCGGTCCCTGAGGGTGCCGTGGGCTGGTGCCGGCCGCCTGCCGAGCCCGTGCCGGTCCCTTGAGTCACATCGCCCCGGGGCGGTCTGGTCGACGGACCGGCGCCCGCTGGAGGTCGACCCGGGAGGGCGGCCTTGTGCTGCGGCTGCGACGAACGGTCGGTTTCGCGCCGAACGGTAGGTGCGCCGACGGAGGTTGGGCGGTCGCCCTCGCGCGCCGAGCGGTCACGGGCGGTGGCGGCGGCGAGTGGCGCCCGAGGGCGGAAACCGTTGGTATGCAGGAGAAACGTGTGCTGGAGATCACGGTTGACGAGCGGCGCCGTCAACCGCTCGTCGTCGGTGAGTAGCGGCCGAGCGGCGTTCGGCCGCGCCGAGCAGGGGATCGTCGCTCGTCGCCCGGGAGCAGCCGGTTGTCGCGTGGCGGGTTCCGGCACTTTGCAACTTGCCGTTTATTGGGAACCAGACAGCCACCGCGAGCGGTGGAACAAGCAAGGAGTTGTGGACGGAAATGTTGGACACGGATTGGTCGGACAGCTGGCGGGGCGCCTTCCGCATCGAGCTACGAGCGGAGGCCATCGGTCTCGCCTGGCACGGGTGGCCGGTGCTGCCCGGCACCTTTCCGGCGCAGGCGAACGCCGAGGGCTCCTGGACCGGCCCGGTGCCCGTCCACGAGGACTGGGCCGACCGGCTCGGCGCCCACCCCAACGAGGTGGCCGGCTGGTGGACCGGGCAGCCCTACAGCCTGCTCGTCGCGACCGGCACCGTGCTGGACGCCGTCGAGGTTCCCGATGAACTGGGCAAGCGTGCCGCCCGCCTGCTTCGCGCGACCGGCCACCCCGCGCCGATCGTCGCGACGCCCGACGGTCGCTGGCTGTTCCTGACCACGGTCGCCGACCGCATCCCGGAGGAGCTCGCCACCGACGGCGAGGTCCGCTGGCACGGTCAGGGCAGCTGGATCCCGCTCCCGCCCACGCCGTTCCAGCACGGCGTCGTGCACTGGCGGGTCAAGCCGGATGTGTGGAGCTGGCGTCTGCCGTCCGCCGACGCCGTGCACTCCGTGCTCGCCCGCGCTCTCGACCAGCGGGGTTCCGACCGGACCGCCCTCGTCGGCGCCGGTCAGTTCGCCGCAGCCTGAGCCACCCCGTGGTCGTGCTGGGCACTGTGAAGACTCACCGCCCCGAGCACGGTTTCCAGCACGGCCACCGCCCCCGCCTTGTCCAGTGGGTCGTTACCGTTCCCGCACTTCGGTGACTGAACACAGGACGGGCATCCCGCCGGGCACTCGCAGGAGAGAATGGCCTCCCGCGTAGCGGCCAGCCACGGGACAACAGCAGCGAAACCGCGATCGGCGAATCCCGCGCCTCCGGGATGGCCGTCGTGCACGAACACCGTCGCCTCCCCGGTGTCAGCGTGCAAAGCGGTCGAGACGCCGCCGATGTCCCACCGGTCGCACGTAGCGAACAGCGGTAGCAGGCCGATCGCCGCGTGCTCGGCGGCGTGCAGGGCGCCGGGGATGCGCGCCGGATCCAGACCGGCGCCCCCCGGCGCCCCGCCGAATCCAAGCGGGCCACCGCTTCCAGACGCCCGACTGGCTTCAAGCGGGCCGCGGGTTCGGGACGGCTGGGCGGCTTCAAGCGGGCCGGCGGCTCCGGACGGCTGGCCGGCCTCAAGCGCGCTGGCGGCTTCGGACGCCATTCCAGTTTCCAATGGGCTGCCGGTTCGGGATGCCTGGTCGGTTCCACGTGCGCCGCTGGCTCCAGACGGTGCGCCGGCTTCAGACGGCCTGCCGGTGGCTCCGGTGGGGCCGCGCCCTTCTCGCGGTCCGCTGGTTCTGGACGTTCCGGTGGATTCCTGGGGCGCAGTGGCTGTGCGGGAACCCCTGGATTCCAGAGCTGCGGTGGCGGTGCGCCGTTCGCCTGCAGGGACAGCCCGAGGGGCCTCCAGCAGTTCCGGGCTGATCGTGTACCACACGGCCCGCGTCTCGAGCGTCTGCGCAGGCAGGTCGAGCGCCACGTGGTCCAGGACCTCGCCGGACGGGCGGCGTCTCAGGTAGCCGACCACCTGGGAGGTCACCGCGACCTCGCCCAGGCACACGCTCACCCCGCCGTAGTCGACCCGTTCCTGGGTGCTCAGCACCTTGATGTCGGCGACCTCCCTCGCCGACGTCGTCCACTCCGGGTCTTCCGCGTGCACCAGCGCGATCCCGGACTCCAGGTCCAGCTCGTCCACCACGTACGACGACCCCTGGTGCAGGTACACGGCACCCGGGTGCACCGTCGTGCACGCCGAGCCCGGGTCGACCGTTCCGAGCAGCCTCGACGTGTCCGCCTCCACCACCGCGATCTGCTCGCCGCCCGAACCACGAATATCCACCTCGTAGTGGGGGCGGTCCCGGGACGTCCAGTACCAGCCGCTCGGCCGCCTCCGCAGCAGCCCGTCCGCCACGAGCGTGTCCAGCACCTCGCGCGCCGCCGCTCCGCCGAACGTGTCCAGCTCGCCCGTGGTCAGCGGCAGCTCCGCCGCGGCGCACGCCAGCTGCGGCGCCAGCACGTACGGGTTCGACGGGTCCAGCACCGCCGTCTCCACCGGCCGCTCCAGCACCGCCGCCGGGTGGTGCACCAGGTACGTGTCCAGTGGATCGTCCCGCGCCACAAAGACCACCAGCGCGTCGTCACCCGCCCGGCCCGCCCGGCCCGCCTGCTGCCAGAACGACGCCAGCGTGCCCGGATACCCCGCCAGCACCACCGCGTCCAGCCCCGCGATGTCCACACCCAGCTCGAGCGCGTTCGTCGTCGCCACGCCCTTGAGCTCGCCCGACAGCAGGGCGCGCTCCAGCGCACGCCGCTCCTCGGGCAGGAAGCCCGCCCGGTACGCCGCCACCTGCGACGGCAACTCGCTGTCCACTTCGGACAACAACCGCCGGGCGCCGAGCGCCGTCAGCTCCGCGCCCCGCCGCGACCGCACGAACGCCAGTGTCCGCGCACCCTCGATGACCAGCTCCGCCAGGATCCGGCCGGCCTCCGCACCCGCCGACCGGCGCACCGGCGCACCGTTCTCACCCCGGTGGTCCTCCACCAGCGGCGGCTCCCACAACGCCACCGTCCGCGCCCCGCGCGGTGACGCGTCCTCGACCACAGGCACGCAGTCCTCGCCCACCAGACGGCACGCGAACTCGCCCGGCTCCGCCGTTGTCGCGGACGCGAGGATGAACACCGGCGACGAACCGTAGTGCCGTGCCACCCGCTGCAGCCGCCGCAGCAGCAGCGCGACGTGCGACCCGAACACGCCCCGGTAGCTGTGGCACTCGTCGATCACGACGTAGGAGAGCTTGCGGAACAACCGCGCCCACCGCGAGTGCGCGGCCAGGATGCCGCGGTGCAGCATGTCCGGGTTCGTGAACACCCACCGCGCGTGCGCCCGCACCCAGTCGCGCTCCGCCATCGGCGTGTCACCGTCGTACGACGCCGCCCGCACCCCGGGAACGTCCAAAGCGGACACCGAACGCAGCTGGTCGGCGCCCAGCGCCTTCGTCGGCGACAGGTACAGCGCGCACGCCTTGTCGTCTGCGACCAGCTTCGTCAGCACCGGCAGCTGGTAGCACAACGACTTGCCGGACGCCGTGCCCGTCGACACCACGACGTGCCGCCCCCCGAAGGCCAGCGACGCCGCCTCCGACTGGTGCGCCCAGGGCCGCTCCACCCCGCTCGAGCGCAGGGCCGTCACCACCCGCGGGTCCGCCCACGACGGCCACTCGGTGTGCCGCGCCTCGCGGGCGGGCAGGTCGGCCACGTGGGTCACCGGGTTCTCCCGGATCCCGGCGGTGACCCGGTGCAGCAACCGCCGCGCGCGCTCGGTTCCCGCAACCACATCCACGCTTTCCAGCTTCGCACACGTGTACGACAGAACCGGTCTCGTGTGAAAAGATCATGAACCGTGAGCAGGCTCACATGTACCGAGAGTGATCGTTGCGGGACGCCCTGACCGCGCCGGATCCATTACCAATACACTCCCCGCAACCGGCACCACTTGTGGTGTAGATCCCATGCCAGCGTCGGCACGGCTTTCGGAAGGCGAGCTGTCACTGGCGACAGGAACGTTTCCAGGAGGACGGATGTCCCGGCAGACCCTCGCGGAGGGCCTCGAGTTTTCCGGAGGTGACTACGGCATCGCGGCCGTCGTCGCCGTCATCGCCCTGATCGCACTGGTCATCGGCTGGCTCCTGCTCAAGGAGGTGCTGGCCGCCGGCCAGGGCACCACGAAGATGCAGGACATCGCCAAGGCCGTACAGGAAGGGGCGGCCGCGTATCTGAAGCGGCAGCGCAACACCCTCTCGATCTTCGGTGTAGTGGTGTTCCTGCTGCTCCTCGCGCTCCCGGCGGAGGACTGGAACGAGCGCATCGGCCGCTCGCTGTTCTTCCTCGTCGGCGCGGTGTTCTCGTTCCTCATCGGCTACACCGGCATGTGGCTGGCGACGCGGGCCAACCTGCGGGTCGCCGCCGCCTCCCGCGAGCCGGGCGGCCGGGAGAAGGCGATGCGCGCCGCGTTCCGCACCGGCGGCGCGGTCGGCATGTTCACCGTCGGCCTCGGCCTGTTCGGCGCCGCGGTCGTCGTGCTCGTCTACACCGGCCAGGCGCCGAAGGTGCTCGAGGGCTTCGGCTTCGGCGCCGCGCTGATCGCGATGTTCATGCGTGTCGGCGGCGGCATCTTCACCAAGGCCGCCGACGTGGGCGCGGACCTGGTCGGCAAGGTCGAGCAGAACATCCCGGAGGACGACCCGCGCAACGCGGCCACCATCGCCGACAACGTGGGCGACAACGTGGGTGACTGCGCCGGCATGGCGGCCGACCTCTTCGAGTCCTACGCGGTGACCCTGGTCGCCGCGCTCATCCTCGGCAGCACCGCGTTCGGTGTCGACGGCCTGCTGTTCCCGCTGATCGTGCCCGCCATCGGTGTCATCACCGCGGTCATCGGCGTCTACATCACGCGCGCCCGTTCCGGTGAGAACGGCCTGGTCACGATCAACCGCTCGTTCTACATCTCGGCAGCCATTTCCGCGGTGCTGTGCGCGATCGCCGCGTTTGTCTACCTGCCCGGCTCGTTCGCCGAGTTCGGCGCGGACCAGGCGGGCATCGACGGCAACCCGGCGCTCATCGCGTTCGTCGCCGTGATCATCGGCATCGTGCTGGCCGGCGTGATCCTGAAGCTGACCGGCTACTACACCGGCACCGAGCACGGGCCGGTGAAGAACGTCGGGGACACCTCGCGGACCGGCGCCGCGACCGTCATCCTGTCCGGCATCTCGGTCGGCTTCGAGTCGGCCGTCTACACCGCGCTGGTGATCGGCGCGGCGGTGTTCGGCGCCTACCTGCTCGGCGGCACGATCGCGCTGTTCGCGGTCGCGCTCGCCGGCACCGGTCTGCTGACCACGGTCGGCGTCATCGTCGCGATGGACACCTTTGGCCCGGTCTCGGACAACGCGCAGGGCATCGCGGAGATGTCTGGCGAGGTCGACGAGAACGCGGCGCAGATCCTGACCGAGCTGGACGCGGTCGGCAACACCACCAAGGCGATCACCAAGGGCATCGCGATCGCGACCGCCGTGCTGGCGGCGACCGCGCTGTTCGGTTCGTACCAGGACTCGATCTCCAAGGCGCTGGCCGACATCGGCGAGTCCGCGGCGGGCGTGAAGTCGTTCGTGGACACCATCGTCAGCCCGAACACGCTGGTCGGCGTGATCATCGGCGCCGCGGTGGTCTTCCTGTTCTCCGGTCTCGCGGTCAACGCCGTGTCCCGCGCCGCGGGCGCGGTGGTGTACGAGGTGCGCCGCCAGTTCCGGGACATTCCGGGGATCATGGAGGGCACCACGCGGCCCGAGTACGGCAAGGTCGTGGACATCGTCACCCGCGACTCGCTGCGTGAGCTGGCCACCCCGGGTCTGCTCGCGGTGTTCGCCCCGATCGCCGTCGGCTTCGGCCTCGGCACCGGCGCGCTGGCCGGTTACCTGGCGGGGGCGATCGCGACCGGCACCCTGATGGCGATCTTTCTGGCCAACTCCGGTGGCGCCTGGGACAACGCGAAGAAGCTGGTCGAGGACGGCCACCACGGTGGCAAGGGCTCCGAGGCGCACGCCGCGACGGTCATCGGCGACACCGTCGGCGACCCGTTCAAGGACACCGCGGGCCCGGCGATCAACCCGCTGATCAAGGTGATGAACCTGGTCTCGGTGCTGATCGCGCCCGCCGTCGTGCAGTTCTCGATCGGGCCGGACGCCTCCGCGGGCGTGCGGATCGCGATTTCGCTGGTCGCGGTGGCGATCATCATCGCCGCGATCGTGGTGTCGAAGCGGCGCGCGAGCGTCATGACGGAGACGCCGAGCGAGGACGCCACCCCGGCGAAGACCGCCTGACACGTCCGGAAGGCCGGGTTCGTCGCGCACGGAGCGTGACGGGCCCGGCCTTTTCCATGCCCGGCGGTTGTGATCCGCAATCGTCTCGGTACCGTCGGGAAAGAGCTCACGTCGGCAGCTGGAGGTGTGTGGGTGCGGCCCGGGAAGTCGCTGTTTCTGGTGGTGCTGACCGGGCTCTGCGTGGGCCTCTCCGGATGCGGCCAGCAGCCCGCGAGAACCGTCGAGCCGGGCGGCCCCGGCCTGTCGCAGGAACAGGTCCGGCAGCAGGACGCCGCCGCGCGGTGGGCCGACGACTACTGCGTCGCCGTCGGCTCGCTGGTCCAGGGCCTGGCGACGATGCCGAGCGTGGACCCGAGCAGCCCGCACCGCGCCGTGCGCACGTCGAGCGAACTGCTCGGGTCGGTGATCGGCGGACTGGACCGCGCGCTGGACGGGCTCGGCAAACTGCCACCGTCCCCGGTGCCAGGTGGCGACCAGGTGCGGGCCCAGGCCGTGGCCGACTTCCAGGGCGTGCGCGACCGCGCCTCCGCCGTCCGGCAGCGGCTCGATTCCACGGACGCCAGCGACATCGACGAGGCCACGCTCGGGCAGGCGCACGGCCCGCTGGACGAGGTGTCCCGCCTCGACCTGCTGAACCGCTTCGACACCGTGCCCGAGCTGGCCACCGCGATCGCGCACGCCCCGGTGTGCCAGCAGCTCACGGTGCAGGTGACCGCCGCGCCCCGCTAGCTCATCCGGGCGCGGGCGTACGCGGCCATCGCGTCACGCAGGTACTCGGCGAGCCCGGGGTGGATCGCCTCGTAAACCCCGCGGAAGCGTTCGTCGTCGCTGTACAGCCGGCCGAGGCCGGTGTAGGACTCGGCGTCCGGCGTCCAGAAGCTCTCCAGCCAGGCGCGGTGGGCCGCGACCGCGTCGAGCGCGCGCTCGTCGTCGGCCGGGACACCCTCCCGGAGCAGCTCGGCCAGCCGCTCGGCCGCCTCAGCGCCCTGCCGCTTGACGGCGTCCCACTTCTCGTCCGACCAGCGCTTGCTCCGCTCGTGCGACTGCACGGCGTCCTCACCCCACCGTTCCACCGCTTCCTCTGCCAGCCACTTCGCCTTCTCCGAGTGCGGCGAAAACCCCTCGAACAGTTCCTTGGCGGACATGTGTTCCCCTCCTTCCAGTTCTTCGATGGTCCGGGCGACGGTGTCGGCGAGCCGGTCCAGCCGATCGCGCTCCGCCAGCAGCCATTTCCGGTGCAGCCGCAGGGCCTCGGCCCTGGACACGGACCCGTCGAGGACCTCGGCGATCGTGTCCAGGCCGAGTCCCAGCTCCCGCAGCAGCAGGATCTGCTGCAGCCGGATGAGCTGTTCCCGCTGGTAGTAGCGCCTCCCGCTGGTGTCGGCGAAGGCCGGTGGCAGCAGGCCGATGTCGTCGTAGTGCCGCAGGGTCCGGGAGGTCACCCCGGAGGCCTTGGACACCTGGACGATCGACAGCGGTTCGTCCATCTCGTCTCCATCCTCGCCCGTGAAAACCACGGTAGAGCTTGACGTTGCGTCAACTTCAAGAACTTTTTCCACGCGACGACTCGCGGGAAATCGAACGGGTGTTCTACCCTGTCCGCTGTGGATCAGATGTCGCTCTTCTCGGCGGAGGCGAGCGGCCCGGACATCGCCGACCTGAGCGGCGTCCTGTGCGGGCAGGGCCAGATCACCGGTTTCGCGCGCACGGCCGCCCGCCTCACCGTCGAGGTGGACGAGGTGTGGCGCGCGCGGGTGCTGGTCGCCGAGTTCGGCAGGCGCGGGGTCGCGGCGGAGCTGGGCCGGACCGAGGACGGCGGACCGGTGGTCCGCACCGCGTTCCGGTCCGATCTGATCGGGCTGGCCAGGGCGTGGCTCGACGACGAGGGGAAGTCGCTGCCGGGGCGGTTCCGGCTGACCGGCGCGGCGCTGCGGCTGTGGGCGCTCGCGGCGGGACGTCCGGGTGTCCAGGGGTACCTGCTGGCCGTCGACGAGCGCGCGCCGGGCACGCACGAGCCGCTCGCCGAGGCGTTCCGGCAGCTCGGCGTGCCGGCGCAGGTGGTGGGGCCGAAGGGCGGCGGGCCCGCCGTGCGTGTCACCGGCCGCCGCCGTCTCGCGACGCTGGCCGAGCTCATCGGCATGCCCCCGCCGGGCGCCGAGCCGGTGTGGCCGCAGCACGCACCGGCCCGGCAGGCGGTGTGATTCAGGCGGGAATGGGAACCGGCAGCGCCACGTTGGGCTTGGGCAGCAGGCACCCGTCCCGAACCAGGCTGAGCTGGTTGTTCTTGGCGAAGCAGGCCGGGATCCGGTAGGTCTGCTGCCCGTAGGTCAGGCCCTGCCGGGCGAACACCACGCCGTTCTCGTCGACCTCGCACGGGTTGTTGAACGTGCAGACCTCGCCGTTGTCGTTGCCGGTGTTGTTGATGCCGACGACCTCCCGGCTGCCCTGGTCGATGATCGGCGAGCCGGACGTGCCGTGGACGGTGTCGCAGCCGGGCGCGTACCGGATCGAGTCCTTCCAGGTCCAGCCCGCCTCGCGCACCGAGTACACGACGCGTTCGATCGAGCAGTTCCAGGTGCGGGCGAAGAAGCCGGAGACGACGCTGACCGGGGTGCCGACGTTGGCGGGCGAGGCCGCCACGGTCAGCGGGTGCCCGCCGAAGTCGCGGGCGATCTCCCGGTAGGAGGAGTCGAGGGCGTAGAGCGCGACGTCGGTGTCGGTCATCGTGGCGTAGACGAGCTTCGTCGCGCGGATCTGGCCCAGCTCGCGGCCGTCGGCGCCGAGCAGCACCATCTTGCGGTTGGCGGGCCGGTTGACCAGGACCTCGCCTGGTTCCGGCATGCCCGACTCCAGGCAGTGACCGTTGGTGAGGACGAGCGCGCGGTCGAACTCGTCCGACTGGGGCAACCGGACGAGTGAACCGGAGCAGTTGCTGAGCTTGACGATGCCGCTGTAGTCGGCGGGTGCGGCGGACGCGGCGCTGACCCCGGCCAATGCGGGACCGGTCAGCAGAACGGCGAGGATTGTGAACAGGCGGCGGAACATGACGCGGAGCGTAGCGGAACGGCTACTCAGAAGCCCCGCGAAGCGTGTGGCCGGTATCACGTGCTAGGTGTGGAAAGGGGAAGATGACGCACGCCGCGGCCCGTCCCGGCCGGGAAGTGCGGCGGCGTGTTACGTCACCTCGGGGGACATCACCGGCAGGCAACGTGCACACTTGCTGGTTGAACAGGCGCCGCTGCTGCAGCGGCGGGATGGAGCAGGAGAGCGGACAGCGTGGCTGGATCGACGAAGACGAAGAAGGACGACACCGGGGCGAACGGCGCCGGTCGTCGGCGGTTGGTGATCGTCGAGTCGCCCGCCAAGGCCCGCAAGATCGCCTCCTACCTCGGCCCGGGCTACGTCGTGGAGTCCTCGGTCGGGCACATCCGCGACCTGCCGTCGAAGGCGGAGGACGTCCCGGCCAAGTACAAGGGCGAGTCCTGGGCGAAGCTCGGCGTGAACGTCGACCACGACTTCGAGCCGCTCTACGTCGTCTCCGCGGACAAGAAGTCCAAGGTCACCGAGTTGAAGAGCCTGCTGAAGGACGTCGACGAGCTCTTCCTCGCCACCGACCCCGACCGCGAGGGCGAGGCCATCGCCTGGCACCTGCTGGAGACCCTCAAGCCGAAGGTCCCGGTGCGCCGGATGGTCTTCCACGAGGTCACCGAGCAGGCCGTCCGCGCGGCCGCCGAGGACACCCGCGAGCTGGACGGGGACCTCGTCGACGCGCAGGAGACCCGCCGCATCCTGGACCGGCTGTACGGCTACGAGGTCTCGCCGGTGCTGTGGAAGAAGGTCATGCCGCGGCTGTCGGCGGGCCGGGTGCAGTCGGTGGCGACGCGGCTGGTCGTGGAGCGCGAGCGGGAGCGCATCAAGTTCACCTCGGCCTCGTACTGGGACATCTCCGCGACGATGGACGCGGGCGAGGACGCCAGCCCGCGCCAGTTCCCGGCGCGCCTGGTGTCGGTCGACGGCGCGCGCCTGGCCACCGGCAAGGACTTCGACGCCTCCGGGCAGCTCAAGGCGAACGCCAAGGACGTCCGGGTGCTGGAGGAGGCGGCGGCGCGTGCGCTGGCCCAGGGCCTGCACCAGCGGGACTTCAAGGTCACCAGCGTCGAGGAGAAGCCGTACACGCGGCGGCCGTACGCGCCGTTCATGACCTCCACGCTGCAGCAGGAGGCCGGCCGCAAGCTGCGCTTCAACGCCGAGACCACGATGCAGATCGCGCAGCGGCTGTACCAGAACGGGTACATCACCTACATGCGTACCGACTCCACGACGCTGTCGGAGTCGGCGCTGGCGGCGGCCCGCAGCCAGGCGACCGAGCTGTACGGCAAAGACCACGTCTCGCCGACGCCGCGGCAGTACACCCGCAAGGTCAAGAACGCGCAGGAGGCCCACGAGGCGATCCGCCCCGCGGGCGAGGTGTTCCGCACGCCCGGCCAGGTCGCCGGCGAGCTGCAGGCCGACGAGTTCCGGCTGTACGAGCTGATCTGGCAGCGCACGATCGCCTCGCAGATGGCCGACGCCAAGGGCACCACGATGTCGGTGCGCATCACCGGCACCGCGAGCACGGGCGAGGAGTGCGTGTTCGCCGCGTCCGGCCGCACGATCACCTTCGCCGGCTTCCTCAAGGCCTACGTGGAGGCGGTGGACGCCGACTCCGGCGCCGAGGCCGACGACAAGCAGAGCCGCCTGCCGCAGCTGGTGAAGGACCAGGCGCTGACCGCGACCGACCTGTCCCCGGACGGGCACGCGACCACGCCGCCGGCGCGCTACAACGAGCCCAGCCTGGTCAGCAAGCTGGAGGAGCTGGGCATCGGCCGCCCGTCGACGTACGCGTCGATCATCAAGACCATCCAGGACCGCGGGTACGTCTGGAAGAAGGGCTCCGCGCTGGTCCCGTCGTGGGTCGCGTTCGCCGTGGTCGGGCTGCTGGAGCGGCACTTCGAGCGGCTGGTCGACTACGACTTCACCGCCGCAATGGAGGACGAGCTCGACCGCATCGCGGCCGGGAACGAGCAGCGCACCCGCTGGCTGTCGCGGTTCTACTTCGGCGGCGAGCAGGGCGTGGACGGCTCGGTCGGCCGCCTCGGCGGGCTGAAGAAGCTGGTCAGCGGCGGGGTCGAGGACATCGACCCGCGCGAGATCAACTCCATCCCGATGTTCGAGGACAACGACGGGCACACCGTGCACGTGCGGGTCGGCCGCTACGGCCCGTACCTGGAGCGCGAGGTGGACGGCAAGCCGCAGCGCGCGAACCTGCCGGAGGACCTGCCGCCGGACGAGCTGACCGTGGAGATCGCGGAGAAGCTGTTCGCGACCCCGCAGGAGGGCCGTGACCTCGGCGTTGACCCGGTCACCCAGCACCGGATCGTCGCCAAGGAGGGCCGGTTCGGCCCGTACGTCACCGAGGTGCTGCCGGAGCCCGAGGAGACCGAGGGCAAGAAGACCAGCAAGGCGAAGAAGCCGAAGCCGCGCACCGGTTCGCTGTTCCGGTCGATGTCGATCGAGACGGTGACGCTGGAGGACGCGCTCAAGCTGCTGTCGCTGCCGCGCGTGGTCGGCAAGGACCCGGAGACCGGTGAGGAGATCACCGCGCAGAACGGGCGCTACGGTCCGTACCTGAAGAAGGGCACGGACTCGCGGTCGCTGTCGAGCGAGGACCAGATCTTCTCCATCACGCTCGAAGAGGCGCTGAAGATCTACGCGGAGCCGAAGCAGCGTGGCCGCCGGGGCGCCGCGAAGCCGCCGCTGAAGGAACTGGGCGAGGACCCGGTGTCCAAGAAGCCGATGGTGGTCAAGGACGGCCGGTTCGGCCCGTACGTCACCGACGGGGAGTACAACGCGACCCTGCGCAAGGGCGACAGCATCGAAGGGCTGACCCCGGAGCGGGCGTCCGAGCTGCTCGCCGAGAAGCGCGCGAAGGGCCCGGCGCCGAAGAAGAAGGCGCCGGCGCGCAAGGCCCCTGCGAAGAAGGCGGCCGCGAAGAAGTAGGCCTCGAACAGCAGTTCGACCAAAACTGTCGTACCCCGGGTGCACACTGCCCCCGTGACGACGATCGACGAACTGCTGACCGAGGCCGCCCGGCCGGTGCTGGACGCCGTGCCGGAGCGCGCGAGCACCTGGGACCTGTACGCGCCGTACGCGACGGACGACGACGTCGAGCGGATCCGGTACCCGCTGAGCCGATCGGACGACCCGGCCGACCTGGTCGCCGAGGCCGAGGAGCACAACGCCTGGATGGCGCAGCTACGGGACTCGCCGTTCGTCGAGGGCGGCGGCCTGACCGACGACGCGATGCGCGCGTTCGCGCTGATGCTGCGCGGTCCGATCCGGATGGTGCTCACCGGCGTGCACAGCGGGCTCGCCGGGCCGCTCGACGTGCGGGTCTACGCCGACACCGCCGCCGGGGTGCTGTGGAGCTGGCGGCCGGACAGCACGCAGGTCGGCGGCTGGGGCTACCGCGAGCTCCGCACCCTGTTCGACCGGGTGGTCGGGTTCGTGCCCGAGCAGCGCCGCGGCCGGTTCGGCTCGGTGATGCTGCAGGCGGGCCCCTCGGGTGAGCTGGCCGGGCGGGACGCCGACCGGGCGGCGCGGGTGCGGGAGTTCCTGCGGCGGCCGCGTACCGGCACCACCGTGGTCGACCTGATGGCGTTCGACCGGCGCTGCGCGCAGTTCCCGCGGCTCGGCTACGTGGTGGTGGACAACGACCTGGGGCGGCACGTCCTGGCCACGGTCACCGAACCGGGCGAGGGCACGCAACTGTTCCTGGTCCCGTCCGACCGCGACCGGCTCGCCCAGTGGATGACCGACGCGGTCGAGGCGGCGATGACCTGTGCCTGAACTTCCGGTTGCGCACAGTGATCACGAGGTTGCCCGGATGGGCGCGTGCACATCGCGAAAAGCCCACTACGCTGGGGCGAGGTGTTTCCGATCGCACGGGAGTGGTCACCATGGGTCCGGCCAAGGACGACGGTCGTTTCGGCGACGGCACGCAGTCCGGCCTGCCACCGCTGACGTTCGGCGACGCCGTCTCGGGGTCAGTCGCCGACGAAGAGGGCTACCAGCCGTTGAAGGTGGCCAAGCCGGTCGAGCCGGACCCGGAGAAGGTCCGCGAGATGATCGAGGCCATGTCGGACAAGCCGGCGGCGCCGGCCGAGACGCCGGTGGACGACACACCGCCCGCGGCTCCCGCCCCGGCGGTGCCGCCCGCGCCGCCGCTGGGCATCCTGCCGCGTCAGCGCACGTGGACCGGGCGCCAGCGGATCGGTTCGTGGTCGAAGCCGTCGTTCCGCCTGCCGCGGCCGGGGCAGGGCGGCTCGGTCCGCAGGGCGAAACCGTCCAGCGGGTCGGCGGCGTTCCTCGTCGCGATCCTGCTGATGGTCGTGTTCGGCGTGCTCGCGATCCAGTTCCTGTCCAGCTTGATCGACACGCTCAGCGGCATCTTCGAATAGTCCGCGGCGGGACGATCTTCGCGTTTCGGACGCCTACCGTCCACCACGACGGGCACTCTCAGAACGGCAGAGCTACCCTGGCCCCACGGTTGGGGGATGCCGGTGTGTCGCGCGAGGGGTTCCCCAGCGCCGCGGGAGTGAGTGGGGTGGGTCCGATCAGCGAGGTCGTGCACGTGGAACCCGGCGCAGGAAGTGAGGCGCCGGCAGGGCGTGACGCCTCGACGATCCACCGGGCCCGGCGGGTCCTGGCGATCCGGCCGTTCCGGCGGCTGTGGGGCGTGACCTACCTGTGCAGCGTCGCGGACTGGCTGACCATCCTGGGCCTGACGAGCCTGGCGACCCAGCTGACCACGAACTACACCGCGCAGAACTTCGCCTTCACCGGCGTCCTGCTCTCCGCGCTGCTGCCCGGCCTGATCTTCGCCCCGCTCGGCGGCCTGCTCGCCGACCGCTTCGACCGGCGCAAGGTCATGTTCGTCGCCGACCTGTTCCGCTGCGGCTTCCTGCTGTCGGTAGCGTTCGTCGGCACGTCCTGGTGGCTCTACATCGCGAACTTCCTGGCCAGCGCGAGCGCGATGATGTGGATCCCGTCCAAGGAGGCGGCGGTCCCGAACCTGCTCAGGCGCCCGGACCAGGTGGAGACGGCCAACCAGCTCGGCCTGGTGATGACGTACGGGCTCGCCACGGTCACCGCGGGTGGCCTCTACGCCGTGGTGACCCGGATCGCGGCCTCGGTCGGCCTCCCGTCCGGGTTCTTCGGTGAGCTCGGCGTCGCCAAGGTCATCGTCGTGCTCATCGCGCTGCTGTACCTGGCCAGCGCGATCCTGGTGCTGACCCGCATCCCGGAGCTGTCGATCCGCAAGCCGCGGATGGCCAAGGTCTCGCACGAGCAGGCCGAGAAGGCCGCGAAGCCGATCGCGGAGGCGGACAAGCCCGGGCTGGGCGCCCTGGTCAAGGACGCGGGCAAGTACGTGCGGAGCACGCCGCTGGTCCGTGGCCTGCTCATCGGCGCGGCTGGCGCGTTCGCGGCGGGCGGCGCGGTGGTCGGGTCGGCCAAGCCGTATTCGTCGAGCCTGCTGGCCGGCGACTCCGCGTGGGGCCTGCTGGTCGTGGCCGTATTCATCGGGCTGGCGACCGGCATGGGCGGCGCGCCGAAGCTGGCCCGGCGGCTGCCGCACGACCGGCTCTTCGGCATCTCGATCGTGCTCGCCGGGCTGGCGCTGATCCTGGTGGCGCTGTCGCCGCACCTGACCGTGTCGCTGATCGCGGTCGCGATCGTTGGCGCGTGCGCCGGCGCCGCGTTCCTGACCGGCGTGACGATCATCGGCTCGCAGGTCGACGACGCGATCCGTGGCCGGATCAACGCGATCTACCAGTCGATGATGAAGATCATCGTGTTCGGGTCGGTCTCACTGGTGCCGCTGCTGATCGGCCTGACGAAGCCGCGGACGATCACGGTCTGGGGCAACCCGATCATCATCGACGGCACCCGCCCGGTGATGCTCGGCGGCGGCGCCCTCGCCGCGGTCGTCGGCGTCATCGCCTACCGGCAGATGGACTCGCGACGGTCCGAGCCGATCATGGCCGACCTGCGCAATGCGATCCGCCGCCGCCCGCGCCGGGTGAACGGCCTGCTCATCGCGCTGGAGGGCACCACGGCCGCGGACACCGCCGTGCAGGCGTCGAAGCTCGCCGAGTGGCTGCGATCGGCCAGCCCGCGCCCGGTGGTGCTGGCCGAGGACCCGGCGCTGGACGACGAGCGGCTCGCCGCGCTCATCGGCAACGCGTCGCTGTCCGGGGCGCGGGCACAGGCCCTCGCGGCCGCCGCGGTGCGCGCCGACATCGTGGAGCGCAACGTCAACCCCGCGCTGGACGGTGGCGCGATCGTGGTGATGGAACGCTTCGTCGACTCGCCGCTCGCACACCTGTCCGCCGTCGCCGGACTGGACGCCAAGGAACTGGAAGGGCTCGCCGACTGGGCCACCGGCCGCCTCCGGCCTGACGTGACCGTGCTGCTGGACGCCGACCCCGGCACGAACGCGCCCGGCCCGATCTCGGTCGAGGACCAGTGGCGCGTGCAGCACCTGCTCAGCGAGATGGCCGCCGCCGACCCCGATCACTACGTGGTGGTGGACGCCGACGGGCCCGCGGAGGAGGTCGGCGACCGGGTGCGCACCGCGGTAACGGCCGTGCTCGCCCAGCGCAAGCTCGGACTGGTGCCGCTCGCCGAGGTGGAGGCCAGGTGACCGCTGTCGTCGCGCCGGCCGGGGTGTGGGGCCAGCTGGTCGGGCAGGACCACGCCGTCGACGTGCTGTCCGCGGCAGCGCGGGCGGCGGCGCAGATCGTCGCGGGCGAGCCCGCGCCGCCGGGCGCGATGACGCACGCCTGGCTGCTCACCGGCCCGCCCGGTTCCGGCCGGTCGGTGGCCGCCCGCGCGTTCGCCGCGGCCCTGCAGTGCATCACCGGCACCGGCTGCGGCCAGTGCCCCGGTTGCCGCACGGCGATGCACGGCACACACGCCGACGTGCGCCTGGTCATCCCGGAGGGCCTGTCGATCTCGGTCGCGGAGATGCGTGCGCTGGTCCAGGCCGCGGCTCGCCGCCCGACGACGGGGCAGTGGCAGGTCGTGATCATCGAGGACGCCGACCGGTTGACGGAAGGCGCGTCGAACGCCCTGCTCAAGGCGGTCGAGGAGCCGCCGGAGCGGACGGTGTTCCTGCTGTGCGCGCCGTCGGACCACCCCGAGGACATCTCGGTCACGATCCGTTCCCGGTGCCGTCTGGTGACGCTGCGGACGCCCGCCGCGGAGGCGATCGCCCGCGTGCTGGTCGAGCGGGACGGCGTCGACCCGGAGCTGGCGGAATGGGCGGCGTCGGTGTGCGGCGGTCACGTCGGCCGCGCGCGGCGCCTGGCCACGGACGACAACGCCCGCAAGCGCCGGGCCGCGGTGCTGCGGATCCCGCTGGGCCTGTCGCGTCCCGGTGACGTGTTCCGCTGCGCCGACGACCTGATCGCGGCCGCCGAAGCGGACGCGACGGAGGAGAGCAAGGAACGCGACGAGGCCGAGAAGGCGGAGCTGCGCAACGCGATGGGCGGCGACGCGACCGGCAAGGGCGTCGCCGGCGCCAAGCGCGCGGCCGAAGCGGCGGTCAAGCAGCTGGAGAAGCGCCAGAAGTCCCGGGCGACCCGCACCCAACGCGACACGCTGGACCTCGCGCTGGTCGACCTCGCGGGCTTCTACCGGGACGTGCTGGTGGCGGTGAGCGGCGCCGACGCCCGCTACAACCACCCCGACCACGCCCAGGACATCGAGCAGGCCGCACGCCAGTGGACGGCGGAGTCGACGCTGAAGCGCCTGGAAGCGGTGCTGGCCTGCCGCGAAGCGATCCTGTGGAACGTCAAGCCGCGGATCGCGGTGGAGGCGATGCTGACGGCCCTGCGCCACGGCTGACGAACGCGTGAAAAGGGGCGGCGCCGGTTGCGACACCGCCCCTTCCGCAGAACGTCAGTCCCGTGGCCGTGGCGACGGCTTCACGGGCACCGCCTTCAGCCGCTTCCGGGCCGGGAACGCCGCGACGAGCACGACCCCGAGCAGCAACATCGCCGTGCCGGTCCAGAACATCGGCACCGCCGAGTAGGCGCCGGCCGTGTAGGCGAGTTTCTGCGGCGCGGCCGGGGGAGCCGCGTTGCCCGGCGGCGGCGTGGTCGTCGTCCCGCACACGACACCGCCCTCGGGCGCGTACGCCCGCCCGATCTGCTCGCCGAGCGACAGCTGCGCCAGCGACGACGGCAGCGTGTCGCTGCCCGCCGGGAGGAGGTCCTTCAGCCCGGCGGTCGGCAGGATCTGCAGGTCCAGCAGCCGGGCGGAGGCGCCCAGCTGGTAGCCCTTGAACGGGTCGGTGAGGTTCTGGCCCTTCTGGGTCAGCTCGGCGATGCTCAGCCGCAGGACGCCGAGGTCGAGCACCTTGCCCGCGGTGTCCGAGACCTGCTGCAGGCCCTTCTGCGCGGTGGCGACCAGGCCGCCGACCACCGGCAGGTCCTCCAGCGGGCCGAACTGCTGGGACAGGCCGGACAGTGGCAGGCCGATCGGGATGTCTTTCGTCGGGTTGGTCGCGTCGAGCGTGTAGAGCACCTTGCCCTGCCGCTCGATCGTGATCACCGGCGCCGTGTACTCGACCTTCGAGGTCTTCTCGTCGCCGGTCGAGGTGACCTTGAGGGTCGGCTGGCTGACGACCTTCAGCGTCAGCTCCAGCGGGGTGCCCTTGAGGATCTCGATGTCCGCGGCCTGCAGCGTGGAGACCGACTGGACCGCCTTGTTCGGCGAACCGGGGATGTCGACCAACTGCACCACCGACCGCGACGACAGCGTGTTCGGCAGGCTGAGCACGGAGTTCGTGCCGTCGGACTTGGTCTGGTTGCCGCCGCTGAGCAGGCCGCCGAGGGTCTGCAGGCCCTGCGCCGGGTCGAAACCGTCGGCCAGCTGCACGTTCTGCAGGTCAAGGCCGTCGATCGGCAGGTTGGGCAGCGACGGGATGACGTTGAGCAGCGACAGGCTCGCCACGGAGGTGCTGGCGTCGGCGATGGTGCCGACGCACGGGCCGAGCGTCGGGCTGTAGCGGGCGTGCACCTTGCCGTTCAGCAGGCCGACGTTGAGCAGCGGGTTCTCCGGCGCGTTGAGGCCGCCGGTGAGCGGCTTCTCGTTGTCCGGCAGCGCGGTCTGCACGAGGCTGCCGGGCGCCTGCGGCGCGTTCCCGCCGATCGCGAGCCCGAGCGGAGAGGACTGGGCGATCGACTTCTCGTAGCTGAGCAGCGCCTCGGAGTTCGCCTGCGCGCTGGACAGGCCCATGCCGGCTTCGAGCGCGGACTGCTTGGGCAGCTGCTCGCCGTAGCCGGGCAGGATCGTGCTGGTCGGGACCGAGTTGGGCAGCAGGCGCAGCACGCCGAGCGCGGCGGCCGCGTCGGCGACCGCGTGGCCGAGTGGCTGCGGACCCTCCTGGCCGACGAACGGTGGCTGCCCCGGGTTGGCCGGCTGTGGGGTCGGGGTGGTGGGGATCGTGCTCTGCGCCACGGCGGGCGTGGCCGACAGGACGAGCACGACCGCGGCGACCGGCAGCGCCAGCGCGCGAGGCATGCGTCGACGCATATGGAAGGTCCTCCCAGTACGACCGGGCCGATCTTCGAGTGATCGGCGTCGCACAGCCTAACGACGCGGGGGGTGCTGAAGTGACGCGGACGGGGCCGCTACACTGGTTCGTGTTGCCGCCTTAGCTCAGTCGGCCAGAGCGGCTCACTCGTAATGAGCAGGTCAGGGGTTCGATTCCCCTAGGCGGCTCCGGCAACGGTCGGGGGCTCTCCACTCGGAGGGCCCCCGACGTCGTTTCCGGCCTAGGCTCTCCGGCCATGGCCCGCCGCTCCGAGACGATCAGTCCGACCGCCCACTACACCGGCTTCGTGTGGGTGCGCAGCGGGCTCTCCGACCCCGCCTTCGCGACCGCCGAGGGGCGTATCCTGCACGGGCTGCTGCGGCCGCTCATGGCGGCCAGCGGCGCGCTGGGCGGGCCGACGCTCGACGGCTTCCTGCTGGCCCGGCACCGCCTGATCGACCGGCTCCTCACCGACGCCGTCGAGCGCGACGGGATCACCCAGGTCGTGGAGATCGCGGCCGGGCTGTCCGCCCGCGGCTGGCGCTTCACCCGTCGCCACCCCGGCCTCACCTACCTCGAAGCGGACCTGCCGGACATGGCCGAGCGCAAACGCCGCACCCTGTGCGGCGCGCTTCCGGCCGGGCCCGGGCACCGCGTGGCCGAACTGGACGTCCTCGACGAGACCGGTCTGGACCGGCTGGTGGCGGACCTCGACCCGGCCCGCGGGCTGGTGATCGTCACCGAGGGGCTGGTCAACTACTTCGACGAGCCGGCCGTGCGCGCGATGTGGGCGCGCTTCGCCAGGGCGCTGGGCCGGTTCGAGCGTGGTCGGTACCTCTCTGACCTGCACCTGGCCACCCCGGACTTCGCGGTGCGGGCGTTCGCCCGGGCGCTGTCGGCGTTCGTGCGCGGACAGGTGCACCTGCACTTCACGGGTGCGGCCGAGGCGGAGGCGGCGCTACTCGCGGCTGGATTCGGCCGGGCGGTCCTGCACGTCCCGCCGGAGACGGGGCTCGTCCGGGTCATCGAGGCCACGCCCTAGCCGCCGGTCGAGCAGCATCGCGCCGAACGCGAGCGCGAGGAACAGTACCGCGATCACCAGGCAGTTCACCGCCACCCACGCGAGCGGGTAGACCACCGACCAGCCGATGATCCGCGGGGTGACCGCGCGGCGCGGCCCGAACAGCAGCCACCCGAGCACCCCGAGCAGCGGGGACGCGGTGTGCAACAGGAAGTCGGCCACCCATGCCCACCCGGTGAGGTCCTGACGACCGGCCAGCACGAGGTGGAACACGATGCCGGTGACCGCGATCGCGAGCACCCCGTCCAGCCGCAGGGTCCGGAACACTGTGGACGTCCGCAGGGGACGGATCGCCAGCAGCAGGCTCGTGAATCCCGCGATCAGGTTGGACTGGATCGTGAAGTAGGCGAACACGTTTGCCATCCGCGCGGCCGCGACTCGTAGCGGCCGCCCATCACGCCCGAGGTGACGAACAGCTGTGTGACCACGCCGGTCAGCACCACCAGGGCGCGCAGCCCGAACCAGACGCGAGCGATCCTCATACTCGCCACGTAACCGCTCCGGCACTTCCGGTGACGCTCGACACACCGGCGGCCGCGAATAGTCCCGCCGATCACCGGCAAGCCACCCGGTGAGGCCGAAAACGGCTTCGCGCAAGGAGAAAACGCCTCATCTGCCGCTCGTCGGTAGAGAAAGGACGATCGAGAATGCGCATGATCACTCGCACTGTCGCCGCCGGCGCCATCGCCCTGCCGCTGACGCTCGGGGCCGCCGGGATCGCCTCCGCGGACACCGTCGAGGAGCACGAGGGTGTCGCCTACCAGCAGGTGTCGGCGACGGCGGGCCCGGACGGCGCGTCGTACAGCGCCGCCGCTGCGACCGCCGAGGAAGGCACGCACGCCGATCACGACGGCACTTACGCCGACCACGACGTTGACGACGGCGGTCTGCTGGACATCCTGGGTCTGTGACGCGGACCCGTCCGGACGGCCCCCGGGACAAGCACCCGGGGGCCGTTCAGGACACCGGTCCCGAAGGTTAGGCTGGGCGTCCTCGTCGTTCCAGGAGGACACCGCAGTGACCGTCACCCCGCCGGGGCAGCGCGAGCGGCTCTCGCCGAACCAGCTCGCCAAGCAGGAGCAGATCGTCGAAGCCGCCCGGCAGGTGCTGGCCAGGGACGGGCTCGCCGGGTGCACCGCCCGCGCCATCGCTGACGCGAGCCCGCTCACCAAGAGCGCGATCCACTACTACTTCAGCGACACCGACGTGCTCGTCGACCGTGCGATGGCCGCGCACGTCACGACGTTCCTCGACGACCTCCGCGGGGTGGCCGCCCGTCACGACGACCCGCGGGACAAGCTGTGGGCGGTCCTGGAGGCCTACCTGGACGCCTTCACCGAGCGCCCCAACTCCGCGTTCCTGTGGTTCGAGTACTGGATCGCCGTCAGCAGGGCCGACCACCCGGAGGCGATCGAGGCGATGCTCCGGTCGGTCACCGAACTGCTCACCGAGCTGCTGGCGGACGTCGGCGTCATCGACCCGCGGGCCCGCGCCCGTGCCCTGATGTCCTACCTGCTCGGGGCGGTCGTGCAGCAGCGCGTCCGGCGGCGCCCGTTCGCCACCCTCCGTGAGGAGATCGAGTCGCTCTGTCTGCCCTAAGGTTCCGGGTATGCCTCTGTTCTCCTTCGAGGGCGTGAGCCCCACCGTGCACCCGGACGCCTGGATCGCGCCCACCGCGACCCTGATCGGCGACGTCGTGATCGAAAAGGACGTCTCCATCTGGTACGGCGCGGTGCTCCGGGCCGACTTCGGCAAGATCATCGTGCGCGAGGGCGCCAACATCCAGGACAACTCCGTGGTCCACGTGAACACCGGCGTGTGCGAGATCGGCCGCAACGTCACCGTCGGCCACATGTGCCTCGTGCACGACTGCACGGTCGGCGAGCAGGCCCTGATCGGCAACGGCTCGACCGTGCTGGACCAGTCGGTGATCGGCGAGCGCGCGCTGATCGCCGCCGGCTCCACGGTCACGCCCGGCACCCAGGTGCCGCCGGAGGTCATCGCGATGGGCAGCCCGGCCAAGAAGTTCGTGCCGCTGACCGACTCCGCGAGAGGCTGGGTCGACCACAACGCGGCCATCTACCAGCAGTTGGCCAAGCGGCACGCCGACGGTGTCGCACCCGTCGACTAAGCTGGGACGCGTCCGTTTTTGCGACTGGCGCCGTAGAGGTGGAGCACCACCGGGAAGCGACCGACGAGGCCGGCACCGCGCGCCTGGGTGTGGCCAGTGTCAGGAGTAGGAAGATGACGCACCAGCCAGCCATCCCCGAGCTCACCGCTGCCGACCCGCAGATCGCCGGACTCGTCGAGGACGAGGCGCGCCGCCAGGCGGAGAAGATCCGCCTCATCGCCTCCGAGAACTACGTCTCCCAGGCGGTGCTGGAGGCCACCGGCTCCGTCCTCACCAACAAGTACTCCGAGGGCTACGCCGGCAAGCGGTACTACGAGGGCCAGCAGTTCATCGACCAGGTCGAGCAGATCGCGATCGAGCGCGCCAAGGCGCTGTTCGGCGTCGACCACGCCAACGTGCAGCCGTACTCGGGCTCGCCCGCGAACCTGGCCGCCTACCTCGCCTTCGCCAGCCCCGGCGACACCGTGATGGGCATGGCGCTGCCCGACGGCGGCCACCTCACCCACGGGTGGTCGGTCTCGGCCACCGGCAAGTGGTTCAACCCGGTCCGCTACGGCGTGCGCAAGGAGACCGGCCGCGTCGACCTCGACCAGGTCCGCGAGCTGGCGCTGGAGCACCGGCCGAAGCTGATCTTCGCCGGCGGCACCGCGATCCCGCGCACCATCGACTTCCCGGCCTTCGCGGAGATCGCGAAGGAGGCAGGCGCCGTGCTGGTGGCCGACATCGCGCACATCGCCGGCCTGGTCGCCGGTGGCGCGCACCCGTCGCCGGTCGGCCACGCGCAGGTCATCACCACCACCACGCACAAGACCCTGCGCGGCCCGCGCGGCGCGATGATCATGACCGACGCCGACCACGCGAAGGCCATCGACAAGGCCGTGTTCCCCGGCCTGCAGGGCGGCCCGCACAACCACACGACGGCCGCCATCGCCGTCGCGCTTGGCGAGGCGGCCAAGCCGGAGTTCCGCGACTACGCCCACGCGATCGTCGCGAACGCCAAGGCGCTGGCCGAGGCCCTGATCGAGCGCGGCTTCGACTTGGTGTCCGGCGGCACCGACAACCACCTGCTGCTGGTCGACCTGACCAGCAAGCAGATCGGCGGCAAGCCGGCCGCGCAGGCGCTGGACCGCGCCGGCATCGAGCTGAACTACAACACGGTGCCGTTCGACCCGCGCAAGCCGTTCGACCCGTCCGGCATCCGGCTGGGCACCGCGGCCATCACCACCCGCGGTCTCACGCCGGAGCACCAGCCGCAGATCGCCGAGTGGATCGACCGCTCGATCGCCGCGGCCGCCGCGAACGACGAGGACGCGATCAACAAGATCGCCGGCGAGGTCCGCGACCTCCTGGCCGCGTACCCGATCCCCGGCTACCGGGCCTGAGCACGAACGAAAGCGCCCCTTCCCCGCGCGGGGAAGGGGCGCTTTCGTTCGTCCGCACTCAGTGGTGCTCGCCGCCCTCGGCGGCCTCCTTCGCGAGCCGGTCGATCTCACGCTGGTAGGAGCGCTTGATCTCGGCCTCCGCCTCCGCGCGGCCGACCCACTGCGAGCCCTCGACGCTCTTGGCCGGCTCCAGGTCCTTGTACACCTGGAAGAAGTGCTCGATCTCCAGCTTGTGGAACTCGTTCAGGTGGTGGATGTCGCGCAGGTGCTCCAGCCGCGGGTCGTCCGACGGCACCGCGAGGACCTTGTCGTCCGGCCCCTTCTCGTCCGTCATCCGGAACATGCCGATCGCGCGGCAGCGGATCAGGCAGCCCGGGAACGTCGGCTCCTGGACGAGCACCAGCACGTCGAGCGGGTCGCCGTCCTGCCCAAGGGTGTCGTCGATGAAGCCGTAGTCGGCCGGGTACTGGGTGGCCGTGAACAGGGTCCGGTCCAGGCGGATGCGACCGGTCCTGTGGTCCACCTCGTACTTGTTGCGCTCCCCCTTGGGGATTTCGATCGTGGCGTCGAACTCCACGGCGTCCTCGCTGACCTCGTCTTTTCCCGCCGGTACCGGCGGCTTACGGTTTCGCTAACTTGTTCTCACTAGTGTGGACCACGCGCCGTTGGGAAGTCGCACCGATGTCGTCTTGACAACAGTGAGTTTGCCCGCGGTGTGTCGCCGGTCTGGAGGAGGGGTGCGTGCCGAGCAACGAACAGCCAGAGTGGCCGTCCGAAGACACCGACGTCAGCAGCGGGGAGAGTTCCGCGGACGGCGGCGCCACGGCCCAGCTGCCGGTGCCCGGCAAGGTTTCCCTGCCCGAATCGCCGACGTTGTTCGTGCCTGCCGAGCGGGACGCGGAGAAGACCCAGTTCATCCCGGCGGCCAAGCCGGATGCGGAAAGCACGCAGGTCATCGACCTGCGGCAGGTGCCGGAGCGGGAGACCGAGCCGCACCGGGTCCCGCGGCCGGAGCCGCAGCCCGCTCAGCCCGCTGAGTCGGCGCAGCAGCCGCAGCCGCAGCGGTCCGCCGAGCCGACGACGCAGCCGCGGCCGCAGTCGGCGCAGCAGTCGGCCGAGCCGGCGCAGTCCCGGCCGCAGCCCGCGCCGAGCCACGAGCCGTCGCAGCCGGTGCCGCCCGCGGCCGTCCCGCCGGTGCAGCCGATGCGCATCGAGCCCAGCGGCGAAATCCACCCCGCGGCGGCGACCACCGGCGAGGAGAAACCGCCGGCCGAACCCGAGCCGGAGCCGAAGCGCCGCCGCAAGGGCGTGCTGATCAGCAGCGTCGTCGCCCTGGTGCTGGTCATCGCGGTGGGTGCCGCTCTGGCCACGCCGTACGTCTCCAACCGGCTGGGCCTGCCGTGGGCGCCCAACCTGCCCAAGGGCGACAGCCCGGAGCCAGTGCCGGTGGCCCTCTCGCTCAAGGCGCCCAGCGCGTCGTCGCCGGAACCGACGTCGTCCGGGGTGTCCTCGGCGCTGGCCGGCCCGGCCGCGAACGCCGCGCTGGGCACGCTCACCGGCGCCGTGATCGACCCGGCGACCGGCGAACTGCTGTGGGACCGCAACTCCGGCCAGTTCCGCACCCCGGCGTCCACCACCAAGCTGCTGACCACCTCCGCCGCGCTGCTCGCGATGGACGCGGGCACGCAGCTGAGCACCAAGGTCGTGCAGGGCTCGTCGCCGGACACCGCCGTCATCGTCGCGGGCGGGGACATCACGCTGTCCTCGCTGCCCGCAGGCCAGGAGTCGGTGTACGCGGGCGCCGCCCACCTCGACGATCTCGTCGCGCAGGTCAAGCAGGCCAGCGGCGGCACGATCAAGAAGGTGCAGATCGACACCTCGATCTGGTCCGGCGCGCAGACCGCGCCCGGCTGGGCGCCCGACGACGCCCCGATCTACACCGCCGCGATGACGCCGGTGATGCTCGACGGCGGCCTCACCGTCCCGACGAACGACCACTCGGTGCGGGTCGCCCAGCCGGCGAACGCCGTGCTCCAGACGTTCGCGCAGCGCCTCGGCGCGACCGCGTCCGGTCCTGCCAAGGCGCCGCAGGACGCGAAGGTGCTCGGCGAGGTGAAGTCCGCGCCGCTGAGCGAGCTGATCGCGCACGCCCTGGAGGCCTCGGACAACACGCTCGCGGACGCGATCGGCCGGATGACGGCCGTCGCGACCGGCGCCGACGCGTCGTTCGCCGGCGCCGCGCAGGCGACCCTGTCCGTGTTGTCCCAGAACGGGTTCGACGTCTCGCAGGTCAAGCTGAGCGACAACAGCGGGCTCTCGCCGCAGAACAGCGTCCCGGCGAAGCTGCTCGCGCAGGTGCTGGCCGTCGCCGCGGGACCGGACGGGAAGGACCCGCGCACCGCGAAGCTGCGCCCGATGCTGGCCGGACTGCCGGTGGCAGGCGGCAGCGGCACCCTCGCCGACCGCTACGAAGCCCCGAACTCGCGGTCCGGCAAGGGGTGGGTCCGCGCCAAGACGGGCACTCTGTCCGGCGTCCACACGTTGGCAGGGGTAGTGCTGGACGAGGACGGCCGGGTGCTGGTGTTCGCGTTGATGTCCGACGGCGCCGACCAGGACCCCGCCCGGGCGGCATTGGACGTCGTCGCGGCCTCGCTGAGGGGCTGTGGTTGCCGATAGCTTCGGGAAGGTGAACACGATGAGCGAGGTTGCGTCCCGGCCGGTCGTGGACTGGTCACTGGCCGCATCCACGGGCGCCTTCCTCGCCCGCGGCGGGCCGGTGGTCTCCCGCGAGGAGGCCGGCCTGGCCGTGACCGAGCTGCGGGAGCTGTCGCTCGACGCCGAGGCCCACGTCCGCGAGCTGACCGGGCTGGGCGCCGGGCTGCCGCTGCTCCCCGGTGACGTGGTGGACCGGCCCGGCTGGGTGCGCTCGGCCGCCGCCGGGCTCGACGCGCTCACCGCGAAAGCGCTGCCGCCGAACCCGGCCGGTCCACTGGGGCCTGTCCTGGCCGGTGGCGCCGGCGTGCAGACCGGCGTGGTGCTGGCCTTCCTGGCCTCGCGCGTGCTGGGCCAGTACGACCCGTTCGGCGGCCCGGACGGCGGGGGCCGGCTGCTGCTGGTGGCGCCGAACGTGGTCACCGCGCAGCAGGCGCTGCAGGTGCCGGGCCGCGACTTCCGGCTGTGGGTGTGCCTGCACGAGAGCACGCACCGGCTGCAGTTCACCGCCGTCGGCTGGCTGCGCGACTACTTCGCCGACGAGGTCGAACGCCTGGTCGGCGGCCTCACCGGCGACGACGACGGGATGGCCGACCTGCTCGGCAGGCTGCCGGACGCGCTGCGCGAGGCCCGGCGCGCCAAGGCGGACGGGCTGGTCGCGGTGGGGCAGCTGTTGCGCTCGCCCGAGCAGCGCGAGGTGTTCGACCGGCTGCTCGCGCTGTCCACGCTCCTCGAAGGGCACGCGGACTACGTGATGGACGCGGTGGGGCCGAGCGTGGTGCCCAGCGTCGAGACGATCCGCGCGCGGTTCACCGAGCGGCGCAAGGGCGGCGGCATGCTGGACCGGCTGTTGCGGGCGCTGCTCGGGGTGGACGCCAAGATCCGCCAGTACGCGCAGGGCGCGGCCTTCACCCGGCACGTCGTCGACCGGGTGGGGATGGCCGGGTTCAACGCCGTCTGGACCTCACCCAACACGCTGCCGACCCGGGCCGAGATCGCCGATCCCGAGGCTTGGGTGCGGCGCGTCCACCCGTGACCGGCCCGCACCCCGCGGTCGCCGCGGTGCGCCGCGCGGTGCGGAACCTGCTGGCGGAGTGCCCCGGCGTCCCCGCGATCGACGTGGCGCTGTCCGGCGGGGCCGATTCGCTGGCGCTCACCGAGGCCGCCGTGTTCGCCGGGCGGCGGCTCGGGCTGCCGGTGCGGGCGCTGGTCGTCGACCACGGCCTGCAGGCGGGCTCCGCGCGCGTGGCGGAGGAAGCGGCCGAAACGGCGCGCAAGCTCGGCGTGGACTCCGCCGAAGTACTGGCGGTCGAGGTGACCGGCCCGGGTGGACCGGAAGCGGCCGCCCGGAACGCCCGTTATGCCGCGCTCCGCGCACATCACCAAGGGATCGTCCTCCTCGGCCACACCCGCGACGACCAGGCCGAGACCGTCCTGCTCGGGCTCGGCCGCGGCTCCGGTCCCCGCTCGATCGCCGGCATGCGTGCTGTGGATCTCCCGTGGGGTAGGCCACTCCTCGACGTGCCCCGCGCGACCACCCGGGACGCCTGCCGCGCACTCGGCCTGACCCCGTGGGAGGACCCGCACAACAGCGATCCGCGGTACACCAGGGTGCGCCTGCGCGCGGAAGTGCTGCCGCTGTTGGAAGACGTCCTCAACGGCGGGGTCGCGGCGGCACTGGCCCGCACGGCCGCCCAGCTCAGGGAGGATTCCGAGGCGCTCGACGCGCTCGCCGCGGACTTCCTGGCACGGCACGAAAAACCGGACATCGGGGAGCTCGCGCCGCTGCCCGCATCCCTCCGCAGGAGGATCCTGCGGAACTGGCTCGCCGCGCACGGCGCGCGCGACCTCACCGACGCCCACCTGCGGTCAGTCGACGCGCTGGTCGCGCGGTGGCGCGGCCAGGGCGGCGTTTGGCTACCCGGCGGCTTGGTGGTGACCCGAACGCATGGCAGGCTTGCCATGAATCCACCGGAAACAAGAGGGGACTGACCCGTGTACGAAGGCGAGATCGCCTCCGTCCTCATCACCGAGCAGCAGATCAACGACAAGATCACCGAGCTCGCCGAGCAGATCGCCGCCGACTACGAGCGCGAGACCTCTGCCGGCGACCTGCTGCTGGTGGGCGTGCTCAAGGGCGCCGTCATGTTCATGACCGACTTCGCCCGGGTGCTGCCGATGCCGGCGCAGCTGGAGTTCATGGCCGTCTCCTCGTACGGGTCGTCCACGTCGTCCTCCGGCGTGGTGCGGATCCTCAAGGACCTCGACCGGGACATCACCGGGCGGCACGTGCTGATCGTCGAGGACATCGTCGACTCCGGACTGACCCTGTCCTGGCTGCTGAAGAACCTGGCGAGCCGCAACCCGGCGTCGCTGGAGGTCGTCACGCTGCTGCGCAAGCCGGAGGCGGTCAAGGTGGACGTCCCGGTGCGGTACGTCGGCTTCGACATTCCCAACGAGTTCGTGGTCGGGTACGGCCTCGACTACGCGGAGCGCTACCGGGACCTGCCCTACATCGGCACCCTTGATCCGAAGGTGTACGGCGCCTGAACACGGTGCGTGAGCACCGGAAATTCGTGAACCCGAACGTGCCGGAACGCGTCATAACTGTCGGTGCGGTGCGTTAACCTACGCGAACGAGGGTGACGCGCCGCGATGCGGTACGGACGTGGGGTAGGGAGAACTGATGGGGAGCTACGCGGACGCGGCGGCGTTCCGGAACGCCGCCGTGAACGGGCAGCTGGGGGTGGACCCGGACGCCGCGCAGACGGTTCTGAAGAAGATCCGCCTCGGCAAGGACCAGGTGGAGAACCTGCTGCGCAACGCCGGAGCCCTGGCCGAGCCGCCCAAGCTCGGCAACAACCCGGTCGGCAACGCCATCGCCGCGAAGTTCGTGCAGCGCGCCGACGGGGGCGGCGAGTCGTACGCGACCGCGCTGCGCAACCTCTACAACCAGTACCAGCAGGCCGAGGACGCCATCGTCGCGGCGATGAGCCACTACGACAAGATCGAGCAGGCCGCCGAAGACGCGCTGGCGTCCGGTCGTCAGGTCTGAACCCGGGGGGACCGATCACGATGACTTCTCCGAGCAGCGAGCCCAGAGGCGAGGCCGTCCAGCTGGGCGACAACGGCGAGTCCGCCGCGCTGGTGCAGCAGGCACGCAACAGCGCGGGCGGCTTCACCTACGGCGGCGACCGCGCCATCGCCAGCCCGCCGAACTGGGCCTCGCAGGAGAGCAACCAGCTCTACCTCGGCGCCACCCAGAACAACGACCCTGCCACGGCCGAGGCCACCGGGCGGCAGTGGCAGTCCCACGGCGACAGCCTGCACCAGGCGGCCGACGACCTGTACAACGCCATCGCCGAGCTGGGCAACGCGTGGATCGGGCAGGGCTCCGGTTCCGCGCAGGGCGCCCTGGTCGGCATCGCGAACTCCAGCAAGCAGGCCGGCGACGCGGCGCACACCATGTCGAACCGGATGGCGCAGCAGGCCGCGGCGGCGGCCGAGGTCAAGAAGATGCCCGCGCCGAAGGAGTTCGACCCGGCCAAGCAGACCGCGGCGATGCTCGCCGGCGGTCCGGCCGCGATGGTCGCCGACATGAAGGTGCAGGCCGACGAGGCCCGCGCCGTGCACGCCCAGCAGGTCCAGTACTTCAACGCCTACACCCAGGCGATGTCCGAGGTGGACGGTGCGACCCCGAGCTTCGGCCCGGAGTCGCTCGGCCTGCCCGCGGACGGCCGCTTCGGCGGCACCTCGGCGCAGTCCGTCGGGGCCGGTTCGGGCGCGGTGCCCGGCGGCCTCGGATCGGTCGGCCTCGGCCCGGTCGGTGGCGTCACCACCGGGATCCCGGGCGCCGGCGCGGCGGGCTTAGCCGCCGGTGGCCAGCCCGGTGGCGCTCCCGGTCCGCACGGCGTTCCGGCGGCTCCCGCTCCGGCGGCCGGTGCGGCTTCCGGCCCGGGTCAGGTGACCGCTGTGCCGGCGTCGTCCGGTGGCGGCGGCGCGGCGGCGCTGGGTGCGGTGGCGGGTCTCGGCACGGCGGGTCTCGCCGCGGTGGGTGGCAAGGCCGCTCTCGGCCGCGGCAGCAAGTCCGGCGCCAAGGAGCGCCCGGCCACCGACGAGACGGCGGCCAGCTCGGACCAGTCGCAGCAGGCCCACGGCTCCGCACAGCAGCAGGCCCAGCAGAGCCTCATGAACACCGGTGGCACCATCGGCGGGGCAGGCACCCCGCCGCCGGCGTCCGGCATGGGCGGCGGCATGGGTGCCGGCGCGCAGGGTTCGGAGGACGAGGAGCACACCCGTGCCTCCTTCCTCGTCGAGGCCGACCCCGACGAGGCGTTCGGCGCCAACGTGGCGACCGCGCCGCCGGTGATCGGGGCCTGGAACGACGAGGACGACCGCTGATCCGGCGCAACCGCGCGAACCGGGAAAGAGGGACTTGATGGCGCGAGCGGAGCTGCTCACTCCGCTGGAACTGGACTTCCTGTGGGAGTCCTTCGGAGCAGGCGAACTGCCGTACCCGCTGGAGGTGCGCTCGCACGGCGCGACGATGGACGAGCGCGCCCAGTTGCGACGGCAGACCCTGGACCGGCTCGCCGCGCGTGGCGCGGCCGACGGCCGGGGCCGCCCCGCGCCGCACGTCGAGGAGTTCTTCGAGGTGCTGTCGGGTTCGGAGACCAGCCTGGACAGCGTGCACATCACCGCGCCCGACGCGCGTCCGCTGCTCGCGGTGGCGGCGGCGCTCGCCGGGCGCGGCGTGCTCGCGGTGCACGACGAGCGGGGCTTCCACTTCCAGCCGATGCCGGCGGACGGCCTCGCGAGCGCCATCGTGTCCCTGCTGCCCGCCGCCCGGCGGGGCAGCGAGAAGTCGATCACCGTGCCGCTCGAGCAGCTGATGACGGCCACCGGGGCCGACTTCCTGCAGCGCCGCGCCGCGGGCGACGGGCGGACCAGCGCGGACGACGACCGCAAGGCGCTGGCCCGGCTGCAGGCCCAGCCGCGGCTGCGGGGCGGGCAGATCGGCGCCAACGCCCGCAGCCGCAGCGGCGCGAAGACGAGGCCGCCGGTGCTGAGCTGGTTCGACACCGGCGACGGCCGCTACTTCACGCAGGCCAGCCGCGGGCACGACGGCCGCGACTGGATCACCATCGCCCCCGCCGACGCGGCGAACCTGCGGCACCGGCTGAGCGAGATGCTGGTCAGCGCGGCAGGCGAGACCCTGGCGCCGGGTGGTGCCTGGTGAGCTGTGTTGTGCAGGCCCGCGGGCGGCTCACCGCCACCCCGGCGGATGCGGCTACGTGGCGGCACAGCTTTACCGCCGCGCCGGCGGATGCGGCGCTGCTGCGGCGACAGCTCGGGACGACGCTGGCCAGTGCCGCCGGCGAGACCCCGACCCCGGAGAGCGCCCGGTGAACCGCCCCGAGTTCTTCACCCCGATGACGTTCGACTTCCTCTGGGAGGCGGCCGGCATCGGCGAGCTGCCGTACCCGCTGCAGGTGCGCTCGCATGGCGCGACCATGGACGAGCGCGCGCGGCTGCGGCAGCGGGCCCACGAGGAGCTGAAGGCCCGCGGCCTGCGCGACCACTACGGCCGCCTCGACCCGCGGGTCGAGGACTGGTTCCGCGTGCTGTCGCAGGGCTCCACCAGCATCGACGCCGTGCACATCCCGGACTTCCAGGTGCCGCCGGTGTCGATCCTCGCCGCCACCGACGGCACGCTTGGCGTGGTGGCGATCCAGGACGCCGACGGCATCTGGATCCGGCCCGCCTTCCCGGAGGGGCTGGCCTCGACGGTCGTCGACCTGCTGCCGCCGGGCACGCGCGGCACGGAGGCTTCCATCACACTTCCGGTCGACGAAGCGCTGCGGATCCAGCCGGCCAGGGCGGCGGTCCCGGTCGGCGGCGACCCGAAGCCGCGGCGCCGGTCGCTGTCCGAGGGCTCCTCCGACCCGCGCGAGGCCTACGCCCGACTCGCCGGCCAGCCCCGGCTGCGCGGTGGTCAACTGGCCGCGAACAGCCGGTCCGAGGTGAGCGGTCGTCGCAGGTCACCCGTGCTGGGCTGGTTCGACACGGCCACCGGCCGGTACCTGAGCCTGTCCCGGCCGGGCGCCGACGGGCGGGAGTGGGTGACGGTGTCCTCCGCAGACGCGAAAACCCTGCGCACCAGGCTGGGTGAGATGGTGGCGGGCGTCACAACCGAGCCGGGCAACTGACCCGAACCGCTCCGGGGAACCAGACCGCGGCACCGGCCGTTGACCTGCTTGAGACTCGTGCAGGTGCCCATGTCGGCCGGACTGTACCCTGGATGGACGGGGTGTTCCTCGCACACCGCAAGTTGTTGTCTACACCGTGACGGCGGATGTGACATCTACCGCCTAGCCAGGGAGGGTCGAGGCCGAACGGCCGAGGCATATGGACCGGAAGCGCCTGCTCAGGAACCCGCTGCTGTGGATCGTCGCGGTTGTGTTGATCTTCCTCGCGGTCAACACCCTCTTCGACAGCGACCGTGGATACACCCAGGTCCCCACTTCACAGGCGATCGCCCAGATCGACGGCAACAACGTGAAGGAAGCCAACCTGGAGGACAAGGAGCAGCAGCTCAAGCTGTCGCTCACGAACAAGATCGACGTCGACGGCCAGCAGGTCGACCAGATCATCACGCCGTTCCCGTCGGAGGCGACCGGCTCGATCTACCAGAAGCTGCTCGATCACAAGAACGTCAAGTTCACCACCACGGTCACGCAGCAGGGCTTCTTCACGCAGATCCTGTACTACATCATCCCGCTCGGCCTGCTGCTCCTGCTGCTGATGTGGATGATGAACAACGCCCAGGGCGGCGGCAACCGCGTCCTCAACTTCGGCAAGTCCAAGGCCAAGCAGCTGAACAAGGACATGCCGAAGACGACGTTCGCCGACGTGGCAGGCGCGGACGAGGCGGTCGAAGAGCTCTACGAGATCAAGGACTTCCTGCAGAACCCGGCCCGTTACCAGGCACTGGGCGCGAAGATCCCCAAGGGCGTGCTGCTCTACGGCCCGCCCGGCACCGGTAAGACGCTGCTCGCGCGCGCCGTCGCCGGTGAGGCCGGCGTGCCGTTCTACACGATCTCCGGTTCGGACTTCGTCGAGATGTTCGTCGGTGTCGGCGCCTCCCGCGTTCGCGACCTGTTCGAGCAGGCCAAGCAGAACGCCCCGTGCATCATCTTCGTCGACGAGATCGACGCGGTCGGCCGCCAGCGCGGCGCCGGTCTCGGCGGCGGTCACGACGAGCGCGAGCAGACCCTGAACCAGCTGCTCGTCGAGATGGACGGCTTCGACTCGCGCGGCGGCATCATCCTGATCGCCGCGACGAACCGCCCGGACATCCTGGACCCGGCGCTGCTGCGCCCCGGCCGCTTCGACCGGCAGATCCCGGTGTCCGCGCCGGACCTGGCCGGCCGCCGCGCCATCCTCGAGGTGCACTCGAAGGGCAAGCCGCTGGCGCAGGGCGTCGACCTGAACGCGCTGGCCAAGCGCACCGTGGGCATGTCCGGCGCCGACCTGGCCAACGTCATCAACGAGGCCGCGCTGCTCACCGCCCGCCAGAACGGGCACGTGATCACCGACGCGGCGCTGGAGGAGTCGGTCGACCGGGTCATCGGCGGGCCGGCGCGCAAGAGCCGGATCATCTCCGAGCAGGAGAAGAAGATCACCGCCTACCACGAGGGCGGGCACGCGCTCGCCGCGTGGGCGATGCCGGACCTGGAGCCGGTCTACAAGCTGACCATCCTGCCGCGCGGCCGGACCGGTGGGCACGCGCTGGTCGTCCCCGAGGACGACAAGCAGCTGATGACCCGGTCCGAGATGATCGCCCGGCTGGTGTTCGCGATGGGTGGCCGCACCGCCGAGGAGCTGGTCTTCCACGAGCCGACCACCGGCGCGTCCTCCGACATCGAGCAGGCGACCAAGATCGCCAAGGCGATGGTCATGGAGTACGGCATGAGCGCCCGGCTCGGCGCCGTGAAGTACGGCCAGGACCAGGGCGACCCGTTCCTGGGCCGCTCCGCGGGGCGTCAGGCGGACTACTCGCTCGAGGTCGCGCACGAGATCGACGAAGAGGTCCGCAAGCTCATCGAGACCGCGCACACCGAGGCGTGGGAGGTGCTCAACACCTACCGCGACGTGCTCGACGACCTGGTGCTGGAGCTGCTGGAGAAGGAGACGCTCAGCCGCAAGGACCTGGAGCGGATCTTCGCCACTGTCGAGAAGCGGCCGCACATCACCGTCTTCAACGAGTTCGGTGAGCGCACCCCGTCGGACAAGCCGCCGATCAAGACGCCGGGCGAGCTGGCGATGGAGCGCGGCGAGCCGTGGCCGCCGCCGGAGAAGAAGCCGGCGCCGCGGCAGGTGCCGACCCCGGTCGGGACCGCGCCGGGCGGCAGCGACCTGCCTGGTGGCCCGCCTTACAGCCAGCCGGAACCGCCGTCGAACCCGTACGCGCCTCCGCCGGGCGGGAACTACCCGCCGCCCAACGGCGGTGGCCGTCCGTACGGTCCGAACGGCACCGGTCAGTGGCCGCAGCCCTACAACGGCGGCAACCAGTCCGGTCCGCCGAACTACGGTGCGCCTCCGGGCTGGACCCCGGCGACCCAGCCGGGTGGCCAGACCCCGTGGCGCCCGAACCAGGGCGAGCAGCCGCGGCAGGGCGACTGGTTCGGTGGCTCCGAGGAGGGCCAGGGTCAGCACCGGCGGAACCCCGACGAGCAGGACGGTCAAGATCGACAGTGAGCTGACGCCCGAGGAGGGGCCGGTCTTCGACCAAGCGCGCGCCGAGAAAGCGGTGCGTGAGCTGTTGGAGGCCGTGGGCGAGAACCCGGACCGGGAGGGCCTTCGGGACACCCCGGCCCGGGTCGCTCGTGCGTACCGGGAGATGTTCGCCGGGCTGTACACCGACCCGGCGACGGTGCTGGAGCGCACGTTCGACGAGTCGCACGAAGAGCTCGTCCTGGTCACCGACATCCCGATGTACAGCACGTGCGAGCACCACCTGGTGCCCTTCCACGGCGTCGCGCACGTGGGTTACATCCCGAACAGCCACGGCAAGGTCACCGGCCTGTCGAAGCTGGCCCGGCTGGTCGACCTCTACGCGAAGCGCCCGCAGGTGCAGGAGCGGCTGACGTCGCAGATCGCCGACGCGCTGGTGCGGAAGCTGGAGCCGCGCGGGGTGATCGTCGTGGTCGAGGCCGAGCACCTGTGCATGTCGATGCGCGGCATCCGCAAGCCGGGTGCTCGCACCACGACGTCGGCGGTGCGCGGCATGCTGCAGACGTCGGCGACCTCCCGGGCGGAGGCGCTGGAGCTGATCAAGGGCCGTCGATGACCACCGGGGCACCGGACCGCTGTCTGGTGATGGGCGTCCTGAACGTCACGCCGGACTCGTTCTCCGACGGCGGCCGGTATCTCGACCTGGATGCCGCGCTGGCGCACGCGCACGAGATGTGGCAGCGCGGCGCGGACATCATCGACGTCGGCGGCGAATCCACCCGGCCCGGTTCGTCCCGGGTGGACGCGGAGACCGAGACCGCTCGTGTGCTGCCGGTGGTGCGCGCGCTGGCTGCCGACGGCCTGCGGCTTTCGGTGGACACCACCCGCGCCGCCGTCGCTGAGGCGGCGCTGGACGCGGGCGCGGAGATCATCAACGACGTGTCGGGCGGCCTGGCCGACCCGGACATGGCGAAGGTGGCCGCGAGCAGCCAGGCGCCGTGGGTGCTGATGCACTGGCGCGGGCACAGCAAGGACATGAACGCGCTGGCTGAGTACGACGACGTGGTCGCGGACGTGCGGCGCGAGCTGCAGGCGCGGGTCGACGCGGCGCTGGCCGCCGGGGTCGCGCCGGAGAAGATCGTCGTCGATCCGGGGCTGGGGTTCGCCAAGCGCGCGGAGCACGACTGGGCGTTGCTGAACCGCCTGGAAGTGTTCCTGGACATGGGTTTCCCGGTGCTGGTGGGCGCTTCCCGCAAGCGGTTCCTGGGCAGCCTGCTGTCCGACGACAACGGTGCGCCGCGCCCGCCGGACGGCCGGGAGGACGCGACGGCGGCGGTGTCGGCGATCGCCGCGGTGAAGGGGGCGTGGGGCGTGCGGGTGCACAACGTGGGTGCGTCGCTGGACGCGGTCGCGGTCGCCGCGGCGTGGAGGCGCGGGCGTGCCTGACCGGATCACGCTCACCGGGCTGCGGGTCTTCGGGCGGCACGGGGTGTTCGAGCACGAGAAGCGGGACGGGCAGGAGTTCGTCGTCGACATCGTGGCGTGGCTTGACCTCGCGCCTGCCGCCGCTTCGGACGATCTGACGCAGACCCTGCACTACGGCGAGCTGGCGCAGCTGGCGGCGGACATCGTCGGCGGTGAGCCGTACGACCTGATCGAGAGCGTCGCGGGCCGGATCGCGGACGAGGTGCTGAAGGATTCGCGGTTGTCCGCCGTCGAGGTGACGGTGCACAAACCGTCCGCGCCGATCCCGCTGAACTTCGCGGACGTGGCGGTGACCGTGCACCGGGGGCGCGCGTGAGGGCGGTCCTGTCGCTGGGGTCGAACCTGGGCGACCGGCTGGCGTACCTGAAGTCGGTGATCGGTTTCTTCGGGCCCGCGGTGGTCGCGGTGTCCAGTGTGTACGAAACGAAACCGTGGGGTGTGGAGGACCAGCCGGATTTCCTGAACGCGGTGTGCATTGTGGACGATCCCGCGAGGGACGAGTGGGCGTGGCTGCGGGCAGGCCAGGAGCTGGAACGCCGGGCAGGCCGGGTGCGCGAACTGCGGTGGGGACCGCGCACGCTGGATGTCGACGTGGTGACGGTGGACGGGGTGCGCTCGGACGACCCGGAGCTGCTGCTGCCGCACCCCGGAACGCCCGAACGCGCGAGCGTACTGATCCCGTGGCTGGAAATCGACCCGGCTGCGGTGCTGCCCGGCCACGGCAGTGTCCGCGACCTGCTGGCGGCCCGCCCCGACTCCGACCGCGCTTCGGTGCGCCTGCTGCAGCCCTTCCCGCGCTGAGCGCGCCGCCCTTGATCTTGGAACCAAACCCGAGCCGGCTGGTCATCCCGGAGCCTGCCCGTCCGGCGAGGACTCTTTTGATCTTCAAAGCCGCGCTGTCGCGCGGAAATGGCGCCTCACGGCGCCGAACGGTCACCTTACAAGGCGACCTCAATGATCACGTCCGCAAAGCCGCCGTCAGCCACTCCACCGCCGGCACCCGCGTGGGCACCTCCGGGAACCCGTTCATGATCGCCATCAGTTGCCAGTACCGTTCGGCCCTGCGGTCCGTCCCGACGGCGATCCGGTCGGCCACCGAGGCGCGGAACGCCGGATCCGCGGGGTCCTGTCCGTCCGGCGCCCACGCTCGCGCGATGTCGTCGGCCAGCGCGCGCCCCTCCGGCGAATCCGGGGCCAGCCCGGCTTCCAGCGCCTTCTGCGCCCGCTCGCTCCAGCCGATCCAGTCTTCCTGCGCCGGCACGGCCGCCTGTCCCGCCCGCAGGTCGTCGGCGTGCTGTTCGCTCATCCGCCGCGTCACCGCGCGGAACTCCGGGTCCTGGATCAGCTCGGCGAACTCGATCCACGCCTCCAGCTGTTCGGGCGATGGGTCGTCGGGCAGCTCCGGTTTCGCCGAGCGCAGCCGCTCGTAGAACTCCGCGTCGACCGGCAGGCCGTCGGTCACCTCCTGCCAGAACTCGTCGAGCAGGCGGGCCCGCTCTTCGTCGGACATCGCCGCCAGCCTGTTCATCAGCTTCACTTCCTCCAGCTCGGATTCGCGTTTCACGACCGCACGCAGAACCGCACGCCGCAGCCGCAGCCTGCGCATCTGCTCGTCGAGCGCGTCGATGTGCCGCCGGGCGAGCCGGGTGACGCTCGTCTCGTGGGCGAGCACCGCGGCCACATCGGTCAGCCCGAGGCCGAGTTCGCGCAGCGTCTTGATCAGTTCGAGCCGGGCCATCGCCGTCACGTCGTAGAGCCGGTAGCCGGAACCGGTGCGGTCGGCGGGCGGGAGCAGCCCCTCGTCGGAGTAGAACCGGATGGTCTTGACCGGCAACCCGGTGCGCCGGCTCAGCTCGCCGATCGTGAACGTTCCGTCCGCGCGTCCCATGCTCAACCCTCCAGCCGGTGGAGAGTCAACTGTGCCACGATCACCTGGGTACCGTGGCGGTATGCACTTCACCCGGCCCCGAGAGCTGGTGATCGCCGGGCTGGTCGGGCTCGTGGCCGCGTACCTGCTGTTCAGGTTCGCCTACGGGGACCTGCCCCGCCTGCCGCGGCCGGTCGGCGTCACGCTGTTCGTGCTCGCGGTGATCGAAGTCGCACTGGCCTTCGTGATGCGGTCGCGGGTCCGGTCCGGCCGGCTCGTCAACTCGGTCTCGGCGGCGCGCACGGTCGCGCTCGCGAAGGCCTCGTCGCTGCTCGGCGCGATCATGCTCGGCGCGTGGGCCGGGATCGCCGGCGCGTTGATCCCGCGCGCGTCGGAGCTGGCCGCGGCGTCGAGCGACCTCCGCAGTGTCGCGATCGGAGCGGTGTGCGCGGCCGTGTTGATTGCCGCGGCGCTCTGGCTCGAGCACTGCTGCCGCACGCCGGAAGACGACGAAAGTGATCCCGATCATCACCCGACCGGTTAACGCTGAGAACCGACCGCTCGAAGTACCAACTAGGTCTCGGACGCATAACTAGCGGGTACGGTGTTGGTCATGACTGGCGAGGGTGACGAGACGCGCGGCCGCGTCGTGGGCAGGCCGTGGTTTCTCATCGGCCTGGTCCTCGCGGTCGGCGCCACGATTCCGCTGGTGGTCGCCGACGACATCCGCTACCTGCGGCTGGGGATCGTCGCCGCGTTGTGGGCGGCCCTGATCGGCGCGTTCCTCGCCGTGCGCTACCGCCGCCAGGCGACGAACACCGATGAGGCCGTCGCACAGGCGCAGGAGGTCTACGAGCTGGAGCTCGAACGCGAGATCGCCGCGCGGCGCGAGTTCGAGCTGGAGGTCGAAGCCGAGACGCGGCAACGGGTCGAGTCCGAGTCCCGCAGCGAACTGGACGCGCTGCGCACGGAAATCGCTTCCCTGCGGGACAACCTGCAGAGCCTGTTCGGTGGCGAGGTGCTGCTGGAGCGCGTCGCGCTGACCGCGCAGGCGACCCGGATGCGGGCGCTGCACGAGGAGCAGCGGGTCGTCGAGTCCGGCACGAGCCAGCCGCCGCAGATCACCGCGGCGAAGAAGCGGGAGATCACCGACCGGCCGACCGAGTTCATCGAGCGGGTGCGGGAGAAGGAGCCGGTGCGCGCAGGCGGCCGCCCGAGCGCGCCGGAGCCGCGGCGGCCCGAGGTGTCGATGGACCTCCCCGTCCGCCGGGTCGCCAACGCCGAGCCCGTCGACCCCGACCGCACACGCGTGCAGCCGGCGGCGAAGAAGCCGGAACGCCCGCAGACCCGGCCCGTCGAGCCGAGCCGTCCCGCGCCGAGCCGCCCCGACCGGGGGCGCCCGACAGCCGCGACGACGCCGGTCAAGCGTGAACCGCAGCGGGTGGAGCAGCCGACGCAGGTCGCCAAGGCCGTCGATCCGGACTGGACGCCGCGAGCCGAGCGTTCGGCGACCGACCTGTCGGCGGCGTTCCCGACCCGCGTGACGCGGCCCGTGGAGCCGGAGCCGTCGCCGGTGGTCCCCGAGGACCACCCGGTGGTCAACGAGACGTTGCCGGTCGAGGTCCGGCGGCTGGCGCAGCAGGGCAGGCCGGGTGGCCGTCGGCGTCGCGCGGAGGACGACGAGGCTCCCGCCGGCCGGCGTCGCCGCCCCGACGAGGCGCCGCGGGTGCCGGACGCCGACGAGGCGCCGCCCGGGCTGCGTTCGGACGCCGATGTGCCCGCGAGCCTGCGGACGCCGGAGGCCGAGGCGGGCCGTCGAGGCGCGGAGCGCGCTCCCGAGGCCGAGGCACTGCCGCGGCTTTCGGTGGCCGCGGAGGCGGAAGCCCCGGCGCGCCGATCGAGCGCGAGCGCCGCGGTCGCCGGACGTCGCTCCGCGGAGTCGACCGGGTACCGCTCCGCCGCCGCGATCTCGGGCCGACGCAGCGCCGAGGCGACGGGCCACCGGGCGACCGATGAGTCGTCCACGGGCCGTCGCAGCGCTGAAGCGACGGGCCATCGCGCGGCGGACGAGACGCCCACGGGCCGCCGCCACCGCCCCGACGACGAAGCCGCCACGTGGGCGAGCACCGGCCGCCGGGCCAAGCCCGAGCCGGAAACCCCACGCGGCCGCCGCGCGGCGGTGGAGGAGGACACGGGTTCCCACTCCGCCGGCCGCTCGGTGAGCGAACTACTGGCAGCCAACGGCAAAACGGCAACGCCCCGACGTCGCCGCCGCGCCGAGGACTGACCACTTTCCCGGATTGCCGGGAACCGCGGCGCTGCCAGCTCAACCCACCACGATTCCGCGGCGGCGGGGGGATTGAACCACGGTGGTTCCGCGGCGGCGGCTCTGAACCAGGCGGTTCCGCCCGCCGGGGCCCTTGTTCCTTCGCGGCCGACTGGCAGCCCAGTCGTCCATGTGGTCGCCCATGGCGCCCCCGCGCTGCCCGGCCACCCGAGACCCCCGCCCACCCCGACCGCCCCCGCAGTCAGTCACCGTAGAGTGCCGGGCTGTGACGGCACCCCCTCGCAGGCTCACCGTGCTCCTGCCCGTGCTCGGCCTCGTCATCCTGGCCGTGTGCGGCCTGACCGTTCTCGGCCTGGTCACCGTGCAGGTCGGGCCCCTCGCGGTGGCCATCGGCGTCGCCGCGGCGCTCGTTCCCGTCGCGGTCGTCGTGGCGACCATCCTGTGGGTCGACCGCTGGGAACCGGAGCCGGCGAAGTTCCTCCTGGTCGCCTTCTTCTGGGGCGCGTGCCTCGCCGCGATCACCGCCCTGCTGATCAACAACACCGCCGAAACGGTGGGCGACCTGCTGCTCGGCGAGGGCAGCGGCAGCAAGCTCAGCGCGCTCCTGTCCGCCCCGCTCGTCGAGGAGGCCGCGAAGGCCTCGTTCGTGCTCGCCGTCCTGCTGCGCCGGGCCGACGAGTTCGACGGGGTCATCGACGGCATCGTCTACGCGGGGTTCACCGCGGCCGGCTTCGCGTTCACCGAGAACATCTACTACTTCGGCCGCGCCTTCGCCGACTACGGCTTCGGCGACGCCACCAGCACCGGCGTGATCGCCGCGTTCGTGCTGCGCGGTGTGCTGTCGCCGTTCACGCACCCGCTGTTCGCCGCGATCACCGGCATCGGCCTCGGCTACGCCGCCCGCGCCGACAACCGGGCCGTCAAGATCCTCGCCCCGCTCGGCGCCTACCTGGGCGCCGTCCTGCTGCACGCCCTGTGGAACGGTGCGGCGGTCCTCGGCGGGGCGCAGACGTTCCTCAACGTCTACTTCCTGATCATGGTCCCGATGTTCATCGCGGTCGTGATGCTCGTCCTCCTGCAGCGCCGCCGCGAACAACGCATCGTCACCGCCGCCCTGCCCGCGATGGTCCAGGCGCGGCTGGTCGCCCCGTCGGAGGTCGAGCTGCTGTCCACGCTCGCCGGCCGCCGCGAGTGGCGGCGGCAGGCCAGGCAGCAGTCCGGCCGTGAGGCCGCGAAAGCCGTGGCGCGTTATCAGGCCAGCGTGACCGAACTCGCGTTCCTGCGCCGCCGCAAGGAGACCCCGGACCACGACAAGCGCAAGCGGGAACTGCTGGCCGCGCTGCGCGCGGCCCGCGCCGACGCGGTCCGGCTGGCGGGTGAAGGCACTCGTACCGGGTAAACCGGGTCGGGTGAAGCTGGTCACCCGCCGCCGACCCGGAGCGTTTCCGCGAGCTACTCTCGCCCCGTCGTCCGGTACCCGCGAACGGAGCGGGACTGGAACGAGCTGAGGAGTTCTGCTGCCATGAGCGTCCACAGGGGCACGCCGTGAGTCGTCCCGCCAGGCTCGGTGTCGGAGTGATCTCCGCCGGCCGCGTGGGCAGCGTCGTCGGCGCCGCGCTGACCCGGTCCGGGCACACGGTGGTCGCCGCCTCCGGTATTTCCGCCGCTTCCCAGGCCCGCGCCGAGCGCATGCTCCCGGGTGTTCCGCTCAAACCGCCCGACGAGGTCGCCGCGGCCGCGGACCTGGTGCTGCTGGCCGTGCCCGACGACGAACTCGCCGGCCTGGTCCGCGGTCTGGCCGCCACCGGTTCCTGGCGCCCCGGCCAGATCGTCATCCACACCTCCGGCGCGCACGGCCTCGACGTGCTGGCCCCCGCCGCCGCGGCCGGTGCGCTGCCGCTGGCCCTGCACCCGGTCATGACCTTCACCGGCCGCTCCGAGGACCTCGACCGGCTGACCGCCTGCAGCGTCGGTGTCACCGCCGCGGCCGACGACGAGGCCGCGTGGAGCGTCGGTGAGGCGCTGACCGTCGAGATGGGCGCGGAACCGGTGCGGGTGCCGGAAGCCGCCAGGGCGCTGTACCACGCGGCGCTCGCGCACGGTGCCAACCACCTGATCACGCTCGTCGACGACTGCGCGGACCTGTTGCGCGGCGCGGGGATCGGCGACGCCGAGCGCATGCTCGGCCCGTTGCTGTCGGCGGCGCTGGACAACGCGCTGCGGCACGGCGACCGAGCACTGACCGGTCCGGTCGCCCGCGGCGACACCGGTACCCTGCGCAAGCACCTCGGCGTGCTCGAAGCCACCGAGCCCGCGATCGTGCCCGCCTACACCTCGCTCGCCCGGCGCACCGCGCAGCGAGCCGAAGCGGCCGGCCTGCTCGACGCCGGCGCCGCCGCCGAGATCACCGAACTTCTGGAAAGGCCGGAAAACCCGTGACCACACCGAAATTCAGCCGCGGGCAGCTGAACACCTACCAGACACCCGGCGACGTGCACCGGGTCACCGCGGCGCTGCACTCGGTGGGCCGCAAGGTCGCGCTGGTGCCGACCATGGGCGCGCTGCACGCCGGTCACCGCGAGCTGATCCGCCGCGCCAAGCGCCTGCCGAACACCGTCGTCGCCGTGTCGATCTTCGTGAACCCCCTCCAGTTCGGCGAGGGCGAGGACTTCGACGCCTATCCGCGGCCGCTGGAGCGGGACCTGGAGATCCTCGCCGAGGACGGTGTGGAGATCGCGTTCGTGCCCAAGGTCGGCGACCTCTACGCCGACGGTCACGCGGTGACCCTGCACCCGGGCCCGCTCGGCGACGAACTGGAGGGCGCCCACCGCCCCGGCCACTTCGGCGGTGTGCTGACGGTGGTGGCGAAGCTGTTCAACATCGTCACGCCGGACTTCGCGTTCTTCGGCGAGAAGGACTACCAGCAGCTGGTCCTGATCAAGCGGATGGTGCGCGACCTGAACCTCGACGTCCGCGTGATCGGGGTGCCGACGGTCCGGGAGTCCGACGGCCTGGCCCTGTCCTCGCGCAACGTCTACCTCTCGCCCGAACAGCGGGAAGCCGCCGTGGTGCTGTCCGCGGCGCTCGCGGCAGGCGGGCATTCCGGACCGAAGGGCGGGGACGCGGTCCTCGCGGCGGCGCGCGCGACGCTGGCCGCCCGCCCGGAGGTCGACGTGGATTACCTCGAATTGCGGGGAACCGATCTCGGTCCCGCACCCGTCGATGGGGAAGCACGGTTGCTGATCGCCGCCCGGGTCGGGCGGACCCGGCTGATCGACAACGTCCCGGTGGTGCTGGGCGCGTCGGAGGAAGAGGGATAACCATGTACCGCACGATGCTGAAGTCGAAGATCCATCGCGCGACGGTCACCCAGGCCAACCTGCACTACGTCGGGTCGGTCACGATCGACGAGACGCTGATGGAGGCGGCCGATCTGCTGCCGGGCGAGCTGGTGGCCATTGTGGACGTCACGAACGGCGCGCGGCTGGAGACCTACGTGATCCCGGGCGAGCGGGACAGCGGCGTCATCGGCATCAACGGCGCCGCCGCGCACCTCGTGCACCCGGGCGACCTGGTCATCCTGATCTCCTACGGGCAGATGGACAACGCCGAGGCGGCCACCTACCAGCCGCGGATCGTGTTCGTCGACGACGAGAACCGGATCAAGCACGAGGGCAGCGACCCCGGGCACGCGCCCGACGGCTCCGGCCTGGTGAGCGGCAGCATCCCCATCGCGTCGCCGGACCGGGAGAACCCGTTCCCGGTCGCCGAAACCGTCGACGCCGCACGGCTCGACGCGCTGCTGCACGCCGAGAGCTGAACTCCCTTGCTCCTGGCGATCGACGTCGGCAACACGAACATCGTGCTCGGCCTGTACGAGGGCCGTGGGGACGCGGCCAAGCTCGTCGGCGACTGGCGGATGCGGACCGACGCGCAGATGACCGCCGACGAGCTGGCGCTGACCATGCGCGGCCTGCTCGGCGAGCACGCCGACGCGATCACCGGGATCAGCGCGTTGTCCACCGTGCCCGCCGTGCTGCGCGAGATGCGGGTGATGCTCGGCCGCTACTACGCGCGGGTGCCGAAGGTCGTCGTCGAGCCCGGGGTGCGCACCGGCGTGCCGCTGCTGGTCGACAGCCCGCGGGAGGTGGGCGCGGACCGGCTGGTCAACACGCTCGCCGCGCACCACCTGTACCGCACGGCGTGCGTCGTGGTGGACTTCGGGACCTCGACCAACGTGGACGTGATCTCCGCGAAGGGCGAGTTCCTCGGCGGCGCGTTCGCGCCCGGCATCGAGATCTCGGTCGACGCGCTGGCCTCGCGCGCGGCGGCGCTGCGCAAGGTCGAACTGGTCCGGCCGCGGTCGGTGATCGGCAAGAACACCGTGGAGTGCCTGCAGTCCGGCATCGTGTTCGGGTTCGCGGGCCAGGTCGACGGCCTGGTGCGGCGGATAGTGCGTGAGCTGACCGCGCGCACGCACGAGCCGGTCACCGTGCTCGCGACCGGCGGGCTGGCGCCGCTGGTGATCGGCGAGTCGGAGACGATCACCGAGCACGTGCCGGATCTGACGCTGCTGGGCCTGCGCCTGGCCTTCGAACGCCAGACGCGTTAGCGGCGGACGGCGCGCAGCACCGTCGTCAGCAGCGGAAGGTCGAATTCGCCGTTCGCGGTGGCCGGGTTGGCGCGGAGGAATTCCAGCGTCCGCCGCCGCGTCTCCGCGCGCTCGGCATCGTCCGCGACGAGCAGATGGGAATGCGTGGAGATCGTTTCGACCAGGCTTTCGGGCGTGCGGCGGTGCGAGTGCCGGAACGTCTTCTCCTCGAACGCGCTGAACGCGGTGTGTTCGGGCAGAGTCGCGACCGACCGGCCGCGCTGCACGAAACCGGACACGCGGGCGAATTCGGCGACCCACGGGACGGAATCGTCGTTGCCGTTCCACAGCCCCGCGACCACGCCGCCAGGGCGCAGCACCCGTGCGATTTCGGTGAGCGCGGCGTCCGGGTCGAACCAGTGGAACGCTTGGCCGGCGAGCACGCCGTCGGTACTGGCGTCGGGCAACGGGATCCGTTCCGCCGTGCCGTCCAGGACTTCGATGCCGGGGTGGCGCCGCGTGAACGCGGCGCGCATGCCCGGATCGGGCTCGACCGCCGTGACGCGCAGCCCGAGCGCACGCAGGCCGGCGGTGAGCTTGCCGGTGCCGGCGGCCAGGTCCACCACTTCCGCGGCACCGGGCGGCAACGCCCAGCGGAGACCGTCGAGCGGGTAATCGGGACGGTGCTCGTCGTAGGCGTCCGCGTGCCCCCCGAATGAGCGGGACCGCCGGTTCCACAGCTCACGATCGGCGGATGAAGTGGCTTCGCTCACTCGCGCGATGCTATCGGTGCGCTTGTGCTGGTCGATACGGGTAATCCGGTTGGCCTAGTAGTCCCGGGGGTTCGTACCCTATCGGCATGACGGATTCCCCCTCCCCGGATCGCCCGGTGCCCGCTGACGACCTGCCCGAACAAATGCGGGTCCGTCGGGCCAAGCGCGATCGGCTGCTCGCGGAGGGCGTGGAGCCGTACCCGGTCGAAGTGCCGCGTACCCACACGCTCGCCCAGGTGCGCGCGGCGCACCCGGACCTGCCCGCCGACACGGCCACCGGCGAGGTCGTCGGCGTGACCGGTCGCGTCATGTTCTCCCGCATCGGCGGCAAGCTGTGCTTCGCGACGCTGCGCGAAGGCGACGGCACCGAACTGCAGGCGATGATCAGCCTCGCGAACGTCGGCGAGGAAGCGCTGGCCGCCTGGAAGGCGGACGTCGACCTCGGCGACCACGTCTACGTGCACGGCGAGGTCATCACGTCCAAGCGCGGTGAGCTGTCCATCATGGCCGACGAGTGGCGGATGGCCGCGAAGGCGCTGCGCCCGCTGCCGGTCGCGCACAAGGAGCTGGCCGAGGAGACCCGCGTCCGCCAGCGCTACGTCGACCTGATCCTGCGCCCGCAGGCCCGCGACGTGGTGCGCACTCGCGCGTCGGTGGTCCGTTCGCTGCGGGATTCGTTCCACCGCCGGGGTTTCACCGAGGTGGAAACGCCGATGCTGCAGACCCTGCACGGCGGCGCCTCGGCCCGGCCGTTCGTCACCCATTCGAACGCGTTCGACATCGATCTGTACCTGCGGATCGCGCCGGAGCTGTTCCTCAAGCGGTGTGTGGTCGGCGGGATCGAGAAGGTCTTCGAGATCAACCGCAACTTCCGCAACGAGGGCAGCGACTCCTCGCATTCGCCGGAATTCGCGATGCTGGAGTACTACGAGGCCTACGCCACCTACGACACGAACGCGGTGATGACCCGGGAGCTGATCCAGGAAGCGGCGCAGGCCGTTTTCGGCGGCCTCGAGGTCACGCTCGCCGACGGCTCGCTGTACGACCTCTCCGGCGAATGGACGTCGCTGAGCATGTACGACTCGTTGTCCCACGCGCTGGGCGAGGAAGTGACGCCGGAAACGTCGGTGGAGAAGCTGCGCGGGTTCGCCTCCGCGCGCGGCATGGAGGTCGATCCGAAACTCGGCCACGGCAAGCTGGTCGAGGAACTGTGGGAGCACCTCGTCGGTGATCACCTGCACGAGCCGACTTTCGTACGGGATTTTCCGATCGAGACCTCGCCGCTGACCCGGCAGCACCGGACCAAGCCCGGCGTGGCCGAGAAGTGGGACCTCTACGTCCGCGGATTCGAGTTGGCCACCGGATACTCCGAGCTGGTCGACCCGGTGATCGAGCGGGAAAGATTGCTGGACCAGGCCCGCCAGGCCGCGGCCGGGGATAGCGAAGCGATGCGCCTCGACGAGGATTTCCTGCGCGCGCTCGAGTACGGAATGCCACCGAGTGGTGGCGTGGGAATGGGCATCGATCGTCTCCTGATGGCCCTCACAGGCCTCGGCATCCGCGAGACCATCCTCTTCCCGCTGGTGCGCCCCGAATAGCAGGCACGAACTAGTCACGGTATCGGTAACGTGATTTGCGTGCTGCCCTGATTCCGGGTATTAATGTCCTAGTCAATGGCTTCTGGTCAGGGCGCCTGCCCCTGCCCGATCATTCGTGGCTGGCCGAAAACAGGAGGAAACACATGGCACAGAAGGTGCTGGTGTCGCTCATCGACGACATCGACGGCTCGGAGGCGGACGAGACCGTCGAGTTCGGACTTGACGGCATCTCGTACCAGATCGACCTGTCGGCGGAAAATGCCGAGGAGCTCCGTGACGCGCTGGCCCAGTACGTCGAGCACGCGCGGCGTGCCGGTGGCCGCAAGCGGGGCACCGCGGGCCGTCAGCCCGCCGGCAAGGTCGCGGGTCGTTCCGCGTCGGTGGACCGCGAGCAGAACCAGGCCATTCGGGCCTGGGCGCGCAAGAACGGCTACCAGGTTTCCGACCGCGGGCGTATCCCGTCCGAGGTCGTGGAGGCCTACCACAAGAAGAACTGAGCGCAGTTCGGGTAAAGAGGGGCGTGGAAGAGCCGCCGGGGATTCCCGGCGGCTTTTTTCATTGCCCGGCAGGTTGAACACGGTTCTGTCCGGCCGGCTCATTCGTGAGCGGCTGTCGCTTTTGTTCAAGACGGCGGTGCCGCGATGCGGCTGAATGGAGGCATGACCGACCTTCGACCGATGCTGGAGCGGGCCGCCCGCGAGTTCACCGGGCTGCTCCGCGCCATCGAACCAGCCCAACTGGACAACCGGACCCCGTGCACCGAATACGACGTGCGCGCCCTGCTCAACCACCTTCTCTATTGGGCCCCGTGGTTGGCGGCGGCGCTCCGCCGCGAACCGGCGCCCGCGGCGACCGGCGGTGAGCAGGACGTCGATCTCACGCAGGGTGACTGGCTGGGTGAGCTGTGCACGCTTGTGGATGGAATTGTGGATACCTGTGGGCGGCCGGGGACGCTCGTCGGCACCACGAAGTTCGGCGATGCGGAGATGCCTGCCGAGATGATCGCCGGAATGGTGCTGACCGAATGGGTGGTGCACGGCTGGGACCTGGCCCGTGCGACCGGCCGGCCGCTGACCGTCGACCCCGAGGTGGCGGAGGCGGTGTTCACCTCGACGCAGGCGACGGTCGAGCAGGCGCGGGAGATGAAGGTGTTCGGGCCTGCGGTGCCGTGCGCGGACGAGGCGCCGGTGCTGGACCGGCTGCTGGCACTGACCGGCCGCGATCCGGGGTGGCGCGCCTAGCGGGCGGAGGCCCGGGGGTGCCGGGGCCGAGGTGGCTCACCTGGGGATGGCTGAACGCTGCCCCGGCTCCCGGCTGCTGGCCCCGGAGCTTAGGGCGTCACCCGCGGTGTGCCGTGGCGGGCGAGGGCTTCCCGCGGTGTGGTTGATCTCCTCGGTGAACCGACCGGGATCAGCCACGTGGAGCCGGTGTGGTGAAAGTCACCGGCGGCAGGTGCGCGGGCAGCCCTCGCACAGTGGCTGCTCCGGCAGCAGGTACGAGAAGCAGCAGCTCTCCCGCCGCCGGGCCCACCCGTCCTCGGTTTGCCGTAGCCGGGTTGACGCCGTCAGCGGCGGGTAGTGCTCGTCCAGCACGAGCTGCGCGTCCGCGACGCCCGCCTCCTCGTCGCCGGCGTACATCCCAGCCCACCAGAGCGTGCTGTCCAGCGCGTCCGTCGCCGCCGCCCAGAGCATCCGGCGGCCGAGCCGGCTCAGCGGCGCATACGCCTGCACGAACTGCGCCGCGTGCGCGGTGTACCGGGCGCGCAGCACCGCGGCCAGCGCTCGCTCGTCCGCGACCACCGTCGCCTCGGGGCGGTCCGCGTCGGGGTCCCCGGGCAGGCAGTAGAACTCGTCCCCCAGCACCGCCACACCTTCGGGGTGCGGACGGTCCGCGCACAGGCGGAAGGCGAGTTCACCCGGCCGCAGCATGGGTACTCGCCGTTCGTGATGGAGCAGCAACGCACCGGTGAACGCCGGCACGTGCAGGTACCACGACATGACGAACCCGGCCGTCGTCCGGTCGGGCGCCTCGCCGAAGCCGTCGCGCAGCCACTCGCCGAGGAGCTTGCGCCACACGTCGAACCGCGCGGGGTCGGCCAGCAGGTCGCCGCAGCGCTGCCAGCCGCCCGTCGCGGGCAGGTCGGCGCGCACTTCCATGCGGTCCTGCAGGGCGGCCACCCTCGTGACGGACGTTCCGAGAGCGCCCAGCGCGGTTTCGATGGCGGACCTCCCTGCTCCATCCGGGTGGTTAGGTTGGCCTTACCTTACTCGTTCCGCGCGGGAGCGCCAGTCCCGTCCTCGTCACGGGGGTGTTCGCGGTGAGCGGACAAACCGGGGCTTGCGGAATCGCCGGGAGAAGTCCCGCGTTGCAGATGTACGTCAGCTACCAGCGCAGACTCATCGCCGGAGGTTTCCGGCGTCTACATCAGCTGTGACCTAATCCGCCCCAGTGGTAGTCCGGTGGGACCGCATGGCTACTACAGTGGACTCACGGTGCTGAATCCATCGCGAAGTGATGGGTGCTCACCGCCGGCGCAGCAGTCGAGGGAGTGGGAATGTTCGAGAGGTTCACCGACCGCGCGAGGCGGGTGGTCGTCCTGGCCCAGGAAGAGGCCCGGATGCTCAACCACAACTACATCGGCACCGAGCACATCCTCCTGGGCCTGATCCACGAGGGTGAGGGTGTCGCCGCCAAGGCGCTCGAATCGTTGGGTATCGCGCTGGAAGGCGTGCGGCAGCAGGTCGAGGAGATCATCGGCCAGGGCCAGCAGGCCCCGAGCGGGCACATCCCGTTCACCCCGCGCGCCAAGAAGGTGCTCGAGCTGTCGCTGCGCGAGGCGCTGCAGCTCGGCCACAACTACATCGGCACCGAGCACATTCTGCTCGGCCTGATCCGCGAGGGCGAAGGCGTCGCCGCGCAGGTGCTCGTCAAGCTGGGCGCGGACCTGAACCGGGTGCGCCAGCAGGTGCTGCAGCTGCTCTCCGGCTACCAGGGCAAGGAGCCTGCCGAGGCCGGCGCCGGCCGCGGCGAGGGCACCCCGTCCTCCTCGCTGGTGCTCGACCAGTTCGGCCGCAACCTCACCCAGTCGGCGCGTGAGGGCAAGCTGGACCCGGTCATCGGGCGCGGCAAGGAGATCGAGCGGGTCATGCAGGTGCTGTCCCGCCGCACCAAGAACAACCCGGTGCTGATCGGCGAGCCCGGCGTCGGCAAGACCGCCGTCGTCGAGGGCCTGGCCCAGAACATCGTCAAGGGCGAGGTGCCCGAGACGCTGAAGGACAAGCAGCTTTACACGCTTGACCTGGGCTCCCTGGTCGCCGGCTCCCGGTACCGCGGTGACTTCGAAGAGCGCCTGAAGAAGGTGCTCAAGGAGATCAAGACGCGCGGCGACATCATCCTGTTCATCGACGAGCTGCACACGCTCGTCGGTGCGGGCGCCGCCGAGGGCGCGATCGATGCCGCGTCGATCCTCAAGCCCATGCTGGCCCGCGGCGAGCTGCAGACCATCGGCGCCACCACGCTCGAGGAGTACCGCAAGTACATCGAGAAGGACGCCGCGCTGGAGCGCCGCTTCCAGCCGATCCAGGTCGGCGAGCCCTCGCTCGAGCACACCATCGAGATCCTCAAGGGCCTGCGGGACCGCTACGAGGCGCACCACCGCGTGTCGATCACCGACTCCGCGCTGGTCGCCGCGGCCACCCTGGCCGACAGGTACATCAACGACCGGTTCCTGCCGGACAAGGCGATCGACCTGATCGACGAGGCTGGCGCCCGCATGCGCATCCGCCGCATGACGGCTCCGCCGGACCTGCGCGAGTTCGACGAGAAGATCGCCAAGGTGCGCCGCGACAAGGAGTCCGCGATCGACGCGCAGGACTTCGAGCGCGCCGCCCGGCTGCGCGACGAGGAGAAGAACCTCCTCGCGCAGAAGTCCGAGCGGGAGAAGCAGTGGAAGGACGGTGACCTGGACGTCGTCGCCGAGGTCGACGACGAGCAGATCGCCGAGGTCCTGGCCAACTGGACCGGCATCCCGGTGTTCAAGCTCACCGAGGAGGAGACCACGCGTCTGCTCCGCATGGAGGACGAGCTGCACAAGCGGATCATCGGCCAGGAGGACGCCGTCAAGGCCGTCTCCCAGGCGATCCGCCGCACCCGTGCCGGCCTGAAGGACCCGAAGCGCCCGTCCGGCTCGTTCATCTTCGCCGGCCCGTCCGGTGTCGGTAAGACCGAGCTGTCCAAGGCGCTGGCGGAGTTCCTGTTCGGCGAGGACGACGCGCTCATCCAGATCGACATGGGCGAGTTCCACGACCGCTACACCGCCTCGCGGCTGTTCGGCGCCCCTCCGGGGTACGTCGGCTACGAGGAGGGTGGCCAGCTGACCGAGAAGGTCCGCCGGAAGCCGTTCTCCGTGGTCCTGTTCGACGAGATCGAGAAGGCCCACCAGGAGATCTACAACACCCTCCTGCAGGTGCTGGAGGACGGCCGGCTCACCGACGGTCAGGGCCGCACGGTCGACTTCAAGAACACGGTGCTGATCTTCACCTCGAACCTGGGCACCTCGGACATCTCCAAGAGCGTCAGCCTGGGCTTCTCTTCCGGTAACGACGAGGGATCGCGTTACGAGAAGATGAAGCAGAAGGTCAACGAGGAGATGAAGAAGCACTTCCGGCCCGAGTTCCTCAACCGGATCGACGACATCATCGTGTTCCACCAGCTCACCCAGGAGCAGATCATCCAGATGGTCGACCTGATGGTGACGCGGGTGGAGACCCAGCTGAAGGCCAAGGACATGGCTCTCGAGCTGACCGACAAGGCGAAGGCGCTGCTGGCCAAGCGCGGCTTCGACCCGGTGCTCGGCGCCCGTCCGCTGCGCCGGACCATCCAGCGGGAGATCGAGGACCAGCTGTCCGAGAAGATCCTGTTCGGCGAGGTCGAGCCGGGGCAGATCGTGATCGTCGACGTCGAGGGCTGGAGCGGCAACCCGGAGGACCGCGACGAAGAGGCGCGGTTCGTGTTCCGCGGCGAGCCGAAGCCGTCCGACGTCCCCGACGCCCCGCCGGTGAGCATCGGCGCGGGCACCCACGAGGACGACGCCGAAGGCGAGCGCTGATCTCGTAGGCCGCCAGACGCGAGTGCCCCCAGGGACTGGTTCCCTGGGGGCACTTTCGCGTTTCCGGTCATCGGCTGAGAACGGGGGGAAACGCCGGCGGGGCCGGTGGCGACTTTTGTGGGGGCACTTCTCGTCCGGGACTCCCTGATGGTGTGAAAAAGTGGGCTGCGCTGAGGGGAGGCGCATAAACGTCCTGGCGATCGACTTAGGCACGTCGAACACGGTGGCCGTCCTGTCCGCTTTCGGCCGCAGGCCGCGTGTCATCGAGGTCGACGGGTCGGTCACCGTGTCCTCCACGGTCTTCGCGGGCGAGGACGGCACCCTGGTCGCCGGGCAGGATGCGGAGCGCCGGGCGCGCCTGGACCCGGCCCGGTTCGTGCCCAACCCCAAGCGGCGCGTCCACGACGCGACCCTCCTGCTCGGCGACACCGTCGTCGAGGTAACCGACGCCCTCGCCGCCGTCCTGCGCCGCGTCGCGGAGGAGGCCCACCGCCAGCTCGCCGGGCAGCCGCTCGACCACGTCCGCCTCTCCCACCCCGCTCGCTGGGGCGCCACCCGCCAGCAGCTCCTCCGCCAGGCGGCGGTCAAGGCCGGTCTCGGCCCCAGGCCGGTCCTCATCCCGGAACCGGTCGCCGCCGCCGCGCACTACGCCTCCCTCGGCCGCGCCCTCGCGCCCGGCAGCACCCTCGCCGTCTACGACCTCGGCGCGGGCACGTTCGACTGCGCCGTCGTCGGCGTCGCCGACCGCGGCTTCACCGTGCTCGCCGACAACGGCCTGCCGGACCTCGGCAGCCTCGACATCGACCAGGCCCTCCTCGAACACGTCGGCCGCCAGGTCTCCCACACCGACACGGCCCAGTGGCAGCGGATGCTGCGCCCGCAGAGCGTCGCCGACCGCGCATCCGCCGCGCGCTCCTGCAGGACGTCCGCGAAGCCAAGGAAACCCTGTCCAGCCACGCGCACACCGAAGTGCCGATGCCGGAACCGTTCGACGCCGTCCTGGTCACCCGCGCCGAGCTGGAGGCCCTCGTCCGGCCGAACCTGCTGCGCAGCGCCGAGATGCTCGCCGCGACCATCCGCGACGCCGGGCGCACCCCGCAGCAGCTCACCGGCGTCTACCTGGTCGGCGGGCCGAGCCGTATGCCCCTGGTCGCGGCACTGCTCGCCGAGCAGCTCGGCGTCCTGCCGACCATCCAGGACCAGCCGGAGACCGCGGTCGCGTTCGGACTGCACCACGTCCCGGCCGCCCCGCCCCCGCCCGCGATCCCCGCGATCGACGGCCGCACCGTCCCAACCATGGCGCCGGCCACCTCGCCCGCCGCCTGGCAGCCACCGCCGCCCAAGCCCAAGGGCGTGCGCAAACCGCTGCTCATCGGCGCCGGCGTCGGTGTGCTGGTCGCCGCGCTGGTGATCACCCTCCTCGCCGTCACCCGCGGCGGGTCCGGCGACCCGGCCGCGGGGGGACCACCGGGAACACGGCCCTGCCGAGCACCCAGCAGGTCTCCGCGAGCTGCACGACCGGCGGCGAGCCGGACTCCGACGGCTTCACGTCCTGCCTGCGCCGCGTGGCAGGCGGCGTTCCGGACGTCGGGACCTGCGAGCGCGGCGGGGCAGACGTGCCGATCCAGCAGTCGGGCGCCGAGAACCTGGTGCACGCTGCCCAGCGACTCGACGACCAGCGGCCGGTCCGTCGTCTACTACGAGGGCAGGTCGTTCGACGCGCTGAAACCGGGCGTCCAGTCCCAGCTGGGCGCTTCGGACAGCGCGCTCGAAGGCCGCTGGAGCGGTGACGGCCTGAGCGGCGACTACCCGGCAGGCACGACCACCGGCATGGGGATCATGCTGTTCGGCACGGACGACGCCGAGATCTGCGGCCTGCTGGTGTGGATCGACTTCGGCACGGACGGCCCGACGCCGCAGGACATGGTCGACTACTTCGAGCAGAGCCTCAAGCCCGGCGCCTGATCTGGAACAGTGGTACCCGTGCGGGTGGCACTGCTCGGCCCGGTCCGGGCCCAGGCGGACGACGGCACGCCGATCGACATCGGCGGCGCGCGCCTGCGCATGCTCCTGGCCCGGCTGGCGCTCGACCCCGGGCGCGCGGTGAGCGCCGACACGCTGATCGACGACCTGTGGGGCGCCGAACCACCCACCGACGGCGCGAACGCCCTGCAGTCGCTGGTGTCCCGGCTGCGGCGCGCGCTGGGCGGCGCCGGCACGATCACCTCCGGCTCCGGCGGCTACACGCTCGACGCCGACGTGGACGCCCACCGGTTCGAGGAGCTGGCCGCGCGTGGCCGGCGCGAGCTCGCCGCCGGACGGCACCGCGAGGCCGCCGCGGTCCTCGGCGAAGCGCTCGCGTTGTGGCGCGGTGACGCGCTGGCCGACGTGCTCGACGCGCCGTTCGCGCAGGCCCCGGTCGCGCGGCTGGACGAGTTGCGGATCGCCGCGGTGGAGGACCGCTTCGAGGCCGAGCTGGCGCTCGGCCGCCACGCCGAGGTGCTCGCCGACCTGGACGCCGCCGGCGAGGCGCACCCGCTGCGGGAACGGCTGGCGTCGCTGCGGATGCGGGCGCTGGCCGCGAACGGCCGCCAGGCCGACGCCCTCGCCGTGTTCGAGCGGACCCGGTCGACCCTGGCCGAGGAGCTGGGCGTCGACCCGTCCGCCGAACTCCGCGAAGCCCACCTCGCCGTCCTCCGCGGGGAGGTGGCGCCGCCGCGTGCCGAGCCCGCGCTCCCGGTGCGGCTGACCAGTTTCGTCGGGCGCGAGCGGGAACTCGACCAGGTCGCGCGGGCCCTGTCGGCGTCCCGGCTGGTCACGCTCGTCGGGCCCGGTGGGGCGGGCAAGACCCGGCTGGCGACCGAAGCGGCGGAGCGCCACCCGGCTCGCGCGTGGTTCGTCCCGCTCGCGGGTGTGCGGGACGCCGACGACGTGACCGGCGCGGTCCTCGGCGCGCTGGGGCCACTGGACTTCCGCGTCACCAGCGCGCCAAAGGCGCCGGTGGACGCGATGGCGCAGATCGTGGCGCTGCTGGACGGCGGCGACGCGTTGCTGGTGCTGGACAACTGCGAGCACGTCGTGGACGCCGCGGCCGACGTGGCTTTCCAGCTGCTCGCGCGGGTGCCGGGGCTGCGGGTGCTGGCCACCAGCCGGGAACCGCTGGCGATCACCGGTGAGGCGCTGTGCCAGGTGGGTCCGCTGGAGGTCGCCGAGGCGGTGCGGTTGTTCACCGAACGGGCGGTCGCGGTGCGCCCCGGCTTCGTCCTCGACGAGTCCACTTCGGACGCCGTGACGGAGATCTGCCGGAGCCTGGACGGGATGCCGCTCGCGCTGGAGCTGGCCGCCGCGCGGCTGCGGTCGATGACGGCGGACCAGATCGCGCGACGGCTGGACGACCGCTTCCGGCTGCTGAACTCCGGCAGCCGCACCGCGGTGCCGCGGCAGCGCACCCTGCGGGCCGTGGTCGAGTGGAGCTGGGACCTGCTGGAGAAGCCGGAACGGATACTGGCCCGCCGGCTGTCGGTGTTCGCCGGCGGCGCCACCGTGTCCTCGGCGGAGGCCGTGTGCGCCGACGAGCTGCTGCCCGCCGAGGACGTGCTCTACGTGCTCGGCTCACTCGTCGAGAAGTCCATTGTGGATGCGGTGTCGACCGGAGGGGAGCCGCGGTACCGGATGCTGGAGACCATCCGCGCCTACGGCGCCGAACGGCTCGACGAGTCCGGCGAGCGGGACGACGTGGTGCGGCGGTTCACCGGGTTCTTCGCCGGGCTGGCCGAGGAGCACGAGCCGAAACTGCGCGGGCACGGGCAGGTCCGCGCGATCGAGGTGTTCGGCGCGGAGCACGACAACATCACGGCGGCGGTGCGGCGCGCCCTCGACGGCCAGGACTCGGGCACGGCGGCGCGGCTGGTCGTCGCGACCCTCTGGTACTGGGTGATCCGCGGGTTCAACGCCGAACCGGCGCCGCTGCTGGACGAGGTGCTGCGCCACGACGGCCTGCCGGACCACGCCCGCGCGTGCCTCAGCGTCATGCACGCGCTCATGACGAGCCTGCCGATGGTGCGCCGGGACGACCTCCCCGAGCTGACCGCCGAGTGCGTGCGCAGCGGCGCGGTCGAGCGGTACCCGATGCTGGCGCTCGCCCTGCCGATGAGCTGCTTCCTCGGCGGGCGGCGGGATCTCGCCGAGCAGGAGGTGCGCCGCGTGCTGCGCGGCTCGGACCGCTGGGCGATCTCGTGCGCGAGCTGGGCCGAGGGGGTCATGGCCGACCAGGACGGCGACCTGGACCGCAGCGGGCGCGCCAGGGACCGGGCGGTCGCGGGTTTCCGCGAGTGCGGGGACCGGTGGGGCACCGCGATGACGGTCGCGATGCAGGCGGAGGCGCACTCCCTGCGTGGTGAGCACGACGCGGCGATCGCCGGGTTCGAGGAGGGCGTGCGGATCGCCCGCGAGCTGTCCGCCGCGGACGACCTGGTGCAGCAGCTGTCCCGGCTGGCCGAGGAGCGGTTCCGCGCCGGGGATGCCGAGGCGGCCTGGCGGGACATCGCCGAGGCCGAGCGGCTGGTGGGGGACAAGATCGACCGCAGGGCGACGGTGGCGCTGCGGAAGTTCGACATCGCCCGGCGCTGCGGTGAGCTGGAGGTGGCGCGCGCCGAGCACGCGTGGCTGGCGGCGAACGCGTCGCGGATCCCGTTTCCGGTGGACATGGCGGGGGAGCTGGTCGCGGTCGCCGGCGCGTCGCTGCTCGTCACCGAGGGGCGGCCCGCGGAGGCCTGGGCGTTGCTGGCGGCGCCGTTGCGCTCGTCGAGCCAACGCCGGGACCTGCCTGACGTGGCGAAGGCGGCCACCGTGGTCGCCCGCGCGTTCCACGCGGAGGGCGACGCCGAGCAGGCCGCCTGGGCGCTCGGTTTGAGCGCGGCCATCCGCGGCGTCTTCGACTCCGGCGACCCGGAGCTGCGCGCGGTGGTCGCCGCCCTTCGGGAGGCCCTCGGGGCGGACGCCTACGAGGAGGCCTACCAGCGAGGCGCGCGGCTCGGCAGCCCGCGGGCGATCGCCGCGGTCAAGGCCGCGGTCGCCGGTCGGATCAGGTGAACCGGGTCTCCGCCGACCCCCAGTGTCCGGCGGAGACCCGGCGCGTCACGCCACCCGCCGCCGGTAGGCGCGCATCGCCAGCGGGAAGAACACCGCGACGATCCCCGCCATCCAGGCGAGCGCGCCCAGCAGTGGCCCGGCGACCGGGCCGCCGTTCAGCAGGCCCCGCATGGCCTCGGTCAGCAAGCTCACCGGGCTGATGTCCGACCACGCGCGCAGCCAGCCGGGCATCGTGTCGGACGGGACGAACACGTTGCTGCCGAAGGTGATCGGCATCATGACCGCCACCATCACGCCCTGCACCGCGCCCGGGCTGCGCATGAGCATCCCGACGAACACCGCGATCCAGCAGAAGCACAGCCCGGCCAGCAGCATCAGCGCGACGCCGACCACCAGCGAACCCGGATCGGTGTGCAGCCGGTAGCCCATGATCGTGCCTGCGACCAGCAGCACCGCCAGCGCCACCGCGTACCGCACGACGTCCGACACCACCGCGCCGATCAGCGGCGCGGACCGGGCGATCGGCATGCTGCGGAACCGGTCGAACACGCCCTTCGTGACGTCGGTGTTGAGCGAGGTGCCGGTGGCCATGCTCGCGAACACCGTGTTCTGGACCATCAGCCCGGGCACCAGCACCTGCAGGTAGGCGCTCGTGCTGCCGGCGATCGCGCCGCCGAACAGGTACCCGAACATGAGCAGGAACAGGATCGGTTGCAGCGTGACGTCGGCCAGCTGCTCCGGGTTCTTGCGGATCTTCAGCACGCCCCGCCAGGCGAGGGTGAACCCGTCCTGCAGGGCCTTGCCCGGGCTGATACGCCGGGGCAGTTCGAGCACGGTCACACCAGGCTCCCTTCCCGTGTGGTTTCCTCGGCCGGCTTCCCGGTCAGCGCCAGGAAGACCTCGTCGAGGCTGGGCAGGCGCAGCGCCAGCTCATCGGCCGTGATTCCGGCTTCGTCCAGTTTCCGGACCAAAGTGGACATCAGAACCGGATCGCCGACCGGTGCCGTCAGCAGGCCGACATCGGTGTCGCGGGCGGGCTCGATGCCCGTCAGGTCGGTCAGGATCCGCGCCACCGCTTCGAAATCGGCTCGCGAGGTCGGCCGGACCTGCACGGTCTGCCCGCCCACGCGGCGTTTCAGCTCGTCCGGGCGGCCCTCCGCGACGACCCGCCCGTGGTCGATTACCGTGATGGTGTCGGCGAGCTGGTCGGCCTCGTCGAGGTACTGCGTGGTCAGCAGCACGGTCGCGCCGTCGTCGACGAGCCGCCGCACGACCTGCCACACCTCGTTGCGTGCGTGCGGGTCCAGCCCGGTGGTCGGCTCGTCGAGGTAGAGCAGTTTGGGGCGGCCAACCAGGCTCGCGGCCAGGTCGAGCCGGCGTCGCATGCCGCCCGAGTACGTCTTCGCGGCGCGCCCGGCGGCGTCGGACAGCTCGAACTGCTCCAGCAACTCCGCCGCGCGCGCCCGAGCGTCGGCCCGGCTCAGCCCAAGCAGACGGCCCAGCAGCACCAGGTTCTCGGTGCCGGACAGGTCCTCGTCCACCGACGCGTACTGGCCGGTCAGCCCGATCAGGCCGCGCACCCGGACCGCGTCGCGCACGACGTCGTAGCCCCCGACCGTCGCGCGTCCGGCGTCCGGCCGCAGCAGCGTCGCCAGGATCCGCACCGTGGTGGTCTTCCCGGCGCCGTTCGGGCCGAGCACGCCGACCACCTTGCCGGTCGGCACCTCCAGGTCGACCCCGTTGAGCGCGGTGGTGCCGCCGAACCGTTTCACCAGGCCCTCAGCCTGGATCGCCAAGGTCATGAAATCCTCCTCCTGTGTCGGAACCGACTCTTCCGGGGGAACCTGACAGCGCGCGCACAGGCGACTGTCAGCCGCCGCCCAGACGTGACAGGAAGACTGGGCGCGTGGTCTTCTTCGCCGTCCTCGCCGCGGTCTTCGTGGTGTTCGCGGCGATGCGCCTGCTCGGCGTCGACGGCGGGCGGCTGACCGCGTCGCTGATCGCGCTGACGCCGTACTGGATCGTCTGTGGCCTGCTGCTGGCCGCGCTCACCCTCGCGCTCCGGCACTGGTGGATCGGCGGGACCGTGCTGGTGCTCGCCCTCGTGCTGGGCGGGGTGGTGGTGCCGCGCGCCTTCTCCTCGGCGCAGCCGCAGGTGCACGGGCGGACGCTGCACGTGATGTCGTCGAACATGTATTACGGCGAGGCCGACCCGCAGACCATCGTGCGGCTGGTGCGGGAGAACCAGGTCGACGTGCTGAACCTGCTGGAGCTGACGCCGCAGGCGGTGTCCGCGCTGGAGGCGGCCGGGCTGTTCGAGCTGCTGCCGCACCGGGTGCTGGAACCGGCCCGGCGTGGCGCCGGGTCGGGGCTGGTGTCGCGCTACCCGGTCACCCAGCTGTCACTGGCCGGACCGTCCGGGTTCGCCCAGCCGAGCGCGCGACTGGACCTCGGCGGCGGCGTGTCCGTTGAGGTCGTGGCGGCGCACCCGACGGCGCCGGTCGCCGACGCCGGGACGTGGAAGTCGGAGATCGCGGGGCTGCCGCACCCCGACCCGGACGGACCGGTGCGCATCCTGGCCGGCGACTTCAACGCCACCCTCGACCACGGCACGCTGCGGGATCTGATCGCCACCGGCTACACCGACGCCGGCGACGCCACGGGCGAGGGCTTCACGTCGACCTGGCCGTCGAAACTGCTGCCGCCCCCGGTCGCGATCGACCACGTCCTGGTCGACCAGCGCGCCGCGGTGACCGCCTACCGCGTGTTCCCGATGCCGAACTCCGACCACAAGGCCGTGTTCGCCGCGATCACGCTCCCGTGAGCTGCGCGTGCCGGACGAACCGCGCGATGTCCGGGGACGTGGCGGTGGCCGCCCAGACGACGTGCAGCTCGCTGGGTGACAGGCCGTGCACCGGCACCACGGCGATCCCGGTGAGCGGCAGCTCCGGCAGCAGCGTCCTGGGCACGAAACCGACCGCTTGGCCGAGCCGGACCGCGCTCGCGAACTCCGCGCCGCTGCGCACCAGCGGCCCCGGCCGCCAGTCGTAGGGGATCCGGTCGGTGCCGGTCCAGTGCGCCGTCTCGGCAGCCGGCATGCCGGCCCACCGCGGGAACGTCGCACCGTCCAGCTCGGCTCGCTCGATCGACTCCCGGCAGGCCAGCGGGTGCGACCGCGGCAGCAGGGCGACCCGCTCGTCGATCCGCACCGGATCGCTGTCCAGGCCGCGGCTCTCGAACGGGACGCGCAGCAGACCCACGTCGGCCGTGCCCGTGCGCAGTTCGTCCGCCTGGACCTGCCAGTCGGCCACGGTCGCGACGGCCCGCGGTTCGTGTTGCTCGTTGTAGGAATCGACCAGGCCCTGGAGCGTGGCGACGTCGCAGGCGCGTGCGGTCACCCGCAGCTGCGGCCCCTCCTGCCCGAACCGGGCCACCCTGGCGATCGCCGCCCGCGCGTGCTCGTCGATGCCGCGCGCGTCCTCGGCGAGCATCCGCCCCGCCGCGGTGAGCTCCGCGCCCTGGTGCCCGCGGGCGAACAACGCCGTCCCGACCCCGTCCTCGAGCGCCCGGATCGCCCGCGACAACGCCGGCTGCGTCATGCCGAGGCGTTGCGCGGCAGCGGTGAACGTGCCCTCGGTGGCAACCGCCAGGAAATACCGCAGGTGCTTCAGTTCCACTCCGACAGGCTGCCATGCCGGGCGGGCATGGGCCCATGTCCGCGCGGCTTTGGACGGATTCCCGCCACTGCGCTGAGCTGAACGGCATGACACAGAAGGCAATCGTGACCGCGGGCACCGGGGGACTCGGCTTCGAGGTGGCCCGGCAGCTGGCTCGGCTGGACCACGACGTGGTGATCGTCGGACGCGACCCGGAACGCGGCGTGGCCGCCGCGCGGACCATCGGCGGCCGGTTCGTCCAGGCCGACCTCTCGGTGCTGGCGGAGGTACGTGCGCTCGGCGAGCGGCTCGCCGCGGCGGGTCCGTGGCAGCTGCTGGTGAACAACGTGGGCGGCATGTGGTCGGAGCGCTGGGAGACGGCCGAGGGCATCGAAGCGAGCTTCGCGGTGAACCACCTCTCGCCGCTGGTGCTGACCGAAGCGCTGCTGGACTCGCTGCGCGCAGGCCGTCCGAGCCGGATCGTCGATGTCACGTCGTCGTCCATCCAGGCCGCCCTGACGCTGGGCACCCCGTCGTACGCGGAGGTCGAGCCCGGCGAGTACTACGGCATGGCGGTGTCCGGGCGGGCGAAGCTCGCGCACCTGGCCTACAACCGGGAACTGGCCGAGCGGTTGCGGGGCAGCGGGATCGCGGTGTTCGCGGCGGACCCCGGCGCGGCGGCGACCCCAAACGCGGCCGAGATGACCCCCGAGATCCTGCCACCGGCGCTGCGCCCGATGTGGGAGCAGATCCTGGAGGGCGTGCAGCGACCGGCGTCGGAGGCGGCGCGGTCCATCGTGTTCGCGGCCACCGACCCGTCGCTGGACACGGGACTGGTGATCGGCCCGGACCGCACGCCGTCGGAGGACCTGACCGCCGCGCTCACCGACGAACTGGTGGCCGCCGCCCGCGACCTGACCGAGCGGGTCCTGAAGCAGTAGCGCGCGTACCGGATCCGGCCGCTCGGGGGGCGTGACGGCCGGATCCGGTATGCCGGACGACTGCGAGGAGCACGGTGGCAGCCGTGCGGCCGCAGCCGTCTGGTTAGAGGGGGAGACGACTCCGACGGGACGCGTGGAACCCTCGTGTTCACCGGATCGAGTGGCGCTGGTCAGTAGTCCTTGACCGCGTAGGAAGCCACGACCTGCGCGAACTCCTCCACACCCGTTTGGACCAGGACCTCGGCCGCCAAGCTCGCGTCCGCCGCCTGACCGGCCTGGGCCCGGCGTTCCCGCAGGTTCACGACCGCCATCTCCTGGTTCGCGCGGGCGTAGTCCCGCAGTTCCTTCTCGTACGCCGCGAACGCCGCCCGGTGGTCGCCGCCGGCCGCGGCCAGTTCGCCGGCCAGCACGGACGCCCCGATCAGCGCCAGGCTAGTGCCCTGCCCGGACAACGGCGAGCCGCAGTACCCGGCGTCGCCGAGCAGCACGACCCGGCCCCGCGACCACGAGTCCAGGAGGATCTGGGCCGCGGAGTCGAAGTGGAAGTCCGCGGCCGCTCGCGCGTGCTCCACCAGCCGCGGCATCACCCAGCTGTCGCCGGCCAGCGCGTGGGCCACGATCTCCTTCTGGCCTTCGACGTCGCGGTGGTCGTAGTCCACCGGCTCCGCCGAGCCGAACATCAGGTACGCGCGAGCTTCGGTGTTGTCCCGCGCGCTCATCACCATCGCGCCACGCATGTCGCCGTCCGGCATCTGGTGCATGACCTGCCAGTTGTCCAGTCCGAGGAAGTTCGGGACCGTGCAGACGGCCATGTTCACGCCGAGGTGCCGGATGAACCGTTCGGTGGGGCCGAAGACCAGGCGGCGGGTGTTTGAGCGCAGCCCGTCCGCGCCGACCACCAGGTCGAAGGTGCGTGCCCGCCCGGACTCGAACACCACGCGGACCTCGTCGTCGTCCTGGTCCAGCCCGGCGATCGAGTCGCCGAACAGGAACTCGACGTCGCCGCCCACGGAGCCGGTGATGATCCGGGCGAGGTCGTCCCGCAGGATCTCGACGTCCGGGTTGTCCAGCTCGCCGCCGCTGACCGTGCGTTCGGTGGTGCGGTAGACCTCGGCGCCGGTGGCGTCCACGACCGACATCCCGCGCATGCGGGTGCTGTGCGCGCGAAGCTGGTCGAGGATGCCCATGCGCTCGGCGACGTCCAAGGCCGGGCCGCGGACGTCGACCGCCTGCCCGCCGGGCCGCGGACCGGGCGCCCGCTCCACCACGGTGACGCTGAAGCCGTAGCGGGTGAGCCAGTGGGCGAGGGCGGGGCCGGCGATGCTGGCGCCGGAGATGAGGACCTTGGTGTTGTTCATGCCGCCACGCTGCCGGGCGCCGCTTACCGCTCGCTGACGGGAAGCTGTCAGCCGGCGAGCAACGCGGTCAGCGCGGGCAGCGCGGCACGGGGGACGGAGACGCCGCGGCCGTGCCGGACCTCCGGCTCCCGCGGGTTGATGCGGATCAGCGCGCCGGTCGCGGCGGAGGCCAGCTCGGCGTACCGGCGCACGGTCGGCACCGCGCGTCCGGCGCCGATCTCGACCACGACGGCGTTCCGGTTCGCGCGCCGCCACTCCCCGAGCGCGCGCGTCTGGGCGTCGGTGCGGGACGGCAGCCAGTCGAAGTCGCCGAACATCATGATGTTCGGCCGGGCCAGGCCGCCGCAGTTCGGGCAGGACGGCAGCGGCGGGCGGGCGCGCATCGTCGATTCGTCGATGTCGAGGGAGAAGTCCGCGGGCCAGATGTCCGGGCCGCAGGGCACCGCGCACTGCAGATGGTGGATCGACCCGTGCGCCTCGGCGACCAGCTCGAACCCGGCGCGCTGGAACTGGCCGTCCACATTGGACGTGAACACCGCGACGCCGCCGGGCAGGCCGCGACCGTGCCGCAGCAGCAGACCGAACCCGGCGTGCGGTTCGGTGCGCCGGTACATCTCCAGCCGGTGGCCGTAGAAGCCCCACGCCAGCTCAGGATCCTCGGCGAAGTGGCGCGGGTCGGCGATCTCGGCGAAGCTCAGCCCGAGCCGCGCGTACGGCGGATAGGCCCGCCAGAACCCCTCGTGCCCGCGGAAGTCCGGCAGCCCGGAGTCGACGCCCATGCCGGCGCCCGCGCACACGAGGAGCGCGGAGGCGCCGGCGAGCATCTCGGCGGCCTCGGACAGGCCGTCGTCGGTCATCAGTCGAGCGGAACGACCTCGAACTCCAGCAGGTTCGCCCCGCTGGCCACCGGCCGCGAGCTCTGGCCCGCGTGCGCCTCCTTGGCCGGGCCGCTCGCCCACGCCTGGTATGCCTCCTCGGACTCCCACTTCGTGTAGACGAAGTAGCGGTTGTCGCCGGCGACCGGGCGCAGCAGCTCGAAGCCGAGAAAGCCGGGCTGCCCGTCCACCGAGTGGGCCCGGTTCGCGAACCGCTTCTCCAATTCGGGGCCCGCGCCCTCGGGAACCTCGATCGCATTGATCTTCACGACTGCCATGCCCTCAGCCTACCCAGCCCGAATCGCTATGCTGGGACGTAATGGGGATCACAGGGGAAGATCGCAAGCTGGCCCGGGGGCTCGCCGGGGACCTGCGGAAACTCGTCCAGACGGCCGCGCTCGTGGTCGACGAGGACAACCCGGCCGAGGAGCTCATCAGCCGGATCACCGGGCACCTCGGCGTCGGGTTCCGGCAGATCGTGCTGGTGGGCCAGGACTTCCCGCCGTGGGAGCACGCCAACGTGCACCGCGGCGTCGAGGCCTACCTCGCCGAACGCGGTGGCGAGCCGGAGTGGTTCGGCGTCACCGGCGCGAACCGGGGGCACGAGGAACTGACCGGGATGCTGTCGTCCGCGCGGCGGGACGGCGCCTTCGAACTGGGCGCGGTCGACATGGCGACCGTCGCGATCGGACCGGAGGCGACCGAGGAGGTCGTGCAGTTCGGGCTGGTGCTGACGACGGCTCCGGACGGCGGACCGGTGGTCGTCGCGCTGCGCGGGCCGAACCCGCAGCACGGGCCGGCCGCGCTGTCCAAGGTCGAGGTGCTGGCAGGTGACCGCGCGGCGGCAGGCGCGGCACGCGACCGCATCGAGCAGCTCGCCCGCGAGCACGACGTGCTGCGCGGCCAGGTGCTCGCCTTCGGCAGCAGCGAGTACCGGGGCAACGAGCTGCTGACGTTCCTGCCACGGCCGGCACTGACCGCCGAGCAGGTCGTGCTGCCCGAGGGGGTGCTGCCCGCGATCGAGGACCACATCGTCGGCATCGCCGAGCACGCCGACCGGTTGCGCGCCGCGGGCCAGCACCTCAAGCGGGGCCTGCTGCTGCACGGTCCGCCGGGTACCGGCAAGACCCACACCGTGCGGTACCTGCTGAGCCGCCTGTCCGGCAGCACGGTGATCATCCTCACCGGCGCGGCGATGCGGTTCATCAGCAAGGCCGCCGAGCTGGCCCGGCGGTTGCAGCCGTCGATCCTGGTGGTCGAGGACGTCGACCTGGTCGCCGAGGACCGCACCATGCCCGGCGCGGGCGGCTCGCTGCTGTTCACCCTGCTCGACGCCATGGACGGGATCGGCGCGGACGCGGACGTCACGTTCGTGCTGACCACCAACCGGCCGGAGGCGCTGGAGGCCGCGCTGCGCGACCGGCCGGGCCGGGTCGACCTGGCCGTGGAGATCCCGCGGCCGGACGCCGAGGGGCGGCGCAAGCTGTTCGAGCTGTACGCGCGCGAGGTGGAGCTGGTGGCGGACCTCGAACCGGTGATCGCCGAGACCGAGGGCGTCACCGCGTCCTACGTCAAGGAGCTGCTGCGCCGCGCGGTGCTGCACGAGATGCGCGACGGCGCGGACGGCGAGCGGATCCGGGTCGGCGACAAGGCGCTCACGACAGCGCTGCGGGGCATGCAGGAATCGCGGAACTCGCTCACCCGGTCGCTGCTGGGAAGCTGATTCAATGGGCGCCGTGAGCGTCGTGGACTTCGGCGGCGACGGCCGTCCGGTCGTGTTGCTGCACGGGCTGATGGGCCGGGCGCGCACGTGGTGGCGGGTGGCCCAGTGGCTGCGCCGGTACGGGCACGTCGTGGGCCTCGACGCCCGCGGGCACGGGCGCGGGCCGCGGGGCGGGCCGTGGACGACGGAACAGTTCGTCGCCGACGCCGCCGCGGTGGTGCGGTCGCTGGGCGAACCGGCCGTGGTGATCGGGCATTCGATGGGCGGCCTGCATGCCTGGTCGCTCGCGGCCGCCGAGCCGGAGCTCGTGCACGCCGTCGTGGTCGAGGACATGGCGCCGGACCAGCGCGGCAAGACGGTCGAGACGTGGCGCGGGTACTTCGAGTCGTGGCCGGTGCCGTTCCAGTCGCTCGCGCACGTGCGGGAGTTCTTCGGCGAGACGGGCGAGTACTTCACCGAATGCGTGGAGGAGCGCGCGGACGGCTACCACCTGATCGCCTCGCTCGACGACCTGTACGAGATCGCCGCCGAGTGGGGCAGGCGCGAGTACTGGTCCTCGGTGGAGGCCGTGAAGTGCCCGATGCTGATCGTGGAGGCCGAGCACACCCTCATGCCGCCCGGCCAGCAGGCGGAAATGGCGCGCCGCGCGCAGTCCGGGCGGCACCTCGTGGTCCCCGGCGCGGGCCACGTCGTGCACGACTCGCAACCCGACATCTACCGCGGCGCGGTGGAGGCGTTCCTCTCGGCCGTGCTGGGGCGGTAGGCGCGCGTCACAAGCGGCTCAAGCGTTCCAGCGCCGACCGGCTCTCGTCGTCCGCGGGACGGTAGATCACCAGCAGTTGTTCCGCGTCGCGAAGTGGCGGAGCGTTTCGAATTGCAGGGCGATGTCCCCGGCTTCGGGATGCCGCACCACCTTGTGGCCGCGGCCGTCGACCTTGACGTCCCGCTCCGCCCACCACCGCGCGAAGTCCGCGTCTCGCCTCGTGCATTCGGTGATCAGGTCCGTCAGCGCCCGGTCGTCCGGATGCTGCCGCCCAGGCCGCGCGCAGGTGGGCGATCCCCTCCCGCACAACGCGTTCGCGGTCGACGTAGAGCTCACGCGTCTTCGGGTGCAGCACGCACAACCACATCGCGTTGCGCTGCGACGGCGGGAGGGTGTCGAAAACGAGGAGGAGCTTCGCCATCTCGCCGTTCCAAGCCAGGATGTCGTAGCGGTGGTTCATCAGCATCGCGGGCAGCGGGGCGAGGTCCTCGACCAGCCGGGCCAGCTGCGGCGCGGCGGCGATGGCGGGTTCGCCGGCCTCGCGTGGGCGCTGCCGGGTCAGGTCGAACAGGTAGGTGCGCTCGTCGGGGGCCAGGCGCAGAGCCTGGGCCAGCGCGTCCACGACGTCCGCCGATGGTCGCAGCCCACGGGCCTGCTCCAGCCGCACGACGGAGTGACGCTGATCCCCGCCAGCTCGGCGACCTCTTCCCGGCGCAAGCCCGGGGTCCGCCGGGCCCGCCGCCTCGGCGGCAGGCCGACATCGCGTGGCTCCAGCCGTTCGCGGCGGTTGCGCAGGAACGTGGCCAGCTCCTGCGCGGGGTCCACGGCGCGAGTGATCACGGACAAATCCAACAGCCGGGGTAGGACGGTGTTCCCAGGAAACCGGTTCCCTTACCCCGGCTCGCCGTGCCCACAGACTCGTTCCACGGCAACGGATCACGAGCACTGGAGGACACGATGCCCCTCACCCTCGACACCTACCGCCTGCTGGGCCGCTCCGGCCTGCGGGTCTCGCCGCTGGCGCTGGGCACGGCGACCTTCGGCACGGAGTGGGGCTGGGGCGCGGAGCCGGACGACGTGCGCAAGTTGTTCGACACCTACGTCGGGCGCGGTGGCAACTTCATCGACACCGCGGGCACCTACACCGACGGCAGCTCCGAGCGCCTGCTGGGGGAATTCACCCGGGACAACCGGGAAAGCCTCGTGCTGGCGACGAAGTGCACGACGCTGAGCCGGCCCGGCAGGGCAAGGTCCTGCACGTGGCGATTTCCCACGTTCCGGCGTGGCTGGTCGGCGATCGTCGCGCTGCAGATCGAGTACAGCCTGGTGGAGCGCACCGGGGAACGCGACCTGATCCCGATGGCACGCGAGCTGGGCCTGGGGGTGGTCCCGTACTTACCGCTGGCGAGCCGGGTGCTGACCGGCAAGTACCGCCGCGACGACGGCTCCGGGGAGAGCACCCGCAGGAGCTTCAACGCCGATCTGGGCCTGGTCACCGAGCGCAACCTAGCCATCGCCGACGTGGTGCAGGAGGTCGCCGCGGAGCTGGAGTGCACCCCCCCGCGCAGGTCGCGCTCGCCTGGACGCTGCGGAACCCGGGTGTCACGGCGCCGATCATCGGCGCTCGGACCACCGCCCTGCTCGCCAGTGACCACATCGGGAAGGTCACCACGGGGGACCTGAAGATCGACAGCCGCCGCTGACCTACTTGTGTTCGCCCGGCAGCGCGAACCGGCCGTCCGCGGTCTGCTCCACCAGACCGTCCACCAGCAGCGAATCCAGGCAGCGGTCCCGTTGGCCGGTGTCCGGCCAGACCACGTCCAGGCTCGCCTTCCACACCGGTTCCGCGGTGCCCCGCAGGACGTCCAGCAGCAGGCCGCGCACGTGCCGGTCGGTGCCGGCGTACTTCTGCGTCGCCTTCGCGGGGCCGTTGTACGCCGGGCGGCCGGCCTTCTGCCAGGCGCAGTCCGCGTACACCGGGCAGTCCGCGCAACGCGGCGAACGCGCCGTGCACACCACCGCGCCCAGTTCCATCAACGCCGCCGAGAACCGCGCGGCGCGCGCCTCGTCCAGCGGCAGGATCGCCGACACGTCGGCCATGTCGCGCGTGTTCGACGGCGGCCCCGCGTCGCCCGCGCCGTGGACCGCCCTGGCCACCACGCGCCGCACGTTCGTGTCCACCACCGGCGCCCGCTTGCCGTACGCGAACGCCGCCACCGCCCGCGCCGTGTATGCCCCGATGCCGGGCAACGACAACAGGGTGTCCACATCGGACGGAACCACGTCACCGTGCTCGGTGGCGATGGCCGTGGCCGCCGCGTGCAGCCGCAGCGCCCGGCGCGGGTAGCCGAGCTTGCCCCACGCCCGCAGCACCTCGCCCTGGCTCGCCGCGGCAAGCGCCGACGGCACCGGCCACCGCGCGAGCCACTCGTGCCAGATCGGCTCGACCCGCGCGACCGGCGTCTGCTGCAGCATGATCTCGCTGACCAGCACACCCCAGGCCGTGCACTCCGGACGCCGCCACGGCAGGTCCCGGGCGCACGAGTCGAACCAGTCGATCAGCAGTTCGGAGTCGATGGGCACGCGCCCAGACTAGTTGTCCTGGATTTCGGTGACCTTACCGGTGAACACGTCGTAGACGAAGCCGCGCACCTTGTCCGTGTGCGGCAGGTACCGGCTGGTCCGCACGCGCCGCATCGACCGGCGCACGCTGTCCTCCACGTCCCGGAACGCCTCGACCGCCCACGTCGGACGGACGCCGCCCGCCTCTTCCAGCTCGTCCTTGAATTCGTCCTCGGTGACGGTCGACAGGCCGCAGCCCGTGTGCTGCATGATCAGTACCTCTTCGGTGCCGAGCTTGCGCTGCGACAGCGACAGCGACCGGACGACGTCGTCGGTGACCACTCCGCCGGCGTTGCGCAGGATGTGCGCCTCGCCCTGGATCAGGCCGAAGATCTCGAACACGCGGATGCGCGCGTCCATGCAGGTCAGGATCGCGATCTTCATCGACGGGCTGGCGGTGGAACGGTCGCCGAGCACGGGGTCGGTCAGTTGCGTGTTGCGCTGCAGCAGGGTGTCGATCGCGGTCAAGAATGCCTCCCGGGTTGTGTCCGGATTTCATTCCACCGGACCCATCAACCCCCCGCAATGAGAGAGATCACGGCCCGAACCAGTGCTGCTCCAGGGTGCGCGGCGGCGCGGACGTCGTGCCGATCCGCAGCTGCGTGTTGAGCGTGATGATCCGCGGCTTGACGTGGTCGCCGGAGGACAGCAGCAGCTTGCCGGCCGCGCGGCCCTTCTCCAGCACCGGCTGGTGCACCGTGGTCAGGCCGGCGCGCTCCGCCTCGGCGATGCCGTCGAACCCGGTCACCGTGAGGTCCGCGGGCACTCGCAGGCCGCGCCGGTTCGCCTCCGCCAGCGCGCCGAGCGCGAGGATGTCCGACGTGCAGATCAGGGCGGTCACCTGCGGGTGCGCGTCGAGCAGGTGCCGGGCCGCGGCGGCGCCGTCGTCCACGGTGTGTTCGAAGCGCTCCACGACCGGCACCGTCGACCAGTCGACCCCGACCTTCGCGAACGCCTTCGCCAGCGCCTCCAGCCGGGCGCGCTGCACGTGGAAGTGCGCGCTCTGCTGCCGGTCCAGGTAGGCGAACCCGTCGTTGCGGTCGCGTGCGAGCCGCATGCACAGCACGCCGATCTGCCGGTGGCCGAGCTGGATGATGTGTTCGGCGAGCGCGGTGACCGCCGAGGTGTCGTCCGGCCCCACCCGGTCGACGCCCTCGATGCGCGGCTGGTCGATGATCACCGTCGGCACCGGGCGGGCCAGCACGGCGCCCAGGTGCGGGTCGTCGTCCGGTACCGAGTAGACGACGAAACCGTCGACACCGGCGCGGTGCACCGCGGCTACGTCGTCCCGGCCGGGGCTGGCCGGCACCAGGTGCAGCCCGACACCGGCGTCCTCGCAGGCCAGCGCGAGGCCTTCGAGCACGCCGATCGCCGCGGGGTCGCGGAAGGCGTAGGACAGGTTCTCGGTGAGCAGCAGGCCGACGGCGCCCGCCTTGCGGGTGCGCAGCGACCGCGCCACCGGGTCGGGGCCGGGGTAGCCCAGGCGCCGGGCGGTCTCCAGTACCCGCTTGCGCAGTTCCGGCGACAGCTGGTCCGGACGGTTGTAGGCGTTGGACACGGTGGTCCGAGACACGCCGAGCTCCGCGGCGAGCGACGCCAACGTCGCCTGTCGCCTCATGCGCATAGGACGCCCCATGGGGGAACCGTAACGGTTCAGAACGGAGTCGTGAAGTCGAACGCCGTCCGTGCGGCGTGCGCCACTGCGCAACGTGACGTTCAGGCGGGGGCAACCGAGGCGGTGCGATCGTCACCCGTTCAGGTAAGGTGAACTCGAAAACCGTTTCCAATAGTTCCGACCATGCGTCCCACCTCGTACTTCAGGAGTGCTCGCGATGAGTTTCCCCCGCCTGATCGGTCTCGCGTCCGCCGCGACGGCCCTCGTACTCGGCCTCACCGCTTGTGGTGGGACTAACACCGCGAGCGACACCGGGGGCAAGATCAACGTCGTCGCGTCCACCAACGTCTGGGGCAGCGTGCTGTCCGCGGTCGGCGGCGACCAGGTGGCGGTCACCTCGATCATCGACGACCCGAGCGCCGACCCGCACTCCTACGAGACCACCCCCGAGGACGCCATCGCCGCGCAGAACGCGCAGCTGACCCTCGCTAACGGCGGCGGCTACGACGACTTCTTCGGCAAGCTCGCCGACCAGGCGGCGAACGCCCGCAAGCTCAACGCGTACGAGATCGGCGCGACCGGCGACGAGAACGAGCACGTCTGGTACAGCTTCGCCACCGTCGCCAAGGTGGCCGATCTGGTGGCCGCGCAGCTCGGCCAGATCAAGCCGGAGGCGGCGCAGACTTTCAGCACCAACGCGACGAACTTCAAGGCTCAGCTGGACCAGCTCACCAGCAAGGCCGGGCAGATCGGCGCCGGCCACCCGGACACCAAGGTCCTGGTCACCGAGCCCGTCGCGCACTACCTGATCCAGGCCGCCGGGGTCACCGACGCCACCCCGGAGGAGTTCTCCGAGGCCGTCGAGGAGGAGACCGACGTCCCGCCTGCCGCGCTGGCCGAGTTCAACTCGCTCATCACCGGCAAGCAGGTCAAGGCCCTGATCAACAACGAGCAGACCACCACTCCGGTCACCGAGCAGGTCGTCGGCGAGGCGAACCGAGCCGGCATCCCCGTGGTGGGCGTGACCGAGACGCTGCCCGCCGGGACGACGGACTACATTGCCTGGATGACCGGCGAAGTCGACGACCTGGCGAAGGCCCTGAACTCTTGAGCCCTGCGGTTGAGATCTCCGGCGCGACCCTCGCGTTCGGTGCGCGCACGCTGTGGTCCGGGCTGGACCTCTCGGTCGAGCCCGGCGAGTTCGTCGCCGTGCTCGGCCCGAACGGATCGGGCAAGACCAGCCTGCTGAAGGTGCTGCTCGGTCTGCAGCACCTCTCGCGCGGCAGCGTGCGCATCAACAGCGACCACCCGGTCGGGTACGTCCCGCAGCAGCGGGCGATGTCCGAAGCGCTCACGCTGCGTGGGGTCGACCTGGTCGGGCTGGGGCTCGACGGCCACCGGTGGGGCACCGGGCTGCGGGGTCTCGCCGAGCGACGGCGGCGGGTGTCCGCCGCCGTGGCCGCGGTCGGCGCCCAGTCCTACGCGAAGCAGCCGGTTGGCAAGCTTTCCGGTGGTGAACAGCAGCGGCTGCGGGTCGCGCAGGCGCTGGTCGGCGAGCCGGACGTGCTGCTGTGCGACGAGCCGCTGCTGTCGCTGGACCTCGCGCATCAGCGCGCGGTGAGCGAGCTGATCGATGTCCGCCGCCGCGAAGCCGGCACCGCGGTGCTGTTCGTGACCCACGAGATCAACCCGATCCTGCCCTATGTGGACCGGGTGCTGTACCTGGTCGACGGCCGGTTCCGGATCGGCCCGCCGGAGGTCGTGATGACCTCCGAGACGCTGTCCGAGCTGTACCGGGCCCGCGTGGAGGTGGTCCGCGTCGGCGGCCAGATCCACGTGGCCGGCGCGCGCAGCGCGGTCTGCGAGGACGAACCCCACCACCTGGACGAGCGCGTTTCGTGAGCACCGAAGGTTCCCGCTGAACATGGACAAGTTCTTCGACTTCGGTCTGACGGCGCAGCTGCTCGGGCTGCCGTTCGTGCAGACCGCCCTGCTCGCCGCGGCCGTGCTCGGGCTGGTCGCCGGTGTGCTCGGACCGCTGATCGTGACCCGCCGGATGTCGTTCGCCGTGCACGGCACCGCCGAGCTGGCCTTCACCGGTGCGGCAGGCGCGCTGCTGCTCGGCGTCGGCGTCGAGTTCGGGGCGCTGGCCGGCGCGGTGATCGCCGCGTTGCTGCTCGGCCTGCTCGGCGGGCGGGAGTCCGATCGCGACTCGGTGATCGGCGCGATCCTGTCCTTCGGCCTGGGCCTCGGCGTGCTGTTCCTGTGGTTCTACCCGGGCCGCGCGGCCAACAAGTTCGGCATCCTGGTCGGCCAGATCGTGTCGATCGAGACGACCAACCTCATCGTGCTGGTCATCGCCGCGCTGGTGGTGCTGGCGGTGCTGGCTTTCATCTACCGGCCGCTGCTGTTCGCCAGCGTCGACCCGCACGTCGCGGCCGCGCGTGGGGTCCCGGCGCGCACGCTGTCCGTCGTGTTCGCGGTGCTGGTCGGCGTCGCGACGGCGCTCGGGGTGCAGATCGTCGGTGCGCTGCTGGTGGTGGCGATGATGGTGACGCCGGCGGCCGCGGCCGCCCGGCTGACCGCGAGCCCGTGGAAGGCCACCGTGCTGGCCGTCGTGTTCGCCGAGACGGCCGCGCTGGGCGGGATCGTCCTGTCGCTCGCGCCGGGCGCACCGGTGAGCGCGTTCGTCACCGCGATCGCGTTCACCATCTACCTGGTCTGCCGCCTGGTCGCCTACCTGCGCGACCGGGCGGCCCGCGTCACCGAGGACTCGCCTGCAGTTGCGCCTGCAGCGCCGTGAGGAACTCGTCGGTGAGGAACGGCAGCTGACCGCTGGAGACGCTGCGCTCCACGGTCTCCAGCACGATCACGTCCGAGTTGGTGAACATCCCGATCGCCTGGTCCCGGCTCGTCTTCGGGGTGAAGTAGGCGAGCATCGTCAGGTTCGCGAACCCGGCCGCCAGGTAGCGCGAGGACGCCTTGGTGAACGAGTCGCCGTAGAACAGGGTCTTCTCGTTCACCGTCGAGGACATCGGTGAGGCGAACCGGTACGACGGCGTCTCGATGTCGGCGATGGTCTGCCCGGCCCGGTCGACGATGCCGTCGGGGCGCAGGTCGTAGAGCACGTTCGTCTTGTCGGCCTTCTTGCCGAGCAGCGGCGGCAGGTCCGCGGCGACGGTGTAGGCGCCGACCTGCTTGCTCTGCCAGGTCGCGGTGATGCCGGGCTGCACGGCCTCGGCGGCCGCGCGGGTCATCACGAGCGAGCCCTCGTCGGTCCAGTGCGTGTCGTTGGACGGGTAGACGGGGCGGTTGACGCGCCGCGCCTCCTGGGTCAGGGCGGGCCGCAGGTCCACCGCGCCAGCCGCGTCGATCTGCTGCCAGGTTGGCGCCTCCGCGGCCCGGTGGCACTCCCGGCCGGGGTAGCTGGACGGCAGGTTCTCCGGGACCATCGTGGACTTGTCCGGCGCCACCACCCAGACAAATTTGCGCCCGGACGCCTCGATGATCGTGCGCAGCCGGTTCATCCGCTCCAGCGTGTCGGACAGCATCCGGACCGGGGAGCACTTGGCTTCGGCGTCGTAGCCGAAGTACAGCCAGCCGTCGCGGCCCTCGATGACCTGCCGGTAGCCGGCCTGGTCGAGCGGTCCGGAGGTGGTGGGCTGGTCGTCCGTGCCCTGCGTCTGGGTCGGCGGCGGGCTGCCGGGCAGGGGACCGGTCTCGGTGGTGCCTGCCTGGTCCCGTGGTGGGGTCTCGCCGAAGAACGTGCGGCTGATCCAGTCCGCGGCGTCGATCGCGGCGCTGCGGAAGGTGAGCTGGTCGGTGGCCCAGCCGGGCAGGCTGGTGAAGAACGCCCAGCCGTCGCCGAGGCTGGGGAAACTCGCCAGGTGCCGGTTCTCGATCTCGGCGGGGCGCGCGCCGAACACCCACAGCAGCGCCGGGGTCGTGAAGAACACGATCGCGCTGATCAACGCGGTGAGCTGACGGCCGCCGTGCCGGGGCCGGTGCAGGGAGTGCTCGCGGGGAAGCCACGCCTCGTGCACCGCGGGGAGCTGCTGCGGTTCGTGCGCCACGCGCACACGTTAACCGTTCACCTAGTGAAGCATCAGCAAAACCTGCAACTCACCGACGACGAACCCGATCACACCGCCCACCGCGATCAGCTTCCACTCCTCCTGGCGGAACGCCGGGCGCAGCAGGTTCTCGTACTCCTCGGGCGTGAGCGCGAGCATCCGCCGCTCGACCATGTTCGCCAGGTCCATCGCCTCGACCAGGTACGGCTCGGCCTGCCGGAGCAGGTACGGCATCTGCGCGAGCGACCCGGCCGCCGCGGTCGCGGTCATCTCACGTAGCCGCTCGCCGCCGACCGCCGCGGACAGCAGCGGCCGGATCAGGCCGACCTGCTCGTCGACGGCCCTGGCCACCACGCGCCGCACGAGCGCGGCGAGCCGGTCGGCGCGCGGGCCGGTCAGCAGCTCGTCGAGGAGGTTGGCGACGGTCAGCACCTCGCGGGCGATGATCTCGCCGTACTGGCGGGCGACTTCGGCCTTGCGGCGCTGGAACTTGCCCTGCAGCGTGATCGGCCCGATCTTCACCGGACGGCGCGGCAGGAAGATCATCTTGATCGCCAGCCAGTCGGTGAACAGCCCGATGGCGCCGCCGAACACCGGCAGCACCCACGGGTTCTTCGTCAGCGCCCACACCACCGCCTGCACGATGCCGAGGACGAATCCGAAGTAGATCCCGCAGCGGGCGATGAACGCCATCTCCGGCCGGGACGTCTCGCGGATCAGTCGCACCAGCAGGGCGCGGTCGCGGGTGAGCCGCTCGACGGTCATGTGCTTGACGTCGAGCACGCCGTCGAGGTTGGCGCGGACCTCGTCCAGCAGCTCGCGAACCAGCTTCGGCGAGCCGGCCTGGAGTTGTTTGACGATCAGGTCCTGCGCCATCGGCGGCAGCGACTCCCACAGCCGCGGGTGGTGCTTGGCCATCACGTCGCGGGCCAGGTCGTCGATGGCCCGCAGCAGCGGCTGCTCGATCTCCCGCACCAGGCGGTCCGCCTGGACGCGGCCGATCACCTCGCCGAGGTCGATCAGGTTCGCGGTGAGCAGGTCGGTGGCGATGGCCGCCATCCGGCCGCCGTGCTTGGGCACCACGCCCTGCCAGCCGAAGATCGGGCGGATACCCACGAACTCCAGCGGGCGGAACATCATTTCGATGGCGACGCGCTTGGTGACGTAACCGATGAGCGCGGCGATGAACGGGATCGCGGTGTAGAGCGGCCAGTGCTGCGCGAAGTCGGCCAGCACCCCGTCCATCCGGCCACCCCCTCGTAGATCCTGGCCGCGAGATTAGTGGAGGAGCAGGATCGCCTGGAGCTCACCCACGAGCCCGCCGATGATCGCACCGACGGCGATCAACTTCCACTCGTCCTGCCGGAACGCGGGCCGCAGCAGCTCCTCGAACTCGATCGGGGACAGCTGCCGCATGCGGTCGACGATCGTGTTCCGCACGTCCAGGGCGTTGACCGCGTACTCCTCGGCGTACCGGATGGTGTCCGGCACCCGCTCCGCCGCCTTGAGCGCCGCGGCCTGCTTCATCTCCTGCCACTTGCGCGTGCCCACCGCGGCCGCGACGAGCGGTTTCACGACGCCGGCCTGCACGTCGATGGTCCGCTGCACCTCGCGGCCGATCAGGTGGAACAGCCGGTCGGCCTTCGGGCCCTTGAGGATGGCTTCCAGCAGGTTCGGGATGGTGATGATCTCGCGGGCGATCATGTCGCCGTAGTCGGCGGCCACCTGGTCGCGGCGCTTCTGGAACACGCCCTGCCAGGTGTAGAGGCCGAAGAACTCGCGCGGCTCACGCGGCAGGAAGATCATCTTGAGGGCGAGCCAGTCGGTGAACCAGCCGATGCCGAGGCCGAACAGCGGCATCACGATCGGCGACTTGGTCAGCGCCCACACGAGCAGCTGGACGCACCCGAGGGCGAAGCCGAACACCAGCCCGGAATTCGCGATGAACCGCATCTCGGGTCGTGAGATGTCCCGGATGAGCCGGTTGAGGAGGCTCTTGTCGCGCACCAGGTTGGTGATGACCATGTTCTTGAGGTCGAGGACGTCCTCGATGTTGTCCGACAGCTCCCGCATGATCTTCGCGATCACCTTGGGGGCCTCGGCCTGGACGCGGCGCAGCAGCAGTTCCTTCGCGCCGCTCGGCAGTGCCTCCCACAGGCGCGGCTGGTACTGCTCCATGACCTCTTCGGTGATCTCCTCGACCACCTGCAGGAGCGGTTGCTCGATCTCCTTGGCGAGCTGGTCCGGGTCGAGCCTGGCGAAGATCTCTTTCGGGTCGACCAGGTTGTTCGTGAGCATGTCGGTGGCGGTGGCCGCCATGCGCTCGGCGTTGGCAGGCAGCACGCCCTGCCAGCCGAGGAACGGCCGGATCCCGATGAACTCGATCGGCCGGAACATCATCTCGATGGCCACACGCTTGGTCACGTAGCCGATGAGCGCGGCGATGAACGGCATCGAGACGTAGAGCGGCCAGTGTTCGGCCAGGTCGGCCACGATCTCCTGCAGTTGCACCGGCCCCTCCTCGCGAGTACCGCCGAACCGTATCCCAGCCGTTTGGCGGGAGGCGCGGACCGGATTCAGTTGATCTTCGATAATGTGTCACCCGAAAGTATGGAAACCCAGGTCCAATAGCACTAAGGTGCCCGCATGCCTCCTGCCGAGTCCCAAGATCCCATCGCTGGTAATCCCCTGTTCCCGCTCGTGTTCCGCGGCTACGACCGGCCGCCGGTGGACGAGAAGTTCGCCCAGCTGAACGCCGAGCTCAAGGAGACGGCCGTCTCCCGCGACGAGGCCCTCTCGTCGGTCGCCGAGCTGACCCGTGCCCTGTCCTACGCCCAGCAGGAGCTGAGCGAGGCCAAGCAGGCGCTGTCGCGGATGGCGAGTGACCCGTCGAGCGCCGCGACGATGACCGAGCGCGTCCGCACGATGATGACGCTCGCTGAAGAGGAGATCGCCGAGCTCAAGAACCGCGCCGAAGCGCAGGCCGACGACATCCGCGCCGCGGCCGAAAAGTACGACCTGGACACCCGCAAGGCCGCCGACAAGATGGTCGCCGAGCGCGAGGCCGAGCTCGCCAAGCGACGCGACGACCTCGAGCTGGAGTTCCAGGAGCGGCACACCGCGCTCACCACTGAGCACGAAAACCTCATGGAGCAGGCCCGCGCCGAGATCGCGCGCCTGAACGAGGAGGCCGCCGAGGAGCGCGCCCGCCTGGACGCCGAAGCCGCCGAAGCGCGTGCGAAGGCCGAACAGGAGACCGGCGAGGCGCTGGCCCGCAAGACCGAAGAGGTCGAGACCGCGCTGGCCCGCAAGACCGAAGAGGTCGAGACGGCGCTGGCCCGGAAGACCCAGGAGGTCGAGGAGCGCCTGGCGAAGGACACCCGGGAGACCGAGGAGCGCCTGGCCAAGCTGGTCGCCGACACCGAGGCGAAGATCGCCAAGGACACCGAGGAGACCGAGACCCGGCTGGCGAAGATCACCGCCGAGACGGAGTCGCGCCTGGCGAAGCAGACCTCCGAGGCGGAGACCCGGGCGAGCACCCTGGTCGCCGACGCGGAGCGCCAGCTCTCCGAGGCGCAGCACGCGCGCACCGAGGCGTTCGAGTTCCGCCGCGAGGTCACCGAGCGCCTCACCGCCACCCACTCGGCCCTGCAGGAAGCACTGGAAACGCTCGTTCCCGCGGACGACCGGACGCCGGTCGCCTGACGGGGTTTTTGAAGAGGCGTCGGCGCGTTTTTGCGCGCCGGCGCTTCTTTTTTTGCACCCAGCCACCCACCCAAGGTGAGGTGAAGTGCTTTTCTGTCATCCCGGAGCCTGCCCGTCCGGCGAGGACATCTCTTGATCTTTAAACCCGCGCTGTCGCGCGGGAAAAGCGCCTCACGGCGCTGGCAAGGTCACCTTACGACCACCCCCGCCCCCGATGCCTGATTGTGTTTCAGTCGCCGAGCAGGTGTGTCAAGGCGGGAAAGAGTACCTTGACACGCCTGGTCGGCGACTAAAGATCGGCTGTGGATCGGGGGCGGGGGAGGTCTGGTTGGGGTAGTCGGTTTCGTTGCGTCGCTGGCTTGCGTTTCGGTGGCTAGGCCGAAAGAGATTGCCTTCCGGATTTGCTTGCTAGAACCGCCCCGGCCTCCGGTTCTGCCAGTCGGGCCTGCCCCGGGCGTCCGATTCTTCCTGTCAGGCTAGCCCTGGCTTCCGGTTCTGCCTGTCAGGCTAGCCCCGGTATTCGGGTTAGGCTGTCAAAGCACCTCTGGCTTCCGGTTCGCCTGACCCAGCTTGCCCCGGCTTCCGGGTGTGCCGCTAAAGCCAGCCCTGGTTCTTCAATTCCTCTTTGAACCGCTGGTAGTTCTCTTCCATCGGCTCTTGTTCCGCCGCGTCCGGCTCAACTACCGATTCTTCTCCGCCGATCATTGCCGCCGCTTCGGTCAGTCCCCCCGGCAGTACCGCTGCGGCTGCGAGCATCGCTGCTCCGTAGCCGGTTTCGGCTTGGGGTGACACTCGCAGTTCCATTCCGCTGACCGTCGCCCGGATGCGGGTCCACAACGGACTCTTGCTGCCCCCGCCCGCGGCCACCAGCGGGCCGGTCACGGGCACCCCCAGCCCACGCAACCGCTCCAACGCCAGCCTCTCCACGAAGGCGACGCCCTCCAGGCGGGCGCGGTGCAGCTCCACCTCGTCCCGCGGCTCGCCCAGTACGAAGCCCCGGGCGTCGGGCGTGACGAACGGGAAGCGCTCACCCGCGCGCTTCAGGGGGTAGGCCACCACTCGCGCCGGGCCGCGCCGTGCTGCCTCTTCGTCCAGCGTGGCGAGGTTGGGCACACCGGCCACCGCCTCGCCGCCGGTGTTCGACGCTCCGCCGGGCAGCCACCAGCCGTCCGGGTGGCGGTGGCTGTACATCGCCCCGGACGGGTCTCGCACCAGGTGTTCGGTCACGCCCTTCAACACGTAGGTCGTGCCGAGGATGCCTGCGAAACGGCCCGGCGTCACGGCGCCCGTCGCCAGCTGGCCGGCACAACCGTCGGTCATGCCGGCCACCACCAGGCAGCCCTGGGGCAGGCCGGCGACCGGGCGGGGCAACTCGCCCAGCACGGCCGTCGGCCGCACGACTTCGGGGAGCCAGTCCACCCCGAAGTCGAACACCTCGGCCGCCCACTCCTCGCGCAACGGGTCGTACCCGCTCTTCAGGGCATGCGAGGAGTCGGTCGCCACCGGACGGCCGAGGAGCTTCTCACCGATCAGGTCGGGCGTGTGCCGGACACCGGCGGCATCCGGGTAGGCGCGGCGCAGCCAGTTGATCCGGCCCAGCGCCGCCGTCGGCGACACGCTCATCCCCAGCTCGTGCCACCGCTGCGCGCCCACCTCCGCCGCCTTCGCGTTGTCGTCCGCGCCGCGCCGGTCGTCGTACATCAGCGCCGGGCCCAGCGGCTCGCCCCGGCAGTCGACCGCGACGATCGTGCCCGAGGTGGCCGACACCGCGACCGCCCGCACCGGCTCGGCCATCTCCGCGGCCACCCGCCGCAGCACCGACTCCGCCGCGGGCCACCACGCCCGCGCGTCCTGCTCGCTGCGGCCGGACTCGTCCCGGACCGGTGCGGGCAACGGCTCGGCAGCCGTCGCCCGCACCGAGCCGTCGCCGCCGACCGCGAAGGCACGCACCCCCGCGGTCGCGACGTCGACACCGACAACCGTCACGGGCGGACCGCCGTCACGTCCTGCAAGCTGACGTCCTCGTCGATGGCCTTCCGCGTGGCCTCCGGCAGCTTCAGGAACCGGGTGAGCACAGCCGCCACGATGTACAGCGCGGCGAAGATGATCACCACGCCGGCCGCGCCCGCCGGGCCGAGGAACAGCGAGACGATCGCCGGTCCGACGAACGCGGCGGCACCGGCGCCCAGGTTCAGCAACGCCATCGCGCCGCCCTTGTTCTCCGGCGCGAGCGAGGGCAAAAGCGCCGAGATCGGCACGAACCCGGCCAGCGTCGCCCCGTACAGCGCGCCCACGAGCAGAGCCACCCAGTAGTAGTCCGCGCCCAGCGACGTCGGCACGAAGTACAGCAGCAGGATCGAGATCGCGCAGCCGATCGCGCCGAACCAGAAGATCGTGCGCTGCCAGCCGATCCTGTCCGAAGCCACACCGAAGATCAGGTTGAAGAAGATGTTCGTGCCGTAGATGACCGACACCAGCAGCAGCCATCGGCCCTCGCCGAACCCGATCTGGTCGGCGAAGATCGTCGGGAAGAACACCAGCATGCCGAACTCCGGCGCGGTGTTGATGATCCGCACGATCATCCCGACGCCCACGCGCGGGTTCTTCCACGCGATCGACACGCTGGACACCAGGCTCTGCACCGGCTTGACGCCCTCCGGCGCGAGCCGCGTGAACCCGGTGCGCTCCCGAACCCCGAGCACGCACAGCAGACCGCCCGCGGCCAGGATGCCGACCGACAGCCACAGCGTGCCGTAGTGGCCGAGCGCCGGGTTGGTGAAGCTCGCGACCAGCGAGCCGAGCGTGGGCAGGCCGCCGGTGAACGCGAAGTAGAACCAGCCGACCGCCGCGCCGAGCCGCGCGACCGGGGCCACCGCCGTGATCCACACCAGGAACCCGAACGCGAACATCGGGTACCCGAAGCCGCGGATGCCGTAGGTGATCAGCATCAGCGGGTAGTTCTCGCTGGGCACCGCCACGGCGAGGAACAGCACGTCGAACACGAGCCAGATCGCCAGGCCGATCCACATGACCCGGCGCGGCCCCCACAGCTCCGACAACGCGCCGGACAGCCAGGACGCGAGCATCACGGCCACGCCGTACGCGGTGATCACATAGGACGCGTGAATTTCGTCCCCGGCGCCGTGGTCGGCCATGAACGGTGCGATGAACCCGGACTCCACGCCGTCGCCGACCATGAACAGCAACAGGCCGACGTACCCGAGGAACAACGGGGCCGGTAGCCCCCACCTGGCGAGAAGCCCCCCGAACCCCCTGTCCGGCTGGGACAACCTCGATGTTGCCGTCTGCGTCATCACGCCTCCATGAGTGTGCGAAACCCAAGTTATCATGGAGCACGTGAAATTAACACGCAAGAGTGTGATGCGATCAGACCTCGGCGACGAGCACGTTCGTCTGGTCCTCGTACTGGTCGAGCAGGTATGCGGACACGGCTGAGTCGACCACGAGGTGGTGGAAGTCCTCGATCTCGGCCAGGCGGTGCAGCGCGGTGCGCGGCATCTTGCTGGAGTCCATGAGCAGCACCCGGATCTCCGCGCTGGCCAGCATCGCCCGCTTGACCATGACGATCTCGGGCTCCTGGTGGAACGTCATCTCCGCGTTCATCGCCGAGGTCGACACGAACGTCACGTCAACGGTGAGCCGCTCGACGGCCTCCAGGCAGGGCATGCCGAGGAACGAGTCGTGGGTCGCGGAATAGTCGCCGCCGAGCCCGATCAGGCGCACGTCGTCGACCTGCTTGAGCACCTCGATGATCCGCAGGTAGTTCGTCGCCACGGTAAGCGGCGTGACCTGGTGCAGCAGCTTGGCCAGTGCGAGCGCGGTGGTCGAGTCGTCCAGCAGGATCGACATCCCGGGCTCGACCAGCGACAACGCCTTCTCGGCGATCGCCGCCTTCGCCTCGACGTGGGCGTTGAGCCGGTACTCGGTGTTGCTCTCGAACACCGTCGACGGCTGCGCGGAGACCCCGCCGCGGTACTTGCGCAGCAGGCCGCGCCGGGCCAGTTCGTCCAGGTCGCGGTGCACCGTCATCACGCTCACGCCGGTCAGCTCGGCCAGCTCCGCGGCGGACGCCTGGCCCTTCTTCACGACGTAGTCGGTGATGCGCTGCTGCCGGATGTTACGGGAGCGCGCGCTCCCGCTGGACTTGTCTTCCACGGGACAAGGCTAGGACGTGGGCAGGTTGAAGCGCCGCAGGCTCGTCGCGTCGCCGTCGATCCCGATCTCGGTGATGGCCGCGTTCTCCAGGCGCGGGAACACGCGGCGGTAGTCGCGGACCGGGATGCCGAGCAGTTCGCAGAGCGTGACCCGGATCAGCGTGTTGTGTGCGACGACCAGCACCCGCCCGCCGTTCTCGCGCTTCGCGATGCCGCGCAGCGCCGCCGCTCCCCGGCGCGCGGCCTCGGCCGTCGGCTCGGCCCCGGGGAACGCGCCGGCCACCGGATCCGCCCGGAACGCGGCCACGACCTGCGGATCCAGCTCGGACAGCACCTTGCCCTCGGCGATCCCGAAGTGCACCTCGCGCAGCTCGTCGAGCACGACGGGCTCGAGGCCGAGCGCCCGCGCGGACGGCTCGGCGGTGACCTGCGCGCGCCCCTGCGGCGACCGGTAGAGCGCGGTGACCGGCTCGCCGGCGCTGTTCAGGTATGCCGCGAGCCCTTCGGCCTGCCTGCGGCCCCGCTCGGTGAGGCCCACCTCGCTGGTGCCGGCGTAGCGGTTCTCCGCGTGCCATTCGGTCTCGCCGTGGCGGACCAGCAGCAACCGCGTTCCCATTGGACCTCCCGTGACAAATCTCGGCAGCGGTGTTAATTTAACATCAACGGCGTGAAAGGGGTTGTTGCATGGGTTTCGCCGCGGTGGTGTTCGACCTCGACGGTGTCCTGGTCGAGAGTGAACACCTCTGGGAGGAGAACTGGGTCGCCTACGCGGCGGCCTACGGTGTCGAGTGGACGGCCGCCGACACCGCCACCGTCCAGGGCATGAGCGCGCCCGAGTGGGCCGCGTACCTGGCGGAGCGCAGCGGGACCCCGGAGACCCCGGAGCAGGTCGAGAAGGCCGTGGTCGACGGGATGATCAAGTCGATCGCCGACGGCGAGGCCCCGCTGCTCGACGGCGCCGACGCGATGGTGCGCGACGTGGCGGCCCGCGTCCCGGTCGCGCTCGCGTCCTCGGCGGCGCGCCGGGTGATCGACGCGGTGCTGGAGACTCACGGGCTGACGGGGGAGTTCTCGGCCACCGTGTCCAGCGCCGAGGTGCCGCGCGGCAAGCCGAGCCCGGACGTCTACGCCGAGGCGGCGTCCCGGCTGGGCTTCCGCGGCGAGGAGTGCCTGGGGGTCGAGGACTCCAGCAACGGCATCCGCGCTGCCGCGGCCGCCGGGCTGACCGTCATCGCACTGCCCAACCCGGCCTACCCGCCGAAGCCGGACGCGCTGGAGCTGGCCGCGCAGGTCGCGGAGTCCAACCACGACGTCCGGAAGCTGCTGCTCGCCTACCTCGCCGGGGAGCTGGTGCGCTCATGACCACGCTGGGAACGGCCGCGACGTTCAAGCGGGACTGGCTGGACGGCTTCGTCACCGCGTACGGCCGCGAGGTCCGCAAGGTGCCCGGCGCGTACGGCGTGCTCGGCCGGAACGTGCCCCGGCGGGGCAAGGTCGCCGTGGTCATCGGCGGCGGCTGCGGCCACTACCCGGCCTTCGCCGGCCTGGTCGGGCCCGGCCTCGCCGACGCGGCGGTGGTCGGTGACGTGTTCACCAGCCCGAGCGCCGAGCAGGTCTACCGCACGGCCCGCGCCGCCGAGGGTGGCGCGGGGGTGCTGTTCGCCTACGGCAACTACGCCGGTGACGTCCTGCACTTCGGCCTCGCCGCGCGCCGCCTGGCCGCGGAGGGCATCGAGAGTCGCACCATCCTGGTCACCGACGACATCGCGAGCGGACCGGCGGACGCGCCGGAGAAGCGCCGCGGGGTAGCCGGCGACTTCATCGTCTTCAAGGTCGCGGGCGCTGCTGCCGAGCGGGGTGACGACCTCGACGCGGTGCACGCGGCGGCGGTCAAGGCCAACGCGCACACCCGCACGTTCGGCGTCGCCTTCGGCGGCTGCACGCTCCCGGGTGCCGACCAGCCGCTGTTCACCGTGGGCGAGTCCGAGATGGAGCTGGGCCTCGGCATCCACGGCGAGCCGGGGGTGCGCACCGTCGGCCGCCTCGGTGCGGCGGAGCTGGCCGACGAGCTGGTCGACGGCCTGCTACCCGAGCTGCCGCGGGGCGACGGCCGCGTCGCAGTGCTGGTCAACGGCCTCGGCCGGACCAAGTACGAAGAGATGTTCGTGACCTACACCCGGATCCACGAGCGCCTCGCCGACGCCGGGCTGACCCCGGTGCACACCGAGGTCGGCGAGTTCGTCACCTCGCTGGACATGGCCGGGGTCTCGCTGTCGGTGCTGGTGCTGGACGACGAGCTGGCCGAGCTGTACGGCGCGCCGTGCGACACCCCGGCTTACCGCAGCGGCGGGGCGATCCTGGGGCCGGTCGAGCTGTCGTCCACAGTGGACAAGCAGCTGGCCAGGCCGGAGGGTGAGGGGGTCGAGCTCGTCGACCGCCTGCTGACCGCGGCCATGCGCCGCATCGAGGACAACGAGTCCGAGCTGGGCCGCCTGGACGCGGTCGCCGCCGACGGTGACCACGGCCTCGGCATGACCCGCGGGATGCGGGCCGCCGTCTCGGCCGCTCGGGAGGCCGCCGGGTCTTCGGTGGCCGACACCCTGCTGGCGGCCGGGACCGCGCTCGCCGACGCCGCCGGTGGTGCGTCCGGCGCCCTGTACGGCGTGCTGCTCGCCGAGACCGGCGCGGGGCTGCGGGTGGACGACATCACCACCTCGGTGGTCGCGGACGCGGTCGACGGCGCGGTACGCGCGTTCACCGAGCTGGGCAAGGCCGAGCTCGGCGAGAAGACCATGCTCGATGCGATCGAGCCGTTCCGGCAGGCGCTGCGCAAGCAGGCCGCGGCCGGCGCCGCGCTGCCGGACGCGTGGCGCGAGGCCGCGCAGGCGGCCACGCTCGCCGCCGAGGAGACCGCGGACCTGGTGCCCGCCAAGGGACGCGCGGCCCGGCTGGCGCAGCGCAGCAAGGGGCACGCCGATCCCGGCGCGACCTCGTTCGCCCTGATCGTCACGGCGATCGGGGAAGTTCTGGGCAAGGAGGGGCACTGATGCGGGTCGTGGTGGCCGCGGACAACGCGGGCGTGCTGCTGAAGAACGAGGTGCGGGACCTGCTGGCGAAGGACGAGCGGGTCACCGAGGTGATCGACCTGGGCGTGGACAGCCCGGACGACGACCGCGCGTACCCGATCTTCGGCCTGGCCGCCGCGGAGAAGATCGCCAACGGCGAGGCCGACCGGGGCGTCCTGGTCTGCGGCACCGGCATCGGTGTGGCGATCTCGGCGAACAAGGTGCCGGGGGTGCGTGCGACGGTCGCGCACGATTCATACTCGGCCGAGCGGTCGGTGAAGTCGAACAACTGCCAGATCATCACCTTCGGCGCCCGGGTGATCGGGGCCGAGCTGGCGAAGAAGATCGTCACCGAGTGGCTGGGGTACACGTTCGACCCGGGTTCGCCGAGCGCGGCCAAGGTCGCACACATCACCGAATACGAACAGGTCCACGCGGCCGGCTGAGGCCCGGCGGTTCAAGGAGGAGCCAGAAGTGCGCGTTCTCTGCGCGGGAGACGAGTTCGTCGGCAACAACCTGCTTGCCGACGCGGTCCGGGCCGAGCTGGCCACCGAGCCCGAATTCAGTGAGCTGTCGCTGCCCTGGCCGGTCGAGCCGTTCGGCCCGGTCGGTGGGGTGCACGAGGCGAGCGGCACCGAGGAGCAGGTCATCGAGGCGCTGGCCGGGGCCGAGGTCGCGGTCACCCAGATGGCGCCGTTCACCAAGAAGGTCTTCGCCGCCGCACCCGAGCTGAAGCTCGTGTCGGTGTGCCGGGGCGGGCCGGTGAACGTCGACCTCGCGGCCGCCACCGAGGCCGGCGTCGCGGTCACCTACGCGCCTGGCCGCAACGCGACCGCCGCCGCCGAGTTCGCGATCGGCATGATCCTCGCCGCCATGCGCCGCATCTCGACCTCGTCGGCCGAGCTGCTCGGCGGCACCTGGCGTGGCGACTACTACGCCTACCCGAACGCCGGGCTGGAGCTGGAGGGCACCACAGTCGGCCTGGTCGGCTACGGCGCGATCGGCTCGCGGGTGGCCAAGGTGCTGGTCGCGTTCGGGTCGAAGGTGCTGGTCGCCGACCCGTACGCGAAGCCGGAGCAGATCGCGGCGGACGGGGCCGAGCTGGTCGAGCTGGACGACCTCCTCCGCCGCAGCGCGGTGGTCAGCCTGCACGCCCGCCTGACCGACGAGACGCGCCACCTGATCAACGCCGAGCGCCTTGCCCTGCTGCCCGATGGTGCGGTGCTGGTCAACTCCGCTCGCGGTGGGCTGCTGGACTACGCGCCGCTGCCGGACCTGCTGAAGTCCGGGCGGCTGGGCGCGCTCGCGCTGGACGTCTACGACGTCGAGCCGCCGCCCGCGGACTGGGCCCTCCGGGACGCGCCGAACGTCATCGCGACGCCGCACCTGGCGGGTGCCAGCCGCCAGACGGCGGAACGGGCCGCGCGGATCGTCGCCGCCGAGGTGGGCCGTTACGCCCGTGGGGAGCAGCTGGCGAACGTCGCGAACCCGGAAGTGCTGCGATGATCATCGGCGTCGACATCGGTACTTCACTGACGAAGGCCGTCGTGTTCGACGAGGCCGGGGTGTCGCTGCACCAGGCCTGCACGCCGTCCGAGGTGCACCACCTGCCTGGCGGCCGGGTCGAACAGGACCTCGACCAGGTCGTCGGCACGGTCGCGACCGTCGTGCGCGAGGTCGCGGCGAAGCTGGACGCCCCGGTCACCGCGCTGGCGCTGACCGGTCAGGGCGACGGCGTGTGGCTCCGCGACGAGGACGGCAACGCCGTGCGGCCAGCCATCTCCTGGCTCGACGGCCGGGCCAACGCGCTGCTCGCCAAGTGGCAGGCCGACGGGGTGTCGCGGGAGGTGTTCCGGCGCACCGGCTCGGGCATGTTCCCCGGCTGCGCGGCCGCCGTCCTGTCCTACCTGGACACCCACGAACCCGAGGTGCTGGACCGCGCCGCGGTGGCCGGGTACTGCGTCGACGCCGTGGTGCAGCGGCTGACCGGCGAGATCACGGTCGACGTGTCCGACGCGTCCCTGCCGTTCCTCGACCCGAAGACCCGCCGCTACGACGAGGGCGCGATCGCCGCAGTCGGACTGTCCCACCGGCGGAATCTGCTGGCCGAACCGGCGCCGCCGAAGGCCGTGTTCAAGCTGAACCGCCGTGGCGCCGAACTCCTCGGGCTGCCCGAGGGGCTGCCGGTCACCGCAGGCCCGTTCGACCTGCCTGCCAGCGCGATCGGCGCCGGGGTGCGCGCGCCGGGCGACGGCATCCTCACCGCCGGCACCACACTGGCTTGCCAGGTGCTCACCGACAACGCCGAGTTCGACGGCGAGGGTGAGCCGGCCGGGATGTTCCTGTCCACGCCGACGCCCGGCGAGTACCTGCACGCGATGCCGGCGATGGTCGGTACCGCGAGCATCGACTGGATCTGTCGTCTGCTGGGCATCGAGGTCACCGAGATCGGGACGCTGCTCGCGCAGAGCCCGCCCGGGGCCGCCGGGGTGCGGGCGCTGCCGTTCCTGTCCGCGTCCGGTGAGCGGGCGCCGTTCGTCGACGCGTCCGCGCGGGCGCAGTTCGCCGGGCTGAGCCTGGAGCACGGGCGGGCGGACGTGGTGCGTGCGCTGTGCGAGTCGATCGCCTACGCGGCACGGCACTGCTTCGACGCGGCCGGGCTGTCCGGCCGGTTGTACGCGTGCGGCGGCGGGGTGCGCTCCGCCGAGTGGACGCAGATCTTCGCCGACGTGCTCGGTCGCCCGATCGTGATCCCGAGCGATCCGGGTGTCGGGGCGCGGGGTGCCGTCCTGGTCGCGGCCGAGGCGCTGAACCAGCCGTTCGACGCGGAGCTGTGGGCGAGTAGCTCGCGGACCGTGTCGCCGGTGCCCGAAAATGTCGAGTTCTACCAGAGCGGTTACGCGGACTACCAGGCGTCGCTGACCGCCGCGCGGGGGTTGTGGCGACTGTGATCCTGGCCGACGAACGGCGAGCGGTGTGCGAGTACGCGCGGCGGTTGACCGCCGACGGGCTGGTGGTCGGCACCTCCGGCAACATCTCCGCTCGCTCGGGCGAGCTGATCGCGGTGACGCCGACCGGGGTGGACTACGGCGTGCTGACGCCGGAGGATATCCCGGTGGTCGCGCTCGACGGGGCCATTGTGGAGGGCAAGCTGCGGCCCACCAGCGAGATGCCGATGCACCTGTCGGTGTACACGAAGGCGGCCGACCCGGACGGCGCGCCGATCACCGGGATCGTGCACACGCATTCGGTGCACGCGACCGCGGTGTCCACTTTGGTCGACGAGGTGCCCGCGGTGCACTACATGCTGGCAACGATCGGCCCGTCCGCGCGGGTCGCCCGCTACGCGACGTACGGCACGGAGGAGCTGGCGGAGTCGATGCTCGCCGCGCTGGAGGGTCGCCGGGGCTGCCTGCTGGGCAACCACGGAACCATCACGTACGGCGACGGTCTGGCGGCGGCGTACAGCCGGGCCGAGCAGTTGGAGTGGCTCTGCCAGGTGTGGCTGCTCGCCCGTTCCGCGGGCAACCCGCGGCTGCTGCCGTTTGAGGAAATCGCGCACGTGGTGGAGAAACTGCGCGGGTACGGCCAGAAATAGGTCGCGTGTGGTGGGTGCGGTCGGCATGCTGGGCCGGGTGGAAGAGATCGTCACCCACCTCGAGATGACCAGCCCCGCCGACCTGCGCCCGGCGCCGCCCGTGCCCGGGGTCGCGGTGGAGCCCATCCCCGCCGACGCCCCACTGGTCCGCCCGACGACGGTGCGGATCGGCGAGCCGTACAACTGGCCGAGCTCCCGCTGGTCCGACGACGACTGGGAGTGGTACCTGGCCCGCGAGGGCCGCCATTGCGTGCTGATCCGCCACCTGGGCGAGATCGCCGGCCTGGCGGACTACCAGTCCCACGGCGACGGCGAAGTGGAGATCACCACGTTCGGCCTGGTGCCGGAGTACGTGGGTAAGGGCATCGGCGGCTACGCACTGACCCTCGCGGTCGAGCAGGCGTGGCAGTCGGGCCCGGACGTTCGCCGCGTGTGGCTGCACACCTCGGACCTCGACCACCCGCACGCCCTGCCGAACTACCACCGCCGGGGCTTCCGCACGTTCCGCACCGCGCGCGGGCGGCGCTAACCGTCCTCCCGCCCCGGCAGCGGCTCACCACGGAGGCCTTCCGGGCGTCCTCTTGGACCCCCGAAAACTCGGGGCCGTAGCGAGTGTTCGTCCGGTCGCGTTTCGGTCCGGAGAGCCAGAACAGCTCGTCCGTCTCGACGTCGACGAAGTTGGCGCTCGGCAGACCGGTCCACCGCCGCAGCGTCCGGCCGTGGAAGTAGGCAGTTTGCCACGTGCGGGAAAACCGCACCCACCCGATCCACGACGGCCCTCGATCGGTGTCGAAGCCGGTCTTCAGCTGGACGAACATGATCCGCACCGGCACGGCATCCCCCTCACCCCGGTGGTACTGGGAAACGTTGAGCAGGGGAAACAGCCACTGGTCAAGTCGCGGGCAGCGGCAGGGCAAGACAAGGAGCCAGCCGATGTTCCAGAACTTCGGGTTGATCCCATCCGTGCGCGGCGGCGCCGTTCTGGTGCCTGCTGCCACGCGTACGCGACGGGAGTTCCTGGACTTCGTGATCGATGGCCGGCCCGTGTCGTCACTCTTCGACGGGCAGGACGTGGTTTCTGCGCTCGCCACTGATCTTCCGCCGCGTGCCCTGAGCCGGGAGGTGGACCGTCTGCTGCTCCGCGGTCCGTCCAGCCTCCCGGACGGGCGGCAGGTGCTCTACTGCTGCCCGGAGTGCGGTGATCTCGCCTGTGGAGCCATCACGGCGATGATCACCCGGCACGACGACCTCATCATCTGGCGCGACTTCCGCCGGCAGGACTCGCAAGACCGAGAGCTCGAAAGCTACCCGGACGCCGGTCCTTTCCGGTTCAGCGCGGATCAGTACCGGAACGCACTGGAGCAGGTGCGCTCCACTCAGAACTGGTAGTACAGGAACGGGCTGAACGTGCCGTTCGCGACCAGGATCGCGGCGTACAGCGCGCCCGCCGTCATCACGCCGATCCGCAGGCCCACCGCGCCGCGGGTTCGGGCGGACTCCAGCAGTGGCCCGGCGACCGGGTTGGCGGGCAGTGCGAAGATCGCCAGCGCGGCGATCAGGATGACCACCCGCTGGTTCGTCAGCGCCGCCTCGACGACGTCTGTCAGGCCGTCGAAGTCGGGGACCAGCATGTGCCCGATCATCGTGAACGCGTGCCTGATGTCGGCCGACTTGAAGAACACCCAGCCGAACACCACGAGCACCAGCGTCAGCACCCGGCGGCCCACCCGCGCGGCCACCGCGGCCGGGGTCCGGTCCCAGCCGAACCGGCGCTCGATGATCAGCAGCAGCCCGTGGTAACAACCCCACACCAGGAACGTCCAGTTCGCGCCGTGCCAGAAGCCCGTCAGCACGAACACGATGCACAGGTTACGGTACGTCTTCGCCGCGCCGGCGCGGTTGCCGCCGAGCGGGATGTACGCGTAGTCGCGGAACCAGCGGCTCAGCGACATGTGCCAGCGCCGCCAGAACTCGGTCACCGTCACCGACGAGTACGGCCGCGCGAAGTTTTCCGGCAGCCGGAACCCGAGCATCCGCCCCAGCCCGATCGCCATGTCCGAGTAGCCGGAGAAGTCGAAGTACAGCTGCAGTGTGTACCCGACCGCGCCGAGCCACGCGATCGCGAACGTCATCTCGTCGCCGGGCGTCGCGAAGCACGCCTCCACCATCGGGCTCAGCGAGTCGGCGATGATCGCCTTCTTGCACAGCCCCAGCGCGAACCGCGGGAAGCCCGCCGCGATGTCGTCCATCCGGTGCGACCGGTGCTGCGGCAACTGGTCCGCGATCTCCCGGTACCGCACGATCGGGCCCGCCACGAGCTGCGGGAACATCGCGATGTAGGTCACGAACGACACCGGGTTGCGCAGCGCCCGCCGCTCACCCCGGTAGATGTCGACCACATAGGAAATGTGGTGGAACGTGAAGAACGAAATGCCGATCGGCAACGCCAGGTGCGCCACCGGGAACGAACCACCGAAGAGCTGGGTGAAGTAGTCGATCTGCTGCGTCGCGAACCCGGCGTACTTCCAGACCACCAGGATGCCGACGTCGAAGCAGATGACCGCGATCAGCAACGACCGCTTCCGGCTCGACCGCGGCTCCCACGGGTTTGGCTCCAGCGCGGTGCCCGCCGCGAAGTTGACCACCATGCACGCCAGGAGCAGCAGGGTGAACGCGCCCGCGCCGCTGGCGTAGAAGACCAGGCTGGCGACCGCGATGATGCCGTTCCGCCAGCTCCTCGGCAGCACCAGCACGGCGAGCAACGTCGCCGGAAGGAAGTACCAGAGGAACAACGGTGAAGCGAACGACATCGACCTGGGGTCCCCCTGTGCAAGCGGATCAGCGCACTGACCTTAGCCGACCGGGTTGGCCCGAAGGAGTGAAACTCACCGCTTCCGCGGCGGGTGTGTGAAGTTCCCCGCTGCACGCCACAAAAAGGAGCGGCGCCGGAGCCCGGCGCCGCTCAAGCAGCCACGATCAGATGCGCCCCGCCACGCGTCGCCGCCGCGCGACCTCCGCCAGCAGCACCGCCGCCGCGACGGAGGCGTTCAGCGACTCCACCCCCGCGGCCATCGGAATGGACACCGTCTCGTCGCAGGTCTCCCGCACCAGGCGGGACAGGCCGCGCCCCTCGGAGCCCACCACGACCACCAGCGGATCCGTCGCCAGGGACAGGTCGTCGATCCCGACCGAGCCGTCCGCGTCCAGGCCCGCGATCATCAGGCCCTCCTCTGCCCACAGCTTCAGCTGCCGGGTCAGGTTGGTCGCGATCGCGATCGGCATCTTCGCCGCGGTGCCGGCACTCGTCCGCCACGCCACGGCCGTGATGCCCGCGCTGCGACGCTGCGGCAGCAGCACGCCGTGCGCCCCGAACGCCGCCGCCGAACGCACCACCGCGCCCAGGTTCCGCGGGTCGGTCACGCCGTCGAGCGCCACCAGCAGCGGCGGCTCACCCGAGTCCTTCGCGATCGCCAGCAGGTCGTCCGGGTGGCTGTACTCGAACGGCGGCACCTGCAGCCCGAGCCCCTGGTGCACCGCGCGGTTGGTCTTGCGGTCCAGCTCCTCGCGCGGGATCTCCAGGATCGAGATGCCCTTGTCCGCCGCCAGCCGCACCGCTTCGGTGACCCGGTCGTCGGCGTCGATGTTCAGCGCCACGAACAGCGTGGTGCCCGGCACGCCCGCGCGCAGGGCCTCGACCACCGGGTTGCGGCCGGCGATGATCTCCGGCCCTTCGCGGCGGTCGCGAGCCTTCTCGGCGCGCGCGGCAGCCGCCGCGGCACGCTTCTGCTTCGGGTGCCCGGGACGCATCTCCGCGCGCGGCGTCGGGCCCTTGCCCTCCAGCCCGCGGCGGCGCTGACCACCGGAGCCGACGACGGCGCCCTTCTTGGTGCCCTCTTTGCGAACCGCACCCCGGCGCTTGGAATTGCCTGCCATTTAAGCTTCTTTCACGGTCCACACCGGACCATCGGGAGTATCTTCGACCGTGATCCCCGCCTTGAGCAGGCGGTCGCGCACGGCGTCGGCCCTGGCGAAGTCACGCGTGGCACGCGCCTCCTGGCGCTCCACGAGCATCGCCTCGACCAACTCGGCCAGTGCGGCCCTCGCCGGCGTCTCCGCCGCCGAGCTCTCCGCCCATTCCGGTGCCAGCGGGTCCAGCCCGAGCACACCCATCATCGCGCGCACCGAGCCGGCGGCCGCGCGCGCCTTGGCGTCATCGCCGGAGTCCAGTGCAGCGTTGCCCTCGCGGACCAGGTTGTGCACGGCCGCGACCGCTGCCGGCGTGGACAGGTCGTCGTCCATCGCGGCGACGAACTCGGGCGCCAGCTCGCCCGGCTCGACCGTGCCCGTCCGCTGCACCGCCCGGCGCAGGAAGCCTTCGATCCGCCGGTAGCCCTGGGCCGCCTCGGACAACGCGCCGTCGGAGTACTCGATGGTCGACCGGTAGTGCGGCTGCACCAGGTAGTACCGCAGCTCGGCGGCCCGGTAGTCGCGCAGCATCGCCTCGATCGACACCACGTTGCCCAGCGACTTCGACATCTTCTCGCCGGACAGCGTCACCCACGCGTTGTGCAGCCAGAACCGCGCGAACGGGTCGCCCGCCGCCTGCGACTGGGCGCGCTCGTTCTCGTGGTGCGGGAACACCAGGTCGACGCCGCCGCCGTGGATGTCGAACTCGGCGCCCAGGTACGTGGTCGCCATCGCGGAGCACTCCAGGTGCCAGCCCGGCCGCCCGTCGCCCCACGGGGTCGGCCACGACGGCTCGCCCGGCTTGGCGCTCTTCCACAGCGTGAAGTCCCGCGGGTCGCGCTTGCCCTCGGCCAGCGTCTCGCCCTGCTGCACCTCGTCCAGCTTCTGCCGGGACAGCGCGCCGTACTCGGGGAACGTGGACACGGCGAAGTACACGTCACCGCCCGCCGCGTAGGCGTGCCCGGCATCGATGAGGCGCTGCATCAGCTCCACCATCTGCGTGACGTGCCCGGTGGCGCGCGGCGCGATTGAGGGCGGGAGGCAGCCGAGGACGGTGTAGGCCTCCTCGAACGCGCGTTCGTGCGTCGCCGCCCACTCCCACCACGGCCGTCCGGCGTCGGCGGCCTTGGTGAGGATCTTGTCGTCGATGTCCGTGACGTTCCGCACGAACAACACGTCCAGTCCACTGTGGATCAGCCAGCGGCGCAGGACGTCGTAGTTCAGGGCGCCGCGGACGTGCCCGATGTGGGGAATGCCCTGCACGGTGGCCCCACACACGTACATGGACGCCGTTCCGCTACGGGCGGGGTGGAACTCCCGCACGCTCCTGCTCGCGGTGTCGTACAGATGAAGGGCCACCCTGAAATGGTACGGGTCACCTTGACGCCGCTCAGAGCACCCCGTGCGTGCGCAGGGCCGTGAGCAGGCCGTCCGGGCGTTCGGCGGTCGGCAGTGGGTCGACGAGGGCGAACGCGCAGCCGAGTGCCTTCGCTCCGCCGTCGGCCTCCTCGCTGTCGCCGACCATGAGCGTGTCCTCCGGCGCGACCCCGAGCTTGTCGACCAGCAGCCGGAAGACCTCGGGCTGCGGCTTGATGTAGCCCTCCTCGAAGGAGAGCAGGAACTCGTCGACGAAGTCGGTCAAGCCGCGCATCGCGAACGCGGGCCGGATGTCGAAGGCGATGTTGCTCAGCACGCCGACCTTGACGCCCTTGGCCGCGGTGTCCTTCAGCGCGGCCTCGGTGTCGGGATACGGCGTCCACTCGGCGGGATCGATCAGGCGGTTGTAGAGCGCCTCGGCCTGGTGGGCGTGCGCGACGCCGGACTTGCGCAGCACCTCGAGGTAGATCTTGCGGTGCAGGGCCGGATCGAGGTCCCGGTTCTCCCACGCGTGCTGGTACTCCTCGGACAGCTCGACGACCTGCCCGGTCGGGGCGGTCATGCGGCGCATCAGCTCGGTTTGCGCCTCGACGTCGAGCGGGGCGCCGTCGGGGGTCGTAAGGTCGGACAGCCAGCTGGAGTTCTGTTCGAGCCGGAAGAGGGTGCCGGAGAAGTCGAACATCACCGCCTGAATCGTCACAGACCACAGGCTACCGGGGACGACCTCGGGATTCGTGTGACTTATTCCGCCGGCAGCAGCAGCGCGGTGGCGACCGCGGCGATGCCCTCGCCGCGGCCGGTCAGGCCGAGCCCGTCGGTGGTGGTGCCGCTGACGCTGACCGCGCCGCCCGCGGCCTTGCTCAGCACGTCCTGGGCCTCTTCGCGCCGCTTGCCGATGCGCGGCGCGTTGCCGATGACCTGCACCGACGCGTTGCCCAGCCGCCAGCCTGCCGTCTCGACCAGCCGACGCGCCTCGGCCACGAACTCCGCGCCGTGGGCGCCTGCCCAGCGGGGGTCGCTGGTGCCGAACACCGCGCCCAGGTCGCCGAGCCCGGCCGCGGACAGCATCGCGTCGCACAGCGCGTGGGCGGCCACGTCGCCGTCTGAGTGGCCCGCGCAGCCGTCGGCGCCCTCCCACAGCAGCCCTGCGATCCAGCACTCGCGGCCCGCCTCGATCGGATGGACGTCGACCCCGGTCCCGACCCTCAACCCTGCTCCTCGAGTAGTGCTTCCGCGACGGCCACGTCGAAGGCCGTGGTGAGCCGGAGCGCGGTGGGGTGCCCGGCCACGGTGCGCACGCTACCGGGTAGGTCCGACAGCGGGTCCGCGCCGCGTGCGCAGAGCTCGCGGAGCACCTCGGGCCGGTAGCCGACGGGGGTCTGCACGACGCGTAGGTGGTCCCGGTCCGAGGTGCCGGCGATCACGTCGCCGGAAACGAGTTTGACGGTGTCGGTCACGGGTAGGACCGGGATGATCGCCTCTGCCCCGGCGAACACCGCCTCGGCCACCGCGCGGACGGTGGCGGGAGGCACGAACGGACGCGCGACGTCGTGCACCAGCACGACGTCGGAATCCCCGGCGGCCTCGACGGCCGCCCGGACGGATCCGGCGCGATCAGGACCACAGACCAGCACCCGGCACCGGGAACCGGCGCCGGGTGCTGCCCGTACGATCACTTCACAATCCCCGAGCACGGGTTTGGGAACCGCCACGGTCAGGCGGTCCGCGCATCCGGACTCCAGCAGGCCGTCCACGGCGTGCCGCAACAGCGGCGCACCGCGCACGAGGGCGCACGGATCCGGCCCATCGGGGTCGGCGATGAGGACTGCCGCGACCTTCATCGCCGGGGTCTCACTTCGCGGGACGAGCTGTGTCTCATGGGGCACACGCAGTAGATGAGCACGTCTGCCCGGCTCATCTCGCGAGGTCAGCCTGTGCTCTAGACGGTCGCTGTCTCCAGGACCTCGTCGAGCAGCGTCTCCGCCTTGCCCTCGTCGGTGCCCTCCGCCAGGGCGAGCTCACTGACCAGTATCTGCCGCGCCTTGGCCAGCATGCGCTTCTCGCCGGCGGACAGGCCGCGGTCCTTCTCGCGCCGCCAGAGGTCGCGCACCACTTCGGCCACCTTGTTCACGTCGCCCGAGGCGAGCTTCTCGAGGTTGGCCTTGTACCGACGAGACCAGTTCGTGGGCTCCTCGGTGTGCGGCGCTCGCAGCACGTCGAAAACCCGGTTCAGACCATCCTGGCCCACGACGTCCCGCACGCCGACGATCTCGGCGTTGTCAGCGGGCACGCGAACCGTGAGGTCTCCTTGTGCGACTTTGAGGACGAGGTACTGCTTCTCCTCGCCCTTGATCACGCGGGTCTCGATCGCTTCGATGAGTGCGGCACCGTGGTGCGGGTAGACGACGGTCTCTCCGACCTTGAAAACCATGTGTCCTCTGCCCCTTTCGCTGCCTCCATCCTAGCACGCGGCGAGGGGGCCCACCTAGCGGGCTGAGATCGTCGTCGCAGGTCAGGGGCCATCCGGGGGGTTGACAAACCGATAAAGTGCATGCTCATGCAGGTGGCGGGGAACCCTGTCGACATTGATTCTCTGATCCATTGTGGACGGTTTCCGGCCCCCTCGGCGCACCCTCGGTGGCGGGCTTTCCGGCCGCAGATAGGATCTGGCCGGTATAGCTTCTAGGAGGGACTGAGACCGTGAGGCTGCAGAAACGTCGTGTGGTCGGCGCGAGCGTGGTCGCCGTGGGTGCCGCCCTGGCTCTGGCCGGGTGCGGGGCCGGGCAGATCACCCAGACCAACACCATGCTGCCCGCGGTCAACGGCGCGATGGCCCAGGCGGGCAAGCTCGTCCTGCGGGACGCCGGCCTGGTGAACCGCAACGACTGCCAGCAGGCCTATGCGACCGGGTCGAGCGCCCCGCTCACGCTGGTGATCGCCAACGACGGCACCACCGACGACGAGCTGGTCTCCGTGAGCAGCGCGAACGCGGCGAGCGCCACCGTCGAGGGCCAGAAGGCCATCGTCGCGGGCAGCAAGCTCCTGATCGGCCCGGCCACCGAAGCCGAGTCCGTGCAGCAGCCGGAGTCCAGCTCCGCCGCGCCGAGCTCGACCCAGACCTCGCCCACCTCGTCGGCGTCCGCGTCGCCGACCGCGGGCCCCACCGGGCAGCCGACCCGGATCGGTCACGCCGAGGTCGTCCTGCAGGGCATCAAGCAGGTCGTGTGGCCCGGCCAGACCATCCCGGTCACCTTCACCTTCCGCGACGCCGGCCCGGTCACCGTGAACCTGCCGATCCAGGCGCCCACGGTCGAGCTGAACTGCCAGCCGTCCGCCGAGGCGGAAGCCGGCGGTCACTAGAACTGTCGGTGGTGCCAGCTAGCGTGACCGACCATGGTCAAGAAGGGCACCAGCTACCGCTGCGGTGAGTGCGGGTACGAGGCCGCCAAGTGGGTCGGCCGCTGCCCGGAGTGCCAGGCGTGGGGAACCATCGAGGAGCGCGGCGACGCGCGCCCGCCGATAGCCCGCGTGGCAGCGGGCGCGCCCAGCGCGCCGGCGCGGCCGATCGGCCAGGTCGACATCGAGGCCGCGCGCGCCCGCACCACCGGCGTCGGCGAGCTGGACCGCGTGCTCGGCGGCGGGCTCGTGCCCGGCGCGGTCGTGCTGCTGGCCGGTGAGCCGGGCGTCGGCAAGTCCACCCTCCTGCTCGAGGTGGCCTACCAGTGGGCCCGCGGCGGGTCCGGGCCCGCGCTGTACGTCACCGGCGAGGAGTCCGCGGGACAGGTGCGCCTGCGCGCCGAGCGGACGAAGAACGTGCACGAGGGCGTGTTCCTGGCGGCGGAAAGCGATCTGTCGGCGATCCTCGGGCACGTCGACGCGGTCAAGCCGGGTGTGCTGATCGTCGACTCGGTGCAGACGATGGCCTCGCCCCAGGTGGAGGGTGCGCCGGGCGGCGTGACGCAGGTCAGGGCCGTCACCGCCGGCCTGGTCGCGCTGGCTAAGGAGCGCGGGCTGCCGGTCGTGCTCGTGGGGCACGTCACGAAGGACGGCTCGGTCGCCGGGCCGCGCGTGCTGGAGCACCTGGTCGACGTGGTGCTGCACTTCGAGGGCGACCGGCACTCGACGCTGCGGATGGTGCGCGGGGTGAAGAACCGGTTCGGGCCCGCGGACGAGATCGGGTGCTTCGAACTGCGCGAGGACGGCATCGTCGGGGTGCCGGACCCGTCCGGGCTGTTCCTGAACCGGCGGGAGGACGCGGTGCCGGGCACCGCGGTGACGGTCACGGTCGAGGGCAAGCGGCCGCTGCTGTGCGAGGTGCAGGCGCTCGTGTCGAGTGCCGGCGCGCCGCAGCCGAGGCGGGCCGTGAGCGGCCTGGACTCCGCGCGGGTGGCGATGATCCTCGCCGTGCTGGAGAAGCGCGGCGGGATCAAGCTGGGCGACCGGGACGTCTATTCGGCGACGGTCGGCGGGATGAAGGTCACCGAGCCCGCCGTGGACCTGTCCGTGTTGCTGGCGCTGTGGTCGTCGGTGCGGGACGTGGCGTTGTCGCCGCGGCTGGTGGTCGTCGGCGAGGTCGGGCTCGCCGGGGAGGTCCGACGGGTCACCGGCGCCGGGCGGCGGCTGGCGGAGGCCGCGCGGATGGGGTTCACGCACGCGCTGGTGCCGCCCGACCCGGGGAAGCTGCCGGACGGGATCCGGGTGCTGGAGGTGGACTCGGTGGCGGCGGCCCTGCACGCGGCCAACTACGCCTGACTCCCGTGTCAGGGGCTCCCGCGGCGCCGAAATCGCCGGCAGCCCCGGCCGCAGCACCGTCGCGACGCTGCCTGGCCACCTCGCCCAGTCCCTGACCTGGGACCAAGGCGCTGAGATGGCCGGCCACAGCGCCGAACACCTCGCGTTCGTCGCCGCCGAACTCAACGACCGCCTACGCAAAACGCTCGGCTGGGACACCCCAGCCGAGCGCTTGACCAAGCCCCTGACCCGAGCCAGTTGATCAGTTGTGTTGCAACGACCCCTGGAATCCGGCAGCCGAGGGGCCTTCGTCCGAACCGTGACCTACGCGCCGGAGAGCAGCTTGGCGCAGCGGATCAGCCCGAGGTGCGAGTACGCCTGCGGGTGGTTGCCCAGCGAGCGCTCCGCCACCGGGTCGTACTGCTCGGGCAGCAGGCCTGTCGGGCCCGCCGTGTCGACCAGCTGCTCGAACAGCTCCTCCGCCTCGGTGCGGCGGCCGGTCAGCAGGTACGCCTCGATCAGCCACGCGGCGCACAGGTGGAACCCGCCCTCGCTGCCCGGCAGGCCGTCGTCGCGGCGGTAGCGATACACCGTGGAACCGCTGCGCAGCTCGGCCTCGATCGCGGTCACCGTGTGCTGGAACCGCTCGTCCGACGGGTCGATCAGCCCGGCCAGCCCGACGAAAAGCGAAGCCGCGTCCAGGTCGGTGCCGTCGTAGGCCGTGGTGAACGCCTGGACCTCGTCGTTCCAGCCGTTGGTCAGCACGTCGTTCGCGATCTCCTCGCGCAGGTCGTGCCACCCGGCCGGGATCTCGCGCCCGTACACCTCGCCGAGCTTGATGGCGCGGTCGACGGTCACCCAGCACATGACGCGCGAGTACACTCGGTGGCGCGGCACGTGCCGCTCCTCCCAGATGCCGTGGTCGGGCTCCGACCAGCGCCGCGTGACGGCCTCGGCCATCGCGCGCACCAGCTGCCAGTCCTCGTCCCGCAGCTCGCCGCGCACCTGCGCCAGCTCGGCCACCAGCTCGACGACCGGGCCGAACACGTCCAGCTGCACCTGGTGGTTCGCCAGGTTGCCGACGCGCACCGGCCGCGAACCCGCGTAGCCGGGCAGCGAGTCGATCACGGCCTCGGCGCCCAGCTGGGTGCCGTTGATCGTGTACAGCGGGTGCAGCCGCTCCGGCCCGGCCAGCGTCGACAGCACGCCGTGCAGCCACCGCAGGTAGCCCTCGGCCTCGGCGAGCGAGCCCAGCCCGACCAGCTCCCGTACGGTGAACGCCGCGTCGCGGATCCAGCAGTAGCGGTAGTCCCAGTTCCGCACGCCGCCGATCTCCTCCGGCAGCGACGTCGTGGCCGCCGCGAGCACCGCACCGGTGTCGGCGTTGCACAGCCCGCGCAGCGTCAGCGCCGAGCGCGCGACCAGCTCCGGCTCCACGTTCGGCAGCTTCAGCGTGGTCGCCCAGTCGCTCCAGTAGGCGCCCGCCCGCGCCCGCCGCTCCGGTTCGGACAGCTCGTGTGCGGTGAGGTCCGTGGTGCCGCACCGCAGTTCGAGCACGACCGGCTCGTCCTGGGTGGGCTGGACCAGCGCGGTGGCGGTGTCGTGCAGGCCGTCGGAGGTGATCTCCCACGCCACGCCCGGCGAACGCAGCACGATCGGCTCCGACGTGCCCAGCACGCGCAGCCCCTGGGGGTCGGGCACCAGCCGGACGGGGACACCGCCGAACTCCGGCCGCGGCGCGAACACCACGGACGCGGCGGCGGTCCCGGAGATCACGCGCACCAGGTCGGTGCGGTGCGGCGGGCCCTCCGGCTCCAGGTAGTCCGTTACCAGCAGCCGCGACCAGCGGGTCTCGACCGTCATCGTGTTCGGCAGGTACCGCTGGCCCAGCGGCAGGCCGTTGTGGTGCGGCTTGATCGAGAAGTGGCCCGCGCTGGTGCCGCCGAGCAGGTCGGCGAACACCGCGGGCGCGTCCGGGCCGGGGTGGCACATCCAGGTCAGCCGGGCGTCCGGGGTGACCAGCGCGACCGCGCGCTCGTTGGACAGCATGGACAGCCGCTCGATCGGCGGCGCCTGCTCGCCGTAGAGCCAGTTGCGGCGCTCCTCCAGCATGAACGCCAGAACCGTCGCGACGTCCTCGGTGCCGGGCACCCGGTAGGCGGCCAGGGTCTCGCCGTCGCCGACCTTGACGCCGACGTCGGGGCCGGACAGCCGCGCGAACGCCTTCTCGTCGGTGACGTCGTCGCCGAGGAAGATCGCCGCGGTGGCGCCGACCTGGTGGCGCAGGGTGTCCAGCGCGCGGCCCTTGTCGGTCTGCACGACGGCCAGCTCGACGACCTCCTTGCCGTCGGTGGTCGTCACACCCTCCCACGTGCACGGTCCACTGTGGACTTCGTCGAGCACGCGGCGGGCCGCGTCGCGGTCGGCGCGGCGGACGTGCACCGCGATGCTGGCCGGCTTGACCTCCAGGCTCACGCCCGGCACGTCGCCGGCGATGCGCTCCAGCTCCTGCTCGACCCTGCGGTGCAGGTCGCGGGCCTGGGCGTCGAGCTCGTGCACGAAGCCGATGTCGAATTCGGAACCGTGGCTGCCGACCAGGTGCACCTCGTGCGGCAGTCGCGACAGGATGGCGAGGTCGCGCAGCGCGCGGCCGGAGATGACCGCGGTGGTCGTCTCGTGCAGCCCGGCCAGCGAGCGCAGCGCGCCCACCGACTCGGGCAGCGGGCGCGCCTCGTCCGGGTTGGTCACGATCGGAGCCAAGGTCCCGTCGTAGTCGCAAGCGACCAGCAAACGCGGCGTGCGAGCGATCTGCACGATCGCACGGCGCAGCTCAGCGGGCAGGGACTCGGCGGTCACCACTCCTCCTTAAGGAGCTCAAAAGCGTGTAGCTGCAGGTGGGCCACTCAGGCGGCCGGTTCGGACCCGAGTGCCTCAAGGAACGACCGTGCCCACCTGTCGACGTCGTGGGTGAGGACCTGACGCCGCAACGCGCGCATCCGGCGTCTGCCCTCGGCAGGGTCGAGCGTAATGGCCGCCTCCAACGCGTTCTTAACCCCGTCGAGATCATGTGGGTTGACGAGAAAAGCGCTGGTCAGCTCGGCGGCGGCGCCGGCGAACTCGGACAGCACGAGCGAGCCGCCGAGATCGTGACGGCACGCGACGTACTCCTTACAGACGAGATTCATCCCATCGCGTAGTGGGGTGACGACCATGACGTCGGCCGCACTGTAGAACGCGGCCAGCTCCTTGCGGTCGACCGACTGGTGCAGGTAGTGCACCACCGGGTGACCGACGCGGGCGAACTCGCCGTTGATGCGGCCCACCATCTGCTCGATCTCGGTGCGCATCCGCTGGTAGTGCTCGACGCGTTCCCGGCTCGGGGTGGCCAGCTGGACGAAGGTGACGTCCTCGGGCTGGACCCGGCCCTCCTGGAGCAGCTCGTGCAGCGCCTGCAGCCGCAGGTCGATGCCCTTGGTGTAGTCCAGGCGGTCGACCCCGAGCAGGACGGTCTTCGGGTTGCCCAGGTCGCGGCGGATCTGGGCGGCCCGCTCCGCGACCTCCTTGGTGCGGGCGAGCGTGTCCAGGCCGGCCGCGTCGATCGAGATCGGGAACGCGCCGACCCGGACCGTGCGGTTGCCGACCTGCATCATGCCCGGCCGGGACCGCACGCCGACCGCGCCGCGGCTGGGCTCCAGCCCGAGCAGCGTGCGGGCCAGCCACAGGAAGTTCTGCGCGCCGCCGGGCCGGTGGAAGCCGACCAGGTCGGCGCCGATCAGGCCGCGCACGATCTCCGCGCGCCACGGGAGCTGCATGAACAGCTCGACGGGCGGGAACGGGATGTGCAGGAAGAAACCGATGCGTAGATCGGGGCGCAGCTCGCGGAGCATGCTCGGCACCAGCTGCAGCTGGTAGTCCTGCACCCACACGGTGGCGCCTTCGGCCGAGACCTGCGCGCTGGCCTCGGCGAAGCGGCGGTTGACCTGGACGTAGCTCTCCCACCAGCCACGGTCGAACACCGGCGGCGCGACCACGTCGTGGTAGAGCGGCCACAGCGTGGCGTTGGAGAAGCCCTCGTAGTAGTCGCGGACCTCTTCGGTCGACAGCGAGACGGGGTAGAGGACCATGCCTTCGTCGCTGAACGGGTCGACGTCGACACCCGGCACGCCCGGCCAGCCCACCCAGGCGCCCTTGCGCGAACGCAGGAACGGCTCCAGCGCCGACACCAAGCCGCCCGGACTCGCGGTCCAGCGCTGGTTGCCGTCGGCCGTCCGTTCGAGGTCGACGGGCAGCCGGTTGGCGACCACGACGAAGTCCGCCGAAGCCGTGCCGATCCCTGGTTCGCTCACGTGGCCATGCTCCCTTGTCGTCCGCTCGAACACTATCTCGCGACGGCGGCCCAAGATCCACCGCGCGGTGGCTCAGCGGCGGCTACTCCAGTCGCCGGTCGGTCGTCCGCAGCGGGCCCGCCATCCGGGGGCCGGCGAGCTTCCGTTCGAGCCGGCCGAGACCGGTGCGGACCGGCTGCGCGAGGTACTCCCCGAGTACCACGCCGGCGGCCAGCGCAAGCCCGATCGCCGCGGCTTTGATCAGCGTGGAGAGGTTGCCGTTGCTCTGCGTGGCCAGCTCATACAGGCCACGGTACGTGGACAGACCTGGCAGCAGGGGCGTGATTCCCGACACCGCCACGACCAGCGGCGTCACCTTCAGGCGACGGGCCAGAACGCCGCCGGAGAAGCCGACCACGACGGCCGCGACGGCGGAGGAGGTGATGACGTCGAACCGGCCGACGATCACCAACGCGCCGTAGACGCCGGCGCCGATCGCGCCAGCGGCGGCGGCCACGAGCATCGACCGCAGCGTCGAGTAGGAGGCGATGGCGAAGCAGGCCGCCGCGGCCGCGCCCGCCGGCACGATCACCAGCAGGCTGTCGGCGGTCTGCGCGGGCAGCACCGGTTCCGCCGGGGTGAAGCCGAGCGCTTTGGCGATGTTCAGTGCGAGCGCGACGCCGGTGATCAGGCCGGCGGACATCAGGATCGTTTCCATCGTGCGGCCCGCGGCGGTCACGTTGTACCCGGTGATCGCGTCCTGCACCGCGGACACCGTGGACAGACCGGAGAGGAGCACGGTGATCGCCGCGGCGGCGACCAGTGTGGAGAACCGGGTCGGCACGAGGCCGGTGTTGACGGCGAAGGTGGCCAGCCCCGTCGCGACCAGCCCGCCGACGGCCTGCTGGAAGAAGAACGGCAGCGCGACGCGGTTGAGGAGGCGCCCGAGCCGGTCGATGAGGGCGGAGATGATCAGCGCGCCGACCGCGACGTCCACGGTGCCGCTGAGCAGCAGGGTGATGAAGAAGGCCATGCCGCCCCAGGCCAGCGTGGCGAACCAGCGCGGGTACGGGTGCGGCGCGGTGGTGATCTTGTGCAGCTCGGTGTAGGCCTCTTCCGCGCTGAGGTTGCCGCGGAGGATCTGCTGGACCAGCATCTCCGTCTGCGACAGGCGGGTGTAGTCGAGGCTGCGCGAGCGGACGACGCGCAGGGCCGTGATCGGGTTCGCGTCGGTGCCCCGGTGACAGGTGACGGTGATGGACGTGAAGATGACGTCCACCTCGCAGTGCGGGAGACCGAAGGCCGCGGTGAGCGACAGGATGGTCGCGGTCACGTCGGACGCGCCGGCGCCGCTGGCCATCTGCACCTCGCCGATCCGGAGGACCAGGTCGAGGACGAAGTTGACCGTCGCCTCGTCCGGCAGGGCGGGACCGAGTTCGGTGGTCGCGTCCGGCGCCGGCTGCTCACCGGTCGGCGCTTCCAGGATGTGCCAGGCCCGGCGACGCGGCTCGGTCGCCCGCCGCCGCCGGTTCGCCTTCTCGACGCCCGGGTCCTCCGGCGCTTCGAGGATGTGCCAGCCGCGTCTGCGGGTCACCGGGCCCCGGACGCGCTGGGTGCTGTTCATACGGCCGTCACCTCCTTGATTTGGCCTCCCGGGTGCCCATCGCCTGGATCACGCCGGTCGTTGCAAAGGGGCAACCGTGGCGTGCGCCACTTCGCCGATCATCCACGAATCCGGGGGGCCCGGCAGCGGTTGCTAGGATGACCCCGATCAGGCCGACTTAGCTCAGCTGGTAGAGCAGCTGTCTTGTAAACAGCAGGTCAGGGGTTCGAGCCCCCTAGTCGGCTCCCCAGCTGACCAGGGTGTTTCCCTGTGGTGGGAACACCCTGGTCAGGGCTCGTCTCAGTTTCCATCTCAGTTGTTCGTTCAGGCCGGCACCGAAGCGGCTGTCGGTTCGTCGCCGTCACCGTCGTCTGGGCCTGTCCAGAGCAGTCCACCGAGCTGCGTCGCGATGCTCTGCCGTAGCTCGTCGGGCACATGCTGGTACCGCTGGGCCGTGTCGATTTTCGACCAGCCCATCACGTCCATGACCGCCCGCTGGGCGACGCCGAGCACGAGCAGGAACGTCGCCGCGGTGTGCCGGGCGTCGTGGAGCCGCGCCTCGCGCACCCCGGCTGCCTTCAGGACGTCCTTCCACTCGCCGTAGTCGGCTCGCGGGTCGGCCGGCCGGCCAGTCGGCTGGGCGAACATCCACCCGTCGTCCTGCCAGACGTCGGCGGCTCGCTGCCGCTCTGCGCCTTCCGGTGTTCGAGCAGGGCGAGCACCAGCGGCGGCGGCACACTCAGCACGCGCCGACCGGCGCGGGACTTGGGTTCCACCACGACGAGGCCGCCACTGTGTCGTGCCGGACAGTCAGCGCCCCGCTTGCGACCACACTTCTTGTCCGGGTCGCAGCCGTGCTGCCACGTCTGCCGTTGCAACGCTCGCCGGACCGTGAGCATTCCCGTGACCTGGGCAAACGGACAGTCTTCCGGACGCTTCTTCTCGCACGGCTCCGCCACACCACAACCGTGGTGCCACTGGACCTTGAGGTCGGTCCACTTGAGGCCGATCGCCTCGCCCTGCCGCAGTCCCAGCGCGAGGGCGATGGCCCCAGCGCACGCCGTTTCGCCGATCATGGGCAACGCGCAGGATTGCCCGCGCGTCGTCCACAGTCAGAGGCTCGATCTCGGTCTCTTCGATCTTCGGTGACCGCACGGCGCGGATCGGATTGCGCGTGATCCGGTTCCGTCGCTCGGCTGCGTTGAGGGATGCGCGCAGAGCGATGTGGACCTGTTGCAGGGTTGCCGACTTGGCACCTTCCTTCCGCAGGCGCGCATAGAACCGTTCGATGTGCTCGGGTTCGAGCCGCGTCAGCTTGTGCGCGCCGATCCCCGGAACGATGTACTTGTCGACCGCAGTCCAGTAGTAGCTGCGGGTCTTGTAGCGGACGTTCGGCACCGCGATCGTTGCGTACCAATGCATCACCCATTTCTCGACCGTCCATTCCTGGCCGGGCCTCCGGACCGTGCCCGCGTCGCGCTCTCGTTCGAGCTTCCGGACCTTCTTGATGACCTCGGCCTCCGTCTTGGCCTGAACATGCCGGCGGTCCGGCTTACCGTTGTCCTTCACGCCGACTGTGACCCGTCCGTGCCAGTAGCCGTCATTGCCGAGGTAGATGCTGCTTGCGCCATTCGGCGCGCGGGTTCCTTCGGTGCGCTTGCGAGGCAAGGAGTTTCCTTTCTCAGGCGGCGGTTTCGGCGGTGCCCGTTGACGAGGCGGGATGCGTATTCGCGGATGGCGGAGACTGGGACGCGGCGAAGCCGGCCGATGCGGACGGATTCGACCTCGCCCGTGCGAAGCAGGGCGCGGACCGGTGGTGCGGACGGCGCAGCCTCGCGTTCGGCGATGCTGCGGGCGAGCTTGGCAAGCGTGGTGGCCACTCGGTTACGCCAGCGGACGTCGTCCACGGCAGCTACGGACTGTCACCCCCCCGCGGGCATCACGGGGGCGGGTACGGGGGTGGTCGGCGGAATATCTGGGCGGAGTGCCGGAAGTGCGTTTCACACCCCGCGAACCCCGCAAAGTGGCCCTGGAGCTGGGGATTTGCACGCGGGGTTTGACGGCATCGGCGGGTTTGGAGGGTGAGCCGCCGGGAGTGAAACCCCGCAACCTGTGACCGACGTTTTACCTGTTCAGGGAGGGTTGTCCGGGTCGGCTGCGGGGTTTGCGGGGTTTCCGGGTTTGGTTGCCGGGGTTGGACTTGTCAGCCGGCGCGTTCGACCCAGTAGAGGCGCATCTTGGTGTGCTGGCGGCAGCTGCACGAGGCAGTGCTGGACGAGCTGGGCGGCAAAGGCATGATCGATTGGTCGCGCGCAGTCCTGGACGGAGCATCCGTCAGGCGAAAAAGGGCTCTGTTGATCTATGTGTGGGCCGGGTTTGACCTGGTAGAAGGGGCACGTCGTTGCTGGGTCTAGGTTTCTGAGCTGTCGAGGAACAGAAACGAACAGACGGAGAACGACGTGCCCTCTGCCAGGGTATGGTGTCGGCTGCTGGGTGTGCATCCCGCGGTTGTGGAATCAGTGGAGTTAGACGAGGCCGAGCAGGTACTGGTGGCCCGGGTACGGTTGCGGCGGCGGGATCGACACCGGTGCGGGGCGTGCTCTCGGCGGTGTCCGCGCTATGACGCTGGGCGGGGCCGGCGGCGGTGGCGTGCCCTGGATCTGGGCACCGTGCAGGCGTTTGTCGAGGCGGACGCGCCGCGGGTGCAGTGCCGCGAGCACGGTGTGGTGGTGGCCGCGGTGCCGTGGGCTCGCCATGGTGCCGGGCACACTCGCGCCTTCGATGACACCGTGGCGTGGCTGGCGACCCAGTCGTCGAGAACCTCGGTCCGGCAGCTGATGCGGATCGCCTGGCCGACCGTCGGGGCAATCATCACCCGGGTCCGGGCCGATATCGACGCCCAGGTTGATCGGCTGGCCGGGCTGCGCCGGATCGGGATCGACGAGATCAGCTACAAGAAGAATCACCGGTATCTCACCGTGGTGGTCGATCACGACACCGGCAGACTGGTCTGGGCAGCGCCGGGCAACGACAAAGCCACGCTGGCCGCGTTCTTCGAGTTACTCGGACCGGACCGCTGCGCCCGGATCACCCACGTATCAGCGGACGGGGCCGCGTGGATCGCCCACACCGTGGCCCAGTACTGCCCGGACGCCATCCGGTGCGCTGACCCGTTCCATGTGGTCGTGTGGGCCACCGACGCCCTGGACAAGGTCCGGCGCCAGGCGTGGAATACCGCGCGCCGCCAGCCCGGCGGCAGCCAGAAGGACCGACGCGGCCGCACCGCCTCGGCAGGTGCCGCGCAAACCATGAAGCGAGCACGGTGGGCACTGTGGAAGAACCCGGAAAACCTCACCGATCACCAACGCCACAAGCTTGCCTGGATCGCGAAAACGGACTCTCGCCTCTACCGTGCTTACCTGCTCAAAGAAGGACTCCGGCACGTTTTCGCAGTCGGCGGCGAAACCGGCAAAGAAGCGTTGCAACGCTGGCTGTCCTGGGCCCCACGATGCCGGATACCCGAGTTCGTCAAGCTCGCGCGCACCATCAGATCCGAACTCGCCGCCATCCACGCGAGTCTGGACCACGGCCTGTCCAACGCGCTGATCGAATCAACCAACACCAAGATCCGGCTGCTGACGAGGCTGGCCTTCGGGTTCAAACACCCCGACGCCCTGATCTCCCTCGCGCTCCTCGCCCTCGGCGGCTACCGCCCCGAACTACCCGACCGCACCCACACATAGACCAACAGAGCCCGAAAAAGGGGGCGAACGGACCGGCCCGAGCCCGGTCGACCGCGGCAAACCCGGCTCGAAGATCCACGCTCTGTCCGACCGAGCCGGCCTACCCCTGACTGTCGGTATCTCCGCGGCTAACACCCACGACAGCTACGCGCTCAAGCCCCTGGTCAACGCGCTGCCGGCGATCCGCTCCCGGCGCGGACCCCGGCGACGGAAACCGATCAAGCCGCACGCGGACAAGGCCTACGACATTCCCGCGCTGCGCGACTGGCTCCGCCGGCACGGGATCATCCCGCGCATCGCCCGCAAAGGGCATCGAATCCGGCAACAAGCCCGGCAAACACCGGTGGGTCATCGAACGGACGATCGCCTGGCCGACCGGCTACCGGCGCCTGACTACCCGCCACGAACACAAACCCAGCCACTTCCTGGCTTCCTCACCCTCGGCGCCGCCATCACCCGCTACAAGAAACTCGCCAAATGAGACACGCTCTTAGTCGCCTCCGCTCCGGCCTCCGGTTGGTGGGGGCAGGTCGAGGACGCGGGAGTTCCGGAGTCGCCAGCAGAGGTAGGCGGTACCGAGGCGGCTTCGACCGAGGCCGTCAAGAGGGTCGAAACCGATGATCTCGGTAATGGTGTCGACGCGGGTTTGGAGCGTGCTGTGATGCACTCCGGCCAGTCGCGCCGCCTGGCGCACGGACCCGGCCTGGATCAGTACGTCGACGGTGGCCGGTCCCCACGGGTGAGCCATGACCGAGTCGAGTGCGTCGAGGTCGGGAACTGCGGCGCGGTCGGGCAGGTCGGCGAGCAGGCCGATGAGTGCGCCGTAGGTGTCGGCGGTGACGACCGGGGTGTGTGGCGGCAGGCACAGGCGTAGCGCGACGATGGCGGTGCGGAAAGACCGGTCCAGCTTGTCCACGCCGGTCGGCAGGCCAATTCCGCATGGGCTCGCGTCGACGGGGTCGTGGCTTTCGGGGACGACGAGGGCGTGGATCGAGCCGTAGGGTGTGGCGACGACGTCTTCGACGCAGGTGGGATGAGAATGCCACACGGCGAACAGCGGGGCAGCCAGGACGCGGTAGCGGCCAGTAAGGCTGAGGTTGAGGCGGGACGCGACGGTGTGCCGGTCTGCGATCGGAGCCTCGGTATCGAGGAGCAGTCCGAGTTCGCGGCGGTGGTCGGAGTCCCGGCGGCCGTGTCCATGCCGCAACCGCAGCGCCAGGAGGAGGCGTTCGAGGATAATGGCGTCGTTGACGTGCTGCGCGCCGTCGCGTTCCAGCCACGCGGTGACTCCGCCTTCGCAGACCGAGGATCCTGCTGCAGGAGAGAACGGACCAGGCACGATGGCGCCCTTGGTGGTGACCCGCATCGCGCGGGGCGGAAGCTGCTGGCTGAAGCCGGCGTTGCAGCCGGCCAGTGAAGCTGCGGCGGAGAGCAGGGCACGCGTGTTGACGTTGCCGACGATGAGTTCGTCGAAGCAGGCGATGACCCGCAGGCTGAGGCTGGCCCGGGGGTCCAGGGCCGAGATCCGTCCGAGCAGCTCCTGCAAGGTTCACCATCCGGTCGGTCACATCGTTGCGGTGTTCACGGTCTAGTCGACGAGGATCTTCTCGACCCAGGCGTTGCGGGTGCGGATCATGCCCTGGGCCAGGACCGTGTGGGGAGCGAAGATGTCGAAGGCGTGGAAACCACCGGGCCACACGTGCAGTTCCGCGTCGCCGCCAGCGTTCCAAATCGCGTCGGCGTAGGCGATCGCTTCATCGCGGAAGATCTCGGCGGAACCGACGTCGATGAAGGCCGGGGGCAGACCACGCAGATCGGTGGCGCGCGCCGGAGCAGCGTAGGGCGAAACGTCGGCACCGCCTCGCGCGTCGCCGAGAAGCGCGGTCCATCCCGTCTCGTTGCTGACCCGGTCCCACACACCGATCCCGTCGAACTGGTGGGTGGAGCGGGTCAGGCCGCGATCGTCGAGCATGGGGTAGTCCAGAACCTGTCCGCACAGGTGCGGCCCGCCGCGGTCGCGCGCTGCGAGCGCGAGCCCGGCGGCCAAACCACCTCCCGAGCTGGCCCCGGCGACGAACAGACGATCCGGCCGGACGCCGAGGTGCTCGGCTGACGCGGCGACCCATTCGGCGGCGGCATAGCAATCCTCGCGCGGGACCGGGTCGGGGAACTCGGGGGCCAGCCGGTACTCGACCGCGACGAGCACCGTACCGAGTTGGTCGACCCAATCGAGAACGAGATCGGCGCCGCTGAAGCGGTCGCCGAAGATCAGGCCGCCGGAATGGAGAAAGAGCACGCACGGCCGCGGCCCGTTCGCCTGAGCAGGGGTCAACACGGACACCTCGATCGCGTCACCATGATGTCCGGCGATCACCTCGTCGCGGCGGACGATGCCACGTCGCCGGAGCGTGTCGGCTATTGGCGGCGAGGCGTAGGACTTGCGCATGAACGCGATCAAGTCCGGTGTGATCGTCGGCGGGAAGACACCTCCCACGATGGCCAGTCCCGCTTTCAGCTCGGGATCGAACCCAGGCCTCGCAGTGGTGGTCATGGCCAGCCTTTCCGGTCGTGCGGGGAACTGCACGGTAGCCCCGCCGGGGGATGGTGGGGAAGCATCGTTCACCCTGTTGGCGGCCGATTCGGAGCGGATCCGACATCTGGCGGGCAGAACCCGCCAACCTGCGACCAAACGCCGGTGGTGGCGTGTGAGGGCGGTGACCAAGATGGGCGGCTCATCAGGCACAGCGAGGTGCCACGGACCAACGGAGGTCAGCGATGGGCAAAGCCATCGACGGGAACTCGATCGACAAGGTGCTGCGAGACGCGGTCAAATCCGGCAAGGTGCCGCACGTCGCGGCGATCGCCGCCGACCGTGACGGCAACCTTTACGAGGGCAGCGCCGGAGTCCGGATCGCGGGTGAGAGCGACGACCCGGTTACCACATCCACCCAGTTCCGGGTCATGTCGATGACCAAGATGATCTGCACTGCCGCGGCGCTGCAACAGGTCGAGAGCGGCACGCTGGACCTGGACGCCCCGGTCGACACCTACTGCCCCGAGTTCGCCGACATCCAGGTGCTGGAAGGCTGGGATGGCGACACCCCGAAGCTGCGTGCACCGGCCCGCCGGGCCACGGTCAAGCAGCTGCTGACCCACACCTCGGGGCTGGGCTACTGGTTCTGGAACGCTGACCTGGTCAAGTACGAACAGGTCACGGGCGTGCCCAACGTGGTTCCGGGCTCGGCCGAGGCGTTCAAGGCGCCGCTGGTTGCCGATCCGGGAACGACGTACGTGTACGGCATCAACACCGACTGGCTAGGCAAGGTGCTCGAAGCGGTCGCGGGCACCACCCTCGACGTCGTGATCAGGAACAGCATCACCGGACCGCTGGGCATGACGGACACGATGTTCAAGCTCGACGACGGCCGGAAGAACAACTGCGTCACCGTCCACGTCAAGGGCGAGGACGGGGCGTGGGCCTCAGCGGGAAACATTCTCAACCCGGAGCCGGACTGGTGGGCCGGCGGGCACGGCCTGTTCTCCACGCCGCGCGACTACATCCGCTTCGAACGCGCCCTGCTGCGCGGCGGCGAACTCGACGGCGAGCGCATCCTGCGCGAAGACACCGTGGACGCCGCGTTCCGCAACCAGATCGGCGACCTGGACTTCCCCGCCGAGATTCCCACAGCCGATCCGCCGATCACCGATACGCTGCGGGTGGGCCCGGGCTGGAAATGGGGCTACGGCCTGTTGCTCAACACCGTCGACCAGCCCGGCCGCCGTAAAGCGGGCACCGGGGCGTGGGCGGGGCTGTTCAACACGCACTTCTTCATAGACCGCACCACTGGCATCTGCGCCTCGATCTACACCAACTCGCTGCCCTTCATCAGCGAACACGAGGCATGGCAGACCTACATCGACTTCGAAACCGCGCTCTACGCCGCACTCTGAAACCCGAAGCGTGGGTCCCCGCCCCACGGGCACCAGCCTGGCGGGGACCCACGTCAACCCGATCACGCAGAGCCACCCCCTTCGACGCGGACCAAGCAGGCCCCGTCAAATACATCCCTGTTTGCGTAGTCGCCGATGAAATCCAATCCTGGTCGGCGACGAGGGGCTGCTCGGACAAGCCGACACCGACGTTCGCCACGCCGAGGATCGCAATGGATGCATACGCTCCCACGCGGAAGAGAAGAACCGCCGCTGGGGCGTAGCCGTCGATGAGTCCGTCACTGTGCCGATTGGAACAGCCACACCAAGAATCCGGCCCGCTCCCACCCCAGCGTCGGGTCAGTCCTCGACGCTGGCTTCGCCTGTCTTTGCGAGCAGCGTATTTCGCAGCGGTTCCGTCACATCGACGGTCTCTACAGGGACCTCAACCACGTCAGGCCGTTGGCCTCGCGCTCGAAGGCGAACGACCGTGAGATCGACCCGCGGTGCGCGTCAACATCGACGGTCCACACATGCCCGCCAGGCCCGACGAGTCGACCCGGCAGCGCGGCGTTGTAGCCGGTCGCAGCACCAGCTTCCAGAACACGGTGGCCAGGTTGTGGAGCGAGCTGTTCGAGCCGGGTCGCCACGATCGACGGGGCGGAGATGCCGGAGAGCGTCTGGCCGTCGTCAGGGGCGTCTTTGACGGTGCCCTCGCCGTAGGGACCGCACAACCACCGGCAAGCGCCTCGCCTGGGTCGCATTCACGATCGGCAGCGCCGCCACCCTCTCATCGCGTCGGCCAGTGGGTACTCGCCGATGCGATCCAGCCTCGCGAGGGCGCGACGACCAGTACTGCAGCGGCAGTTAGGTGAGTGGGTAGCCGCGGCGTTTGTAGTGGCTGAGGCGGGCTTGGTGTTGTCGTCGGCGGCGGAAGTGTGACCAGGACCAGATGTGGTCGGCGGTGTCGACGGCACGCAGGACGAGTTTGATGAGCAGGCGCCGGATCTCCGGTAACGTGAAGTCGATCATGCCCGGTTCACCGGCGTTGGTTCCCCTTTTGCGGCAAGGGATCGGGAGACCGCGAGCCAGGCGTGGGCGAGCATGGACAGCGTGATGTGGGCGTACCATGCTCGCCAGGATCGGACCTGGTAGTGGTCGAGTCCGGCTTCGTTTTTGGCTTGCTGGAAGCACTCCTCGATCCGCCACCGCGCCCCGGCGATCCAGGCCAGATCCAGCAGCGTCGAGCGGCGAGGTCCATAGCAAACGTAGTAGGCGATCCCGGCTGGGTCGGTGAGCTTGCGGCGGGCCAGCGGCCAGTGTCCCCGCCCAGGCTGCCAGCCGAGCCGGATCGGCACCCGCGCCCCGTCGTACTCCCGTGGCCCGTGCGCTCCGGCGCCGACCGATAGACGCCGCCAGGACCGGGCGGGAAGCTCTGCGATCAGCTCATCGGCCCGGGCTTCTCGACCACCGGTGGTGACCAAGGTGTCGTTGACCTTGGTGGCTAGGACGTGCGCGGCATCGTGGGCTTCCAGCCACAACCGCGAGTACTTGACCTGCCCGTATGCCTCATCGGCAGTGATCCACGCGAACGGCACCTCTGCCTCGAACGCCCGGGCCAGCATCACCATCGCCTGGCATGGCCTGGTCTGGAATTCGGTGCCTTCCGGGATCCTCGCCCGCCGGCAACGATCTTCATCGGCGTCCACGGCCCGGGCAGATACAACTCCCGGTCGATCAGTGCATGACCGCGAGTACCGGCGTAGGCGCCGCCAGCGCGACGGTCATCAAGGTGACCACCGCGCCCTTCCGGATGAATCCCCAGAACGAAGCGTTCCACCGGCCGAGGACGTCCGGATGAGGCGTGACAGCGCCTGGGACTGCGCGGCATGCGGAAAGCGCGGCATGCGGAAAGCCACGAAGCGAGATGCCTCTTGCCTGTTTCATTCGCACGGCGAAATCCGCGAATTCTCCCTGCGTACGCCGTGCACTTCGCTGGACCGTCAATCCGGGCGGCTGGAGAAGCTCCACGGCAACGGTGACATCACGCCGCTGGCGGCCTTGCTGATCCAGATGGGCGAAGCCGTCCTGGACGCGCTGGCCGAGGTGGCCGTTCACCTGCCTCGAGCCTGACCGGGTAACGCCGCCTCGCGTCGGGCCGATTTCTGGTCACCGGCCTGAGCGGAGGTGCCATGCGGACGCGGACCGCGACATGGAAGGTGACCTGGCGGTGGGCGTGGGGGCTCGTGCTCGTCGTGGGGCTCGGGTTGTTCGAGCTCGTCCGGCGGGTTGTGCTGGCCACCGAGAACCCCAACCTGGTGCCCTCCCTGATCCTGCTCGGCGCGGTCGTCGGGCCGGCCACCTTCGTCGTCTTCGTGTGGGGGCGCCGGCTCTCCTTCGGGGTCGATCCGGTTCTCGTCGGGCTCGTCGCGGTGGTCGGGGGCGTCGTCGGGGTCGTCACGGCCGGCGCGCTGGAGTACGACGTCCTCAAGGACCTCGGTCCGTTCCAGATGGCCGGGGTCGGCGTCATCGAGGAGACCGCGAAGCTCATCGCGCCCGCCGTGGTCCTCCTGGTCGTCCGCGATCGTCGCGCGGCGACCGGGCTCCTGCTCGGCGTCGCGTCCGGGGCGGGCTTCGCGGCGCTCGAAACGATGGGCTACGCCCTCGTCGCGTTCCTCCAGTCCCAGGGCGACATCAACGCCGTCGACCAGACGCTGCTGATCCGCGGCGTGCTCAGCCCGGCCACCCACATGGCGTGGACCGGGCTGACCGCCGCCGCGTTGTGGGCCGCCGTCCGGCACCGCGGACGGTCCCGCTGGATGGGCCGCTTCGCCGCGACGTTCGTCGTCGCCGTGGCGCTGCACGCCGCGTGGGACGGCATCGGCGCGACGCTCAGCTACATCGTGCTCGCCGCCCTCAGCCTCGGCCTCCTCGCGCTGGCCGTGCACCGCATCGGCCACCACCGCTCGCCCTACGGCCGCCGCGTCGGCGCCGCGCGATAAAGAGCCCTAAGCCTCTGTCCGCGCCGCGCGCGCCGGGTGTCGACTGCGGATCGCGGCCGCGGCAGTAGTCAGCGGGCGCCGCCCGCCCAGGCGCGGCCGGAAGGAGGCACCTCATGACTTCCGACGAGCGGCGCGAACGGTTGCGCCGGGTGCTGGACCTGATGTGGAACCAGGGCGAACTCGACGCCTGCGAAGAGCTGTGCGCGCCGCACTGCACGTTCCACGACCCCAGCTTCGAGGTGGACGGCGTCGCCGGGTTCCAGCGCCAGGTCGGCGACCTGCGCACCGCCAACCCGGACCTGCACATGGACATCCACGACGTGCTCGTGGACGGCGACCTGTGCGCGGTGCGGTTCACGATGGGCGGCACGTCGCGGGCGGAGTTCCGCGGCCTGCCCGCGACCGGCAAGACGTACGTGATGACCGGCATGATGTGCGCCAAGTGGGCCGACGACCGGATCGTGGAGATGTGGGTCAACTACGACATGCTCGGCGCGTTGCAGCAGCTGGGAATCATCTCGGAGATGGCGCCACGCGAGACGGCCGGCTGAGCGCCGCAACGCCTCGGCCCAGTTCGGCGAGGCGCAGGTGGGCGGCCTGCGCCTCGCTCATCCCGAGTGCGAGCGCCTGCCGGTACGCGGCCCGCCCGCCGGCGGATTTCAGAGCAGCCGCACCAGCGCCTGCACCGGCACGTGGTCGGACGGGTAGCGGCCGTCCACGCGGAACGTGTTGATCGCCGCCGCCAGCACCGACACCCGCGGGTTCGCCAGCACCCAGTCGATGCGGTTCGCGCCGAGCACCGGGTCGCGGTAGTTCGGGAACGTGCCCCACTCCGGCGTGAGCTGCTTCGCGGCCGTGCGCCAGGTGTCGGACAGGCCACCCTCGGTCAGCGTCCGGTACGACACCGAGTCGGCCGGGGTGTTGAAGTCGCCGGTCAGCACCACCGGCAGGGCCGGGTCGAAGCCGGCGATCCGGTCGCGCACCAGTGCCGCGCCGCGCTGCCGCGCGTTTTCCGACTGGTGGTCGAAGTGCGTGTTGACGTGCACGAACTCCTTGCCGGTGCGGGCATCGCGGAAGCGCACCCAGGTCACCATGCGGACGACGTTGTTGCCCCACGACTTCGACCCGATCACGTACGGTGTGTCCGACAGCCAGAAGTGGTCGAAGTCGAGCGGCTCGACCCGGCGCGTGTCGTAGTAGATCGCCATGAACTCGCCGCGCCCGCCGCCCTCGCGGCCGAGGCCGATCCACTCGTAGTGCTTGGGCAGGTCGGCCGCGATCTCCTTGACCTGGTGGTACAGGCCCTCCTGGATGCCCAGCACGGTGGGCTGCTCGATCTCCAGGAACCGCGCGAGCACCGGCCGCCGGTCGGTCCACGAGTCCGGTGTGCCCGGCGCGGCCTTCGTGTCCAGGCGGATGTTGAACGTGGTCACGTGCAGCGTGTCGCCGGCGGCGCGGCCGATCACCGCGCCGTCCCTGGGCTGGGCCTGCGCCCCGCTCGCGGTCATCAACGTCACCGCACCCGCGCCGCCGAGGCCGAGCGCACCCCTTCGAGTGATGTCAGACATGTGCGCACTTTGTCCGTTCCGCGTGTGGCGGTGCCGACCGTCAGGCGACGCCCGGGCGAACAACGCGCGTCGATCTCACTCGAGTTCGTTGCCCCGGGTCTCACGCAGGAACCAGACGCACACCGCGCAAATCACCGCTATCCCGGCGACGTACCCGGAAACCGGCAGGGACGAACCCGTCGCGGCGATGAGTTGCGTCGCCAGGATCGGGCTCACGCCACCGCCGATCACGCCGCTGGCGTTGTACGCGATCGACGCGCCGGTGTAGCGGTAGCGGGTCGCGAACAGCTCCGGCAGGAACGCGCCCATCGGCGCGAACAACGCCGCGAACGCGATCATCCCGACGGCCATCGCGAGCGCGATCAGCACCGGGTTGCCCGTGTTGACCAGGGCGAACAACGGGAACGCCCAGACCACCGCGAGCACCGCGGCGCCGAGGCAGACCCGGCGGCGGCCGATCCGGTCCGACCACGTCGCGAGCAGCGGGGTCGCGAGGCCCATCACGAGCGCGCTGATCATGGCGCAGATCAGCAGCATGTTCTTGTCCAGCTCCAGCACCGTGGTGCCGTAGGACAGCGAGAACGTGGTGATCGTGTAGAAGAGCGTGTGCGCCAGGATGAACGCGCACGTGCTGAGGAACAGGGTCTTCGGCTGCCGCCGCAGGACCTCGACGATCGGCACCTTCGCCTTGTCGTGCTCGGCCATCGCGCGCTCGAACACCGGCGTCTCGGCGATCTTCATCCGGATGTAGTAGCCGATGACGATCAGCAGCGAGCTGGCAAGGAACGGGATCCGCCAGCCCCAGTCGTCGAACGACTCCTGCGACATCGTGCGGCCCAGCACCAGGAACGCGGCGCCCGCGATGATGAACCCGATCGCGGGCCCCATCTGCGGGAAGCTCGACCACAGGCCGCGCCGGTTGCGTGGCGCGTACTCGGTGGCCAGCAGCACCGCGCCGCCCCACTCGCCGCCGAGCCCGAAGCCCTGCAGGAACCGGCACAGCACGAGCAGGATCGGCGCGCCGATGCCGATCGCGCTGTAGGTGGGCAGCGCGCCGATCGCGACCGTGCCGGTGCCCATGACCAGCAGCGATGCGACGAGCATCGCCTTGCGCCCGATCCGGTCGCCGAAGTGCCCGAACACGACCGCGCCGACGGGCCGCGCGATGAACCCGACCCCGAAGGTCGCGAACGCGGCCAGCGTGCCGGCGAGCGGGGAGAACGTGGGGAAGAACTGGTGCCCGAACACCAGCGCCGCGGCCGTGCCGTAGAGGTAGAAGTCGTAGAACTCGATGGCCGTGCCGATGAAACTGGCGATCGCGATCCGCGAGGCCGACACCGGGGCGGCGGACGTCTGCGCGGCGGTACTCATCGGCTGCTCCTTCGGGGCCGGTTGATCCGGTGGGAGTATCTGCGCAACTCCGGCGGGTGACGACCTACGGTGGTCGGGTTTTGCCGGCCGCGATTCCTCATCCTGTCGAAACGCGCAGGTCAGTCGCGCACCAGGGGGAGCAGTTTCAGGCCGAGGTGCAGGGTGAGCCGGTGCTCGCCGTCGGCGAGGTCGAGTCCGGTGATCTCCTCGATCCGGTGCAGCCGGTAGTACAGCGACGTGCGGTGGATGTGCAGCGCGGCGGCGGTGTCCAGGCTCGATCCGGCGTGGTCGAGGTAGGCGGCGAGGGTTTCCACGAGCCGTCCGCCCGGGTCCTTGGCGACCAGCGCGAGCAGCGGTTCGGGCAGGTGCGCCCTGGCCGGTGCCGGGACGCGCAGGAGGAGGCCGTAGGCGCCGAGGTCGTCCCAGTGGGCGATGCCGTCGAAGCGGGGCAGCGTCGCGGCGGCCCGGACGGCGACGGCGGCTCGGTCCCGGGCGATCCACGCCTGTCCGTCGGCGGACGTGCCGATGCCGGCGACGCAGCGGGCGCCCGCGCCGAGGACGTCCTCGGCCTGCTTCACGATCGCCGCGGCGTCTGCGGCGCCGAGCAGCACGCCCTGCCGTCCGCGCACGTAGAACGACGGTTCGCGGCCGCGCGTGGCGGCCGCCAGCGACGTCCGCAGCGCCACCTCGATCCGCGCGGATTCGCCCGAGAGGACCTCGGCGATCAGGACCGTGGAGGTGTCGGGGAAGTCGTGCGTGACCGCGCGCTCGGCCGGGTCCGCGCTGAGCAGGCGTCGCAGGGTCTCCTCGCGGGCCGCGCGTTCCGAGTCGGCCACCAGGAAGTCCCGGTAGAGCAGGGCGGCCATGGGCTCGGCGGCGGCCTTGACCGCGTCCAGGTCGGCGGCGGTGAGGGTGCCGTCCGGGTCGATCACCATCAGCAGGCCGAGGAGCGTGCCGCGCCAGCGCAGCGGCATGCTGACGCGGGCGAGCATGTCCAGGTCGGGCCGGGGCGGGATGACGCCGGGGCCGGTCCAGCGGGTCACGCCCTGGGCGAGGATGTGGCCGATCGCCTCGCTGCCAGCGCTGCGCTGCAGCATCGTCCGCACTCGCACGGCGTCCTCGTCGCCGAAGTGCCTGCTCGCGCACAGCAGCCGGACCGACGGGTCGTTGATCGCCACCGACCGGCCGAGGTCCTCCGCGAGCGCGTCGACCCTCCGCTGCAGTTCGCTCCCGACCATGGACCCATGATCCACCAGGCCGTTCCTCCGGTTTTCGGAACGGCCGCCGCGTGGTCTTCGACGTCCGTCGGTTCCGGCCCGGGCGTTGGTGTGCCGATACTGCGGGGCATGGGGAGACTGGCCGGCAAGGTGGCGCTCGTCTTCGGCGCGGGTTCCAGCGGTGACGGGATGAGCAACGGCAAGGCGGCCGCGCTCGCCTTCGCCCGGGAGGGGGCACGGGTCGCGGCGATCGACATCCGGGCCTCGGAAGCGGCGCGCACGGCCGCGGAGATCGCGGCGGCGGGCGGTGAAGCGGTGGCGCTGACCGCGGACGTCACGGACGAAGCGCAGGTCGCCGCGGCGGTCGAGGCCGCGTCCGAGCTCGGGCCGCCGTCAGTGCTGCACAACAACGTCGGCGCGACGCGGGTCGGGGACCTGGCGGACCTGTCACTGGCGGAGTGGGACGCCGCGCTGGCGGTGAACCTGCGGCCGGTGTTCCTGACCTGCAAGCACGTGGTGCCGCGGATGCTCGCGGCAGGCGGCGGCGCGATCGTGAACGTGTCGTCGATCGCCGCGATCCGCGACACCGGTTACGTCTACCCGGCCTACAGCGCGGCGAAGGCGGCGGTGAACCAGCTGACGGTCTCGCTGGCGCTGCGGTACGCGGCCGCCGGGATCCGGGTCAACGCGATCCTGCCCGGGCTGATCGAGACGCCCCTGGTCACGCGCGGCATCGCGGCCGACCCCGGTGAGCTGGCGCGGCGGCACGCGGCCAGCCCGACGGGGCGGATGGGCAGCCCGTGGGACGTGGCCGCGGCCGCGGTGTTCCTGGCCTCGGACGAGGCGGCCTACGTCAACGGCGTCTGCCTGCCGGTCGACGGCGGGCTGACCGCGCGCTGCGCCTGACTCACTTCCGGATCCGGGCGAGGGCGCGCACGACCGCGATGCAGCGGTCCTCGACGTAGTTCAGCCCGCCGGACTCGGCGATGCGCCGGGCCTCCGCCGAGACGATGCCCTGCTGCAGCCACAGCGTTTTCGCCCCGATCGCGACGGCCTGTTCCGCCACCTCCGGCGCCTCGCGCGCGGGCCGGAAGACGTCGACGATGTCCACCGGCTCGGGGATGTCGGCGAGGCTCCGGTAGACCTTCTCGCCGAGGAGCTGGTCGGCGGAGGGGTGCACCGGGATCACCCGGAATCCGGCGGCCTGCATCGCGGCCGGAACCGAGTGCGCGGCCTTCGCCGGGTCGCGGCTCAGGCCCACCACGGCGATGGTGTTCGCGGCTTTCAGGACTTCTTCGGCAAGGTCGGCCATATCCGGGAAACCGTTGCCGGACAGGCGCTATTCCACCGCGAGCCCGCGGGCGGCGCGGAAGGACGCGGTCAGGTCCATCGACACCCGCGGGTCGAACGCCATCTGCTGCCGGGCCAGCGCGAGCAGCTGTGGCTCGCCGCCGGGCACGCGGTACAGCCGGTCGCGGGTGAGGTCGTCGGTGAACACCTCCAGGATCGTCGCGCTGAACAGCAGGTACGCGGCGGCCTGCGTGCGCAGCGCGGCGAGCCCGTCGCCCGCATCGATCTTCGCCGCCAGCGCGCGCAGCTCCCCGGGCCCGCGCACAGTCGGGATCGCCACCAGGTCCGCGATGAGGCCGGACCGCTCCGGCGAGGGTTCGATGCCGCGCGCGGCCCCGGTGAAGGCGTGCGCCTTGCGGTCCAGCTCGCGCCGGACCAGCACCTCGACGACGGCGCTCAGCGGCTGCCCGGCAGGCACGTCGAGCAGTTCGACGACCGTGCGCCGCAGGTCGCGGGGCAGGCCACCGGACAGGCAGTGGCACAGGCAGACGAACTGCTCCGGCAGCCCGAGGACGCGGCGGCTGATCCAGTTCCGCGTGTCGTCCGGGGTGAAGTTGTCCAGCCGCACCATCTCGGAGAAGGCGCTGTCGAACGCGTCGCGTGCGGGGATGCCGCGGCGCTCGAAGGAGACGATCGCGTCGTCCGACACCGACACCAGGAACAGGCATCCGGGCACGTCGAAGACGCCCTTGATGTCGTTGATCAGCTCCTGCGCCTTCTCCGGCTCGGCGATCTTGTCCAGCTCGTCGATCGCGATGACCACCCGCTCGGTCACGCCGGTGGCCCGCAGCACCTCCGCCGCGTGTTCGGCGAAGGCGCGGAACTCGTCGACGACCTCGGGGTAGCTGAGCTGCTGTTCCGCGCTCTGCGTGGAGCGGGTCCAGCCGGCCTCGCTCTTCATCGGCAGGGTGAGCTTGCCGGACCAGCCGGTGGTGTAGGTCTGCAGGAACCGGATGCGGCGCAGCTGCTGCCCGGCGACCGCGCGCAGCTCACGCAGGCGCGGGTCGGCCGGCCGCACCGGGCGCAGCCCGCGCACCGCCCGCCAGGCGAACGCGCCGAGGTCGGTGACGACGGTCAGCGCGACGAGCCCGGCGAGCACCAGCACGGCGATCCGCCAGCCGGTCAGGTCGCGGAACAGCGGCGGCGGATCGGTGACGAACTCCAGTGGCGGCCGTCCCCACGCCCACGCGCCGAGCAGCACCGGCACCGCGATCGCGACGAGGTGGGCGAGCAGGGAACGGACCACGTGCGCGGCCCGTTCGCGTCGCCGGACCGGCGCCGCCAGGCGTGCGAAGGTCGCCCACCGCTGTGGCTGCCCGGCGCCGTGGGTGCGGGTGATGACCTCCTTGCACAGCAGGGCGTGCAGGTAGAGGACGAAGTCGCGGGCGTCGTAGCGGGCGGGCGCGGACGCGACCACCGCGAGCGGCGGCCGGTCCGGGTCGCCGAGCACCCCGCCCGCGACGAACCGGATCGCGGTGGTCTTGCCGACGCCCCGGTGCCCGGCGAGCGCGATCGCCCCGGTCTCCGACCGCGCGACGGCGGTGCGCAACCGCTCCCCGGCGCCCGTGATGACCGGCGTCGCGCTGGGGGATTCGCGGTAGAGGCCGTCCACCGCGCGGTAGGTGAACTCGGTGCTGTCCGGCGGAGTCCGCTTCTCCTCGACGTAGCGGACCAGCGCCGGCCACACGATCTGCTCGACCGCGTACACCCGCCACAGGTCCTCGACGGGCAACGCGCCGACGCGGCGGAACAGCCCCCGCAGCGGCGCGATCCAGCGGTACCCGATGCGGCAGGCGATCGCGAGCACGGCGAGGTACGCGGCCACCGCGAACGCGGCGAACCCCCACGGCAGCTGGGGCCACGCCCGGACCAGCAGCAGGTGGTAGCCGAACACGACGGCGAAGGCGGCGGCGAGGCGGAGGTCGACGAGCCGGTGCTCGGGCAGCCTCGACGTGATCACGCCTTCGAAGGCGGGGTCGCGCAGGAAGGTGGCGCGGCCGGTGGTCAGCCGTTCGCGCAGTTCCGGGTCCGCGGACAACGTCTCGTGCGCCTCGCGCAGCGGGATCCGCTCCTCGGCGAGCAGGCCGCGCGCGTCGTCACCGAACAGGACGCCCGCGATCAGCTCGTCGTCCCCCACGGCGATCAGGTTAGATCAGCGCACCACCACGACGTGCTCCCCTCGCGGGACGAACTCGCCGATCACCGGGGCGCCGGGGATTTCGCCTGCCAGCAGGAGGCCGCCCGAGGTCTGGGCGTCGGCCAGGAGCAGGGCCTCGTCCTCGGCCACCGCGGACAGGTCGGTGTGCGGCCGCACCCAGTCCAGGTTGCGTCGCGTGCCGCCGCTGACGTGGCCCGCCGCCAGTGCCGCCCGTGCGCCCTCCACATAGGACACCGCGGCGGCGTCCACGACGGCGGTCACCCCGCTGGCGCGCGCCATCTTGTACAGGTGCCCGAGCAGGCCGAAACCGGTCACGTCGGTGGCCGCGGTGATGCCGGCGTCCAGCGCGGCCCTGGCGGCCGGGGCGTTCAGCGTGGTCATCACCTCGATCGCCTCCGGAAAGCGCTCGCCGGTCGCCTTGTGCCGCGAGTTCAGCACCCCGATGCCCAGCGGCTTGGTCAGCGACAACGCCATCCCGGGCCGGGCGGAATCGTTGCGCAGCAGGCGATCCGGATAGCCGATACCGGTCACCGCGAGCCCGTACTTCGGCTCCGGGTCGTCGACGCTGTGCCCGCCCGCCAGGTGGCACCCGGCGTCGGCGCAGATGTCCGCCCCGCCGCGCAGCGCCTCCGCAGCCAGCTCGAACGGCAGCACGTCCCGCGGCCAGCCAAGCAGGTTCACCGCCACGACCGGGCGGCCACCCATCGCGTAGACGTCGGACAACGCGTTGGCCGCCGCGATGCGCCCCCAGTCGTAGGCGTCGTCCACAACGGGCGTGAAGAAGTCGGTGGTGGCGATCAACGCGAGCCCGTCGGAGATCCGCACCGCGGCCGCGTCGTCGCCGTCGTCAAGGCCGACCAGCAGTTCGCCTGCCGGATCGGTCGGCTGCCTGCCGACCAGTCCGCGCACCACGTCCTCCAGCGCGCCCGGCGGGATCTTGCACGCGCACCCGCCGCCGTGCGCGTACTGCGTCAGTCGATGGCCCATGCCCTCATCGTGCCGTATTCGCGCTGCGCGAGCCGCATGAAGTTGCGATCATGGGGTGTCCCCCGAGGAGGCGTATCCGGTCTGGTGACCGGCGCGGTCTTCAAAACCGTTGGGCGGCAGCCGCTGTCGCCGGCGGGTTCGATTCCCGTCCGCCTCCGCCACCCAGGGAGGAGCGAGGAGTGACAGACCCCCGTCGCCGCGTGCCGCGGACCGACGTGCTGCTCGCGCACCCGCGCCTGGCCGAGGCGGAGCGCGTGCTCGGCCGCGCCCTGGTCAAGGCCGCGGTCGTGGCGGCGCAGGACCGGGCGCGCGCCGGGGAGATCGAGCCGGAGCAGGTCGCCGAGCAGGCCATCGCGGCGCTGCCGTCGTCCGCGACCACGCTGCGGCCGGTGGTGAACGCGACCGGGGTCGTCGTGCACACCAACCTCGGCCGGGCCCCGTTGTCGCAGGCCGCGCTGGACGCCGTGGCCACCGCGGGGCGCAGCACCGACGTCGAGTTCGACCTCGCCACCGGCCGCCGGGCCCGCCGCGGCCGGGGCGCGCTGGCCGCGCTCGCCGAGGCGGTGCCGGCCGCGGGCGGGGTGCACGTGGTGAACAACAACGCCGCGGCGCTGCTCCTGGTCGCGCTCGTGCTGGCGCCCGGCAAGGAGATCGTGATCAGCCGCGGCGAGCTGGTCGAGATCGGCGACGGGTTCCGCATCCCGGAGCTGCTGGCGTCCACCGGCGCGCGGCTGCGCGAGGTCGGCACCACGAACCGGACCAGCCTGCGCGACTACTCCGCGGCGCTCGGCCCGGACACCGGTTTCGTGCTGAAGGTGCACCCGTCGAACTTCCGGGTCACCGGCTTCACGGCGGAGGCGTCCGTGCGCGAACTCGCGACGCTGGACGCGCCGCTGGTCGTCGACATCGGGTCCGGGCTGCTGGCGCCGCACCCGGTCCTGCCGGACGAGCCGGACACGGCCACGGCCCTGCGCGACGGCGCCGATCTGGTGACCGCGAGCGGCGACAAGCTGCTCGGCGGCCCGCAGGCCGGGCTGCTGCTGGGCTCGGCCGAGCTGGTGGACCGGCTGCGCAGGCACCCCGCCGCCCGCGCGCTGCGGGTCGACAAACTGACACTCGCCGCGCTGGAGGCGACCCTGCGCGGGCCCGAACCGCCGGTCGCGCGGGCCCTCGTCGCCGATCCGGTGGAACTGCGCCGCCGGGCGGACGCGCTGGCCGAGCGGATTCCCGGCGCGAGCGTGGTGTCATGCCGTTCGGCCGTCGGTGGTGGCGGCGCGCCCGGCGTGGAGCTGCCCTCGGTGGCGGTGAGCCTGCCGGAGTCGTTAGCGGAGCCGCTGCGCACCGGGACGCCGTCCGTGGTGGGCCGGGTCGAGCACGGCCGGTGCCTGCTGGACCTGCGCACGGTCGGTCCGGACGAAGACGAACTGCTGCTCGCGGCGGTGCACGCGTGTACGTCGTAGCGACCGCGGGCCACGTCGATCACGGCAAGTCGACGCTGGTCGAGCGGCTCACCGGCACCTGGCCCGACCGGCTGGCGGAGGAGCAGCGCCGCGGGCTGACGATCGAGCTGGGGTTCGCCTGGACGGAGATCGACGGGCGGCGGCTCGCGTTCGTGGACGTGCCGGGGCACGAGCGGTTCGTGCCGAACATGCTCGCCGGGGTCGGCCCGGTGCCCGCCGTGGTGTTCGTCGTCGCCGCGGACGAGGGGTGGATGCCGCAGTCGGCGGAGCACCTGGCGGCGCTCGACGCGCTCGGCGTCCGGCACGCGCTGCTCGTGGTGACCAAGGCCGACCTCGCCGATCCCTGGCCTGCGACGGCGGAAGCGCTTTCCCAGCTGGCGGTACTCGGGAGCTGCGACGCGGTGGCGATCGGGCGCGGCGCGGACCTGGCGCCGGTGCGCCGGGCGCTGTGCGCGCTCGTCGACCGGCTGCCCGGCCCGGATCCGGCGGCGGACGTGCGGCTGTGGGTGGACCGGGCGTTCACGGTGCGCGGCGCGGGCACGGTGGTGACCGGGACGCTCGCCGGCGGCACCCTGCGCGCCGGGGACGAGCTGGAGCTGGCCGGGGAGCGGGTGAGCGTGCGCGGGCTGCAGTCGCTCGGCGCGGCGGAGACCGAGGTGACCGCGGTGGCGCGGGTCGCGGTGAACCTGCGCGGGGTGGACCGCGACCGGGTGCGGCGCGGGGACGCGCTGCTGACGCCCGGGGCGTGGGTGCACACCTCGGAGGTGGACGTCGCGGTGCGCGCGCAGGGGGAGCTGCACCGGGAGCTGGTGCTGCACCTCGGCGCGGCGGCGGTCCCGGTGCACGTCCGTCCATTGGGGACGGACGCGGCGCGCCTGCGGTTGCGGGAACCGTTGCCGCTGCGCATCGGGGATGCCGGGCTGCTGCGGGACCCCGGCGAGCACCGGATCGCGGCCGGGGTCACGGTGCTGGACGTGCGGCCGCCGCCGCTGCGGCGTCGTGGCGCGGCGCGTGCGCGGGCGGCCGAGCTGGCAGCCGGGCGGGTGGCGCCGCCGCCGATCGCCCGCGCGAGCGAGCTGCGGGCGATGGGATTTCCCTTGACGGGCAAGCGGATCGGCGAGTGGATCGTGGACGACGCGGCCATCGCGCGGGCGCGCGAGGAGGCGCTGTCGCGGTTCGACGAGTGGTCATCTCGTAACCCCGTCGCGGCCGGGATGCCGGTGGAGGCGCTGCGCCAGGCAACCGGCCTGCCCACGGCCGAGCTGGTGCCGGCCGCGCTGGAGGGCACCGGATTGGTGATCGCCGACGGCCTCGTGCGGCGGCCGGGCGCGGGGTTGCCCGCGCCGGTGCTGTCCGCGCTGGCGCGGCTGGACGAGCGGTTCCGGTCGCAGCCGTTCCGCGCGCCCGAGGCCGACGACCTCGCCGAGCTGGGGCTGAGCACGCGGGAACTGGCGGCGGCGGTGCGGGCCGGGCGGCTGACCCGGATCGCCGACGGGGTGTTCCTCGGCCCGGACGCGGTTCCGCGGGCCGCCGAGGTGCTGGGGACGCTGCCGCAGCCGTTCACGGTCAGCGAGGCCCGGCGAGCGCTGGACACGACGCGCCGGGTCGCGGTGCCGTTGCTGGAGCTGCTCGACGCCCGCGCGATCACCGCCCGCACCCCGGATTCGCGGCGTCACCTGCGCTGAGCTGCCACGACACGCGGGTTTCGCTCGGAAGCGTGACGGGTACTCGACTCACGGTGAGGAGAGGAGCTCGTCATGGACACGAACGCCTATGTGGCCTTCCTCGTGATAGGCGCGCTGATCGTCCTGGTCGACGGTCAGTTCGTCTACCACAGCGGGAAGCGGTACCTGGCGAACGGGCAGGGCGAATCGGAATCGGGGGCGTCCATGGCCCGGCTGGTCGCGGTGCTGTTCCACATCGCGACGCTGGGCGTGCTCGCGCTCATCTCGACGATCGACTTCCCCGGCGGCACCACGCCAACGGCGATCGTGGGACGCATCGGCGTGTTCCTGCTGGTGCTGGCGCTGGCCCACGGCATCACCATCGCGGTGCTGTCGCGTCAGCGCGAGGAACAGGTCGTCGAGCAGATCAACACGCGGATGAACGCCCCGCGCCCGGCGGACCACTCGCTCAATGACCCGGTCGTCTCGCCGGTGCCCGGTCAGGAGGGCCGCGACCCGCGGGTCAGCCCCAGCATCGAGAGCGACACGCCGTACACGACGGACCGGTACTAGGAGTTCAGGCTCCGCAACAGGTCCAGCGTCCGACCCTGCTCCGCCGGTGACCCGACGAGGGCGGCGGCGAACTCGGTGGCTCCGGCGTCCAGCTGACGCCGGAGTTCCCGTTCGACCACGCCCTCGTTACCGGCGACGACGACCTCCGCGATCTCCCGCACCCCCTCCCGGTCGAGGACCGCGCGGTACGCGGGCAGCGTCCGGGCGATCCCGTGTACCCCCGCGTGACCCACGCGCGGATCCCGTCCGGGTCGTCGGTCACCGCCACCACCACGCCCGCAACCACGCGTGGTTCGGCCCGCCCGGCCGCGGCCTTCCTGATCTTCGGGACGATGTGCTCGCCGAGCGTGCGCGGCCCGGCCCAGGTGGTGATCGTCCCGTCCGCCAGCTCGCCGGCGACGCGCAACGTCCGGTCCCCGAGCGCGGACACCAGCAGCGCGGGCGGCGTCGCCCCGGCCACTTCCACCCGCGCTCGCGCTGTCAGCGTTTCCCCTTGGTGGGCAACGGTTTCCCCGCTCAGCAGCGGCCCGAGTGCGCTCAGGTACTCGCGCAGGTGCCTGGCCGGCCGGTCGTAGGGGAGGCCGTACTGGCCTTCCACCATGACCGGGTGGCTGAGCCCGACGCCGAGGCTGAGCCGGTTGCCGGTGGCCGACTGCGTGCTCAACGCGCGCGTGGCCAGGGTGATCGGGTGCTGCGGCCAGGTCGGCACGATCGCGGTGCCGAGTTCGATGCCGGGCACCTCCCGCCCGGCGACGGCCAGCGCGGTCAGCGGGTCCCAGCCGAACCGCTGGCCCAGCCACAGCGCGGGCAGACCGGAGCGGGCCGCCGTGACGATGTCGTCGATGGTCTTGCCCGTGTCGTCGACCATCAGGCCGATCCTCATGGGTTTCCCCCGTCGTAGAAGGTGCGGTGCTCGTTCCCGATTTCGGTGAGCAACTCGGCTGCCCGGGGCGCGAGCTCGGCCAGCAGCGCCGGGTCCGGTTCGCCCGCCGGTTCGAAGGCACCTCGTACGGTCGCGGCGAGCAGGTCCGCGGCGCCGGGGTGCGGCGGGAACAGGGAGAAGCCTTCGAGCGTGGCGTGCCAGGCGTAGCGGAGGTCGTCGAACGGCAGGTCGTCGCGGACCAGGCCGTGCTCGGTGAGCAGCCGGAAGTAGCCGGCGAGAGCCTCGTCGTGCCGGGACTCCGCCCGTTCGCGGGCGAGCTTGCCGAGCACGCTCGGATCGGCGCGCGTGAGCGCCCGCAGGAGGGGGCGGCGGTTGACCGACTCGAAGTTCACGCGGGTCAGCTCGTGCAGCAGGACCGTGCGCGGATCCGCGCGGACGGCGGCGACGAGTTCGTCGGAGGCCGCGGCCAGCTCGCGCCGGAACACCGAGTGGAACAGGTCCTGCCGCGACTTCCAGTGCAGGTAGACGGTGCCCTTGCCGACGCCGGCCCGCTCGGCCACGTCGTCGACTGTCACCTTCTGGTAGCCCCAGCGCAGCAGCAGGTCGGCCGCTACGTCGAGGATGCGTTCCGCCCGCTCCCGGCGATCCATGCGGCTACCTCATGACTGATTTCGAAATTCAGTCAGCAGTCACGATGGTACGGACGAGCAGGGCGGTTGAACCGTTCGGCCAGTTCGGCCCGCCCGGCCGCGGCCAGTCGCGGGGCGTCTGCAGCAGGGACAGCAGGCGGAGACGCCCGCGTGCGCGAGATTGAACGCCCATCCGCAGTCCACCACCGAGATCGACGGCAGAACGTCCACTTCTTGCACGGGTGCAGGATATCCGGCAGTTCTTCGGCTCCCTCCAGGAGCAGACGGGGCCGGACCGCGTGTCAGCGGTCCGGCCGCGGTCGTCAGGCGTAGAGCGTCGGCGAGTACAGGCGTGCGTCGTTGCCCACGCCGTCGACCCCGAAGCGGATCGTGCTGTCCTCGCGGAAGTCCTTGTCGCACACGCCCCAGTGGCCCGAGCCGAGGTTGTTCCGGCACGTGCCCTGGCGGTAGGGCGCCCCGTTCAGGTTGTTGTACCAGCGGACCTCGGCCGCTTGTCCGTTCGCCTTCGTGTCGCGGACGTAGAACAGGTCGCCGTAGGGCTGGTAGCAGCCCTCCACTCCGCTGTCCGTCACGCAGTCGTACCAGTAGTTGCCGCTCGGCCCGCTGGAGGCCGTCGCGATGTTGTAGTCCGAAGCCGCGGCCGTTCCCGGGACGAGCAACGCGAGGACCGCGCCGATCGAGGTGGCCAGGGCGACGAACAACGAACGTCGTGCACGCATGCGGGAACTCCTTCGCCAGGAATGGGCGCACTGTGTGCCGCCCCCAGTGGCGGAGGACAGTATTGGATTGTTGAACGATTCGGCAATACTACGTCCAGGCGTGCTGCTCGCTTCCGTCCGGGCGAGCTGGTCCACGTCGTGCCAAAAACCCCGGCCGCATCCCGACGGCGGCGGCCGCATCACCGCCGGCCGCGGAACCAACCTCACTGAACAACCCGTCTAGGAACAGACGGCTCCCCGCGCGGCGGAACCGACCAGGCGGGCGTACTTAGCCAGCACGCCGGTGCGGCGCGGCGGCGGGGGCGCTTCCCAGCCGGACCGGCGTTCGGCCATCTCCTCCTCGGAAATCCCGACGTCAAGCGTTCGCGTCTCCATGTCGAGCACGATCGGGTCGCCGTCGCGGACGAACGCGATCGGGCCGCCGTGCGCGGCCTCCGGGGCGACGTGTCCGATGCACAGCCCGGTGGTGCCGCCGGAGAACCGGCCGTCGGTGAGCAGCAGGACGTCCTTGCCCAGCCCGGCGCCCTTGATCGCGCCCGTCACGGCGAGCATCTCGCGCATCCCGGGTCCGCCGCGCGGCCCCTCGTACCGGATCACGACCACGTCGCCGGGCTGCAGCGTCGGCAGCGCGTCCATCGCGGCCTGCTCGCCGTCGAACACCCGCGCCGTCCCCTCGAACCGCGACGAGTCGAACCCGGCGCTCTTCACCACCGCGCCCTCCGGTGCGAGGCTGCCGTGCAGGATCGTGAGCCCGCCGGTCGGGTGGATCGGGTTCGACAGCTTCCGCACGACCTCGCCGTCCAGCTCCGGCGGCGCCAGCTCGGCCAGGTTCTCGGCCAGCGTCTTGCCCGTCACGGTGAGGCAGTCGCCGTGCAGCAGACCCGCGTCCAGCAGGGCCTTCATCACCACCGGCACCCCGCCGACGCGGTCGACCGCGGTCATCACGTGCCGTCCGAACGGCTTCACGTCGGCCAGGTGTGGCACCCGGTCACCGATGCGGGTGAAGTCGTCCAGTGTCAGCCCGACCTCGGCCTCGTGGGCGATGGCCAGCAGGTGCAGCACCGCGTTGGTGGACCCGCCCAGCGCCATCACGACGGCGATCGCGTTCTCGAACGCCTCGCGCGTGAGCACGTCCCGGGCGGTGATCCCGGCGCCGAGCATCCCGACGATCGCCTCACCGCTCTCCCGCGCGAACCGGTCGCGCCGCCGGTCCACCGATGGCGGGCTCGCCGAGCCGGGTAGCGACATTCCCAGCGCCTCGGCCGCGCACGCCATCGTGTTCGCCGTGTACATCCCGCCGCACGCGCCCTCGCCGGGGCAGATGGCGCGTTCGATCTTGTCGACCTCCTCGCGGGAGATCAGCCCGCGGGCACACGCGCCGACCGCCTCGAACGCGTCGATGATCGTCACCTCGCGGCCGTCCACACTGCCCGGCAGGATCGACCCGGCGTAGAGGAACACCGCCGCGACGTCCAGCCGCGCGGCGGCCATCAGCATCCCGGGCAGGCTCTTGTCGCACCCGGCCAGCAGCACCGCGCCGTCCAGGCGCTCGGCCTCCATCACCGTTTCCACCGAGTCGGCGATGATCTCCCGCGACACCAGCGAGAAGTGCATGCCCTCGTGGCCCATCGAGATGCCGTCGGACACCGAGATCGTGCCGAACTCCATCGGGTAACCGCCGCCGGCGTGCACTCCCTGCTTGCTCGCCTGCGCCAGCCGTTGCAGGGAGAGGTTGCACGGTGTTATCTCGTTCCATGACGAGGCGATGCCGATCTGCGGTTTGGCGAAGTCCTCGTCGCCCATTCCGACCGCGCGCAGCATGCCACGCGCCGCCGCGCGTTCGAGCCCGTCCGTCACGTCCCGCGACCGGGGTTTGAGGTCAGCCATGCTGAGCACGATAGGCCCGAGATCCACTCTCTACACAACGTTGACGACCGAGAACAAGTTGTAGAGAATCGATGCCATGACGACGGTGTCATTCGATCGGCATCCGGATTCCTACCGGCACTGGCGGCTCCGGATCGAGCCGCCGCTGGCGTGGCTGGAGATGGACGTCGACGAGCAGGGCGGTCTGGTCCCGGGTTACGAGCTGAAGCTCAACTCCTACGACCTGGGCGTGGACATCGAGCTCTACGACGCCGTCCAGCGGCTGCGGTTCGAGCACCCCGAGGTGCGCGCGGTGATCCTGACCAGCGCCAAGGACAAGGTGTTCTGCGCCGGCGCCAACATCCGCATGCTGGCCGGCTCCCCGCACGAGTGGAAGGTGAACTTCTGCAAGTTCACCAACGAGACCCGCAACGGCATCGAGGACGCCACCGAGAACTCCGGCCAGATCTACCTCGCCGCGGTCAACGGCAGCTGCGCCGGCGGCGGCTACGAAATCGCCCTGGCCTGCGAGAAGATCCTGCTGGTCGACGACAACTCCTCGACCGTCGCGCTGCCCGAGGTGCCGCTGCTCGGCGTGCTGCCCGGCACCGGCGGGCTCACCCGCGTGACCGACAAGCGCCGCGTCCGCAAGGACCGCGCCGACGTGTTCGTCACCCGCCCGGACGGCGTGAAGGGCCGCACCGCTGTCGACTGGCGGCTGGTCGACGAGCTGGTTCCGCGCCAGGAGTTCCGCGCGGTCGTCGAGCAGCGGGCCCGCGAACTCGCCGCCCGCAGCAACCGGCCGGAGAACGCGCAGGGCATCGTGCTCGAACCGCTCCAGCGCACCGAGGACGACGACCGCATCGCCTACCCGAACACCACCGCCGAGCTGGACCGCGCCGCCGGCGTCGTCACGATCACCGTCCGCGGACCGCGAGCAGACGGCTGGCTGCTGGCGATGACCCGTGAGCTGGACGACCTCATCCTGCGCCTGCGCACCAACGAACCCGAGCTGGGCACCTGGGTCTTCCGCACCGAGGGCGACCCGGACGCCGTGCTCGCCGCCGAACGGGAAGTGCTCACCGGTTCCGACTGGCTGTCCAACGAGGTCCTGCACTACTACAAGCGCACGCTGAAACGGCTCGACGTCACCAGCCGCAGTCTCATCGCGCTGATCGAACCGGGCGGCTGCTTCGCCGGGGTGCTGCTGGAGCTGGCGCTGGCGTGCGACCGCCAGTACATGCTGGACGGGCCGCCGATCGACGACGAGGACAGCGACGAACGCGCGGCCATCGTGTTGTCCGACGCGAACTTCGGCGCGTTCCCGATGGGCAACGGCCTGTCCCGCCTGGAATCCCGGTTCTACGGTGAGCACGACCACCTGGACTGGCTCAAGCGCGAACGCGACCGGCGGCTGTCCGCGGGCGAGGCCGTCGAGCTGGGGCTGGTCACCGAGGCCCCGGACGACATCGACTGGGAGGACGAGATCCGGATCGTGCTGGAGGGCCGCGCCGCGCTGTCGCCGGACGCGCTCACCGGCATGGAGGCCAACCACCGGTTCGTCGGGCCGGAAACCATCGAGACCAAGATCTTCGGCCGCCTGACGGCCTGGCAGAACTGGATCTTCACGAGACCGAACGCCTCCGGGCCGGAGGGCGCGCTGCGCCGCTACGGCACCGGCCAGAAGGCTTCCTTCGACCGCAAGCGGGTGTGAGATGCCGACCAGGATCGACTACGACGCCAAGATCCCGAACAACGTCGAACTGTCCGACAACCGGAGGCTGCAGCGGGCGCTGGAGGGCTGGCAGCCGAAGTTCATGCACTGGTGGGCCGAGATGGGCCCGGCGCTGGAAACCCAGGGCGTGTACCTGCGCACGGCGGTCAGCGTCGGCCGCGACGGCTGGGCGCACTTCGACCACGTCGTGCCACAGGACTACCGCTGGGGCATCTTCCTCTCCGAACGCGACCCGGACCGCCGGATCGCGTTCGGCGAGCACCGCGGCGAGCCCGCGTGGCAGCAGGTGCCCGGCGAGTACCGCGCCGACCTGCAGCGGCTGATCGTCATCCAGGGCGATACCGAGCCGGCCTCCGTGGAGCAGCAGAAACTCCTCGGCCTGACCGCGCCCAGCCTCTACGACCTGCGCAACCTCTTCCAGGTCAACGTGGAGGAGGGCCGTCACCTGTGGGCGATGGTCTACCTGCTGCACGCCTACTTCGGCAAGGAGGGCCGCGAGGAGGCGGAGGCGCTGCTCCACCGCAACTCGGGCAGCCCGGACACGCCCCGCATCCTCGGCGCGTTCAACGAGGAGACCGCGGACTGGCTCGCGTTCTACATGTTCACCTACTTCACGGACCGCGACGGCAAGTACCAGCTGGGCACGCTGAAGGAGTCCGCGTTCGACCCGCTGTCGCGCACCTGCGAGTTCATGCTCAAGGAGGAGGCGCACCACATGTTCGTCGGCACCACCGGTGTCGACCGCGTGGTGACGCGCAGCGCCGAGCTGATCCGCGAACACGACACGATGGACATCGCCGCGCACGGCGGCATCCCGCTGGACATCATCCAGCGCTACCTGAACTTCCACTACACCGTCTCGCTCGACCTGTTCGGCAGCGAGACGTCGACGAACGCGGCCAACTACTACACCGCCGGGCTCAAGGGCCGCTGGATGGAGACCCGCCGCAAGGACGACCACCAGCTGACCGAAGACGCGGCGCTGCTGGAGAAACCGCAGGACGACGGCACCTGGACCGCCGAGGAGATGCAGAAGATCCTGCTGCTCAACCTCGACCTGCGCGGTGAGTACATCGCCGACTGCTCCTCCGGGGTCAAGCGGTGGAACAAGATCCTCGCCGACGCGGGCATCGACTTCCGGTTCCGCCTGCCGCACCCTGGTTTCAACCGGAAAGTCGGCATAAACTCCGGCCACCACATCACGCCGGACGGGACGATCGTGGACGAAGCGACCTGGGAGCGCAGCCGCAAGCATTGGCTGCCGACCGACGAGGACCTGGCGTTCGTCCGCTCGCTCATGCACCCGGTGTACGAACGGGGCAAGATCGCGAGCTGGGTCGCCCCGCCGCGACAGGGCATCAACGGGAAGCCGTTCGACTACGAGTACGTGTACCTGTAAAAAACCTGCGGAGGGCGGGCGCGATGGTCGATTTCAACGCCGCGGACTACCTGGTCGACCGGCACGTCCGGGACGGGAACGGCGCCCGCACCGCGGTCGTCACGGTGTCGCGCACGCTGTCCTATGCCGAGCTTTCCGAAGCGGTGCACCGTGTCGCGGGCGGGCTGGCGGACATCGGGGTGCGGCCAGAGGAACGGGTCATGCTGTGCATGGTCGACGGCGTCGAGATGCTCACCGGCATCCTCGGCGCGATGTGTGCCGGCGCGGTTCCGGTGCCGGTGTCGACCATGGTGACCGGGCCCGAGCTGGGACGGGTGCTCGCCGACTCGCGTGCCAGGGTGCTGTGCGTGTCCGGGGAGTTCACCGCCGCCGCGAAGGAGGCGGTCGAGCTGGCGCCGGAGGTCACTGACGTCGTGCTGGATCGCGCGCACGCCGCGCAGTTCTCCCGGGTGTCCACACACGACTGGACCCGTCTGTCCACAGCGGACGCACGGGAAACGTATGACACGTGGGCGGATTCGCCCGCGCTGTGGCTGTACACGTCCGGCACGACCGGTCAGCCCAAGGGCGCGATGCACCGGCACGCGAGCATCCGGGCGGTGTGCGAGACCTACGGCAGGCAGGTGCTCGGGATCGGCCCCGACGACAAGTGCTTCTCCGTCGCCAAGCTGTTCTTCGCCTACGGCATCGGCAATTCCGCGTTTTTCCCGTTGTCGGCCGGCGCGAGCGCGGTGTTCGAGCCGGGCCGTCCGACGCCGCAGCTGGTCGCCGACCGGGTGCGCGCCGAGCGGCCGACGTTGTTCTTCGGGGTGCCGACCTTTTACTCCGCCCTGCTGGCCGCCGACCTGCCACCGGACACGTTCTCGTCGGTGCGGCAGGCGGTGTCCGCGGGCGAGCCGCTGCCCGCGGTGATCTACGAGAGGTTCCGCGACCGGTTCGGGGTGGAGATCCTGGACGGCATCGGGTCCACCGAGGCGCTGCACATCTTCCTGTCCAACCGGCCGGGCGAGGTGGTCCCGGGCACGACGGGTGTCGCGGTGCCCGGCTACGACGTGGAGATCCGCGACCCGCTCGGCACGCTGATCGAAACCACCGGGCAGCCCGGCGAGCTTTACGTGCGCGGCCCGTCCACCGCGTTCGGCTACTGGAGCCGGTACGAGACGTCGAAGCAGGTGTTCCAGGGCGAGTGGCTGCGGACCGGGGACAGCTACGTGCGCAACCCGGACGGCACCTACACGTGCCTTGGTAGGTTCAACGACATGTTGAAGGCGGGCGGGATCTGGGTGTCGCCGGCGGAGGTGGAGCAGCGGTTGCTGCAGCACCCGGACGTCGCCGAGGTCGCGGTGGTGGCGGCTCCGGACTCGGACGGCATCGAGAAGCCGGTGGCCTGCGTCGTGCCGGCCGCCGGGCGGACCGTCGACCCGGAGGCGCTGATCGACTTCTGCCGCGAGGGGCTCGCCACGTTCAAACGGCCGCGTGCGGTGGTGGCTGTCGACGAGCTGCCGAAGACCGCGACGGGTAAGATCCGCCGGAACGTGATCCGCGAGCTGGTCCGGGATTCGCTGCGGCCGGGGGCGCTCACGTGATCGACGGCTACACCGTGGTCGACGCGCACGTCCACGCGCCGCGGCTGAGCACGTTGAAACCGGCCTGGCTGGAGTGGGCGGAGCGGTTCTCGGGCCCGCACGACTGGCGGTCCGCGTACGACGCGGAGGGGAACGTCGTGCCCGCGCGGCTGGATGCGTTGTTCGAGGCCGAGGGCGTCGACCGCGCGTTGTTGTTCTGCGAATACAGCCCGCGCGCCACCGGGATCCAGCCGATCGAGGACAACCTGCCGCTGGTGGCGGAGAACCCGACGCGGTTCCGGCTGGTGGCCAACGTGAACCCGTACCTGCACCACCCGGTGGCGGCCGAGGTGGAGCGGCAGCTGGACCTCGGCGCGGTGGCGTTGAAGATCCACCCCGTGCACGGCGCGTTCTCGCCGGGGGACAAGGAGTTGTACGCCGCGTACCACGTGTGCGCCGAGCGCGGGGTGCCGGTGATCATCCACTCGGGCACGAGCAGCTTCCCCGGCGCCCGCGCGAGCTTCGGCAACCCGGAGCTGATGGCCGACGTCGTGGAGGACTTCCCGTCGGTGCAGTTCGTGTTCGCCCACGGCGGCCGCGGCTGGTGGTACGACGTGGCCGCGTTCCTGGCGCTGGCGCGCGACAACGTGTGGCTGGACCTGTCCGGCCTGCCGCCGCGGAAGCTGCCGGAGTACTACGCGCGGTTCGACTTCACGCGGCTGGCCGGGCGGTTCGTGTTCGGCACCGACTGGCCCGGCGTCCCGGGCGCCGCGCGGAACGTCCGGGCGCTGCTGGAGCTGGGCCTGCCGGACGCCGTCGTGCGGGACGTGCTGTCCGGCAACGCCGCGAAGCTGTACCCCGGCCTTGGGATCTAACGCACCACCTCGTGCAGGCAGAGCCAGTTGCCTTCGGAGTCGGCGAACCAGGCCGCCTTCTCCTTGCCGAGCGTGGCGATGTGCCCCTCGGTGCGGAGGTCGCCGGAGTCGTAGTCGGCGAAGCGCACCCCGCGTTCCTCCAGGTCGTGCACCTCCGCGGAGATGTCGTCGACCTCGAAGCTGAGGACCGTGTTCTCGCTCGGCTTGGCGGCCGGCAGCGGGCGCAGACCGATCACGTGCCCCGAGCCGGCCTCGAAGTAGCAGGTGCCGTCCGGTCCCGTTTCGGTCTGGCGCAGGCCGAGCTGGTCACCGTAGAAGTGCCTGGCGCGATCGGCATCCTGCGCGGCAAGCATGTGCGTGATGGTGGACGTCGTCAGCATTGGTCCGCCTCCTTCGCGAGAGCACTAATCGTGCGCCGCGAATCCGCTGGAGGCAACGGGGGGTTCAGCTGGTGCCGTTCACTTCACGCAGCGTTCGCATGGCGTCGGCGAGCGCCTGCGAAGCCTCCGGCCCCAAGGGCTCCAGCACACGGCGCCGCAGGATCTCGGCGCACGCCTGGCGCGCCTTTTCCGCCACCTCGCGGCCGTGCTCGGTCAGGCACGCAAACGTCACGCGCCGGTCGTCCGGGCTCGGCTGGCGTGTGATCAGGCCGGCCGCGACCAGCCGGTCCGCCACCTTGGTGAACCCGCCGCTGGACAGCGCCGCCTCGGTGGCCAGGCGCGTCATCGGCATCCGGTGGCCGGGCGTGCGCACCAGCCGCAGCAGGATGTCGAACGGCGCCGGCGCCAGGCCGAACCGCTCGGCGATCTCGCCCATGAGTCGATCCTGCGTGGCGAGGTACCCCTCGATCACGAGGCCCCACCAGGTCACGATCTCGTCATCGCCGGGAGTGGTCATCCCATGACTATACCGGTCGAAACTCTTCCCGGAATATATCTTGCTGGCGAGAGGTTCTGCGGGTTAGGTTGAAGCCCCGGCAAAGGAGCAGACGATGTCCATCAAGACGAGCGGCTTGCACCACGTGACCGCGATCGGCGGCGACCCTCAGCGCAACGCCGACTTCTACCTGCGCACGCTCGGCCTGCGCCTGGTGAAGACGACGGTCAACTTCGACGATCCCGGGACTTACCACCTGTACTACGGCGACCAGTCCGGCAAGCCGGGCACGCTGATGACCTTCTTCCCGTGGCGCGACGCGCCGAGCGGGCGCCTCGGCACCGGCCAGGCCACCACGACCGCGTTCTCCGTGCCCGCCGATTCGATCGGCTGGTGGAAGGACCACCTCGCCGAGGCCGGCGTCACCACCGGGCGCATCGCCAACCGGGAGGGTGAGGACGTCCTGACCTTCCGCGACCCGGACGGCCTCCAGCTCGCGCTCGTCGCGCACCCCCAGGGCGACCCGCGCGGCCCGTGGGACAACGGGCACGTCCCGGCCGATCACGCGATCCGCGGCCTGCACTCGGTGACCCTCTCGGTCGCCAAGGAGGACGCGACCGCCGAGATGTTCGGCGACCTGGGCCTGACCTTCAGCAGCCAGGACAGCAACCGCCTGCGGTTCACCGCCGGTGAGGGCGGGCCGGGCGCGATGGTCGACGTCCTCGTCACGCCGGACGCCCCGCGCGGGCTCGTTGCCGCGGGCACCGTGCACCACGTCGCCTGGCGCGCGCCGGACGAGGAAAGCCAGGCCGCGTGGCGCGAGGAGCTCGTCGACCGTGGTGTGAACGTCACCTCGATCCTGGACCGGCAGTACTTCCGCTCGATCTACTTCCGCGAGCCGGGCGGCACGCTGCTGGAGATCGCGACCGACCAGCCCGGGTTCGCCGTCGACGAGCCGCTGCTGGAACTCGGCCGCGCGCTGAAGCTGCCGCCGTGGCTGGAGCCGGACCGCGAGCAGATCGAGCGCGCCCTGCCGAAGCTGGACATCCCGGGCGAGAACAACCGATGACGCTCGAGCACAAGTTCATCGAGGGCCCGCCGGACGCGCCGGTGCTGTTGCTCTTGCACGGCACCGGCGGCGGGACGGACGACCTGGTGGGTCTCGCGCGGGAGCTGAACCCGTCCGCCGCATTGCTGGCCCCGGCCGGACCGGTGTCCGAGCACGGCGCCGCACGGTGGTTCCGGCGGCTGGCGGAGGGCGTCTTCGACTACGACGACGTCCGCGCCCGCGCCGACCAGCTGGCGTCGTTCGTGCTCGACGCCCAGCGGGAGTACGGCCTGGACGGACGGCGGCTGGTCGCGGTCGGGTTTTCCAACGGCGCCAACATCGGCGGCGCGCTGGCCCTGCTGCGCCCGGACGTCGTGCGGGAGGCGGCGTTGTTCGCGTCGATGCTCCCGGTGCCGGACCCGCCCCGGCATGACTTGGGCGCCACGCGGGTGTTCCTGTCCAATGGGGAACGCGATCCGATGGCGCCGCTACCTTCGAACGAACAGTTCATCCAGTTGTTGCGGGAGCGGTCGGCTTCGGTGACGGTGCACCGCCACCACGGTGGGCACCAGATCACGCTGGACGCCCTCCAGGCCGCGAAGGCCTGGTTGGCTGCTTAGTCTTGTCGGTGCCTCCTGACAAGATCACGGCAACTTCGAGGAGGCACCAAATGGGAACGTGGGGAATCGGGCACTTCGACAACGACGAGGCCGCCGACTCCGCGAACGAACTGGACGACCTGCCCGCGGGTGAGCGTGGGGCGCTGATCCGTACGACGCTGGAGGCGGCCGCGGGCAACTCCGGGTACCTGGAGGCGCCGGAGGGCATGCTCGCCGTGGCGGTGGCCGCGCTCGTGGCGTCCCAGGTCCCGGGCGGCGATCCGGTGGACGAAAGTTACGGGCCGGAGGAGCCGATCCCGGTGCTGCCCACGGAGCTGAGAGCGCTGGCGGTGCGCGCGATCGACCGTGCGCTCGCGGAGAAGTCCGAACTGGACGAGCTCTGGGAGGAGCCGGACCGCCCGTCGTGGCTGGCGGAGCTCGACCGGCTGCGGGAGGTGCCGGCGACAGCCTGACGCCCCCGACGTGAGCTGAACCGGGCGGCGGCTGCCGTGGCGGCGGTCGGCTGCCGCTGCGGGCGCGCCGGTTCGCGGTGCCAGGGCGCGAGCTGATCCCGAGCAGCGGATGCGCCGGCCGAGCCCGGGCACCGGAAATCCGCGCCGCGGCACGGTGCCTATCCTGCCGGTACCAGGAGTCCCAGGTCAGAACTCCGTCGGCCGCAGCAGTGCGTCCGACCCACCGTCGATCATCAGCTGTGCTCCGTGGATGTAACCGGCGTCCGGGCCGAGCAGGTAGCGGATCAGCGAGGCGATTTCCTCTGGCCGCCCCCGGCGCGGGATCGGCGCTTGGTAGTTCCGGACCGCGTCCCCGAGCCGGGATGCCAGGCCGGCCTGCAGCAGCGGCGTGTCCACGGCCCCGGGCGCCACCGTGTTGAGCCGCACGCCCGCCGCGCCCCACTGCGAAACCCGTTGCCGCACCGCGACAGTCAGCGCGTTCTCCGACCACGAGTACGCCAGGTGCCCGAGCGCGGCCGCCTCCTCGCCGCGCGCGATCGGGTTGTCCGCCCGCTTCACCATCGTCGAGGCCGACGACGACACCGCCACCGCCGCCCCGCGCAGCGCCGGGAACAACCCGTCCAGCACCTCGACCGCGCCCCGGTAGTTGACCTCGACGATCTGCATCGGATCCCGGACGTGCGGCCCGAGCCCGGCGCACACCACCAGCCCGTGAAGCCTCGGCGCCAGCCCGAGCACCGCGTCCACCGCGGCCGCCGGCCGTCCGGAGTGGACAGATCCGCGCACACCTCCGCGTCCCGCAGGTCGACGCCGACCACTTCGTGCCCGTCCGCCCGCAAGGCCGTCACCACGGCCGTCCCGATCCCCGAGGCGGATCCGGTCACGGCGATCACGTCAGCACACATCGCGTCCCCCGGTAGATCGTCGGCATGCAGCGGTTGCAGTGCACGCACAGCGAACGCGCCCCGGACCGCAACCGCAGCGGCAGGTCCGGCTCACGCAGCAACGCCCGCGCCATCGCCACGAACTGGAACCCCTCGGCCATCGCCCGCTCCATCGTCTCCAGCCGCGTGATCCCGCCGAGCAGGATCAACGGCAGCTCCAGCGCCGCGCGGAACTGGCGCGCCCGGTCCAGCAGGTAGGCCTCCTGGAACGGGTAGCTCTTCAGGAACGCCCCGCCCACCGCCTGGATGCCGGAACGCACGGGCTGCGGGAACGCGGCCGCGAACTCCCGCACCGGCGCGTCCCCGGTGAACAGGTACATCGGGTTCAGCAGCGAACTGCCCGCGGTCAGCTCCAGCGCGTCGACGGTCCCGTCCGCCTCCAGCCACCGCGCGACCTGCACGCTCTCATCCAGCCAGAACCCGCCCGGCACACCGTCGTCCATGTTCAGCTTCGCCGTCACCGCGATGCGCGACCCGACCTCGTCCCGCACCGCCCGCGCGACCTCCAGCGCCAGCCGCGCCCGGTTGGCCAGCGACCCGCCGTAGGAGTCGCGGCGCCGGTTCAGCCGCGGGCTGAGGAACGAGCTCACCAGGTAGTTGTGTCCGAAGTGGATCTCCACCGCGTCGAACCCGGCTTCGACCGCGAACCGGGCGGCCGACGCGTGCGCACGCACGACGCGGGCCAGATCGTCCACAGTGGCCGCTCGCGTCATCCGCATCCCCAGCGGGTTGGGGAACCGGCCGGGCGCCAGCGCCGGCAGCCGGTTCGACGCCGCGTTCGCGACCGGCTCCGCATGCCCGATCTGCGCGCTCACCGCCGCACCCTCGGCGTGCACGGCGTCGGTGAGCCGCCCCAGCCCGGGCAGCGCCTCCTCCCGCATCCAGATCTGGTGCCGGTCGGTGCGCCCCTCCGGCGACACCGCGCAGTAGGCCACCGTTGTCATCCCCACCCCGCCGCGCGCCTGCCGCCGGTGGAACTCGATCAGCCGGTCGGTGACCAGGGCGTCCGGGGTCGCGCCCTCGAACGTGGCCGCCTTGATGATCCGGTTGCGCAGCTCGACCGGCCCGAGCCGCGCCGGCGTGAAGACGTCGGTCATGACCCCGCCAATCCCGCCGCGACGAACGCCCGCAGCGTCTCCACCGGCACCTCGCCGGGCATCCCGTCGGCGAAGAACTGCAGCATCAAGCCGAACGCGAGCAGCCACCGCTGCGCCGCCTCCGCCTTCGCCAGCTCCGGCCGCGCGTCCCGGAGTAGCTCGATCCACGGCCCGAGCCCGAACCACCGCGACGCCCACGCCGGCTCCCGCCTGCCCAGCACGAACCGCGCCAGCAGCCGCAGCCGGAGCGCCCCGACCGGGTCCGCGGCCAGCTCGCCCAGCGGGGTGACGACCAGGTCCACCAGCTCGGGCACTGTCGGCGTCCAGCCGTCGCGCCGCCGCTGCGTGACCTCGTCCAGCCTGCGCTGCCAGACCGGCGCGAGCCGGGCCTCCAGCAGCGCGGCGATGAGCGCGTCCTTCGACCCGAAGTGGTAGTGCACCGCGGCCGGGTTCATGCCGGCCGCGCTGTTGATCGCCCGCACGGACACCGCGTCGTAGCCGGATTCGAGCAGCAGCCGTTCGGCGACGGTCAGCAGTCGCTCGCGGGTGGAGGCGTCGGTGCTCGGCACCCGGCAAGGGAGGCACGGATCCATCACCGAATCAATCACTGATTGAACGGCACAATGAGGGCATGGCCGACGCGTTGCGCAGGTGGTCCGAGCAGCTGGCGGACTGGGCGATCCCCGAGCACATCCTGGCCGCGGCGCCCGAGTCGCCGTGGGTGGTGCCGAAGCAGGTGTTCGCTCGCCGCGCCGACCGCCAGCTGGCGGCGCCCGCGACACCGACCCATCGGGCCGTGCTGGACGCGTTGCCGGGCACCGTGCTGGACGTCGGCGCGGGTGCCGGGGCCGCGAGCCTGCCGTGCGCGCGGTCGATCGCGCGGGTCACCGCCGTCGACACCAGCGCCGGGCTGCTCGCGGAGTTCCGGCGGCGGGCCGAGGCGCTGTCCCTGCCGCACCACACCGTCGAGGGGCGGTGGCCGGACGTCGACGTCGAGCCCGCCGACGTGGTGGTCTGCGCGCACGTCCTCTACAATGCGCCCGACCTCGCGCCGTTCGCCGACGCGCTGACCGCCCACGCGCGCCGGAAGGTCGTCGTCGAACTGGCCGAGGCCCACCCGCTGACCACCCTCAACCCGTTGTGGCGGCACTTCCACGGCATCGAGCGCCCGGAGGGGCCGACGGCCGACGACGCCGTCGCGGCGCTGCGGGAACTCGGCTTGCAGCCCGTGGTCGTGCGCTGGCACAAGCCGGCCAAGCCGGAGTACGCCCGCTTCGACGAGCTGGTCGACGTCACCCGGCGGCGGCTCTGCCTGCCCGCGGACCGGGCCGGCGAGGTCGCCGAGGCGCTGCGTGGTCTCGGTGTCGACGAGCGGACGCCGCCTGACCTGGGCTCCTCGGGTCGCGATGTGGTCACGCTCAGCTGGGCAGTTAGCCGATCCGAGTGATTTGGACCTGCGCGGATCCACCCACCCGCGCACAATCGGCCTATGACTCACGCGCAGGGGGACGAGCCGGCCACCGGCACCCCACCCCAGCCGCCCGTGACGGAACCCGCGCCCGCGAAGCCGGTCAAGATCAAACGGACCCGGGTCAGCGGGACCTGGGTCGCGATCATCGTCGCCCTGATCGTCCTGGTCTTCCTGCTGATCTTCATCCTGCAGAACCTGGACTCGACGACGGTGGCCTTCCTCGGGATGGAGGGCAGCATGCCGCTGGCCGTGGCCATGCTGTTCTCCGCGATCGCCGGCGCCGTCCTGGTCGCCCTGGTCGGCGGCGCGCGCATCTTCCAGTTGCGCAAGGCGACCCGGAAGGCGAACAAGGCACTCCGCTGACCCGGCCGTAACATCATCCTGGGAAACGGGGTGATGTGGTTGACCAGCGAGAACCTGCCGAGTTCGCCGGAGGGCGGCGACGAGAACCTGCTGCGCCGGGCCGGCCGGTTCGCCGGGTGGGCCGCACGCACCGGGTTCACGATCGGCAAACGGCTGCCGCTGCCAGGCCTCGAACTGGCCGGTGCGGGGCTGCGGCAGGTCGAGCGGCAGGTCCTGACCGGGCTGCGCCGCCGTCTCGACGAGGTCGACGACCCGTACGTGGTCGCGCTGAGCGCGGCCGGTGCCGAACACGCTCCGAACGGCACTGGCGAGCTGGTTCCCGCGCGCGAGCCGCTGCGCGCCGCGATGAAGGAGCTGCTGGACCGGTCCGTCGGCTTCGGCCGCGAGCAGGCCCGCGAGTACCTCTACGCCACCGTGCTGCGCCAGCTGACGCCCGACGAGGCCCGCATCATCGCCACGCTCGCCACCGGCACGGCCTTCCCCGTGATCGACGTCACTGAGCGCGGGTTCGGCGGTGGCCGCACGATCTTGCGCAACGCCTCCACCGTCGGCAAGGCGGCCGGCGTGACGCTGGCCGACGAGGTGCCCGGCTACCTGGCGCGGCTGGCCGGGTTCGGCCTGGTCGAGCTGGACGACGAGTCCGCCGAGCTGGAGTCGCAGTACGAGATCCTGGCGACCGAGGACCTGGTCCGGGCGGCCGCGAAATCCGCGCGCCGGGCCCGGCTGGTGCGCCGGACCGTGCGCCTGTCGCGCTTCGGGATCCGGTTCTGGGCGGCGTGCGATCCCGGCGAGTGGACTCGCGTCCTGTGAGCGCTGCCACTACTGTGTAACGCGCAGCGGCGGACGGGCGCTCTACGTGATAAGGCCCTAGCCAGGTAGGGGGCCATAGCACACTGGGCTTCGCAGTACCAGCTTTCTGTTGTCATTCTCACGTGTGTTTCGTCGTTGTTGCAGGTAGCCAGGCTCTGCGCACGGCGATGCGCTGAACGACCGAAACAACTCTGTTAGGTTGTTTTGACATGTCCGGAAAGCACTTGATCGAAAATCCGACCAAGGCCGACGGGACTGCGCTTTGGCGAATCGCACGCGATTCGCAGAAGCTCGATCTCAACTCGCCTTATGCATATCTGTTGTGGTGCCGCGATTTCGCCGACACCTCGGTGGTGGCGCGGGTGGACGGTGACGCGGTCGGATTCGTGATCGCTTATCGCCGTCCTTCGGCGCCGGACACCGCGCTCGTCTGGCAGGTCGCCGTCGACGCGTCGCAACGTGGGCAGGGGCTGGCCGGAGCCCTGCTCGACAACCTGTTCACGCGGTTGGTGGCCGACGGGGTGCGACACCTCGAGACCACCATCACGCCCGACAACAAAGCGTCCATCCGCCTGTTCACCTCCTTCGCGGAACGGTGGGGTGCGGAGCTGGAGCGCGCTGAGCTGTTCGGCTCGGCCGACTTTCCGGACGACGGCACGCGGCACGAGCCGGAAGACCTTTACCGAATCGGACCGCTGCTCCCGAGATAACGGCGGAAATGGGCGAGGACGCCCGTGCGATTAGCTGTCGACAAGCACCAGTGAGGGGAAAACCCAACGTGAGCATCTTCGAAAAGCTCGAATCCGAAGTGCGCAGCTACAGCCGGGGATGGCCGGTCGTGTTCGACCGCGCGCAGGGCAGCCGCCTCTACGCCGAGGACGGCCGCCCGTACCTCGACTATTTCGCCGGCGCCGGCGCGCTGAACTACGGGCACAACAACCCCGTGCTCAAGAAGGCCCTGATCGAGTACATCGAGCGCGACGGCGTCACGCACGCGCTCGACATGTTCACCGTCGCCAAGCGCGACCTGCTCGAGACGCTCGACGAGAAGATCCTCAAGCCGCGCGAGCTGGACTACAAGGTCATCTTCCCCGGCCCCGGTGGCGCCAACGCCGTCGAAGCCGCGCTGAAGCTGGCCCGCAAGGTCACCGGCCGCGAGTCGGTCATCAACTTCACCAACGCCTTCCACGGCATGACCATCGGCGCGCTGTCGGTCACCGGTAACTCGATGAAGCGGCACGGCGCCGGCATCCCGCTGGTGCACGCCACGCCGATGCCCTACGACCAGTACTTCGACGGCGTCTACCCGGACTTCCTGTACTTCGAGCGGCTGCTCGACGACTCCGGCAGCGGGCTCAACGAGCCCGCCGCGGTGATCGTCGAGACCGTGCAGGGCGAGGGCGGCATCAACGCGGCAGGCATCGAGTGGCTGCGCGGCCTGGCCGACCTGTGCAAGCGGCACGGCATCCTGCTGATCGTCGACGACGTGCAGATGGGCTGCGGCCGCACCGGCCCGTTCTTCAGCTTCGAGGAAGCCGGCATCAAGCCGGACATGGTGTGCCTGTCCAAGTCGCTGTCCGGCTACGGCATACCGATGGCGCTGACCCTGATCCGCCCCGACCTCGACGTCTGGGAGCCGGGTGAGCACAACGGCACCTTCCGCGGCATCAGCCCGGCGTTCGTCACCGCCGCCGAGGCCATGCGCACCTACTGGAGCGACGACGAGCTGGAGAAGTCGGTCCGCGCCAAGGGCGAGCGCATCGGCGCCGCGCTGCAGGGCCTCGTCGACGCCTACCCCGAAGCGGAGCTGACCGCGAAGGGCCGCGGCCTCGCCCGCGGTTTGGAGTTCCAGAACGGGGAACTCGCCGGTCGGGTCTGCGCTGCCGCGTTCGAACGCGGCCTGCTCATGGAGACCTCCGGGCCGGACAGCGAGGTGGTGAAGCTGCTGCCGCCGCTGACCCTCACGGACGCCGAGGTCGGCGAGGGGCTGGAGATCATCGACGCCTCCGTCAACGCCGTGCTCGGTAAGTAGAGAAGAACGAGAAGGGGATAAGTTTTGATCGTCCGGACCCTCGACGAGATCACCGACACCGACGCCGACATCAAGACGCCGAACTGGCGCTCGAAGCGGATCATCCTGGCCAAGGAGAAGGTCGGCTTCTCGGTGCACGAGACCACGCTGTACGCGGGGACCGTCAACGACTTCTGGTACGCCAACCACATCGAGGCGGTCTTCGTCTACGAGGGCGAAGGCGAGATCACCAACAAGGCGACCGGCGAGACGTTCCAGCTCAAGCCGGGTTCCCTGTACCTCCTCAACGACCACGACAAGCACCAGGTCCGCCCGAAGACCGACATGAAGACCGTGTGCGTCTTCAACCCGCCGGTCACCGGCCGGGAGGTGCACGACGAGAACGGCGTGTACCCGCTTGTCGTCGAGGAGGACGAGGCGAACGAGAAGTCCGCCTGAGCCACCACGGAGCGAGGCCCCTACCGAAAGGCAACGCATAAAAGGAGGCGAACCGATTTGACGATCATGGAAACCGGTGTCGAGGACAGTTACCCGACCAGGGTTCCTGCCCCGGCCGAGCCCTTCGATCGCGTCGACCCGACCGTCTGGGGCAGTGAGGCCGACGGCCCGATCGATGCGGCGACACTCGCTTCGCACGACGCGAAGGGGTACCACATCGTCGAGGGCCTGCTCTCGCCCGCCGAAGTGCAGGGCTACTGGCAGGAGCTCGTCCGGCTCTCCAGCGATGAGCAGCTGAAGGCCGACGAGCGGGTCATCACCGAGAAGAAGACCGGCAGTGTCCGGTCCATCTTCGAGGTGCACAAGATCAGCGAGCTGATCGCGGAACTCGTGCGCGACCCCCGTGTCCTCGACCGCGCCCGGCAGATCCTCGGCTCCGAGGTGTACATCCACCAGAGCCGCGTGAACTACATGCCGGGTTTCAAGGGCACCGGGTTCTACTGGCACTCCGACTTCGAGACCTGGCACGCCGAGGACGGCATGCCGCGGCCGCGGGCGGTGAGCTGCTCGATCGCGCTGACCGACAACTACCCCTTCAACGGCGGCCTGATGGTCATGCCGGGCTCGCAGCGGACGTTCGTCCCGTGCGTCGGCGAGACCCCGGACGACTACTACAAGTCGTCGCTGAAGGAGCAGGAGATCGGCGTTCCCAGCGAGAACGACATCACCAAGCTCGCCGCGGAGTACGGGATCGACCAGTTCACCGGGCCCGCGGGTTCGGCGCTGTGGTTCGACTCCAACATCATGCACGGGTCCGGCAACAACATCACGCCGTACCCGCGCTCGAACATCTTCCTGGTGTTCAACAGCGTCGAGAACGCGCTCGTCGAGCCGTTCGCGGCGGCGAAGCCGCGGCCGACCTTCATCGGCAGCCGGGACTTCACGCCTGTGACGCGATAGACACCGGAAGAAGTGCGGGTCGGGTGTAGCCGGTTCATCGCACCCTGTTACAGTGCCGCCACTGCGAACGGCGGCAGCATGGGTCTTCCTTGCTCGGGGTGAATCCCGTGTGACGCCGGTAGCGATGGCGAGGCGCACCCGGCCCCGTCACTTGTTTCACCGAGTGCGGCCCCGCACCATCAGATCGGGACTGATGGTGCGGGGCCGTACTCGTTTTCCTCCGGCGCGGCGCTCGGGGAGGGGCCTGTGCTCAAGGGTTTGCGCATCCGGTTGCTCGGCCCGGTGCAGCTGTGCGCCGGTGACCGGCCGGTGCCGATCGGCGGTCCGGGTGTGCGCGGGCTGCTCGCGCTGCTGGCGCTCCAGCCGAACCGGATCGTCGCGCTCGACGACCTGATAGACGCGCTGTGGAACCACGACCCGCCGCCGACGGCGCGAACCATCGTGCACGGCAACGTCTCGCAGCTGCGGCGCGTGCTGCGGTCGGCCGGCACGCCGGAGGCCCGGATCGACACGGCCGCGCCCGGATACCGGCTGGCCGTCGACCCGCTGCTGGTCGACGTCCACCGCGCCCGGGCGTTGTTCGAGCGCGCCGAGGCCGCGCCGCTGGTCGAACGCGCCTCGTTGCTGCGCGAGGCGTGGGCGCTGTGGCAGGGGCCGGAGCTGGGCGGGGTGCCGGAGTCGGTGCGCGCGCCCGAACTGGCGGACCTGCGGATCGCGGTGCACGGCGCCCGGGTCGACGCCGACCTCGCGCTCGGACGGCACGAAGAGCTGATCGCCGAGCTGACCACGATCGTCCGGGCGGAGCCGCGGCGCGAGCGGACCGTCGGGCAGCTGATGCGGGCGCTCTACCACTCGGGGCGCCGGGCCGACGCGCTCGAGGTGTACCGGGAGGCGGCGCGGGCGGCGTCGGAGGAGCTCGGCCTCGACCTCGGGCCCGACCTGCGGGCGTTGCACGCGCACGTGTTGAACGACGACTTGGCGCCGGTTGTGTCGGCGATCGACGTGAGCCGGGTGGTGCCGCGGCAGCTGCCGCCCGCAGTGCCGCTGGCCGGGCGGTCGGCGGACCTGGCCTGGCTGGACGAGGTGGCGCCGGTCGGCGTGATCACCGGGCCGCCCGGGATCGGCAAGAGCGCGCTGGTCGTGTCGTGGGCGCACGGCGCGGTGCCGAGGTTCCCGGACGGGGTCCTGTACGCCGCGTTGCGCGGGTTCGAGGCGCCGGTGCCGGTGACGGAGGTGCTGGCGCAGTTCCTGCTCGGGCTTGGCGTGCCCGCGGACGAGGTGCCGGAGCCGGAGGGAGAGCGGCTCGCGTTGTACCGGTCGCTGACCGGTGGCCGGCGGATGCTGGTGGTGCTCGACGACGCGCGGTCGGCCGATCAGGTGCGGCCGTTGCTGCCTCCAGGGCCGGGTTCGGCCGCGGTGGTGACGTCGCGGGCGCGGCTGGACGGGCTGACCGTTTCGCACGGAGCGCGGGTGCGGTCACTGGAGCCGCTGGCGCGGCGGGACTCGGTGCGGCTCATCGCCGACGTCGCCAGCGGGGCGTTCGGGGAGTACCACTCGCAGGTGGCGGGGTTGTGCGGGGATCTGCCGCTGGCGCTGCGGATCGCGGGCGCGCGGCTGGCGGCCGGTCCGGCGTGGACGGTGCCGGACTTCGTGGCCGAGCTGGCGAGCGAGCGGACGCGGCTGGCCGCGCTGGACGTGGACGACGCCGGGGTGCGGGCGGCGCTGGACGTGTCGGTGCGCGGGCTGCCCGCCGAGGCCGGAGCGATGTTCCGGGCGCTCGGGGCCTTTCCCGGGCCCGCGGTCGGTCCGTTCGTGGCGGCGGCATTGTGCGGGGTGCCGGTTGCCGAGGCGCGGCGCCGGTTGCGGGTGCTGGCGGCCCACCACCTGCTGACCGAGAGCGCGCCGGAGGTGTTCACGCGGCACGACCTGGTGCGGTTGTACGCGCGCGAACTGGCTCGTTCGTCGAGTCTGCGGCCGGCCGTGCGGTACTACCAGGCGGCGGCTGACCTGGCGCGCCGTCGGTTGCTGCGGATCGTGGACCCGCTCGACTTTTCTTCCGTCGAGGTGCCGGTGCCCGTGCTGTCCGGCTTCGACGACGCGCTGGCGTGGTTCGTGGTTGAGTGGCCGAACCTCTTGGCCGTGCTGGAGGTCGCGGCGGCCGCTGGTCTGCACGACGAGGTGTGGCGGTTGGCGCGGGTGGCGCACACGTACCGGGTGGTGCGCCCGCGGTGGGACGAGTGGCAGCGGCTCGTTGCGCTGGGGCTGGCGGCGGCCGAGGCGTGCGGGGACGCAGAGGCGCGGTTCTGGATGCTGATCTCGCGCTGCGCGATGTTCCTGACGTTCGACCTGGGGGCCGACTCGCTGGCGGACGCGTCCGCGGCGCTGGCGATCGCGGCGGACGAGAGGAGCCGCACCTGCGCGATGATCCACCTGGGGTGCGCGTTGAACAGCTGTGGTCGTCACGACGACGCGGTGGAGTGCCTGACGAAGGCGGCCTCGGCGGCGGGCACGGACGAGCTGCGGGGCCAGGCGCTGGCGAACTGCGCGGAGGCGGAGAAGGCGCGGGGCCGGTACGCGGAGGCAATCGCGCACCAGCTGTCCTCGCTGGAGATCGACCGCCGCCTCGGTGACGACAGCTATGTGGTGGTGTCGCTCAACAACCTGGCCGAGTCGTACCTTGGCCTCGGCGACGACGGGGCGGCGTGGAAGCACGCGTCCGCCGCGGTCGAGTTGGCGTCGCTGCGGGGTTTCCTGCTGCAGGAGGCGGTCGGCCGGCTGACGCTGGGACGGCTCTCCCGCCGAGACGGCGACCTCGCGGGCGCGCGGCTGCAGGTCGAGTTGGCGGCGGAGCTGCACTCGCGGGTCAGCCCGCGTCCGCCGGCGGAGGTTCTCGCGGAGATGGCGCAGCTGGGGCTACCGGTGGACGCTGAGCAGCGTGCGCGGGTGACGAGGGTTGACGCTTTCGAGTAGAAGGTGCCCCCGCACTTAGCGAATTCTTAGCGATGGATCTTGCGGAGGGCGTATGGTCCGGCTTGGCCGTCTGGCGCAGTGGGGGGAGCGTCAGACGGCCGCTTCGCGTTTACGCTGTTTGGCCGTGGGGGTTGCTCCACTGGACGGCTGGAAGCGGTGAACGATCCGTTCATCGCCGCACGGTGGCCCCCGATGGAGAGCTGAGCGCGGCGGGACCGGGCCAGCCGCGCCGGGCGGTGGCCGAACCGCGCCGCGTCAGCCGCGCCGCGCCGGGGCCACGCCAGCGGAGCCGCGCCGCACCGTGCTGCGCCGTGCCGCACCGCAGCGTGCCGCCCAGTGCCGCAGCGAGCCGCGTCGTGCTAGGCCGGGCCGCACCGCATTAAGGCCGTGCCGGACGGAACCGTGCCGAGCCGCGCCCAGCGAGCCGCGCCTGACCGTGCCGAGCCGCGCCGCAGTAAGCGGCGCCGGCCCCAGCTGCGCCGAGCCGGCAGCACCGACCAACTCACTGGTCGAACAGATTCACTTCCGGCGTGATCTCCAGCAGCTCGTGCACCGGGCGGCCGCGACGGCCGTCGATCGTCGTCGTGCGGACCACCCGTAGCCGGGCCGTCACCGGGCGGTCCAGGTTCTCCTTGATCTGGTCCAGCAGGTCCGGCGCCACCGCACCCTGGATCGTCCCGCCGGACTCGCGCTCCAGGTAGAAGATCCGGCGCCGCGTGCGGACGCCGTCGAGCCGGCCGGTCACCGTCTCGTAGCCGACCTCCTCCCGGGACTCCCGCAGGCTGTTGTGCAGCACCTTCGCCTGGTCGGTCGTCATGCTGCGGGTCACGTCCTCGCCGGCCGTCGGCGTCAGCTGCAGCCCGATGCCGGTGTTCTTGACGACCGCGCTGACGATGTCGCTCACCGCGTTGCGCACCGTGTCCCGTTGCAGCAGCACCGCGTCCAGCGCGCCGTCGTCGGAGCCGTTCGCGGGCAGGAAGTCGCACAGCTCCTTGACCGCGCGCTCGGACAGCGTCTCGATCCCGTCGTGGATCAACGCGTCGTCCGGCGCAGGCTCGGGAAAGCCGAAGAAGATCGTGTTGCCCGCCTGCCCGCGCTGGATCAGCGGAGCCTTGTCGCGGTCGGTCTGCTGGACGTAGGTGATCTCGCCCTGCGGGTTGCGGATGATGTGCCCGACCTTCGCCGTCGCGTCCTGCAGCGCCCGGCTGATGTCGGAGAACGTGTAGGCGTCCAGGTTCGTCGACCCGAGCACCGACACGCGCAGCAACGGCGAGCGGGACGTGCGCTCGAACTTCGCGTGCGCGGCCATCGCCGACGCGCGCGCCAGGTCGTCCAGCCACGTGCCGCCCGGGATCTCGTCGGCGATCCGGCGGAAGTCCATCATCACCACACCACCTCGGGGAACCCGCGGCGCCCTTCGTACGACCAGGTGTTGGCCCACGTCTCCTCGTCACCGGGGAAACACAGGAACCCGTCGAGCAGACCGCCGACGGGTTGTACCTGATCGAGGTACATCGCGGGCTGCCCGACGATGACCCCGCGCAGGGTCAGCAGCCCGTACAGCGCGTCCCGCACCCGGCCCGTCATGCGCTTGAGGCTGCCCCAGTCGTCCGGGATCAGCACGACGTCGAGCCCGCTGGGCACGTCCGGGGTGCGTGTGATGAACTGCCCGCCGATCCAGGCGCGGCCGCTCGGGATGATCCGTGCGACCGCGCCGAGATAGCTGTTCAGAGCGCTGAACAGGATCTCGCGGGCGTTCTGGTGCGGCGCGTCGAAGACGAGACGTTCGTAGATGTCGGCCACGTCCGCCTGAAGCCGCCCAGTCGGCAGAACCCCCTCCGGGGTCCAATGGGGCAGCGGCATGCCCGAAAAGCTACCAACAGCTGTGTGACGCTCAGCTCGCCGGGGCGCGGTCGTCCGACACCGGCGGGCGCGCCGTGAACGGCGCCAGCTGCGGCCGCTTCGGCGACAGCCCGTCGCCCATCGACTCGCCACGCAGCTGCCGCCGGATCCACGGCAGCAGGTGCGTCTTCGTCCACGCCAGGTCCGACCGGCGGTTGGTGATCCAGTCCGCCCGCGCGTCGACGACCGGCCACGGCTCCCGCCAGTCCTCCGACGTCGGCACTCCCAGCACTTCGGCCGCGCGCAACGCGATCCGCCGGTGGCCCTCGGCCGTGAAGTGCAGCCTGTCGTCGCTCCAGGCGCGCGGGTCGTGCAGCGGGTCCATCGCCCACAGGTCGACGATCTTGGCGCCGTGCCGGACCGCGCTGGTCCACAGGTGCGCGTTGTAGATGCCGATCTTGCCGCGCAGCACGCTCATCAACGGCAGGTGCTTGGTGTCCGGCCCGTTGAACACGAGCACGTCGATGCCCGCCGCGCGCAGCTTGCCGATCACCTCGTCGAGCTGCGCCGCGATCTCGTCCACGTCGGAGCCGGGCACGATCACGTCGTTGCCGCCCGCGCACAGGGTCACCAGATCGGGTTTGAGCTCGAGGGCGACGGGAACCTGCTCTTCGATGATCTCGGCGAGCATCTTCCCGCGCAGCGCCAGGTTGGCGTACTGGAAACCGGGCTGGCCCTCGGCAAGGATCTCGGCGAGCCGGTCCGCCCAGCCGCGGAAGGTCCCGTCCGGGTTGAAGTCGTTGAGACCTTCGGTGAAGCTGTCACCCAGTGCGACATAGCTGTCGTACTCACGCACGCTGCCGTCCCCTTTCGCCAGCACCTGTTGATCGCCCCTCGAACAACTCTGCAGGATGCACCCGTAATCCCGACCTACGCCACCGTCGGTTCAGCGCGAGGTCACAGTCTCGTACGTTGTCGGCCTCCTGAGCTTCTCCATTACCGCCGTTCGCCCGGATCGTGTGGCGAAGATCTCGATGGTAGCTGCCCGCACCGACAGGTTTGAGGCACGCTGTAGGAGTGACCGGACAAGCCACGCCGCAGAGGGAGTCGCTGGGCAGCATCCTGGGTGGTCGCAAGGGTGCGATCGACGCGAGCCTGCCGCCGCTGGCGTTCGTGGTCGGCTGGCTGGCCGCGGGTTCGTCGATCGCGTGGGGCTCGGCCGCGGCGATCGCCACCGCCGTGGTGGTCGGCGTGCTCCGCCTGACCCGCGGCGACAAGGCGCGGGCGGTGGTGGTCAGCCTCGCCGCGGTGATCGTGGCCGCTTTGATCGCGCTGCACACCGGTCGCGCGCAGGACTTCTTCCTGATTCAGGTGCTGTCCAACGTGGCCAGTGCGTTGCTGTGGGCGACCAGTGTGGTCGTCCGGTGGCCGCTCCTGGGTGTCGTGGTCGGGCTGCTGCTCGGTCAGAAGACCCGCTGGCGCAAGGATCCCGACCTGCTACGCGCCTACTCGCGGGCGAGTCTGGTGTGGTCGCTGCAGTACGTGCTGCGCGTCGTCGTCTATCTGCCGCTGTGGTGGGCGGGCGAGCTGGTCGCGCTGGGTGTCGCGCGCACGGCCATGACCTGGCCGCTGCAGGCGCTGACGATCGCGGTGAGCGGCTGGGTGCTGTACCGGACGCTGCCGAAGGAGCACCCGGGGCTGCGCGTCGTGCCGGGTTCCGGGCGCGAGTAAAAGCCCCCGGCGAGGGGGAGGTCCGGGGGCCGCCCAAACCGTACGCCCAGGCGGCGGACCCGGCCCTCGTGCTCGGCGCACGAAAAACGCCCGGATCTTTGGTCGGTCAGCCCGGACGGCGCGCCGCGGCTTCGCCGAACGCCTCGACGGCGGCCAGCCAGGCCGCGCCGAGCACACCGTCCGAACTGGTGCGGACCTCGAGCCCGGCCAGCTTCGCCCGCACCCGCTCGCCGACCCGGGTGCCGTCGCCGAGGACGCTGCCGACCAGCACGACCGGGGTGTCCTCGCCCGGCTCGCGGGTCGCCAGCGCGGTCGCGACCAGCAGGTCGGCGGCGCGCTCCACGATGTCCGCCGCGGCCGGGTCGTCGACCGCGACCAACGGCGCGAACCGGGCGAGTCGGACCGGCGGCTCGGCGTTCGCGACGGTGATCAGCCGCCGCCACGCGTACTTCCGGTCGGTCGCGTCGACCCCGGCCTCGGCCAGCACCGCGGTGGCCAGCGGGCCGAGGTCGCCGTCGCGGCCCAGCGCGGCCAGCGTGGCGCGCACGGCCTCCCGGCCGAGCCAGAACCCGGAGCCCTCGTCGCCGAGCAGCCAGCCGTAGCCGCCCTCGGTGGCGACCATGCGGCGCTTGCGGATCCGGCCCGCGATCGAGCCGGTGCCCGCGATCAGCACGGTCCCGTCGGGCGCGTCGGTGGCGGCGGCGAACGCGACTTCGGCGTCGGTCAGCACCACCACGCGGTCGAGTCCCAGGTCGCTCCAGGTTCGCTCGAACAGGGCCGCGACCGCGGGGTCGGTCAGCTTCGCGGTGCCGGCCATGCCGATGACGCAAGCGCTTGCCCGGCCGGGGACCCCGGTGGCCGCGCGGATCGCCGCCGCCAGGTTGGCGGCCGCCTCCGCGGGCGGGTGCGAGTTCGGGTTGGCGCCGCCCGCGCGCCCGGCGCCGAGCACCGTGCCGTCCGCGGCCACCGCCAGCGCACGCGTGGACGTGCCACCCGCGTCGACCCCGAGGACGAACTTCATCGCGTCCTGGTCACCTTGTTCAGCCCGCGCGGGCGGTCCGGGTCGAAGCCGCGGGCCAGCGCCAGCCCGAGCGCGATCCGCTGCACCGGCAGCACCTCCAGCACTGGCGCGAGTTCTTCGGCCACGGACGGTACCGGGATGCGAAGCGCGGCGGGCGCCTCGCCCGCCGACGACCCGAGCGCCAGCACGTCGGCGCCGCGCTCGGTGACCGCGGCCAGCACGTCGCGCAGGGCGGCCCCGCCCCGTCCGGCGCCGGTGATCGCCAGCACCGCGGTCTCTTCGTCGACGGCCGCGACCGGTCCGTGCAGCAGGTCCGCGCCGCTGTATGCGCGGGCGGCGAGGTAGCTGGTCTCGGCGAGCTTGAGCGCGGACTCCAGCGCGGTGGCGTAGGAGTAGCCGCGGCCGGTGGTGATGATCCGGTCGACGAAGCGGTACCGGTCCACGGCGCGCTGCACGTCGACCTCCAGCGCCTGCCGCGCCAGCGGTTCGATCTCGGCCGCGGCCGACGAGTCGCCGCCCCGGACGGCGTCGATGAGCAGGTACAACGCGAGCAGCGTCGCGGAGTACGTCTTGGTGGCGGCCACCGCGGTCTCCCTGCCGGCGCCGATGTCGACGGCCAGCTCGGCGGCGCCGCCCAGCGGCGAGGCCGGGGTGTTCGTGACCGCGACGGTCAGCGCGCCCTGCTTGCGGGCGATCTGGGTGAACTCGAGCAGGTCGGGCGAGCCGCCGCTCTGGCTGACCGACACCAGCAGCACGTCCCGCAGGTCGGGACGCGCGCCGTAGAGGGTCACCGTGGAGGGCGAGACAAGTCCGGCGGGCAGCCCGAGCAGGACCTCGATGAGGTACTTCGCGTACAGCGCCGCGTGGTCGCTGGAGCCGCGCGCGGCCAGGAGGGCGAACCGCGGCGGGCGCCGGGAGATGGCGGCGGCGACGTCGGCGATCTCCCTGCGGCGGGCCACCAGACCGCCCAGAACGGCGGGCTGTTCGGCGATTTCCGCGGCCATGTGCTGTCCGGGGTTGCTCATGCTGAATCCCTTCGGAGGTCTAGACCAATGCTACCCCGGGTGCGTTCCCATCCGGAAAGGGTAGTTTCATCCTGCGCCGGAGGCGCGGTTCGAGGAGGAGTCGGTCATGTTGGAGTCAGCCACGCGCGGTCAGCGCGAACCGAAGTACTGGGCGTTGAAGCAGCATCTGCTCGACCTGCTGGAGACGATGCCGCCGGGTTCGCCGATTCCCACCGAACGCTCGCTGGCCACCGAGTTCGCGGTCTCCCGCACCACGGTGCGGCAGGCCCTGGCGGACCTGACCGCCGAGGGCAGGCTGCACCGGGTGCAGGGCAAGGGCACGTTCGCCGCCGAGCCGAAGCTCGCGCAGCGGCTGCAGCTGTCGTCCTACACGGAGGACATGCGGGCGAAGGGGCGCGAGCCGTCGTCGAAGCTGCTGGAGGTCGAGGAGCTGACGGCCGAGCCCGAGCTGGCGAAGCTGCTCGGCATCCGCAACGGCGCGAAGGTGCTGCGGATGCGCCGCCTCCGGCTGGCCGACGGCGAGCCGATGGCGCTGGAGACCACGCACCTGCCGCTCGGACGGTTCCGCGGCCTGCGCAAACACGTGTCGGCCGGCGGTTCCCTGTACGCGGTGTTGCGGGAGCACTACGGCGTGGAGATGGACAGCGCGGAGGAGACGATCGAGACCGCGCTGGCCGGGCCGCAGGAGGCGGACCTGCTGGGCGCCGACGTCGGCACCCCGATGCTCCTGCTGTCGCGGCATTCGTTCGCCGCGGACGGCAAACCGGTCGAATTCGTGCGGTCCATCTACCGCGGCGACCGGTACAAGTTCGTGACCACGCTGCGGCGCCCGTAACTCCCCAAGATCCCTTGCGTTGTCAAAGGATTGTTAAGCCCGTCGTGTCCATTGTGGACGTTGAGGGTGGCCTGCGTCACCATCCGGCAACGCTGGGAGCATCTCAATCGACAAACACGTTGGACACGATGGGGTTAACACGAGAGGGAGAGCGACACACCGCGATCATGACCGAGGAGAAGGAAGAGAGCGCCGAGAAGAAGTCCGGGCTGTCTCCGGCGCAGGTGGTGGCGTCGGCGCTGGCCGCGGTGACGGCTGCTTTCCTGGGCTCCACGCTGGGGGTGGCGGGCACGGTCATCGGCGCCGGTGTCGCGAGCATCGTGACGACCGTGGGTAGCGAGATCTACCTGCGGTCGCTGCGCAGCACGCGGGCGGCGGCGCGCAAGACGGCCGAGCTGCTGGCGGTGGCGGAGACCCGGCAGCAGACGAAGGTCGTGCCGCCCGCGGTCGCGCCGCGGTCGACGCACCCGCTGGTCAGGCACCAGCAGAACGGGGCGGCGCAGCGAAGACCGGCCACACAGCTGACCGAGATGCCGACGAGGGTCGTGCACCCGATCACGCCACCGCTGTCCGGCACGACGCGCCGGATGCCAGTCGCCGGGCAGGGCGGATCCGGGGGCGGCGAGAAGACCGTGTTCATCCCGAAGCCGGTGGACCAGCCGGTCGAGGAGGAGGCCGCCCCGCCCGCCGGTGCGAAGCCCTGGTGGAAGAGCCGGTGGACGCTCGCGGTCGCGACCAGTGTGGTGGCGTTCGTGGTCGGGATGCTGGCGATCACCGGCTTCGAGGCCGCGACCGGGAGCACCGTGTCCGGCGGCACCGGGACGACGCTGGGCCGGGTGGTCGGCGGTTCCGGTGGTGCCGAGCCGACGACCACGCAGGTCACGACGGTCACCGAGAGCTCGACGAGCGAGGAAGAGCGGGCGCCGGCGAGCACGAGCAGCACGCCGACGAGGTCGTCCAGCGCCGAGCAGACCGAGTCCCCCGTGACGACGACGCCGAGCACCAGCGTCCAGGAGACACCGTCCGCCGCATCCGAAACGGCGACGACCGCGCCGAGCAGCCCTTGATCCGAAGCTGACCACAGGCCCTTCGCGAGTTTTCGCGGAGGGCTTGTTTTTTGTCCGGCACCCGCTCCGATCTCGCCGGCGTGTCCCGGTCGCGCGTGCAGCGCACAACGGCTCGGCCTCGGTGATGGCCCGCACGACCACGATCGGTGACGCGCCCGCGCCCGGCGCCTCCGGCAGCTGGTCGCGGTGATGTCGGCCGCCGGGCAGCGGCTTCGGCGCGGGCTGTTGGTGGCTCTGCCGCGTCTGGGCCAGCGGGTCCGGCTCGGTCGAGCTGTGCTCGGGCGGTCGCGGCCGGGTCTTCGGCCTCGGTGATGGCTACCAGATCGGTGACGCGCCCGGCGCCTCGGGCAACCGGTCGCGTTGATGCCTGCCCGGCCTCGGCGCGACTGCTGGCGGCTCTACCGCGTCCGGCCCGAGAGCCCGCCTCAGCCCAGCTCTGCCCGCAGCGCTCGGGCAGCCGCGGCCGGGTCCTCGGCCTCGGTGATCGCCCGCACCACCACGATCCGCGACGCGCCCGCCGCCAGCACCTCCGGCAGCCGTTCCGCGTCGATGCCGCCGATGGCGAACCACGGGCGCGCGGTGCCGAGCGCCGCGGTCGAGCGCACCAGGTCCAGGCCCGGCGCCGGCCGGCCGGGCTTCGTCGGCGTCGGCCAGCAGGGGCCGGTGCAGAAGTAGTCCACACCTTCTTCCACAGCCGCGGCCTCGGCCTGTGGACGGTCGTGCGTCGAGCGGCCGATCACCGGCTCGTCGCCGATCACCCGCCGCGCCAGCGGCACCGGCAGGTCGTCCTGCCCCAGGTGCAGCACGTCGGCGTCGACGGCCGCCGCGATGTCCGCCCGGTCGTTCACAGCCAGCAGCGCCCCGTGCCGCGCGCACGCCTCCGCCAGGATCTCCAGCGCGGCCAGCTCCTGACGGGCCTCCAGCGGCGCCCCGTCCCGCTTGTCCCGCAGCTGGATGATGTCCACGCCACCGGCCAGCGCGGCGTCCGCGAACTCGGCCAGATCCGGCCGGTCCCCGGTGCACAGGTAGAGCCGCGCCGCGTCGAGGCGTTTCCTGATCTCGTCACCACTGAGCCCTGGCATGGCCTGAACCCTATCTCGCACGTTAGGGTGGAGGTGTCCGCACGGGAGCCCGAGCCACGGGCTGAGAGGGAGCTGTCAGCGCTCCGACCGTGGAACCTGATCCGGATCATGCCGGCGCAGGGAGCGTGATTCTCATGAGCAACCAGCACGTGGCCGTCGTCGGCGGCGGGGTCATCGGCCTGTCCGTGGCGTGGCGCGCCGCGGCGGCCGGGCACCGCGTCACCGTCGTCGATCCCGCGCCCGGCCGTGGCGCGTCCTGGGTCGCCGGTGGCATGCTGGCCCCGGTCACCGAGGCCTGGCCCGGCGAAGAGGAGTCCCTCGCGCTCGGCGAGGAGTCCCTGAGGCGCTGGCCGGCGTTCGCGCAAGCGCTTGCCGCGGACGGCGGCGACCCCGGGCTGTCCCGGGCAGGCACGGTTGTCGTGGCACTGGACCGGGCCGACGCCGACCAGCTGGACATCGTCGCCGGCTACCTGCGGTCGGTCGGCCGCGAGGTCGAACAGGTCACCGGCCGCAGGCTGCGCGCGCTCGAACCCGGGCTGGGCGCGGTGCGCGGCGGCCTGCTTGTGCCCGGCGACCTGGCGGTCGACAACCGCAAGCTGCTCCGCGCGCTCGAAGCCGCCGCGCTCCGGCACGGCGCGGAGTTCACCGGCGACGAGGCGACGGCTGTCGAACCCGGCCGCGTCCGCACGGCCCACCGCGAGGTCCCGTGCGACGTCGTGGTCATCGCCGCCGGCGCGCACAGCGCCCGGTTGCACCCGGTGCTCGCGCGAGGTGTCCGCCCGCTCAAGGGTGAGATCCTCCGCTTGCGCGCGCGGCGCACGAGCCTGCCGCCGCCCACGCGCACGGTGCGCGCCGTCGTCGAGGGGCGACCGGTGTACCTCGTGCCGCGCGAAGGCGGCGAGCTGGTCCTCGGCGCGACGCAGTACGAGGCCGGTTTCGACGACACTGTCAGCGCCCGCGGCGTGCGCGAGCTGCTCGAAGGCGCCGAGCGGATCTTCCCCAGCATCGACGAGTACGAGCTGGTCGAGACCGCCGCCGGGCTGCGCGCGGCCAGCACCGACACGCTCCCGTTCATCGGTGACCTCGGCGACGGCGTCCTCGCCGCGACCGGTCACCACCGCAACGGTCTGCTCATGGCGCCGGTCACCGCCGACGCCGTCGTGGCTTGGCTGGCTGGGGAGAAAACGCCCGAGGAGGCGCTCGCGGCGGACCCGGCCCGGCTCGGAACAGGAGGGGTCTGATGGAAGTGCAGGTCAACGGGCAGTGGCGGGAGGTCCCCGACGACGCGACGGTGACCGACGTGCTGAAGGCGGTCGACGCGCCGGAGCGCGGCGTCGCGGTCGCCATGAACGGCGAGGTCGTGCGGCGCGGCGAGTGGGCGGCCAGGGCCGTCCCCGCGGGCGCGCGGCTGGAGATCCTGACGGCGGTGCAAGGTGGGTGAGGTCATGTTCGACGGCGACCAGCTCGTGATCGGCGAGCACAAGCTCGGTTCGCGGCTGATCATCGGAACCGGCGGCGCGGCGAACCTGTCGGTGCTGGAACGGGCGCTCGTCGCGTCCGGCACCGAGCTGACGACGGTCGCGCTGCGCCGCGCGGACGCCGAGGGCGGCTCCGGCGTGCTGGACCTGCTGCGCCGCCTCGGCATCCGGCTCCTGCCGAACACCGCGGGCTGCCGCAGCGCCGCGGAGGCCGTGCTGACCGCGCGTCTGGCCCGCGAGGCGCTGGAGACCGACCTGATCAAGCTCGAGGTGCACGCCGACGACCGGACGCTGCTGCCGGACCCGGTCGAAACGCTCGACGCGGCGGAGCAGCTCGTCGCCGACGACTTCACCGTGTTCGCCTACACGAACGACGACCCGGTGCTCGCGCTGCGGCTGGAGGAGGCCGGCTGTGCCGCGGTGATGCCGCTGGGCGCGCCGATCGGCACCGGGCTGGGCATCCGCAACCCGCACAACATCGAGCTGATCGTGGCCCGCGCCGGCGTGCCGATCATCCTCGACGCGGGCATTGGCACGGCCTCCGACGCGGCGCTGGCGATGGAGCTGGGGTGCGACGCGGTGCTGCTGTCCACGGCGGTGACCAGGGCGCAGGACCCCGAACGGATGGCGTACGCGATGCGCTCGGCGGTGGTCGCCGGACGGCTGGCGCGGCAGGCGGGCCGGATCCCGCAGCGGTTCTGGGCGCACGCGTCCAGCCCGCCGCGCTGAAAAACCCGGCTTCACCTCGGTTTGCCGCGGCGAGCACGTATGGTTTACCGCACCCGGGCGGTCGGCGAGGCGAAGGAGCTCGAGAGTGGTTGAGTCAACCGAGGATGTCGCTGGGCGGTTGTTCCTCGCCGTCGGCCGGCTGTCCCGGTCCCTGCGGCAGGCAGGCACACCCGGGCCCGGCCACGGCTCCATTTCCGCGCTGTCGACGCTGGTCGCCTTCGGGCCGATGCGGCTCGGCGACCTGGCGGCGAAGGAGGGCGTGGCGGCCGCGACGATGTCGCGGATAGTCGCCTCGCTGGTCGACGCGGGCTGGGCGAGCCGCGAGCCCGATCCCATCGACCGGCGCGCCTGGCTGGCGACGGCCACCCCGCAGGGCGAGCGGATGCTGCTCGGCCTGCGGTCGACGCGCGTGCACGAGCTGCAGAAGCGGATCGACCGCCTGTCGCCGGAGCACCAGGCCGCACTCGGGCAGGCGCTGCCGGCGCTGGAAGCACTGCTGGCCGGCGACGAGAGCTGACCGCGCCCTGGGTTCGCGGTGGCTGGGAAGCGCCGCTCACGCCCGGGCGCGCTGAATTTGCCGCCCGGAGCGTGGGACTCGCGCTCGGGAGGGTGGGACTCGCGGGCCGTGCCGGGTGCGGCCCGGCCCGGCCCGGGCTAGCGGGTTTCTGGTGCGAGCCGCCAGAAGGCGGATACCGGGCCGACCTTCGCGCCCATCGGGTAGGAGTTCGCGACCGCGTTGCTGACGAACCACTTCCCGAACCGCGCGGCCTCCGGCATCGACATGCCCCGCGCCAGGCCCGCGGTCAGCGCCGACGCCATCGCGTCTCCCGCGCCGTGCGTGTGCGGCGTGGAGAAGCGCGGCCCGGGCAGTTCGACGAACGTGCGGCCGTCGTAGAGCAGGTCCACGCACTCCGGGTCACTGGTCAGGTGCCCGCTCTTCACCAGCACGTACTTCGGTCCGAGCTCCTTCAGCGCCACCGCCGCGTCGTGCATGCCCGCGCGGTCGGTCACCTCGATCCCGGTCAGCAGGCGCACCTCGTCCAGGTTCGGCGTGATCACCGCGGCCCGCGGCAGCAGCAGATCCCGCAGCGCGGCCAGCCCGGCCGCGTCGAACAGCGGGTGCCCGTGCATCGACGCAGCCACCGGGTCGACCACGAACGGCACCTTCGAGTCCCGCCCGATCTCCGCCCGGTCACACGCCTCCGCGACCGCCTCAATGATCTCCGCGGAGGCCAGCATCCCGGTCTTCGCGGCCTGCATCCCCATGTCCGCGGCGACCGCCTCGATCTGCCCGGCCACGATCCGCGCCGGGATGTCGGAGCGGTCGTGCACGCCAAGCGTGTTCTGCACGGTCACCGCCGTGACCGCGACCAGGCCGTGCACCCCGCAGGTCAGGAACGTGCGCAGGTCCGCCTGCAACCCCGCGGCACCACCGGAGTCGGATCCGGCGATGGTCAGGGCGGCGGGCGGACTCGCGTTCTGGCTCATGCCCCCAGTGTCGCAAACCCGCCGATCAAGCGAGCCGCCAGAACGGGGACACCGGCCCGACACCCTCGCCGAGCGGGTACGCCTCGGCCACGCACCGCTCGATGAACCGCTTGCCCTCGTCCACCGCGTCCGGCACCCCGAGCCCCTTGGCGAGGAACGCGGTGATCGACGAGGCCAGCGTGTCCCCGCCGCCGTGCGTGTGCGGCGTGTCGATCCGCCGTGCGGACAGCTCGATGACCTGCACGCCGTCGGACAGCAGGTCCACGCACTCCGGGTCGTCGTAGAGGTGCCCGCCCTTGACCAGCACCCACATCGGGCCCAGGGCAAGCAGCGCCCGCGCCGCGTCGCGCTGGCTGGCTCTGTCGGTGACCTCGACGCCGGTGAGCAGCCGGACCTCGTCCAGGTTCGGGGTCACCAGGGTCGCGCGCGGGAACAGCTCCGTGCGGATGGCCTCCAGCGCCTCCTCACGCAGCAGGGCGTCCCCGTGCATGGATGCCGCCACCGGGTCCACCACGAACGGCACGTCCGCGTTGCGTCCGATGTGGACCTCGTCGAGCGTCTTGGCGACGGCGGTGATGATCTCCGCCGTCGCCAGCATGCCGGTCTTGGCCGCGTCCACGCCCATGTCTCCGGCCACCGCCTTGATCTGCGCCGACACGACGTCCGGCGGGATCTCGGTGAAGCCCTGCACGCCGACGGAGTTCTGCACGGTGACTGCGGTGATCGCGGTCATCCCGTGCACCCCGCAGGCGAAGAACGCCCGCAGGTCGGCCTGGATCCCCGCCCCACCGCCGGAATCGCTCCCCGCGATGGTCAGCGCGGTCTTCGGGGTGACGCTCATTACGGCTGGACCACCGGGAGGTAGACCTGCTTGCCGTTCTCGGCGAACTCGGCCGACTTCTCCTGCATCCCAGCCTCGATGGCATCCACAGTGGACAGCCCGTGCTCCTCGGCGTACTTGCGGACGTCCTGCGTGATCCGCATGGAGCAGAACTTCGGCCCGCACATCGAGCAGAAGTGCGCCGTCTTGGCGGGCTCGGCGGGCAGCGTCTCGTCGTGGAACGAGCGCGCGGTGTCCGGGTCGAGCGAGAGGTTGAACTGGTCGGTCCACCGGAACTCGAAGCGGGCCTTGGACAGTTCGTCGTCCCAGTCCTGGGCGTACTGGTGGCCCTTGGCGAGGTCCGCGGCGTGCGCGGCGATCTTGTAGGCGATCACGCCGGCCTTCACGTCGTCCCGGTTGGGCAGGCCGAGGTGCTCCTTCGGCGTGACGTAGCACAGCATCGCCGTGCCGTACCAGCCGATCTGCGCCGCGCCGATGGCGGAGGTGATGTGGTCGTAGGCCGGCGCGATGTCCGTCGTGAGTGGACCGAGGGTGTAGAACGGAGCCTCGCCGCAGAGCCGTTCCTCCAGCTCCACGTTCTCCTTGATCTTGTGCATCGGCACGTGGCCGGGACCCTCGATCATCACCTGGACGTCATGGGCGCGCGCGATGTGGGTGAGCTCGCCGAGCGTCTCCAGCTCCGCGAACTGGGCGCGGTCGTTGGCGTCCGCGATCGAGCCGGGGCGAAGGCCGTCACCGAGCGAGAACGTCACGTCGTAGGCGCGCAGGATCTCGCAGAGTTCCTCGAAGTGCGTGTAGAGGAACGACTCCTTGTGGTGAGCCAGGCACCACGCCGCCATGATCGAGCCGCCGCGGGAGACGATGCCGGTGACCCGGTTCGCGGTCAGCGGGATGTAGCGCAGCAGCACGCCTGCGTGCACGGTCATGTAGTCCACGCCCTGCTCGCACTGCTCGATCACGGTGTCCCGGTAGACCTCCCAGGACAGCTTGGCCGGATCGCCGTCGACCTTCTCCAGGGCCTGGTAGATCGGCACGGTGCCGACCGGGACCGGGGAGTTGCGCATGATCCACTCGCGGGTTTCGTGGATGCGCTTGCCGGTGGACAGGTCCATGATCGTGTCGGCGCCCCAGCGGGTCGCCCACACCATCTTGTCGACCTCCTCCTCGACCGACGACCACACGGCCGAGTTGCCCATGTTCGCGTTGACCTTCACCAGGAAGTTCTTCCCGATGATCGCGGGCTCGCTCTCCGGGTGGTTGCGGTTTACCGGGATGACCGCGCGACCCGCGGCCACCTCGTCCCGCACGAACTCGGGCGTGACCCGCTCGCGCGCGGCGATGAACTCCATCTCGCGGGTGATCACGCCGGCCTTGGCGAAGCCGAGCTGCGTGTTGTGCTCCCGGTTCGCGATCCACTCGGCGCGCAGCGGCGCAAGTCCACTGTGGACGTCGATCGCGACGTCCGGGTCGGTGTACGGGCCGGAGGTGTCGTAGACGTCGAAGTGGTCGCCGTTGGTCAGCTCGATGCGGCGGGCCGGGACCTTCAGCCCGTTTTCGGTGTGGTGGTAGACCTTCCGGGATCCGGTGATCGGCCCGGTGGTCACGGTCGGCGCGACGTTCTTGCCGTTTTCCAGCGTCGTCACTAGAAATACTCCCTACGCCGGCATTACCCGGTCAGGTTCAGCGGTCGGCGGCGCCGGGTCCCAACGGACACCAGCCGCCCTCTCAGCCCGCCAAGGCGCGAGCTCCCGCGTGTTCGGTTGTCCGTCCGACCATGCCACGTCGCGCGGCAGACCTCAAGAGCGCGACGGTGAGACCGCTCACCCGCGCTGGAGATTCACACCGATGTCAGCCCCTAGGTTGACGGTCATGCGAACCACGGCCGCGCTGATCGCGCTCGGCGCCTGTCTCTTCGTGGTCGTCACGGCGGAGACGCTCGTGATCGGACTGCTGCCCGCGTTGTCGGCCGACCTGCGGGTGCCGGTGCCCTCGGCCGGCCTGCTCGTGGCCGGGTACGCGCTGACGGTGACCATCGGCGGCCCGCTCGTGACGGCCGCGACTCTGAGGGTGCCGCGCAAGGCGGCGCTGCTCGGGCTGGTCGCGCTGTTCGCGGCGGGCAACGCGCTCGCGGCGAGCGCGACCGGGTTCGGCGTGCTGCTGGCGGCGCGGGTGGTCACCGCGCCGACGCACAGCACGTTCTTCGCGATCGCGCTCGTGCTGGCCGCGTCGATGGTCCACCCGTCGAAGCGCGGGTGAGCCATCGCGTTCGTGTCGACGGGGCTGAACCTCGCGACCGTCCTCGGCGCGCCACTGGGCACCCTCGTGGGTGAGGCGTACGGGCGGCGGACGTCGTTCTGGCTGCTGGCGGTCGTGGCGCTGGCCGCGATGGCGGCGGTGGCGCTGCTGGTGCCGGCCACCCGGACCGCGGAGCCGCCGCGGCTGGGGCCCGGAGCTGCGGGCGCTGGTGACGCGGCCGGTGCTGGTGTGGTGACGCTGGTGACGGAGACCGGGTTCTTCGTGGCCTACACCCACCTGTCGCCGATCCTCGGCCGGATCTTCCCGCCCGGCGGGGTGGTCGTGCTGCTGATGGTGTTCGGCGCGGGCGCGCTGTGCGGGAACCTCGCCGGTGGGCGGCTCGCGGACCGGTGGCCGTGGGCTTCGCTGCGGGTGCTCATCGCGGTGCTGGCGGCGGCACTGGTCCTCTTCGCGGCGATCGCCTCCACGCGGGCCGGGGCGACGGTCGGCGTGTTCGCGCTGGGCGCGCTGTCGCTGCTGGGGGCGGCCGGCGTGCTCGGCGGGCTGGCCGTGTCGTCGCTCCACCGCGGCGCCGCACGCCACGCGATAGGTCTTCAGTCCGGCCGACGGAGCCCCGCGACGAGGAGGCCGACCAGGCGGCGCGCGTCGTAGGGGTGCTTGCTGCTCGCGCCCGCGCAGAGGCCGCCGATGCCGCGCATCAGCTCGTACGCGTCGAGGCCGCCGCGGATCTCGGCCGACGCGGCTTCGAGCAGCTGTGTGCAGACCGGGACGAGCCGCTCCAGGAAGTAGGAGTGCAGGGGGTCGTAGCAGGGGGCGTCGGACTGCAACACCGCGGGCAGGCCCTGCTTGGTGATCACGAAGTCGACGAACTGGTCGAGCCACTGGGCGAGGGCGGCGTACGGGGTCGCGCTGGCGGCGAGCAGCGCCGGTCCGGCCTCGGCGAGCGCCTCCACCTGGTGCCGGTAGACGGCGATGATCAGGTCCGCCCTCGTGGGGAAGTGGCGGTAGATCGTGGCGGTGCCGACGCCCGCCTTGGCCGCGATGTCGCGGATCGGCGCCTCCACGCCGGACGCGACGAAGACCGCGGCCGCCGCGTCGAGCAGGGCTTTCTGGTTGCGCCGCGCGTCGGCCCGCTTGGGTGCGCTGTCGTCCACGCGGCCCATTCTCCCACCCGGTGGAAGCGGGACACGGTCCCGTATGTTAACCGGGACAGTGTCCCGCTTCTGATCGGAGCGATCGATGACGACCTACCTGCTGGTGCACGGCGCGTGGCACACCGGGGAGTGCTGGACGCGGGTGACGCCGTTGCTGGAGGCGGCCGGGCACCGCGTGCTCGCGCCGACGCTGACCGGCGACGGCGACAAGGCGCACCTGGCCGGCCCCGAGGTCGGCCTCGACACACACGTGGCGGACGTCGCCGGGCTGATCCGCGAGGAGGACCTCGCCGACGTGGTGCTCGTCGGGCACAGCTACGCCGGGTTGGTGATCTCGTCGGTGGCGAACGAGCGGCCGGACCGGATCGCGCGCCTGGTGTACCTGGACGCGATGGTCCCCGAGGACGGCGAATCCGCGGCGGACGTCCTGTCCGTCACCCAGGCGCTGATCGACCTCGCGCTGACGTCCGAAAGCGGCTGGGGCGTCCCGCCGGTGCCCGAGCCGCCGCCGGCCGGCCTGTTCGGCGTCACCGACGACATCGCCTGGCTGCGCACGATGCTGTCCGACCAGCCGGTGCGCTGCCTGCAGCAACCGGTGCGACTCGACAACCCGGCGACGCGGTCGATCCCGCGGACGCACATCCACTGCGCCGTCAAGCCGGAGGGCTTCTCGCGCCGCGCCGTGCCCGCCGTGCAGCCCAACGGAACGCCCGCGGAGGTCTGGGAACTGCCCACGGGCCACGACTGCATGATCACGATGCCCGCGGAGCTGAGCGAGCTGCTGCTGAAGCTCGCCTGAGGACCGCGGACTGACGTGCCGGACCGCGGTTGACCACGGGAAACGCCGTTCTAGGCTGCGGTGCGTGGGCAAACTGGGAAACCCGGCTTCGCGAGTGGCAGAACCGCGACGTGCCCGAGGGGTGGCGGGCGGAGATCACCGGGAAAGGGCGCGGTTGACGCCGCCCGTCGGCAACGGGCACAGCAGGATCGCTGCGTCGGTCCATCGCGCCTTGGCGCGAGCGGTTCCCGAGGATCGGGCCATCCTCCAGAAGCTCGGCGTCTCCATTCGGAGCGCGAGCCGGCTCTACGTGCCCGGCCTGGTGGTGGTTCCACGCCACGAACTGCTGTCGCGCCCGGACAACGTGCCCGTTCCGGCGGAGGCCGCGGAACTGGTGGTGGAGATCGTCTCCCGGGGCAACGCCCGCACGGATCGCGTCGAGAAGCTCTGGGCCTACGTGCAAGCGCCGGTGCCCCTCTACCTCCTGATCGACCGGTACGCGGAGCCGAAACCGTCGGTCACCCTGTTCTCGGATCCCGTCGACGGGCACTACCGCCGCTCGGAGCAGGTCTCGTTCGGCGAGGAGATCCGCCTCCCCGCGCCGTTCGACCTCGTGCTCGCCACCGCGGCCTTCTAGCTCACCAGTTCGCTCGGCGTCGCGAACACGTCGACCATCGCGCCGTTCCTCAGCACCGTGATGGCCAGCCGCGTGCCGATCACCTCGGCGAACAGCTGCCGCTGGATGTCCTGCGCGTCCGTGATCCGCGACCGCCCCACGGTCAGCACCAGGTCGCCCGGCCGCAGCCCCGCCCGTTCGGCCGGCCCGCCGCGCACCACCTCCACGATCCGCAGCCCGGCGTGCTGCCCGGTGTGCTCGGCGACCTCGTCCGGCAACGGCGCCGGCACCCCGACCACCCCGAGGTACGCCCGCCGCACCCGGCCCTCCACCAGCAGCGTGTCGATGATCCGCCGGGTGGTCTCGTTGATCGGCACCGCGAGACCGAGGCCGAACCCGGCGACCGCCGTGTTGACCCCCACCACCCGCCCTGCCGAATCCGCCAGCGCGCCGCCCGAGTTGCCCGGGTTCAGGGCAGCGTCGGTCTGGATCACGTTCTCGATCACCCGCCCGGCGCTGCGGGTCTGCACCGGCAGCGACCGGCCCAGCGCGCTGACCACGCCCGCGGTCACCGAACCGGCGAGCCCGAGCGGGCTGCCGATCGCCACCACGAGCTGCCCGACGACCAGCTTGTCCGCGTCGCCCATCCGGGCCGCGCTCGGCGCCTCCGACGCGCGCAGCACGGCCAGGTCCGACAACGGATCCGCGCCGACCACCGTGAACCGCGCCTCGGTGCCGTCCGAGTACGTCGCCGTGCCGTGCGTGCCACCGCCGACCACGTGCGCGTTCGTCACCAGGTGCCCGTCGTCGGCGAACACGACCGCCGAACCGCTGCCCCTGGGCAGCCGCACGCTCGCCACGTGCGGCGTCACCTCGGCGGCCACCGTGCTCACCGAGCGTGAATAGGCGTCGAGGGCGTCGAAGTCATCCACGCGACCACCACCCCGCGATTACACACTTACATCAGTAACCAGTGTGCGCTCGCAGACGGGAGACGACCGCCCGGTTCACCAAGGGCGAAAGCTCACTCCGAGCCGGGCAGCCAGGACAGGCCGGGCACGCCCCACTTGTTGCGCTTGAGCATGCGCTTCGCGTCGCGCGCGTGGCGGCCGACCAGGCGGTCCAGGTAGATGTAGCCGTCCAGGTGGTCGGTCTCGTGCTGCAGGCAGCGCGCGAAGTACCCGGTGCCCTCGACCTCGATCGGGTTGCCGTCCAGGTCGAAGCCGGTGACCTTGGCCCAGCTCGCCCGCCCCGTCGGGTACGACTCGCCGGGCGCGGACAGGCAGCCCTCCCAGTCGTCGTCGGGATCGGGCATGGTCTCCGGGATCTCGGAGGTCTCCAGCTTCGGGTTGACCACCAGGCCCTTGTGCCGCACACCCTGGTCGTCGGGGCAGTCGTAGACGAAGACGCGCAGGTCGACGCCGATCTGGTTGGCCGCCAGCCCCACCCCTTCGGCGGCGTACATGGTCTCGAACATGTCGTCGGTGAGGGTGCGCAGCTCGTCGTCGAACTTCTCCACCTCGCGGGTGGGGTTGTGCAGCACCGGGTCGCCGGCGATCCGGATCGGGTGGATGGTCACAATCCGCGATCGTACCCAGCGGACGAGCCGTGACGCGCCGGGCCGTGATCCCACAACCGGACCCTCGACCCGTGGTTGAATGACGCCCGCGGGATCACAACCGTGTGGTTTGCGATTTGAGGAGTCAGATGGACGCCGCGGAGTCGATGGCCGGAGGCGACCGGCCGTCGCCCGAGCCCACCGGCGACGAGGGCGGGCTCACGCCCCGTGAGCTCAAGGTGCTGGCGTTCGAACGCCAGTGGTGGCGCTACGCGGGGGCCAAGGAACAGGCCGTCCGCGAAGAGTTCGGCCTCTCGCCCACCCGGTACTACCAGCTGCTCAACCAGCTCCTCGACAAAGAGGAAGCGATGCGCGCCGACCCGATGCTGGTGAAGCGGCTGCGCAAGATGCGCACCGCGCGGCAGCGCAAGCGGGTCGCCCGGCGACTGGGGATCGAGGCGCTATGAACTTTCTGCAGGGCCTGTCCCGCCCGCTGCGCCTGGCCGGTGTGGTGCTGATCGGGGTCGCTCTCGTGGCGGTCGTGATCGGTGGCATCACCGCGCTGAACGGCGACGGGGACAACGGCCAGACCGCGGCGCCGAGCCCGACGGCCACGGAGGGCACGACCGCGCCGACCGAGACCACGGGCGCGAGCCCGACGGAGCCGGCCCCGTCGAGCCCGGTCCCGCCGGCGTCCGAGACGCCACCGCCTGGGCAGCCGACGGACACCGCGACGCCGGGCGCGCCCGGTGGCACGGCGACCCAGCCGGGCGGCGCGACGGGAGCCCCCGGCGCGGGTGACGGCGGGGTGCCCGCCGACCAGACCGCCGCCAAGTGGGTGCCGGTGCGGGTCTACAACAACAGCACCATCCACGGCCTGGCCGCCCGCGCCGCCGACGAGCTGCGCGCGAACGGCTGGAACGTCGTCGAGGTCGGCAACTACCCGAAGGGCATCATCCCGACCACCACGGCGTACTTCACGCCGGGCACGGACGAGGAAACCGCGGCGCGCTCGCTGGCCACCGCGTTCGGCATGAAGGTCGAGCCGCGGTTCGAGGGCATCCAGGGCGCGAGCCCGGGCGTCATCGTGATCGTCACCAACGACTACAAGGGCTCGCAGGTCAAGGGGTCCTGAACCCGGGCATTCGGAAGGGCGGCCGGCACTCCCGGCCGCCCTTCCGCGTGTCAGGCCCGGTTCTTCGCGTAGGCCTCCAGCGCGGCCAGCTGTGCCGGGTCCAGCGAGGGCCGCACGGTCTTGCGCGCCGTGTCCAGGTGCGCCGCCGTCACCTCGGCGGCCTCCAGCGACTCGCGCATCGCGGTGAGCGCGGCCTCCCGGATCAGCGCCGCACAGTCCGCCGCCGAGTAGCCGTCCAGCTCGGCCGCCACCGCGTCCAGGTCCACATCGGACGCCAACGGCGTGTGCCTGGCGGTGGCGCGGAGGATGTCGGCCCGCGCCTGCGCGTCCGGCGGCGGCACGTACACCAGCCGCTCCAGCCGCCCGGGGCGCAGCAGGGCCGGGTCGACCAGCTCGGGCCGGTTGGTCGCGCCGAGCACGACCACGTCCCGCATCGGCTCGACCCCGTCCAGCTCGGTGAGCAGCGCGGCGACCACCCGGTCCGACACCCCGGAGTCACCGGACTGGCCGCGGCGCGGCGCGAGCGCGTCGATCTCGTCCAGGAACACCAGCGACGGCGAGGCGTCGGCGGCCTTGCGGAACAGCTCCCGCACCGCGCGCTCCGACTCGCCGACCCACTTGTCCAGCAGCTCGGCGCCCTTGACCGCGAACACGTTCAGGGCGCCGGTGCCCGCGAGTGCGCGCACCAGGAACGTCTTGCCGCCACCGGGCGGCCCGTACAGCAGCACCCCGCGCGGCGGCGCGATCCCCAGCCGCGCGAACGAGTCCGGGTACCGCAGCGGCCACAGGACCGCCTCCGTCAGCGACTGCTTGACGTCGGTCATGTCGCCGACGTCCTCCAGTGTCAGCCCGCCGGTCGCCAGGCTGTCCGAAGTGGACATCGAGATCGGCCGCACGGACTGCAGGGCGTCCAGCAGGTCCTGCTGCGAGATGCGCGGCTCCTCGACGTCTCGCTGCCGCAGCGCGGCCCGCACCGCGGCGTCCCGGCGCAGCGCCAGCAGGTCCGCGGCGACGAAACCCGGTGTCCGGTCGGCGACCCCGCCGAGGTCCACAGTGGATTCCAGCGGCACGTCGCGCAGCAGCACGCGCAGCAGCTCGGTGCGGATCCGGGCGTCCGGCTGCGGGATGGCGAGTTCGCGGTCGAGCAGGTCGGCCGCGCGCAGCCGCGGGTCGCACGCCTCGGGGCGGGCGGTGGTGGCGACCACCGCGAGGTCCGGCCGGGTCAGCGCGCCCCGCAGCTCATCGAGCACCACGGTCGCGACGGGCGGCGGCTGGGTGGCGGGCAGCAACGTGTCGATGTCGGTGATCAGCAGCACCGCCGGACCGCCCGCGGCGGCCTGATCGATCGCCTCACGCAGCCGGGTGGCGATCGCGTTCGGCTCCAGCACGGCGATCGACGGCGCGGCCAGCGTGACCAGCCGTAAATCCTCGGCTGCGGCGACCGACCGGACGAGCGTCGCCTTGCCCACGCCCTCCGCGCCGGACAGCAGCACCCCGAGCCGGGCCGAGGTGCCCAGCCGGGCCAGCAGGTCGGGACGCCGGAACGTCAGGTCGACCCACTCGACCAGGGTGCGGGCCTGGTCGTGCGCGCCGCACAGGTCGCTGACCGGCGGGGCGGGCTCCTCGGGCTCGGCGGTCACCTGGGGTTCCGCCCGTGGGGCGGCGGCCGGGGCCGCCGTCGCCGGTGCGCTCGACTGTGCACTCGACTGGGCGCCGTCCCGCCAGCTGACTACCGTGGACGGGCAGATCACGACCGGCCCGCCGGGCTCGGTCGCCGTGACCGTGAGCAGTTCGGTGGTCCAGCCGGCGCCGATCGCGCGGGACAACTGTCCGCGCACGGTTGTCACGTCCGATCCCGGAGCCGGCGCGAGGTCCTGCGGGAGGAGGGACACCGCGTCGCCGACCGTCAGGACCTTCCCGGTGAGCGCGAGCCGGAGCGTGTTCGGCGACACCGACGCGCTGGCCAGCCGCGACCCGGCGACGGTGACCGAGCGGGCCTGCGTGACGTCCGCCGGCGCGACCACGACCTCCGAGCCCTCGGTGACGCCGAGGTTCGACAGGGTCACGTCGTCGGCGAAGACGAACCCGGGCGTCCCGGACGCGTCGCCCGGCGCGGCGAGCGCGGCGCTCACCCGGGCGCCGGTCAGGTGCACGGCGTCCCAGGCGCGCAGGCCGAGCGCGTCGAGGACCTCCGGGTGCAGGCGGACGATGCCGCGCCGGGTGTCGAGTGCGGACGGCGTGTGCCGGATGGTCAACGTGATCTGGGGCGCGCTCACGCCCTCACTCTAGGGCGAGCGCGGCCGGAAGGGTGTCGAACGCGCGGTTTACGAGGACCGGCAGCAGGTCCCGCTCACCGGACGGGCTCCACTCGGCCAGCGCGCAGTTCCACGTCCCGATCACGACCTCGACCAGCAGCCGCAGCTGGAGATCGGGACGGCCGCCGAGGACGCGGACGATCTCGGACTTGACCTCGGCGCAGTACCGCAGCGAGTGCGCGTGCAGCGCCGCGCACCCCTCGGTCAGCACGCCGGGCAGCGGCCCGGACCTCGGCTGCTCGGCGAGCACACCCAGATAGGTCTCCCACAGCTGCTTGATCGCGGTGAGCGCGACGTCCTCTTTGGACGATAAGTTGCGGAAGAAGGTCCGCTGGGAGACCTCGACCGCGTCGACCAGCTCGTCGAGCGTGATCGCGTCGAAGCCGCGCTCGGTGAACATGGCGACGGCGGTCTCGGCCAGCGCCTGGCGCGTGCGCAGCTTCTTGCGTTCCCGCAGCGGGAGCAACTGCTCGGTCGTGGTCCCGCCTGGTGCTGGCCGAGGCGCCCGATCCAGTGCCCGCGCCGGACGAGGCCCTCGTGCGGGTCGAGGCCGTCTCGCTCAACTACGGCGAGGCCTTCATGGTGAACGCAGGCCAGCTGCCCGAGGGGAGAATGCCGGGCTGGGACGCGACGGGCGTCGTGGTGCGAGCCGCCGCCGACGGTTCCGGGCCTGCCGCCGGAACGCGCGTGATCACGCAGGGCATGACCGGCGCCTGGGCCGAACTGCGGGCCGTGCGGACCACCGCGATCGGCACCGTGCCGGAGGAGGCGGACGGCGGTGCGATCAGCACGATCCCGGTGGCCGGGCTGACCGCGCTGCACGTGCTGCGGCGGTTCGGGCTCAGTTGAGCGTGCTCGAAGCGCTCGGGGCGCACGAGGTGATCAAACATCGAGGGCGAGCAGATCGTCGCGGCCTTCGGCCAGCTGCACGCCGGTGGGCAGCTGGTCAGCGTCGGGCGTTCCGCGGGAACGGACGCGGTCTTCCCCTCCGGGGCGTTCCTCGCCACCGAGGGCCGCCACGACCGGTCGATCAGCACGTTCTTCCTGCTCGCCGACCCGAGGGCGGACTTCGCCGAAGACCTCACCTGGCTCGCCGCCGAGGTGGCCGCGGGGCGCCTCGACGCCGGGATCACCTGGCGCGGCGACTGGTTCCGGCACGCCGAGGTGACCGCGGCGCTGCTCGGCCGCCAGCTGCGCGGCAAGGCCGTTCTGGAACTCAGCTGACGCGGGCGCCCCACCGGTCGAGGTAGGTGATCTCCTCGACCGGTGGTCGCGCGGCGGGCTGGAAGTCCTTCCGCTTCGTGTAGGCGACCGGCAGCAACGTGACCTGCGTGAAGCCCTCGGGGATGCCGAGGAGGCGCACGACCTCCTGCTCGTGGCCGAACAGGTGGTAGCCGGTGATCGTGCTGCCCAGGCCGCGGGCGCAGCGCGAGCTGGAAGCTCCAGACCGCCGGGTAGATCGACCCGTAGAACCCGGTCGGCTCGGCGTTGCCGCCGTCCGGCCGCCCGGCAAGGCAGGTGAGCACGAGTGCCGGCACGCGGTGGATGTTGTCCAGGAGGAACTTCGCCGAGGCGAGCGAGCGGGGCGCGACCAGGTGGCCGTACTGGCGCTGTGCGGCTTCACCGACCGCGCGGACCGGTCCGGCGACGCGGGCCTTCAGCTCCGGGTCCCGGACCACGAGCCAGCGGATCGAGTCCAGCCGGTTGCCTGCGAGGGCGCCTGCATCGCGATGCGCAGGCATTCGGTGATCACCTCCTGCTCGACCGGCCTGTCGATGCGGAAGCTCGCGGCCGAGCTCGGCGTGGAGGCGATGTCGCTCTACAACCACGTGGCGAACAAGCAGGACCTGCTGGACGGCATCGCGGCGCGGGTCTTCGAGCAGGTCGAGCTACCGGACCCGGGGCTGCCGTGGGACGAGCGGCTGCGCGCCCCGGGCTGAACGCGTTCGAGACGCTCAACCGCCATCCGGCCGTCGTCCGCGCCCTCACCGCCGAGCAGGCCAACCCGCTGTCCGAGGGCGCGGTCCGGTTGATGGACGCGATCCTCGGCACGTTGCTGGACGCCGGGCTCGACGACCACCACGCGGCGCGCGGCTACCGGTCGCTGATCGGGATGGTGTTCGGCGCGGTGCTGGTCGGCGCGGGCGGGCTCGCCGCCGAACGCGAGGAGCCGGCCGTCGAGTGGTTCCGCCGCACCGTCACACCGCAGCGGCACCCGAACCTGCACCGGGTGATGCCCGCCCTGGCCGGGACCGACTGCGTGCAGGACTTCCGCTACCAGCTCGACCTGTTCGTCCGGGGCCTGGGTCAATCAGGTTCTTAAGCGGCGGAGCCGCTTGTGCCACATACGCAGCTTGCACCACCGCGGGTTCCGCTATCCGCACCGCCACGCAAAGCGACTCGTGACCATTTCCTAGCGGTTGCGCTGGCGGAGGCCGATGCGGCGCCAGCTGCGGCGCCGGGAGCGGTCCTGGCTCTCCGCCGCCGGGTACGTGCGCACCCCGCGCACCACATGGTCCGTCGTCCGGCGCACGCCGAGCCGCTGGTTGCCCGCGACCCGGATCCGCGGCCGACGCAGGCGCAGGCGGCTCGTGCTGCGCCGGATCGCCCGGCGCTCGCGCAGCGGCACGCCCCACGCCTCGGGGTGGTTGGCCAGCCACTGGTAGCGCCGCACGGCGTAGGGGATGTGCGCCAGGTACAGCAGCAGCGCGGCGGCCAGCGCGATCAGCGGGTACTGGATGATCGCCGCCGCCGCGAGGCCGACCCCGACCAGCAGCGGCGCGGCGGCCTTCGCCGGCACCTTGACCGACTTCAGCGACAGCGTCGGCAGCCTGCTGATCAGCAGCAGCGCGATCGCCACCGTCCACACGTAGACGACCGGCGCCGACGACCACCAGCCCTCGCCGAACTCCAGCGTCAGGATCACCGGCATCAGAGCGCACAGGCCGCCCGCGGGCGCGGGCACGCCGACGAAGAACTCCTTCGCGTACGGCGGCTTCTCCACGTCCAGGAGCGTGTTGAAGCGGGCCAGCCGCAGCACGATGCACACGGCGAAGGTCAGCGACACGATCCAGCCGATGCCCGAGGTGTCGCCGAACCAGATGTAGAGCACGAGCGCCGGGGAGACACCGAAGGAGATGGCGTCGGACAGCGAGTCCAGCTCGGCGCCCATCTTGGACGTCGCGTCGAGCAGCCGGGCGATGCGGCCGTCCAGGCTGTCCAGGACGGCCGCGACGCCGATCGCACCGATCGCCAGCACGAACTGCCGGTTGAGCGCGAACTGGGCGGCGGACAGGCCCGCGCACAGCGCGAGGACCGTGATCGCGTTGGGCAGCAGCCGCACCGACGGTGTCATCACCCGGACCATGATCAGGCTCCTCGCTCCGGCAGCGAAGCCAGGGGCGTCTCGCCGCCGATCGTCCGCTGGCCCTTGCGCACCAGCACCTCGCTGCCCGGCGGCAGGTAGATGTCCACCCGCGAACCGAACCGGATCAGGCCGTAGGTGTCCCCGGCCCTGACCTTCTCGCCGTCGGCCACCTGGCACAGGATCCGGCGCGCGACCAGCCCGGCGATCTGCACGACCACCAGCTCGTGCCCGGCCTCGGTGCGCAGCAGCACCGAGTTGCGCTCGTTGTCGTCGCTGGCCTTGTCCAGGTCGGCGGAGAGGAACTTGCCCGGCCGGTAGGCGACGCGCTCCACCACCCCGGTGGCGGGCACGCGCTGCACGTGCACGTCGAAGACCGACAGGAACACGCTGACCCGCATCCGCGGTTCGGCCGGCAGGCCCAGCTCCGCGGGCGGGGTGGCCTCCTCGATCAGCGAGACGATGCCGTCCGCCGCGGCGAGGACGAGGTCGTCCCGCTCCGGCGGCACGCGCTTGGGCTCGCGGAAGAAGGCGGCGGTCGCCAGGGTCGCCAGCGCGCCGACGGCGCCCAGCGGCTTCCAGGCCCGCCGCAGCAGCAGCGTGGCCGCGACCCCGCCGGCGACGAACGGTCGCCCGGCCGGGTGCATGGGCGGCAACGTCTCGCGCGCGAGGTTCAGGGCATGGGTGATCGGATTGCTCGCCTTGTCCGGCGCAGTGCTGCTCATCGAAGCGGTGTCCCGATTGGTTCGTGTCCAAGGTGTGACCGGTCCGTGACGCCAGGCGAGGCGTGCCGATTCGCCGATCCGGGTATCCACGCTACCGCCAGGTCCGCGTGGCCCGTTCCGCGTCCCGCCGAACGGGCCCCCTTGCGGGGCGGGTGTTGCTAACGATTCGTGGCGACGGCCGATGCAGACCGTAGTAACAGCAGAGAGGAACCGTCATGTCGGCCCCGGAGCGCATCCGCGAAGAGCGCCTTTCCGAGCTGTTCCAGGCATGGCGCGCGGACATCGGCAGCGTTCCGTTACCCCGGCTGGTGTCCACTGAAACCGCGGTGGCGCTGGTGCGTTGCGCGCGAGCTCTCGATTCGTCGCGCCGGGCCGCTGAACCCCCCGACGGCCCAGCGGCCCGGCGCGACGGGCTGGTGCCGTAGGGGCTGAATTTTAGCCTCCGCAAACGAATCAGTAACCATTCGTAGGCCAACTGTTACAAGAAGTCACACTGAGGTACCAGTCGGCAGGACGAGCACGTCCACCTCGCTGCCCTCGGGCGCGTCCACCACGTCCTCCGGCAGCTCGATCAGGCAGTTGGCCTGCGCGAACGCGGCGAGCAGGTGCGAGCCGGGGCCGCCGCGCGGGCCGACCTCGCCGGTCACCTCGCCGTCGTGGTGCGAGTAGAACCCACGGCGGAACTGACGCCGGCCGGCGGGCGAGCGCAGTGACTCGGTGAGCCGCGCCCGCACCCGCAGCCGGTCCACCTGCCGGTGGCCGAGCGCGGTCAGGATCGCCGGCCGCAGGAACACCTCGAACGACACCAGCACGCTCACCGGATTGCCGGGCAGGGTCACCACCGGCACCCCGTGCCACCGGCCGTTGCCCTGCGGGCCGCCCGGCTGCATCGCCACCTTGACGAACTCGACGCCCGCGCCGGTCAGCGAGTCCTTCACCACCTCGTAGGCGCCCGCGCTGACCCCGCCGGAGGTCACCACCAGGTCGGCGTCCGCCAGCCGCGGCTCGATGGCCGACCGGAACTCCTCGACGTCGTCGACCACGCTGCGCACCACCTCGACCCGGCAGCCCAGCGCACGGATCGCGGCGGCCAGCATGATGCTGTTCGACTCGTAGATCTGCCCGTGCCGCAGCTCCTGGGGCTGGGTCACCAGCTCCGAACCGGTCGACACCACGAGCACCCGCAGCGGCGCGTGCACGGTCAGCCGGTCCAGGCCGACCGCGGCGGCCAGCCCGAGCTGCGCCGGCCCGAGGACGGTGCCGGCGTGCAGCGCGACCGTGCCCGCGGTGACGTCCTCGCCCGTGCGGCGGAGGTGCGTGCCGACCGCGGCCGGTTCCCGGATCGACACCTTCTCGGTGCCGCCGTCGGTGTCCTCGACCTTCACCACCGCGTCCGCGCCCGGCGGCATCGGCGCGCCGGTCATGATGCGGTGCGCGGTGCCCGGCAGCAGCGGCGGCACGTCGGTGCGCCCGGCCGGGATGTCCTCGGCGACGGGCAGTTCGACCGGGGTCGCGGCGGTGGCGGACGCGACGTCGACCGCGCGCACCGCGTAGCCGTCCATGGCCGAGTTGTCGAACGGCGGCAGCGAGACGCCCGCGGGGACGTCCTCGGCCAGCACCAGCCCGGGGCACTCGGCCAGCGGGAGCGCGGTCGCCGCGGCGGTGCCGAGCAGCTCGGTGACGGCGGCGCGGTAGGTGTCGACGGAAATCACGCGGACCATCCTGCCTCGCCGGGGTGGCCGTGCAACACTTCCCCCCGCTCGTTGATCTGGAGGGGGAGGCATGCAGGTCCGCACCCGGCACACGCCAGCGTTCGGCGTCGCCCGAGTGATCCTGGGTCCCGGCGAAGCTGTGCAGGCGCGGGGCGAGTCGATGTTCGCGAGCAGCTTCGGACTCACCGAGGTGGCCGGCGGCCGCAAGTCGCCGTCGGTGTTCACCGCGCCCAAGGAAGGCGGCTGGCTCGACCTCGCGCCCGCCGGGGCCGGCGACGTCTACCCGCTGGAGTTCGACGGCCGCACCGGCTGGTGCGTGGCGCGGCAGGCCGTGCTTGCCCGCCCGGCCTCGGTGCGCGCCGACTCGTGGCCGGGCTTGCAGGCGATGTTCGGCGCCGAACACGGGTTCCTGGAGCACTACAGCGGCACCGGCCCGCTCGTGCTCGCGTGCGCCGGGCCGGTGGACCAGTTCCAGCTCGCGGCGGGGGAGCTGATCTCCGTGCGGCCGGGGCACCTGCTGGCCTACCCGGACAGCGTCCAGTGCCGCCTGCGGGCGCTGGATCCTTCGGGGCAACAGTCCATCCGGACGGGCGAAGGACTCATGATCGACTTCGCGGGACCGGGCACGTTATTGGTGCAAGCGCGTAAATCTCGCTGAATCTTATTGATCCTTCGCGTTTCTCCGGTACCGTGACTTCCACTTCGGGAGCCGGGCGGGCACGGCTCCCGGTGGTTTTCGCAAGGAGGAAACCGTGGCTGTTGGCACGGTCAAGTGGTTCAATTCCGAAAAAGGCTACGGGTTCATCGCGTCCCCCGAGGGGCCTGATGTGTTCGTGCATTACTCGGCCATCCAGTCGGACGGATTCCGCACTTTGGACGAGGGGGATCAAGTCGAGTTCCAGATCGAGGCCGGCCGGGACGGCCGGACACAGGCAGCGGACGTCCGCAAGGTGTCCTAGGAGCTCCGGCTAGGCTGCCCCGTGTGACAGGCGATGTGTCGGGGGACCTCACCGGTCGCCGGCTGGGCAACTACCGCATAGACGGAGTGCTCGGCAAGGGTGGCATGAGCGTCATGTACAAGGCCACCGACGTGCGGCTCGGCCGCAAGGTGGCTTTGAAGGTGATCGGCGAGCACCTCGGTGCCGATGCCGAGTTCCGCGAACGGTTCGTGGACGAGGCGCGCAACACCTCCGCCGTGGATCACGCGAACGTCGTGCCGTTGTACGACTTCGGTGAGCTCGACGGGATGCTCTACATCGCCATGCGCCTCGTCGACGGGGCGGATCTGGCGAGTCTCATCGCGGACGGACCGATCTCCCCCGACCGCACGCTGCGGTTGCTGGACCAGGTCGCGGACGCGCTGGACTGCCTGCACGACCGCGGCCTGGTCCACCTCGACGTCAAACCGGCCAACGTGCTGGTCACCAGCCGGGAGTCGGCGCGCGAGCACGTCTACGTCGCAGACTTCGGGCTGACCCGGCGTGGCGCGACCGGTCACCGCACCCGTGGCGGCGACTTCCTCGGGTCGCCGACCTACGCCGCGCCGGAACACCTGCGCGGGGAGCCGCTGGACGGGCGCACCGACCAGTACGCGCTGGCGTGCGTGCTGTACGCGTGCCTCACCGGGCAGCCCCCGTTCAGCGGCGACGTGCCGACGGTGATCAAGGGACACCTGGCCGTCGAACCGCCCGCGGTGTCGGGCGTGGTCGGGCTGCCCTCCGCCGTCGACGAGGTCGTGCGCAAGGGCATGGCCAAGGCCCCGGCGGACCGCTACGACAACTGCGTCGAGCTGATCACGGCGGCGCGCAAGGCCCTCGGCCCGGCCGCCGCCTCGACGACGCCGCCGGGGCCGCCCCAGGTCGTGACACGGGAGGCCGGCATGCAGCCGTACCCGCCGGGACAGCCGGGCGGCCACCCTGGCCCGCACGGCGCCGGGCAGGGTTCCGGGCAGCCGGGCGCCGGGCAACTGGGCGCTGGTGCCCCGGGCAACGGGCAGCCGGGCGCCGCTGGCCCGGGTGCCGGTCAGCCAGGCGCTGGTGCCCCCGGCGTCGGCCAGGCCGGCGGGCCGCCGGGCGTCGGCCAGTCAGGGCAGCTCGGTCCGGGTGGCCAGCCGGGCGCTGGTGCCCCGGGCGTCGGTCAGGCCGGCGGGCAGCCAGGCGCGGTCCAGAGCGGCGGTCACCCCGGCCCGCACGGCCAAGGACACCAGCCCGGTCCCGGCGGCCCGCAGGGCCACGGCGATCAGCAGGGGCGCCCCGGCCGGCCCGGCGCCGCTCAACCGGGCCACCCCGGCCAGCCGGGCCCCTACGGCCCTCCGGGCCACCAGTCGCCCGGGAGCCCGTACGGCCACCCCGGCATGCAGTTCCACCCGAACGCCCCGCAGGGCCAGCCGTGGAACCCGGGCTGGCCCCAGCAACAGCCCTACGGCTACGGGCAGCAGCCGCCGAAGAAGGGTGGCGGCCTCAAGTGGCTGTGGGCGGGCCTGGCCGGGCTCGTCGTCGTCGCGGCGGTCGTCGTGACCCTCGTTCTGGTGAATCGCGGCGGCGGCTCCGCGCCCGCGCCGACCACCGCGCCCAACATCCCCGTCGGTCCCACCGGCGGCGCGACCGGCCCGTCCACCGGCGGCGGCCCGCCGCCCGCGACGATCTCCATCAAACCGAGCCCCTGACGTGCGGTTCTTGCACTCGCCCCCGGAGAGTGCTAAACAGGCGTTGGCACTCGGCGGCGTCGAGTGCCAACGCACCAAATGGTCGGGACGGTGAGGCCGGCTCGGAACACCGAGCAGGTCGTCCGTCGCGGGCACCGAGCCTGGCCGAGCTAAGTGTCCTGCTGCCAGTCCTGAAGCAGGTCATGGCAGCGACCACTACCGGAGGACAACACCCCAATGGCCAAACTGATCGCGTTCGACGAGGACGCCCGCCGCGGGCTTGAGCGCGGACTCAACACCCTGGCCGACGCCGTCAAGGTGACGCTTGGCCCCCGTGGCCGCAACGTCGTGCTCGAAAAGAAGTGGGGCGCGCCGACGATCACCAACGACGGTGTCTCCATCGCCAAGGAGATCGAGCTCGAGGACCCGTGGGAGAAGATCGGGGCCGAGCTCGTCAAGGAAGTCGCCAAGAAGACCGACGACGTAGCCGGTGACGGCACCACCACCGCCACCGTGCTGGCCCAGGCGCTCGTGCGCGAAGGTCTGCGCAACGTGGCCGCCGGTGCCGACCCGATCGCCCTCAAGCGTGGCATCGAGCAGGCGGTCGAGGCCGTCGTCGAGCAGCTGCACAAGGCCGCCAAGGAGGTCGAGACCAAGGAGCAGATCGCTGCCACCGCCTCGATCTCGGCCGCGGACCGCACCATCGGCGAGCTGATCGCCGAGGCGCTGGACAAGGTCGGCAAGGAAGGCGTCGTCACCGTCGAGGAGTCGAACACCTTCGGCCTCGAGCTCGAGCTCACCGAGGGTATGCGCTTCGACAAGGGCTACATCTCGGGCTACTTCGTCACCGACGCCGAGCGCCAGGAAGCCGTCCTGGAGGACCCGTACATCCTCCTGTTCGGCTCGAAGGTCTCGAACGTCAAGGACCTGCTGCCGGTCCTGGAGAAGGTCATGCAGTCGGGCAAGCCGCTGCTGATCATCGCCGAGGACGTCGAGGGCGAGGCCCTGGCCACCCTGGTCGTCAACAAGATCCGTGGCACCTTCAAGTCCGTCGCCGTCAAGGCTCCGGGCTTCGGTGACCGCCGCAAGGCCATCCTGCAGGACATCGCGATCCTGACCGGCGGCCAGGTCATCTCCGAGGACGTGGGCCTCAAGCTGGAGAACGCGGACCTGAACCTGCTGGGCAAGGCCCGCAAGGCCGTCATCACCAAGGACGAGACGACCATCGTCGAGGGTGCCGGCGACGCGGACCAGATCCAGGGCCGCGTGAACCAGATCCGCGCCGAGATCGAGAAGTCGGACTCCGACTACGACCGCGAGAAGCTGCAGGAGCGGCTGGCCAAGCTGGCCGGCGGCGTGGCCGTCATCAAGGCCGGTGCCGCCACCGAGGTCGAGCTCAAGGAGCGCAAGCACCGCATCGAGGACGCCGTTCGCAACGCGAAGGCCGCCGTCGAGGAGGGCATCGTCGCCGGTGGTGGCGTGGCCCTGCTGCAGGCGTCCAAGGCTGCCTTCGAGGGCCTGCGCCTCTCGGGTGACGAGGCGACCGGTGCGAACATCGTCAAGGTCGCCGTCGAGGCTCCGCTCAAGCAGATCGCGGTCAACAGCGGTCTCGAGGGCGGCGTCGTGGCGGAGAAGGTCAAGGGTCTGCCGGAGGGCCACGGCCTGAACGCGGCGACCGGCGACTACGAGGACCTGGTCGCGGCCGGCGTCATCGACCCCGCCAAGGTGACCCGTTCGGCGCTGCAGAACGCGGCTTCGATCGCGGGCCTGTTCCTGACCACCGAGGCCGTCGTCGCCGACAAGCCGGAGAAGGCTGCTGCCGCTCCGGGTGGCGACCCGACCGGTGGCATGGGCGGCATGGACTTCTGATCAACTAGTCCGGCGAAAGCCCGGGTGCGCACAGCGCATCCGGGCTTTTTGCTGCGTTACTCCTGCGGCATGAGCATCCAGCAGATCGCGTAGAGCAGGATCGGCGCGCCGAACCCGAGCAGGGTCGCGGCGACGAGGACGATGCGGATGATGGCCGCGTCGACGCCGATCAGCCGGGCCCAGCCACCGGCGACGCCGGCGATCATCTTGTCGGTGGAGCTGCGGCGGAGCTTCGTGGTGGTCGCTGTGTTCGTCATGTCCCCATCGTCGGCCGCGGTGGGTGCTGAGCGCATCGGGGACGAACCCCGAGCGCACCCGGAAACCTCTGTGCCAGGGTGCTCCGGGGCGGTTAGGGTCGGTCACATGGCGGGATCTTTGCTCGGCACCGAGGTCCGGCGGGGCGAGGACCCGGATCTGGTGCGTGGTCGTGGAACCTTCGTCGACAACCTGAAGTTCGAGGGTGTCTGCCATGTCGCCTTTGTCCGGTCGCCGTTCGCGCACGCGCTGGTCAACGGCATCGACACCGCGGAGGCTGCCGCCGCGCCGGGGGTGATCGCGGTGCTCACCGCCGCGGACTTCGACCTGGCCGAGTTGCCGGTGTTCATGGACCTCAACCCGCGGGCGAAGCGGTACGCGCTGGCCACCGACCGGGTGCGCTTCGCTGGGGAGCCGGTGGCCGCTGTGGTCGCGGAAAGCGTGGCGGCCGCGGTGGACGCGCTCGAACTGGTCGATGTGGACTACGAGCCGCTGTCCGTCGTGGTGGACCCCGAGCAGGCGCTGGACGACGGCGCGCCGCTGCAGTTCCCGGAAATCGGCTCGGACATCGCGGCCGGTGAGCGGGACGCCGTGGGCGACGAGGTGCTCGACGGCGCCGAGGTGGTGGTGCGCGCGCGGATCGAGAACCAGCGTCTGGCGGTGGCGCCGATGGAGGGCAACGCGATCGTCGCCCTGCCCGGTGACGGCGAGTTCGACCTGACGGTCTACGTGTCGACCCAGATGCCGCACGGATTCCGGGCCGCGCGTACGCGCCCGCATCGCCGACCACCCGGCACCGCAGGCCGACGATCGTCCCGTCGTGCCGCAGCCCCAGCTCGCCGTACTGCACCTGCGCCCGCCCCTGGGGCGAGGCCTGCAGGTTCTCCGACCGCGTCTCCGTCCACTTCGCCGACCGCCCGAACCGCCGCGCCGACTCGATCACCACCGCGTGCTCGGCCGTGACCCCGACCGTCCCACCGAACGCGCCACCCACGTGCGGCGCCACCACACGGATCCGGTCGCCGTCGTAGCCGTACAGCTTCGCCGCCGCGGGTTCGGCGGCGGGCTGGCGCTCGGTCCGACCAGGATGATGGCCCAGGGCGTGTACCGAATCCCGAAGATCAGCTACGCGGCGATAGCGGCGCTGACCAACACTGCGCCGGCCGGGGCGTTCCGCGGCGCGGGCCGCCCGGAGGCGACGGCGATGCTGGAGCGGCTGATGGACCTGGCCGCGGCGGAGCTGGGCGTGGATCCGGCGGAGATCCGTCGGCGCAACTTCCTGCGCCCGGAGGAGTCCCGTACACGACGTTCAGCGGCGCGAGCTACGACAGCGGCGACTACGACCTGCCGCTGCGGAAGGCCTTGGAGGTCGCGGGTTACGACGAGCTGCGGGCCGAGCAGCGGCGGCGCATCGCGGCCGGCGAGTCGCGGCTGCTGGGGATCGGGGTGAGCACGTACGTCGAGATCACCGGTGGCGGCAGCGGCGAGTTCGCGTCGGTGGAGGTCCGGGCGGACGGAACGGCGGCGATCAAGGTTGGCACGTCCGGGCACGGGCAGGGCCACGCGACGTCGTTCGCGATGCTGGTGGCCGACTCGCTGGGGATCCCGCTGGAGTCGGTCGAGTTCGTGCAGTCGGACACGGCCGCGGTGCCGCGCGGCGCCGGCACGGGCGGTTCGCGATCGCTGCAGGTGGGCGGCAGTGTGGTGCGGCAGGCGGCGGACCTGGTGCTGGAGCGCGCTCGCGAGCTGGCCGCGTCGCGCCTGGAGGCGGGCGTGGACGACATCGTGCTGACCGACGGGCGGCTCGGCGTGGCGGGGGTCCCGCGGGCGACGATCGGCTGGCCGAGGTCGCCGCGGCGGAGGGCCGCCCACTGCTGGAGACGACGGACTTCAAGCCGGGCGGGGCGACGTTCCCGTTCGGGGCGCACGTGTCGGTGGTCGAGGTGGACGTCGAGACAGGTTTCGTGAAACCGTTGCGGCACATCGCCGTGGACGACTGCGGGCGCGTGCTGAACCCGATGATCGTGCGCGGGCAGCAGCACGGCGGCGCGGTGCAGGGGATCGCGCAGGCGTTGTGGGAGCAGGTCTCCTACGACGAGGAGGGCAACCCGGTGACGGCCACCTTCGCCGACTACCACCTCCCCACGGCCGCCGACGTGCCGGCGCTGGAGGTCAGCAACACGGAGACGCTCACCGACCGGAACCCGTTGGGCGCCAAGGGAATCGGCGAGTCGGCGACGGTGGGTTCAACGCCGGCGGTGCAGAACGCGGTGATCGACGCGCTGGCCCACCTCGGCGTGCGGCACGTCGACATGCCGCTGACACCGCAGCGTGTGTGGCGCGCCGTGCGGTCCGGAGAGTCGGTGACCTGGCGGGAGCCGCCTGCGGCGTTCGAAACGCTGCCCGTGCGCTCGTCGGCCGCGTCCGCGGACGCAGACGAGGCAGTGGCTTAGCCCACCGGTTGTCAGGCGCAGCGTGTGGGCGTTGCTTGGCTCGCCCCACGCCGCGGCACCGCGGAGCCGCGATTCCGCCGTGTCTACTGCTGGCCCTCGACCCGACGGAGTCGATCGAGCCAAGCCTTCGCGGTGACCTCGTCCGCGGCGGTTTCGGCTGCCCGGTCCGGTTCCGGCGCCTGCCGCAGGACCGGCAGGTAACCGTCCACAGGGGACAGTGGGTGGCTGGTCGTGTCGTCGGTGAGCAGGGACATCGTGCCCAGGCCGCAGGCGAACGCCAGCTCGGGCAGTGCCCCGGCGAGCGCGAGGCCCGCCGCCAGTCCGACGCTGGTCTCGACGGCCGACGACACCACGCACGGCAGCCCGGCCGCCTCGGCGACCTCCAGCGCCCGGCGGACACCGCCGAGGGGCGCGACCTTGATCACGGCGACGTCGGCCGCGTTCGCGACCGCCACCCGGAGCGGATCCTCGGCCCGCCGGATCGACTCGTCCGCCGCGACGCGCACATCCACCTTCCGCCGCACAGCGGCCAGCTCGTCGATCGACGGGCACGGCTGTTCGACGTACTCGAGCCCACCCGCGGCACGATCCAGCTCGCGGATCGCCTTGACCGCGGTGTCGACGTCCCAGGCGGTGTTCGCGTCGACCCGGATGGCCCCGCTAGGCCCGAGCGCGTCCCGGACGGCCGCCACCCGCTCGCAGTCGTCCACAATGGATGCCCGCGGATCGGCGACCTTGACCTTGGCGGTCCGGCACCCCGATGCGGCGACCATCTCGTAGGCGGCCTCGGCCCCCACGACGGGCACGGTGGTGTTCACCTCGACCCGATCCCGCACCGGAGCCGGCCACCCCAGCTGGGAGGCCTCCACCGCGGCCGCGAGCCAGGGCGCACTTTCGCGGTCGTCGTAGTCCGCGAACGGGCAGAACTCCCCCCAGCCCGCGGGGCCGCGCAGGAGCACCCCTTCGCGCACGGTGATCCCACGGAACCGGTTCCGCAGGGGGATCGCGTAGACCAGGCGCTCATCCACAGCAAGCATCCTCGCACGCTGGGCCGCACGAACCCGCGCAGGCGCCGTGGGCCAGTGGCGACGCGCCCAGCACCCACCCCTCCGTGTCACCCAATACAAGCGCCCGGTGCTGTCCAGTCCGCAATCGCGGTCATCCCCGATCGGCGTCCCGTGTCTGCCCCCGCCGCAACCTGCCGTGCAGGCCAGGCTCATCGGCGCGCGTCCCACCGGCCCGAACCGCCCAACGCGCCTAACCCAACCTCGACTAATGGACTAACTGGTTAATTAGCGGTTAGCATGCGAGGTGCGGACATGTGGAGGTGGCGAATGAAGGCCGTAGTGCTGGCCGAGCCCGAGGAGATGCGGCTCGTCGACCTGCCGGAACCCGAGATCGGGCCGCGTGAGGTGCTCGTGCGCATGCGGGGTCTCGGCCTGTGCGGGTCGGACCTCGGCGTCTACCGCGGCGCCCGCGAGGTGCCCGAGCGGCCGTGGCTGATGGGGCACGAGGGCGTCGGCGAGATCGTGGCCGTCGGGGCGGACGTTGCGGACCGCGTGGTCGGGCAGCAGGTCGCGATCGAGCCGAACTACTGCTGCGGCCGGTGCGCGGCGTGCGCCGCCGGTTTCACCTCCGCCTGCACCGAGCGGGTGATCGTCGGCATGAACCACCCCGGTCTGCTGGCCGAGTACGTGGCCGTCCCGGCCGAGTTCGCCTGGCCCGTGGCGGCGACGGTCGCTCTGGAGGACCTCGTCTGCACGGAGGCGCTGACCGTCGCGCGGTCGGCGATCCGCCGGTCCGGCGTCGAGCCTGGGCAGCGGGTCCTCGTGGTCGGCGCCGGCTCGCAGGGCCTGTTGCTGTGCCTGGCGCTGCGGGCGCTCGGCGCGACGGTCGCGGTCCAGGAACCACACGAGGGGCGGGCCGAACTGGCCCAGTCGTTCGGCGCCGAGACCGGCGTCGACGGCGAGTTCGACCTCCTCTTCGAAACCTCCGGGGTCCCGCAGGCCCTGCGCGCCGGCCTGGAACGCCTGCGCCGCGGCGGCACCGCCCTGCTCGTCGGCATCAACTCGCGCCCGCTGGAGCTGACCACCGCCGACCTGGTCTACCGCCAGCACACCCTCAAGGGCTCGCTCATCTACGACCACCCGGTCGACTTCGAGACGACCGTCGACCTGCTCAACCGCGACGAGGTCCGGCCGGGCAAGGTGCTGCAGGCGCGGTTCCCGCTGGAAGAGGCCGCGCAGGCGTTCGCGTCGGTGCAGTCGGTCGCGGGCAAGTCCTGGATCAGCTTCGACTGACGCTCACCCCTCGGGCAGGTTCGCCAGATCCGCCTCGATCGACCAGGCCGTGCGCAGCAGCTCGGGCACGTAGTCCCGCTCGACCAGGCCGTGCCCGAGCCGGTCCGGGTGCACCGAGGCGGTCACCGCGGCGAGCACCCGGCCGCGCCGGTGCCGCACCGGCGCGGCGATCGCACGCAGGTCGTCGTCGACGTCGTGTTCGGCCATGGCCCACCCGCGTTCCCGGACCTGCTCGATCTCCTTCGGCAGCCCGGCGATGTCGGGCAGCGCGTCGAGCCGCCGCGTGAGCTCGTCTTCGGGCAGCGCGGCGAGCAGCACCTGCCCGCTGGAGGTGACGTGGGCGGGCCGCCGTGCGCCGACGGCGAGGGTCGGCGGAGCGTGCCGCTGGCCGGGCACGACGGCCAGGTTCACCACGTCGCCCCGGTCGAGCAGGGCCAGCGAAGCCGTCTCGTTCAGCCTGTGCGCCAGATCGTGCAGGTGCGGCTGCGCGATCTCGGGCAGGGCGAGCCCGGACAGGTAGGAGTACCCCAGGTCCAGGGTCTGCGCCGTGAGCCGGAACGCCTGGCCGTCGTAACGCACGTACCCGAGGTCGGCGAGGGTGAGCAGCAACCGCCGCGCGGTCGCCCGGTCCAGTCCCGTCCGCTTGGCCGCCGCGCTCGCCGTCAGCGCCGGGTGGTCTGCCCCGAAACACCGCAGGATCGCGAACGCGCGACCGACGGCCTGCACGAAATGCGGGCCGTGGCCAGGGCCTTCGCCGGCCGTCGTGCTCGTCATCGAACCCTCCGACTGCCACCCGATCGGCTTGTTCTCATCGTACGTCCGCATGTTTCACGCCCGCCCGGACGCGGGTAGTTCATCGCTGAATCCCCGGAACGGAAGGAGTGCAATCGTGGCGAACACACTCTCCGGTAAGCGAGTGGCCTTCGTCGTCGCGCCGGAGGGCACCGAGCAGGTTGAACTGACCGAGCCCTGGAAGGCTGTTCAGGACGCGGGCGGTCAGCCGGAACTGGTGTCCACTTCGCCGGGCAGCATCCAGGCGTTCAACCACCTCGACAAGGCCGACACGTTCCCGGTCGACAAGGTCGTCACGGACGTCTCGCCGGACGACTTCGACGCGCTGGTCCTGCCGGGCGGTGTGGCGAACCCGGACTTCCTCCGCACCGTCCCCGACGCCGTCCGCTTCGTCCGCGGGTTCTTCTCGCAGCAGAAGCCCGTCGCGGCGATCTGCCACGCCCCGTGGACCCTCATCGAGGCCGACGTGGTGCGCGGCCGCCGGATGACGTCCTGGCCGAGCCTGCAGACCGACCTGCGCAACGCCGGCGCAGAGTGGGTGGACGAGGAAGTCGTGACCGACTCCGGTTTCGTCACCAGCCGGAAGCCGGACGACCTGCCCGCCTTCTGCCGCAAGCTGGTCGAGGAGTTCGCTGAGGGCAAGCACCGCGCCCAGGCGAAGAGCGCCTGACCCGTTGTTCAGGACGCCCGGTCGGCTTGTCAGGACGGCAGGTCGATCGGGCGGCTCGTGACCCCCAGCCGGGTCGCGAGCGCGATGGCGTCCCCGGGCGCCTTCACCTTGATGTCGTTGTCGAAGTAGACGTACACGTCACGCGTCTTCCCGCCGCCGGTGCGCCGCCAGCGGCGGATCTTTCCTGCCCACCGTTCCAGGGCCTCGTCGGTGTAGCCACTCGCGTAGAGCTCCTCGTCGCCGTGCAGGCGGACGTAGACGAAGTCCGCGGTCACCTCCTCGAAACTCGGCCAGGTGTCGGCCGAGTCGGCCGCCACCAGTGCGATGTTGTTGTCCTGCAACAGTTTCCGGCACTCGTCCGAGGAGAAACTCGGGTGCCTTGGTTCGAGCGCGTAGCGCAGGAGCCGGTTCTTCCCGGCTTCGGTGTGGGCCTCTCCCTTCAGTTTGTCGTCGTGCTTGCGGGCCAGTTCCGCGGCCGCCCGGGTGTCCCGGGGCAGGCTCGCGAAGAACTCCGCGAACCGTCCGGGTTCGAACGCGAAGTTCGCGGGTAGCTGCCAGAGGATCGGCCCGAGCTTGTGGCCCAGCGCCAGCACCCCCGATGCGAAGAAGTTCGCCAGCGGTGTCTCCGCGCTGGCCAGGCGCTTCATGTGGGTGATGAAGCGACCGCCCTTCACGGCGAACACGAAGTCGTCCGGCGTCTGCTCCGCCCAGGCCCGGTACCGCTCCGGGCGCTGGAGCGAGTAGAACGAGCCGTTGATCTCCACGGAGTTCAGCTGCCGCGAGATGTACTCCAGCTCGCGGCGCTGCGCCAGGCCCTTGGGGTAGAACGTGCCCCGCCACGGCGGGTACCGCCAGCCCGAGGTGCCCACCCGGATTTCGGCGATGGTGACCTCCTCAACTCCGTCAGTCCCAGGAGAACCTCCAGTGCCGCCGGTGCACCAGGCCCGCGGCGTACTCGCGGAGGGTGCCCGGCTGCCCGGAGAAGCTGCGCAGGCTGAACGCGCGGTGCTCGGCGGCGAGGACGAGCGAGCGGTTCTGGTTACGCGGCGGCGCCGCGACCGAAAGCTCCAGCTCGTCGAACCCGAGCACGATGAGCGTCGCCCCGAACCGGTCCTCCCAGCTGCGCAGGACCGCCGACACCGCGGCGACCTCGTCCGTGGACTTGATCATGCCGGTCCAGCCGAGTGCGGCGGGGACGTCCGCGGGCCGTTCGACCGGCACCAGTCCGAGGCGGTGGGGCGCGCGCCGGACGAGGATCGAGCCGGTGTTGCCTGCTTCGGCGAGCGGGTCCACCCGCAGCTGGGACTTCTTCGCCAGCCCGGGGAAACCGGCGCTGTACGGCCGCAGGCACCCGGTGCCGTCCGGGCAGCAGAACGGGTCCCACCACCGGGCCAGCGTCGCGGCGACATCGAAGTTGCCGACGTGGTGCACGGCGGGCGCGAGACGGCCGCGATCGGTCAGCCAGTCCTCGCCGGTCGCGGCGAAACGCGGGTCGTGCGGGATCAGCACGGGCCACAACCCCGACCGGTCGAAACCGGCGATGCAGGCCCGGTACCGGCCGGGGTCGGCCAGCGGATCGTCGGAGACCCACATCAGTCCGATCCAGCGGCCGGGCGGCAGTTCGGCGTCGGTGAGGACCTCGGCGACGAGGCTTTCCTCGGGTGTTGCGGCGGTGGTCACGGGACCTCCTCGGGATGGACTGCGTCGATGAGGTCGAACAGTAGTTCGAGGGTACGACAGTTTCCGGGCCCGAGATTTAGTTTTCGCCGGTTCACCCGATCGGTCGAACGGGTGTTCGAGATTCGTGGTAGCTTCGGTCACGAGCGGGTCGCACCCCGCCGTTGAACTGGGGTTTCGCCTGCATCTGCGTGAGTACCGGACCGCACGTGCAGGGCGAGGGCGAGCAGCCAGGTGCCAGTCAGCGCGAGCGCGAGAGGCAGCAACACGAACAGGTGCTGCCAGGCGACAACCATCCCCATCGAAGCCAGGAGACACAGGACCAATGACGGCACGACCAGGCCCGGCCACCGGTACACGGCGACCACCGGAGCCGCCGCCAGCACCAGCCCCGCGAGACCGATCAGGGCCTTCGGCTCACCCCCGGAGAGCCACAGGACCAGCCACACCGTGCTGGGCACCGCCGCGAGCACGAAGCCGACCCACGACGACACCCGCGACAGGCGGCGCGCCACCGACGCCTCCGAGCGACGGGCACGGCGCCACATCGCCGTGGCCGCGACCGCGAACACCACGACGACGAAGCACACTCCTGCCCAAATCACGTCCAGGGGATCCCACGTTTCCGCGTGGACTATGCCTCGCGGGCGCGGCAGTCCAGCGGGCGGTCGCCGGGTTGCGGCCGCCTCTGCCCGGAGGCGGGACAGGTGCGTGGCGAACTGCGGTCGCGCCGCGGAGGGTTCTCCGCGGCGCGTTACAGGTAGGCGTCCGCGTCGTGGATCGAGTACGCGTAGCCCTGTTCGGCGAGGAACCGCTGCCGGTGCGCGGCGTACTCGGTGTCCAGCGTGTCCCGCGAGACCACCGAGTAGAAGTGCGCCTGCCTGCCGTCGGCCTTCGGGCGCAGCAGCCGGCCGAGCCGCTGGGCCTCCTCCTGCCGGGAGCCGAACGTGCCCGAGACCTGGATGGCGACCGTCGCCTCCGGCAGGTCGATCGAGAAGTTCGCGACCTTCGACACCACGAGCTTGTCGATCTCACCGCGCCGGAACGCGTCGAACAGCGCCTCGCGCTCCTTGTTGCGCGTGGACCCCTGGATCACCGGCGCGTTCAGTTCGGCGCCGAGTTCTTCGAGCTGGTCCAGGTACGCGCCGATCACCAGCGTCTGATCGCCGGCGTGTTTGTCCAGAATGGACTTCACGACCGGGATCTTCGTGCGGGCGGTGGCCGCGAGCTTGTACTTGTCCTCGGATTCGGCCGTGGCGTAGAGCAGGCGCTCGTTGTCGGTGAGGGTCACCCGCACCTCGATGCACTCGGCCGGGGCGATCCAGCCCTGCGCCTCGATGTCGCGCCACGGCGCGTCGTACCGCTTGGGGCCGATGAGCGAGAACACGTCGCCCTCGCGGCCGTCCTCGCGCACCAGGGTCGCGGTGAGGCCGAGCCGGCGGCGGGACTGCAGGTCCGCGGTCATCCGGAACACGGGCGCGGGCAGCAGGTGCACCTCGTCGTAGACGATCAGGCCCCAGTCCCGGGAGTCGAACAGCTCCAGGTGCTTGTACTCGCCTTTGGACTTGCGGGTGATCACCTGGTAGGTGGCGATGGTGACCGGGCGGATCTCCTTCTTCTCGCCGGAGTACTCGCCGATCTCGTCCTCGGTCAGGGACGTGCGGGCCACCAGCTCGCGCTTCCATTGGCGCCCCGCGACGGTGTTGGTGACCAGGATGAGGGTGGTGGCCTGCGCGCGGGCCATCGCGGCGGCGCCGACGAGCGTCTTGCCCGCGCCGCACGGCAGCACGACGACGCCGGAACCGCCTGCCCAGAACGCCTCCGCGGCCTGCCGTTGGTAGTCGCGCAGGCCCCAGCCGGTCTCGGCGAGCTGCATCGGGTGCGCTTCGCCGTCGACGTAGCCCGCCAGGTCCTCGGCGGGCCAGCCCACCTTGAGCAGCGCCTGCTTGAGCCGGCCCCGCTCGGACGGGTGCACCAGGACGGTGTCGTCGTCGATCCGGGTGCCCAGCATCGGGCTGATCTTCTTGTTGCGCAGCACCTCTTCCAGCACCGCGCGGTCGGTCGTGGTCATGACCAGGCCGTGGGCCGGGTTGTTGGTGATCTGCAGCCGCCCGAACCGCGCCATCGTGTCGACGATGTCGATCAGCAACGGCTGCGGAACCGGGAAGCGCGAGTAGGTGGTCAGGGCGTCCACCACCTGCTCGGCGTCGTGGCCGGCGGCGCGGGCGTTCCACAGCGCGAGCGGCGTGACGCGGTAGGTGTGCACGTGCTCGGGGGCCCGTTCCAGTTCGGCGAACGGGGCGATCGCGATCCGGGCGTCGTCGGCCATCGGGTGGTCGACTTCGAGCAGCACGGTCTTGTCGGATTGGACGATCAACGGGCCATCGGTCACGTCCTCCTTTATACGGCGTTGCGCGAGGCCGAGCCGTGCTGGTCGTCGGCGGGAGCGCCGAACCACCGGGTCAGCGCGGCGTCCAGGGGGCCGCCGTCCGCGGTCCAGCACCGGTAGCCGTCCGGCCGGATCAGCACGGCGGACTCGGTGAGCTGGTGGTCCGGTTCGGCCTGAACGCGGTCGACGCGATCGGACCAGCCCGGCGGCAGTGGGTGGCCGCCGGTGAGGTCGAGCAGCAGACCGTTGCTTGAGCGCAGGAGCGCCGACAGGCGGGTGCTTCCGTCGCCGGTGCGCAGGTCGGCGTAGGGCACCCGGCCGGCAGCGTCCAAACCGGACATCATCCCGGCCAGGTAGTGGTTCGTGTCGGGCAGCCGCAGGAGGTCGGTGAAGATGTCGCGCAACGCGGCGACGTCATCGGACGGGTTCGGCACGGCGAGCACGCGCTGGGCCGAGGTGTGGTGGAGCACGCGGGCCGCCGCCGGATGCCGTTCCTCCTGGTAGGTGTCCAGCAGGTCGTCCGGGCCCAGCCGTGCACGGTGGCCGCCAGCTTCCAGCCGAGGTTGACCGCGTCCTGCGCGCCGAGGTTCAGGCCCTGGCCGCCCAGTGGCGGATGGATGTGCGCCGCGTTCCCCGCGAACAGGATCCGGCCGTGCCGGTACCGCTCCAGCTGCCGGGTCGCGTCGCTCCACCGGGACGCGGTGAGGACGCTTGCCAGCCCGGTGTCCTGGCCGTAGACCGCGGTGAGGGCGTCGGTGATCTCGTCGTCCGTCACCGGGCCCTGGGCGCCGGACTGGTCTTCGCGGCCGAACGTGAAGCGGTAGCGGTCGCCGCCGACCGGCACGAGCATCGACCAGTAGCCGCCGGCGTGCCGGGTCAGGGCGCTGATGTGACCGGCGCGCCGGGGCACGAGCGCGGACGCCGAGGCGAGCCGGATCTCGGCCCGCACGGCCTGGAAGGTGCCGGGCCTGCCGGGGAAGGGCAGGGCGAGCGGCTTGCGGACGGCGCTGTGCGCGCCGTCGCAGGCGGCGAGGTAGCGGGCGCGAAGCGTGTCGCCGCCAGCGGTGACCGTGACGCCTTCGGCGTCCTGCGCGACGCCGGTGACCGGCCGTCCCCGCCGCAGCTCCGCACCGCGGGCGAGGGCGGCTTGTTCCAGGGCCTCTTCCACGAGGTGGTGGCGGATGGAAAGGGGGAAGGGGTGCCGTGTCGGCCAGGACGAGTAGTCGAGCGGCACCGGCAGGGTGGCGAAATGACCGCTCACCGGTTCGCGTTCGTGGGCCCGGTCCTGCATGGCGTCGAGCAGGCCACGCTGTTCGAGCAGCTCGGCGGTCCGGGGCTGGATCGTGCCGCCCTTGGTCTGCTCGACGCGTTCGGTCAGCGGTTCGACGACCACGGTCCGGACTCCGGCCGGGGCGAGTTCGTGAGCGAGGGTGAGGCCGGTCGGTCCGGCTCCGGCGATGACGACGTCGGCGTCCACAAGTCCTCCTGAGTACAAAAGTATACTGAGTGCAAACTATTACTGAGTGAAGGGAGCTGGCAGTATTGGGGCGATGACCGAGCCGGCCGGACTTCGCGAGCGGAAGAAACAGCGCACCCGCGAGGCGATCTCCAATGCCGCGATCCGCCTGTTCCTCGAGCACGGGTTCGACCAGGTGTCCATCGCGCAGGTCGCCGACGTGGCCGAGGTTTCGCGGCGCACCCTGTTCGCCTACTTCCCGACGAAGGAGTCGCTGGTCGTCCACCGGTTCGTCGACCACGAGACGGAAAGCGCCCGGGTGGTCCGGGAACGGCCGGGCGACCGGACGCCGCTGGAGGCGCTCCGGGACCACTTCTTCGACGGGCTCGAGCGGCGGGACCCGATCACCGGGCTCAACGACGCCCCGGAGAGCCTCGCGCTGTACCGGATGATCTTCGCCACGCAAGCGCTGCTCGCGCGAATGCTCGAGTTCAACCAGACGGCGGAGGAGGCATTGGCGGGCGCGCTGGCGGACACTGCCGGGGTGGGGCCCGGCGAGGCGCGGGTGGCCGCGGCGGCGATCGTCGCGGTGCTGTGGGCCCTGGCGCGCGAGAACCACCGGGCGATTGCGTCCGGCCGGTCGGCCGACGAGGTGTTTCCGCAGGCCAGGGCGGATGCGGACAAGGCGTTCAGGCTGCTCGACGGTGGCTTCGGGAGGCTCGGCGCGCGGTAGAGCGTGGCTAAGGCCACAGCGGGGAACGCCACGCGGAGTGTCGGACGTCTTGCCCAGCGAAAGATTCCGGCTGGTGGGTGGAAGCCGCGCCCCTGGGCCAATACGATCGCCCGGCGGACCTCTTCACGAGTAGCGCGGGCGGGGCGCGTGTGTCCGGGGTCGCTACCCTCTCCGGGGTTGGCGACCCAGCCGGTGCCGATCCGAGTCCGGCAGAACGGCTAGAGAAGGAAGTCAGGTGGCCCGGCGGCACAAGCGTCCCGAGAGCGGTGAGGCGCTGGACCGGCGGCCGGACAACCGTGCAGGCAGCCGGTGGCGGCTGCGGAACTGGCGGCTGCGCACGAAGCTGATCGCCGTCCTGCTCATCCCGATGCTGACCGTGCTGGCGCTCATCACCCTCCACGTGCGCGCCGACCTTGGGCATGCGGAACAGCTGGCCGAGCTCGCCGCGCACGCCCGCGTGGACGCGGGTGTCAACGCGGTGGTCAACGAACTGCAGCGCGAGCGGGACGTCACCGTGCGCTACGTCGCCGGGGAGCGCCGGAACGGGCTCAGCGACGTGCGGGACCAGCGCACCCGCGTCGATCAGGCCGCCGGTGCGTTCGCCCGCGAGCTCGCCGCCCAGCAGTCGAGGCTCTCGTCCGCGAGCGCCGCGGGCCTGAAGGAGGCCCAGTCCCGGCTCGACGCGCTGCCGGGACTGCGTTATTCGGGTGAGTTCTCGAACTCCTCGGCGGATTCGATCCTGACCTCCTACAGCGACCTCATCTCGGGGGTGCTCGACCTGTCGGACCAGGCCGTCGCCGAGATCGCGGACGCCGAGGTCGCGCGGCTGCGGCTGGCCGCCAACGCGCTCGCCCGTGTGAAGGACCAGATGTCGGTCAAACGCGCGGTGCTCGGGCAGGCGTTCGCGGAGGGCGAGGTCTCCGACGACCGGCTGCGCAAGCTGCTGGGCGCGGACGCCCAGCTCACCGCCGCGCAGAACGACTACCGCAAGTTCGCCACCGCCGCCGAGCAGCACTCCTACGAGCAGACCGTCGCCGGACCGGCCGTGCAGTCGGCGAACACGCTCTTCGAGCTGGCCATCACCAGGACGGAGAACGGGCAGAGCCTGTCCGGCCTCGACTCCCGTCAGTGGGACCAGGCGATCACCGGGACAATCGACCTCGCCTACCAGTTCCAGCAGACGCTGCAGGTGCAGACGCAGCACCGGTGCGACGCGCTCGCGACCGACGCGCGGCGCTCGGCGATCGTCAACGCGGCGGTGGTCTTCGGGGTCCTGCTTCTGTGCGCGGTGCTCGCCGTGGTCATCGGGCGATCACTGCTTCGACCGCTGCGGATCCTGCGCAACAACGCGTTCGACGTCGCCGAGCACCGGCTGCCCGCGGCGGTGGACGAGATCCTCGCCGACCCGCATCCCGACTTCATGACCGCGCACCGCGGCGTGGCGCCGGTTCCGGTGTTCACGCGTGAGGAGGTCGGCCAGGTCGCCCGCGCGTTCGACGCCGTGCACGGGCAGGCGGTGCGGCTGGCCGGTGAGCAGGCGCTCCTGCGGGAGAACATCAACGCGATGTTCGTGAACCTGTCCAAGCGCAGCCAGGACCTGGTCGAACGCCAGCTGGCCGTGCTGGACCGGATGGAGGCCGACGAGCAGGACCCGGAGACCCTCGGCGGTCTGTTCGAACTCGACCACCTCGCCACGCGGATGCGCCGCAACAGTGAGAACCTGCTCGTCCTGTCCGGGCACGACTTCGGTGACGAGAAGGCCGAACCGGTGGCCGCCGAGGAGATCATCGGCGCGGCGTTGTCCGAGGTGGAGCACTACCAGCGGATCGAGCTGACCGCGATGCCGGAGATCGCGATCCGCGGCGAGGCGTGCAACGACCTGGTGCACGTCGTGTCCGAGCTGCTGGAGAACGCGACCCTCTACTCGCCGTCGGACAAGACGGTGACGGTGGTCAGCTCGCTGGCCGAGGACGGGGCCTGGCACGTGCACATCACGGACCAGGGCGCGGGCATGCCGCAGCCGGAGATCGACCGCGCCAACAAGCGGCTGGCGAACCCGCCCGCGGTGGACGTCGAGGTCTCGCGGCGGATGGGCCTGTTCGTGGTCGCCACGCTCGCGAAGCGCCACGACGTCCAGGTGCGGTTGCGGTCGGCGGACGGTGGCGGGCTGGTCGCGACGGTCGTCGTCCCGGCCGGGCTGGTGATCGAGAACGTGGCCCCGATGCCGGAGCCGCTGCCTGCGCCGGCGGCCGCTCCCGAGCCGCCGCCGGTGCCGGTTTCGCTGCCGTCGCTCAAGCCGATCCCGCTGCCCGAGCCGGAACCAGCGCCCGAACCCGAGCCCACACCGGAGCCGGAGCCGGACGACACGGAGTTGATCCCGGTGGTGCGGGACGAGCCACGCCGCGCGCGCACCGAAGACCGGGTCGACTGGCCGACGGCGGACAACGATGCTTTCCCGCCGGAGGACGAGGAGCCGACCGAGCGGATGCCGGCGTACCAGGCGGTGCTGTCGCGGTGGTTCACGACGGGCGAGCACTGGCCGATTCGCCGCGACGCGGCGGCGAACGGGCAGTCGGCTGAGCCGGAGTGGCCGTCGGCGGATGACGACGAGGTCGACGGGAAGGCGCCGGACTTCCCGCAGCAGGTGCGGCGGCGGCCCGACTCGTTCGACCCGCCTACGCTCTCACTCGATCCCGACGAGGTCCGCCGCCGGATGTCACGGATGCAGAACGGATTCGCCCGAGCCCGCGACGCGCGGGGCTTGGAGAACTGACGGGTTCGATCCCGGCGAGCCGCTGCCGGGCGTCGATCGCGCGGGCCAGGCGGGACAGGGCGTAGTTGATCGCGAAGTAGAGCAGCGCGATGATCAGGTAGGTCTGGATCAGGAGCCGGTTGTAGCCGGCGAGGACCTTGCCACTCTGCAGGAGTTCGGCGTAGCTGACGACGATCCCGAGCGAGGTGTCCTTGACGACGCCGGCGGCCTGGCTGATGAGCGCGGGCACCACGCGGCGGATGGCCTGCGGGAAGATCACGTACCGCATCGACTGTGACGGCCGCATCCCGAGTGCGGCCGCCGCCTCGCCCTGGCCGGCTTCGAGGGAGCGGAAGCCGCTGCGGAAGATCTCGGCGAACTGGGCCGCGCGGGACACCGCGATCGGCAGGACGAGTTTCCAGAGCAGCGGCAGGTCCAGGCCGTACCGGGGCAGCGCGAACATCGCGAAGTAGATCAGCAGGAGCAGTGGGACGACCCGGACGACCTCGACGTACGCCCGGGCCGGCGCGCGGACCACGGCGTGCCGGGAGATGCGTCCGAAGGCGAGCACGAGCCCGGCCGCCATCGCGATGGCGATGGCCAGCACCGCGGCGAGTGCCGTGCCGCCGAGACCGCCGAGGAGGTAGCGCCACATGGGCCAGGAGCCGTAGGGCGCCCAGCGCTCCGCCGAGAGCTCCCCGCTGATCGCGAACTGCCGCACCGCCAGCGCGACGAGCACGAGACCGGCGAGGACCGCGACCACGGTGGCGATGCGGATGCGCCGCCGGGCGCGCGGACCGGGGTCGTCGAAGAGCACCGAGGTCATCGCTGGCCTGCCTGGTTCAGCACGGTTGGCCCTCTCGTGGGGCGATGGTTGGACGGTTCATGCGCCGGCGGGGCGAGTGGGTAGGTCGTGCCGCTGCGATTGGACGCCTCGGGCGGCGCGGTTGGGCCGACGGCGGGGCGGGTGGGTGAGATTGGGCGGTGTGGTGGCTGGGCGGTGGCGTGAGGGTTGGGCCGGTGGTGCAGCGGTGGGTGAGGATGAGTGGGTAGTCTGATGGCTCGGCCGGTCGCGTGAGGCTTGGGCGAGTCGTGGCGGGGCGGTTGGGCCAGCGGCGCAGCGACCGGGAGACAGCTGCGCGGTGGTAGATGGGCCAGCCGTCTGGCGCCGACGTTTTCCACCAATCGGCATGGTGTCGTGGTAACGAAGCCCCGCCCGCCGCGCCCGCCGCGCCCGCTGTGCCCACCGCGCCCACGGCGCCCGCCACGTCCGCTGTGCCCGGCGTGCCCGCTCTGCCCGGCGCGCCCACGGCGCCCATCGTGCCCGCTGTGCTCGCCGCAGTCCCCGTGCCCGCCGCGACCATCGTCATCGCGCTCACCGGGGGATCGCCAGCTTCCGGTCCAGCACCCCGGCCCCCGTGGAGATCACCAGCGCCAGCACGGCGTAGCAGACCCCCGCGCCGATGTACAGCGGCAGCGGCTCCGCCAGCGCCAGGTTGACCCGGTTCGTCGCCTCCGTCAGTTCGACCACTCCGACCGCCGCGGCGAGGGCGGTGTTCATCAGCAGCTGGATGGTGACGTTCCCCAGCGGCTGGATGATCGTGCGCAGCGCCTGCGGCAGGACCACCGCCGACAGTGACTGTCCGAAACCGAGCCCCAGCGCGCGTGCCGCCTCGGCTTGGCCCCTCTCCACTCCGTTCACGCCGGCCCGCAGTGTTTCCGCGTAATACGAAGCCATGTACAACGCGGTCGCGAGGATGGCCGTCGTGAACAGTTCGAATCGGATTCCCACCGTGGGCAGGCCGAATACGAACAGCACCAGCCACACCGCGAGCGGAATGTTCTGGAACAACTCGACGTAGCCGGTGCCGAAAGCCCGCAGCGGGCGGACGGGGCAAATCCGGAATGCGGTGATGACCACCGCGAGCACCACCGCGCCCGCCGCGCTGAACACGGTGAGCAGCACCGTGCTCAGCGCGCCCTCAGCGAACTCGCCGAGGTGATCGCCCCACCTGGTCACGAGCCGGGGACGGAGCCCGTCTTGGGCGGAACAGGCGCGTCACCCGGGATGACCGTCCCCAGCGTCTCCTTGTACGCCTCCTGCCACAGCCCCGCGGCCTGGATCTTTTCCAGCCAGGTGTTGACGAACCGCTTGAACGTCTCGTCGCCGTGGTGGATGCCGATGCCGTACGGGTCCTGCCCGAAGGTCCCGCTGACAATCTGCACCTTGTCGTTCGTCTGCGCGTTCCCGGCCAGCTGCGTCAGGTCGTTCACGTACGCGTCGCCGCGCCCCTGCTCCAGCGCCGTTACGCACTCCGAGTTCGTGCTCAGCGTGATCACCTGCGCCGGCTCGTACTGCTGGACCATGGCCGAACCGGTCGAGTTCGTCACCGCTAGCACCCGCTTGCCCTTGAGGTCCTGCGGCTTGGTGACGCTCGTATCGCCCTTGCGCGCCATGATCGCGGGCCCGGACACGAAATACGGCCCGGCGAAGGACACCTTTTCCGCGCGGGCGGGCGTGATCGAATAGGTGTGCAGAACCACGTCGACAGTGTTGTTCTGCAGCAACGCCTCACGGATCTGAGATGTGGAATTGACGATCTTGACGTTCGGCTGGCCCAGGATGTACTTCGCCAGCAACCGGCCGAGGATCGCGTCGAACCCCTCGGTCTGGCCGGTCGTCGGGTTCTGCTGGGACAGCAGGGGCGTGTCCAGCTGGCTGCCGATCAGGATCTGCCCGCGCTGCTTGATCGCCTGCGCCGCCGGGCTGGTCGCGAGGTCCGCGTCGGACGCCACCGGCGCGCGGTCGAGGAGGCTCTGCTCCTGGTTCGCGCTCCCGCCGCTGTCCGGTACCGCGCCCCCGCTCGAGGTGCACGCGGTCACTGCGCCGAGCGCGACCGCCGTGAGCAGGACAGCGAGGCGCCGTCGCCGTGTCGAAGCCGTCATGGTGTGGCCGGATCCCTCCTGGAAGTGGAGCCTGTCGCCCCTATCTACTCTCGGTGAGGCAAGGGGTACCCGAACGGGTGGAAGTAGATCACGAGTTAAAGTGCAGGATCGTGCAGCTCCAACGGCTCCGTCAAGCCCCTGTGAGGTCATCGGGGTCCAGTGGGACATTCGCCGCCGACTTGTCACAGCGGTGTCCCACCTTCCGGATGGTGAGATAGATAACACTGGACAGGGGGTGCTCGGCTGCACGCAGCGTGACGTGCAGCCGCTCTGTTCCTGAGACAGTTGGTGAGAATTCGTCACCAGGGTGACCGCTAAAGTTCGTGGTGAGAGCCATCTGCCCGGCTTCCCTTTCATCCCGGCAGCCGATAGCCTCTACCCCAATCGGGTGGCCCCGTGTTAACCGTTCACGTCCTGGTTCTCATGGCTTGGAACCCGAGTGTGGAAACGCGGAAACTGGACAGCTCGAACCGGGAAGGAAGTCCTCGGTGCCCCAGCCCACGAGCGGGGAGCGCGGTCGCAAGGCAGTGTCCCCGGCGGAGTCGCCTGTCGCGCAGAGTAACGACGTCAGTGCGCAGGACAACGCGATCGGAGCATCGACCGGTGGTGGCGGTCGTCGTGTCCGCGGTCTCGCGAACTGGCGCGTCAACGCCAAGATCGCCGCGGTGGTCGCCGTGCCGACCGCCGCCGCGCTGTCCCTGGCCGGCCTGCGCGTGTACGACAGCTTCGACACGATGACCGTCTACCAGCACGCCGAACAACGCATCGAACTCAGCCAGAAGGTCGCCGCCGAGGTCGACGCGTTGCAGCGTGAGCGGGACGCGATGTCGGCCTGGATCGCCTCGGGGCGTCCGACCGACCGGACCGAGCTCGACGACGCCATCAGCACCGCGGAGAACGCGGCCGACACCGTGCGCGGCGCGGTCAGCGAGGTCGCCGCGATCAGCGACGACGCCACGTCCGCGCGCTACCAGCAGGGCCTCGCCCGGCTCGACGGCCTGAGCCAGCTGCGCTCCTCGGCGGGCGCCACGGACTTCCCGAGCCTCGCCGCGCAGGCCGGCTACACCGGGGTCATCGACGCGCTGCAGCTGATCGCCGAGGAGTTCGACGCCGACATCACCGACCAGGGCCTGCAGGACCGGCACGAGGCGCTCGGCTTCCTCGCCGACGCCAAGGAGTTCTCCGCACAGCAGAACTCCTACCTGCGCAGCGCCGCGATCCGCGGCAAGTTCGACCCGGCCGAGCTGAAGAACCTCACCACCGCGCAGTCGAATCTGGTCGCCGCGATCGACCGGTTCAACGCCGTGGCCACCCCGCAGGCCCAGCTGGACTACTCGACCACCCTGTCCGGCCCGCAGGTCTCGCAGCGGTTCACCCTCCAGCAGCTGGCGTTGCTGCGCGCACAGGCGAACCCGCCCCTCGCGCTGGCCATCGAACCGGGCGCGGTCGCGCAGTCCTCGTCGCAGACGCTCGACCTGATCAGCCAGGTCCAGAACCGGCTGCTCGACGACGCCAAGACCTACACCGACGGGCTGATCAGCGCGCAGCAGCAGAACCTGCTGATCACGATCGCGATCATCCTCGCCGGGCTCCTGCTGGTGCTCACGCTGATGTACGTCGTGGCGCGTTCGCTGATCCGGCCGCTGCACACCCTGCGCTCGACCGCGCTGCAGGTCGCCGAGGTGCACCTGCCCGACGCGGTGGAGCGGATCATGCGCGAGGCCGACCCCGCCGCGGCCGCCGCCAAGGCAATCGAGCCGGTGCCGGTCCACACCACCGAGGAGATCGGGCAGGTCGCCAGGTCCTTCGACGTGGTGCACGGCCAGGCCGTCCGCCTCGCCGCCGAGCAGGCCCTGCTCCGGGACAACGTCAACGGCATCTTCGTCAACCTCTCGCGCCGGTCGCAGCGCCTGGTGGAGCGCCAGCTCGCGGTGATCGACCTGCTGGAGGCCGACGAGCAGGACCCCGACCACCTCGCGAGCCTGTTCGAGCTGGACCACCTGGCGACCCGGCTGCGCCGCAACGGCGAGAGCCTGCTGGTGCTCTCCGGCGCGGGGCTGAGCAAGTCGATGCCCAAACCGGTCTCCGCCGCGGACGTGATCGGCGCGGCGGTGTCCGAGATCGAGCAGTACGCGCGGGTCGACGTCGGCGCGATCCCGGAGGTCGCGGTGCGCGGCCCGTCCGTGCACGACCTCGTGCACCTGCTCGCCGAGCTGCTGGACAACGCCACCTACTTCTCCGAGCCGGAGACGAAGGTCAGTGTGCGGGCCGTGGTCACGCGCAAGAAGGCCCTCGCCATCCAGATCACCGACCGCGGTGTCGGCATGTCGCCCGAGCAGATCGCCGAGGCCAACCGGCGCCTCGCCGACCCGCCGGACCTGGACGTGTCGGTGACCAGGCGGATGGGCCTGTACGTGGTAGCGCGACTGGCCCAGCGGCAGGGCATCGAGGTGCGCCTGCGGGAGAACGAGGACATCGACGGTGGCGTGATCGCCCGCATCGTCGTGCCGCCGGACCTGCTCGGCCCCGTCGCGCGGGAGCCGATGCCGCGGCCGGCGGAGACGTCGTCACCGAACCTGCCGCCGGTCCCGGCCCAGCGCACGCCGTCGAACCTGTCGCGCCGCGAGCCGGGCCAGCCGCAGGAGGCCGAGACCGGGGTGCTGCGGCCCCTCGACCAGCCGATCAGCCTCGACGACCTGGTCGCGGGCTCGACCGACGCGGCCTACCTGAGCCGGGGCAAGCCGAGCGCCGAGGAGCCGCCGTCGAACGGCTCCACCCCGCCGCAGCCGGAGGAGCAGCCGAACCACTTCGGCTCGTTGGCGCTGCCCAAGCGCGAGCCGCAGTACGTGCCGGTCACCGAGCAGACCGCCGAGGAACCGCCGTCGAACGAGAGCATCTTCGACGACGACGTGCCGACCAAGCGGCTGCCGATCTACCAGTCGGTTGTGTCGAGGTGGTTCAGTGCGGAGGGGGAGGACCCCGCCTCGGTGAGCGGCGACCTCAAGGAGGAACTCCCCGCGGCGGCCGAGGAAGCCCCCGAGGCCGACGACAAAAGCGCCGATCTTTGGCACAGTGTGTCCGATGAGGGCTGGCGCGCGGCGCAATCCCTGCTCGAGTCGCGGGAAGAGGAGATCACTCCGGCCGGGCTGCCGAAGCGGGTGCCGAACGCGCACCTCGTCCCCGGTTCGATCCCGGCGGGCGAGACCGGCGCCTTCACCGACACGACCGTCGGCAGGCCGGGGCAGGGCGCGCTCGCCCGCTCCGCCGAGGCGGCGCGGGAACGCATGGCGAGCTTCCAGCGCGGCTACGTGAGTGGCCGGCACGCGCTGCAGGAGAACACGCCGGGCCCCTATGACCAGGGAGATCCGGTGAGTGGCGGGGGAACCACCCCGCCGGACGAGGCAGTGAGGAGTGAGGAGTGACACGGGCGGGATCGCTGCAGCCGGGAGGCTCCACGCCGCAGGCGCCGCGGAACGGCTTCGCGTGGCTGATCACGGACTTCGTGCACCGGGTGCCCGGTGCGGCGCACGCCGTCGTGGTGTCGGCGGACGGGCTGCTGCTCGCCGCGTCGCGGGGGCTGCCGAAGGACCGCGCGGACCAGCTGGCCGCGGTGGCGTCGGGGCTGACCAGCCTGGCACGCGGCGCGTCGAAGGTGTTCGAGGGCGGGCCCGTGGCTCAGACGGTGGTCGAGATGGCCAACGGCTTCCTGTTCCTCATGTCTGTTTCGGACGGGTCCTGCCTCGCGGTTCTGGGGTCCCCCGACAGCGACATCGGCCTCGTGGTGTATGAGATGACGCTTCTGGTGGATCGGGTCGGTCAGCAGATGACGCCAGAGATGCGGGCACAGCTCCAGGGAGCCGCGCGCGGTTGAGCGCGCCGGGCACGAGAGGGACTGCAGTGGACGGTGGGCAGCCGACGGGCGTGGGCTCGGGACGGCTGGACGACGACGCCGAAACCGCCCGGCCGGACGAGGCGCAGGCGGCGCGGACCGAGGACTGGAGCACGTTCCGGGCCAAGGTCGACCGCGCCTGGCGCCTGCGCCGGGCCGCCGCGGGCGAAAAGCGGTCCAGTACCCTGAGCGACCCCGAGCCACCGGGCTACGGGGCGACCGAATACCCGGAGTTCAGCGGCGACCGGTTGCTGTCCGGGCCGGCGGCGGACCTGTTCGGCGACCCGGGCGGGCCGCTGGCCCCGGCAGGCGAGCTGCGGCCCAACCCGGCCGCGGAGAGCCACCCGAGCTTCCCGCCGGTGCCCGCACCGGTGGCGGCGGAGGAGACCTCCGGTCTGGTCCGGCCGTACTTCCGCACGCGCGGGCGGACACGTCCCAGCTACGATCTGGCGATCGAAGCACTCGTCTCGACCAGCGAGCGGGGACGGATGCTCGATCGGGTGCGGGTGCCCGAGCACCGGTCCATCTGCGGACTGTGCCTGGACACGCGCTCCGTGGCCGAGGTGGCGGCGTACCTGCGCATGCCGCTGGGGGTCGCGCGGGTGCTGATCGGCGACGCCGTCGATCTCGGCCTGGTCCTGGTCCATTCCACGACGTCGGTCGTCGGCGATCGTCCCAGTATCGAGTTCATGGAGAGGGTGCTCAGTGGGCTTCGGAGAATTTGACTCCGACGCGAACACGTCGGCCGCGACGGGACCGACGCAGTCGGCCAAGATCGTGGTCGCCGGCGGCTTCGGTGCGGGCAAGACGACCCTGGTCGGCGCGGTCTCGGAGATCGATCCGCTGACCACCGAGGCGGTGATGACCGAGGCCAGCGTGTCGGTGGACGACACGACCGCCACGCCCAACAAGGCGACGACGACGGTCGCGATGGACTTCGGCCGCCTCTCGCTCGGCGACGACCTCGTGCTGTACGTCTTCGGCACCCCGGGGCAGCACCGGTTCTGGTTCATGTGGGACGACCTCGCGGTCGGCGCGATCGGCGCGGTCGTGCTGGTCGACACCCGGCGCCTGGCGGACGCGTTCCCCTCGATCGACTTCTTCGAGAACCGGAAGCTGCCCTACATCGTGGCGATCAACTGCTTCGACCGGCTGCTGCACCACCAGATCGAGGACGTCCGCCACGCGCTGACGATCTCCGAGTCGGTGCCGATCATCGCCTGCGACGCGCGGGAGAAGGAGTCGGCCAAGCAGGTGCTGATCACGGTCGTGGAGCACGCGATCAACCGGGACCGCGCGTTACAACCGGGGTGATCGGGTAACCGTGCCGCCGGAAGGGTGAATCGATGTGAGATCACCCAGGGCGGCAGGCCACCAGGGCCTGGTTCGGCAATACCCTGTCGGAATAATCGCAGAACAGGCTCGACTGGTGAGGAGGCACATGACGGCATCGGCACAGCAGTCGAGCGGCTTCGGCTTCGGCTGGCTGATCACCGATTTCGTGCGACGGGTCCCGGGCGCGGCGCACGCCGTGGTCGTCTCCGCCGACGGTTTGTTGCTGGCCGGGTCGCAGGGCTTGCCGAAGGACCGGGCCGACCAGCTGGCCGCGGTCGCATCCGGGCTGGTGAGCCTGACCTCCGGTGCCGCGCGGTGCTTCGAAGCGGGCTTCGTGAACCAGACCGTGGTCGAGATGGAGCGCGGGTACCTGTTCCTGATGGGGATCAGCGACGGGTCGAGCCTGGCTGTGCTGGCCGCGCCCAATTCCGACATCGGGACCGTGGCGTACGAGATGACGTTGCTGGTCGACCGCGTCGGGATGCAGATGACGCCGGAGCTGCGCAACCAGCTCCAGGGTGGCGTGCGCTGATGCGGGGACTTTCGCAGGGGGCGGGCCGCCCCGCGGTGGATGCGTGGGACCGGCTGCACCAGGGCACCGACCGCGAGGGAATTGACTCACCGGCGCGGTTCGTGCTGACGAAGAAGCCGGTGGTGCTGCCGGTGCGCACGCCGGTGCGGCAGTCGCCCGGCGTCGGGCGAGCCGCTTCCCGGGCGTCTGCCGGCTGGCCGACCGCCGCCGATGCCGATTCCCGGGCCGGTTCTGGCCGGGGTGGAGCCACTTCGCTGAGCGGGGCGGGCGCCGGCAGGCACGCGGGTGGCGAGGCTGGCGGGCACGGGGGTCTTGACGCTGGTCGGCACGGAGGGTTCGACGCTGGTGGTCGGCACGGCGGTTCCGATGCGGGCCTTGATGCTGGTCGCACGCGGGACGGGGGTCTGGACGCGGGTGCCGGCTGGGAGGCCGGTACTGGTGCCGGCTGGCAGGCTGGTTCGGAGGCTGGCTGGCAGGCGGGCTCCGAGGCTCGCGGCGGTTGGCAGGCCGGTTCCGAGGCCGGCTGGCAAACTGGTCCGGAGGCTGGCGGCGGTTGGCCCTCCGGCGCCGATCTGGACGCTGCCGCACGCGCCGGCCTGGAGCCGGGCTGGACGACCGGCGCGGGGGCCGCTGTCGGCGTTCGGACCGCTGCTGGCGCCCGCGCGGTAGGGGTGCCGCCCGCACAGACGAGGGGCGCCGAGCCGTCGGTCCGGACGCGGATGATGATGCGCCCGTACGCCCGCACTGGAGGCCGCACCCGGCCGGACTACGAGCTGGCCCTCGAGGCGCTGGTCTCGACCACCGACCGGGGGCGCGTGCCACAGGCCGTGACCGGGGTGCAGCACCGGCGGATCTGCGCGTTGTGCTCGGAGGCCCGTTCGATCGCGGAGATCGCCGCGTACCTGGACTTGCCGCTCAACGTGGTGAAGGTGCTGGTCAGTGACCTGGACGCCGCTGGGATGGTGCTGATCCACCAGTCCGGGCTGTCCTTTGGGGACCGCTCCTCGCGCGAGTTCATGGACCGGGTGCTCCAAGGCCTGCGACGCCTCTGAGCCCGAGCGGCGCCCGCTCCGCCGCGTGAGGGAGCTGCTCGTGCGGGCACGACTGGGCCTGTCGCGCAACCATGGTTGGGCATCTCGTACCCGGGCGCCGTCGGCCCCACCGCGTAAGGGACTACTCGTGTGGGCGCGACTGGACCTGTGGCGTGACCATGATGGGGCATTTCGTACCGCTACGAGATGCCCTTCGCGCGAGCTGCAGGGGCGGATCGGGAGGCCCGCCGTTGGGCAGCTCGCGATGCCGCGAGTGGGTATTTCATAAGGCCGCGGTTGGACAGTCGGTGCGGCGACGGTTGGTCAGTTCGCGCCGCTGCTGCGAGTGGACACCTCGCGACGCGACGACTGGGCACTTCGCGGAGTCGCGGTTGGGTGTCTGGTGGGTCTGCCAGCGGAGGCTTCGTGGAGCTGCGGTTGGGCGCTACCACTGGACAGTTCGTGGAGATGCGGTTGGGCACTTGGTGGGGCTACGGCTGGACAGTTCGTGAAGCCGTGGCTGGGCACCTCGTGAAGCTGCGGCTGGGCAGTTCGTGGAGCTGCGGCTGGACACCTTGCGGGAGCGACGACTGGGCACCTCGTGGAGTCGTGGCTGGGCACCTCGTCAAGCGACGACCGGACACCTCGTGCCTATACAGACCGCAAACCGTCCAACGGCCGCCGACCAATCCGTTCAAGGCAGCCAGCCCACTCAAGGCAGCCAGCCCACTCAAGGCAGCCAGCCCACTCAAGGCAGCCAGCCCGTTCAAGCTGGCCAACCCGCTCAAGCCGACCAACCCGCTCAAGCCAGCCGAACACCTCAGCCCAGTCAAACCCGGCCCCGGCGCAGCTGCACCCCAACAGGATCAGTCGTCCACCAGGGCGGCCGAGGTGATGCGGTGCAGGGGGTACCGCTCATCGTCCCGGCCGATCAGTACTCCGCCGCCCACGTGGGTCGGCGTGACGATCCGCTGGCTGGCCGTTCCGTGGGCGTCCACGAAGCCGATCCAGACCTCCCGCTGCTCCCGGTGCGCCCGGGCCAGCAGGGCCATCGTCGCGGCGGTGTCGGAGCCTCCGCCGCCGCCCGGGAGGCGCACCGCCGTGCCCTTGCGGCTCGCCGCGGCCCGGTCGCCCGCCCGGATGTGCGCGACCACCGAGGCGGCCTGCTCACCGGTCAACCCGGACGGCTCGGGCACCACCCGCCGCGCCGTGCGGGGGCGTGCCGGGATCCTCCTGCCGGACGGGCGCAGGTCCACGACCCGCCCGTCCGGTCCCTCGGCCGCCGGCGCGAACCCGGCCGCCCGCAGCCCGTCGAGCACCTCGGCCAGCGGGTACGGGCTGACCAGCACCGTCGGCGCGATCCGGCGCAACTCGTAGTCGCCAGACACGGAGTTGCCCATCACCTCCGCGAGCAGCACCTCGTCATCACACCGCAGGAACGACCCGGCCGCCCCGCCGCGCAGCCTGCCGTGCCGCCGCGCCACGTCGTCGATCAAGTACGTCAGCGACTGCGGCACCTCGGTGGCCGACCGCTTCCGGAACAGCTCGTGCAACTCGTCGGCGGTCCGGCCGGTGTCCAGCGCCCGCCGCACCGACGCCTCCGTGATCCGGTAGACCGTCGCGTGCCCGGCGGACTCCACATCGGCCACCGCGGCGATCTCCGTAGCCAGGTCCATCTCCAGCGGCCCCGGCGCGACCACCGTCAGATCGGCCTGCACCAGCACGTAGCCGATCGGCTTCGGCATCGCGTCGTACACCGCGTTCAGCGCGCCCGCGCGATCACCGGCCAGCAGTGCGCCGCCCGCCGTCGTCAGCGCCCCGAGCGCGATCACGCCCAGCGCGGACGCCTCGGCGAACGTCCACCGCACCGTCTCGTCCCGCAGCCGCCCGCCCCGCCGCGGTGCCCGCCACGCGAGCAGCTCGACCAGGTCGTCCGCGCCGTGCACACCGGCCCCACGCGGCAGCTCGGCCAGCGTCCCCAGCACCCGCCGCCGCACCGACGGCGCCAGCGGCCGCCGCAGCTCGTCGGACAGCGGCACGATCGGCTTGTCCTTCACATCGCGCTGACCGGCCAGCGCAGGCAGCCGCGGCAGGTCCAGCCACGCCTCGGCGAGGATTACCCACCGCTGCGCAGGCTCGGACGCCAGCCACGAGTCCGCCAGTGTCGTCGGCACCCACTCCGGGCTGGTGCTCTGGCTGTCCGCGACTAGCCCGGCCGCGGCCGCCAGCTCGGCCAGCAGCGTGGCGCGTGCGTCGTCGGTGTCCAGTTCGCGCGCCAGCTTTCGCAGCTCCCGCACCCCGAGACCACCGGACTTCAGCACCGGCGGCGGCTGCTCCGACCACTGCGTCAGCAGCGATTCGGTCTGCCGCAGGAACTCCATCGCCTCACCGGCGGCCGCCTCGTCCACTGTGGACTGCTGGTGCGGGCTCGTCGGCAGTTCCGGCTCGCGCAGCGCCTTCGGCGAGCAGATCCGGCCGCCGCGCAGCGCGATCGCCACCTCGCGGGGCAGTTCGACCGTCTCGTCGTCGCGGCGCAGCAGCAGCCCGCGGGCGAGCAGCTTCTGCACTGGCTTCGCCCCTGCGGCGAGCGACGGTTCGGCCGCCGCGTCCCGGGTGCGCCCGATGGGCGGGCCTGCGGCGAGCGCGCCCAGCAGCCCGCGTTCGTCGTCACCGACCTCGGCGAGCGCGGACTCGACGTCCAGCCCGGGTGCGGACGCGCCGAGCCCGGCTGGGAACGGCCCGGCCAGCTCGCGCGCGGCGGGGACGACGCGGACCGCGTCATCGTCGCCCCAGGCCAGCACCCGCGACCGCAGCCGGTCGACGGCGGGCCGGACGTCGGCGCCGACCAGTTCGGTGATCGCGGCGAGCGGGACGGCTTCGGTGTCCGCGTCGGCGACCAACAGCGCGTCGAGCACGGAAAGGGTGAACGTGTCCAGGTCCTCCATCGCCCTGGCGACCGATCCGGCCGTGCCGGCGCGGGTGGCCAGCACTGTGCTGTCGGATGGTGGCGGGGTCGCCAGGTCGCGCCTGGCCTGCAGGAGCGCGCCCAGCTCGTCGTCGGACGCGGACCGCAGCCAGTCCGCAAGGGAGGTCGCGGGCATCACATCGAGGATACCCGCCCTGACCATCGTGTTCGGGCGGCTGTGAGGCAAACTGGGGACCGTACGTGCCGAGCACTGGAGGATGAAGTGGCGAAGGGCGACAAGGACAAGAAGAGCGGTCGTATCGACCCCACCTGGCCGCATCTGCCGGACGGCGAGCACCCGGTCACCGAGCTCTCGGCGGACCGCCAGGGCGCGCTGTCGCCGTTCGGGAACGTGACGTTCCCCCTCGAGACCGTGCCGTACGTGCACCCCGAGACCGAGATCAACAAGTAGACAGCAGGGGGTTACTGCCGTGCCGGTTCCCGGCCCCGGGTATTCGATCACCGTTCGTGTCGAGGCGCCGCCGTCGGCGAGCGCCGCGGGCGACCTCACTTCGGCGGTGGGCCGGGTCGGCGGCGTGCTGACCGCGTTCGACGTGGTCGAGTCCCACTCCGACGCGATCGTCGTCGACATCACGGCGAACGTCTCCAACGCCGACCACGTCGAGGTCGTCACCGAGGCCCTCGACGCGCTGCCCGGCGTGCGGGTGCGCAAGGTCTCCGACCGCACCTTCCTCATGCACCTCGGCGGCAAGCTGTCGGTGTCGCCGAAGGTCCAGCTCCGCAACCGTGACGACCTGTCCCGCGCGTACACGCCGGGCGTGGCGCGGGTGTGCCAGGCGATCGCGGCCAACCCGGCCGACGCGCGGCGCCTGACGATCAAGCGCAATACGGTCGCGGTAGTCACCGACGGTTCGGCCGTCCTCGGCCTGGGCAACATCGGCCCGGCCGCGGCCCTGCCGGTGATGGAGGGCAAGGCGGCGCTGTTCAAGAAGTTCGCCGACGTCGACGCGTGGCCGGTGTGCCTGGACACCCAGGACACCGAGGAGATCATCAAGATCGTCAAGGCGCTCGCGCCGGTGTACGCGGGCATCAACCTCGAGGACATCGCCGCGCCGCGCTGCTTCGAGATCGAGAAGCGGCTGCGTGAGCAGCTCGACATCCCGGTGTTCCACGACGACCAGCACGGCACCGCGATCGTCGTGGTCGCCGCCCTGCGCAACGCGCTGCGCGTGGTCGGCAAGGAGATCGAGGACTGCAAGATCGTGGTGAGCGGCGCGGGCGCGGCGGGCTCGGCGATCATGCGGCTGCTCATGCACAAGAAGCCGGGCGACATCATCGCCGCCGACATCAACGGCATCGTTCACCTCGGCCGGTCCGATTTGGACGACAACCTGCGGTGGCTGGCCGAGAACACGAACAAGGACAACGTGTCCGGCACGCTGCACGACGCGCTCGTCGGCGCCGACGTGTTCATCGGCGTGTCCGCGCCGAACCTGTTCGGGGCCGAGCAGGTCGCGACGATGGCGCCGAACGCGGTGGTGTTCGCGCTGGCCAATCCGGACCCGGAGATCGACCCGCTCGAGGCGCAGAAGCACGCGGCGGTCGTGGCCACCGGGCGCAGCGACTACCCGAACCAGATCAACAACGTGCTCGCGTTCCCCGGCGTGTTCCGCGGTCTGCTGGACGCGCAGGCGCACGAGATCACCGACGAGATGCTGCTCGCCGCCGCGAACGCGATCGCCGACGTGGTGGACGACCGGCTCAATGCCTCCTACATCGTGCCGAGCGTGTTCGACTCCGCGGTGGCCCCGGCCGTCGCGGAGGCGGTCAAGGCGGCGGCCCGGAAGTCCGGCGCCACGAGCTGATGAGCCGCGCCGTCGAGGAGTCGAACCGGCGGATGCTGCGGGCCCGCGACGCGATGGACCGCGCCTACGCGCAGCCCCTCGACGTCGCGGCCCTGGCCCGGATGGCGTACGTCTCGGAGGCGCACTTCATCCGCACCTTCCGGGCCACCTTCGGGGAGACGCCGCACCGGTACCTGCAACGGCGGCGGGTCGAGCGGTCGATGTTCATGCTGCGGGAGAGCGATCGCAGCGTCACCGACATCTGCCTCGCCGCGGGGTTCACCAGCCTGGGCACGTTCAGCCGCACTTTCCGCGACATCGTGGGGCAGTCGCCGTCGGAGTACCGGGCAGCCGGCGCCGGGGCGGTGGCTGCGCCCACGTGTTTCGCGATGGCCTGGACGCGGCCGAGCAGTTTTGGAGAAGCCAGGGGCCGGGCCCGCTGATTAGCGTTGCGGGCATGTTCAACGCGATCACTCTTTCCCAGATCTTCGTGACCGACCAGGACGAGGCGCTCGACTTCTACGTGGGGAAGCTCGGGCTCGAGGTGAAGGTCGACCAGGACCTCGGCTTCATGCGGTGGCTGACGGTGTGCGTGCCCGGCGAGCCCGGGCGCGAGATCCTCCTGGAGAAGCCCGGCCCGCCCGCGATGGACGAAGGGACCGCCGAGCAGGTGCGGGAGCTGCTCGCGAAGGGCGCGACGGGCGGCTGGATCGGCCTGACGACGGACGACTGCCGCAAGACGTACGAGGAACTGCTGGCGAAGGGCGTGGAGTTCACGCAGGAGCCGATGGAGCGCCCGTACGGCATCGACTGCGGCCTGCGGGACCCATTCGGCAACGCCATCCGCATCAACCAGCCCACACGGTCGGCCTGATGGCCGCCGGGGGAGGGCCGGGACTCCGCCGGCCTGACGGCTGCGGGTGTCTCGGGTGGTGCGGTCGGCCGGTGGGCCGGCCGCCTGGACTGGTCTCGCCCCGCCGCCGCCCGGCCAGGCCGCGTGGCGGCGGGGCGAGATGGTGTGGCCGGTGAGGCGCCAGCTCGGCTTCGCCGAGTGGGCTGGTGGTGCGGGCGGATCGGGTGGTCCGGCGCGGCGGGAGGAGGCCCGACCCGATTCGTGCGGTGGTGCGGCGCGGGCCAGGTGCCGCGGCGGGTGGATTTGCGGCCACGCCGAGTGGGGCGCGGCCCTGGGTGGCGGCGCGGGAGACCGGGTGGTGCGGCGCGGCTGGCGGGCCGGTCGGAGGCCCCGTTGAGGGTCCGTCTGGGTGGCACCCCGGATTGGGTGGCGTGGTGGGCGGTGGGTCTGCCCGGTCTGTTCCGGTGGGGGCCTGGGGTGGTGCTGTCGGCCCTGGGCCGGTCGGCGCCCGTCCGGGCGCCGACGCGAATCGGGTGGTGCGGTGCGGCTGTTGAGGCCGGGTGGACGCTCGGCCGGTCCTTCCGGCTGGAGGCGGGCCGCGGTGGCTCGTGAGCCCCTTCACCGGGCGGGCAGTGCTCGGCGTTTAGCCTTGTCTTCGTGAGTGAACTGAGCCACGTCGACGAGAAGGGCGCTGCCCGGATGGTCGACGTCTCCGGCAAGCAGGCCACCGCTCGGACGGCCGTCGCCACGGGGGTCGTGCACACCACGGCCGAGGTGGTCGATCTGCTGTCGCGGGACGGGTTGCCCAAGGGCGACGCCCTCGCGACCGCGCGCATCGCCGGGATCATGGGCGCCAAGAAGGTGCCGGACCTGATCCCGCTCTGCCACCAGATCGCCCTGTCCGGCGTCAAGGTCGAGTTCGACCTCGGGCCGGCCGAAGTGCGCATCACGGCGACCGTCAAGACCACCGATCGCACCGGGGTCGAGATGGAGGCGCTGACCGCCGTCGCCGTCGCGGGGCTCACCGTGCACGACATGATCAAGGCCGTCGACCCCGCAGCCACCTTGGACGGGGTCCGTTTGGAGCGCAAGCTCGGCGGTAAGTCCGGGGTGTGGGAGCGGCCATGAGCAACGACAAGCGCACCGCGCGGGTGATCGTCGCGTCGAACCGGGCCTCGGCGGGCGTCTACGCCGACCACACGGGCCCGGTGATCGCCGCCTGGCTGGCCGAGCGCGGCTTCGACGTGCCGGAACCGCGAGTGGTGCCCGACGGCGACCCGGTCGCCCAGGCACTCCGCGAGGCGCTCGACGACGACGTGCACGTGGTCATCACGACCGGAGGCACCGGGATCTCGCCCACCGACCGCACCCCGGACGTCACGGCGCCGCTGCTGGACCACCAGCTGCCGGGCCTCGCGGAGGCGATCCGGTCCGCCGGGCTGCCGAAGGTGCCGACCGCGGTGCTGTCCCGCGGCGTGGCCGGCGTCGCCGGCCGAACCCTCGTCGTGAACCTGCCCGGCTCACGCGGCGGGGTGAAGGACGGGCTCGGCGTGCTCGACGGAGTACTCACGCACGCCGTCGACCAGCTCGCGGGCGGCGACCACCCGCGCCCGGCCGCCGAAGCACCCGCCACGAAGACCCCGGAAACGCCGATGGTCACCCAGGCGACCGCGCACATCGCGCGGGCCGAGGTGACCGATCAGCCGTTGTCCGTCGAGGAGCACGCGGCCCTCGTGGACGACCAGTCCGCCGGAGCGGTGGTGACCTTCGGTGGCGTCGTCCGCGACCACGACGGCGGCAAGGGCGTGAAGTCCCTGTTCTACGAGGGGCACCCGAGCGCGGGCGACGTGCTGGCCCGCGTGGTCGCTCAGGTCGCCGGCCGCCGCAGCGGAGTGCGGACGATCGCCGTCAGCCACCGGATCGGGGCCCTGGAGATCGGGGACGTGGCGCTCGCATGCGCCGTGTCCGCCGACCACAGGGCCGAGGCCTTCGCAACCTGCGCCGAACTCGTCGACGAGGTGAAGGCCCAGTTGCCGGTGTGGAAGCACCAGCACTTCACCGATGGCACGGACGAGTGGGTCAACTCGCCCTGACGCCGGCGGCGCGGGCGTAACCCGAACCGCCAGGGCGCCGGCGCCCCACCACCCGGGGGATTGCAGTGGGGCTGCCGGACACCCCTAGTGTCACTTCGTGGCGATCTTCTGCCCGACCAGGATCAGGTTCGGGTTCGAGATGTACTGCGAGTTCAGCTCCTGGAGCTTCTGGTAGCCGCCCTCGACGTTGAACTTCTTCGCGATCCCGGACAGCGTGTCGCCGGCCACCACGGTGTAGTCACCGTTCGGGTTGGAGGCCGGAACGCTCACGGCCGGAGCCGGGGTGCTCTTCTTCGGCGTGCTCTTCGGGGCGGTGGACTTCTTCGGCGTGGTGGCCTTCTTCTGGGTCGAGCCCTGGGTGTTCTTGCCCTTGTAGCTCGTCGAAGAACCGGCCTTCTTGCCGCAGACCGGCCAGGCGCCGATGCCCTGGCCCTGCAGGACGCGCTCGGCGACGGCGATCTGCTCCTCACGGGAAGCGTTCGCCGCGCTGCCGGTGCCGCCGTAGGCCTTCCAGGTGCTGGCGGAGAACTGCAGACCACCGTAGTAGCCGTTGCCGGTGTTGGTGCTCCAGTTGCCACCGCTCTCGCACTGCGCGATGGCGTCCCAGTTGACGCTGGCGGCCTGCGCGGGGGTCGCGGCGATCGCCAGCGGGGTGCCGACCGCGAGGCCCGCGACAGCGACGCGAGCGATGTTGCGAGCGGCGGGGGACATCTTGCGGTGCTTGCCTCGGTAGGACATTCCATCAACTCGGCTTTCGCACCGACGGGCCGAAGCTGCGAGGCGAACCCTCACGGGTCCTGCTCCACCCGGCGGGGTCCGGGCGAGCCAATCGGGCCTTCGCGAAAAACGCTCGGGTCCGACCCTCTCCGTCCCTGTCCGGAAAACCTTCTTTCGCTCGGGGTTTGGTCCGGGATTCCGCCGGACAGGGTTTGGCGCTCGGAATCCCGGTGTTGCCGTGGCCGGTCGGGGCCAGCCGAAAAGCGACGGTACGTAACTGCGAGCGTGATCGGAAATTATTCGAGGTGTGTCCTACATCACAGTAACATCGCGCAACCTATGCCGATCTCCCTGTTTCTCCTGGTCAGCGTGCCGTTACCTGGCCGTTTCCAAGTCGAGATATTTCACCGATCGTGAGGTCTGGATCACGTCGTTCTGGCACGGTTGGGCCGATCGTGAACCGCGTTCAACCCCCCGCGAAGGGCGGCAGGACGTCCAGTTCGGCCCCCTCCGGGAGGGGTCGCGAACGGTCGCGGACGGCCACCCCGTCGACGAGGAAGCTGGCCGCCTGGAGGATCCGCGGGAGGGTCTCCGGATGAAGATCACGGAGAGCGACGACGGCCTCGGCGACCGAGGCGCCGGCAGGCAATTGGAGTACCTCTTCTTCCACGCCCGCGGCCGCGCGCGCGGACGCGAAATAGCGCACCAGGACGCTCACGGTCAAGATCTATCCCCCGATCGCGCTCATCGGCCGGATCGGCTGGGCGAAGCCGGCGTCGTTGATCTCGTGGCCGGCGAGCTTGCCCCACATGGTCGTGCGCCAGGCCTGGGCGATCTCCTCGTCGTCCGCCCCGCCGCGCAGTAGTGCCCGCAGATCCGTCTCGTCGTTGCTGAACAGGCACGACCGCACGGCACCATCGGCCGTCAGGCGGGTGCGCTCGCAGGCCGCGCAGAACGGGCGCGTGACCGACGCGATGATCCCGACGTCGCCGGGGCCGCCGTCGACGAGCCAGCGCTCCGCAGGCGCCCCGCCGCGCGCCTCCGGGCTCGGCGAGAGCGTGAACTCCTTGCTGAGCAAGGAAAAGATCTCCTCCGCGGTCACCATGTCGGCGCGGTTCCAGCCGTGCTGGGCGTCCAGCGGCATCTGCTCGATGAACCGCAGGTGGTAGCCGTGGTCGAGGCAGAACCGCAGCAGCGGCGCGGCCTCGTGCTCGTTGATCCCGCGCAGCAGCACCGCGTTCACCTTGACCGGGTCCAGCCCCGCGTCGCGGGCGGCGGCGAGGCCGTCCAGCACGTGGCTCAGCCGGTCCCGCCGGGTGATCCGCACGAACGTCTCCGGATCGACGGTGTCGAGCGAGATGTTGATCCGGTCCAGGCCCGCTTCGGCGAACGCGCGGGCGCGCTTGGCGAGCCCGATCCCGTTGGTGGTCATGGAAAGCCGGGGCCGCGGGCGCAGCGCGGTGATCTCCGCGACCAGGTGCTCGAGCCCGGGCCGCAGCAGCGGTTCGCCGCCGGTGAGCCGGATGTCGGTGATGCCGAGGCGTTCGACCGCTATCCGCAGCAACCGCAGCAGCTCGCTGTCGGTGAGCACGTCGTCACCGGGCAGCCACGGCAGGCCCTCGGCCGGCATGCAGTACGTGCAGCGGAGGTTGCAGCGGTCGGTCAGCGACACGCGCAGATCCGTCGCGACGCGGCCGAACGTGTCGACGAGGGCGGGGTTGTCAGGGCGGGGCTGCGTGGTTCCGCGTGTGCCCGGCACGCGGGGGAGCCCGAGATCTACCGCACTCATTGACACCAGCCTAACCCGCCGACCGGACCGTGGATCCTCACTAGAATGTCTCGGTAGCAGAGTGTTTCAACTACGAAGACCACTTGGGAAGGGACGCGCCGGATGCCGGAGGAAAAAAGGTACCCGGTGCCCGGCGACGTGCTCGCCCGCTTCGCCGAGATCGGCCGGGAATCGAGCACCCTCGCCGTCCTCCGGCACGCCCAGATCGCCGAGAAGCTGGGGCTGTCCGCCACCGACCACAAGGCCCTCGACCTGGCCGCGCGCGCCGAGGGGCCGCTGACCGCGGGCGAGATCGCCAAGCTCACCGGCCTGTCCACCGGCGCGGTGACCGGCGTGATCGACCGCTTGGAGCGCGCGGGTTTCGTGCGCCGCGTCCGGGACGTCCGGGACCGCCGCAAGGTTCTCGTCGAGGTGCTGCCGCTGGACGAGGAGAAGATCGCGCCGCTCTTCGAGTCGGCGCTCGTGATCACCGAGAAGGTGTTGGAGAAGTTCAGCCCGGCCGAACGTGACGCGATCGAGCGGTACCAGAACGAACTGCTCGATCTGTTGCGTGCGGACGTTCTCGGGGACAACCCATAGCTTTTCCGCAATTGCGGAAGTAACCTCGCCTCCATGCCGCAATTCCGGTTGTCCGAAGCCGCCGAACTGCTCGGCGTCAGCGACGACACCGTCCGGCGCTGGGTGCGGGGCGGGCAGCTGACCGCCACCACCGACGGCGCCGGCCGCAAGGTCGTCGACGGCGCGGAGCTCGCCGCCTTCGCGCGTGAGCAGGCCGCCCGCCCCAACGACCCGTCCGGCGTCGGGCGCTCCGCCCGCAACCGGTTCGTCGGCCTGGTCACCGACCTGGTCGTGGACAAGGTGATGGCGCAGGTCGAGCTGCAGTGCGGGCCGTTCCGCGTGGTGTCGCTGATGAGCGCCGAGGCGGTGCGGGAGCTGGACCTGAAGCCCGGATCGCTGGCCGTTGCGGTGGTGAAGGCGACCACCGTGGTCGTCGAGACTCCGGGAGGACAGAGTTGAAGAAGCTGGGCGCCCTCGTGGCCGCGGCCGCGCTGATGATCACCGGCTGCGGGTCGTCGTCGGGCGGGAGCGGGAGCGAGACGCTGACGGTGTTCGCCGCCGCCTCGCTCACCGAGTCGTTCACCGCGCTGAAGACGTCCTTCGAGTCTTCGCACCCGGGCACCGAGGTCAAGTTCAACTTCGCCGGCTCGTCCGCGCTGGTGCAGCAGCTGTCGAACGGCGCGCGAGCCGACGTGTTCGCCTCGGCCGACCAGACCAACATGGACAAGGCCGTCCAGGCCGGGGTGGTCGACGGCGCGCCGTCGGTGTTCGCGACGAACCGGCTGACCATCGCCGTCGCGCCGGGCAACCCGAAGGGCATCACGGGATTCGCCGACCTCGCGCGGGGCGGGCTGACCGTCATCGTCTGCGCCCCGCAGGTGCCGTGCGGCTCCGCGGCGGAGAAGGTCGAGCGGGGCACCGGGGTCACGCTGCGGCCGGCCAGTGAGGAGCAGGACGTCAAGCAGGCCCTGAACAAGGTGCAGAGCGGGGACGCGGACGCCGGCCTGGTCTACGTCACCGACGCCGCGAGCGCCGCGGGCAAGGTCGGCCAGGTCGACTTCCCGGAGTCGGCGCAGGCGGTCAACTCCTACCCGATCGCCGTCGTCAAGGACGCCCCGCAGGCCGGTCTCGCGAAGCAGTGGGTCGAGTTCGTGCTGGGCGAGCAGGGCAGGGCCGAGCTGCAGAAGGCCGGTTTTGGCGCTCCGTAGGACCCGGCGGGTGCCGTGGGTTCTGTGGGTGCCCGCGACGCTCGCCCTCGCGCTCGTCGTGCTGCCGGTGGTCGGCCTGCTCGTGCGGACCGATCTCCGGCGCGTCCCGGAGCTGATCGTCAGCGACGCCGCACTCACCGCGCTGCGGTTGTCGCTGGAGACCGCGGCCGTGTCGACGCTCGCGTGCATCGTGCTCGGCGTGCCACTGGCGGTCGTGCTCGCCCGCTCGACCGTCCGCGGCATCCGGGTGCTGCGCGCGGTCGTGCTGCTGCCGCTGGTCCTGCCGCCGGTCGTCGGCGGGCTCGCGCTGCTGTACCTGCTCGGCCGCAAGGGGTTCCTCGGCTACCTGCTGGGCGTGACGGCCGGGGTGCAGGTCCCGTTCACCACGGCGGCGGTGATCATCGCCCAGACCTTCGTCGCGATGCCGTTCCTGGTGGTGAGCCTGGAGGGCGCGCTGCGCAGCGGCGGCGACCGGTACGAGCAGATCGCCTCGACGCTGGGCGCGCGCCCGTGGACGGTGTTCCGGCGGGTCACGCTGCCGTTGCTGCTGCCCGCGCTCGGCTCGGGCGCGGTGCTCAGCTTCGCCCGCGCGCTCGGCGAGTTCGGCGCGACCATCACGTTCGCCGGCAGCTACGAAGGCGTGACGAGGACGCTGCCGCTGGAGGTCTACGTGCAGGCCGAGGCTGATGTGGAGAGTGCGGTCGCGCTGGCGCTGCTGCTGATAGTCGTCGCGGTCGTGGTCATCGCGGTCGCCCGGCCGCGGGCGCTGGAGGGGACCGCCCGGTGAGCCTGCACGCCGAGATCGAGCTGACCCGCGGCACCTTCGCGTTGTCCGCGGCGTTCGACGTGCCCGCCGGGAGCGTGCTGGCGATCCTGGGCCCGAACGGCTCCGGCAAGTCGAGCATCCTGGGGTGCCTCGCCGGGCTGTTCCGGCCGGACCGGGCGGTGATCACCCTCGGCGGGCGGGAGTTGCACGACCTGCCCGCGCACGACCGGGCCGTCGGCCTGCTGTCGCAGGACGCGCTGCTCTTCCCGCACCTGTCCGTTGTGGACAACGTGGCGTTCTCGCCGCGGTCCAAGGGGGCGGGGCGCGCGGAGTCGCGGGAGATCGCCCGGCGCTGGCTGGCCGAGGTGGACGCCGCCGAGTTCGCCGAGCGCAAGCCCGCACAGCTCTCCGGTGGTCAGGCGCAGCGGGTCGCGGTCGCCAGGGCGCTGGCCGGGAACCCGGACCTGTTGCTGCTCGACGAGCCGCTCGCGGCGCTCGACGTGGACGCCGCCCCGGCCATCCGCGGCCTGCTGCGGCGGGTGCTGGCCGCCGACCCGCACCGCGCGACGGTGCTGGTCACCCACGATCCGCTGGACGCGCTGGCGCTGGCCGACCACGTCGTGGTGCTGGCCGCGGGCCGGGTCGTCGAACGCGGCCCCACCCGGGAAGTGCTGGCCGCGCCCAGAACGGCGTTCACCGCGCGGATCGCCGGGCTCAACCTGGTGTCCGGCACCGCGGTCGCCGACGGACTGCGGACCGCGGACGGCGGCCTGGTCGCCGGGATCCTGTCGCCGGACGCGGTCACCGGCGAACCGGCCGTGGCGGTGTTCGAGCCGAGCGCGGTGTCGGTGTACCCGGCGGAGGACGGGCATCCGGGCAGCCCGCGCAACACGATCGGGGCCGTCGTCGGCGCGCTCGAACCACACGGACCGGTGATCCGGGTCCGGGCCGCCGGTGAGGGCTGGGCGGCCGGCCTGTCCGCCGACCTCACCCCGGCCGCGGTCGCCGACCTGCGCCTGGAGCCGGGTGCGCCGGTGCGGCTCGCGATCAAGGCCACCGCGGTCACGGTTCACCCGGCTAGTCTTCAGGCATGAGCCGTTGGACGTATCTGACCGACATGGACGGCGTGCTGGTGCACGAGGAGCACCTGGTGCCCGGCGCCGACGAGTTCCTCGCCGAACTGCGGGCCAACGACACCCCGTTCCTGGTGCTGACCAACAACTCCATCTACACCCCGCGTGACCTGCGGGCCCGGCTGCTGCGCACCGGGCTGGACGTGCCAGAGGAACGCATCTGGACCTCCGCGCTGGCGACCGCGAAGTTCCTGCACAGCCAGCGGCCGGGCGGGTCGGCGTTCGTCATCGGCGAGGCCGGGCTGACCACGGCGCTGCACGAGGCCGGGTACGTGCTCACCGACCGCGACCCGGACTACGTGGTGCTGGGCGAGACCCGCACGTACAGCTTCACCGCGATCACCCGCGCCATCCGGCTCATCGAGGCCGGCGCGAAGTTCATCGCCACCAACCCGGACGCGACCGGGCCGAGCCTGGAGGGCAGCCTGCCCGCCACCGGTTCGATAGCGGCCCTCATCGAGCGGGCCACCGGGCGGCAGCCGTACTTCGTGGGCAAGCCGAACCCGCTGATGATGCGGTCGGCGTTGCGCAGCCTCGGCGCGCACTCCGAGGGCACGATCATGATCGGCGACCGGATGGACACCGACGTGCACTCGGGCATCGAGGCCGGGTTGCAGACGATCCTGGTGCTCACCGGCATCTCCACCAAGGAGTCGGCCGAGCGGTACCCGTACCGGCCGACGCTGGTGCTCGACTCGATCGCGGACCTGGTCGGCCGCACGCAGGACCCGTTCGGGGACGGGGCGGTGCTCACCTGACCTGCGGCAACCGCCTATCGTCGAAGGATGAGTGACCATCAGCAGCCCGATGCCCGCACCTACGTCGTCGGCGACGTGCATGGGCACCGGGAACCGCTGGTGGCGGCGCTGCGGCGGGCCGGGCTGGTCGACGAGTCCGGCGACTGGTCCGGCGGGGACGCGCACCTGTGGTTCCTCGGCGACTTCGTGGACCGGGGCCCGGACGGGATCGGCGTGATCGACCTGGTGATGCGGCTGCACCGGCAGGCCGCCGAGGTCGGCGGGTCGACGCGGACGTTGCTGGGCAACCACGAGATCCTGCTGCTGGGCATGCACCGCTTCGGCGACACCGAGGTGCCGTCGGACTTCGGGCCGCGCAGCTTCGCCCGCAGCTGGGAGATCAACGGTGGGCAGCTGTCCGATCAGGACGCGCTGACCGACGGGCACGTCGAGTGGCTGACCAGCCGTCCGCTGATCGCGCACGCCGCAGGCCACCTGCTGATGCACTCGGACACCGTGGAGTACCTCGACTGGGGCGACGACGCGGAGGACATCAACACCACCGTGCGCGAGATCCTGGTCGGCGACGACCTCGTGGAGTGGTGGGACGTGTGGCGCCGCATGACGACGCGCTACGCCTTCCGCGGCCCGCACGGCCCGGACATCGCCGACTACCTGCTGGAGCAGCTCGGCGGCGAGCGGATCGTGCACGGGCACAGCGTGATCGCCGACCAGCTCGGCATCCACCCCAGCCAGATCGAGGCGCCCTACCTGTACGCCGGTGGCAAGGTGCTGGGCATCGACGGCGGGCTGTTCGTCGGCGGGCCCTGCCTGGTGGTGCCGCTGCCGTGGAAGCCGGAGGACTGAGCGCTACCGCAGGTACGTGGTGCGCAGGCCGCTCAGGATGAGGCGCTGTCCGGCTTCGAAGGCGGCGTCGGTGTCCGGGGCGAAGATGTGGCCGACCATGCTCGCGGTGAGCGGGAATTGTTCGCGGTCGATGGATCGGTGCAGTCGCGACCGCGCCGTCCCCGTCCAGGACGAGGATGCCCGGCGCCTCGGCAGGTGCGGGCAGAGCCGTCGCCGCGGTCCGCAGCATCGCGCGACGCAGCCCGTCACCGATCAGCGGTGCCACCGCGGCGACGGCACCGACGTCGCCGTCGCCGAACGGGGTGGCACCGGTCCGGTAGGCGATCAGCGTGCCCCAGCACCCGGCGCTGTCGCTGAACGCCGCGCGGAGCTCGTCCGTCACGCCGATGGGGGCCAGGACCTCGCGCCAGCGCGGTGAGCGATCCAGGTCGCCGCCGGTGGCGGCATGTAGCGACGCGACCGGTTGCGGACGTCGCACCAGGTCGGTGAACCGGTTGACGTCCGGACCGCCGAACTCCGCCTCGAACAGGTCGCGCTCGCGAGCGTGGTCCCCCTCAGGGCCCAGCAGGACGCAGCTGGTGAACAGCAGGGTCGCCGGATCGGTGGACGACGCCGCGAAATCCCATCCGATCTCCGCGCGCAGCACTGCGTCGAGCTCGGCACGCAGCTGGTCCAGGTCGAGCTCGCGATGGGGCAGCCGCAGGACGTGCCGCGTGAGCCGGTCGGCCGTGGTCATGGTGCTCAGGGTAGGCACCGCCGTCGCCGCGGCGATATCCCAGCGAACTGGGATGGGCCTGGCCGCTGACCGGCCCGAAGCTGGTCCCATGACGCACGCAGCGAAGCCGGCCATCGCGCCGCAGACCCGTGCCGAGCGCAACACCGCGACCATGCGCAGGATCTACGAGGAGGTGTTCGACCAGGGCCGGGTGGAGGTGCTGGAGGAACTCTTCGCACCCGATCTCGTCAATCACACCGCGCCGGAGCCGCACCGGCACGGGATCGAGCCGGTGCGTGGCCTGGTGGCCATGCTGCGCGCCGCGTTCCCGGACTGCCGCACGGTGATCGAGGACATGGTGGCAGACGGCGACGTGGTCGTCATGCGCAACTGGTTCGAGGGAACCCATCTCGGTCCGTTCCTGGGGCACGAGGCGGAAACGGAACGGCCGGCCGTTCCGTTTCCGGCAGATGCACTTGATGCGTTTCGGATCGGACGGACGTGTCACCGAACACCGGGGCGTGCGCGACGACGTGACCCACCTTCAGCAGCTCGGGATCATCACCTGAGCCCCAACCCTGAGGTGCCGGCCCCGGTCGGGCCTCAGGGGCGGTAGTACGCCTCGGTGCCGCGGTCGACCGGCACGATCGCCTTGCCAAGCGGCATCAGCGAAACCGGGATCAGCTTGAAGTTCGCCAGCCCGAGCGGGATTCCGATGATCGTGACGCACAGGGCGATCCCGGTGAGGACGTGACCGATCGCGAGCCAGATGCCCGCGAAGATGATCCAGATGACGTTGCCGATCAGCGACCCGACGCCGGCGTCGCGGCGGTCGACGATCGTGCGGCCGAACGGCCACAGCGCGTAGTTCGCGATGCGGAACGACGCGATGCCGAACGGGATCGTGATGATCAGGATGCAGCAGATGATCCCCGCCACCACGTACGCGAGAGCCATCCAGAAGCCGGCCAACACCAGCCAGATCAGGTTCAGGATGATGCGCATCAGGCGTGCAGCTCCCCACTGACTACGGTGACGGCCTGTCCGGACAGCGTCACCCGATCACCGTTCACCAGGACCCGGACGATCCCGCCACGTTCCGACGCCTGCTCGCCGACGAGTTTGACCCGCCCCAGTTTCTCCGCCCAGTACGGCGCCAGCAGGCAGTGCGCCGAACCGGTCACCGGGTCCTCCGGCACGCCGACGGCGGGCCCGAAGACGCGGCTGACGAAGTCCACGTCGTCCCGGTCGCCGGGCGCGGTGACGATCACGCAGCGCGCGTCCCGCCCGGCGATGACGTCGAGGTCCGGCTTCAGCTCGCGGACCTGGGTGGCGTCGGTGGCCTCGACCAGGATGTCCCACTTGCCGCGGGCGACGCCCGCGATCGTCACGCCCGGTAGGGCGTCGAGGACGTCCTCGTCCGCGGCGCGCGGCGGGTCGTTCGGGAAGTCCATGCTGACCCACCCATCGGCGGCCCGGGTGCGCAGTTCGCCGCTGCGGGTGGTGAACACCTGCTCGCCGCCGAGGACGTGTCCGGCGGCGAGGGTGGCGTGCCCGCACAGGTCCACCTCGACCGTCGGCGTGAACCAGCGCAGCGGCTTGGGGCCATCGGCGGTGACCTCGACGAACGCCGTCTCGGAGTGCCGTAGCTCCGCCGCCACCGACTGCATCCACGCGGGGTCGGCCGGCTCGTCGAGCAGCACCACCCCGGCCGGGTTGCCCGCGAACGGGGCGCCGGTGAACGAGTCGACGATGGAGAGCCGCATGCCACCCACTCTAGGGGGTGTCCGGGACGAGCCGGGATTTCTAAACTCGGTCACAGTCAGTGTCGACAGCGTCCGAGGAGGCGTCATGCCAGCCGTGCCGAGTTATGCGTCGGGTATCTCCGAGGTGCCCTTGCTGGGTGACACGATCGGTGACAACTTCGACCGGACCGTGGCCGCGTTCGGTGACCGGGATGCGCTGGTGGAGTTCGCGTCGGGCCGCCGGTGGACCTACCGCGAGCTGGCCGCCGAGGTCGACGCGCTGGCCGCCGGGCTGGCCGGCCGCGGCATCGGCAAGGGCGACCGGGTGGGGATCTGGTCGCCGAACTGTGCCGAGTGGACGTTCCTGCAGTACGCGACGGCGAAGATCGGCGTGGTGCTGGTCAACATCAACCCCGCCTACCGGTCGCACGAGCTGGAGTTCGTGCTGAACCAGGCCGGGGTGAAGATGCTGGTGGCGGCGCGGTCGTTCAAGACGTCCGACTACGCGGCGATGATCGAGGAGGTCCGCCCGCGGTGCGCCGCGCTGGAGCAGGTGGTGCTGCTGGGCTCGGACGAGTGGTCGGAGTTGATGGAGTCCGGGCGGGGCAAGGCGTTGCCGGAGGCCGGTCTGTCCGCCGACGACCCGATCAACATCCAGTACACCTCGGGCACGACGGGCTTCCCGAAGGGCGCGACCCTGTCGCACCACAACATCCTCAACAACGGCTTCTTCGTCGGCGAGCTGTGCCACTACACGGAGGCGGACCGGGTGTGCATCCCGGTGCCGTTCTACCACTGCTTCGGAATGGTGATGGGCAACCTCGCGGCCACCACCCACGGGGCGTGCATGGTGATCCCGGCGCCGTCGTTCGAGCCGAAGGCCACCCTGCAGGCTGTGGAGGCGGAGCGGTGCACGTCGCTGTACGGGGTGCCCACGATGTTCATCGCGGAGCTTGCCGAGCCCGGTTTCGAGGACTACGACCTGAGCAGCCTGCGGACCGGCATCATGGCGGGCTCGCCCTGCCCGGTCGAGGTGATGAAGCAGGTCATCGAGCGGATGGGCATGGCCGAGGTGTCCATTTGCTATGGCATGACGGAAACCTCGCCGGTGTCCACGCAGACCCGGTCGGACGACTCGATCGAGCGGCGGGTGTCGACCGTCGGACGGGTCGGACCGCACCTGGAGGTCAAGATCGTCGACCCGGAGACCGGGCTGACGGTGCCGCGCGGCGAGCCGGGTGAGCTGTGTACCCGGGGCTACTCGGTGATGCTCGGATACTGGGACCAGCCCGACAAGACGGCCGAGGTGATCGACAAGGCGAGGTGGATGCACACCGGCGACCTCGGCGTGATGGACGACGAGGGCTACATCCAGATCACCGGGCGGATCAAGGACATGGTCATCCGCGGCGGCGAGAACATCTACCCTCGGGAGATCGAGGAATTCCTCTACAAGCACCCGGATGTGCTGGACGCGCAGGTGATCGGCGTCCCGGACCAGCGCTACGGCGAAGAGCTGATGGCGTGGATCCGGATGCGCGAAGGAGCCCAGCCACTGACGGCGGAGTCGCTGCGGGAGTTCTGCACGGGGAAGCTGGCGCACTACAAGATCCCGAAGTACGTGCACATAGTGGACGAGTTCCCGATGACCGTGACCGGAAAGGTGCGAAAGGTCGAGATGCGGGAAAAGGCACTGAAGATCCTCGACCTGGAATAACAAGCCACAACAAAAACCGGCACCCGGCGACGCAACGGCACCGACTACCCCAACCAGACCTCCCCCGCCCCCGATCCACAGCCGATCTTTGGTCGGCGACTGAAACACAATCAGGCATCGGGGGCGGGGGTGGTCGTAAGGTGACCTTTCGAGCGCCGTGAGGCGCTGTTTCCGCGCGACAGCGCGGCTTTAAAGATCAAGAGATGTCCTCGCCCGACGGGCAGGCGACGGGATGACCACCCAGCTACCTTGGGTTGTTCAAAGGCTTGCCCTGCGCGCTTTTTAGCTCACTGCGTTCGCGAGTGCCTTGGCGTCTTCTTCGCCGAACGTCTCTTCCAGTTGCTCGGGGGAGTAGTCCAGGTCGATCTGGCCCACCGGGACGCCTCGTGCCGATTCGATGGCGCCCAGCCGGCGTTGTGCCCGGTCGGCCGCGTAGTCGATGAACTCCTGCGGGTCGTTGTCGAACGGGCGCGGCTCTTCGAACTGGTCCTGCACCCATTGGATCATCCCGAGCGCGTGCGGCAGCAGTTCGCCCATGCGCTGCTGGACGGCATCCCAGAGGGAGTCGTCGGCGGCGATGTGCCGTCGGCAGGTGAAGGTGCCCCATGCCATGTGGCGACGTTCGTCGTCGCCGATGTGTTTCACCAGTTGCTGCATGCCGGGCAGAATGCCGCGCGTGGTGCAGACCTTTTGCCACGCGTAGTAGCCCGTCAGCGCCAGGCTGCCTTCGATCACGTGGTTGTAGGTGACGCTCGCGCGGACCTGGTTCAGAGGGCTCGGGTCGTGCTCCAGGACGGCGAGCGACTCCGGCAGCTCCTCGTAGAACAGCTTGCGGTAGTGCGGGTTCTCACTCACGTACGAGGTCAGGTCCTCCGTCAGCCCCACCGCGTCCATCCACCGGCGGAAGACCTCCGTGTGCTTGGCCTCCTCGAAACAGAACTGGGTCAGGTACATCTCGTCGCCGAACCGGCCCTCGGCGGCCATCGCCTTCATGAACGGCTGGATGTCCTCCGTCACCGCCTCCTCGCCGGCGATGAACTGCGCGCACAGGTACGTCGCCGACCGGCGCTCCTCGTCGGTGAGGGTCTGCCAGTCCTCGGCGTCCTTGCTGAAGTCGATGTCGGCCGGGTTCCAGAACTTGCGGTTCCCCTTGACGAACAGGCGCAACGGGAACGAATCCCAGTTCAGGCCGCCCCGGCGCAGCGAGGCGAATCCGGTGCGGTGCGCGGGCAGGGTTCCAGTCATGATCGCTCACTCCATTGTGGACGAGTAGTGGGTGATTGCCGGTGCGAGCGCGGCGCAGACCAGGTCGGCCGCCTCGGCCGCGGAATGGGTCGGCAGCACCAAGTGGCTCAACGAGAGCCGCACCGTGGTCTCGGCGAGCAGGTTCGCGGCGTGGGTGCTGAGGGTGGGCAGGAACTGGCGGTAGTGCGTCGCGGCGGTGGCCATCGCCGCGGACAGCACCGGCTCACCCCGGGTGGTGAGCAGCGGCAGCAGGTCCTCGCCCTGGGGCGTGCCCAGCGCGGAGGCGACCAGGCGGTTCTCCCGGGCGTGCTCGATCGTGTAGGTGACCGCGCCCCGGATGCCGGTCAGCACATCGGGCGCCGACGCGAACCGCTGGTGGATGCCGTCCAGGAACTCGCCCGTGGTGCGCAGGACGACCGCCTGCACGAGCGCGTTCTTGCTGCCGAACTCGTTGTAGACCGTCTGGCGGCTGACCCCGGCCGCCGACGCCACGTCCGCCATCCGCAGGGCCGCGTAGCCCCGCGCCGCCAGGATGTCGGCCGCCGCGTCGAGCAGGGTCTCCCGGAGCGAAGTCCTGGTCCGCTCCACGAACGAGTCGGTGATGTCAGTCACAGGAACAGCTTGACACAGGATGTCCTGGTGTCAAGGAGGTTGACCCAAACGGCGTCAATGTAAAGCGGTGGTGAGACGCCGGCCGGAACCGTCGGTGGGTCCGGCTACCGTGGCTGTCGTGGGAACAGCCGTCGGATTCGACCTGGACATGACGCTCATCGATCCGCGGCCAGGCATGGTCGCGGTGATGAACGCGCTCGGCGAAGAGGCGGGCCTGCCGCTGGACGGTGAGCACTTCGCCGCCAACCTGGGGCCGCCGCTGGACATGGTGCTGCGCGACTTCGGCGCGCCCGAGGACCGCATCGGCGCGCTGGTCGACCGGTTCCGCCAGCTGTACCCCGAGATCGTGATCCCGGAGACCGTCGCCCTGCCCGGCGCGCACGAGGCGCTCGCCGCGGTGCACGAGGCCGGTGGCCGCACGGTCGTCGTCACCGGCAAGTACGGCCCGAACGCGGCGCTGCATGTGAAGGCGCTCGGCCTGGCGGTCGACGTGCTCGTGGGCGAGCTGTGGTCGGACGGCAAGGCGGTGGCCCTGCGCGAGCACGGCGCGACGATCTACGCCGGCGATCACCTGGGTGACGTGCGGGGCGCGCTGGCGGCGGGCGCGGTGCCGGTGGGTGTGACGACGGGCCCCTGCAGCCGCGCGGAGTTGCTGGAGGCGGGGGCCGAGGTGGTCTTCGAGAGCCTGGCGGAGTTCCCGGCCTGGCTCAGCCGGCAGCCGCTTTCCGGTGCTCGCGAACCAGTGAGATGAGCGACAGGGCGATGCCGAGGGGAGTGGCCACCCCGGCGACGGCGCTGAGCCACACCGGGAGGTCCCGCAGGCCGAACGCGAACAGGACGAACACGGCCAGCACGGCCAGCACGCCGACGGCGAACACACCGATCCCGAGCCGCATGAGGAACGGCTTGCGCGGGGAAGTCTTGGCCGGAGTATCCATGGCACAAGGTTAGAACCCATATCTTCTTCACCGGAGGGCGCATACCGGGATAGGCTGGTGGTTACGCGTCCTGGGTACGCCCAGGGCGCGTTCGTCGTGCAGGGCGGTCACGTGCCGCCGGTACGCGAGATGACTTACTCAGAGCGAAGGAACGGTGAGGGCAGTGCCGACCGGCAAGGTCAAGTGGTACGACGCGGAGAAGGGGTTCGGTTTCGTCACCCAGGACGGCGGCCAGGACGTCTACATCCGCAAGACCGCGCTCCCCCAAGGGGTCGAGGCACTCAAGGCGGGCCAGCGGCTGGAGTTCGGCGTCGCCGACGGCCGTCGTGGTCCGCAGGCCCTGTCCGTTCGGCTGATCGACAGCCTGCCCTCGGTCGCCGAAGCGCGCCGCCGCCCGGCGGAGGAGCTGCACGGCCTGATCGAGGACATGATCAAGCTGCTCGAGATGAAGGTGCAGCCGGACCTGCGCCGCGGCCGCTACCCGGACCGGAAGAACACCAAGCGGATCGCCGAAGTGATGCGCGCGGTCGCCCGGGACCTCGATCCGTAAGCCGGCTCACACCGGAGGGGAAACGCAGGGAACGAGCGGGAGTGCGGCAGCGAGCCGCACCCGGCAACGAAACGCAACCAACCCCCCGAGCCACCGGGTCAAGGCACGCTTTCCCGCCTTGACGCGGTGTCTCGGCAACCGAACACTGACAATCGGGGCGTAGCGAAGCGAAGCCGGCGCCTTCAACACCCGCGTAGCGGCAACATCAGCCGGGCTGGACCTGCAAAGACCAGAAGGCCCGCGCCACCAACTGCGGATTCCCGTTCTCGTCCAGAATCGGATTCCCGGCCTGATCAGCCGCATAGGCAGCCCCGAGCTGCTGGACCTCGACCACAACGAGCTGGTCGTCCGCCGCGGCTCCGGTAGCCGTGTAGGCCAGCTTGTCCCCGGGCGAGAAGAACTGCTGCTTCACCGGCTGCAGTTCGCCCTTGGCGTTGGCGTACTGGACGTTCACCAGCCAGGGCGTGTCGCCGATCTCGGACGGCACGGAGATCTGCACCGGCTTGCCGGGCCGCACCTTGAGCGTCACGGCGGCGTCCGGGTTCTCCGAGCACGACTTCAACAGCGCGTCGCAGTTCACGATCGGCTCGGCGTTGACCGTGTGACCGTCACCGAAGAACGTGACCTCGGGCGGGCCGACCGTGGCGGAGCACCCGGTCAGCGCCAGCACACCGGCCGACAGCAACAGCAAAGTTCGCCGCATGCCGGAAACCCTACGGGTCGGCTCACTGCACGCGGGGAGCGGCCCCGCTGCCGGTCCGCGCCGGCCTGCGGTCCCGCCTGCTGCCCAGCCCGGGCAGGAGCGACGAGCCCCGCTCCAGCAGGAACGTCTGCGCCAGCCCCACCGCCAGCAGGATCGACACCACCAGGAACCCGATCCAGTAGGTCGGCGGCAGCAGCAGCCCGATCGCGCCGCCGAACACCCACGCCAGCTGCAGCACCGTCTCCGACCGGCCGAACGCCGACGCCCGCGACTCCTCCGGCAGGTCGCGCTGGATCACCGCGTCGAGGCTGATCTTCGCCAGCGCGCTGGCCGTGGCGCCGACGAGACCGACGATCGCGGCCGTGACGATCCCGGCCATGACCGTCGCGAGGATCGTCGAGGCCAGCGCCGCGCCCACGCAGCCGAGCACGACCTGGCTGGGGTGCCCGAAGCTCAGCCGCGAGCCGAGCGCGTTGCCGACGAACCCGCCGACCCCGGCCGCGCCGCCGATCAGGCCGAGCAGCAGCAGCTGCATGAACGGGCTCTGCCCGGTCTGCTCCGCCTGTGCCTTCACCGCGAACGCCGCGAACATCATCAGGAACCCGGTGAGGATGCGGATGGTCCCGTTGCCCCACAGGGCGAGCACCACGTCACTGCCGAGCGGCTGGCGTTTCTTCTTCCTCGCCGGGTGCGCCTTCAGGGTGGCCGGGACCTCACCCTCGGTCACCTCGACCCACGCCGGGATCCGCATCGCCTGCACGGCGCCCGCCGCGCAGATCAACGCGGTGAACCACAGCGCCCCCGCGGACCCGAACAGCGAGTTCACGCCGGAGGCGATGGCGCCGAAGACACCGCCCGCCGCGAGCCCGAACACCGTCAGCCGCGCGTTGGTCTTCGACAGCGTGATGTCCGGCGGCACCACGCGTGGGGTGACCGCCGACTTCAGGACCGTGAACGACTTGGACAGCACCATCTTCCCGAGCGCGGCGGGGTAGAGGCCCCAGTCGTTGAAGTGCAGCGCCATCAGCACGGCCATCAGCACCTGGCCGACCGAGGTGAGGCACATCGCCAGCCTGCGGCCGCGCTGGATCCGGTCCAGCAGCGGGCCGATGACCGGCGCGACGAGCGCGAACGGCGCGATGGTGATCAGCAGGTACAGCGCGACCTTGCCGCGGCCCTCGCCGCTGGTGGCCGCGAAGAACAGGGTGTTGGCCAGCGCGATGGCCATCGCCGCGTCGCTGGCGTAGTTCAGCATCACCGCGTACGTCAGCGAGGTGAGGCCGGACTTGTCGGCGCCGTCGGCCTTCGTCGCGCGCTGGAACATGCCGACCGCGCGGCCGCCCAGCTCGCGGCTGCGCAGCGCGGCGACGCGGGTGACGGTCAGCTTCTTCGGCATCCGGGGCAGCGGCCCTGCGGTCGCCTCCGTGCGGTGCTCCGCGGCCGGCTCCGGCTCGGGACGCGCGTTGTGGTCGGCGTACCCGTCGGTGTTGTAGTGCTCGTAGAGCGGCTCGGTGCGGCGGGGCGGCGGCTCGCTGTGCCACGGCCGCTGCTGCGGCGGCGGGCTCTGCCGCGGCGGGTACGGCCGCGCGCCACGCGGCGGTGGCGGCGGTGGCGTGCGCCCGCCTGCCGGGAACGCGCTCGTCGGCGCCTCGTCCGCGTTCGGCACCGCGGCCGACTCCGGGTAGAAGCGCCCCTGGGCGCGCCACGGCTGCCCGGCACCCGGTGCCGGTGTCCACTTCCGTTTGCGCCCCACACGTCAATCTTGCCGTATTCCTGCACCGACGCGCTCGGTGATCAGGAAGCGGGCACGAATTTCACCCGGAACATCAACGGCCAGAGCTTCCCGGTGATCAGGAACTCGTCCGTGCCGGGGATCGCGGCGATGCCGTTGAGCACGTCCGCGGCCGACGCCTGGGCCGGAGTGAGCAGCCCGGCCGCGGTGATCTGCCCGGTGACCTCGCCGGTGGCCGGGGCGATCCGCAGGATCCGGTCGGTCTGCCAGACGTTCGCGTACACCGCGCCGCCGACGCACTCCAGCTCGTTGAGCTGCGAGAAGGTCTGCCCGCCGTGGTGCACGGTGACCTCGCCGGTCACCCCGAACGTGGCCGGGTCGCGGAAGGTGAGCCGGTCGGAGCCGTCGCTCATCACCAGACGGCCGCCGTCGTGGCACAGCCCCCAGCCCTCACCGTCGTAGGACACGCGCCGCAGCTCGGCGAGCGTCCGCGCGTCCCGCTCGATCGCGACGCCGTTCTGCCAGGTCAGCTGCCACAGGGTCGGCCCGGTGACGGTGATGCCCTCGCCGAACAGCGGTGCGGGCAGGTCCACGCGCGTGGTGGGCGGCTGCCCTGGCGCGCCCGCCCGCACGGACGACTGACCGACCAGCCCGGTGCCCTCGTACAGGGTGGCGCCGGAGAACTCGAGGCCCTGCGTGAACGCCGCCGGATCATGCGGCAGCGTCTCCAGCACCTGCACCGTGAGCTGCGGAACCGTCGCCGGCGCGGGCGGCGTCGCCGCCGCGCAGCCCGCGAGCGCGACGACCGTGGCGAGGGTCAAGGTGATCAGGGTGCGCACGCCTCCACCCTGACACGGCCGCCGGAGGCGCGCGGGGCACAATTGGGGTATGACGCTGCTGCTCACCCTGGACGACGGCTCCGTGGAGCGCGCTCTCGCCGAGGCAGTCGACCTCGCGCGCGAGGCCGCGGTCGAAGAGGCGGGGGCCGAGCAGGTCGGGGCGCACGTCGGCGTGTCACGTGAGGACGCGGTGTCGGCGAGCCACCTCTTCGAGGCCAACGTGCCGGGCTACCGCGGCTGGCGCTGGTCGGTGACGGTCGCGAGCGCGGGCGCGGACGCCCCGGTGACGGTCAGCGAGGTCGTGCTCGTGCCGGGCCCGGACGCCCTGATCGCGCCGCAGTGGGTGCCGTGGGAGCGGCGGGTGCGGGCCGGCGACCTGGGCGTCGGCGACATCCTCCCGCCGGACAAGGACGACCCGCGGCTGGTCCCGGCGTACCTGCAGTCCGACGACCCGGCGGTCGAGGAGGTCGCGCACGAGGCCGGGCTCGGCCGGGTGCACGTCCTGTCCCGCTTCGGCCGCGAGGAGGCCGCCGCGCGGTGGCACCGCGGCGAGTTCGGGCCGCGGTCGGACATGGCGCGCAGCGCGCCCGCCCACTGCGGCACGTGTGGTTTCTACCTCCCGCTGGCCGGTTCGCTGCGCGCCGCCTTCGGCGTGTGCGGCAACGAGATCGCCCCGGCGGACGGCAACGTCGTGCACGCCGAGTACGGGTGCGGCGCGCATTCCGAGGTCGAGGTCGAGGTGACCTCGTCGGTGCCGGTCGCCGAGCTGGTCTACGATGACTCGCTGCTGGACATGGAGCCGGTCGAGGAGCCGAAGACCGAGACGGGCGCGACCGCGGACGTCGAGACGGCGAGTGAGTCAGCTGAGTGATCCGTTCGGCACCGGGGCGCTGCGGGCCTCGGTGCTGCGGGCCTGGCAGGACTCGCCGACCCGGTTCACCGAAGACACCAACGCCGAGACCGACCTGCGGGTCGGCGGCTACCGCGACCGGCTGTTCGTCGAGCTGGCGCAGAACGCGGCCGACGCCGCCGCGCTCGCCGGCGCCCCCGGCACGCTGCGGGTGTCCGTAGCCGGTGGCGAGCTCCGCGTCGCCAACACCGGCGCGCCGCTCGACGCCGCCGGCGTGGCGTCGCTCGCTTCGCTGCGGGCGTCGGCGAAGCAGGGCGACACCGTGGGGCAGTTCGGCGTCGGCTTCGCGGCGGTGCTCGCGGTCAGCAGCGAACCGCGGGTGATCTCGCGGACCGGCGGCGTCGCGTTCTCCGAGACCCGCACCCGGGAGGCCGCCGGGAGCGAGGGCGCGGTGCCGGTGCTGCGCCTGCCGTGGCCGGTGGACGAGGACCTGCCCGCCGGCTTCGACACCGAGGTGCGGCTGCCCCTGCGCGACGGCGTGGCCGCGGACGAGCTGCTGGCCCGCCTGCACGACGAAGCCGAGGACCTGCTGCTGTCCCTGCCCTGGCTGGCGCGGATCGAGGCGCCCGGCGCGGAGTGGACGAGATCCGAAGTGGACGGTGTGGTGGAGCTGTCCACCCCGTCCGGGACGGTCCGCTGGCTGACCAGGGTCGGCGAGAACGTGGTGTGGGCGAAGCCGGTCGACGGGCGCCTGACCGAGGACGTCCTGCACGCCCCGACGCCCACCGACGAGCGGCTGTCATTGCCTGCCCGGCTGATCGCGACGGTGCCGCTGGAGCCGTCCCGCCGCCGGGTGCTGCCCGGCGCCGACGACGCGCTCGCCGCGGCCGCCCGCGAGTACCCGGCGCTGGTGCGCGAGCTCGCGCCGGAGGACCGGCTGGAGCTGGTGCCCGAAGCGGGTTTCCCGCTGTCCGAAGTGGACGGCAAGCTCCGCGAGCTGGTCGGCAGGCAGCTCGCGACCCAGGCGTGGCTGCCCGCGGCCGAGGGCGACGACCTCGTGCCGTCGAGCGCGCGCGTGCTGTCGGTCGAGTCGCCGCGGCTGCTGGAACTGCTCGCCGGTGTCGTGCCCGGGCTCGCCGGGATCAGCGGCTACGAGCCGGCGCAGCTCCTCGCGACCGTCGACGCCGACCGGCTCGACGTCGCCGACCTGGTCGACCTGCTGATCGGCGTGGACAGGGACCCGGAGTGGTGGCGTTCGCTGTACGACGCCTTCCTGCCCCTGCTGGACAACCACGAGGTGACCGCGGACGAGCTGGGCGCACTGCCCGTGCCGCTGGCGGACGGCCGAACGCTGCCCGGTCCGCGCGGTGCGTTGCTGCTCGGCGCTTCGGAGCTGCTCGACCTGCTGGCTGACGCCGACGTGGGCGGGCTGCGGCTGGTCCACCCGGAGGCGGCGCACCCGTTGCTGGAGCGCCTGGGCGCGAAGCAGGCGGAGGCGGCGGACCTGCTCGACGCGCCCGCGCTGCGGGAGGCGATCGAGCGCAGCGTGGCCGACGCCGAGTCCGGTTTGGACACCCGTCCGCTCGCGGAAGCCGTGCTGCGACTGGTTTCCGACACGTCCGCGGAGGGGCTGGGTGCGCTCGCGTTGCCGTCGGCGGACGGCTGGCGGCGCGCCGACGAGCTGGTACTGCCGAACTCGCCGCTGCGTGAGGTCTTCGACCCCGAGGTGTTCGAAGAGGACGGTCCGTTCTCCGTGCTGGACGCGGAGTTCGCCGAGCAGTGGCCGTCCCGCGTGCTCACCGAACTCGGGGTACTCGACGAGTTCCTGGTCGTGGGCAACTCCGACGAGCAGCCCGAAATCCGCGACCTCGACCTCGTCGCCGACGACGCGTGGCCGCAGGCGCTGCGGCTGATCGCCGGGCAGCGCGAGACCTGGCAGGCGCTGACGATGCCGGACAGCCCGTCCGCGGCGTGGCTGGAGCGCAACGCGCTGCTGGCCGGCCGCGCGCCGGCCGAGTGGCGGCTGCCGGACGCGGCGAGCCTGACCGGCCTGTACGACCCGGTGCCCGACGTCGGGGTGCGCCCGGACGTGCTGGCCGCCGCCGGGGTCCGGGCGGAGCTGGCCGTGCGCAACCTCGACGACGCGGCCGACCTGCTCGACCGGCTCGGCGACCCGGACCGCGAGATCCCGCCTGGCCTGATCCTGCGGGCGCACGCCCTGCTGGCCGCCGCGGACCTGGAGTGGGCTGAGCTGGACGCGCCCGAGCGGGTGCGCACGGTCGACGGGTCCGTGGTCGACGCCGAGCGCACCGCGGTGCTGGACCTGCCGTGGCTGGGCGCGGTGTGGGCGCCGGAACGCCTGGTCGCCGCCGCGCCGGGGGCGGACGTGGCTGCGCTCGCCGAGCTGCTGGACATCCCGCTGCTGTCGGAACACGCGGAGGCCAGGGTCAGCAGCGACGGCGAGTTCGTGCCGTGGGCGGAGATGACCGCGCTGGTCCTGGCCGCGGAGCTGCTGAACATCCCGCTGCCCGAAGGCGGGCTGGTAGTGCACGACGAGTTGACCGTCGAGGTCGACGGAGTCAAGCGCGCCACGCCGTGGTGGGTCGAAAGTGGGACGTTTCACGGGGAACATCACGCGGAAGACTCGCCCGAAGGGCTGGCCCGCGCGTTCGCCTGGGCGGCAGGCCGCTGGTCCGAGCGTTACCTGGTCGAGGCCGTGCTGAACGACCCCGCGACGACGACCTACCTGCTCTGAAACGCCTTGAGCGCGACGGCCGCTCCGGCCACCGTCGGGAGGGTGTTCGCCGTGCGCCGGGCGGCGCCGGCGCCTGCGCTGCGATCGTGCGCGGCCTGGCGGACCACTTCACGGAGGGCGTGCCCGGCGAGGCCGTCGCCGACCTGGCGGTCCACCACGGGTGGATCGCCACCGAGGGGCCCGGTCGGGTTCGCCGATCGTCGATCGCTGGTCGGCGCGCGCCGCGGAGATCCTCTGGATGGCCGTCGCGGCGAACTCGCCGCTGACCGTTAGAGACCCGTCTGGGCGCTGCGGCTGCCGTGGCGGCGCGCCCAGCGCTGCCAGCTCATGATGCCCATGCCCATCAGCCCGAGCACGCTGCCGGAGAGGCAGGTCCACATCCACACGCTCGCCGGCCCGCCCGTCCCGAACAGGCGAATCCCGCCGAGCACGAGGAAACCCGCGAACCACACGAGTGTGCCGACCGCGACGACCGGGTAGAGCACCACCAGCCGCTCGGGTAACTCGGGCACCGGAAGCAACGGACGTCTAACATCCCCGGCGTTGATCGGATCGGCCACGTCAGGAAGGCTACCCGCGGGTCATCCCAGTGGCACCAGGTAAGGCAGGTTGCATGGCTGTGCAGGGCGGCAGGACCGGACTCGACCGGTTCTTCAAGATCACCGAACGTGGGTCGACCGTCGGCCGCGAGGTGCGCGGCGGGCTGGTCACCTTCGTCACGATGGCCTACATCGTGGTGCTCAACCCGCTGATCATCGGTAGTTTCTCGGCCCAGGACGCGGGCGCGCACAAGGACCTGTTCGGCAACATCCTGCCGGTCCCGCAGGTGGCGGCCGTGACCGCGCTGATCGCGGGCGTCATGACGATCCTGATGGGCGTGGTGGCGAACTACCCGTTCGCGATGGCCACCGGGCTCGGCATCAACTCGCTGATCGCGGTCAGCGTCGCGCCGCAGATGAGCTGGCCCGCCGCGATGGGCCTGGTCCTGCTCAACGGCCTGATCATCCTGGTGCTGGTGCTCACCGGCATCCGCACGATGGTGTTCCGCGCCGTGCCGCCCGCGCTGAAGGCCGCGATCGCGGTCGGCATCGGCCTGTTCATCACGCTGATTGGCCTGGTGGACGCCGGTTTCGTGCGGCGCATCCCGGACGCGGCGAACACCACCGTGCCGGTCGGGCTCGGCATCGGCGGATCGATCGCGAGCTGGCCGACGCTGGTGTTCGTGGTCGGGCTGCTGATCACCGGTGTCCTGGTGGCGCGGCGGGTCCGCGGCGCGATCCTCATCGGCGTCCTGGTGACGACGGTGATCGCGATCATCCTGGAGGCGCTCGTCAACGCGGGCCCAGCGGGCGGCACCAACCCGAAGGGCTGGAACCTCGGGTACCCGGCGCTGCCGGACCGGATCGCCGGCTGGCCGGACCTGTCGCTGCTGGGCCAGGTGAACTTCGACGCGTGGGTGCAGGTCCCGGCCATCACCGCCGCGCTGATCGTGTTCACCCTGATCCTCACCGACTTCTTCGACACCATCGGCACGATGACCGGCCTCGGGAAGGAGGCGGGACTGCTGGGCCGCGACGGCGAGCTGCCCAACACCGGCAAGGCGCTGTTCGTGGACAGCCTCGGCGCGGTCGCCGGCGGTGCCGGCTCGTCCAGCTCCAACACCGTGTTCGTGGAGTCGGCGTCCGGCATCGCCGAGGGCGCGCGGACCGGGCTGGCCAACGTGGTCACCGGGCTGCTGTTCCTCGGTGCCATGTTCTTCACGCCGCTGTACGAGGTGATCCCCGTCGAGGCCGCGGCGCCCGCGCTGGTGGTCGTCGGTGCGCTGATGATCAGCCAGGTGCGGGAGATCGACTTCACCGACTTCAAGATCGCGCTGCCCGCGTTCCTGACGATCGTCGTCATGCCGTTCACCTACTCGATCACCAACGGGATCGGCGTCGGGTTCATCTCCTACGTCGTGATCCAGGCCGTGACCGGTGGCGCGCGGAAGGTGCACCCGCTGCTGTGGGGCATCGCCGTGGCGTTCGTGGCCTACTTCGCGGTGGGGCCGATCCAGGATGCGATCGGCTGAGTCACTCCGCCACGAGCCGCTCGACCGCGGCCGCGATGAGCTCGTCCCGCTCGGCTTCGCCGTACACGTCCGGCAGGGTGAGCTGCTCGACGATCATCCAGCTGAGGGTGAGGATCAGCAGCCGCACCGCGGTCGCGTCGCCGGGCAGCCCGGACTGCTCGTGGTAGGTCACGTTCGCGTCGACGTCGGCGCGCACGCGCTCGGTCAGCAGCTTGCGCAGCTCCGGGCGACGGGTGGCCTCCAGGCGTAGTTCGAGCAGCGCGAGGTAGCCGCTGGGGAACGCGGTGATCCGCGCCACGAGTTCGCGCATGAGCTGGGTGTAGGTCGTCCGATCCCGCGGCGCGGTCCGCTGCCGCTCGATCGTCGCCGCGTCCGGCTCCATGCGCTCGTAGAACCGCTGGGCGATCTGGTACAGCAGGTCGTCGCGGTTGGCGAAGTAGTTGGAGGCCGTGCCGGCCGGCACCCCGGCCTCCTTGTCGACGGCGCGGAACGTCAGCCCGCGTGCGCCCTCGGCGGCCAGCACCTCGATCGCGGCGTCCAGCAGGGCCGCCCGTCGCTCCTCGTTCCTGCGCACTATTTTGACACCACTCCAGTTGTAGTACTACGGTTGAACCACTACGGACATAGTACTACGAATGGAGCGATTCATGCGAGAGCTGGTCTACTACGTCGGGGTGAGCATCGACGGCCGGATCGCGGGCCCGGGCGGCGAGTTCGACTTCTATCCCGAGGGCGAGGGCGCCCAGTTCGAGGCCTACCGGGGGTGGATGCTGAAGACCTTCCCGGAAACGGTGCCGACCATGATCCGGGAGGCGGCCGGTATCGCCGACGCCCCCAACGAGAGCATCGACACGCTGGTCATGGGGCTCGGCACCTACCAGCCGGCGCTGGACATCGGTGTCACCAGCCCGTACGCCCACCTGCGGCAGTACGTCGTGTCGAGCACCCTGCGCGAAAGCCCCGACCCCGCCGTCACGGTGGTCGGCGGCGACCCGCTCGGCCTGGTCCGCTCGCTCAAGCAGGAGGAGGGCAAGGACGTCTGGCTCTGCGGCGGCGGCAAGCTGGCCGGGGCGGTCTGGTCGGAGGTCGACCGGCTGGTGATCAAGAGCTATCCCGTGGTCGCCGGGGACGGGATCCCGCTAGTGGACGGGAAGTTCGACCCGACGCGGTTCGCGGTGACCGACCGCAGGATGTTTGACAACGGTGTGGTCGTGAGCTGGTTCAGCCGAAAGTAGGGTGCGATCGATTTCACCCGGTCGCACTGTTTATCGTAAGGTATGCTAACTATGTGTCCGATATGCGGGAGCGTGCCCTGGCGAGCCGGTTGCGGCTCGCGGTGGTGCGGCTGAACCGCAAGCTCCGGGCGCAGCGCACCGACGAGAACGTCTCGCTCACGCAGCTGGCGGCGTTGTCCACGCTGCACAAGTGCGGACCGCTCACGCCGGGCAAGCTCGCGGCGAAGGAGGGTGTCCAGCCGCCGTCGATGACCCGGGTCATCGCGGCGCTGGAGGACTTCGGGTTCGTCGAGCGGAGCCCGCACCCGACGGACGGGCGGCAGTCGATCGTCGCCCTCACGGAGCGGGGCCTGGCGTTCGTCGGCGAGACGATTTCGGTGCGCGAGGCCTGGCTGGACCGGAAGCTGGCAGAACTGAGCGGTGAGGAGCGGGAAGTGCTCGCCCGCGCCGCCGAGATCATCGACAGGATGGCGGGGAACGAATAACGGTGGGGCTCAACACGGGTACTGACGGACAGTCCGAACTGACGAACACAGGTACCCGGGGCCAGGCACCACCCGCCGACCGTGCCGCCTGCACCGCGCCGTCCGGCCGGATGCGGCCCAAGCCCGCCGCCGCCCCGGCCGTGGAGCCAGGGGAGAAGGCGCGGCAGAAGGCGAGCATGTTCGCCTCGCTGCGGGTGCCCAACTACCGGCTGTTCTTCTCCGGCCAGATCATCTCCAACATCGGCACCTGGATGCAGCGCATCGCCCAGGACTGGCTGGTGTTCGAGCTGTCCGGGAACAACCCGGTGGCGCTGGGGATCGCGGTGGCGCTGCAGTTCCTGCCGACGCTGATGCTGTCCCTGTGGGCCGGTGTCCTCGCCGACCGGGTGGACAAGCGCAAGCTGTGCATCGCCATCCAGAGCGGCATCGGCGTGCAGGCGCTGGTGCTCGGGTTGCTCGACGTCTCCGGTGTGGTGACGCTGTGGCAGGTCTACGTCTTGTGTTTCGTGCTGGGCATCTTCAGCTCGCTGGACGTGCCGGCGCGGCAGTCGTTCGTCGCGGAGATGGTGGGGCGCAAGCAGATCACGAACGCGGTCGCGTTGAACTCGTCGGTGTTCAACATGGCCCGGATCGTCGGGCCCGCCATCGCCGGGTTCGCGATCACGTGGGTCGGCACCGGCTGGATGTTCCTGGCGAACGCGGTCAGCACGCTGGCCGTGATCACCGGGTTGCTGCTGATGGACCCGGACAAGCTGTTCCGCGGCCCGGCCGTCGCGCGCGCCAAGGGGCAGCTGCGCGAGGGGCTGGCCTACGTGCGCGGGCGGTCGGACCTGGTTTCGCTGATGGTGCTGGTGTTCTTCGTCAGCACCTTCGGCATCACGTTCTTCACGTCGCTGGCGATCGTGGCGGGCAACGTGTTCGGCACGCAGGCCGACGGGTACGGGCTGCTGTCGACGCTGCTCGCGGTGGGGACGTTCACGGGTTCGCTGATGGCGGCCCGGCGCGGGGCGCGGGGCCGTCCGCGGGTGCGGCTGCTGCTGATCGCGGCGTTCAGCCTTGGCGCGGTCGAGTTCGTCGCCGGGTTCATGCCGACCTACCTGGCGTTCGGCATCGCGCTGATCCCGCTCGGGTTCGCCACGATCACGTTCCTGAACACGGCGAACTCGCTGGTGCAGACGTCGGTGAGCCCGGAGATGCGCGGCCGCGTCATGGGGCTCTACGTGCTCGTGCTGATCGGCGGCAACCCCATCGGCGGCCCGATGGTCGGCTGGATGGCCGACACCTTCGGCGGCCGGTCCCCGTTCCTCATCGGCGGCGTGATCTCCGCGGTGGCCGCCGCGGCCTGCGCCGTGGTGCTGGCCCGCCGCGGCGGCATGACGAGGCCGGTGCGCCTGGCCGGCCTGAGGGTGCTCAACGCGCGGCGCCGTTCGGACCGGTCGCGGGCCGCCTGACCGGCGGCGCTCAGCGTCCGAGGAGGGCGGGCAGCACCGTCTCCGCGAGTGACTTCAGGTCTCGCCCCGTGCCGGTGAATGCCAGTTCCTGGCTTGAGCTCTCGTCGAGCTTCACGGCCACCATCTCGTCGGTGATGAGGGCGGGTCGGCCGGCCAGCGTGTCCGGGTACGCGCGTGGCGTCACGTCGTCCGTCAGGGCGGCCTGCACCGTGCGCACCGTGCAGCGGCCGTCGAACCTCGGCTTCGTCGCAGACGGGCTCGTGCCCATCGTCTTCGCGAGCTGCGTGCACAGCTGCCACGACACCACCGGCCACGGCGCGTCCTGGATGCCGTAACCCGGCACCGGTTCGGTCACCCGCATCGCGATCACCGCGTCGCGGCCCTGTGCGGGCAGGTCCGGGCCGGGCGCCATCGTCGCGTTGATGACGTCCCGCGCGATCGACGTGGCGAGGTCGTCCAGCGTGAGGCCCGGGCGGGTGACGGCGTAGCGCGTGATGTCGAGGCGCAGGTACGGGTGGACCTCGCCGCTGGGCGCGTCGTCGACCAGGTGGACGTTGAGTCGCGCGTTGACGGTGCCGCTCGACTCGACCTCCGCGGCCCGTCCGGACACCGCCACCGACTGCGGCGACCGGAGGGTGGCGGGCACGTTGTCGAGGCGCAGGCTGACGTCGAGGCTTTCGGTGACGAGGTGGCACACGCTGCCCCGCACCTCGCGCAGCGTGGCGCCGCCGAGCAGCGCCTCCCAGCGCTGCTCGGACAACGCCTGGCACAGCACGTGCCCGGAACTGCCGGCGGGCAGCGCGGCCAGCATCTCGCCGGAGGGCATCGGCACGCGGCGCGGCAGTTCGCCGTCCTTGCCCGGCCACACGGCGGGCAGGCCGGGGGCGGGCGGCGGCGCGTCGCTGCCCTGCGACCACAGGTAGCCGGCCGCGCCGGCCACGGAGGCGAAGGACAGCAGCACGCCGAGCACGATCGCGATCACTGTCGTCGTACCTTCTGCGTGGTGCTTTACCCTACTCACCATGTCTCCCCTCGTCGAGCCCGGGGCGGCCGGGTCGTTAGCGCGTCGGTACCTGCGGGTTTCCAAAAAGGCTGCGAACGGTCAGGAAGCGAGCCCCGCGCGGCAGGATAAGGCGCACTTGCGGCGGGCCAAGATCCGGCAGTGGCGAACCGATCACCGAGGGCCATACCGGGACGTCGGCGGTGCGTCACGGCACTCGCGCGGGTCGCGGGGCGACTTCGCGCGGCTGATGCAGGACCTCGAATCTGGCGACTTCGAACGCGGCGAGATCCTGCAGCTGTGGGAGGCGTCGCGGGGGAGCCGCCGCGAATCCGAATGGCTCCGGCTGATCGAGTTGTGCGAGGAACACCAGGTCTACATCTGGGTGGAGGTGATGGGGCGGCTGTTCAACTGCGCGGACTGGCGGGACCGCCGCGCTCTCCTGGACGAAGCGCTGGACGCGTCGGCCGAGGCCTCCAAGACGTCCGAGCGCACGCGCGACCAGCTCGCAGTCAACGCCGCCGAGGGGCTACCGCATGGCATCCCGGGGTTCGGCTTCATCCGGAAGTACGACCCGAAGACCGGCGAGCTTATCGGCCAGTTCCCCGACCCAGAGGCGGCGCCCTGGGTGGAGGAAGCGTTCCGGCGCGTCGCCGCAGGGCACTCGCAGCGTGCGATCGCCGAGGACTTCTACCAGCGCGGCTTGCGCACTCGAAAGGGGACGAAGGTCACCCAGCAGCACATGCGCTCCTGGCTGGTCAACCCGGCATACGCCGGCCTCCGGGTGCACTCGCCAGGCGTGCGAGGGAACCGGAGCCTGAAGAACGCCAAGGCCTTGGTCACCGCCCAGTGGGAAGCGATCGTCCAGCCAGACCTGTTCTACGCAGTGCAGGAACGCCTGCAGGCCAACGCGTGCACCAACACCCGGCCGGGCGCAGCGGTTCACCTGCTGAGCTTGATCGCGCGCTGCGGCGTCTGTGGCAGCCCGGTCGCGTACATCGGTGGCTCCCGTGACGCCTATCGCTGCAACGGGAACACTCACGTGTCGATCCGGAAGGGCCCGTTGGAGGAGCTGGCCACCGACATCGCGTTGCGATTCCTGGCTGACCCGCGCCAGTACGGCGCCCTTGACCAGGCCGACGACGAGCGGGACGCCGAGATTGAACGGATCCGCACCCAGCTCGCGGGCGTGCGGGCGGAACTGGCCGAACTCAAGGCGAAGGTGCGGGCTGGCACCCTGTCCGTCGGGTTCGCGAGCGATGTCGCACCGGGCCTGGAGCAGCGGATCGCCAAGCTCGAACGCGAGCGGGAGCAGCTGGCGAGACCCAGCGTCCTCCGCGGGCTGATCGAGCCGGGGCCGGACGTGGCGGAACGCTGGCAGCACACCCCGATCGCGGCTCGGCGCGCGATCATGCGACTGCTGTTCGCGAAGAACGTGCTAGGTGAGCTGCACGTCATGCCTGCCGGGCGGAGGCAACCGTTTGTGCCCGCGGAGGAACGCGTCGCGCTGGTGCGCGACGAACCGACCGAGCATGGAGGGCTCGCCGGCTAGGCAAGGACCGCGGCGAGCAGAGCGCCGAGGTTGAGCGCCACGCCGTGGGGGGTTCCTTGCGCGCGCTTCTGATCCGCGGGCTGGCCATCCGATGGTGCGGTGTCCCCGTCCTGATCAGTGTCGTCGTTGTTGCCAGGCGCTGGTCGGTCGGACGCGGCCGGCGGCGCTGGCTCGGTTGCGGACGTCGAGGGCGGGGGAGTTCGGGGCGTGCTGCTACGCGCGGTTGAACTGCTCGGTGGCGTCGCTACGCGGGTGCTGGGCGAGCCGTTCCATGCTGCTGGAGCGGTGACTGTGACGGTTGTCGTTGGCGTCGTCGAACTGACCGTCCCGTTTGCTCGTAGCCGCTCCACCTGGATTCTGACGTCGTTCTCGTCGGGCGCGCCGGTCGTCGGGGCGACGCTCAACTCCGGCGCGCGGTCGGGCACAGCCTCATCCGTCGGCGAGGCCGGTGCGCGCAGCGCCACGAGGGTTACCAGCATGACCGCCGCCGTCAGCCCAGACAGGAACCAGCCGCAGAACTCTGCCCGTGGCCGAAGTGCAAGCTTTCGGTGAGCAATTCGTTGCGCCCCGGGCTCCAGGGGCGGCACAACGGTCAGGTGAGCCTTACCTGACCGTTTCGAACTAGGAGACGATCCGCCGGCGACAGCCTCCGCGATCAGCGAAAGGCCCTGCTCATAGGCATCAGCCCTCCGCTTCGACCGCCTCCCCAGTAGGTCGATTCTTTTCACGATTGATGTATCTAAGGTCGCCAGATTGAGTTAGCAACCGTTTCCGGTTCGTGATCAACTACCGCGCGGTAACGACCCATTTGGCCTAGTTGGCGCGGTGGCTCTCACCCGGTGTTACGGAGCTTGGTCGCGCGCTGCGTGCGGTAGAAGATGATCAGGTTCCAGCGCTCCTCTTCGGACAGTTCGGGGAGGTCCCACAGCTTCCGCTCGGTGTCGTCCTCAAGTTGGGCTGGGTAGTTCCGCCGAGGCTCTGCGATTGTGGGCGCGGTCGATGGCAACGGCAGTGCATCAAGATCTTCGGGGCGACCAGTCTCGAGGTAGTGAACCGCTCCGTTGTCGGGCCAACCTAGAGCACCCTCGATCTTCCACAACGTCGACTTGCCCGGGCGCGTATCGCCGCGCTCCACGTCGGCGACACTCTTCTCGCTGAGGTCGGCGGCGTCGGCGAACGCCTTCTGGCTGGAATAGCCGGCGCGCTGACGGGCAAGGGCGACCCGTCTCCCGAGCTTCTTCCGGCGCTCGTCCATGCGTGCAGAGTAGCTCAGAAAAGTACAGGGAGCGAACCGGCGTCCGCTGCGTCGCGTCAACAATCTCTCCGCTTGCGCCATCGTATTTAGCCTCCTGAGCTGGCACTTTGGTGGCGTTAGGTTCAGAAGAGTACAGAAAAGTGCAGGGTAGTGCAACATTGGACCTTGCACGACCCTGAACCTCTCTGTACCTTTCTGCACATGATCGAACCTCCACTCACTCAACCGGCCTACGGCCAGCTCGTGCGGCGCCTCCGCGAGCAGGCCGACAAGTCAACGGTCGAGTTGGCGGCCGAGGTCGGCATGTCGGTCGGGTATCTCCGCAACATCGAGTTGGGCCACGACGGGAAGCCCTCCCGCCGTCGGCAGTTCGCGCTCGCCCGAGCGCTGCGCGACGACCGCCTCGCGCCGGAGGGTGGCGCGTCATTCCCGGACGAACCACCAAAGCAGCCCAAGCGCGAACCGAAAGCCCCACCCCGTCGGGACGACCGGGAGCCTTCGCGCGGCCCCAAACGGGTCGCTGGAGCGGCGGCGTGACGACCGCCCTTCACCGGTTGGCGATCGAACCTGGCGAGTCGCGCGCGCAGTTCATCGACCGCGTGATCGCGCGGGCACCTCGCCCAGACGGAGCGACCCTCGACCGCCTTCGCCTCCTGCTGCCGCCGATCCGCCGCGGCATGACCGAGCGCAAGAGCGCCGCCTAGCACAGCCCACCGACAGAAAAGCCCGCCTCGCGCGGACCAGGCGACGAGACGGGCGCACACCGGAACCCTCGGAAGGAGCAACACCCGGTGATGACGACAAAGGTACAGGCACCGCCCCCGCCCCAGCAGCGCGCGAAGCGCGCCGCGGCAGCCCTGCTCGCCCTCGGCGCGCTGTTCGCGATGACGACGTCATGCGTCCCGCCGAACGGCACAGCGCCGCACACAACTCCGGCCGTCGCACCGGCCACCCCGTCGGGGGTGGGCGCGTGATCGCCGTCTGGCCCGACGACCCCACCGACGTCTTCCCGGTCGCGCGGCGCGAGCCGACCGTGCCGTTCCTCACGATCTGGCAGCGCGAGTCCGGCGAGGTGCCCGTGCCGGACTCGGCCGGTGGCCAGCACCACGGCCGCGCCGACGACCACGTCTCGGTGAACAGCTTCTACGAGGAGCGCGGCGCCTGGCCGCCGCGGCCGCCGGCCGTGCGCGACACCCCAGAGCGGCGCGGGCTGTGGGCGCGACTGGTCGCCGCGCTCCGCCGCGGCCGCCCGGTGCCGCCCGCTCAGCCGGTCGTCTACCGCTGCACCAACAAGCCGCCGGGGTCGACGCACTACTACCGCGAGGCAGCGCCCGGGCGTTGGGAGCTGGCGCTGACCCCCACGTTCGACATTCCCGTCCCTATCGAGGAGCGGACCCGGGCCGAGATCGAGGCCCGGGGGCACATGCTCGTCCCGATCTCCGGAGGTCAGCCCCGTGGATGACACCCAGACCGCCCAAGCTCCTGCGGCTGCCCAGGAGCGGCGGCCACAGACGTTCGCCGACCTCGAGTACGGGCGGCACGCCCTGCGGCCAGTGCCGACGCTCGACCAGTTCGGCAACTGCACGCTGTGCGGCGAGCACCCGCTGATCCACATCCGTGGTGGCGTGGTGGTCGACCCGCGTGAGTTCCACCGCGAGGAGCAGCCCGAGCTGCCGCTGGCTGACGGTGGGGACGCGGCGTGAGCGCGATCCGCATCGAGACCAAGAACCTGCTGGAGCTGCTGGGCAGCCTCGTTTACACCGCTGCCCAGGATCCGGAGGACGGCGCGGTCGCCGGCGTGCTGCTGCACACCGACCGCGGTGAGCGCGGCCTGGAGCCGGGCCGCACGGACCTGCTGGTGGGCACGTCGTGCAACGGGTTCGCCGTGGGCCAGACCTACGTGCACGCGGACGGGCAGCTGCACGAGCCGATGCTGTGGCGGATCGACGACGTCCGCACGGTGATCGACGCGTTCAAGCGGAAAGCCAAGGAGCACAAGGAACACGCGGTCGAGATCCGCATCGACGAGGGCGTGTTCGTCGTGCGGGAGAGCGAGGACGCGCTGTTCGAGGCCGACGGGCTGCGGCTGGAGTTTTCGCCGGGCCGGATCGAGGAGTACCCGCGCACGGTGTGGTCGCTGCTGGTCCGGCGCCCGGACTTCCTCGAGCACCGGGACTCCTCCGGCCGGGTCGTGCCCGCGGTGCCGCGCACCGACTTCGGGTCCGCGGCGCTGGAGCCGTTCGTGCGGGTGGCCAAGGCGCGCAAGTCCGCGCTGGAGACCTACCGCTACCACCAGCGCTCGCCGCTGCTGGTGCAGATCGGCACCAGCTACATCGGCGCGGTCACCTCCTACCGGTGGGACGACGACATCGACGGCGCCGGCCAGGAGCCCGACGCTGCGGTGTACGTGCCAGACCTGCCGCCCCCGCCACGCAAGCCCGAGGCCGACGCGGACCTTCCGCCGGGCAGCAGCATCCTGCGCGACGGCGCCGGAGTCGTGCTGTCCACAGCCGACACCTCCGCTGTGGACGAACCGCTGTCCGAGTTCCCCGACCTCGAGCGAGACCCCGACCTGCTGTGCCAGGCCGCCGAGGTGCTGATCACCGGGCAGCTGGGCTCGGTGACGCTGCTGCAGCGCAAGCTGCGCATCGGCGCGACGAAGGCGAACCGGCTGATCGACCAGCTGGTACAGCGCGGCGTGCTCGGCCCGGCCCGCGGCAGCAAGGCCCGGGAGGTCCTGGTGCCCGTCGACGGGCTCGCCGAGGTCCTCGAGGAGATCCGGGGTGGTGCCCAGTGAGCGCCCACCTTGACCACCGCCGGCGGATGCACGCCTGCCCGTGCGGCTGCGGCGCCGAGATCCCGCACAGCAAGTTCTCCTGCCGCGCTTCCTGGCAGCGCCTGCCCAAGACGATGCGGCAGGCCATCACCGACAACCACGGTCGCGACGCGGCGGCGCACGGGGCCGCGGTCGGTGAGGCGCGGCGGTGGTTGCAGGCCAACCTGCCGGGCCGCTGCGAGTTCCGCGCTCCCCGCGCGGACGGCCGCGGCGAGTCCCGCTGCACGGCCGAGAAGGCGGATGGCACCGACCACTGCCGCGAGCACTGGTGGGCCGAGTCATGACCGCCACGGTCACCGGCCGCGCCGTTCCCGACCCGGAAGTCGTGTTGCGGCGGGAGGACGAGCGCCTGGCCCGCCGCGCCGGCGACGAACCGCTACCGCACCACACGATCACCGCGTTCGCCGCCGCGGTGCGCAAGCAGATCGTGGAGCCGCTGCTGGCCCGCGGCGGCGCTGCCGGTGCGGCGGCCGCCGACCGGGAAGCCACCCAGGCCGAGCTGACCCGGCTGCGGGCCGAGCTGGCCACGGTGCGCGGCAACCTCGACCGCATCACCGCAACCGCCGACCGCGAGCGCGCCGAGCACCAAGCCGCCCACGACCGGACGCGCCGTGAGCTGGTCGACGTCCAGCAGCAGCTCAGCACCGTCGTGCACGAGCGCGACGACCTGCAGGCCGCCGCAGCCCGGCTACAGGCCGAGGCGGTCGAGCTGGCCAACGAGCTCGAGCACGCACGCCGCGCCGGCGCGACCGTCCGGCCGCACCGGCACCTCTATCCGATGGGCGCCTCCGGCGAGGCCTTCGGGCCGTGTGAGGAGCCCGGCGGCGGCAAGCCGTACCCGGGCACATCCTCGGCGGTGGTGCGCCGATGATGCGATACCAGATCGAGCCGATGCCGACCTGGCCCTACCCGGCAACACCGCACCCGCGGGCCAGCCCGTTCCGCGTGAAGTGGGCCGACACCCTCGACCTGCTCAGCCGCGAGCTGGCCCACCTCGGTGTGCAGGGCGCGGTCGCGCTGCGCGTCGTGGCCACCGACGCGGACGTGCGGCGCGACGGGATGCTCCGCTCGAACGCGAAGGTGCGCTACCACGGCGTGGCGCTGGCCTTCCGGAGCAAGCACGGACCGCTGTCCTACCCGTGCGACACCTTCGCGAACTCCTGGCAGGACAACGTGCGGGCCATCGCGCTCGCGCTGCACGCGCTGCGCACCGTCGACCGCTATGGGGTGTCCAGCCGCGGCGAGCAGTACGCCGGGTGGCGCGCGATCGAAGGCGCTCGCCCGGCTGCGCCGTTCTCCACCAAGCGCGAGGCGCTGGACTGGCTCCGCGAGTTCACCGGCGCGGTGCACCCGCTGCAGCTCACCGACTCCGACATCCGCGGCCTGCTCCGGATCGCCGCCCGCAAGTCGCACCCGGACCTCGGCGGCGACCCGGCCGACTGGGCTCGCCTCGACACCGCCCGGCAACTCCTGCGCGGGGGTGACGCGACGTGATGACCAAGCAGTCCGACCAGCACTCGCTGCCGCTGTGGGGCGGCAGCTCGGGCCCTGCGGAGCACCGGCCGCTGTTCGCCGTCGGGGAGCGGGTCGGCTACCACCGGGACGCGTCCTGGCGCGGCCGCGTGGTCCAGGTCGCCGCCGACCCGGACAGCGGCCGGCACCACTTCTGGGTGGTGTGGACGGTCGGCCGCCCCGGCGGCCCGTTCGAGTACACCGCGGCCCCGCTCTACCGGCTCGGCGAGGCGTCCCCGGACGCCCGCCGGACCGAACGGCAGGGCCAGTACCTCGCCGCCGGTGCGCACCCGCTCACCGCCGCGCTGGGCTACCCCGTGAAGCTGCACCCCGGCGCCGCGCCTGCCGCCGACCGGGCCGCGCCCGGGCGCCGCTGCGGCAACTGCCGCTACCGCCGTCCCGGCCGCTACCCCAAGTGCCTCGTCCACGACGGCGACCGGATCACCCGCGGCGCCGGCACCGACGTGCGCGCCTGGTGGCCGGCCTGCACCGACCACGAACTGAGGTCCCGCCCGTGAACGCCGTCGTCGCCCTGGCCCTCGCCCACACCGCGCGCCTGGCCGTCTGGGCCGCCGGCGTGCTTCTCGACTCCGCCGCCGACTACCTGCACGCCCACCGGCGTGCCGAATCCACAAAGGACAACGATGACCGCCGCACTCGCTGACGACGACCGCAGCCGGTACACCGGGCTGCAGATCCACCCTGACGCCGTCCCGCTCGTCATGGGCGTGCTGTCGAGCTACGGCATCGACGTCAAGCGCATCCCCGACGGCCCCGCCCGGCAGCGTCGCTACGTCACCGGCGGCCCCGGCAAGGTCTCCGGGCGCCCGGTCCGCGCGCCCGAACGCCCGGCGCTGTCGGAGACCAACCCGCCCGCCGTGCTGGCCGGCCTCACCGAGCGCGAGGTCGAGGTCCTGCACGGCATGTCCCAGGGCCTCACGAACGCCGACATCGGCCGTGAGCTCCACATCTCCGAGGACACCGTCAAGACCCACGCTCGCCGCATGTTCCACAAGCTCGGCGCCCGCGACCGCGCGCACGCCGTGTTCCTCGCCTGCCAGCGCAACATCCTCGACACCACCGGAGGCCCTCAGTGACCGGCCCGACCGACATCACCGACGACATAGTGCAGCTCGTCCACGACGCCTTGTGCCTCTGCAACACCGGCACCGGGCCGGCCATCCGCGACACTGACCGTGAGAAGGTCCGCACCGCGCTGCGCGCCCGCTACCCGCGCGGCATCGCCTCCGCCCCAGTCCTCACTGGGCAGGTCCTGACGGCGCAGGACCTGTTCAAGCTCAGCGCCGATGCTGAGCAGCGGTTCGGCCGACCGGAGCCCCGGCCCGGCGACCGGGTCCGCGGCTACGGCGGACGGGACTTCCCCGTCGTAGAGGGCACGCTGGTCGACGACGAAGACATCAACCGGCGCGGCTGGCTGGCCGTGCTCAAGCCCGGCGAGCCGACGCCGTACGCCGTGCTGCCCACGACCGTCCGTGTGCTCGAGCGCGGCCCCGAGACCGCTCCGGCTCAGGCCCCTGAGGATGTCGTCATCGTGCTCGACATCCGGATTCCGGACGCCCTCCGCCAGCTGATTCGACGTCCGTGCGAGCCGTGCGACGCGGGTAGGGAGATCGCCGACGAGCTCGCCGCGCTGTGGGACCCCAACGACAACTGGTCGGAGACGCGCTCGCCGTTCAACCCGGGCGTGTCGCTGTGGGAGGACGTCGCCAACACCGCCGCAGCCGTGCTCCACCGACGCGAGGAGCGCAAGCGATGACCGAGAAGTCGAAAATGGCGGGCCCGCGTGCCTCGGCGATCGCCCTGCGCGCCTACGCCGAGAACTGGGCAGCCGGACGCGTGCCGGAGCCGAGCGCCGCGAAGGTCGCCGACCTCGCTGGCAAGATCCTCGCCGAGCTGGAGCGGCTGCACGCGAACTGCCTCCAGTACCGGCAGGAGGCGGTCGAGGACCGCGGCCGGCTCATGGCCACGCGCCGCGAGCGCGACGACCTCCAGGCCCGCATCGACGCTGCGCTCGCCCGGCTGGACCGTGACGAGGCCGAGTTCGAGGACGGCCGCGACCCGGACCCCGCCGACCTGATCCGGGACCTCCGCGCCGCTCTCACCCACCAGGAGACCCCCCGCTGATGCCTGAGCAGCCGCCGATCCCGCCCGCCGCATGGAGCCTCTGGGGCAAACACCCCGTGCCCGCCACCGACGACGCACGCGACGAGAGCGACGGGGCGCACCGCGAGCCGGCGCCGGACCAGCAGACCTGATTACCCGATCTCGGCGCTCGCCTTGAGCGCCGTCACAGCCGACCGGCCGCGCCCCTGCTTCCCCGGGGGCGCGGCCGGTCACCTATCCGAAGTGGACAAGCACGATGCTGGAGGAATCACCGTTGGAGGGCAGCGGCCAGTGCTGCGCGGTGTCCGTGCCGAGCGGCGGGCGGTGACCGATGCCGTGGCTGCGGACGGACGACGTCGAGTACGACGACGTTCTCGTGCGAGCGGTGGGAAACGCCGCCTACGGCGCCGTACAGCGCATGAAGCTGTACTGCTCGGCGCAACGGACGGACGGCTGGATTCCTGCCGACAAGGCCCGGGAGATCGCCTCCCGGGCCGAACTGCGTGCGCTGACCGAGATGCGCGTGGCCGACCGGGGCCCGTTCCTGCACCAACACGGCGACGAGTGCCGCTGCCTGGAGGGCCGCGACTGGCCCGCCGAGCTCGGCGGGTTCTACGTGCACGGGTTCCTCGACCGCAACCCGTCCCGGTCGGAGAACGACGTGCACAAGGCAAAGCGGCGCGAGCTGCGCGACCCGCAGCTCAAGGCCGCGGTGCGCGCCCGCGACGGCAGCCGCTGCCGCTACTGCGGCATCGAGGTCCGCTGGCAGGACCGCAAGACCCCGGCGGGCGGCGTGTTCGACCACGTCGACCCGAAGATCGCCGCCGGAGCGGACAACCTCGTCGTGGCCTGCCGCGGCTGCAATTCGCGCAAGCAGGACTGCACGCCCGAGGTCGCCGGCATGGACCTCCTGCCCCCGCCCGACCCGGACAAGATCAACGACGGACCAACGTCCGATCAGCGCAAGATCAACGCCACATCAGCACCCGGACCCAGATCCGCAGTTGGATCCGATCCAGATCCGGCCAGGACGCCGGATCCACCGGACGGCACGGACACTCCCGCCCCGACCTACACGAATGGGCAGGTCGCGCCCGGAAACGGGCAGATCCGCGACGGCATCAGCGGCGGCACCACGGTCGGGCTGGGTAGGGGCGGGGCCGGGATGGGTGCCGCACTGAAACCGTCCTGGAAAGACCGAGTGGGAGACGCCGGACCAACCGGGAAACGCCCCACCGTCGGACCACCCACCACCGCACGAGGGAACCTCGCCCCCAGCCCCTACGCCAAGGGCATCACCGGCTACACCCCGCCCGCCCCGGACGATGTCGACGAGGACCAGGCCGAGCTGTGCGTGCACGGCTACCCGGTCGACACCGGGTGCGTCGAGTGCGAGCAGAGCCTGCCCGGTTCGGACGGTCCGCCGTGAGCCGCTACACCGCGGGCGAGCTCCGGCGCCTCGACGAGCTCGGCAACTTCCTCATGACCCGCGAGGACGCCGAGACCACCGACTGCCCACGCTGCAACGCCCAGCCAGGCAAGACCTGCACGAACGTCATCACCGGCGAGCCGTTGCGCGGCCCAGCGCACCACCAGCGGATCGCGAAAGCCGAACGACAGGAAGGAAGGGACTCCGAACGATGGACCCCATGACCCCGCGGCCACCCGCGGCCGGCCAGGCCCGCGCCTGGCTCGACCGCGCGGCCCAGCAACTCGACGCCTACACCGACGAGGTGCAACACCTGCCGTTCGAGCACATCGACAGCGCGGCGACGCTCGGCGTCGGCTACGCGCTGCTCGCGCTTGTCGACCAGATCGAGCAGACCGGAGCCGAGCGGGCATGACCGACATCATCGAGCTGATCGACCAGGCGATCGGCTGCCACTGGTGCGGCGGCCCCCTCGGCGACTCACCGTCGCCGGACTTCTGCTGCGAGGTGCACCAGCGGCTCTGGGCGGCGAGCCGCGTGCAGGTCACCCCGGAGGCCGACGTCCTGCGCGCGGCGCTGGCCCGGGCGAGAGAGCAGGAAGCCGAGCGGCGGCTGGAGGCCGCAGCGGTCGTGCTGCGCGGAGCCGCTCCGGTCTGGCGACAGCTGGTCGAGGGCGTGGCGCAGGCCTTCGCGAGCCTTGTGCCGACCGTCAACGCGATGGCCGAGTGCCTGCAGCACGCCGGGCTGGCCCGGCCGGCACCGCCGACGGATCCGAAGATGCGCGCGCTGCACCTGCGCCGCCACCGCAACACCGGCCCGGACCACCGGCCGCGGCCACCACGCACAATCCACGCACGGGGGACCCGATGACCGATCAGCGCACTCTGCGCGCCTTGCAGGGCGAGCTGCGGCGAGCGCTCGCCGCGCTCGTCGACCCGATCGAACGCAAAATCGTCCGCGAGGACCTGACGACCACCACGCATCACGCGCCATCGTTGCTCGAGCAGCTGGACCAGGCGCTCGCGCACGGCGGCGAGACCGGCAAGGCCAGCGGCGCGCGCACGACCGAACCGCTCCGGCTCGCCGCCGCGGACCTGCGGCGCCAAGTCGAGCGCGCCGCGGCCGAGCTGCACTACAACGCGATGGTGGCCGACGCCGATCCGGTCTCCCGGTTCCGCGCGGCCGCGGCGATCGCAGGCCGATGGGCCGACGGTGACCGGGTCGCCTGGGTCGTGCATGAACTGCAGTACTGGGCGGCCCAGATCAACAACCTGCTGGACCCACCGCGCCAGCTGCACATGGCCGCGGCCTGCCCGGCGTGCGGCGCCGGAATGGTGTGGCGCGGGGACCAGGAGCACGGGCACGTGCAAGTGCCCGCGCTGCAGATCGATCCGGAGCGCGGGTGCGTGTGCCTGGCGTGCCAGCACTGCTGGCCGCCGGCGAACTTCGAACTGCTGCGTGAGGTGCTCGAGCAGCAGGACCAGGCGCAGCCGTCGCGTCCACGGCTGCGCTCCGGAGCGGAGGGCAACGGCGGGTGGACTGGCACCATCCGGCCGATCGAGGAGGATGACCAGCATGAGTGAGCAGACCTTGCACGCGATCCTGCGACTCGGCGAGTTCCCGGAGATCCTCGCCGCATGGCCAGACGCCGAGACCGCGGGCAAGCTCGCCGCCGAGCTCGGCGAGGGGCACATCGTCGCGCCCGTGCGCGTGGCCCAGGCCGGAGTCGGGTTCGTCGCGCATGTGTGGGCGTGCCGGGCGAGCGTGCAGGGCGGCAGCTGGCAGCTGTCCGCGCCGGCGAAGCTTCGCGGCGCATCCCGGGTCGTGTTCGACACCGCCGACATGCCCGGCGAGCGGGTGCACGTCGACACCGACGCCGGCGAGCTGGAGCGCGCGGTGAGCGGCACCGACGTTCACCACCTGACTGCCTACGCGTCCACTCCGGAGCGGGCGCACGAACTGGCTGAGGCCAAGGCCCGCGAGCTCGCCGCCCAGTAGTGTGCTCCGCACCACACACTATCCACTTGCGATAGTGAGTCCCGGGGGTACATAATTAAGAAGTCCCGAACGGGGCGGCCCCCGGGACCGGGTGCTTGCACCACCCGCCGGGGGATAACTACAGAGTGGAAGGAACTCCGGATGGACGACAAGTTCGCCGATGACCGGTTCTACGGGGTCCGCTATCACGAAAGTGCTGGCGAGGACCTCTACCGGGTGGCCGGTCGGATCTTGAGCGACCTCAAGGTCGACCAGCACGAGGGCCGGATGCCCTCGACCGTGATCCTCGTGGTCGCGGTGGCGGGCAACACCATCACCGTCCAGGCCCACGTCCAGGACAACGCCGAGTTCGAGCAGTGGACCGCCCAGACCATCAGGGCCCGGGCCACCACCGTCTCGGACCGGTACAACTGGCGGGGCGTGAACAACCGGGCTGATGTCCGGTTCAAGTTCGGCTGCACGGTGCGGGTGGTGCGCGGGCGTCTCGACGCCAAGCACCTCGGCTCCATCATCGGATGAACCAACCCGGGGCGGCGGCACCCAGCCGCCGCCCCGGCGCTCCACCCCGGACCCTTCCCTCTGTAGCGGGCCACGAAAATGCCCCGGCGGCTCTTGCACAGCACACCGGGGCCGAGTGGAAGAAACTCCGACGCCAGGATAACCGGGAGCACGTCATGCCGCGCAAGCCCACACCTCCACCGCCCGAGCTCGAGCAGGTCCGCAAGCGGGCCGCGCAGCTGGCCCGGATCGAGGCCTTGGCCGACCGGGTCCGCGCGAAGCGAAACGAGGAGCTCGTCACTGCCAAGCTGGCCGGGGCCACCGGCGCCCAGCTCGCCGAAGCGGCGGGACTGACCCGCCGCAACGTCTACGACGCCCTCGCCGCCGCCGGTCATGATGCTGGCGCATGGCGCGAGACCGACGGAACGACGTCGGCCGGCCGCTGAGCCCGAACGCCGCGACACGCGCGACGCGCCCCCTGTTGACGACCACCGGTGATCATCACGCATACTGACGTCACTTAGGCGCAGTGTGCCCAGAACGCGAAAGCCCCGATCGGACCCCCTGCCGATCGGGGCTTTCGCGTGCGTGGCGACGGGCAGCGGAGGAGGGTGCCCGGTGCCGAGTGTGTGGCGGCTGGTCTGCGCGCGGGTGCGGGACCTGTGCGTGCAGGCCGGCCGCTGCACCTGCGGAATCTGCGGTCACCCGATCAACCTGGCGCTGCACCACGAACACCCGATGTCGTTCACGGTCGACCACATCGTGCCGCGCTCGCTGGGCGGGCCGGACTCCCTGGACAACGCACGGCCCGCGCATCGCAGGTGCAACAGCCAACGGGGAGCGGACGTGACTTACCAGCCTGCGATCAAGACCTCCCGGAGCTGGTAGCTCATGCGCACGGTGGTGCTGATCGCCGGGCCACCATGTGCCGGCAAGTCCACCCTGGCGCAGGCCTTGGCCAACCCCGGCGACCTGGTGCTCGACCGGGACGCGATAGCGCAGCGGCTCGGGAGCCCGGTGCGCTGGGGCCACGACGAGGTCATCGCGCAGCGGGCCGAGCAGGTGATGCTCGACGAGATCGCGCGCATCGCGCGGGCCGAGGCGATCACCGCCTACGTCGTGCGCTCGGTGCCCGCTCCGGCGCAGCGCCTGGCGCTGGCTCACCAGCTGCGCGCGACGGCGGTGCACGTGCTCAACCCAGGTGCCGCCGAGTGCATGCGTCGTGCCCACGCCGACGCCCGTCCGGAGGGCACGGCGGCCGCCATTCGTAGCTGGTACGCGCGGTACCGGCCGTGCGCGGTTGACGCCGACCCCGGCCCCGCGGCCGCGACGACACCGGTCCGGACCTCCCGCACCTGGTGACCACCGTGGACGGACGATCGGCGGGGGAGGGGGCTCCCGATCTTGAGCGCGGGCGCGAGGGCAACTCCGCGCCCACCTGCCCTTCTCTCCCCCCGGAGGCCCGAATGTGGGCAGGAGTGAGCACGGAGGAGCGATGGCGGACTCGGGGGCGGAACGGCAGCGTCGTTACAGGGCTCACAAGCGCGGTGACCACGGCTTATGCGTTCCAGGGCGATGCAAAGCGGTGACGTCACAACCGGCCGGAGAGACGGTTTCGCCGCCTCCGGCCGCGGCTCCTCCGGAGCCGGGTAACACCGCCCCCGAGGTGCCTTCCGGGCTCGCTCCGCGCGGCCGGCAGCTGTGGGCCGCAGGGCTGCAGGACGGCAAGCTCGCGCCGCTGGAGCAGGCCGTGCTGCTGGAGGCCTGTCGCCTGGCGGACCGGCTCGACAAGCTCGACGCCCAGCTGCACGGCGACGGGCCGTGGTTGGAGCTCGACCCGCTGGAGGACGGGCGGACGTTCGTGGTCGTGGTGACCGGGGTGCTCAAGGAGGCCCGGCAGCAGGCGGTGGCGTTCAAACAGCTGGTGAGCGAACTGCGGCAGGGCGGCGCGTCCCGCGGCCGCGGGCGGCCGGGACGGACCGGCTCGGCGACGTCCGGTGCAACACCGGCGACAGGAGGGGTGAAGGGGGCGGGCATTGCCGACATCACCGCCCGAATCGCCGAAAGGCGCGCTGAGGCCACGCCTTGAGCTGATCCCGCCCTACGTCTACAGCATCGGCGCCGAGGCGATCGAGCTGTGTCGGCGGGCCGGGCAAGAACTGGACTTCTGGCAGCAGCAGGCCCTGACGCACATCCTCGGTGTGCGGCCGGATGGCAAGTGGGCGTGCTTCGAATACGCCGAGCTGGTCGGACGGCAGAACGGCAAAGGCGGCATCCTCGAGGGCCGCATCCTGGCCGGGTTCTTCCTGCTCGGGGAGGCGCTGATCATCTTCAGTGCGCACGAGTACAAGACCGCGCTGCGGGCGTTCCGGCGCCTGAAGCGGCTGATCAGGAACCTCGGCGAGCAGGTCGGCGACAACGAGAACCTGGTCGACGTCGACGGCATCCTGATCAAGATCTCCAACACCAACGGCGAGGAGGGTTTCGAGCGGCTCGACACCGGCCAGGAGATCAAGTTCATCGCCCGCAGCAAGGCCTCCGGCCGTGGCTTCACCGGCGACCTGAACATCATCGACGAGACGTTCGCCTACACCGACGAGCAGCACGAGGCGCTGCTGCCCACGATGTCGGCCCGCTCGATGGAGGTGCCGGGCCCGCAGATCATCTACACCTCCAGCCCGCCGCTGAGCTCCTACAGCGGAGAGATCCTCTTCCGGGTCCGCAAGCGGGCACTTGAGGGCCGCAGCGGCCGCCTGGGATACCGGGACTGGGGCGCCGAGGGCGACCTGGACAACCTCGAGGGCATCGACCTCTCCGACCGGGAGCTGTGGACGGCCACCAACCCGGCCTACGGCATCCGGATCTCCGAGGACTTCGTCGAGGACGAGCTGGAGTCGATGAGCCCGCGCGGGTTCGCGCGGGAGCGGCTGGGGATCTGGCCGGCACCGCCGGCCACCGAGGGCGGCCCGCTGGACTACCAGCGGTGGAGCACCCCGGCGCCGGCCGGGTGCGTAGACGTGACCTCGCAGGCCGGCGAGGACGTCGCCTTCGCGATCGACGTGACCCCCAAGCGGGACTGGGCATCGATCGGCCTCTACTCGCCGCGGGCGGACGGGCTGGGCCACGTCGAGCTCATTGACCGCCGGCCGGGCACCGACTGGGTTGTGCAGCGGCTGGTGGAGCTCGTCGCGCGGTGGAACCCGGTCGCGATCGCGCTGGATGTGAAGGGGCCGGCGGGGTCGCTGCTGCTGGACCTGAAGAAGGTCGGCATCACCGTGCCGGAGGACCCGTCGGAGCCCAAGCGCGGGCAGCTGGCGATCCCGACCTCCAGCGAGGTGGCGGCCGCGTGCGGGCACCTGGTCGACGCGGTGACGCAGGGGACGCTGCGGCACATCGACCAGTCGCAGCTCAACACGGCGGTCGCCGGCGCGAAGCCGCGGCCGTTGGGTGACGCCTACGCGTGGGCGCGCAAGACCGCCGACTCCGACATCAGCCCGCTGGTGACGGTGACGTTGGCGCGGTGGGCCTTCCTGGCCCGTATCGACGTGATCACGGCGGACGAGGGTCCGCCGAACATCTGGTGAGAAGGGGCGCGCAGTGCTGAGCAACCTGGTCGAGGCGGTCGGTTACGCGCTCGTCGTGGCGTTCCTGTACCTGCTGTGGCCGCCGTTGGCGCTGCTCGGCGCCGGGCTTCTGCTGGTGGTCTGGGCCAACCTGCGGCCGCAGCGCAAGGGCTCGCCGCTGGCGGGGGCGATCGGAGCCGCGCTCGGAGCGGCGCGCAGCGCGTGGCGGGCCGAGAAGGCACGGGGTGACGGATGACGCTCGGTCGCGCCGTCGCGCGGGCGATCACCCGCAGCGTCGAGAACCCGGCCGTTCCGCTGACGTCGACGTCGCTGCTGAACTGGATGACGGGCGCGAGCTCCGACGCTGGCGTGCCGGTGTCGGAGCTGACCGCGCTGCACATGCCGGCGGTGTGGCGGTCGGTGTCGCTGATCTCCTCGGTGTCGGCGGCGCTGCCGCTGCACAGCTACCGGGAGAGCACCCGCGCGCGCACCACCCCGCGGCTGCTCCGGGATCCCCACCCGGAGCTGACTGCGTACGAGCTGTGGCGGCTGTCCTATGTGCATCGCGTGCTGTGGGGCAACGCCTACCTGCAGAAGGTCCGCAACCGCGCTGGCGAGGTCGTCGAGCTGTGGCCGATCCGGCCTGACCGCGTGCAGGTCGACCGGGTCAGGCCCACCGACGCGCTGCCCGGCGGCAAGATCTTCCAGGTCACCGACGACCAGGGGCGGCAGCACCCGCTCACCTCGCGCGAGGTCCTGCACATTCCTGGGCTGGGTTACGACGGGGTGTGCGGGGTCTCCCCGATCCGGGCCGCGGCGCAGGGCGTGGGCCTGGCGCTCGCCGCGGAGAAGTCCGGGGCGAAGTTCTTCGGCCAGGGCGCCATGCTCTCCGGGGTGCTGCAGACCGAGCAGCGGCTCAACCCTGACCAGGCCGAGGTGCTGAAGCGGCAGTGGAAGGCCAAGCACTCCGGCGCTGAGGCCGCCTACGACATCGCGGTGCTGGACTCTGGGGCTTCGTTCCAGCCGATCACGATGCCGTTTCGCGACGCACAGTTTCTGGAGTCGCGCCGGTTCCAGGTGGTCGAGGTCGCGCGGATGTTCGGCGTGCCGCTGTTCCTGCTGATGGAGACCGAGAAGTCGACATCGTGGGGCACCGGGCTGGAGCAGCAGGCGCTGGGCTTCGTGCAGTTCGACCTGCACCCGGTGTGGCTGGTGCCGACCGAGCAGCGCATCACCAAGGAGCTGATCTGGCCGACCGCGCCGGAGGATTACGCCGAGTACAACGTCGAGGGCCTGTTGCGCGGCGACTCCAAGGCGCGGGCGGAGTTCTACCGCGTGATGCGCGAAGTGGGTGCGATGAGCGCGAACGACATACGCGGCAAGGAGAACATGCCGCCGATCGAGGGCGGCGACGTCTATTTGCAGCCGCTGAACATGGCGCCGCTGGGCAGCGATCCCAACGACCAATCCGAACCCGACTCGACCAGTAGCGAGGGTGTGGACGATGACGACGATCCTGACGCGGGCGACAGCTGAGGAACGGCGGCGGTTGCCGCTGGCCACCGCTGGTGTGTCGATCCGGGCTGACGCCGACGTCGAGGGCGGCGAGCGGTTCCGCGGCTACGCGGCGGTGTTCAACTCCCGCACGGCGATCGGCAACCCGCTGCGGTGGGGGTTCTACGAGGAGATCGCGCCGGGCGCGTTCACCAAGACGCTGGCCGAGGGCGACGCCCGGTTCCTCATCGACCACGACTCCTACTACGTGGTGTCTCGGGTGTCGGCAGGCACGCTGAACCTGTCCCAGGACGACAAGGGCTTGCCGGTGGACTCCGCCCTGGACACGGAACTGTCCTATGTGCGCGATCTGAAAGCCAACGTGCGCAACAAGAACATCACCGGCATGTCGTTCGGTTTCTACGTGGTCAAGGACGAGTGGGCCACCGAAGAGGTCGACGTCGACGGCTACGACGAGCCGTTCGAAGTGGACGTGCGCCGCATCCTGGAGGTGCGGCTGATCGAAGTGTCGGCGGTGACATTCCCCGCCTACGAAGAGACTCAGGCCGAGCTCAACTCGGTCGCGGCCGCCCTGGCGCACCGCGGCGACCCCGTGGCGATCGAACGTCGCGCGGCGTACAAACCCGAGCTGCTCGACCTGCTGAAGGTCGTCGAACGCGAGCCGGGCGAGACCACTCGCGCGGACGGCACCGAGCCGGGCGAGACCACTCGGTTGTCCCCCAGCGACCTGCTGACCGCCTACGCGGCCCGGTACGGGCTGCCCCTGAGGAAGGACAACTGATCGTGAGCGAACAGCTCAAGCGGCTCATCGAGGAGCAGAACACGGTGTGGAAGCGGATGTGCGACATCCGCGACGCTGCAGCGGCCGAGAACCGCGACCTCACCGCCGAGGAGCGGGCCAACTGGGACCAGGCCGAGACGCGCCTGACCGAGGTGTCCGGCGACATCGAGCGCCTGGAGCGCTTCGCGCAGCTGGAGACCGTCGACCGGTCCCAGGTCGTGACCAGCTCTGGCGCCCCGGTCGGCGGAGGGGACGAGGCCGCGCAGCGGTACAGCGAGGCGTTCGAGCGCTACATGCGCGGCGGCATGGACCGCCTGTCCGGCGAGCAGCGCCAGCTGCTGATGGAGAACTTCTCCGAGCTGCGGGCGCAGGGCGTGTCCACCGACACCGCCGGCGGCTACCTGGTGCCGGAAGGTTTCCGGGCCGTGATGAGCGAGACGATGAAGGCCTTCGGCGGCCTGCTCAACGTCGCGACCGTCATCACGACCTCGACGGGCAACGACCTGCCGTGGCCGACGAACGACGACACCGGCAACGAGGGCGCGATCCTCGGCGAGAACACCCAGGTCACCGAGCAGGATGTGGTGCTGGGGCAGCGGAAGCTGCTCGCGCACACCTACACGTCCAAGCTGGTGCGGGTGTCGCTGCAGCTGCTGCAGGATTCGGCGTTCGACATCAACGTCTGGCTGCCGCGGAAGCTGGGCGAGCGCATCGGCCGCGCCGTCGCTGGGCACCTGGCGACCGGTACCGGAACCAACCAGCCGGAGGGCATCACCACCAACATCACGGTGGGCAAGACCGGCGCTGCCGGCCAGGTCACCAGCATCATCTACGACGACCTGGTCGACCTCGAGCACTCCGTCGACCCGGCGTACCGCACGAACGCCCGCTACCTGCTCAGCGACTCGGCGCTGAAGATGATCCGCAAGCTCAAGGACGCCGACAACCGGCCGCTGTGGGTGCCGGTACCGGCGCCCGGGTTCCCGTCCACCATCAACGGGTTCCCCTACACGATCGACAACAAGATGCCCGTCCCCGCGGCGAGCGCCAAGTCGATCGTGTTCGGCGACATCGCGGCCGGCTACATCGTCCGCCAGGTGCTCGACGTGCAGACGCTGCGCCTGACCGAGCGCTACGCGGACTTCCTGCAGGTCGGCTTCCTCGGGTTCGCCCGGCTCGACGGCAAGCCCGACGACGCCGCGGCCATCCGCGCCTACGCGCACCCGGCTACCTGATTCCCCTTCCCCCGGTGGGGCCGGACACCGCTCCGGCCCCACCGGCCCCCACCACCGCACGGGAGGAAACCGTGGATCGAGTGCGCATTCGCGTGCTGCAGGGCGTGTCCGGCACCGAGTTCTCGTGGGCGCCTGGATCCGAGATCGAACTGCCGGAGGAGGAAGCCGTCAAGTGGGCCGACGGCGTGCGCGCCGAGCTCATCAAGGACGAGCGCACCCAGCTTCCGACCGAACCGGTCGATCAGGCCGAGCAGGCCGCCGACAAGGAGGACGACGTGCCACAGGACGACGAGGTCACGCGGGCAGCCGACGACGAGGCTTCCGCGGCTGCACAGCCGGCCGACGCCGACTCCAAGCCGGAGAAGGCCGCCCGGCGCTCCCGGGGTGGCGGTCGCGCGGCCAAGCCCGAGACCCGCGGCTGATCACCCGTGGCCAACGAGTACGGCACCCTGGCGCAGCTCAAGGCCTCGCTGAGCATCCCCGCCGATGACACGACCCAGGACAACCTGGTACAGCAGGCGCACACCGCCGCCTCGCGCGCGATCGACCGCACCACCGGGCGCCGGTTCTACCTCGACCCCGCCCCGGTGCGGCGCGAGTTCCGGACCCTCGGGCGGCTGGTGTGCGAGGACGACGGTGACACGCTGCTCCTGCCCGACATCGGCGACGCTGCCGGCCTCATCGTCGAGAGCGCCGACAGCAGGACCGGGCCGTGGACCGCGGTCGCCGACTACGCCGTGGTGCCGGAGAACGCGCTGCTGGACAACGAGCCGGTGACCGGGCTGCTGCGGGATTCCGGCGAGTGGGGCACGCGCTGGGTGCGGATCACCGCGCGGTGGGGCTGGCCCGCGGTGCCCGACGAGGTGGTCTCGGCGGCGCTGCTGCAGGCCGCTCGGCTGTTCCGGCGCAAGGACTCGCCCGAGGGCGTCATGGGCTCGGCCGAGTGGGGCCTGATCCGGCTGTCGCGGGTGGACCCCGACGTCCAGGCGCTGATCCAGCACCTGATCCTCATCGGCATCGCGTAGGGGGCACGGAGTGGATATCGAGGCCGTGCGGTCGGGGCTGGCCGCCAACGCGAAGGCGATCACCGGGCTGATCTGCCTGCCCTACACCCCGGACTCGGTCACCCCGCCCATGTTCTTCGTGGCCGAGTACGAGATCGATTTCGACCGGGCGTTCGGCCGCGGGCTGGACGAGCTGACCGCCACCTGCCGGGTGCTGGTCTCCCACGCCACCGACAAGCAGGCCCAGGCCAAGCTCGACCAATACCTCACCGGCGGTGGGCCCCGTTCGCTCAAGGCGGCGCTGCAATCCGACCGCACCCTCGGCGGCGCGTGCGATGACTCCCGCGTGACGCGGGTGTTCGGCTACGGGCTCTACGAGCACGGCACATCCCAGTTCTTCGGCGCACAGCTGTCCGTCCACGTCATCGGATCGGGGGCCTGATGGGCAAGTTCGTTCTGACCAACGTCCGCCTGTTCACCGGCGGCGCGGACCTCACCGGCGCCAGCAACAAGCTGGAGATCTCCGCCGAGGTCGCCGACGAGGACGCGACCACTTTCGGCAGCGGCGGCTGGAAGGAAGTCAAGGCCGGGCTGGCGGCGACCGAGATCACCGCGGAGGGATTCTGGGAAGCCGGTGACCTGTCGATGGTGGACGACGCTCAGTGGACCGCGCTCGGCGGTCTCGGGCCGTGGAGCGCGGGCCCGGCCGGCGCGAACGTCGGCGACCTGGCGTACTTCACCAACGCGCTAACCGGGTCCTACGCGCTCGGTGGCGAAGTCGGCAGCATGGCGCCCTGGAGCGGCAAAGCCAACTCGAGCTGGCCGCTCGTGCGCGGTCAGGTTGCGCACCCGCCCGGCACCGCACGCACTGCTTCCGGAACCGGAGTCGGCACGCAGCTCGGCGCGGTGCCCGCCGGCAAGCAGCTGTACGCCGCGCTGCACGTGCTGTCGGTCGCCGGGACCGCCACGCCGTCGCTGACCGTGGCGATCGAGTCCGACACCGCGTCGGGGTTCGCCGCCCCCACCGACCGGCTCACGTTCGCGGCCGCCACCGCCCGGGGCGGGCAGATCCTCCGCGTGCCCGGCCCGCTCACCGACACGTGGTTCCGTCCGAAGTGGACCGTTGCTGGAACCGCGCCGTCGTTCCTGTTCGTCGTCGCACTCGGTATCGCCTGAAAGGGGCACTCGCTCATGGCCAAGATGGTCCTGCTGGCGGCCTTCCTGTCGCTCAACGCCAACGACCTCTCGAACAACGCGTCCAAGATCGAGCTGACCGCGGAGGTCGCCGACGAGGACGTGACCACCTTCGGCAGCGGTGGCTGGAAAGAGGTCCTGGGCGGCCTCAAGGAAGGCAGCCTGTCGGTGACGCTCAAGCAGGACGTCGCCGCGGCCGGGCTCGACTCGATCATGTGGCCGCTGTTCGGCACGCTGGTGCCGTTCGAGGTGCGGCTGTCCAACGCCGCCCGCGGCGCCTCCAACCCCGGCTACACCGGCACCGTGCTGATCAAGTCCTGGAAGCCGATCGCCGGTGACGTCGGCAACGTGGCCGAGGTCGACGTCGAGTTCCCGACATCGGGCGCGGTCTCCCGCGTCGTGTCCTGATGCCAGCCGAGCTGGACCTGTCCGGCCCGGAAAGGCGGCTGAAGGAGCTGGCGCGGGCGCTGCGCACCGAGGAGAACGGCAAGGCGCTGCGCCGGGACCTGATGCGCGACATCCGCGCCGCCGCACAGCCAGCTCGGCAGGCCACGCGCCAGGCAATCCGCTCGGTCACCTCGCAGGGGCACGCGGGGCGGTCGATCCGGTCGGCGATCGGGCAGAAGATCCAGGTGGTCGCCAAGACCTCCGGACCCGCGGTCGGCGCGCGGGTGGTGGCGCGGGAAACCCCGAACGTGCGCGGTTTCCGGCACGCACCGCGCCGGTTCAACTCCGCCAAAGGGTGGAGGCACAAGGTGTTCAACACCGGGCAGGAAGTGCACCAGCGCGGCAAACCGGGCTGGTTCGACGAGACGTTGGCCGGCCGCCGCAACGACTTCCGACGCGCGGTCGTCGACGCGATGAAGAAGACGGCGGACCGACTCGCCGGGAAGGTGTGAACGTTGCTGGTCACCTACACCCCGCAGGGGCAGGAAACACAGAGCTGGACCTGGGATCCGGCCAAGGTCCGCGCCGCCGATGCCGAGGCGATCGAGGCCCGGATGCACCCGCTGACCTGGGACGAGTTCCAGGTGATGCTGCTCAAGGGCGGGGCGAAGGCACGGCGGGTGCTGCTGTGGCACCTGCAGAAGCTGACACACCCCACGCTCAAGCTCGAGGACGTCGACTTCACCGTCGGTGAGCTGACCGTGGAGTTCGAGGCGCCCGAGCTGGAGAAGATGCGCGAGGCGGCCGCGTCCGCGCCCGGTCTCGACGACAGCCAGCGCGCGTACATCCTCTCGGCGATCGACGCCCAGATCGCCAAGGCGCCGGAGAGCGCGGCGGGAAAAGCCCCCTCGAGCAGCGGCGCGAAAAGTACGCCCTAGCGATCTCGGCCGAGCTGAACATTCGGCCGTGGGAGCAACGCGAGCTGCTCACCGTCCAGGAGCTGACCAGCGCCTGTGACTACATCGAAGACCTGATTCGCAGTCGTGCCAAGCACAACACCTGAATAGCGGCCCGAGGGGGGTGTCATGGCGGACACCTCCCTGCTGTTCAACATCCTCGGCCGCGACGGTGTGTCGAAGGTGTTCGGCGAGATCCGGCGCGAGGCGCTGGCCACCGCGGCAGTGATGCGGGTGGCGGGCGAGAGCACCTCGAACATGGCCCGGGACAACATCTCCGGGGTCCTGGGACTGTCCAAGGCGTTCACCGTGTTCGGGGCCGCCTCGGCCGCCTCGGCGCTGGCCGCGAGTGCCGCGCTCGGTGGCGTGCCGTTGGCCTTCGCCGGGCTCGGCGCGATGGCGCTCAAGGAGAACACCCAGGTCGTCAGCGCGTTCTCGACGCTTGGCGACCAGGTGCAGTCCAGCCTGACCGACGCGGCGGCGCCGCTGGTGCCCACGTTCGTCGGCATCGCCGGGCAGCTAGGCCAGACCTTCCAGCAGCTGCTGCCCGCGATCCGGCAGGTCTTCGGCGCCATCGGCCCCTACCTGACCACCCTGACCGAGGGCGTGACCGGCTTCGCCGTGCAGGCCATGCCCGGGCTGCTCACCGCGGTTCAGTCGGCCGGACCGGTGTTCGACGGACTAGCCGACCTCCTGGCGGGCGCGGGCGCCGGCGTCGGCCAGCTGGTGGCCAACCTCGCCCCGGCGGCCGGCGCGGTGGGCCAGGCGCTGACCGCGGTCGGAACGGCGCTGCCGGACATCCTCTCGTTGCTCGGGTCGCTGCTCGGCGCGCTCGCGCAGGCTGGCGGCCCGATCCTCGAAGCGATCATGCCGGTGATCACGACGCTGCTCGATGGCCTCGTCGGCGCGCTGATCCCGGTGATTCAGTCCCTTGGCCCGGTGCTCGCGGGCGTGGCTACGGCTCTCGGTCCGCTCGCGGAGGCCTTCGGCCGGGTGCTGCAGGCTGCGGGCCCCGCGATCACCCAGATCTTCACCAGCCTCGGAGAGGTCCTGGTCAGCAGCGTGATCCCTGCGCTGACGCAGATCCTGGACGCGGTGACGCCGCTGGTGCCGGCGTTCGTGTCGCTGCTCAGCCCGATCATGCCGCTGGTGCCGGTGCTCGCCGACATCGCGGCGCAGCTGGCCGGGGCGCTCGCCCCGGCGATCGGTGACTTGCTGCCGATCGTGGGCGAGATCGCGATGCTGGTCTCCCAGTTCGCCGCGGACGCGTTGTCCGAGCTGGCTGGCGCGATCGTGCCGCTGATCCCGATGATCGGGCAGTTCGCCATGATCCTCGGCACCGCGGTGCTGACCGTGCTGCAAGCGCTGCAGCCGGTGCTCGGCGCGATCATTGCCGCGGCGGTGGCGCTGCTGCCCCCGCTGGTGCAGCTGCTCGTCCCGCTCGGCGAGCTCGTCGTCGCGCTCACGCCGCTGCTGTTGCTGGTAGCCCAGTTCGCCGAGTGGCTGATCAACCTGCTGGCCCCGGCGATCGGCGCCATTATCGGCTGGCTGGCCGGGTTCGCCGGCGCGATCCTCGGTGGCCTGGCCGGTGCGGTGTCCTGGTTGGTGTCCGCCGTGCCTGCGGCGTTCAGCTGGGTCCAGAACGCGATCGGCACCGCGGTCGGCGTGATCCGCGGGATACTCAGCTGGTTCGGCCAGCTGCCCGGATTGATCGGCGGGTGGATCGGGCAGGCCCGGGACTGGGCGATCCAGCGGTTCAACGACCTGGTGAACTGGGTCCGCGGCCTGCCCGGCATGATCCTCGGCGCCCTGGGCAGCCTCGGGAGCCTGCTGTGGAACGCGGGCGGCGACCTCGTGCGCGGCCTGATCAACGGCATCGGCAACTTCGCAGGCGCGATCAAGGACAAGCTGCTCGGCATCGTCAAGAACGCCTGGGACGCCGTGCTCGGCTTCCTCGGCATCGCCTCACCGTCCAAAGAGGCCGAATGGGCGATGGAAATGGTCGGGCTGGGCGCGATCAACGGCCTGTCCAGCATGGTCGACCGGGTCGCCGCCGCCTCCGAAGAGGTCGCCGCGGCCGCGCTCCCGCGGCCCGCCGCGGCCAGCGCGGCCACCACCGCGGCCGCCGCCGCGAGCAGCGCCGTCGGCGGGTTCGCCGCGGGCGGCGGCGGGGGCCAGGCCGTCGTCGTCATCGACTCGGCCGGCACCCGGCTCGACGAACTGCTGCTGGAAATCCTTCGCAACGCCATCCGGAAAGAGGGAGGCAACGTGCAGCTGGTCCTCGGAAACGGGGCGGCGTGATGGCCTTTCCCACCGACCCGCTCGACGTGCGCACCGAGCTGTTCCTGTCCGGCAACTGGATCGACGTCTCCGGCGACGTGATGGTCGCCCAGGGCGTGCAGATCAGCAAGCCCCGGGCCAACGAGTCCTCCAAGCTGGCCACCGCAGCGCAGTGCCGGTTCCGGCTGCGCAACGACAACCAGCAGTACGACCCGGACTACGCCGGCTCGCCCTACTACGGCGTGCTCGGGCGTAACACGCCGGTGCGTGTCGGCGTGCGCACCGCCCGCTCGACGTTCAGCCGGACCAATGCCAACGGGTGGGCCCAGACCGACACCGGGCAGACCTGGCTGCATGCCTGGAACGGCGGCAACGGGCTGCCCGACTTCCCCGAGAACGGCGGCAAGGGCCACCACATCCTGACTGGCGCGGGCCAGTACCGGATGTCGTGGCTGGCGGGGTTCCAGCAGCGCGACGTCGACATCGCCGCGACAGTGCACGTGCCGGTCACCACGGTGACCGGCGCCAACCTGGAGCCGCTGAATCTGCTGATGCGGTTCGCCGACCTGGGCAACTACATCATGCTGCGGGCCCTGGTGTCCCCGACCGGCGAATACCGGATCGGCGTCCGATACGTCAAAGCGGGCGCGGAGACCAACCTGCTCACCGACCTGGGCACCGGCATCACGCTCGCACCCACGACCCAGGACGTGCGGATGCGGGTGCTACTGGAGGGCCAGCAGGTCCGGTTCAAGGCCTGGGTGGCCGGCACGCCCGAGCCGTACGACTGGCTCGGCTACGTGCAGAGCGAGGCCATGCCGCAGGCCGCCGGATCGGTCGGCATCCGCTCGGGCGTGGCAGGCGGCAACACCAACGTTCCGGTCACCTTCGACTACGACGACCTGGACGTGCGTTCGCCGCGGTTCTTCGGCGAGATCGCCTCGATCACGCCACGCAACGACCGCTCCGACCACAACCGGTGGGCCGACGTCGAGGCCGCCGGGGTGTTCCGGCGGCTGCAGCAGGGCGCCACCCCGGTGCTGTCCACGCTCAAGCGCGCGTACCTGCAGGCCGAGACGAACGCGCCCGTGGCGTACTGGCCGTGCGAGGACGGCCGGGAAGCCACCTCGGCCGCTTCGGCGATCGACGGCGTCGACCCGATGCAGATCACCCAGGGCAAGATCAATTTCGCGTCGAACGGCGAGTTCGCCTGCTCGGCAGACATGCTGGCCCTGAACAACGGCACGCTGTGGGGCGTCGTGCCCTCGTACCCGTCCGGCGCAGGCATGGTCCGGTTCCTGGTCTCCTTCCCAGCCACCGGCCTGGCCGACGGCGAGGCGCTCGCCACGATCCACACCTCCGGCGACATCTCCCGGTGGCGGCTGACCTGGCACACCGGCGGCGCGCTCAAGCTGATGTGGTTCGACCGCGCCGTCGTCTACGTCGGCGACAGTGGCGCGATCGGCTTCAACATGGTCGACAAGAACGTGCTGCTGCAGATCGACCTGTCCCAGCAGGGCGGCAACATCCGCTGGCGGATCGCCACCCTTGAACCGGGCGCCGGGGTCGGGCTAACCGGCGGGCCGGGCACGGTCAACGGCCGCACCCTTGGCCGGGTCACCGACGTCTACATCGGACCGGACATGGACGTCGCCGGTGTCGGGATCGGGCACGTCGCGGTGCAGCCGGCGGTGACCGACCTGTTCGACTTCGCCCAGCAGCTGGCCGCCTACAACGGCGAGGAGGCCTACACCCGCGCGGGCCGCCTGTCGGTGGAGAACGGGTTCTATCTGGGCTCCTACCGTGGTGCGTTCGGACAGACCGAGGTGTGGACCAAGCTCGGGCCACAGCGGCCGAAGGTGTTCCTGGACCTGCTGGAGGATGTCGCCCGGGCGGACAACGGCGTGTTCTACGAGAACCGCGGCTCGATCGATGGCACCTACCGCACCTACCCGTCGTTGCTGCACCAGGACGTGCGGATCGCCTTCGACTACACCGCCGGGCAGCTGTCCGACGTGCCCGCCCCGGTCAACGACGACCAGGCGCTCGTCAACGACTTCACCGCCACCCGCACCAACGGCTCCTCCTACCGGTTGACCAAGACCACCGGGCGGCTGTCGACCAAGCCACCGCAGGAGGGCGGCGTCGGGACCTACGACGCGTCCGAGGAGTTCAACGTCTGGGTGGACTCGATCGCCAAGGACATCGCCGCCTGGCGGCTGCACCTGGGAACCGACGAGTCGCCCCGGTACCCCACCGTGTCGATCAACCTCGCCAACCCCCGCGTGGCGGCGAACACCACGCTGTGCGCCCAGGTGCGCGACGCCAACATCGCCGACCGGATCACCATCGCCAACTTCAAGCCGGACCTGATCGACCTGCTCATCCTCGGCTACACCGAGACCCTGAAGCCGTTCGAGCACTCGTTCACGTTCAACTGCCGACCGGGCGCGGCCTGGGACACCGCCACCGTGGGCGGGGTAGGCGTGAAGGCCGACGCCACCAACAGCACACTCGCGACCGCGATCACCGCGACGGCCACCACGTTCACGGTCGTGACCGCGGCCGGCAGTGCGCGGTGGATCGACTCGGCAACCTACGGCGCGGAGTTCCCGATCCGGATCAAGGTCGGCGGCGAAGAAATGCGGGTCACCGCGATCAGCGGCACCACGAACACCCAGACGTTCACCGTCATCCGCTCGGTCAACGGCATCACCAAGTCCCACGCGGCCGGCGCCGCCGTCCAGCTCGCGCGCCCCGCCATCGTTGCTGGAGGTGTCAAGGTATGAGCTGGCTCGCGGGCGAGGACGTCACCGCCGACAGGCTCAACGCCGACAGCGACAAGCCGGCGTGCACGCTCATCATGAACGCCACGCTGACGATCGCGGACAAGGCCGACACCGACGTCACGTGGACCACCTTCTCCGAGAACTGGACCAGCCCGCTTGGTCTGTCCATGTGGGACCCCGCCAACCCGACCCGGATCACCATCCGGAAAGACGGCTACTACACCGGCGGGTTCGAGATCCACTACTCGCAGAACGCCAATACCGGCGGGAAGCGGGTGGCCACGCTCACCCGGAACAACACTGGCGTGCCCACCAACCCCAACTCGCTGGCCTACGACAACCAGCCGTTCAACACCCAGGGCGACGTCACCTCGCTCAAGGGCTCGTTCGGTTGGCGCCTCAACAACGGCGACATCCTGCGCGTGAGCACGTGGCAGAACTCGCTGGTCGCCCAGAACTTGGTCGGCAACACCATCGAGGGTGTGTGCAAGTTCTGGGTGGCGTGGGAGAAACCGTAACCCCGAAAGGAGCGGCAGCACCATGCCGGTTCGCAACGTCACCAAGTCCCCCAAGGTCGGCAAGATCACGCAGTGGACGGGATCGAACTTCGCTGAGATCCAGGCCAACACCGACTTTCCCGTCGTGGACAACGGTGACGGCACCCTCACCATGTACCCGAACAGCAGCGGCGCCCGCAGCGTGCCCACCGGCGCTTGGATTCCGGTCGACATCAACGTCTTCAACCGCGAGTTCTTCTACGACGAGGAGATCCAGCGCGGCGACTTCCAGGACGTGCCCGAGGGCGACGCGCACGCCTACAACATCACCACCACCTGATCCCGCCCCGACGACGAGGAGGAGGGCAGGAGGAGTGACGCAGCCCGGCGAAGCCTGGGAGTACATCCGCGAGCGGCTCGGCGAGCTGCAGCGCTCGTTCGACAGTTTCGCCGCCCAGATCCGAGACACGGTCGGCGACCACGCCGTGAGGGTCGCCAAGCTCGAGATGCGCGCCGACCAGCAAGACCGCGCGATCCGGGAGGCCCGCGCCGAGGCCGAGCAGGCCGTCGCTGCGGCACGTGCGGAGGCCGCCAGCGCGATCGCCGCCGTCCGGGCCGACGCAGACCGCGCGATCGCCGGGCGCCGATGGAGCGTTGGCACTTGGATCGCCGCCGTCTCGGCGCTCATCGCCCTCGCCGGCGTCGTCATCGCGGTCATCGCGCTCGGCAAGTAGGCGCCCGGATCCACCGTGGATCCGGCTCAGGGAAGGAAACTGGTATGTCCACTCCGGACGATGAGCCCGCGGCCGTGACCGCGGGCGAGGAGACCCACGAGGACCCCTGGGCCTACGCCGGCGAGGACGCCGACGCGCCCGCCGACACCGGCCGTCCCGCGGACGAGCCCGAGGGGAGTGAGGCCTGATGGTGGCCTGGCGCCTGGCCTACGCCCTGGTGGACCTCCGCAACGAGGTCAACACCAGGTGGCCGAACCGCGACAAGACCAGCGACGGCACGATCGGCGATGCCGCGCACGCCTCCCGCTCCTCCGACCACAACCCGTGGGTCATCGACCGCGAGGACGGCCTGGGCGTGGTGCGCGCGGTGGACATCGACGTCGACGGCATCGACGCCGGGTGGCTCGCGGAGTACCTGCGGCAGCGCGGCCTCACGGGCCACGACGGCCGCACCGGCGACCACCGGCTCACCAACGGCGGGTACGTGATCTTCAACCGCAGGATCACGAAGCCCGACTTCTCGGGCTGGAAGGTCTACACCGGCTCGAACCCGCACACGAGCCACGTGCACGTGAGCCTGACCCAGAGCGGCGCCTACGACGACCGCGCCGGGTGGGGCATCGCGGGCGGCGGCCCGGCCGCCCCGGCGCCGCCGCCGTCGACGGGCGGGAGCTCGAGCAAGCCGACCATCCGGCGCGGCTCGACCGGGGCCGCGGTGACCCAGCTGCAGCAGACCCTCAACCGCGGCTACCCGGCCTACTCGAAGCTGACGGTCGACGGGGTGTTCGGCGCCAAGACCGAGGCGGTCGTCAAGGAGTTCCAGCGGCGGTCCGGGCTGGCCGTCGACGGGATCGTGGGCCCGCGCACGTGGGCCGCGCTCGGCTACTGAGAGGAATCCCCACCATGCACGCACTGAAGGCGATCGTCGCCGCCATCGGCGGCCTGTGCACAGCCGTCGGCCCGATCCTGGCGGACAACGTCCTGGACTGGAGCGAGTACGGCACCGTCGCGTCCGCGCTCGCGCTCGCCGCCGGCACGGTCTACGGCGTGTGGCGCGTACCGAACAAGCCGATCGGCTGAACAGCGCCCAACGGGTCCGGGGGCGTAGTGGCCGCCCGGACCCGTTGGGGTTGCTGTGTGTTGCGGCCTGTTGCTGTCCGTTGCTGCCGGTTGTTATCTGTTGCAGTTTATTCCTCTCTAAAACTCTCGGGAACTCTTCTAGTCTCTTGAGACTTATCGCGGCCCACCACGACTATCCGCGACTAATAGCGGCTAATCGCGACACTTCATCATCGTGACCAGCGCAGACACTCTTCGGACGCTCTCGCACGTGGACTTGTGTGGACTTCAGCAGACATTTGTGGGCACACACGAGCGAATGATGCGGGTAGGGCTCGACATGCCGGAGAAGCGGTGTAAGGTTCGGTACCAATGAGAAGGCCCGGGCTGCTTCCTACAGCCCGGGCCGACTCTCGGGGTTCCGCGCAGTGCCAGCTGCCGGAGCCGTGGCCGCCATCACAGAAAGGACCTTGGCGACCGATGGACCCTATCAACGCTGAAAACTCCCTGGAAGCCGCGTCACGCGATCGTGACCCCGGACACGACTCCACGTCGCCGTTCGACCGGATCAAGCAGACCCGGGCCGACGGCACCGAGTACTGGTCCGCGCGGCATCTCCAGGGCCTCATGGGTTACGCCCGTTGGCAGAACCTCCAGCCGGCTATCGCGCGAGCGATGCAGACGGCGAGCAACACGGGGATGGATGTTTCGCGCGAGTTCGCGCAGGTCACACCAATTATGGCATCGCAGCACCGGGCGGCCGGCGGGCGATTCGCGCCCAACGGCGGCGAGGATTACGAGCTGTCCCGGCAGGCCGCCTACCTCGTGGCGATGAACGGCGACCCGAACAAACCCGAGGTGGCCGACGCGCAGGCGTACTTCGCGGCGCGGACTGAGCAGGCCGAGGCGATCGAGTCCGATCTCGCCGAGCTGCCTGAGTGGGCGCGGCAGCAGATCGACACAATCCGCCGCGTCGGCAAGATCGAGGTCGAGCAGGTGCGACAGCGCGAGCGGCTGACCGCAGTGGAGAGCCGCCTCGACGGCATCGAGGGCAAGCACAACTGGTACTCCGCTCTCGGCTACTCCCGGAAGATGGGCCTGCCCACCTCGACCGGCGCCACCCGCGCGCTCGGGAAGAGGGCCAGCCAGATCTGCCGCAGCCGCGGTATTCGACCGCAGAAAACGCAGCACCAGCTCTACGGCGAAGTGAACCTGTACCCGGAGGAGGTGCTCACCGAGGCGTCGCGCCCCGTTCCGGCCCCCTAAGCCGGGACAGCAGCAACTCGAAGACCAACGGCCCCCGTGCTCGCCGACGAGGCGTCACGGGGGCCGTTTTCGCGCGTTGATCGCAGCTGCGCCATCAGACGGGGTGGGCGTCCGGGATGCCAGCGAGCTGGCGCACCTCGGTCTGCGCCCGTTGCAGGCCGGGCTTCTCGTCCGGGGCGCAGTCGAACTCGGCGAGGGCGAGCGCGAGCAGGACGCGGTTGACATCGAGCGAGCGGCCGACCGGCTCGGTCGGCGGCAGCGGGCGCAGCTGGGGCGTCTTGTCCATGTCCTCGACGCTGGCACACCACCGCGCGGTCCGACAGACCCGTTCGAGCGCCTGTGGACAACTTCCCCGCCAGCGCGGTGCGCCGCGCGGCGCGATCCTGGATGGATGGACGACGAGTTCCCGGCCGCCGAGGTGCGCTGTCCGGGCTGCCACCGCGGCGACTTCGCCGACTTCGATCACTACGTCGACGCGCACCAGATCCCGCCGGCCGACTACCCGGCCGCGTTCGCGGCGTGGCTGCACCTCGCCTCCGGCCGCGCCTGGGATGGCGAGGTGGAGCGGGTCGACGACGACCAGTAGTCGAACTTGCGTTCGACGAACACCTGTTCTAACGTCGGGCTCGCGCCGGTCCGGAGGGGGAAGCTCCGGACCGGCTTTCTCATCGAAGGAGCCCACCATGACGTACGAACGACCCAAGCCGCCCAGGAGCGTCCTGCAGTGGCTGGACGACGGCCAGAAGGCGCTGGCCCGGCTGCGCGAGGACGCCGCCCTGAAGGTCGGCGCCGGCGCCCCACTCGACTCGCCTGACGTCGCGGAGGGGGTGCGACTGTGCAAGCAGCTCGTCGCACTCGACGAGCAGCGCGGCGGCTGACCCTGCGAGCGACAGAGCCCCGGTCCGCCGCGAGGGGGCGATGGCAGACCGGGGCTCTGCTTCCGGCTGGCCCGCGGGAGGTGCGCAGGCCAGGACGGGCTTGGGGTGGAGCCCCGGCCGCGACGTGTTTGAGCGGCTGCAGATCCACGCGCGGTCGGGGCTCCCTGCCAGCCGCCGCAGCTGGCAGTTCTGGGGGCGAGCCCGCCCGGGACTGGGACATGGGGAGTCGTCGGGCGGGCTCGGCGCTCATGCTGCCATCCGAGACCGCCGTTTCACTCCGCCAAACGGGTCAAACGGTCTATTCGATCCATTCGGTTTGAACGGTCTACCGATCACCCAGCCGAACGATCCAAGCGGTTCAATCGGTTCATGATCAATCGGCGGCTCCTCACCACTGGCGAGCTCGCGGAGGTCCTCGGCATCAGCCGCGGCACGCTGAATCGCTACGTGCGGCAGGGGCTGCTTGTCCCGACGGAGACGACGCTACGTGGCCATCGGCGGTGGAACGTTGAGGACGTGCGTCGGCAGATCGCGGAGATCCGACAGCGCGAAAGCAGCGGGGAGTAGACGCGGCCCGACGTGTGGGAACCGGCCGGTGCGGGGGTCGGGGGACCTTCGGGAGAGGTAGCGCCCCGCACCGGCCGGCAGCTCAGGCCGTCACCGAATCGCCAGGCCTCGACCGCCAGGCGCCCTGGCGAGGCACCGCACGCACGGCATCCCGTGGAACCCGTCGAGGCGCTCAAGGTCGCTCGTCGGGAAGGTGGCGCCGCAGAGCGCGGTGCAGCTGTCTTGCGGGAACAGGTGGACCTCGCGGCGCGTCTCGCCGGCGACTCCTGGCCGTAGGCGGGCGAGGATCAGTGCGGCAGCTGTGGTCACGGTCGACACTGGCAGTACCACCCTTGGGTAACTGCGATCGCGTTCGCGATCGCGAGCACCAGGAAGATCGACAGGATCAGGATGACGCCCCGATTCCGGGCTGGCGGGCGGCGGCTCACCGGGTACCCCGATCGCCGCCGGGTGGCTCCGGCGGGAGCTCCGTGCCGTCGTGCAGCACGATGGTGCCGTCGTGGCGTTCGAAGTAGCTGTGCTCCCCGCGGTTGGCTGGCTTCCGCGCCCACAGCTCTGCTGGCTCGTCGTCTGCCGCGCTCATGACCTCTCCCGCTCCGCCCTGGAACCTTCCACGCTCCCCAGGCTGACGCATCGAATCGCATAGCTCAAGCAATAGATCGCATAGTTTGCGCAATCAAACACGATCGGAGTAACGGGCATGGCGTGATGTGCAGGGCGAGCGGGCTACGATCACTCGTGCGGACCCTGGCCACTGGTCGGAATTGCGAGAACCATGTGACGGGCACACCGACCTAAGGAGTAGCTATGCGCATGGGACTGATCGGCACCAGCTCGAACGACACCGGGTGCCCGAACCTGTGGGCCACCGAGCGCGGCACGCTCGTTGTGCAGGGCACGACCGTCACTGACCCGGAAGCGCTCGCCGCCCTGCGGGAGCGCGGCTTGCCGGCGCACGAGTCGGCCGTCGAGGTGCCGCGCGAGCTGCTGCCGTTCATCGCGCTGCAGGCGCTCGAGCAGCTGCCGTTCGCCGACGCCGACCGGCCTGGATTCACCATCGATCCCGACTCTGCAGCCAAGCTCGAGGAGGTCCTGCGCGAGCTGGCCGCGAAAGCGACGACCACGGCGACGCGATGACGTGGGTCAACCGCGGCGAGGAGTTCGCCGCCCTCTTCACCGGGTTCCGGCACAGCATGTGGCGGTGGGAGTGCCAGGGCACCTACCACGAGCCTGGCGAACGCGAGCCGTTCCGGCAGTGGCAGGAAGGCCGGCCGTACAACGGGTTCCTGGACCGTTGGCTCGCCCGGGTCCGGCAGTTTCGTAGCGAGGGCAAGACCCTTGAGCGCGTCCGCATGGTGACCGAGCCACCGACGGAGTACCTGCGGTGGATGTTCACCGTCACCCCGCTCAACGTCGCGGCTGGCGAGGACATCCGCTGGATCAGCGAGAGCGACGCGCGGGCGCTGGGCGAGATGCCCGAGCACGATTTCTACCTGTTCGACGACGCGCGGGTCGCGATCATGCGGTTCGACGAGAACGGGGTTCTCGGGGCCGAGGTGACCGAGGATCCGCGCGTGGTAGCTGATCATCGTCGGTGGCGGGACCGGGTATGGTCCGTGGCCACCGCGCACGCCGAGAGCCAGTACGCGACCGCGAGGAGCCCGTGACCATAGAAGATCGCCGGAAGGAGTTCGGCGGCCGCCTGCGCGAGTACCGGGTGGCCGCCGGCTACTCCGGTCAGGGATTCGCTGCCGCGCTCGGCTGGCAGCAGTCGAAGGTGTCGCGCATCGAGCTCGGCCAGCAGCGGATCACCGACAGCCCGAACGGCGGCGAACTGCAGAAGTGGGCCGATCAGTGCGGGCTGGAGGCCGCGGAACGCGACGAGCTGTTCGCCGAGCTACGTGCGCTGCGGCTCGACGAGGCGCGATGGAAGAACCGCACCCGCCAGGGACACGGCCAGCTGCAGGCCGACTTCGGCGCGATCGAGCGCGCGGCCCGGAGCATCCGCGTGTTCGAGACCGCGCTGGTGCCTGGGCCCGCGCAGACGTTCGCCTACGCCCTGAGCGTGTTCCGCGCGCTGGCAAAGCTGCGCAAAACCGACCGGGACCCGCAGGAGGCCGCGGCGGCGCGGATGCAGCGCCAGGCCATCATGTACGACCCCGCCAAGGATATTCAGCTCCTGATCAGCGAGGCCGGGCTGCGCTACCCGCCGCCGTGGGTCGGCGAGGACGACTACCCGGAGTGGGCCGAGGTGATGACCGGCCAGATCGACCGGCTACTCGCGCTGTTCGGGATGCGCTCCGTTCAGCTCCGCATCCTGCCGCTGGGGCAGCCCCTGCCGGTCGCACCGCTGCACGGCTTCTGGATCCTCGACGACCTCATCAACATCGAGCTGCTCCACACGGAGGTCACCACCCGGGACCGCGCCGACGTCGCGTTCTACTCAGGCCTCTTCGACGAGCTGTGGCACCGCGCCAAGCACGACGACGAGGCGCGGGCCATCTTGCTCACCGTGTCGGCCGACTACCGGCGGACGCTCGAGCGCGCCCCCTGATCCGGTCCGTTCTCCCGGTAGTCCCCCACGATCGGCACCGCAGCCACAACGGCCCGCATCGCCCCCGCTTCGCGGTGAGCGTGGCCGGCGTCGAGGTGCGCGCTGACGATGCCGCCGACCGGCTTGACGACGAGGTACACCTGCGGGGTGACCTCCAGCGGTGACACCGCGCGCGCGATGGCCTGCGCGGCCTGTTCCAGCACACTGCTCGTCGGTACGCCCCACATCCGGAGCTCGCGGCGTACCCGGGCGATCAGCTCATCGGTCATCGCGTCTCCATGCGGTTGTTGATCCGGGGGCACAGCGCCGGCACCAGCGTGACGGCGACCATCACGGCGAGGTCGAGCACGGCGCTCGCCGCGCGGCCCACTCGGCGCATCATGTGCGCCGAGCCGGCTTCGACAGAGCGCGGGTGTCGGGGTCCAGCTCCGCCTCGTACCAGCTCGCTCGAAGGACAACCTCGACCCTCGGGGCGTCCTTGGCGGCCCGGACGTCGAAGGCCGCGAGCAGCTCGGTTTCGCCGCTGGCCGTCGTCCTGTCGGACAGCGTGGCGCCGGTGCCGAGGAACCCGAGCGGCTTCGCCTTGGCGCGTGGGTGGCGCGAGAGCGCGTCCAGCCACGCCCCGAACACGTTCCGGGGGTGGTGCTCTGGGGCGACCGCGCCCACGATGCCCACCAGGGGACTGAACGAGTGCGGGACGTGCCAGTCCAGAGGCGGCAGCTTGCGCGTCATGCCGAGCTTGACCAGCTCGTTCAACGCCGCCAGGTGCCGGCGCTGCATGGCGCGGCGGTCCGCGTCGGTGACGGGGCCGTAGAGGCTGGTCATGGCTGCTCACATTCGACGACGCTGGTGCGCTGGTGACCGGGGATCTCGCACCGCGCGGGCCCGTCAGGTACGAGGCCGGCCAGGAGGGTCACGAGCACGATGCCGAACAGGACCGCGACCGCAACGACCGCGCGCCGGCCGGTCGCCCCGCTCATCGGCCGCACCGCGCCTGGTAGTCGACGCCGGCGCGGATCTGCTCGGCGAGCGCCTCGAGGTCCGGCGCCGGCTGCGGAGTCGAGAGCTGGTTGCACCAGCCCCGGTCCGGGTCACCGTTCTGGGTCTCGATCACGAGCGGGCGCCCCACGGGTTCCTGCACTGCAGTCGGCATCGCGACCTGCAGTGCTGCGGCGACGGCGATCGCTACGAGGGGAAGGGCCAGCAGGAGACCGAGGACTCTCCGGGGCGTGAATGTGGGCGGGATGGGAACGTCGTGGGCCACGACGGCGACCTCCGTAAGTAGGCTCTGACCAGGTCAGAAGGCACTGACGGAGGTGAGCACCATTAACAAGGTGCCTCGGTCGTCGTACCTTCTGCGTGGTGCTTTACCCTACTCACCATGTCTCCCCTCGTCGAGCCCGGGGCGGCCGGGTCGTTAGCGCGTCGGTACCTGCGGGTTTCCAAAAAGGCTGCGAACGGTCAGGAAGCGAGCCCCGCGCGGCAGGATAAGGCGCACTTGCGGCGGGCCAAGATCCGGCAGTGGCGAACCGATCACCGAGGGCCATACCGGGACGTCGGCGGTGCGTCACGGCACTCGCGCGGGTCGCGGGGCGACTTCGCGCGGCTGATGCAGGACCTCGAATCTGGCGACTTCGAACGCGGCGAGATCCTGCAGCTGTGGGAGGCGTCGCGGGGGAGCCGCCGCGAATCCGAATGGCTCCGGCTGATCGAGTTGTGCGAGGAACACCAGGTCTACATCTGGGTGGAGGTGATGGGGCGGCTGTTCAACTGCGCGGACTGGCGGGACCGCCGCGCTCTCCTGGACGAAGCGCTGGACGCGTCGGCCGAGGCCTCCAAGACGTCCGAGCGCACGCGCGACCAGCTCGCAGTCAACGCCGCCGAGGGGCTACCGCATGGCATCCCGGGGTTCGGCTTCATCCGGAAGTACGACCCGAAGACCGGCGAGCTTATCGGCCAGTTCCCCGACCCAGAGGCGGCGCCCTGGGTGGAGGAAGCGTTCCGGCGCGTCGCCGCAGGGCACTCGCAGCGTGCGATCGCCGAGGACTTCTACCAGCGCGGCTTGCGCACTCGAAAGGGGACGAAGGTCACCCAGCAGCACATGCGCTCCTGGCTGGTCAACCCGGCATACGCCGGCCTCCGGGTGCACTCGCCAGGCGTGCGAGGGAACCGGAGCCTGAAGAACGCCAAGGCCTTGGTCACCGCCCAGTGGGAAGCGATCGTCCAGCCAGACCTGTTCTACGCAGTGCAGGAACGCCTGCAGGCCAACGCGTGCACCAACACCCGGCCGGGCGCAGCGGTTCACCTGCTGAGCTTGATCGCGCGCTGCGGCGTCTGTGGCAGCCCGGTCGCGTACATCGGTGGCTCCCGTGACGCCTATCGCTGCAACGGGAACACTCACGTGTCGATCCGGAAGGGCCCGTTGGAGGAGCTGGCCACCGACATCGCGTTGCGATTCCTGGCTGACCCGCGCCAGTACGGCGCCCTTGACCAGGCCGACGACGAGCGGGACGCCGAGATTGAACGGATCCGCACCCAGCTCGCGGGCGTGCGGGCGGAACTGGCCGAACTCAAGGCGAAGGTGCGGGCTGGCACCCTGTCCGTCGGGTTCGCGAGCGATGTCGCACCGGGCCTGGAGCAGCGGATCGCCAAGCTCGAACGCGAGCGGGAGCAGCTGGCGAGACCCAGCGTCCTCCGCGGGCTGATCGAGCCGGGGCCGGACGTGGCGGAACGCTGGCAGCACACCCCGATCGCGGCTCGGCGCGCGATCATGCGACTGCTGTTCGCGAAGAACGTGCTAGGTGAGCTGCACGTCATGCCTGCCGGGCGGAGGCAACCGTTTGTGCCCGCGGAGGAACGCGTCGCGCTGGTGCGCGACGAACCGACCGAGCATGGAGGGCTCGCCGGCTAGGCAAGGACCGCGGCGAGCAGAGCGCCGAGGTTGAGCGCCACGCCGTGGGGGGTTCCTTGCGCGCGCTTCTGATCCGCGGGCTGGCCATCCGATGGTGCGGTGTCCCCGTCCTGATCAGTGTCGTCGTTGTTGCCAGGCGCTGGTCGGTCGGACGCGGCCGGCGGCGCTGGCTCGGTTGCGGACGTCGAGGGCGGGGGAGTTCGGGGCGTGCTGCTACGCGCGGTTGAACTGCTCGGTGGCGTCGCTACGCGGGTGCTGGGCGAGCCGTTCCATGCTGCTGGAGCGGTGACTGTGACGGTTGTCGTTGGCGTCGTCGAACTGACCGTCCCGTTTGCTCGTAGCCGCTCCACCTGGATTCTGACGTCGTTCTCGTCGGGCGCGCCGGTCGTCGGGGCGACGCTCAACTCCGGCGCGCGGTCGGGCACAGCCTCATCCGTCGGCGAGGCCGGTGCGCGCAGCGCCACGAGGGTTACCAGCATGACCGCCGCCGTCAGCCCAGACAGGAACCAGCCGCAGAACTCTGCCCGTGGCCGAAGTGCAAGCTTTCGGTGAGCAATTCGTTGCGCCCCGGGCTCCAGGGGCGGCACAACGGTCAGGTGAGCCTTACCTGACCGTTTCGAACTAGGAGACGATCCGCCGGCGACAGCCTCCGCGATCAGCGAAAGGCCCTGCTCATAGGCATCAGCCCTCCGCTTCGACCGCCTCCCCAGTAGGTCGATTCTTTTCACGATTGATGTATCTAAGGTCGCCAGATTGAGTTAGCAACCGTTTCCGGTTCGTGATCAACTACCGCGCGGTAACGACCCATTTGGCCTAGTTGGCGCGGTGGCTCTCACCCGGTGTTACGGAGCTTGGTCGCGCGCTGCGTGCGGTAGAAGATGATCAGGTTCCAGCGCTCCTCTTCGGACAGTTCGGGGAGGTCCCACAGCTTCCGCTCGGTGTCGTCCTCAAGTTGGGCTGGGTAGTTCCGCCGAGGCTCTGCGATTGTGGGCGCGGTCGATGGCAACGGCAGTGCATCAAGATCTTCGGGGCGACCAGTCTCGAGGTAGTGAACCGCTCCGTTGTCGGGCCAACCTAGAGCACCCTCGATCTTCCACAACGTCGACTTGCCCGGGCGCGTATCGCCGCGCTCCACGTCGGCGACACTCTTCTCGCTGAGGTCGGCGGCGTCGGCGAACGCCTTCTGGCTGGAATAGCCGGCGCGCTGACGGGCAAGGGCGACCCGTCTCCCGAGCTTCTTCCGGCGCTCGTCCATGCGTGCAGAGTAGCTCAGAAAAGTACAGGGAGCGAACCGGCGTCCGCTGCGTCGCGTCAACAATCTCTCCGCTTGCGCCATCGTATTTAGCCTCCTGAGCTGGCACTTTGGTGGCGTTAGGTTCAGAAGAGTACAGAAAAGTGCAGGGTAGTGCAACATTGGACCTTGCACGACCCTGAACCTCTCTGTACCTTTCTGCACATGATCGAACCTCCACTCACTCAACCGGCCTACGGCCAGCTCGTGCGGCGCCTCCGCGAGCAGGCCGACAAGTCAACGGTCGAGTTGGCGGCCGAGGTCGGCATGTCGGTCGGGTATCTCCGCAACATCGAGTTGGGCCACGACGGGAAGCCCTCCCGCCGTCGGCAGTTCGCGCTCGCCCGAGCGCTGCGCGACGACCGCCTCGCGCCGGAGGGTGGCGCGTCATTCCCGGACGAACCACCAAAGCAGCCCAAGCGCGAACCGAAAGCCCCACCCCGTCGGGACGACCGGGAGCCTTCGCGCGGCCCCAAACGGGTCGCTGGAGCGGCGGCGTGACGACCGCCCTTCACCGGTTGGCGATCGAACCTGGCGAGTCGCGCGCGCAGTTCATCGACCGCGTGATCGCGCGGGCACCTCGCCCAGACGGAGCGACCCTCGACCGCCTTCGCCTCCTGCTGCCGCCGATCCGCCGCGGCATGACCGAGCGCAAGAGCGCCGCCTAGCACAGCCCACCGACAGAAAAGCCCGCCTCGCGCGGACCAGGCGACGAGACGGGCGCACACCGGAACCCTCGGAAGGAGCAACACCCGGTGATGACGACAAAGGTACAGGCACCGCCCCCGCCCCAGCAGCGCGCGAAGCGCGCCGCGGCAGCCCTGCTCGCCCTCGGCGCGCTGTTCGCGATGACGACGTCATGCGTCCCGCCGAACGGCACAGCGCCGCACACAACTCCGGCCGTCGCACCGGCCACCCCGTCGGGGGTGGGCGCGTGATCGCCGTCTGGCCCGACGACCCCACCGACGTCTTCCCGGTCGCGCGGCGCGAGCCGACCGTGCCGTTCCTCACGATCTGGCAGCGCGAGTCCGGCGAGGTGCCCGTGCCGGACTCGGCCGGTGGCCAGCACCACGGCCGCGCCGACGACCACGTCTCGGTGAACAGCTTCTACGAGGAGCGCGGCGCCTGGCCGCCGCGGCCGCCGGCCGTGCGCGACACCCCAGAGCGGCGCGGGCTGTGGGCGCGACTGGTCGCCGCGCTCCGCCGCGGCCGCCCGGTGCCGCCCGCTCAGCCGGTCGTCTACCGCTGCACCAACAAGCCGCCGGGGTCGACGCACTACTACCGCGAGGCAGCGCCCGGGCGTTGGGAGCTGGCGCTGACCCCCACGTTCGACATTCCCGTCCCTATCGAGGAGCGGACCCGGGCCGAGATCGAGGCCCGGGGGCACATGCTCGTCCCGATCTCCGGAGGTCAGCCCCGTGGATGACACCCAGACCGCCCAAGCTCCTGCGGCTGCCCAGGAGCGGCGGCCACAGACGTTCGCCGACCTCGAGTACGGGCGGCACGCCCTGCGGCCAGTGCCGACGCTCGACCAGTTCGGCAACTGCACGCTGTGCGGCGAGCACCCGCTGATCCACATCCGTGGTGGCGTGGTGGTCGACCCGCGTGAGTTCCACCGCGAGGAGCAGCCCGAGCTGCCGCTGGCTGACGGTGGGGACGCGGCGTGAGCGCGATCCGCATCGAGACCAAGAACCTGCTGGAGCTGCTGGGCAGCCTCGTTTACACCGCTGCCCAGGATCCGGAGGACGGCGCGGTCGCCGGCGTGCTGCTGCACACCGACCGCGGTGAGCGCGGCCTGGAGCCGGGCCGCACGGACCTGCTGGTGGGCACGTCGTGCAACGGGTTCGCCGTGGGCCAGACCTACGTGCACGCGGACGGGCAGCTGCACGAGCCGATGCTGTGGCGGATCGACGACGTCCGCACGGTGATCGACGCGTTCAAGCGGAAAGCCAAGGAGCACAAGGAACACGCGGTCGAGATCCGCATCGACGAGGGCGTGTTCGTCGTGCGGGAGAGCGAGGACGCGCTGTTCGAGGCCGACGGGCTGCGGCTGGAGTTTTCGCCGGGCCGGATCGAGGAGTACCCGCGCACGGTGTGGTCGCTGCTGGTCCGGCGCCCGGACTTCCTCGAGCACCGGGACTCCTCCGGCCGGGTCGTGCCCGCGGTGCCGCGCACCGACTTCGGGTCCGCGGCGCTGGAGCCGTTCGTGCGGGTGGCCAAGGCGCGCAAGTCCGCGCTGGAGACCTACCGCTACCACCAGCGCTCGCCGCTGCTGGTGCAGATCGGCACCAGCTACATCGGCGCGGTCACCTCCTACCGGTGGGACGACGACATCGACGGCGCCGGCCAGGAGCCCGACGCTGCGGTGTACGTGCCAGACCTGCCGCCCCCGCCACGCAAGCCCGAGGCCGACGCGGACCTTCCGCCGGGCAGCAGCATCCTGCGCGACGGCGCCGGAGTCGTGCTGTCCACAGCCGACACCTCCGCTGTGGACGAACCGCTGTCCGAGTTCCCCGACCTCGAGCGAGACCCCGACCTGCTGTGCCAGGCCGCCGAGGTGCTGATCACCGGGCAGCTGGGCTCGGTGACGCTGCTGCAGCGCAAGCTGCGCATCGGCGCGACGAAGGCGAACCGGCTGATCGACCAGCTGGTACAGCGCGGCGTGCTCGGCCCGGCCCGCGGCAGCAAGGCCCGGGAGGTCCTGGTGCCCGTCGACGGGCTCGCCGAGGTCCTCGAGGAGATCCGGGGTGGTGCCCAGTGAGCGCCCACCTTGACCACCGCCGGCGGATGCACGCCTGCCCGTGCGGCTGCGGCGCCGAGATCCCGCACAGCAAGTTCTCCTGCCGCGCTTCCTGGCAGCGCCTGCCCAAGACGATGCGGCAGGCCATCACCGACAACCACGGTCGCGACGCGGCGGCGCACGGGGCCGCGGTCGGTGAGGCGCGGCGGTGGTTGCAGGCCAACCTGCCGGGCCGCTGCGAGTTCCGCGCTCCCCGCGCGGACGGCCGCGGCGAGTCCCGCTGCACGGCCGAGAAGGCGGATGGCACCGACCACTGCCGCGAGCACTGGTGGGCCGAGTCATGACCGCCACGGTCACCGGCCGCGCCGTTCCCGACCCGGAAGTCGTGTTGCGGCGGGAGGACGAGCGCCTGGCCCGCCGCGCCGGCGACGAACCGCTACCGCACCACACGATCACCGCGTTCGCCGCCGCGGTGCGCAAGCAGATCGTGGAGCCGCTGCTGGCCCGCGGCGGCGCTGCCGGTGCGGCGGCCGCCGACCGGGAAGCCACCCAGGCCGAGCTGACCCGGCTGCGGGCCGAGCTGGCCACGGTGCGCGGCAACCTCGACCGCATCACCGCAACCGCCGACCGCGAGCGCGCCGAGCACCAAGCCGCCCACGACCGGACGCGCCGTGAGCTGGTCGACGTCCAGCAGCAGCTCAGCACCGTCGTGCACGAGCGCGACGACCTGCAGGCCGCCGCAGCCCGGCTACAGGCCGAGGCGGTCGAGCTGGCCAACGAGCTCGAGCACGCACGCCGCGCCGGCGCGACCGTCCGGCCGCACCGGCACCTCTATCCGATGGGCGCCTCCGGCGAGGCCTTCGGGCCGTGTGAGGAGCCCGGCGGCGGCAAGCCGTACCCGGGCACATCCTCGGCGGTGGTGCGCCGATGATGCGATACCAGATCGAGCCGATGCCGACCTGGCCCTACCCGGCAACACCGCACCCGCGGGCCAGCCCGTTCCGCGTGAAGTGGGCCGACACCCTCGACCTGCTCAGCCGCGAGCTGGCCCACCTCGGTGTGCAGGGCGCGGTCGCGCTGCGCGTCGTGGCCACCGACGCGGACGTGCGGCGCGACGGGATGCTCCGCTCGAACGCGAAGGTGCGCTACCACGGCGTGGCGCTGGCCTTCCGGAGCAAGCACGGACCGCTGTCCTACCCGTGCGACACCTTCGCGAACTCCTGGCAGGACAACGTGCGGGCCATCGCGCTCGCGCTGCACGCGCTGCGCACCGTCGACCGCTATGGGGTGTCCAGCCGCGGCGAGCAGTACGCCGGGTGGCGCGCGATCGAAGGCGCTCGCCCGGCTGCGCCGTTCTCCACCAAGCGCGAGGCGCTGGACTGGCTCCGCGAGTTCACCGGCGCGGTGCACCCGCTGCAGCTCACCGACTCCGACATCCGCGGCCTGCTCCGGATCGCCGCCCGCAAGTCGCACCCGGACCTCGGCGGCGACCCGGCCGACTGGGCTCGCCTCGACACCGCCCGGCAACTCCTGCGCGGGGGTGACGCGACGTGATGACCAAGCAGTCCGACCAGCACTCGCTGCCGCTGTGGGGCGGCAGCTCGGGCCCTGCGGAGCACCGGCCGCTGTTCGCCGTCGGGGAGCGGGTCGGCTACCACCGGGACGCGTCCTGGCGCGGCCGCGTGGTCCAGGTCGCCGCCGACCCGGACAGCGGCCGGCACCACTTCTGGGTGGTGTGGACGGTCGGCCGCCCCGGCGGCCCGTTCGAGTACACCGCGGCCCCGCTCTACCGGCTCGGCGAGGCGTCCCCGGACGCCCGCCGGACCGAACGGCAGGGCCAGTACCTCGCCGCCGGTGCGCACCCGCTCACCGCCGCGCTGGGCTACCCCGTGAAGCTGCACCCCGGCGCCGCGCCTGCCGCCGACCGGGCCGCGCCCGGGCGCCGCTGCGGCAACTGCCGCTACCGCCGTCCCGGCCGCTACCCCAAGTGCCTCGTCCACGACGGCGACCGGATCACCCGCGGCGCCGGCACCGACGTGCGCGCCTGGTGGCCGGCCTGCACCGACCACGAACTGAGGTCCCGCCCGTGAACGCCGTCGTCGCCCTGGCCCTCGCCCACACCGCGCGCCTGGCCGTCTGGGCCGCCGGCGTGCTTCTCGACTCCGCCGCCGACTACCTGCACGCCCACCGGCGTGCCGAATCCACAAAGGACAACGATGACCGCCGCACTCGCTGACGACGACCGCAGCCGGTACACCGGGCTGCAGATCCACCCTGACGCCGTCCCGCTCGTCATGGGCGTGCTGTCGAGCTACGGCATCGACGTCAAGCGCATCCCCGACGGCCCCGCCCGGCAGCGTCGCTACGTCACCGGCGGCCCCGGCAAGGTCTCCGGGCGCCCGGTCCGCGCGCCCGAACGCCCGGCGCTGTCGGAGACCAACCCGCCCGCCGTGCTGGCCGGCCTCACCGAGCGCGAGGTCGAGGTCCTGCACGGCATGTCCCAGGGCCTCACGAACGCCGACATCGGCCGTGAGCTCCACATCTCCGAGGACACCGTCAAGACCCACGCTCGCCGCATGTTCCACAAGCTCGGCGCCCGCGACCGCGCGCACGCCGTGTTCCTCGCCTGCCAGCGCAACATCCTCGACACCACCGGAGGCCCTCAGTGACCGGCCCGACCGACATCACCGACGACATAGTGCAGCTCGTCCACGACGCCTTGTGCCTCTGCAACACCGGCACCGGGCCGGCCATCCGCGACACTGACCGTGAGAAGGTCCGCACCGCGCTGCGCGCCCGCTACCCGCGCGGCATCGCCTCCGCCCCAGTCCTCACTGGGCAGGTCCTGACGGCGCAGGACCTGTTCAAGCTCAGCGCCGATGCTGAGCAGCGGTTCGGCCGACCGGAGCCCCGGCCCGGCGACCGGGTCCGCGGCTACGGCGGACGGGACTTCCCCGTCGTAGAGGGCACGCTGGTCGACGACGAAGACATCAACCGGCGCGGCTGGCTGGCCGTGCTCAAGCCCGGCGAGCCGACGCCGTACGCCGTGCTGCCCACGACCGTCCGTGTGCTCGAGCGCGGCCCCGAGACCGCTCCGGCTCAGGCCCCTGAGGATGTCGTCATCGTGCTCGACATCCGGATTCCGGACGCCCTCCGCCAGCTGATTCGACGTCCGTGCGAGCCGTGCGACGCGGGTAGGGAGATCGCCGACGAGCTCGCCGCGCTGTGGGACCCCAACGACAACTGGTCGGAGACGCGCTCGCCGTTCAACCCGGGCGTGTCGCTGTGGGAGGACGTCGCCAACACCGCCGCAGCCGTGCTCCACCGACGCGAGGAGCGCAAGCGATGACCGAGAAGTCGAAAATGGCGGGCCCGCGTGCCTCGGCGATCGCCCTGCGCGCCTACGCCGAGAACTGGGCAGCCGGACGCGTGCCGGAGCCGAGCGCCGCGAAGGTCGCCGACCTCGCTGGCAAGATCCTCGCCGAGCTGGAGCGGCTGCACGCGAACTGCCTCCAGTACCGGCAGGAGGCGGTCGAGGACCGCGGCCGGCTCATGGCCACGCGCCGCGAGCGCGACGACCTCCAGGCCCGCATCGACGCTGCGCTCGCCCGGCTGGACCGTGACGAGGCCGAGTTCGAGGACGGCCGCGACCCGGACCCCGCCGACCTGATCCGGGACCTCCGCGCCGCTCTCACCCACCAGGAGACCCCCCGCTGATGCCTGAGCAGCCGCCGATCCCGCCCGCCGCATGGAGCCTCTGGGGCAAACACCCCGTGCCCGCCACCGACGACGCACGCGACGAGAGCGACGGGGCGCACCGCGAGCCGGCGCCGGACCAGCAGACCTGATTACCCGATCTCGGCGCTCGCCTTGAGCGCCGTCACAGCCGACCGGCCGCGCCCCTGCTTCCCCGGGGGCGCGGCCGGTCACCTATCCGAAGTGGACAAGCACGATGCTGGAGGAATCACCGTTGGAGGGCAGCGGCCAGTGCTGCGCGGTGTCCGTGCCGAGCGGCGGGCGGTGACCGATGCCGTGGCTGCGGACGGACGACGTCGAGTACGACGACGTTCTCGTGCGAGCGGTGGGAAACGCCGCCTACGGCGCCGTACAGCGCATGAAGCTGTACTGCTCGGCGCAACGGACGGACGGCTGGATTCCTGCCGACAAGGCCCGGGAGATCGCCTCCCGGGCCGAACTGCGTGCGCTGACCGAGATGCGCGTGGCCGACCGGGGCCCGTTCCTGCACCAACACGGCGACGAGTGCCGCTGCCTGGAGGGCCGCGACTGGCCCGCCGAGCTCGGCGGGTTCTACGTGCACGGGTTCCTCGACCGCAACCCGTCCCGGTCGGAGAACGACGTGCACAAGGCAAAGCGGCGCGAGCTGCGCGACCCGCAGCTCAAGGCCGCGGTGCGCGCCCGCGACGGCAGCCGCTGCCGCTACTGCGGCATCGAGGTCCGCTGGCAGGACCGCAAGACCCCGGCGGGCGGCGTGTTCGACCACGTCGACCCGAAGATCGCCGCCGGAGCGGACAACCTCGTCGTGGCCTGCCGCGGCTGCAATTCGCGCAAGCAGGACTGCACGCCCGAGGTCGCCGGCATGGACCTCCTGCCCCCGCCCGACCCGGACAAGATCAACGACGGACCAACGTCCGATCAGCGCAAGATCAACGCCACATCAGCACCCGGACCCAGATCCGCAGTTGGATCCGATCCAGATCCGGCCAGGACGCCGGATCCACCGGACGGCACGGACACTCCCGCCCCGACCTACACGAATGGGCAGGTCGCGCCCGGAAACGGGCAGATCCGCGACGGCATCAGCGGCGGCACCACGGTCGGGCTGGGTAGGGGCGGGGCCGGGATGGGTGCCGCACTGAAACCGTCCTGGAAAGACCGAGTGGGAGACGCCGGACCAACCGGGAAACGCCCCACCGTCGGACCACCCACCACCGCACGAGGGAACCTCGCCCCCAGCCCCTACGCCAAGGGCATCACCGGCTACACCCCGCCCGCCCCGGACGATGTCGACGAGGACCAGGCCGAGCTGTGCGTGCACGGCTACCCGGTCGACACCGGGTGCGTCGAGTGCGAGCAGAGCCTGCCCGGTTCGGACGGTCCGCCGTGAGCCGCTACACCGCGGGCGAGCTCCGGCGCCTCGACGAGCTCGGCAACTTCCTCATGACCCGCGAGGACGCCGAGACCACCGACTGCCCACGCTGCAACGCCCAGCCAGGCAAGACCTGCACGAACGTCATCACCGGCGAGCCGTTGCGCGGCCCAGCGCACCACCAGCGGATCGCGAAAGCCGAACGACAGGAAGGAAGGGACTCCGAACGATGGACCCCATGACCCCGCGGCCACCCGCGGCCGGCCAGGCCCGCGCCTGGCTCGACCGCGCGGCCCAGCAACTCGACGCCTACACCGACGAGGTGCAACACCTGCCGTTCGAGCACATCGACAGCGCGGCGACGCTCGGCGTCGGCTACGCGCTGCTCGCGCTTGTCGACCAGATCGAGCAGACCGGAGCCGAGCGGGCATGACCGACATCATCGAGCTGATCGACCAGGCGATCGGCTGCCACTGGTGCGGCGGCCCCCTCGGCGACTCACCGTCGCCGGACTTCTGCTGCGAGGTGCACCAGCGGCTCTGGGCGGCGAGCCGCGTGCAGGTCACCCCGGAGGCCGACGTCCTGCGCGCGGCGCTGGCCCGGGCGAGAGAGCAGGAAGCCGAGCGGCGGCTGGAGGCCGCAGCGGTCGTGCTGCGCGGAGCCGCTCCGGTCTGGCGACAGCTGGTCGAGGGCGTGGCGCAGGCCTTCGCGAGCCTTGTGCCGACCGTCAACGCGATGGCCGAGTGCCTGCAGCACGCCGGGCTGGCCCGGCCGGCACCGCCGACGGATCCGAAGATGCGCGCGCTGCACCTGCGCCGCCACCGCAACACCGGCCCGGACCACCGGCCGCGGCCACCACGCACAATCCACGCACGGGGGACCCGATGACCGATCAGCGCACTCTGCGCGCCTTGCAGGGCGAGCTGCGGCGAGCGCTCGCCGCGCTCGTCGACCCGATCGAACGCAAAATCGTCCGCGAGGACCTGACGACCACCACGCATCACGCGCCATCGTTGCTCGAGCAGCTGGACCAGGCGCTCGCGCACGGCGGCGAGACCGGCAAGGCCAGCGGCGCGCGCACGACCGAACCGCTCCGGCTCGCCGCCGCGGACCTGCGGCGCCAAGTCGAGCGCGCCGCGGCCGAGCTGCACTACAACGCGATGGTGGCCGACGCCGATCCGGTCTCCCGGTTCCGCGCGGCCGCGGCGATCGCAGGCCGATGGGCCGACGGTGACCGGGTCGCCTGGGTCGTGCATGAACTGCAGTACTGGGCGGCCCAGATCAACAACCTGCTGGACCCACCGCGCCAGCTGCACATGGCCGCGGCCTGCCCGGCGTGCGGCGCCGGAATGGTGTGGCGCGGGGACCAGGAGCACGGGCACGTGCAAGTGCCCGCGCTGCAGATCGATCCGGAGCGCGGGTGCGTGTGCCTGGCGTGCCAGCACTGCTGGCCGCCGGCGAACTTCGAACTGCTGCGTGAGGTGCTCGAGCAGCAGGACCAGGCGCAGCCGTCGCGTCCACGGCTGCGCTCCGGAGCGGAGGGCAACGGCGGGTGGACTGGCACCATCCGGCCGATCGAGGAGGATGACCAGCATGAGTGAGCAGACCTTGCACGCGATCCTGCGACTCGGCGAGTTCCCGGAGATCCTCGCCGCATGGCCAGACGCCGAGACCGCGGGCAAGCTCGCCGCCGAGCTCGGCGAGGGGCACATCGTCGCGCCCGTGCGCGTGGCCCAGGCCGGAGTCGGGTTCGTCGCGCATGTGTGGGCGTGCCGGGCGAGCGTGCAGGGCGGCAGCTGGCAGCTGTCCGCGCCGGCGAAGCTTCGCGGCGCATCCCGGGTCGTGTTCGACACCGCCGACATGCCCGGCGAGCGGGTGCACGTCGACACCGACGCCGGCGAGCTGGAGCGCGCGGTGAGCGGCACCGACGTTCACCACCTGACTGCCTACGCGTCCACTCCGGAGCGGGCGCACGAACTGGCTGAGGCCAAGGCCCGCGAGCTCGCCGCCCAGTAGTGTGCTCCGCACCACACACTATCCACTTGCGATAGTGAGTCCCGGGGGTACATAATTAAGAAGTCCCGAACGGGGCGGCCCCCGGGACCGGGTGCTTGCACCACCCGCCGGGGGATAACTACAGAGTGGAAGGAACTCCGGATGGACGACAAGTTCGCCGATGACCGGTTCTACGGGGTCCGCTATCACGAAAGTGCTGGCGAGGACCTCTACCGGGTGGCCGGTCGGATCTTGAGCGACCTCAAGGTCGACCAGCACGAGGGCCGGATGCCCTCGACCGTGATCCTCGTGGTCGCGGTGGCGGGCAACACCATCACCGTCCAGGCCCACGTCCAGGACAACGCCGAGTTCGAGCAGTGGACCGCCCAGACCATCAGGGCCCGGGCCACCACCGTCTCGGACCGGTACAACTGGCGGGGCGTGAACAACCGGGCTGATGTCCGGTTCAAGTTCGGCTGCACGGTGCGGGTGGTGCGCGGGCGTCTCGACGCCAAGCACCTCGGCTCCATCATCGGATGAACCAACCCGGGGCGGCGGCACCCAGCCGCCGCCCCGGCGCTCCACCCCGGACCCTTCCCTCTGTAGCGGGCCACGAAAATGCCCCGGCGGCTCTTGCACAGCACACCGGGGCCGAGTGGAAGAAACTCCGACGCCAGGATAACCGGGAGCACGTCATGCCGCGCAAGCCCACACCTCCACCGCCCGAGCTCGAGCAGGTCCGCAAGCGGGCCGCGCAGCTGGCCCGGATCGAGGCCTTGGCCGACCGGGTCCGCGCGAAGCGAAACGAGGAGCTCGTCACTGCCAAGCTGGCCGGGGCCACCGGCGCCCAGCTCGCCGAAGCGGCGGGACTGACCCGCCGCAACGTCTACGACGCCCTCGCCGCCGCCGGTCATGATGCTGGCGCATGGCGCGAGACCGACGGAACGACGTCGGCCGGCCGCTGAGCCCGAACGCCGCGACACGCGCGACGCGCCCCCTGTTGACGACCACCGGTGATCATCACGCATACTGACGTCACTTAGGCGCAGTGTGCCCAGAACGCGAAAGCCCCGATCGGACCCCCTGCCGATCGGGGCTTTCGCGTGCGTGGCGACGGGCAGCGGAGGAGGGTGCCCGGTGCCGAGTGTGTGGCGGCTGGTCTGCGCGCGGGTGCGGGACCTGTGCGTGCAGGCCGGCCGCTGCACCTGCGGAATCTGCGGTCACCCGATCAACCTGGCGCTGCACCACGAACACCCGATGTCGTTCACGGTCGACCACATCGTGCCGCGCTCGCTGGGCGGGCCGGACTCCCTGGACAACGCACGGCCCGCGCATCGCAGGTGCAACAGCCAACGGGGAGCGGACGTGACTTACCAGCCTGCGATCAAGACCTCCCGGAGCTGGTAGCTCATGCGCACGGTGGTGCTGATCGCCGGGCCACCATGTGCCGGCAAGTCCACCCTGGCGCAGGCCTTGGCCAACCCCGGCGACCTGGTGCTCGACCGGGACGCGATAGCGCAGCGGCTCGGGAGCCCGGTGCGCTGGGGCCACGACGAGGTCATCGCGCAGCGGGCCGAGCAGGTGATGCTCGACGAGATCGCGCGCATCGCGCGGGCCGAGGCGATCACCGCCTACGTCGTGCGCTCGGTGCCCGCTCCGGCGCAGCGCCTGGCGCTGGCTCACCAGCTGCGCGCGACGGCGGTGCACGTGCTCAACCCAGGTGCCGCCGAGTGCATGCGTCGTGCCCACGCCGACGCCCGTCCGGAGGGCACGGCGGCCGCCATTCGTAGCTGGTACGCGCGGTACCGGCCGTGCGCGGTTGACGCCGACCCCGGCCCCGCGGCCGCGACGACACCGGTCCGGACCTCCCGCACCTGGTGACCACCGTGGACGGACGATCGGCGGGGGAGGGGGCTCCCGATCTTGAGCGCGGGCGCGAGGGCAACTCCGCGCCCACCTGCCCTTCTCTCCCCCCGGAGGCCCGAATGTGGGCAGGAGTGAGCACGGAGGAGCGATGGCGGACTCGGGGGCGGAACGGCAGCGTCGTTACAGGGCTCACAAGCGCGGTGACCACGGCTTATGCGTTCCAGGGCGATGCAAAGCGGTGACGTCACAACCGGCCGGAGAGACGGTTTCGCCGCCTCCGGCCGCGGCTCCTCCGGAGCCGGGTAACACCGCCCCCGAGGTGCCTTCCGGGCTCGCTCCGCGCGGCCGGCAGCTGTGGGCCGCAGGGCTGCAGGACGGCAAGCTCGCGCCGCTGGAGCAGGCCGTGCTGCTGGAGGCCTGTCGCCTGGCGGACCGGCTCGACAAGCTCGACGCCCAGCTGCACGGCGACGGGCCGTGGTTGGAGCTCGACCCGCTGGAGGACGGGCGGACGTTCGTGGTCGTGGTGACCGGGGTGCTCAAGGAGGCCCGGCAGCAGGCGGTGGCGTTCAAACAGCTGGTGAGCGAACTGCGGCAGGGCGGCGCGTCCCGCGGCCGCGGGCGGCCGGGACGGACCGGCTCGGCGACGTCCGGTGCAACACCGGCGACAGGAGGGGTGAAGGGGGCGGGCATTGCCGACATCACCGCCCGAATCGCCGAAAGGCGCGCTGAGGCCACGCCTTGAGCTGATCCCGCCCTACGTCTACAGCATCGGCGCCGAGGCGATCGAGCTGTGTCGGCGGGCCGGGCAAGAACTGGACTTCTGGCAGCAGCAGGCCCTGACGCACATCCTCGGTGTGCGGCCGGATGGCAAGTGGGCGTGCTTCGAATACGCCGAGCTGGTCGGACGGCAGAACGGCAAAGGCGGCATCCTCGAGGGCCGCATCCTGGCCGGGTTCTTCCTGCTCGGGGAGGCGCTGATCATCTTCAGTGCGCACGAGTACAAGACCGCGCTGCGGGCGTTCCGGCGCCTGAAGCGGCTGATCAGGAACCTCGGCGAGCAGGTCGGCGACAACGAGAACCTGGTCGACGTCGACGGCATCCTGATCAAGATCTCCAACACCAACGGCGAGGAGGGTTTCGAGCGGCTCGACACCGGCCAGGAGATCAAGTTCATCGCCCGCAGCAAGGCCTCCGGCCGTGGCTTCACCGGCGACCTGAACATCATCGACGAGACGTTCGCCTACACCGACGAGCAGCACGAGGCGCTGCTGCCCACGATGTCGGCCCGCTCGATGGAGGTGCCGGGCCCGCAGATCATCTACACCTCCAGCCCGCCGCTGAGCTCCTACAGCGGAGAGATCCTCTTCCGGGTCCGCAAGCGGGCACTTGAGGGCCGCAGCGGCCGCCTGGGATACCGGGACTGGGGCGCCGAGGGCGACCTGGACAACCTCGAGGGCATCGACCTCTCCGACCGGGAGCTGTGGACGGCCACCAACCCGGCCTACGGCATCCGGATCTCCGAGGACTTCGTCGAGGACGAGCTGGAGTCGATGAGCCCGCGCGGGTTCGCGCGGGAGCGGCTGGGGATCTGGCCGGCACCGCCGGCCACCGAGGGCGGCCCGCTGGACTACCAGCGGTGGAGCACCCCGGCGCCGGCCGGGTGCGTAGACGTGACCTCGCAGGCCGGCGAGGACGTCGCCTTCGCGATCGACGTGACCCCCAAGCGGGACTGGGCATCGATCGGCCTCTACTCGCCGCGGGCGGACGGGCTGGGCCACGTCGAGCTCATTGACCGCCGGCCGGGCACCGACTGGGTTGTGCAGCGGCTGGTGGAGCTCGTCGCGCGGTGGAACCCGGTCGCGATCGCGCTGGATGTGAAGGGGCCGGCGGGGTCGCTGCTGCTGGACCTGAAGAAGGTCGGCATCACCGTGCCGGAGGACCCGTCGGAGCCCAAGCGCGGGCAGCTGGCGATCCCGACCTCCAGCGAGGTGGCGGCCGCGTGCGGGCACCTGGTCGACGCGGTGACGCAGGGGACGCTGCGGCACATCGACCAGTCGCAGCTCAACACGGCGGTCGCCGGCGCGAAGCCGCGGCCGTTGGGTGACGCCTACGCGTGGGCGCGCAAGACCGCCGACTCCGACATCAGCCCGCTGGTGACGGTGACGTTGGCGCGGTGGGCCTTCCTGGCCCGTATCGACGTGATCACGGCGGACGAGGGTCCGCCGAACATCTGGTGAGAAGGGGCGCGCAGTGCTGAGCAACCTGGTCGAGGCGGTCGGTTACGCGCTCGTCGTGGCGTTCCTGTACCTGCTGTGGCCGCCGTTGGCGCTGCTCGGCGCCGGGCTTCTGCTGGTGGTCTGGGCCAACCTGCGGCCGCAGCGCAAGGGCTCGCCGCTGGCGGGGGCGATCGGAGCCGCGCTCGGAGCGGCGCGCAGCGCGTGGCGGGCCGAGAAGGCACGGGGTGACGGATGACGCTCGGTCGCGCCGTCGCGCGGGCGATCACCCGCAGCGTCGAGAACCCGGCCGTTCCGCTGACGTCGACGTCGCTGCTGAACTGGATGACGGGCGCGAGCTCCGACGCTGGCGTGCCGGTGTCGGAGCTGACCGCGCTGCACATGCCGGCGGTGTGGCGGTCGGTGTCGCTGATCTCCTCGGTGTCGGCGGCGCTGCCGCTGCACAGCTACCGGGAGAGCACCCGCGCGCGCACCACCCCGCGGCTGCTCCGGGATCCCCACCCGGAGCTGACTGCGTACGAGCTGTGGCGGCTGTCCTATGTGCATCGCGTGCTGTGGGGCAACGCCTACCTGCAGAAGGTCCGCAACCGCGCTGGCGAGGTCGTCGAGCTGTGGCCGATCCGGCCTGACCGCGTGCAGGTCGACCGGGTCAGGCCCACCGACGCGCTGCCCGGCGGCAAGATCTTCCAGGTCACCGACGACCAGGGGCGGCAGCACCCGCTCACCTCGCGCGAGGTCCTGCACATTCCTGGGCTGGGTTACGACGGGGTGTGCGGGGTCTCCCCGATCCGGGCCGCGGCGCAGGGCGTGGGCCTGGCGCTCGCCGCGGAGAAGTCCGGGGCGAAGTTCTTCGGCCAGGGCGCCATGCTCTCCGGGGTGCTGCAGACCGAGCAGCGGCTCAACCCTGACCAGGCCGAGGTGCTGAAGCGGCAGTGGAAGGCCAAGCACTCCGGCGCTGAGGCCGCCTACGACATCGCGGTGCTGGACTCTGGGGCTTCGTTCCAGCCGATCACGATGCCGTTTCGCGACGCACAGTTTCTGGAGTCGCGCCGGTTCCAGGTGGTCGAGGTCGCGCGGATGTTCGGCGTGCCGCTGTTCCTGCTGATGGAGACCGAGAAGTCGACATCGTGGGGCACCGGGCTGGAGCAGCAGGCGCTGGGCTTCGTGCAGTTCGACCTGCACCCGGTGTGGCTGGTGCCGACCGAGCAGCGCATCACCAAGGAGCTGATCTGGCCGACCGCGCCGGAGGATTACGCCGAGTACAACGTCGAGGGCCTGTTGCGCGGCGACTCCAAGGCGCGGGCGGAGTTCTACCGCGTGATGCGCGAAGTGGGTGCGATGAGCGCGAACGACATACGCGGCAAGGAGAACATGCCGCCGATCGAGGGCGGCGACGTCTATTTGCAGCCGCTGAACATGGCGCCGCTGGGCAGCGATCCCAACGACCAATCCGAACCCGACTCGACCAGTAGCGAGGGTGTGGACGATGACGACGATCCTGACGCGGGCGACAGCTGAGGAACGGCGGCGGTTGCCGCTGGCCACCGCTGGTGTGTCGATCCGGGCTGACGCCGACGTCGAGGGCGGCGAGCGGTTCCGCGGCTACGCGGCGGTGTTCAACTCCCGCACGGCGATCGGCAACCCGCTGCGGTGGGGGTTCTACGAGGAGATCGCGCCGGGCGCGTTCACCAAGACGCTGGCCGAGGGCGACGCCCGGTTCCTCATCGACCACGACTCCTACTACGTGGTGTCTCGGGTGTCGGCAGGCACGCTGAACCTGTCCCAGGACGACAAGGGCTTGCCGGTGGACTCCGCCCTGGACACGGAACTGTCCTATGTGCGCGATCTGAAAGCCAACGTGCGCAACAAGAACATCACCGGCATGTCGTTCGGTTTCTACGTGGTCAAGGACGAGTGGGCCACCGAAGAGGTCGACGTCGACGGCTACGACGAGCCGTTCGAAGTGGACGTGCGCCGCATCCTGGAGGTGCGGCTGATCGAAGTGTCGGCGGTGACATTCCCCGCCTACGAAGAGACTCAGGCCGAGCTCAACTCGGTCGCGGCCGCCCTGGCGCACCGCGGCGACCCCGTGGCGATCGAACGTCGCGCGGCGTACAAACCCGAGCTGCTCGACCTGCTGAAGGTCGTCGAACGCGAGCCGGGCGAGACCACTCGCGCGGACGGCACCGAGCCGGGCGAGACCACTCGGTTGTCCCCCAGCGACCTGCTGACCGCCTACGCGGCCCGGTACGGGCTGCCCCTGAGGAAGGACAACTGATCGTGAGCGAACAGCTCAAGCGGCTCATCGAGGAGCAGAACACGGTGTGGAAGCGGATGTGCGACATCCGCGACGCTGCAGCGGCCGAGAACCGCGACCTCACCGCCGAGGAGCGGGCCAACTGGGACCAGGCCGAGACGCGCCTGACCGAGGTGTCCGGCGACATCGAGCGCCTGGAGCGCTTCGCGCAGCTGGAGACCGTCGACCGGTCCCAGGTCGTGACCAGCTCTGGCGCCCCGGTCGGCGGAGGGGACGAGGCCGCGCAGCGGTACAGCGAGGCGTTCGAGCGCTACATGCGCGGCGGCATGGACCGCCTGTCCGGCGAGCAGCGCCAGCTGCTGATGGAGAACTTCTCCGAGCTGCGGGCGCAGGGCGTGTCCACCGACACCGCCGGCGGCTACCTGGTGCCGGAAGGTTTCCGGGCCGTGATGAGCGAGACGATGAAGGCCTTCGGCGGCCTGCTCAACGTCGCGACCGTCATCACGACCTCGACGGGCAACGACCTGCCGTGGCCGACGAACGACGACACCGGCAACGAGGGCGCGATCCTCGGCGAGAACACCCAGGTCACCGAGCAGGATGTGGTGCTGGGGCAGCGGAAGCTGCTCGCGCACACCTACACGTCCAAGCTGGTGCGGGTGTCGCTGCAGCTGCTGCAGGATTCGGCGTTCGACATCAACGTCTGGCTGCCGCGGAAGCTGGGCGAGCGCATCGGCCGCGCCGTCGCTGGGCACCTGGCGACCGGTACCGGAACCAACCAGCCGGAGGGCATCACCACCAACATCACGGTGGGCAAGACCGGCGCTGCCGGCCAGGTCACCAGCATCATCTACGACGACCTGGTCGACCTCGAGCACTCCGTCGACCCGGCGTACCGCACGAACGCCCGCTACCTGCTCAGCGACTCGGCGCTGAAGATGATCCGCAAGCTCAAGGACGCCGACAACCGGCCGCTGTGGGTGCCGGTACCGGCGCCCGGGTTCCCGTCCACCATCAACGGGTTCCCCTACACGATCGACAACAAGATGCCCGTCCCCGCGGCGAGCGCCAAGTCGATCGTGTTCGGCGACATCGCGGCCGGCTACATCGTCCGCCAGGTGCTCGACGTGCAGACGCTGCGCCTGACCGAGCGCTACGCGGACTTCCTGCAGGTCGGCTTCCTCGGGTTCGCCCGGCTCGACGGCAAGCCCGACGACGCCGCGGCCATCCGCGCCTACGCGCACCCGGCTACCTGATTCCCCTTCCCCCGGTGGGGCCGGACACCGCTCCGGCCCCACCGGCCCCCACCACCGCACGGGAGGAAACCGTGGATCGAGTGCGCATTCGCGTGCTGCAGGGCGTGTCCGGCACCGAGTTCTCGTGGGCGCCTGGATCCGAGATCGAACTGCCGGAGGAGGAAGCCGTCAAGTGGGCCGACGGCGTGCGCGCCGAGCTCATCAAGGACGAGCGCACCCAGCTTCCGACCGAACCGGTCGATCAGGCCGAGCAGGCCGCCGACAAGGAGGACGACGTGCCACAGGACGACGAGGTCACGCGGGCAGCCGACGACGAGGCTTCCGCGGCTGCACAGCCGGCCGACGCCGACTCCAAGCCGGAGAAGGCCGCCCGGCGCTCCCGGGGTGGCGGTCGCGCGGCCAAGCCCGAGACCCGCGGCTGATCACCCGTGGCCAACGAGTACGGCACCCTGGCGCAGCTCAAGGCCTCGCTGAGCATCCCCGCCGATGACACGACCCAGGACAACCTGGTACAGCAGGCGCACACCGCCGCCTCGCGCGCGATCGACCGCACCACCGGGCGCCGGTTCTACCTCGACCCCGCCCCGGTGCGGCGCGAGTTCCGGACCCTCGGGCGGCTGGTGTGCGAGGACGACGGTGACACGCTGCTCCTGCCCGACATCGGCGACGCTGCCGGCCTCATCGTCGAGAGCGCCGACAGCAGGACCGGGCCGTGGACCGCGGTCGCCGACTACGCCGTGGTGCCGGAGAACGCGCTGCTGGACAACGAGCCGGTGACCGGGCTGCTGCGGGATTCCGGCGAGTGGGGCACGCGCTGGGTGCGGATCACCGCGCGGTGGGGCTGGCCCGCGGTGCCCGACGAGGTGGTCTCGGCGGCGCTGCTGCAGGCCGCTCGGCTGTTCCGGCGCAAGGACTCGCCCGAGGGCGTCATGGGCTCGGCCGAGTGGGGCCTGATCCGGCTGTCGCGGGTGGACCCCGACGTCCAGGCGCTGATCCAGCACCTGATCCTCATCGGCATCGCGTAGGGGGCACGGAGTGGATATCGAGGCCGTGCGGTCGGGGCTGGCCGCCAACGCGAAGGCGATCACCGGGCTGATCTGCCTGCCCTACACCCCGGACTCGGTCACCCCGCCCATGTTCTTCGTGGCCGAGTACGAGATCGATTTCGACCGGGCGTTCGGCCGCGGGCTGGACGAGCTGACCGCCACCTGCCGGGTGCTGGTCTCCCACGCCACCGACAAGCAGGCCCAGGCCAAGCTCGACCAATACCTCACCGGCGGTGGGCCCCGTTCGCTCAAGGCGGCGCTGCAATCCGACCGCACCCTCGGCGGCGCGTGCGATGACTCCCGCGTGACGCGGGTGTTCGGCTACGGGCTCTACGAGCACGGCACATCCCAGTTCTTCGGCGCACAGCTGTCCGTCCACGTCATCGGATCGGGGGCCTGATGGGCAAGTTCGTTCTGACCAACGTCCGCCTGTTCACCGGCGGCGCGGACCTCACCGGCGCCAGCAACAAGCTGGAGATCTCCGCCGAGGTCGCCGACGAGGACGCGACCACTTTCGGCAGCGGCGGCTGGAAGGAAGTCAAGGCCGGGCTGGCGGCGACCGAGATCACCGCGGAGGGATTCTGGGAAGCCGGTGACCTGTCGATGGTGGACGACGCTCAGTGGACCGCGCTCGGCGGTCTCGGGCCGTGGAGCGCGGGCCCGGCCGGCGCGAACGTCGGCGACCTGGCGTACTTCACCAACGCGCTAACCGGGTCCTACGCGCTCGGTGGCGAAGTCGGCAGCATGGCGCCCTGGAGCGGCAAAGCCAACTCGAGCTGGCCGCTCGTGCGCGGTCAGGTTGCGCACCCGCCCGGCACCGCACGCACTGCTTCCGGAACCGGAGTCGGCACGCAGCTCGGCGCGGTGCCCGCCGGCAAGCAGCTGTACGCCGCGCTGCACGTGCTGTCGGTCGCCGGGACCGCCACGCCGTCGCTGACCGTGGCGATCGAGTCCGACACCGCGTCGGGGTTCGCCGCCCCCACCGACCGGCTCACGTTCGCGGCCGCCACCGCCCGGGGCGGGCAGATCCTCCGCGTGCCCGGCCCGCTCACCGACACGTGGTTCCGTCCGAAGTGGACCGTTGCTGGAACCGCGCCGTCGTTCCTGTTCGTCGTCGCACTCGGTATCGCCTGAAAGGGGCACTCGCTCATGGCCAAGATGGTCCTGCTGGCGGCCTTCCTGTCGCTCAACGCCAACGACCTCTCGAACAACGCGTCCAAGATCGAGCTGACCGCGGAGGTCGCCGACGAGGACGTGACCACCTTCGGCAGCGGTGGCTGGAAAGAGGTCCTGGGCGGCCTCAAGGAAGGCAGCCTGTCGGTGACGCTCAAGCAGGACGTCGCCGCGGCCGGGCTCGACTCGATCATGTGGCCGCTGTTCGGCACGCTGGTGCCGTTCGAGGTGCGGCTGTCCAACGCCGCCCGCGGCGCCTCCAACCCCGGCTACACCGGCACCGTGCTGATCAAGTCCTGGAAGCCGATCGCCGGTGACGTCGGCAACGTGGCCGAGGTCGACGTCGAGTTCCCGACATCGGGCGCGGTCTCCCGCGTCGTGTCCTGATGCCAGCCGAGCTGGACCTGTCCGGCCCGGAAAGGCGGCTGAAGGAGCTGGCGCGGGCGCTGCGCACCGAGGAGAACGGCAAGGCGCTGCGCCGGGACCTGATGCGCGACATCCGCGCCGCCGCACAGCCAGCTCGGCAGGCCACGCGCCAGGCAATCCGCTCGGTCACCTCGCAGGGGCACGCGGGGCGGTCGATCCGGTCGGCGATCGGGCAGAAGATCCAGGTGGTCGCCAAGACCTCCGGACCCGCGGTCGGCGCGCGGGTGGTGGCGCGGGAAACCCCGAACGTGCGCGGTTTCCGGCACGCACCGCGCCGGTTCAACTCCGCCAAAGGGTGGAGGCACAAGGTGTTCAACACCGGGCAGGAAGTGCACCAGCGCGGCAAACCGGGCTGGTTCGACGAGACGTTGGCCGGCCGCCGCAACGACTTCCGACGCGCGGTCGTCGACGCGATGAAGAAGACGGCGGACCGACTCGCCGGGAAGGTGTGAACGTTGCTGGTCACCTACACCCCGCAGGGGCAGGAAACACAGAGCTGGACCTGGGATCCGGCCAAGGTCCGCGCCGCCGATGCCGAGGCGATCGAGGCCCGGATGCACCCGCTGACCTGGGACGAGTTCCAGGTGATGCTGCTCAAGGGCGGGGCGAAGGCACGGCGGGTGCTGCTGTGGCACCTGCAGAAGCTGACACACCCCACGCTCAAGCTCGAGGACGTCGACTTCACCGTCGGTGAGCTGACCGTGGAGTTCGAGGCGCCCGAGCTGGAGAAGATGCGCGAGGCGGCCGCGTCCGCGCCCGGTCTCGACGACAGCCAGCGCGCGTACATCCTCTCGGCGATCGACGCCCAGATCGCCAAGGCGCCGGAGAGCGCGGCGGGAAAAGCCCCCTCGAGCAGCGGCGCGAAAAGTACGCCCTAGCGATCTCGGCCGAGCTGAACATTCGGCCGTGGGAGCAACGCGAGCTGCTCACCGTCCAGGAGCTGACCAGCGCCTGTGACTACATCGAAGACCTGATTCGCAGTCGTGCCAAGCACAACACCTGAATAGCGGCCCGAGGGGGGTGTCATGGCGGACACCTCCCTGCTGTTCAACATCCTCGGCCGCGACGGTGTGTCGAAGGTGTTCGGCGAGATCCGGCGCGAGGCGCTGGCCACCGCGGCAGTGATGCGGGTGGCGGGCGAGAGCACCTCGAACATGGCCCGGGACAACATCTCCGGGGTCCTGGGACTGTCCAAGGCGTTCACCGTGTTCGGGGCCGCCTCGGCCGCCTCGGCGCTGGCCGCGAGTGCCGCGCTCGGTGGCGTGCCGTTGGCCTTCGCCGGGCTCGGCGCGATGGCGCTCAAGGAGAACACCCAGGTCGTCAGCGCGTTCTCGACGCTTGGCGACCAGGTGCAGTCCAGCCTGACCGACGCGGCGGCGCCGCTGGTGCCCACGTTCGTCGGCATCGCCGGGCAGCTAGGCCAGACCTTCCAGCAGCTGCTGCCCGCGATCCGGCAGGTCTTCGGCGCCATCGGCCCCTACCTGACCACCCTGACCGAGGGCGTGACCGGCTTCGCCGTGCAGGCCATGCCCGGGCTGCTCACCGCGGTTCAGTCGGCCGGACCGGTGTTCGACGGACTAGCCGACCTCCTGGCGGGCGCGGGCGCCGGCGTCGGCCAGCTGGTGGCCAACCTCGCCCCGGCGGCCGGCGCGGTGGGCCAGGCGCTGACCGCGGTCGGAACGGCGCTGCCGGACATCCTCTCGTTGCTCGGGTCGCTGCTCGGCGCGCTCGCGCAGGCTGGCGGCCCGATCCTCGAAGCGATCATGCCGGTGATCACGACGCTGCTCGATGGCCTCGTCGGCGCGCTGATCCCGGTGATTCAGTCCCTTGGCCCGGTGCTCGCGGGCGTGGCTACGGCTCTCGGTCCGCTCGCGGAGGCCTTCGGCCGGGTGCTGCAGGCTGCGGGCCCCGCGATCACCCAGATCTTCACCAGCCTCGGAGAGGTCCTGGTCAGCAGCGTGATCCCTGCGCTGACGCAGATCCTGGACGCGGTGACGCCGCTGGTGCCGGCGTTCGTGTCGCTGCTCAGCCCGATCATGCCGCTGGTGCCGGTGCTCGCCGACATCGCGGCGCAGCTGGCCGGGGCGCTCGCCCCGGCGATCGGTGACTTGCTGCCGATCGTGGGCGAGATCGCGATGCTGGTCTCCCAGTTCGCCGCGGACGCGTTGTCCGAGCTGGCTGGCGCGATCGTGCCGCTGATCCCGATGATCGGGCAGTTCGCCATGATCCTCGGCACCGCGGTGCTGACCGTGCTGCAAGCGCTGCAGCCGGTGCTCGGCGCGATCATTGCCGCGGCGGTGGCGCTGCTGCCCCCGCTGGTGCAGCTGCTCGTCCCGCTCGGCGAGCTCGTCGTCGCGCTCACGCCGCTGCTGTTGCTGGTAGCCCAGTTCGCCGAGTGGCTGATCAACCTGCTGGCCCCGGCGATCGGCGCCATTATCGGCTGGCTGGCCGGGTTCGCCGGCGCGATCCTCGGTGGCCTGGCCGGTGCGGTGTCCTGGTTGGTGTCCGCCGTGCCTGCGGCGTTCAGCTGGGTCCAGAACGCGATCGGCACCGCGGTCGGCGTGATCCGCGGGATACTCAGCTGGTTCGGCCAGCTGCCCGGATTGATCGGCGGGTGGATCGGGCAGGCCCGGGACTGGGCGATCCAGCGGTTCAACGACCTGGTGAACTGGGTCCGCGGCCTGCCCGGCATGATCCTCGGCGCCCTGGGCAGCCTCGGGAGCCTGCTGTGGAACGCGGGCGGCGACCTCGTGCGCGGCCTGATCAACGGCATCGGCAACTTCGCAGGCGCGATCAAGGACAAGCTGCTCGGCATCGTCAAGAACGCCTGGGACGCCGTGCTCGGCTTCCTCGGCATCGCCTCACCGTCCAAAGAGGCCGAATGGGCGATGGAAATGGTCGGGCTGGGCGCGATCAACGGCCTGTCCAGCATGGTCGACCGGGTCGCCGCCGCCTCCGAAGAGGTCGCCGCGGCCGCGCTCCCGCGGCCCGCCGCGGCCAGCGCGGCCACCACCGCGGCCGCCGCCGCGAGCAGCGCCGTCGGCGGGTTCGCCGCGGGCGGCGGCGGGGGCCAGGCCGTCGTCGTCATCGACTCGGCCGGCACCCGGCTCGACGAACTGCTGCTGGAAATCCTTCGCAACGCCATCCGGAAAGAGGGAGGCAACGTGCAGCTGGTCCTCGGAAACGGGGCGGCGTGATGGCCTTTCCCACCGACCCGCTCGACGTGCGCACCGAGCTGTTCCTGTCCGGCAACTGGATCGACGTCTCCGGCGACGTGATGGTCGCCCAGGGCGTGCAGATCAGCAAGCCCCGGGCCAACGAGTCCTCCAAGCTGGCCACCGCAGCGCAGTGCCGGTTCCGGCTGCGCAACGACAACCAGCAGTACGACCCGGACTACGCCGGCTCGCCCTACTACGGCGTGCTCGGGCGTAACACGCCGGTGCGTGTCGGCGTGCGCACCGCCCGCTCGACGTTCAGCCGGACCAATGCCAACGGGTGGGCCCAGACCGACACCGGGCAGACCTGGCTGCATGCCTGGAACGGCGGCAACGGGCTGCCCGACTTCCCCGAGAACGGCGGCAAGGGCCACCACATCCTGACTGGCGCGGGCCAGTACCGGATGTCGTGGCTGGCGGGGTTCCAGCAGCGCGACGTCGACATCGCCGCGACAGTGCACGTGCCGGTCACCACGGTGACCGGCGCCAACCTGGAGCCGCTGAATCTGCTGATGCGGTTCGCCGACCTGGGCAACTACATCATGCTGCGGGCCCTGGTGTCCCCGACCGGCGAATACCGGATCGGCGTCCGATACGTCAAAGCGGGCGCGGAGACCAACCTGCTCACCGACCTGGGCACCGGCATCACGCTCGCACCCACGACCCAGGACGTGCGGATGCGGGTGCTACTGGAGGGCCAGCAGGTCCGGTTCAAGGCCTGGGTGGCCGGCACGCCCGAGCCGTACGACTGGCTCGGCTACGTGCAGAGCGAGGCCATGCCGCAGGCCGCCGGATCGGTCGGCATCCGCTCGGGCGTGGCAGGCGGCAACACCAACGTTCCGGTCACCTTCGACTACGACGACCTGGACGTGCGTTCGCCGCGGTTCTTCGGCGAGATCGCCTCGATCACGCCACGCAACGACCGCTCCGACCACAACCGGTGGGCCGACGTCGAGGCCGCCGGGGTGTTCCGGCGGCTGCAGCAGGGCGCCACCCCGGTGCTGTCCACGCTCAAGCGCGCGTACCTGCAGGCCGAGACGAACGCGCCCGTGGCGTACTGGCCGTGCGAGGACGGCCGGGAAGCCACCTCGGCCGCTTCGGCGATCGACGGCGTCGACCCGATGCAGATCACCCAGGGCAAGATCAATTTCGCGTCGAACGGCGAGTTCGCCTGCTCGGCAGACATGCTGGCCCTGAACAACGGCACGCTGTGGGGCGTCGTGCCCTCGTACCCGTCCGGCGCAGGCATGGTCCGGTTCCTGGTCTCCTTCCCAGCCACCGGCCTGGCCGACGGCGAGGCGCTCGCCACGATCCACACCTCCGGCGACATCTCCCGGTGGCGGCTGACCTGGCACACCGGCGGCGCGCTCAAGCTGATGTGGTTCGACCGCGCCGTCGTCTACGTCGGCGACAGTGGCGCGATCGGCTTCAACATGGTCGACAAGAACGTGCTGCTGCAGATCGACCTGTCCCAGCAGGGCGGCAACATCCGCTGGCGGATCGCCACCCTTGAACCGGGCGCCGGGGTCGGGCTAACCGGCGGGCCGGGCACGGTCAACGGCCGCACCCTTGGCCGGGTCACCGACGTCTACATCGGACCGGACATGGACGTCGCCGGTGTCGGGATCGGGCACGTCGCGGTGCAGCCGGCGGTGACCGACCTGTTCGACTTCGCCCAGCAGCTGGCCGCCTACAACGGCGAGGAGGCCTACACCCGCGCGGGCCGCCTGTCGGTGGAGAACGGGTTCTATCTGGGCTCCTACCGTGGTGCGTTCGGACAGACCGAGGTGTGGACCAAGCTCGGGCCACAGCGGCCGAAGGTGTTCCTGGACCTGCTGGAGGATGTCGCCCGGGCGGACAACGGCGTGTTCTACGAGAACCGCGGCTCGATCGATGGCACCTACCGCACCTACCCGTCGTTGCTGCACCAGGACGTGCGGATCGCCTTCGACTACACCGCCGGGCAGCTGTCCGACGTGCCCGCCCCGGTCAACGACGACCAGGCGCTCGTCAACGACTTCACCGCCACCCGCACCAACGGCTCCTCCTACCGGTTGACCAAGACCACCGGGCGGCTGTCGACCAAGCCACCGCAGGAGGGCGGCGTCGGGACCTACGACGCGTCCGAGGAGTTCAACGTCTGGGTGGACTCGATCGCCAAGGACATCGCCGCCTGGCGGCTGCACCTGGGAACCGACGAGTCGCCCCGGTACCCCACCGTGTCGATCAACCTCGCCAACCCCCGCGTGGCGGCGAACACCACGCTGTGCGCCCAGGTGCGCGACGCCAACATCGCCGACCGGATCACCATCGCCAACTTCAAGCCGGACCTGATCGACCTGCTCATCCTCGGCTACACCGAGACCCTGAAGCCGTTCGAGCACTCGTTCACGTTCAACTGCCGACCGGGCGCGGCCTGGGACACCGCCACCGTGGGCGGGGTAGGCGTGAAGGCCGACGCCACCAACAGCACACTCGCGACCGCGATCACCGCGACGGCCACCACGTTCACGGTCGTGACCGCGGCCGGCAGTGCGCGGTGGATCGACTCGGCAACCTACGGCGCGGAGTTCCCGATCCGGATCAAGGTCGGCGGCGAAGAAATGCGGGTCACCGCGATCAGCGGCACCACGAACACCCAGACGTTCACCGTCATCCGCTCGGTCAACGGCATCACCAAGTCCCACGCGGCCGGCGCCGCCGTCCAGCTCGCGCGCCCCGCCATCGTTGCTGGAGGTGTCAAGGTATGAGCTGGCTCGCGGGCGAGGACGTCACCGCCGACAGGCTCAACGCCGACAGCGACAAGCCGGCGTGCACGCTCATCATGAACGCCACGCTGACGATCGCGGACAAGGCCGACACCGACGTCACGTGGACCACCTTCTCCGAGAACTGGACCAGCCCGCTTGGTCTGTCCATGTGGGACCCCGCCAACCCGACCCGGATCACCATCCGGAAAGACGGCTACTACACCGGCGGGTTCGAGATCCACTACTCGCAGAACGCCAATACCGGCGGGAAGCGGGTGGCCACGCTCACCCGGAACAACACTGGCGTGCCCACCAACCCCAACTCGCTGGCCTACGACAACCAGCCGTTCAACACCCAGGGCGACGTCACCTCGCTCAAGGGCTCGTTCGGTTGGCGCCTCAACAACGGCGACATCCTGCGCGTGAGCACGTGGCAGAACTCGCTGGTCGCCCAGAACTTGGTCGGCAACACCATCGAGGGTGTGTGCAAGTTCTGGGTGGCGTGGGAGAAACCGTAACCCCGAAAGGAGCGGCAGCACCATGCCGGTTCGCAACGTCACCAAGTCCCCCAAGGTCGGCAAGATCACGCAGTGGACGGGATCGAACTTCGCTGAGATCCAGGCCAACACCGACTTTCCCGTCGTGGACAACGGTGACGGCACCCTCACCATGTACCCGAACAGCAGCGGCGCCCGCAGCGTGCCCACCGGCGCTTGGATTCCGGTCGACATCAACGTCTTCAACCGCGAGTTCTTCTACGACGAGGAGATCCAGCGCGGCGACTTCCAGGACGTGCCCGAGGGCGACGCGCACGCCTACAACATCACCACCACCTGATCCCGCCCCGACGACGAGGAGGAGGGCAGGAGGAGTGACGCAGCCCGGCGAAGCCTGGGAGTACATCCGCGAGCGGCTCGGCGAGCTGCAGCGCTCGTTCGACAGTTTCGCCGCCCAGATCCGAGACACGGTCGGCGACCACGCCGTGAGGGTCGCCAAGCTCGAGATGCGCGCCGACCAGCAAGACCGCGCGATCCGGGAGGCCCGCGCCGAGGCCGAGCAGGCCGTCGCTGCGGCACGTGCGGAGGCCGCCAGCGCGATCGCCGCCGTCCGGGCCGACGCAGACCGCGCGATCGCCGGGCGCCGATGGAGCGTTGGCACTTGGATCGCCGCCGTCTCGGCGCTCATCGCCCTCGCCGGCGTCGTCATCGCGGTCATCGCGCTCGGCAAGTAGGCGCCCGGATCCACCGTGGATCCGGCTCAGGGAAGGAAACTGGTATGTCCACTCCGGACGATGAGCCCGCGGCCGTGACCGCGGGCGAGGAGACCCACGAGGACCCCTGGGCCTACGCCGGCGAGGACGCCGACGCGCCCGCCGACACCGGCCGTCCCGCGGACGAGCCCGAGGGGAGTGAGGCCTGATGGTGGCCTGGCGCCTGGCCTACGCCCTGGTGGACCTCCGCAACGAGGTCAACACCAGGTGGCCGAACCGCGACAAGACCAGCGACGGCACGATCGGCGATGCCGCGCACGCCTCCCGCTCCTCCGACCACAACCCGTGGGTCATCGACCGCGAGGACGGCCTGGGCGTGGTGCGCGCGGTGGACATCGACGTCGACGGCATCGACGCCGGGTGGCTCGCGGAGTACCTGCGGCAGCGCGGCCTCACGGGCCACGACGGCCGCACCGGCGACCACCGGCTCACCAACGGCGGGTACGTGATCTTCAACCGCAGGATCACGAAGCCCGACTTCTCGGGCTGGAAGGTCTACACCGGCTCGAACCCGCACACGAGCCACGTGCACGTGAGCCTGACCCAGAGCGGCGCCTACGACGACCGCGCCGGGTGGGGCATCGCGGGCGGCGGCCCGGCCGCCCCGGCGCCGCCGCCGTCGACGGGCGGGAGCTCGAGCAAGCCGACCATCCGGCGCGGCTCGACCGGGGCCGCGGTGACCCAGCTGCAGCAGACCCTCAACCGCGGCTACCCGGCCTACTCGAAGCTGACGGTCGACGGGGTGTTCGGCGCCAAGACCGAGGCGGTCGTCAAGGAGTTCCAGCGGCGGTCCGGGCTGGCCGTCGACGGGATCGTGGGCCCGCGCACGTGGGCCGCGCTCGGCTACTGAGAGGAATCCCCACCATGCACGCACTGAAGGCGATCGTCGCCGCCATCGGCGGCCTGTGCACAGCCGTCGGCCCGATCCTGGCGGACAACGTCCTGGACTGGAGCGAGTACGGCACCGTCGCGTCCGCGCTCGCGCTCGCCGCCGGCACGGTCTACGGCGTGTGGCGCGTACCGAACAAGCCGATCGGCTGAACAGCGCCCAACGGGTCCGGGGGCGTAGTGGCCGCCCGGACCCGTTGGGGTTGCTGTGTGTTGCGGCCTGTTGCTGTCCGTTGCTGCCGGTTGTTATCTGTTGCAGTTTATTCCTCTCTAAAACTCTCGGGAACTCTTCTAGTCTCTTGAGACTTATCGCGGCCCACCACGACTATCCGCGACTAATAGCGGCTAATCGCGACACTTCATCATCGTGACCAGCGCAGACACTCTTCGGACGCTCTCGCACGTGGACTTGTGTGGACTTCAGCAGACATTTGTGGGCACACACGAGCGAATGATGCGGGTAGGGCTCGACATGCCGGAGAAGCGGTGTAAGGTTCGGTACCAATGAGAAGGCCCGGGCTGCTTCCTACAGCCCGGGCCGACTCTCGGGGTTCCGCGCAGTGCCAGCTGCCGGAGCCGTGGCCGCCATCACAGAAAGGACCTTGGCGACCGATGGACCCTATCAACGCTGAAAACTCCCTGGAAGCCGCGTCACGCGATCGTGACCCCGGACACGACTCCACGTCGCCGTTCGACCGGATCAAGCAGACCCGGGCCGACGGCACCGAGTACTGGTCCGCGCGGCATCTCCAGGGCCTCATGGGTTACGCCCGTTGGCAGAACCTCCAGCCGGCTATCGCGCGAGCGATGCAGACGGCGAGCAACACGGGGATGGATGTTTCGCGCGAGTTCGCGCAGGTCACACCAATTATGGCATCGCAGCACCGGGCGGCCGGCGGGCGATTCGCGCCCAACGGCGGCGAGGATTACGAGCTGTCCCGGCAGGCCGCCTACCTCGTGGCGATGAACGGCGACCCGAACAAACCCGAGGTGGCCGACGCGCAGGCGTACTTCGCGGCGCGGACTGAGCAGGCCGAGGCGATCGAGTCCGATCTCGCCGAGCTGCCTGAGTGGGCGCGGCAGCAGATCGACACAATCCGCCGCGTCGGCAAGATCGAGGTCGAGCAGGTGCGACAGCGCGAGCGGCTGACCGCAGTGGAGAGCCGCCTCGACGGCATCGAGGGCAAGCACAACTGGTACTCCGCTCTCGGCTACTCCCGGAAGATGGGCCTGCCCACCTCGACCGGCGCCACCCGCGCGCTCGGGAAGAGGGCCAGCCAGATCTGCCGCAGCCGCGGTATTCGACCGCAGAAAACGCAGCACCAGCTCTACGGCGAAGTGAACCTGTACCCGGAGGAGGTGCTCACCGAGGCGTCGCGCCCCGTTCCGGCCCCCTAAGCCGGGACAGCAGCAACTCGAAGACCAACGGCCCCCGTGCTCGCCGACGAGGCGTCACGGGGGCCGTTTTCGCGCGTTGATCGCAGCTGCGCCATCAGACGGGGTGGGCGTCCGGGATGCCAGCGAGCTGGCGCACCTCGGTCTGCGCCCGTTGCAGGCCGGGCTTCTCGTCCGGGGCGCAGTCGAACTCGGCGAGGGCGAGCGCGAGCAGGACGCGGTTGACATCGAGCGAGCGGCCGACCGGCTCGGTCGGCGGCAGCGGGCGCAGCTGGGGCGTCTTGTCCATGTCCTCGACGCTGGCACACCACCGCGCGGTCCGACAGACCCGTTCGAGCGCCTGTGGACAACTTCCCCGCCAGCGCGGTGCGCCGCGCGGCGCGATCCTGGATGGATGGACGACGAGTTCCCGGCCGCCGAGGTGCGCTGTCCGGGCTGCCACCGCGGCGACTTCGCCGACTTCGATCACTACGTCGACGCGCACCAGATCCCGCCGGCCGACTACCCGGCCGCGTTCGCGGCGTGGCTGCACCTCGCCTCCGGCCGCGCCTGGGATGGCGAGGTGGAGCGGGTCGACGACGACCAGTAGTCGAACTTGCGTTCGACGAACACCTGTTCTAACGTCGGGCTCGCGCCGGTCCGGAGGGGGAAGCTCCGGACCGGCTTTCTCATCGAAGGAGCCCACCATGACGTACGAACGACCCAAGCCGCCCAGGAGCGTCCTGCAGTGGCTGGACGACGGCCAGAAGGCGCTGGCCCGGCTGCGCGAGGACGCCGCCCTGAAGGTCGGCGCCGGCGCCCCACTCGACTCGCCTGACGTCGCGGAGGGGGTGCGACTGTGCAAGCAGCTCGTCGCACTCGACGAGCAGCGCGGCGGCTGACCCTGCGAGCGACAGAGCCCCGGTCCGCCGCGAGGGGGCGATGGCAGACCGGGGCTCTGCTTCCGGCTGGCCCGCGGGAGGTGCGCAGGCCAGGACGGGCTTGGGGTGGAGCCCCGGCCGCGACGTGTTTGAGCGGCTGCAGATCCACGCGCGGTCGGGGCTCCCTGCCAGCCGCCGCAGCTGGCAGTTCTGGGGGCGAGCCCGCCCGGGACTGGGACATGGGGAGTCGTCGGGCGGGCTCGGCGCTCATGCTGCCATCCGAGACCGCCGTTTCACTCCGCCAAACGGGTCAAACGGTCTATTCGATCCATTCGGTTTGAACGGTCTACCGATCACCCAGCCGAACGATCCAAGCGGTTCAATCGGTTCATGATCAATCGGCGGCTCCTCACCACTGGCGAGCTCGCGGAGGTCCTCGGCATCAGCCGCGGCACGCTGAATCGCTACGTGCGGCAGGGGCTGCTTGTCCCGACGGAGACGACGCTACGTGGCCATCGGCGGTGGAACGTTGAGGACGTGCGTCGGCAGATCGCGGAGATCCGACAGCGCGAAAGCAGCGGGGAGTAGACGCGGCCCGACGTGTGGGAACCGGCCGGTGCGGGGGTCGGGGGACCTTCGGGAGAGGTAGCGCCCCGCACCGGCCGGCAGCTCAGGCCGTCACCGAATCGCCAGGCCTCGACCGCCAGGCGCCCTGGCGAGGCACCGCACGCACGGCATCCCGTGGAACCCGTCGAGGCGCTCAAGGTCGCTCGTCGGGAAGGTGGCGCCGCAGAGCGCGGTGCAGCTGTCTTGCGGGAACAGGTGGACCTCGCGGCGCGTCTCGCCGGCGACTCCTGGCCGTAGGCGGGCGAGGATCAGTGCGGCAGCTGTGGTCACGGTCGACACTGGCAGTACCACCCTTGGGTAACTGCGATCGCGTTCGCGATCGCGAGCACCAGGAAGATCGACAGGATCAGGATGACGCCCCGATTCCGGGCTGGCGGGCGGCGGCTCACCGGGTACCCCGATCGCCGCCGGGTGGCTCCGGCGGGAGCTCCGTGCCGTCGTGCAGCACGATGGTGCCGTCGTGGCGTTCGAAGTAGCTGTGCTCCCCGCGGTTGGCTGGCTTCCGCGCCCACAGCTCTGCTGGCTCGTCGTCTGCCGCGCTCATGACCTCTCCCGCTCCGCCCTGGAACCTTCCACGCTCCCCAGGCTGACGCATCGAATCGCATAGCTCAAGCAATAGATCGCATAGTTTGCGCAATCAAACACGATCGGAGTAACGGGCATGGCGTGATGTGCAGGGCGAGCGGGCTACGATCACTCGTGCGGACCCTGGCCACTGGTCGGAATTGCGAGAACCATGTGACGGGCACACCGACCTAAGGAGTAGCTATGCGCATGGGACTGATCGGCACCAGCTCGAACGACACCGGGTGCCCGAACCTGTGGGCCACCGAGCGCGGCACGCTCGTTGTGCAGGGCACGACCGTCACTGACCCGGAAGCGCTCGCCGCCCTGCGGGAGCGCGGCTTGCCGGCGCACGAGTCGGCCGTCGAGGTGCCGCGCGAGCTGCTGCCGTTCATCGCGCTGCAGGCGCTCGAGCAGCTGCCGTTCGCCGACGCCGACCGGCCTGGATTCACCATCGATCCCGACTCTGCAGCCAAGCTCGAGGAGGTCCTGCGCGAGCTGGCCGCGAAAGCGACGACCACGGCGACGCGATGACGTGGGTCAACCGCGGCGAGGAGTTCGCCGCCCTCTTCACCGGGTTCCGGCACAGCATGTGGCGGTGGGAGTGCCAGGGCACCTACCACGAGCCTGGCGAACGCGAGCCGTTCCGGCAGTGGCAGGAAGGCCGGCCGTACAACGGGTTCCTGGACCGTTGGCTCGCCCGGGTCCGGCAGTTTCGTAGCGAGGGCAAGACCCTTGAGCGCGTCCGCATGGTGACCGAGCCACCGACGGAGTACCTGCGGTGGATGTTCACCGTCACCCCGCTCAACGTCGCGGCTGGCGAGGACATCCGCTGGATCAGCGAGAGCGACGCGCGGGCGCTGGGCGAGATGCCCGAGCACGATTTCTACCTGTTCGACGACGCGCGGGTCGCGATCATGCGGTTCGACGAGAACGGGGTTCTCGGGGCCGAGGTGACCGAGGATCCGCGCGTGGTAGCTGATCATCGTCGGTGGCGGGACCGGGTATGGTCCGTGGCCACCGCGCACGCCGAGAGCCAGTACGCGACCGCGAGGAGCCCGTGACCATAGAAGATCGCCGGAAGGAGTTCGGCGGCCGCCTGCGCGAGTACCGGGTGGCCGCCGGCTACTCCGGTCAGGGATTCGCTGCCGCGCTCGGCTGGCAGCAGTCGAAGGTGTCGCGCATCGAGCTCGGCCAGCAGCGGATCACCGACAGCCCGAACGGCGGCGAACTGCAGAAGTGGGCCGATCAGTGCGGGCTGGAGGCCGCGGAACGCGACGAGCTGTTCGCCGAGCTACGTGCGCTGCGGCTCGACGAGGCGCGATGGAAGAACCGCACCCGCCAGGGACACGGCCAGCTGCAGGCCGACTTCGGCGCGATCGAGCGCGCGGCCCGGAGCATCCGCGTGTTCGAGACCGCGCTGGTGCCTGGGCCCGCGCAGACGTTCGCCTACGCCCTGAGCGTGTTCCGCGCGCTGGCAAAGCTGCGCAAAACCGACCGGGACCCGCAGGAGGCCGCGGCGGCGCGGATGCAGCGCCAGGCCATCATGTACGACCCCGCCAAGGATATTCAGCTCCTGATCAGCGAGGCCGGGCTGCGCTACCCGCCGCCGTGGGTCGGCGAGGACGACTACCCGGAGTGGGCCGAGGTGATGACCGGCCAGATCGACCGGCTACTCGCGCTGTTCGGGATGCGCTCCGTTCAGCTCCGCATCCTGCCGCTGGGGCAGCCCCTGCCGGTCGCACCGCTGCACGGCTTCTGGATCCTCGACGACCTCATCAACATCGAGCTGCTCCACACGGAGGTCACCACCCGGGACCGCGCCGACGTCGCGTTCTACTCAGGCCTCTTCGACGAGCTGTGGCACCGCGCCAAGCACGACGACGAGGCGCGGGCCATCTTGCTCACCGTGTCGGCCGACTACCGGCGGACGCTCGAGCGCGCCCCCTGATCCGGTCCGTTCTCCCGGTAGTCCCCCACGATCGGCACCGCAGCCACAACGGCCCGCATCGCCCCCGCTTCGCGGTGAGCGTGGCCGGCGTCGAGGTGCGCGCTGACGATGCCGCCGACCGGCTTGACGACGAGGTACACCTGCGGGGTGACCTCCAGCGGTGACACCGCGCGCGCGATGGCCTGCGCGGCCTGTTCCAGCACACTGCTCGTCGGTACGCCCCACATCCGGAGCTCGCGGCGTACCCGGGCGATCAGCTCATCGGTCATCGCGTCTCCATGCGGTTGTTGATCCGGGGGCACAGCGCCGGCACCAGCGTGACGGCGACCATCACGGCGAGGTCGAGCACGGCGCTCGCCGCGCGGCCCACTCGGCGCATCATGTGCGCCGAGCCGGCTTCGACAGAGCGCGGGTGTCGGGGTCCAGCTCCGCCTCGTACCAGCTCGCTCGAAGGACAACCTCGACCCTCGGGGCGTCCTTGGCGGCCCGGACGTCGAAGGCCGCGAGCAGCTCGGTTTCGCCGCTGGCCGTCGTCCTGTCGGACAGCGTGGCGCCGGTGCCGAGGAACCCGAGCGGCTTCGCCTTGGCGCGTGGGTGGCGCGAGAGCGCGTCCAGCCACGCCCCGAACACGTTCCGGGGGTGGTGCTCTGGGGCGACCGCGCCCACGATGCCCACCAGGGGACTGAACGAGTGCGGGACGTGCCAGTCCAGAGGCGGCAGCTTGCGCGTCATGCCGAGCTTGACCAGCTCGTTCAACGCCGCCAGGTGCCGGCGCTGCATGGCGCGGCGGTCCGCGTCGGTGACGGGGCCGTAGAGGCTGGTCATGGCTGCTCACATTCGACGACGCTGGTGCGCTGGTGACCGGGGATCTCGCACCGCGCGGGCCCGTCAGGTACGAGGCCGGCCAGGAGGGTCACGAGCACGATGCCGAACAGGACCGCGACCGCAACGACCGCGCGCCGGCCGGTCGCCCCGCTCATCGGCCGCACCGCGCCTGGTAGTCGACGCCGGCGCGGATCTGCTCGGCGAGCGCCTCGAGGTCCGGCGCCGGCTGCGGAGTCGAGAGCTGGTTGCACCAGCCCCGGTCCGGGTCACCGTTCTGGGTCTCGATCACGAGCGGGCGCCCCACGGGTTCCTGCACTGCAGTCGGCATCGCGACCTGCAGTGCTGCGGCGACGGCGATCGCTACGAGGGGAAGGGCCAGCAGGAGACCGAGGACTCTCCGGGGCGTGAATGTGGGCGGGATGGGAACGTCGTGGGCCACGACGGCGACCTCCGTAAGTAGGCTCTGACCAGGTCAGAAGGCACTGACGGAGGTGAGCACCATTAACAAGGTGCCTCGGTCGACGTCTTCACACGGCAAACGCTATCCGGTGACCGAGCGAGTTCGATCAGTGATCCCCGGTTGGGGAAAGGGGCTGCCACGCCGGTGCGCCACCGTCCCGCCGGACCCGCCCGAACACCACGTCGGCGAAGTGGATGCCGAACCCGATCGTGTCCGGTTCGGACAGTTCGGCGACGAGGCGGGCGCGGTGCGCGGCCGCGCGGGCCGGATCGTGGTCGACCGCCGCCGAGAGCTCGGGGTGGTCCACCTGGACCGGTGAGTGCAGCGCGTCGCCGAACGCGATCAGCCGCTGCCCACCGCCGGTGATCACGTACTCGGCGTGCCCCGCGGTGTGGCCCGCGCTGATCCGGATCCGCACGGTGCGCGACGCCCATTCCGGTCCGGCGACCAGGTAGTCCGCGTGGGCGAAGAGAGGCCGGTCGGGAGCGGGGTGCCAGGCCCAGCCGGTGTGGTCGGGGGCAGGTGCGTGAACGCCACCGCCTCGATGCCGGCGGGAGACCGGCCGAGCGCGGCCAGGTTCCCCGGCAGCGCGCCGCCGCGGATCGCACCGCGCGGCGTGCCCGGATCGGGTGGCAGGGACTCCGGCCCGAAGCCCGCGTCGATGAGCAGCGCGCGGTCGCCGTGCTCGACGAGCAGCCCGCCGAGGCTCGCCACCAGGTGTCCTCAGTCGTCCAGGTACTCCGGGTGGGCGTGCCAGAACTCGTCGGTGGTGTGCGGCAGCCAGCCGCGCGGCGGCAGGTGCACCACGCCGTCCGGCTCGAACGTCACCCTCGTGTCGCTCAGCCGCAGTGAGTGGATGCCGGCCTGCCGTCGCAGGCGCTCGTCGGAAGAGGTGATCATGCATCCGACCGTAAAGCATCAAGCTTGAAACATTCAAGCTGAAAATGTACTGACTTGACGTATCGCTAGGATGGCAGCATGGAACCGCAGGTCATCGCCGAACGGGAGCTGTGCGGGCTGGTGAACGGGCTGGCCCAGCAGATCGCCGACCACGTCCGCGAGCGCGCCGCCGCTCTCGGGCTCACCGCGCCGCAGGCGACCGCGCTGCGCGAGATGACCGGGCCGATGACCATGCGCGAACTGGCCGAGCGGATGAGCTGCGAGCCGTCCAACGCCACCTTCGTCGTGGACAAGCTCGAAAAGCTGGAGCTGGTCGAACGCCGGCCGCACCCCACCGACCGCCGCGCCCGTCAGCTCGTCCTCACCGCGAAGGGCGAGGAGCTGCGCGGCAAGCTCCTCGACCTCCTCGTGCGCCGCTCGCCGCTCGCCGCTCTCGACGCCGGCGAACAGCGCGCGCTCCACGGCCTGCTGGAGCGGGCGATCGTCCGCCGAGGCCACACCGACGAGTGAACGGATGGTCTCCCGGAAGCGCCCCCTTGCGGGGGTTGGTGAAGTTAGGCTAACCTAATGCTTGTCCGCTTCGTGGTGGGAGCGGCAGTCAGTTCGGGAACGGGCGGAGCCCCGGTGCCGGGAAGGATCCCAGCACCGGGGCTTCGTTCATGTCGATCCCGAAGTGCACGCGGTAGGCCTCGACCTTCTCCGCGTCGCTCAGCTCGCGCTCGGCCCGCTTGCCGTCGACCGTCTCGATCAGCTTGTCGCCCGCCAGGGTGACCCGCCCGGACGGCGTCGAGATCGTGCTCAGCACGTTCTGCGTGAAGTGCGACTCCGGCGAAGTGGCCTGCCACCAGCAGGTCGGCCCGAAGTCGGACAGCTGCCGCGGGCGCTTTTCCAGCCGGTAGGCCGGCTCGCCGTTCAGCCGCACCTCGATGTCCCCGTCCGGCGCGTCCACCACCAGGAACTCGCCCTCGGGGTCGGTCTGCGGCTCGCACGCCGTCAGCCGCAGCGGGTCGCGGGCGAAGCGGCCGAAGCCGACGTCGGCCAGCCACGGCTCGTCCAGGTCGACCCGCAGCGCCAGGTGGTCGAACGGCGGGCCCCACCGGCCGCCGCCGTACACGCGGGCGCCCAGCAGGGTCACGCTGAAGCCCAGTTCGCGCAGGAGGGCCCCGAACAGGCCGTTGAGCTCGTAGCAGAACCCGCCGCGGCGGCGCCGGACGACCTTGTCGAACAACGCGTCCTCGTCCAGCACGATCCGCTCGGGCAGGTGCACGCTGAGGTTCTCGAACGGCACCGTGAGCAGGTGGGCTTCGTGCAGCTCCCGCAGCGCCGCTGCGGTGGGGGCGGCGGGGCGGGCGGCTCCGATGCGGGCCAGGTACGCGTCGACATCCATGCCGGTCAGCCTGCACCCTCCACTCTGGTCGAGGTCAAGCAAAAAAGAAGGGCCCTGTCCGCGCGGGTGCGCGGAAGGACCCCTCGATCAGGCTTGCTCAGAGGAGCAGGCCGTTGCCGCCGGAAACGGCGTTGTCGAAGCGTTTGCTGATCTCGCCCCAGTTGTAGACGTTCCACAGCGCCTTGACGTAGTCCGCCTTGACGTTCTTGTAGTCGAGGTAGAAGGCATGCTCCCACACGTCGACCAGCAGGATCGGCACGGTCGGCAGGATCAGGTTGTTGTGGTGGTCGCGCAGCTGCTGCGTGATCAGCGTCTTGCCGATCGGGTCCCACGACAGGGCGGCCCAGCCGTTGCCCTGGATCGTCGTGGCGACCGCGTTGAACTGCGCCTGGAACTTGTCGAACGAGCCGAACGCCTCGTCGATCGCCGAGGCCAGCTCACCGGTCGGCTTGTCGCCGCCTTCGGGGGACAGGATCTTCCACCACACCACGTGGTTGGCGTGTCCGGCCAGGTTGAACGCCAGCGTGGTCTCCAGGCCGACGATCGAGCCGAAGTCGCCCTTGTCCCGAGCCTCCGCGAGCTTGTCCAGGGTGTCGTTGGCGCCCTTGACGTAGGTCGCGTGGTGCTTGCTGTGGTGCAGCTCGTTGATCTGACCCGAGATGTGCGGGGCGAGCGCGCCGTAGTCGTAGTCGAGGTCAGGAAGCTCGTAGCGGGCCATCAGCCCTCCTTCTTGTCTGACGCAGAGTCCCTTGCGGTATCAAAACCTAGTCCTCGCGCGCGCAGGAAGCTAACTGGGGAGCCGCTGTCCGCACTGCGGGAACCGGTCATGCGGCAAGCCTGCAATCTCCAGCTAGATGGAGGTCAACGGGGTGTGCGGATGATCACGGCACCAGGTCGTCGAGCACCGCGATGTTGAACTCGAAGGCCACCAGCGTCTCGGTGACGATCCGGTCGCGCTCGGCGCCCGTCCACGGGGTGTCGTCGAGCAGCGCCTTGTACCGCTTTCGGAACGCGGGGACGTTGTCGATGTCGTCGAAGTGGTAGAACAGCGCGCCCGGCCCCTCGACGCCGTGGGCCTTGGCCAGCAGCTTGCGCACCGCCTGGCCGCCGGCGAGGTCGCCGAGGTAGCGCGTGTAGTGGTGGGCCACGTAGCCGCCGGCCCAGTCGAAGGCGACCGCGCGGATGCGGTGCACGTAGTCCTCGGTCGCCGGGACCGGCGTGACGCGGTCCCGCCACTGCTCGCCGTAGAGGAACTTCAGGTCGGCCGCCAGTGCGGGCACCCGGCGCAGCTCGTCGAACACGAACCGGCCGCCGACCGGGTCGCGGCGCATCGCGTCCGCGGCCTCCTCGATGGCCTGGTAGATGAACCAGTACTGGGCCGCCAGCCGGGCGTACTCTGTCAGGTCCAGGTCGCCGTTGAACAGGTCCCGCATGTACCGGGAGTGGTGCGCCCGGTCGTGCGCCCGCCGTGTCGACTCCCTCAGGGTGGTCGAGAACGGGGTCTGGGTCAGGTCCGAGTCAACCGCGAGGGGAGCCGCCATGAGTGGCACTGTAAGCGACATCGGTCACTTAGGCTACCCTAACAATGCCGGATTGACCCGAACAGAGCCCGGTTGATCACGGAGTGTCCACGGGCCAGGTGTGCACGGCCTCCCCGCTCCGGCTCAGTTCCAGGTAGCGGCCGAGCATCGTGCTCAGCGCGGTGTCGCGGTCGGCGCCGCGGTCCTCCGCCCCGGTGACCACCGTGCGCTGCCACCACGCACCGTTGCGGCGGGTCAGGCAGCGCTGCTCGATGACGCCGAGGTAGCGGTCGATGGCCGCTTCGGACACGTCCGCGCTGCGCAGCCCCTCGATCGCGAGCGGCAGCAGCACGCGCAGCACCAGCTCGTCCGGCGGCACCCAGCCCTGGCCGGGCCAGTAGAGCTGCGCGTCGAACCCGTTGCGCGCCCCGGCATACAGGTTCTCCTCCGCCGCCTGGAACGACATCTGTGTCCACACCGGACGCTCCGCCTCGGCGAGCGCCCGCTGCGTGCCGTAGAAGAACGCCGCGTTGGCCATCATGTCGAGCACGGTCGGGCCGGCGGGCAGCACGCGGTTCTCCACGCGCAGGTGCGGTTTGCCGTCCACCACGTCGTAGACCGGGCGGTTCCAGCGCCACACGGTTCCGTTGTGCAGCATCAGTTCCGTGAGCTTCGGCGCCTGCCCCGACTCCAGGGTCTCCAGCGGGTCCTCGCGGTCGGTCTCCGGCAACAGACCAGGGAAGTAACGGACGTTCTCCTCGAACAGGTCGAAGATCGAGGTGATCCACCGCTCGCCGAACCACACCCGCGGCCGCACGCCCTGGTTGCGCAGCTCCTCCGGACGCGTGTCGGTGGCCTGCAGGAACAGCGGGATGCGGGTCTCGTGCCACAGCGCCTTGCCGAGCAGGAATGGCGAGTTCGCGCCGACGGCCACCTGCACGCCGGCCAGGCACTGCGCGGCGTTCCAGTGGGTGGCGAACTCCTCCGGCGCCACCTGCACGTGCAACTGCACCGACGTGCACGCGGCCTCGGGCAGGATGGACTCCGAGTAGGCGCGCAACCGCTCCGGGTTGTGCCCGCCGAGCGGGGCGCCGTCCATCGACAGCGTCATGTTCTCCCCGCGGGCGGCGAAGATCTGGTCGTTGAGCAGCGTGTAGCGGGTGTTGTTGGTGATCCACTTCTGGTCGAAGTGGTCCTCCGCCAGCGTCGGCAGGATGCCGATCACGGCCAGCCGAGCGCCCGCGGCCGTCGCGTTCCGGTCGGCCTCGCCCAGGTAGCCGACCAGGTCGTGCTCCAGCGCGATCGCGGACTTCCCGGCGAGCGGGCGCGGCGGCACGTTCAGCTCGATGTTGTGCTGGGAGAGTTCCGTGGTGAAGGATTCGTCGTCCAGCGCCTCCAGCACGGCGCTGTTCGACATCGACGGCCGCAGCCGGTCGTCCACCAGGTTCAGTTCGACCTCGAGCCCGATGTGTCTTCGCGGGAACGAGAAGCTGTCGTCGGCGAGCATCCTGGCCAGGGTGTCCAGGCACCGCTGGAGCTTGTGCCGGTACCGCGCCCGGTCCCGGGGGCTGAAGGCTTCCGCCGACACGTCCTTGCCCATGCCATCCCTGCTCTTGTCCTCGGCCGCTGCTGTGGTGATCGCCGCGGCACCCCGGCCGACTACGGTCGCACAGCGATCGTCACGAGGTCATCGGCCAAAACGGTGGCTCCGCCATGACGTGCCCCACCGCGGCCCCCGCTGCTCCGTTCGGCCCAGTGATACGCATGACGTTCGGAGCACCCACCCCGACGACGGAGGATCTACCCCGAAGCCGCAGACTTCATGCCGTGGCGCAGATCGTGCGAACCGAAGACGAGGGTGATCCCAGGCTCGACGACTTCCGGGACCTCTCCACGGCCGACCGGCGACCGGACCGGCCGGGCGGGCGCGGCCTGGTGATCGCCGAGGGCACCGTGGTGGTCCGGCGCCTGCTCGCGTCAGCGTACCCGCCGCGGGCCCTGCTGGGCGTCGAGCGGCGGATCGACGAACTCGCGCCCGATCTTGCGGACGTGCCGGTGCCGGCGTACGTCACGTCGGCCGAGGTGATGGCGGAGGTCGTCGGGTTCCACCTCAACCGCGGCGTGCTCGCGGTGGCCGACCGCGCGCCCCAGCCGGACGCGGACGAGATCCTCGCGCGCTCGCGGGTGGTCGCCGTGCTGGAGGGCGTCGGCGACCACGAGAACATCGGCGCCCTGTTCCGCAACGCGGCCGCGCTCGGGGTCGACGGCGTGCTGCTCGGCGCCGGCTGCGCGGACCCGCTGTACCGGCGGAGCGTGCGGGTGTCGATGGGCAACGTGCTGCGGGTGCCGTTCGCCGCACTGACACCGTGGCCGTCCGGGCTGGAGCGGGTCCGGGCGGCGGGGTTCCGGGTGGCGGCGCTGACGCCGCGCGCGGACGCGCGGACTCTCCGCGAGGTCGCCGCCGACGGCGGCCGGACGGCCCTGCTGCTCGGTTCGGAGGGGCCGGGCCTGACCGCGGAAGCGCTGGACAGCGCCGACGTCGCGGTGCGGATCCCGATGAGCGAAGGCGTCGACTCGCTCAACGTGGCCACTGCCGCGGCGGTGGCCTTCTACGAGCTCGCCGCAGCGGTAAATTGACGACGTCCTGGCGTGACGGCCGGAAAGGTGCATGCGTGGAATTGCGGGTCCGCGGCGACCGCGCCGTGCTCAAGGGGCACGGTGACGTGTACACGCGCGAGATCAACCCCCACAGCCTGGCGCTGGGTGTCGAACTGGCCGACGCGCTGCACGAGTGGGCACAGGTCGCCGCGGCGCTGCGGCGGTCGGCGAACGACCCGAGCGAGGCCGCGACCGTGGTGTCCCGGCGCGGGCAGCAGCTGGCTTCGCGCGTCGCCGGGGTGATGGGCACGCCCGTGCACTACGTGGACCCGGTGACCGGTGAGCAGGTGGTCGTGCCGCCGCCACCGCGCGCCGATGAGTCGCCGCGGCTGTTCGCCGGTGTCGGGGACGAGCCGACGCCGTGGGTGACAGGGCTGGTGGTGGCCGGGTTCGTGGCGGCGGTGGTGATCGTCGCGATGATGGCGCTCGCGACAGCGCTGGCCGCGGAGACCGCGGGCTGGCTGGTGCTGTTGGCGGCGGTCGTGGTCACCGCCGGGATCGCGCCGTCGCTGTGGCTGGCGCGGAAGCTGCCGATCATCCGGTGGGTCGCGCTGGGCGCGGCGGCCGGGGTCGTGCTGTCCTGGTTCGGCGTGCTGGCCGTCGTGTTCTGATGGACCCGCTCGAGCCGCTGCGCGCGATCTGCCTGGCCCTGCCGGAGGTGGAGGAGCGGCTCAGCCACGGCGAGCCGGCGTGGTTCGTCCGCGGCCGCAGGACGTTCGTGATGTACGCCGACCACCACCACGACGACCGGGTGGCGTGCTGGTGCGCCGCGCCGCCCGGAGCGCAGGGGGAGATGGTCGCGGCCGAGCCGGACCGGTTCTTCCGGCCGCCCTACGTCGGGCACCGCGGGTGGCTCGGGGTATACCTCGACGTGCCCGTGGACTGGGCCGAGGTGCGGGCCGTCGTGCGCGAGGCCTATCGCACGGTGGCGCCGAAGTCACTGGTCGCGCGGCTGGAGGGCTGACGGAAGCGGGCGTTCGCGCGGCCGGAGCGGTTCGCGCCGCGCCGCGTCGGGGCGGTCCACGCGGTCGCCAACACCGCCACCGGGGGGCGTGTGGCGGGTCTAAAGATCAAGGGATGACCACCCAGCTACCTTGGGGTGCAGAGATCAAGGGCGTGGCTCAGCCGCGTTGGCTGCGGACTCCCAGTAGGACGTCTTCCCAGGCCGGGACCGCTGGGTGGGCCTTCTTCTTCGGCTTCGGCTTGGCGGCCGACGGGTCGGGCTGCGCGTCGATGTCGAGCGTGGGCTGCTCGTCCACCGGCTCGGGCTCCGGCAGGGGCTCGGCCTCCGCGCCCACCGCCCGAAGCGTCCGCGGCGTGCGGTGTGGGTCCAGCAGGTCCTCGGCGTGCTCGTCCAGCGCGGTGACCGTGCCGCCGTGCGCGCCGGCCGAGAACTGCCAGTGCGCGGCGTTGTCGGAGCGTCCCGCGGTCCACCGGAGCGCCACGATCCATCGGCCGTCGTCGCCGCGCCAGGCGTCCCACGACGCCTGCGAGTAGTCCTGGCCCCGCACACCGAACGCGTAGGCCACGATCTCGCCGAGCGTCCGCAGGTCCGGGCCGTCCTCGCGGACCGGGTGCGCCGACTGCGCCAGCTCGGCGGTGCGGGACCGCTCCAGCAGCACCGGGTACGCGAACCGCTCCACCCGTTCCACCGAAACCCCGGCGGCGTCCGCGACCTGCTGCACCGACTCGCCGGCCCGGATCCGGGCCTGGATCTCGCGTGGTCGCATCTGGCTCTCCGTCTCGATTTCGATCTGCCCGAGCCTCGGCACGTCGCCCCGGACGGCCGCGCGCAGCTTCTCATCGGCGGGCAGGAGGAAACGCTCGCGCCGCGCCGGGTCTTCGCACACGATGGACTTACCGTCCTCGTGCAGCCCGACCACTCTCAGCGTCCGCATCCGCTTCCTCCTGACTTCACCTTCGGATGTTCACGGTAGGTCGGCGCGTCCGCTTGTCGGGGCAGGCGCGCCGACACTTTTTGGTTGATCTTGCAGCAATTCCACCCGTTCGGCCACCCGGACGGGACCCCGGTGATCAGGATCCGCGAGTATTGCGCGGTGGGGCGGAGGCTGCTGGCCACGGGAGTGGCGATCGAAGTCGTGCTGGTCGGGATCCTGCTGGCGTGGAAACGGTTGGACGGCCTGGATCTGGACGTCTACCGGCTCGGCGCGCAGGCGTTCTTCGACCGCGGTGACCCGTACGGCCCATTGCCGCCCACGCGGAACGGAACACTCCTGCCGTTCACCTATCCGCCGTTCGCCGCGTTCGCTTTCGCGCCGTTGCTGGTGATTCCGCGCGATGTCGCGCTCGTCGGGATCACCGTCGTGTCCGTCGTCGCGCTCGGTGCGGTGCTCGCGTTGTGCTTTTCGCGGTACGACCGGCGGCTGCACGTGTTCGGCGGCGCCGCGCTGATCGTCCAGGCGGTGGCGTTGTTCAGCGAGCCGGTGCGCGCCACGCTCGGGTTCGGGCAGATCAACCTGCTGCTCGTGCTGCTCGTCGCGGTCGACGCGCTCGCCCCGGTCCGCCGCCGCGGATTCCTGGTCGGGCTCGCCGCCGCGGTCAAGCTGACCCCGGCCGCGTTTGTGCTGTTCTTCTTGCTGCGCAAGGACTTCCGCGCCGCCGGACGAGCGGTCGCGACGTTCGCCGGCTGCGCGGCCCTGGCGTGGGCGATCGCGCCGCAGGCGTCGGTCACCTACTGGACGAAACTGGTCTTCCAGAGGGAGCGGGTCGGCGACCCCGGCTACATCGGCAACCAGTCCCTGCACGGCCTGCTCGCCCGGCTCGGCGCGCCGACCTGGCCCTGGCTGGTCGCGGTGGCCGTCATCCTCGTCGTCACCGTGCTGGTGATGCGGCGCGCCGACGCCGTGGTCGCGCTGCTGGCGTGCGCGGTCGGTGCGCTGCTGGTCTCACCGGTGTCCTGGACCCACCACTGGGTGTGGGCGGCGCCGGTGATCGGGGTCCTGACGTGGCGAGGGCGGCGGTTCCGGCCGCTCGTGCTCGGAACCGCCGCCCTCGCGACAGTGGTGTTCGTGGTCAGCCCGCTGTGGGACCACCAGAGCGCCTGGCCGCTCGCCGAGAGCTACGTGCTCACCGGCGTGCTGCTGCTCCTCGTGCTGGGACTAGTCCCCAAGCCGCTCGACGACCCACTCGATGCAGCTGGTCAGGGCCGTGACGTCGCCCGGCTCGATCGCGGGGAACATGCCGACGCGTAGCTGGTTGCGGCCCAGCTTGCGGTACGGCTCGACGTCGACGATGCCGTTGGCGCGCAGCACCTTCGCGACCTGCGCCGCGTCGACCTCGTCCACGAAGTCGATGGTGCCCACGACCTGCGAGCGCAGCGACGGGTCCTTCACGAACGGCACGGTGTAGCTGGTCTCCTCGGCCCACTCGTACAGCCGTGTCGAGGAGTCCTGCGTGCGCGAGACCGCCCAGTCGAGACCGCCGTTGGACAGCATCCACTCGATCTGGTCGGCCAGCAGGAACAGCGTCGCCACCGCCGGGGTGTTGTACGTCTGGTCCTTGCGCGAGTTGTCCAGCGCCGTGGGCAGCGACAGGAACTCGGGGATCCACCGGCCGCTGGAACCGATCTTCTCCACCCGCTCGATCGCCGCGGGCGACATCAGCGCCAGCCACAGACCGCCGTCGGAGGCGAAGCACTTCTGCGGCGCGAAGTAGTAGACGTCGAAGTCCTCGGCCTTGACCGGCAGGCCGCCGGCGCCCGAGGTGGCGTCGATCGCGACGAGCGCGCCCTCGCTGCCCGCGGGGCGGCGCACCGGCACCGCGACACCGGTCGACGTCTCGTTGTGCGCCCAGCCGACCAGGTCCGCGCCCTGCTCGTAGGCGATCTCCGGGGCGCTGCCAGGCTCGGCCTTGACGACGATCGAGTCGCCCAGGAACGGCGCGTCCGAGGTCACCTTGGCGAACTTCGACGAGAACTCGCCGTAGGTGAAGTGCTGCGCCCGCTCGTTCACCAGCCCGAACGCGGCGGCGTCCCAGAACGCCGTGGTGCCGCCGTTGCCGAGCACCACCTCGTAGCCGTCGGGCAGGGAGAAGAGCTGGGACAGACCGGAGCGCACCCGTCCGACGAGGGACTTCACCGGCTTCTGCCGGTGGGAGGTGCCCATGTAGGCGGCGCCCTCGGAAGCGAGGTTCGCCAGCTGCTCCGCCCGGACCTTGGACGGTCCGCAGCCGAAGCGCCCGTCGGAGGGCTTCAGTTCAGCCGGAATGGTCAGCTCATCGGTCATGGACCCAGTCTCGCAGGTCGTGTTTCCGCCGCGTGACGGCGGTGGCGGGTCCCACTATGCGGTACGCCAGCCCTCCGGGTCGACGCCGCCGGGGACGGGCGCCGCCGGGTCGTACGGGGTGCGCGTGAAGACGAACGTCGCCAGGTCCAGGTGCCGCGGCGTGCCGTCGGTGTCGCGGCCGACGCGCAGCGTCTCGCCGGCGTAGTAGCCGTCCAGCCCGAGCCACTTGTCCTGCGCGACCGGGCGGAACCGGGACGCCCGGCCCATGCCGTTGACCGGGGCGAGGCTCAGCATGCCGCCCGGGATCAGCCGCAGGTGGTACGGCGTCGGGCCCCAGTGCCACAGGCCGGTGAGGGTGAGCAGCGACCGGTCCACCTCGGAGGGGCGCCACTCCTCGGGCAGGTTCGGCTCCTGCTCGTCTGCGATCGAGATGAGGTCGACCACCAGGCCGAGGATCGCCGGGCCGGAGGTGGTGTTGGCGAAGGTCAGCGCGCCCGTGCCGGTGACCTCGTCGACCAGCGTGCAGGCGAGGAAGCCGGGCATCGAGCCGGTGTGCCCGGCCAGCCGCCTGCCCTGGTGGCGCAGGACCTGCAGGCCGAGGCCGTAGCCGGAGGTCCAGGCGTCGGCGTCGTCGACCGTGGCGACCGCGCGCATCTCGGCCACGGTGTCCGGGCTGAGCACGTCCGCGCTGTCACCGCCGACGAACGCGGTCCAGCGGGCCAGGTCGCGGACCGTGGACCACAGCTGCCCGGCCGGGGCCATCGCGCCGGCGTCCGGGCTGGGCTCGGGCAGCAGCAGGTCGGCGAACGGGTGCACCGCCCAGCCGTGCGCGTGCTTGCCGGTGGGGTGCGGCGTCGTGCGCGACATGCCCAGCGGTTCGAGGACCTCGCGGTTGAGCGCGGTCAGCCAGTCGGTGCCGCGGTGGCGGGCGACCAGTTCGCCGAGCACGCCGTAGCCGACGTTGGAGTAGTGGAACCGGCTGCCCGGGCGGTTCTTCAGCGCGTCCTGGGCGAGGCTCGCTTCGAGGGTGGCCCAGTCGCCGCCTTCACTGCGCTCCCACCACGAGCCGGGGGACTCCGACGTCAGCCCGCCGGTGTGCGAGAGCAGCTGCCCGACGGTGGAGGCGCCGAAGCTCGTGCCGGGGACGTGCTTGTCCAACGGGTCGTTGAGGTCGAGGCGGCCCTCGTCGCGCAGGCGCATCACGAGCGCGGCCACGATCGACTTGGTGATCGAGCCGAGGCGGTACTGGGTGTCGTCGTCGGGCGCGGCGCCCTCGACGGTGCCCCGCGCGCCCCACCAGGCGACCTCGCCGTCGCGGACGACCGCGGCGACCATCGACGGCGCGCGGCCGTTCACCTGTTCCAGGGAGAGGCGGCGGAGCAGGGCGAACTCGGTGCTGGGCAGCATGCCGTCATTCTGCCGCGCGGGGCGCGAGGAGCTCCGTGAGGGCGAACTCGAGCGAGCCGAGCAGTCGGCGGTGCAGCTCCGAGCCGGGCGGGGCCTGCAGCAGGTGCTGGGCGAAGCCGTCGGTGAGGGCGACGACGACATCGGCGAGCTTGCCAGTGTCCAGGTCGTCGCGGACGTGTCCGTGGAGCTGGGCCTGGCCGAGGAAGTCGGCGGTCTGCGCGCGCATGAACTCGTAGCCCTCGCGCAGGTGGTCGGCCCACTCCGGGAGGACGGCGGCGCGCGCGGCGAACGCGAGGACGACGATGACCTCGGCGCGGCGCTGGTCGTCCAGCGGCAGGGCCTCGGCGACCAGCGCGCGCAGCATGGTGAGCAAATGGCCCTGCGGGACCCGCATCCAGCGCTGCTCGATGTACTCGCCGGTGAGGTCGAACGCGAAGCGGAACAGCTCGTCGCGGGTGGCGAAGTACTTCTGCACGGCGCCCGCGGAGAGCCCGGCCTCGGTGGCGACGGTCCGGACGCTGACCGCTTCGATGCCCTCCCTGGCGATCAGCCGGAGCACGGCTTCCGCGATCTCCCGGCGGCGCTGCTCGCGGTCCACGATCTTGGGCACGGTTTTCACCCTAGTGCGCCAGGATGGCGCGCATGATCGAGAGAATCCACACCGACACGGCTCCGTTCGTCCGTTTCCCTGACGGCACCGAGCCGCCGCTGTCCCAGGCCATCCGCACCGGTGACCTGGTCTTCACCTCCGGGCAGGGGCCGCTCGACCCGGCCACGCACGAAATCCCGGCCGACCTCGACGCCCAGGTGCGCCAGGTGCTGACGAACCTCGTGGCGGTCTTCGTCACGGCGGGCAGCCGCAAGGACCTGATCGTCAAATGCACCTGCTACCTGGGCGACCGTGCGAACTTCGCCGCCTTCAACCGGGTCTACCAGGAGTTCTTCGCCGACTGCCCGGTACTGCCCGCGCGCACGACGGTGGTGGCGGAGCTCGTCCGTGAGGGCGTTCTCGTCGAGATCGACGGAGTTGCCGAAATCGCTTGACCCTCGCTTTAAGATACGATCGTATCTCGAAACCTGGGGGTTGCGATGGCGCAGGGGAAACGCCGCGCGAGTCAGAACGAGCTGGCCGCGGCACTGATGCGCGGGCCGGTCGAGGTCCTGGATTTCTTCCTGCCGCTGTGGGCGGGCAGCGCGCTGGGCGCGAGCGCGGCCGGGGTGGGGGCGTTGACGGCGCTGGAGACTCTGGTGTCGTTCGTGGTGCGGCCGCTCGCGGGGGCGCTCGCCGACCGGTTCGACCGCGGACGGCTGGCCGCCATCGGCGCTGTCCTCTATGGACTGTCGTTCGCCGGGTACGCGCTCACCCCGGGGCTGGGGCCGGCTTTCGCGGCCGCGGTGCTCGGCGGGGCGGGCGGGGCGATCTTCTGGGTGGCTCTGCGTGCCCGTGTCGGCGAAGAGCTCGACAACGACAAAGCCGCGTTCAGCAAACTGTTCTCGTCCGAGGGTGGCGGCACGTGGATCGCCTTCGTGGCCGCCATGACCCTGGTGCCCCGCATCGAATACCGCGGCGTGTTCTGGTTCGGCGCGGCCGCCTGCGCCGTGACGGCGGCGGTGATGCTCGCGCCGACCGGGGCGGCCGCACCGCGGACGACCGGGCAGGGGTTCAGGCAGCTGGGCCGGTGGTTGCGGCCGATGCTGTTGCTCGTGGTGATCACCGCGCTCGCCGAGGCGGGCGTGGCGCTGTTGCTGCTCATGCACCTGCAGCGCGGGCACCACCTGCAGCTGAACGAAATCGCCGGGGTGTTCCTGCCCGGGTTCATCGTCTACACGACGCTCCCGGAGTACCTGCATAAGGTGACCGGGCGGCTGGGCCGCACGACGGTGCTGTCGCTGGCGATGGGGTGCAGCGCGGTCTTCGCGGTGGGGCTGTCGTTCGCGCCGAATCCACTCGTGCTGGCCGGGATGTGGGTGCTGTCGGCGGCGGCGTTCGCCGCGGCGATCCCAGTCGAGCAGGAGATCGTGGCCGAGGCCGCGGGGGTGAGCCTCGGCCGGGCGATGGGTATCTACGAGAGCGCGACGCTGCTCGGCGCCACCATCGGCGCCTTCACCGCCGGCCTGCTCTACGGCACCGGTTCCGGCTGGCGGGTGGCCTGCCTCGGCGCGGCGGTGATCCTCCTGGCCGGCGCGGTCCTGGTGCGCCCGGTGCTGCGCGCGGTGACAGTACGCGAGAAGGCCCCGGAACCGCGGTGATGCCGGGGCCTTCCGCGACGGACTACAGCGGCTTGACCGCCGACCAGCCCTCGACCTCCTCCGGGGAGCGCGGGCCGGGGCCGACGTAGCTCGCCGAGGGGCGGACGAGACGGCCGGTCTGCTTCTGCTCCAGGATGTGCGCCGCCCAGCCGGCGGTGCGCGCCGAGGTGAACATGGCCGGCATCATGTGCGTCGGGACCTGCGCGAAGTCCAGGATCACCGCCGCCCAGAACTCCACGTTCGTCTCGATCGCGCGGTCCGGGCGCCGCTCGCGCAGTTCGGCCAGCGCGGCCTGCTCCAGTGCCTCGGCCACTTCGTACCGCGCGGCGCCGAGCTCGCGGCACGTCCGCCGCAGCACGCGGGCCCGCGGGTCCTCGGCCCGGTACACCCGGTGCCCGAAGCCCATCAGGCGCTCCTTGCGGTCGAGGATCCCCTTGACCACCTTGCGCGCGTCGCCTTCCTTCTCGACCGCTTCGATCATCGGCAGCACCCGCGCGGGCGCGCCGCCGTGCAGCGGCCCGGACATCGCGCCGATCGCGCCGGACAACGCAGCCGCGACGTCGGCGCCCGTCGACGCGATCACGCGCGCGGTGAACGTCGAGGCGTTCAGGCCGTGCTCCGCCGCCGACACCCAGTACGCGTCCACGGCCTTGACGTGCGCCGGGTCCGGCTCGCCGCGCCAGCGGATCATGAACCGCTCGGTGATCGTCTGCCCGGCGTCGACCGCGGACTGCGGCACGGCAGGCACCCCGACCCCGCGCGCGGACTGCGCCACGTACGACAACGCCATCACCGAGGCGCGCGCGAGGTTTTCCCGCGCCTCCTCGTCGCTGATGTCCAGCAGCGGCCGGAAACCCCAGATCGGCGCGACCATCGCGAGCGCGGCCTGCGCGTCGACCCGGACGTCGCCGGTGTGCACGGGGATCGGGAACGGCTCGGCGGGCGCGAGGCCGTTGCCGAAGTGGCCGTCGACCAGCAGGCCCCAGACGTCGCCGAAGCTGACCTTGCCTGCCAGGTCTTCGATGTCCACGCCCCGGTAGCGCAGCGCGCCGCCGTTGCGGTCCGGCTCGGCGATCTGGGTGCGGAAGGCGACCACGCCTTCCAGACCGGGCTTGAACCCGTCGTCCGGTTCAGTGTTGTTCGCAACGGGCGCTGAGGTAGTCACTGGTGAAACCTTTCGCTGCGCATTTTTCCCCGACATGGAGTTGTTACGCGCGCGTGACGCGCTCGGGGGCGCCTCGTCGCACGGTGACCACACCATGCCCCTCGAACGGCCTAGGGGCAATCGAAGAAAGCGGTGGTTTCGGTCACGATTACGAGAACGATTCAGCTGGATGAGCCGTTCGCGCGTAAATCCTGTGTTTCGCGCCTGCGTGTCGCCGTCTGCGCGGTGATAGACCTGAGCGCATGCCCTTGAGCCCCCAGGAGCGCGACAAGTTGCTGGTCCACGTCGCCGCCGACGTGGCACGGCGGCGGCTGGAGCGCGGCGTCCGGCTGAACTACCCGGAGGCCGTCGCGCTCATCACCGACCACGTCCTGGAGGGCGCCCGCGACGGCCGCACCGTCGCCGAGCTGATGTCCAGCGGCCGGTCCGTGCTGTCCAGGGAGCAGGTGCTCGACGGCGTGCCCGAGATGGTCGACTCGGTCCAGGTCGAAGCCACCTTTCCGGACGGCGCGAAGCTCGTCACCGTGCACGACCCGATCGTCTGAGGAGCACCGCGTGCGTCCCGGAGAGATCATCCCGGCGGAATCACCCGTGCAGTTGAACCCGGGTCGTCCACGCGTGCGGGTGCGGGTGACCAACACCGGTGACCGTCCGGTGCAGGTCGGCTCCCACTACCACTTCGCGGTGACGAACCCGGCGCTCGAATTCGACCGGGCGGCCGCGCGCGGTCACCGCCTGGACATCCCCGCCGCACCTCCGTCCGCTTCGAGCCGGGCGTCGAGCGCGAGGTCGACCTGGTGCCGCTGGCCGGCCGCGGCGTGGTGCCGGGACTGCGGAAGGAAGCCGAGTGACCAGCATCGACCGTGAGCGCTACGCCGAGCTGTTCGGGCCGACGACCGGCGACCGGATCCGGCTTGCCGACACCGACCTGCTCATCGAGGTCACCGAGGACCGCAGCATGGGCGCGGGCTCCGGCGACGAGGTGCTCTTTCGGCGGCGGCAAGGTGATCCGCGAGTCGATGGGCCAGGGCATGGCGACGCGCGCCGAGGGCGCGCCTGACCTGGTCATCACCGGCACCGTCGTGCTCGACCACTGGGGCGTGGTCAAGGCCGACATCGGCGTGCGCGACGGCCGGATCGTCGGCATCGGCAAGGCGGGCAACCCGGACACCATGGACGGCGTCGATCCGGCCCTGGTGATCGGGCCGGCCACGGAGGTCCTGTCCGGCAACGGGAAGATCCTCACGGCGGGCGGCGTCGACTGCCACGTCCACTTCATCTGCCCGCAGCTCGTCGACACCGCGCTGGCCTCCGGCCTGACCACGCTCGTCGGCGGCGGCACGGGCCCATCGGAGGGCACGAAGGCCACCACGGTCACGCCGGGGCCGTGGAACCTGGCCCGGATGCTGCAGGCGATGGACGGCCAGCCGGTCAACGTCCTGTTGCTGGGCAAGGGGAACACGGTCCGGCCGGAAGCGCTGCGCGAGCAGCTCGTGGCCGGCGCCGGCGGGTTCAAGCTGCACGAGGACTGGGGCACCACGCCCGCCGCGATCGACGCGTGCCTGTCGGTTGCCGACGAATCCGGCGTGCAGGTGGCGATCCACACCGACACCCTCAACGAGGCCGGGTTCCTGGAGTCCACTATGGACGCAGTGGCCGGCCGGTCGATCAACGCCTACCACACCGAGGGCGCCGGCGGCGGGCACGCGCCGGACATCATCAAGGTCGCCGGGCTGCCGAACTTCCTGCCCTCGTCGACCAACCCGACCCGCCCGCACACGGTCAACACCCTCGACGAGCACCTCGACATGCTCATGGTGTGCCACCACCTCAACCCGTCGGTGCCGGAGGACCTGGCCTTCGCCGAGAGCCGGATCACGCCCGAGCACCATCGCGGCCGAGGACGTGCTGCACGACCTCGGCGCCATCTCGATGATGAGCTCGGACTCGCAGGCGATGGGCCGGATCGGCGAGGTGATCATCCGCACCTGGCAGACCGCGCACGTGATGAAACGCCGCCGTGGAGCACTGCCCGGCGACGGCGCCGCGGACAACCTGCGGGCCCGTCGCTATGTCGCCAAGTACACGATCAACCCGGCCATCGCGCACGGGATGGACGGCGAGATCGGCTCGGTCGAGGTCGGCAAGCTCGCCGACCTGGTGTTGTGGGAGCCCAAGTTCTTCGGCGTGAAGCCGCACGTGGTGCTGAAGGGCGGGTTCGTCGCGTGGGCCGCGATGGGCGACGCGAACGCGTCCATCCCGACCCCGCAGCCGGTGCTCGCGCGGCCCATGTTCGGCGCCGCGCCGTCCGTGGCCGCGGCGAGCAGCCTGTTCGTCGCGCCGCAAGCGCTCGGCACCGAACTTCCGGTGACCCGGCCGCTGGTGCCGGTGCGCAACGTGCGCCGCGTGACGAAGGCCGACATGGTGCTCAACGACGCGCTGCCGGACATCCAGGTCGATGCGGACAGCTTCGCGGTGCACGTGGACGGCGAGCTGATCGAGCCGCAGCCGGTGCCCATGGCCCAGCGGTACTTCCTGTTCTGATGGGCATCTCCGCGATCCTGCTGGCCGATTCCCGGTTCCCGGGCGGCGGCCACGTGCACTCCGGTGGCCTGGAGGAAGCCGTGGCCCGCGGGCTGATCCGCGAGGTGCGCGACCTGCCGGGGTTCCTGCACGGTCGCGTGTGGACGGCCGGATACCTGGCCGCCGCCTTCGCCGCCGCGTCCGTCGTGTGCAGGCAGTGGACGCGGCTGGACGAGGAACTCGACGCCCGCACGCCGTCACCGGCTCAGCGCGCGGCCTCGCGCGCCCAGGGGCGGGGCACCGCGCGCGCCGGCCGGATCGCCTGGCCGTCACCGGTGATCGACGAGCTGCTGACGGCCACCCCGCGGCCGCACCACCCGATCATCACCGGCGCGCTCACCGCTGTTTCCGGCGGCACACCGCGGGACGCGGCCCTGGCCGTCGCCTACCTCGCGGTCAGCGGGCCGGCGAGCGCGGCGGTGCGGCTGCCGTCCCCCGGGATCACCGGCGCTCGACCTGCTCGCCGAAGCACACCTGCGCCACCAGCAGGAAGAGGTGCGTCTCTTTGCCAGCTGAACACGGACACGGGCACGGCCACGTGCACCCGGTCAACTTCGACCCGACGGCCACCGAACCCGACCGCTACGAGGCGCCGCCGTCCCGCGGCCGGGCCTTCCGCATCGGCATCGGCGGGCCGGTCGGCAGCGGCAAGATCGCGCTGACCGCCGCGCTGTGCCGCGCGCTCGGGAACGAGATCGACCTCGCCGTCGTGACCGACGACATCTACACCACCGAGGACGCCGACTTCCTGCGCAAGGCCGGGGTGCTCGACCCCGCGCGCATCGAGGCCGTGCAGACCGGCGCCTGCCCGCACACCGCGATCCGCGACGACATCACCGCCAACCTGGATGCGGTGGAACGGCTGGAGGAGCGGTTCCCCGGCCTGGAGCTGGTGATCATCGAAAGCGGTGGGGACAACCTGACCGCGGTGTTCAGCCGCGGGCTGGCGGACAGCCAGATCTTCGTGGTCGACGTCGCGGGCGGGGACAAGGTGCCGCGCAAGGGCGGGCCGGGTGTCACGACGGCGGACCTGCTGGTGATCAACAAGATCGACATCGCCCACCTGGTGAACGCCGACATGGACGTGATGACCTCCGACGCCCGCCGCATGCGCGGGGAGCTGCCGGTGATCACCCAGTCGCTGGTGCGCACACCGGACGCGCCCGACGTGGCGGCCTGGGTGCGCAAGCAGCTGGCCGGGTGAAGGCGCACGCCCGGCTCGTCGCCGAGGTCGCCGGCGGGCGGACGGTGCTGCGGGAGCTGAAGTCGATGCCGCCGCTGACGCTGGTGCCGCGGCGGACGTCCGGTGCGGCGGCCCAGGTCCACCTGGTCAACTCGGCCACCTCCCCGCTCGGCGGGGACGAGCTGGTGCTGGAGGTCGTGGTCGGGCCGGGGGCGGACCTGCGCCTGTCCGGCGTCGCCGCGACGCTCGCGCTGCCCGGGCCTGCCGCGGCGGCCAGCCGGTCGTCCGTGCGCGTCGAGGTCGGCGCCGGTGGGTCGCTCGCGTACCTGCCAGAGCCGACCGTGGTCACCGCGCGGGCGCGGCACACCGCGGACCTGGTCGCGACGCTCGACGAGACCGCACGTTTCCGCACGCGCGAGGTGCTGGTTCTCGGCCGCGCGGGTGAAGCACCCGGACGGCTCACCACGTCGCAGCGCGTCACCTCCGGCGGCAGGCCGGTGCTGGACCAGACCCTCACCGTCGGCGACCCGGCGCTCGACGCGAGCGCCGCCGTCCTCGCCGGGCACCGCGTGCTGGCGGCCGAACTGCTGGTCGGCGACGAAGTGGTGGAGCCGTCGAGCGGCGACTGGTGGGCGGTGACGCCGCTGCCGGTCGCGGGCTACCTGATCACCGCGCTCGCCCCCGATGCGGTCACCGCGGAGGAGCTGCTGGGCCGTGGCAGGTGTCACCGTTCGCTGGCTTTCGGAGTGGCTCCCCAGGCCCTAACGTGAGCTGTTACGGGTGAGTAAGCGGGTCGGAGGTTGGCACATGCCAGAGGTCGAGAACATCGACGACGTTGCGGTACGCCTTCCCGGCATGCGGGTGGCCTACGACGGCGAGGCGCTGGACGAGGCCGATCTGGCCGGCAGCTGGACCGAGCAGCTGCAGGACTGGCTGAACGAGGCCATCGCCGCCGGGGTCGCCGAAGCCAACGCCATGGTGCTGGCGACCGCCGACGCCGAAGGGCGACCTTCCTCCCGCACCGTGCTCTGCAAGGGCCTCGACGAGCGCGGTGTCGTGTTCTACACGAACTACACCTCGAAGAAGAGCCACGACCTGACCGTGACCCGGTACGCGTCGGCGACCTTCCCCTGGTACGCGCTGCAGCGGCAGGTGACCGTGCGCGGCGAGGTGGAGAAGGTCAACGTCAAGGAGACCGCCGAGTACTGGAAGCAGCGTCCGCGCGGCTCGCAGCTCGGGGCGTGGGCGTCGCCGCAGTCGAAGGTCGTCACCAGCCGCCGGGACCTGGACGTCGCGCTGTCCTCGATCGAGCGCCGCTTCGGCGACGTCGACGAGGTGCCGCTGCCGCCGCACTGGGGTGGCTGGCGCATCCGGCCCGAGATCGTCGAGTTCTGGCAGGGACAGCAGAACCGGCTGCACGACCGGCTCCGCTACGTGCGAACTCCGGACGGCTGGCACATCGAGCGCGTCGCCCCCTGACCCGACGAAGGGCCAACACCCCGCCCGCAGCGGCAAACACGCCACCCGGAGCGGCAAACTCGCCACCCGCAGCGGCAAACACGCCGGGCGTCGGCGTGTTTGCCGCTCGTGGCGCCGTGTTTGCTGTTCGTGGCGGCGAGTTGGCCCTTCGTGGCGGCGAGTTGGCCGTTCACGCCCTGCGGCCGGCGAGCTAAATCACCGGCGGCAGTTAGTTAGCGCGGCTAAACTGGTCGGTTGTGAGTGTCGAGGCGGGGTCGCAACGGGGTAAGAAGCGCAAACTGCTGAAATCGGTCGTCGTCGACGTGCGGCCGCTGCGCACGCCCGCCTTCCGGCGCCTGTTCACCGGCACCGCGATCACCGCGATCGGCAGTCAGCTCACCACCGTCGCCGTGCCGAAGCAGGTCTTCGACCTCACCGGCTCGTCCGGGTACGTCGGCCTGACCGGCATCGTCGCGCTGGTGCCGCTGCTCGTCTTCGGGCTGTGGGGCGGCGCCATCGCCGACACCGTCGATCGCCGGAAGCTGCTCATCTTCGGCAACGCGGGCATCGCCGTCGTGTCCGCCCTGCTCTGGGCGCAGGCGTTCTTCGACGTCGGCTCGGTGTGGCTTGTCTTCGTGCTCCTGGCGTTCAACCAGGCGTTCTTCGCGATCAACATGCCGACCCGCAGCGCGATCGTGGCCCGGCTGATCGAACCGGAACTGCTGCCCGCGGCGGCCGCGCTGTCGGGCACCGTCAACACGTTCGGCATGGTGTTCGGGCCGATGGCCGCCGGCGCCCTGATGCCGGTGATCGGCCTGCCCACGCTCTACCTCATCGACACGATCGCCCTGGTCATCGCGCTGTACGCGGTCTGGCGGCTGCCCCCGCTGCCGCCGCTGTCCGGCACCGTCCGGGCCGCCGGCCTGAAGGACGTCCTCGACGGCTTCCGCTACATGGGCACCCAGAAGGTCCTGCTCGCGTCGTTCGTCGTGGACATCATCGCCATGGTCGCCGGCATGCCGCGCGCGTTGTTCCCGGAGATGGCCGAGCGGACGTTCGGCGACCCGCCCGGCGGTGGCCTCGCCCTGGGCTGGCTGTACGCGGCGATCCCGATCGGCTCCGTGGTCATCGGGTTGTTCTCCGGATGGCTCGGCCGCGTCCGTCGGCAGGGCGTCGCCGTCACGATCGCGATCTGCGCGTGGGGCCTGGCCGTGGTCGGCTTCGGGTTGTCGAACTCGCTGTGGCTCGCCGTGGTGTTCCTGTGCCTGGCCGGCGCCGCGGACATGGTCAGCGCGATCTACCGGCAGGCGATCCTGGTGATGGCCGCGACCGACGAGATGCGCGGCCGCATGCAGGGCGCGTTCACGGTCGTCGTCGCCGGCGGGCCCCGGATCGCCGACCTCACGCACGGCTGGGCCGCGGCCGCGGTCGGCACGGCCGCCGCCGCGACCGGTGGCGGCGTGCTGGTCATCGTGTTCATCGCGATCGCCGTCGCGCTGCTGCCGGCGTTCTGGCGCTACCGGGCCGCGGCGGTCACGAAGTAGGACGGGAACTGACCTGCTCGGCTCCTACCGTTCGCGGTATGAGCTACGTCGACACCAACCAGCCCGAGGGCACCCCGACCTGGATGACCCTCACCGCTCCCGACCTCCCGCGCGCCACCGCGTTCTACGGCGCCCTGTTCGGGTGGACCACGCGCGACGACCTGTTCCTGCTGGGCGACCGCGTGGCCGCCGGGTTCGCCGAAGGCGCCCCGGCCTGGACGACGTACCTCGCGACCGCCGACTGCGACGCCACCGCCAAGCGGGTGCGCGCGGCGGGCGGGCAGGTCGTCGAGGGGCCCGCCGAGTTCGGCGGCCGCGCCCGGGTCGCGCTGGCGGTGGACCCGGTCGGCGCGCGGTTCGGGTTGTGGCAGGGGCGTGAGCTGCCCGGCTGCCAGGTGGTCAACGAGCCCGGCTCGCTCGTCCGCAACGACCTGACCACGGCCCGGCCTGAGCACGCCCGCGCCTTCTACCCGCGGGTGTTCGGCTTCACGCTGGACCGCAACGCCGACCTGCCCGAGCTGGATTTCACGTTCCTCCGCCGCCCCGACGGGCACGAAGTCGGCGGGATCATGGGCGCCCCTGGGCTCGCGGACTCCAGGTGGGCTACGACGTTCGAGGTGGCCGACACCGACGAAACGGTCGCGCGGGCGCTCGCGGCGGGCGGGAAGTCCACCGAACCGGAGGACTTCGTGTACGGCCGCATCGCGACGATCACCGATCCGTCCGGAGTGGAGTTCGGCATCATCGCACGGGCCTGACCGTCCGGGGTGGTCACCCCCGGGGCCGGCGGATCTCGGGACACCGCCGGCGCCGCGGCAGGCGCGGCGCGGACGCGCTCGGCCATTCGGCAGGGGCTGCTCTTCGTCGGGCAGCCGGCGCGGGGCCGGAGGCGTTCGGGGTGCCACCGTCCGGCCCGTGGTTCAACAGATCTCCGACAGGCATGTCATCTCGGTCTCCTTGGAAAAGCAGTCGACTCACGGGTGTTACCCCCAGCGTTGATCCAAACGGCGGGCATTGCCCCGAAAGCGTGGCCCGGCAAAACGGATTGCGGCACACTTCTCGGGCATGGCTGAGGTGAGCGCTACCCAGGAACCGGCCCTCAAACGGGTCATCGGTCCGAAGCTCCTGCTGTTCTTCGTGGTCGGGGACATCATCGGCACCGGCGTCTACGCACTGACCGGGCAGGTGGCCGGCCGCGTCGGCGGCGCGCTGTGGCTGCCCTTCCTCCTGGCGTTCGTGGTCGCGTTCATGACCGCGTTCAGCTACCTGGAACTCGTCGGGAAGTACCCGAAAGCGGCAGGCGCCGCGCTCTACACCAACCGCGCCTTCCGCATCCCGTTCCTGACGTTCATGGTCGCGTTCGCGGTGATGTGCTCGGGCATCACGTCCGCGTCCTCGGCCGCGATCGCGTTCGCCGATACCTACCTGAAGGAGTTCGTCGACCTCCCGGGCTGGCTGATCGCGCCGCTGTTCATCGTCGGCCTTGCCGCCATCAACTTCCGCGGCGTGAGCGAGTCGGTGAAGACCAACGTGGTGCTCACCTGCATCGAGATGTCCGGCCTGCTGATCATCATCGGTGCCGGGGTGTGGGCGGTGCTCAACGGCTCCGGTGACGCCGGCCGCCTGGTCGAGATCGACACCGCCGACCAGACCGCGCTCGTCGCCATCACCTCGGCGACCTCGCTGGCGTTCTTCGCGATGGTCGGGTTCGAGGACTCGGTCAACATGGCCGAGGAGTGCCGCGACCCGGTGCGCATCTTCCCGAAGGCGATGCTGTGGGGAATGGTCGTCGCAGCCACCATCTACGTGCTCGTGTCGCTGACCTCGTCCCTGCTGGTGCCGGCCGACGAGCTGGCCGCCGCGAAGAGCGACGCCCTGCTGAAGGTGCTCGACGTCGGCGCGCCCGGCTTCCCGCGCGAGGTGTTCTCCGCCATCGGCCTGTTCGCGGTCATCAACTCCGCCCTGATCAACATGCTGATGGCCAGCCGCCTGCTCTACGGCATGTCGAACGAGCGGATCATCCCGAAGGTGCTCGGCACGGTGCACCCGCTGCGCCGCACGCCGTGGGTGTCGATCGTGTTCACCAGTCTCATCGCGATCGTGCTGGTGTCCACGGTGGACATCAGCGTGCTCGGCGGGACGACGGCGCTGTTGCTGCTGGTGGTGTTCGCCATCGTCAACGTCGCGGTGCTGGTGCTGCGCCGGGAGAGGGTGGATCACCCGCACTTCCGCGCGCCCACGATCATCCCGGCGCTGGCCGCGGTGTTCTGCCTGTACCTGGTGAGCCCGCTGTCCGGCCGTCCGGCGCGGGACTACGCGATCGCGGCGATCCTGCTCAGTGTCGGCATCCTGTTGTGGTTGGTCAACTGGTTCCTGATGCGGTCCTCGGAGACCGGGGACCGCACCCCGGCGCCACGATGACCGCGTCACCGCTCCGTGCGCGCCCGCCGGATCTCCTCGGACGCCGCGCGGTAGGCCGGCGCGGCGCGGGCGAAGTAGTCGAAGAGGACCTCCTGTTGCTCGGGGGTGTACTGCGCGATCACCTCGGCGATGTGGCGCCGGGCCGGGCCGACGATCGCGTCGACGCCGGCCAGCGCGTCCGGCACGGGTTCGACGACCACCTTGCGGCGGTCGGCCGGGTCCGCGGTGCGGCGCACGTAACCGGCGCGTTCCAGGCGGTCGATCAGCCGGGTCGTGGCGCCGGTCGTCAGGCCCGTGCGCGTGGACAACTTGCCGGAGGTCAGTGACCCCTCGAGGTCGAGCAGGCTGAGCGCGTACCACTCGGTCGCGTGCAGGCCGGCCGCCTCCGCGCCGGCCAGGCCGTGCAGTCCGACGGCGTCCATGCCTAGTATCTGCACGCGTGCAGATACTGCATTGACGAAGACAAGTGTAGCGAACGGGAGGATTGATCGACACCGATCGGACGGCAGCCGTCGCCGCGGTTCTGGACTCGCTGGCCGAGGCGTGGGCTCGAGGTGACGCCGACGCCTACGCCGCGCACTTCACCGAGGACGCCACCTACATCACCTTCGTCGGCACCCGCCACCAGGGGCGGCAGGACATCGCCGACAGTCATCGCGCCTTGTTCGCCAAGTTCCTCAAGGGCACCCGGCTCGCGCACGAGATGGTCGACGTGCGGTTCCTCGGTGCGGAGGCGGCGGTCCTGACCAGCCGCGGCGACACGGTGAAGGGCAAGCGGCCTGTGAAGCTGACGAAGGTCCAGACCTACACGCTCGTGTGCGAGGAGGGGCGCTGGCTCGTCGCCGCGTTCCACAACACCCAGCGCAAGGCGCTGATGGAAGGCATCTCGTTCGCCTTCGCCCCGCAGACCCGCCCGAAGGCCCGGCAGTGAGGGCGCTGGTCACCGGAGCCAGCGCCGGCATCGGCCGGACGTTCGCGACGGCACTGGCCTGGGCGGGGTACACCGTGACCGCGGTGGACCGCCGCGAAGACCGGCTCACCGAACCGTGCCCCAGCGTCGAGGAGACGTTCACCAGCGCCGCACCTGGCTCCGCGACGCCGAGGAACGCGTGCGCCAGAGCCACCACCGCCCGGCAGTTGAGGTCCAGCTGGGCGAGGCAGCCCGCCAGCAGAAGGCGCGCGGGATCCATGTGATGGCGCTGTGTCCCGGGGTGACGGCGCCCGGCGCCCAGCAGGCGGGTGACGTTCCGGCCTGGCTGGTGCAGACGCCGGAGGAGGTCGCCCGGGAGGCGCTGACCGCGCTGGCGGCCCGCAAAGGCCCCGTTGTGGTGTCCGGCCGCGGCAACTCCGTGCTGACGAGTGTGGCGCGGCTGCTGCCCCGGAGCGCAGTGCTGTCCGTGCTCGCTCGCTGAACCGTCAGCCGACGTGCTTCAGGAACCAGGGATCGTGCGCCGACAGCACCGTGACCTCGTCGCCGTGGTCGCGCACCAGTTCCCGCAACCGCCGGTGGTTCTCCCGTCGCGCGCCGGACACGGTCTCCACCCTGGCCTCGAACCAGGCCAGACCCGGTGTGGCGTGCGGGCGGACCGGATCGATCTGGCCGTGGTGGAAGAACGCGTCACCGGCGTGCAGCAGCCAGCCGTCACCGGTGTCCACCGCCACCCCGGCGTGCCCGCGTGTGTGCCCGCCGAGCGGGACCAGCAGGATCTCCGGTGGCAGCCCCTTCAGCTCGCGCACCGCGCCGAAGCCGAACCACTCCTCGCCGGTGTCCGGGTAGCTGCTCCACTGTGGACCGTGCGCGAAGTGGACCTGCTTGTACCGCCAGCGTTCCTTCGCGTCTCGCGGTGATTGCAGCGTCCGCAGTTCCTCCGCGTAGACGTGCACGGTGGCGTGCGGGAAGTCGACCAGCCCGCCGGCGTGGTCGAGGTCGAGGTGCGTCAGGACGACGTGCCGGACGTCCTCGACGTCGTAGCCGAGCCGCCGGACCTGCTCGGCGGCGGTCTCCGCCACCGACGTCCGCACGCCGACCATGCGCACGAACTTCGCGCCCAGCCACTCGTCGGCGCGGTCGACGGCCGGTGACCCCATGCCGGTCTCGATCAGGACCAGTTCGGCGCCGGTGTCGACGAGCAGGCAGTGGCAGACCAGCTCGGCGCGGTGCAGGAACCCGCCGCGGCCGTCGACCAGACGCCCGCCGAGCGGGCGCATGGTGCCGCAGTTGAGGTGGTGGACCTTCATGACAGCTCCCGTTCGAAGGTGGCTCGCAGGTGCTCGCCGACGGCGTGCAGCGGCGCGAGGTCGTGCTGGGTCTTGGCCAGGAGCAGGGCGCCCTCGATGGCGCTGAGTGCGATGGTCGCCAGCGTCGCCGCCTTCCCGGCTGCGATGCCCTGTCCGGTGAGGTACTCGGTGATGACGGCGTGCCAGGACGCGTACCCGTCGGTGCACGCCTGCCGGATCGGTTCGCTGTCGCCTGCGTCGAGCGCGACCGTCGCGATCGGACAGCCGGACCGGTAACCGGAGTCGGCGAGGTTGCGGCCCAGCGCGTCGATCACCCGTCCGATGGCGGTGGGGCCGTCGGACGCCGCGTCGAGCGTCGAGCGCAGCAGGGCCGCCATGTTCCCGCTGGAGAACGCCACCGCCTCGGCGGCCAACTGCTCCTTGCCGCCGGGGAAGTGGAAGTACAGTGACCCCTTCGGCGCTCCACCGGCGCTGACCAGCTGGTTCAGCCCGGTGGCGTGGTAGCCCTGCGTGTGGAACAGCTCCGCGGCCGAGGCGACCATGCGGTTGCGGGTGTCGGTTCTCCGGGTCATGACGATCACCCTAGCGCAAACTATGACGACCGGTCTAGTTAGTTCTCCGGGCGCTATGTTCGTCGGCATGGCCAACCCCACGGGACAGCAGTTCGAGATCACCCGCGGCAACGCGCGCGCCGTCGTCACCGAGATCGGTGCGGGCCTGCGGGCGTTCGAGATCAGCGGCGTGCCCTACCTGGAGACCTTCGCCGAGGACGAGCACCCGCCGAAGGGCGCCGGGCAGATCCTGCTGCCGTGGCCCAACCGGACCAAGGCCGCGCGGTGGACCTACCAGGGCGAGGAGCAGCAGCTGGAGGTCACCGAGGAGGCCCGCGGCAACGCCATCCACGGCCTGACCCGGCACCGCGAGTGGACGCTCGTCGAGCACGCCGAATCGTCGATCACGTTCGAGATCGAGGTCGGGAAGCAGCCGGGCTGGCCGGTGCCGCTGCAGGCGCGGATCACCTACGACCTGGCGCCGCGCGAGCTGACCGTCACCCACGAGATCCGCAACGAGGGCGAGTCCGCCATTGGGGTCGGTGTGGGCGCGCACCCGTACTTCCGCATCGGCGACGTGCCGACCGACGAGCTGACGCTGACCCTGCCGGCCACCCGGGTGCGCCCCTACGTGGGTGACCAGCAGCTGCCCTACGGCGACGAGCAGGACACCGCGGGCACCGAGTACGACTTCCGCGAGGGCCGCGTTCTCGCCGAGGTCGACCTGGACACGGCGTTCGGCGGTCTAGTCGCGGCCGAGGACGGCCGGTTCCACCACGTCCTGTCCCACAGCGAACGCAGCGTCGACGTGTGGGCCGGGCCGGACTTCGGCTGGGTGCAGGTGTTCACGCCCACCGACCTGGTCGGCCGTGGCCGCGCCGTCGCGATCGAGCCGATGACGTGCCCGGCCGACGCGCTGAACTCGGGCACCGACCTGATCGAGCTGGAGCCGGGCGGCTCGTGGACCGGCAGCTGGGGAATCCGCGTCCACGGCTGACCCGGTCCGGCTCGGCGGACGCGGGCGTGCTGCTGACCCTGCGGCGCGCCGCGTTCCTCACCGGGGCGCGCTACCACCTCGTGCAGCTGGTGAAGCGGTTCCGTTAGCGTGGCTCACCATGGTGAAGGCGATTGTTGGCGGATACGTGGTGCCGGTCGAGGGTGACCCGATCGACGGCGGCACGGTTCTGGTCGAAAACGGCAGGATCACCGCGGTCGGCACGGCCGCGGAGGTCGACGTCCCGGAGGACGCGGAGCTGGTGGACGCCTCGGGCACCTGGGTGCTGCCCGGGTTCGTCGACGCCCACACCCACCTCGGCGTGCACGAGGAGGGCGAGGGCTGGGCCGGCAACGACACGAACGAGATGACCGACCCGAACGGCGCCCGCTTCCGCGCGATCGACGGCATCGACCCGTTCGAGATCGGCTTCGACGACGCCCTCTCCGGCGGGGTCACCAGCGTGGTGATCAAGCCCGGTTCCGGCAACCCGATCGGCGGGCGGACCGTCGCGGTGAAGACGTGGGGCCGCACCGCACTCGACATGGTCTTCGACGAGGCGGTCAGCGTGAAGAGCGCGCTGGGCGAGAACCCGAAGCGCGTGTACGGCGACAAGAAGCAGACGCCGTCGACCAGGCTCGGTGTCGCGGCGATCATCCGTGAGGCGTTCACGAAGGCCCGCAACTACGCCGCCCAGCGCGACCACGCGCGGGCCGAGGGCAAGCCGTTCGACGTGGACCTGACGCTGGAAACGCTGGCGAAGGTCCTCGACGGCGAACTGTACTGGGACCAGCACACGCACCGCGCCGACGACATCGTGACCGCGATCCGGCTCGCCGAGGAGTTCGGCTACAAGCTGGTGGTCAACCACGGCACCGAGGGGCACCTGATCGCCGACGTGCTGGCGGAGAAGGACGTCCCGGTGATCCTCGGGCCGCTGTTCACCACGCGGTCGAAGGTCGAGCTGCGGAACCGGACGCTGCGGTCGGCCGGCATCCTGGCGCGGGCCGGGGTGAAGATCGCGATCACCACGGACCACCCGGTGGTGCCGATCAACTTCCTCGTCTACCAGGCCGCGCTCGCCGTGAAGGACGGGCTGGACCCGGAGACCGCGCTGCGGGCGCTGACGGTCAACCCGGCCGCGATGCTGTCGCTGGACGACCGGATCGGCTCGCTGAAGCCGGGCCTGGACGCCGACATCGTGCTGTGGTCGGGCGACCCGCTGGACGTGATGAACCGGGCCATGCGGGTCTTCGTGCGCGGCCAGGAGGTCTACCGCTTCGACGACACCAGCGGCGAGGGCGTGGTGACGCCGCGCCGCTACGCCGAGTAGCCCGCCCTCCGGCCCGCCCCGGCAAACTCGCCGCCCGGGCCGGCAAACACGCTGGCTGCGGCGTGTTTGCTCCTCCGGGCGGTGAGTTGGCTGTTCGGGGCGGTGAATTGGCTGTTGCGGGACGCCAGCCCGCACCTACCGCGAGTCGGTCACGTGCGCTTCAGGTGGCGCGCGATCACCATGCGCTGGATCTGGTTGGTGCCCTCGAAGATCTGCGGCACCTTCGCCTCGCGCATGTAGCGCTCCACCGGGAAGTCGCGCGTGTACCCGGCGCCGCCGAGGACCTGGACGGCGTCGGTGGTCACCTTCATCGCCGCGTCGGTCGCGATCAGCTTCGCGACCGACGCCTGGCGGCCGAACGGCATCCCGCGGTCGCGCCGCCGCGCGGCGTCCAGGTACGTCGCGCGGGCCGAGTCGACCGCGGCGGCCATGTCGGCGAGTAGGAACTCCAGGCCCTGGAAGTCGATGATCGGCTTGCCGAACTGCGTGCGCCCCTTCGCGTACGCGACGGCCTCGTCGAGCGCCGCCTGCGCCAAACCCACCGCGCAGGCGGCGATCCCGAGCCGCCCGGAGTCCAATGAGGACAGCGCGATCCGCATCCCGGCGCCTGCCGGGCCGATCAACCGGTCGGCGTCCACCCGCGCGTCGGCGAAGATCATCTGCGCCGTGGTCGATCCGGTGAGCCCCATCTTCCGCTCCGGCGGCGCCGCGGACAGGCCCGGCGTGTGGCCGTCCACCAGCAGGCACGAGATCTCGGACTCGCCGGTGCGCACCATCGTCGTGTAGAAGTCGGCCTCGCCGCCGTGCGTGATCCACGCCTTCGTGCCGTTGACGACGTACTGGTCACCGTCCAGCCGTGCCCGCGTCGACAGCGCCGCCGCGTCGGACCCGGCGTGCGACTCCGACAGCGCGTACGCGCCCAGCAGCTGCCCCTCGAGCATGTCCGGCAGCCACCGGTCGCGCTGCTCGTCGGTGCCGTGGTGGGCCAGCGCGTAACAGGACATGGTGTGCACCGAGAGCCCGACGCCGACCGACATCCACGCGGCCGCGATCTCCTCCAGCACCTGCAGGTACACCTCGTACGGCACCTCGCCGCCGCCCCAGCGCTCGGAGTACGGCAACCCGAGCAGACCCGACTTGCCGAGCAGCCGGAACTGCTCGCGCGGGAAGCGCTCGGCCTCCTCGTACTCGGCGGCGAGCGGCTTGAGTTCGTCGCGGGCCAGTTCCGTCGCCAGCGCGAGCAGGTCCTCGTACTCGCGGCCGGGGAGCAGGCGGTCGACCGGCATGGCAGCCTCCGAAGGGGTGTACTCAAGACAGTACTCTGTAATCGTCTCCAGTACAGCACATACGGTGGTCCGATGACCAGTCGCGAGGCGCTACGACCCCCGGGTGGCAAGGCGCTGACCGCCCGGCAGCGGGCGCTGCTCGCCGAGCTGGAGGAGTTGTTCCTGGTCGAGGGCTTCGTCCACTTCACGCTCGACGACCTGGCCGCGAAGACGCACTGCTCGAAGTCGACGCTGTACGCGCTGGCGCCCAGCAAGGAGCAGCTCGCCGTCCGCGTGGTGGCGCACTACTTCAAGGGCGCCGCCGACCTGCTCGACGAGCGGATCGCCGGCATCGAGGACGCGCGCGAGATCATCGGCGTCTACCTGAGCGGCATCGCCGAGTACCTGAACCGGGCGTCTCCGGCGTTCATGCGGGACATCAACGACTTCGCCCCGGCCCGCGCGGCCTACGAGCTGAACAGCAGGGCCGCGGCGGCGAAGATCCGGTCGTTCATCGCCAAGGGCGTGGCGGACGGGGTGTTCCGCGACGTGCACGCGACGCTCATCGCGGAGATGGCCGCGGTGCTCGTCGAGGCCATCCAGACCGGCGTGGTCGGCTCGCGGACCGGGGTGTCGGACGCGGAGGCCTTCACGGCGCTGTCTGAGTTGTTGCTGGGCGGGCTAGCATCTCGCCCGTGATCGTGGTGGGTGGCGAGGCGCTGGTCGACCTGGTGCCGGGTGCCGAGAAGACGAACGACGGCCTGACGTCCCTGGTGCCGCGCCTCGGCGGCGGCCCGTACAACGTGGCCCTCGCGGCCGGGCGGCTCGGCACGCCGACCGCGTTCCTGTCCCGGATCTCGACCGACCGCTTCGGGCAGGCCCTGCGGGACCGTCTGACGGCCTCGAACGTCGACATATCGATGGTGCAGGAGGGTCCGGAGAACACGACCCTCGCCGTCGTGGCGCTCGCGCCGAACGGGTCGGCGAGCTACACCTTCTACACCGAGGGCACGGCCGACCGGCTCGTCGCCGACCCCGGCCCGTTGCCTGAGGACGTCACCGTGCTGTGCCTGGGCACGCTCGGCATGGTCCTGGAGCCCGGCGCCACCAGCTACGAGACGGTGCTGCGCCGTGAAGCCGCCCGCGGCGTGCTGACCGCGCTGGACCCGAACATCCGGGCCGACCTCATCGCCGACGCCGACGCCTACCGCCGCCGGTTCACCTCGTGGCTGCCGGACGTGCGCCTGCTGAAGCTGTCCGACGACGACGGCGAGTGGCTCGCCGGCGCCGCCGGGCTGGACGCGGCGATCAAGTCGTGGCTGGACGCCGGGGTCGACGCCGTCGTCCTGACCCGCGGCGGCGACGGTCTGGCCGTCCACACCGGATCCGTGACCGTTTCGGTACCGTCCGCGCCCGCGCAGCTGGTGGACACGATCGGCGCCGGCGACACGGTGCAGGGCGCACTGCTGTCGTGGCTGCACGATCGGAATGTGGGCACGCTCACGGATCTGGGCGAGTCCGGCTGGCGCGAGGCCTTGACTTTCGCGGCCAAGGCTGCGTCCATCACTGTCTCCCGAAGTGGCGCCGAGCCGCCCACCGCGGCCGAGATGGTGTGAACCTGATCCCAACGGTTTGCTCTAGGTAACACAATGGCTGCGCGAAGGCCCGTTGTTCGACTAGCGTAATGGGGGAATTAATACCCCAGCGGGGCGGTGTGCGCGGACGATTTCCGGTCACGCGCGTTCACGAAGCTGCCTGTGTGACCTGCAGGAGCTGCCGGCCCGTGTGACCGTGAGAGGGACGACCTGCATGTCCGACGCGACTGCGGCGACCGGTGGCGGCACCGTATCGCTGCGCCTACCGACTGGCGAGCACGAGCTGAAGGTTGTCAATGCCGTCGAGGGTGCTCCCGGCGTCGAGCTGGGGAAGCTGCTGGCGTCGACCGGGTACATCACGTACGACCCGGGGTTCGTCAACACCGGGTCGTGTTCCTCGGCCATCACCTACATCGACGGTGACGCCGGGATCCTCCGCTATCGCGGCTACCCCATCGAGCAGCTGGCCGAGCGCTCCAGCTTCCTCGAGGTCTCCTACCTGCTGATCTACGGCAACCTGCCGACTCAGGCGCAGCTGGACGACTTCACCCAGAAGATCAACCGGCACACCCTGCTGCACGAGGACCTCAAGCGCTTCTTCGACGGCTTCCCGCGTGACGCGCACCCGATGCCGGTGCTGTCCTCCGCGGTGTCCGCGCTGTCCACCTTCTACCAGGACTCGCTCAACCCGTTCGACGAACCGAACGTGGAGCTGTCCACCGTCCGGCTGCTGGCCAAGGTGCCGACGCTGGCGGCGTACGCCTACAAGAAGTCCATCGGCCAGCCGTTCCTGTACCCGGACAACTCGCTGGGCCTGGTGGAGAACTTCCTGCGGATGACGTTCGGCCTGCCCGCCGAGCCGTACGAGGTCGACCCCGAGGTCGCCAAGGCTCTGGACCTGCTGTTCATCCTGCACGCCGACCACGAGCAGAACTGCTCCACGTCGACGGTGCGGCTGGTCGGCTCGTCCGAGGCCAACCTGTTCGCGAGCATTTCGGCCGGGATCATGGCGCTGTTCGGGCCGCTGCACGGTGGCGCCAACAGCGCTGTGCTGGAGATGCTGAACGGCATCAAGGCTGAGGGCGGTGACGTGGCGAACTTCGTCAACCGCGTGAAGAACAAGGAAAAGGGTGTGCGCCTGATGGGCTTCGGCCACCGGGTGTACAAGAACTACGACCCGCGCGCCAAGATCATCAAGCGCACCGCGGACCAGATCCTGGGCAAGCTCGCGCCGAACGACGAGCTCCTGGACATCGCGAAGCGCCTCGAGGAGACCGCGCTCTCGGACGACTACTTCATCGAGCGCAAGCTCTACCCGAACGTCGACTTCTACACCGGGTTGATCTACCGCGCGCTCGGGTTCCCGACGCAGTTCTTCACGGTGCTGTTCGCGCTCGGCCGGCTGCCCGGCTGGATCGCGCACTGGCGCGAGATGATCAACGACCCGCAGACGAAGATCGGCCGCCCGCGGCAGATCTACATCGGCGAGAAGGAGCGCGAGTACACCGCGATCTCCGAGCGCTGAGTCCGCTTGCGGTTCGGCGTTGCTGACGGCGCGTCCCCTTGGCGGGGCGCGCCGTTCTGTTTTGGTCGGTGGGGCGTTTGCGCGGTTGGTCCGTTGATGCGGGCACCGTTGGCCACCTCGGGGGCATGTCACCCGAGCAACCCCGTCCGGGCCCCACCTGCGCGTACCTGGTGGGCAAGCTGTCCAGCGAAAGCGAGCCATCGAGCCGGGAGATGTTCGCGATCGTCAGGATCGCCAGGCTCCGGTCGTTCGCGATCCGTGACCTCTCGAAGCTGATCTCGCCCGTCGCGCCCTGGAAGGTCATCTCGCGGAACTGCTGCGCCACCGCCGCCCGGTTCGGGGCCACCGCACCGGAAGCACCCCGAGGACCGGCAACCGCCGGGCCGCGTCCAGGAAGAAAGCAGCCGCGTCGTAGAGGCCGCCCACCCGCTCCCCAGCCCACGGCGTCGTCGGCGCCTCCTCCGGGGGCAGCCTCCGCAAGTCCCGCAACAGATCGGCGTAGCCGGCGCAGAACGCGTCCAGCGCGGGCCCGCCCCCGGGCAGCGCCCCGGGCCGTCCGTCCACGCACGCCTGCCCGCCGAGCACCACCGGGCTGCCCATCCCGACGTAGGAGACGGGAATCCCGTTCAGCTCGCTGCGATTCCGGTCCGGCGCGTGCGCCACGAACCGCGACACCGCGTCGTCCGCGACGATTCGCGGCAGTTTCCGCGGCTCGGCGCAATTGCTCCGCACCGTGCGCAGGAAATCACCGAACTCGGTCTCCCGCCCCGCATAGAACACGATTTCGCGGCTCCGGCGGGCCGGATCCCGGCACGGCGACGGCAACGATCCGACACTCGTGGTCCAGCCCTGGCTCGCCACCTCGATCCCGGCCAGCCGCTGCCGCACCACCTCGACCAGCGTGCTCACATAACTGTTCCCCGGATCCAGCGGCGGGTGGTAGATCGTCACCTTCGGCGCCCCCACGTACCGCGTGTACCCGGCGAGCAACTCGGCCTGCTGGGTGTTGTCCGGCACCAGCTGGAAGTACAGCGGCGACCGATCCGCCAGTCCCACCGCCGTCAACGTCGTGCCCAGCGCGGGAATCCCGTGCGCACCCAGCTCCGCGATCGCCTGCTCGGTCTGCGCGACGCTCCGGTCGAACCCGAGCACCCCGAGGATCCCCGGATCGCCCTCGATCAAGGGCACCAGCATGTCCCGGGTCACCACGTCCGCGGCCGACATCCCGGTCCCGCAATTGGCCACGACCACCCGCAGCAGCGGCTTCACGCTCGCCGACGGGTCGTTCTGCTCGCGCTGCCGGATCACCACGCCTTCCAGCTCCTCGGCGACGGCGTGCGCGGTCGCGGGCGAGTGCTCGTTGTTCGTCAGCCCCGCCCGGTACACCACGCTCACGTACGCGCGTCCCGGGTTGGCGCGGTGCAGCTCCTCGGCCTTCGCGTTCTCCGCGAACACCAGCAACTGCGCCTGCCGCAGGCGTTCGTTCTCCCCGAAGATCTGGCGCGCGTTGTCGCTGTAGCCGACGCACTGTCCGTCCACGACCTTCGTGGCCACGCCCGAGGACAACCCGGCCCGGAAGAACGAGCAGTGCGCGCCCCGGTACTCGTCCACCTTCACCGCGGTCGGCGCGAGGCTCACCACCAACAACGCGGCCACAGCGAGTTCGAGCACTCCGCGGCGCGCGATCCACGGCGGCGCGACCGGCCCGGCCTGTCGGTCCTCCCACACGCCGGCGTCCTCCGGCGTGATCGCCGCCGACGGCTTGGGCAGGTCGATGAACAGGTACCGCGCGTCGCCGGCCAGCATCTGCCACCGTCCCGGCAACCGGTGCTTCCAGCTCGACCAGGCCCGGGTGGCGCGGGCGGCCGGCTCGGCCCCGGCGGCCGGCTCCGCGACCGGCGGCGGGCGCTCGTCGCTCGCGGTGATGATCAGCAGCGGGTCCAGGGCACCCGTTTCGTTGCGCACCTCGTTGATCAGCCGGAGCAGTTCCCAGCCGCCGTTGGCCTCGGTGACGTTGTCGAGCAGCACGGTCACGTACGCCGTGCGCCGCCGTCCCCGCCGCCGCGGCAGGCCCCGCAGCTTCCGGCGGCGGTACGCCTCGCGAAGGTCCTGCAGGAACGCGTGCACGAGCAGTTTCTTGAGCTGCTCCGGGTTCTCCGATCCGAGCCGGTCCCGGGTCAGGCGCTCGGCGAACCCGAGGAAGTCCGCCGAGTGACGCGGGACCATGAACGGCTGGCGCATGAACCAGCGGCTCTCCCGGCCCAGCCCGGGCACGCGGTGACGGCTCCACCGGAACCCGAAGTACCGCAGGAGCCACCACAGCACGCTCAGCGCGGCCTTGCTTCACCCGCCGACCGGCACGTGCTCGACCGTCGCGTCCGCGCCACCGGGCCCGCGCTGGCCGGTCCAGTCGCGCAGCGAACGCGTCCGCGCCGAGGCGGTCGTGCAGCTCCTCCAGCAGCGGCATGACCGCGGCGTTGCGCACCGCGTTCGCGTCGAGGTAGGCGTGCGGGACCTGCCGGAGTTCGATGTCCAGCTGGGCGCCCAGCCGCGGCAGGAACTTCGCCGAGCCCGGCTTGCGCAGCAGGCAGACCAAGGGGAGCGGCACGTCGCCGCGGACGCGCAGCTCGGGATCCCGCCTGCTCAGGCCGGGGTGCCGGTACAGCGTCCGGACGAGGTCGACCAGGGCATGGGCGCCCTCGAACACGGGGTCCTCCGGTGTCTGCCGCACATGATCTAGCCGTACCCAGGGTCACCGGCGTTCCCGATCGAGTAGTCACCGAGCCGGATTACCCCCGATCGCCTAGAGTCGGCGACCGTGAGTACCGCCTTGTTGTGGTTTCGGCGCGATTTGCGGCTCGCCGATCTGCCCGCACTGGTGAGTGCGGCCGAGCGCGCCTCCCGGGTTCTCGCGCTGTACGTGCTCGACGATGCGTTGTTGACGCCGGCGGGCAAGCCACGGCAGGCGTTCCTGTACGGCTGCCTGGAGGCGCTGGCGGAGAGCCTGGACGGGCGGTTGATGGTGGTGCGCGGCGATCCGGTGCGCGAGGTGTCGCGGGTGGCGCGGTCGATCGGTGCGGAAAGCGTGCACGTCAGCACCGACACGGCGCCGTACGGGAGCCGCCGGGACCGGGCGGTGGCCGACGCGCTGGGCGAGATCGAGTGGGTGGAGTGCGGTTCGCCCTACGCCGTGACGCCGGGGCGCATCACCAAACCCGACGGTGAGCCCTACCGGGTCTTCAGCGCCTTCTACCGCGCCTGGTGCCGGCACGGCTGGCGCGGTCCGGCTGAAGACTCCACAGTGGACTGGCTCGAACCGGAGAAGCCCTTCCGTCTCCCCGAAAAACCCGGCCTCGGCTCGATGATTCTGCCGCATCCGGGCGAAGCCGCCGCGCACGAGGTGTGGGAGAAGTTCCTCGACGGCGGCCTGGACGGCTACGCGGTGAACCGCGACCGCCCCGACCGGCCGGCCACCACGCGCCTCTCGCCGTACCTGCGCTGGGGCTGCATCCACCCGCGCACCCTGCTGGCCGACCTCGGTACCCGGCACGGCGAGGACGCCGAATCCCTGCGCAGCGAACTGGCCTGGCGCGAGTTCTACGCCGACGTTCTCCACCACCGCCCGGAGACCGCGCGCAAGAACTACGACGAGCGCTTCGACAAACTGGAGTACGACACCGGCCGGGAGTGCTTCGAGCGCTGGCGCGCCGGCCGCACCGGGTACCCGATCGTCGACGCCGGGATGCGGCAGCTGCTCGCCGAGGGCTGGATGCACAACCGCGTCCGGATGATCGTCGCGAGCTTCCTGGTCAAGGATCTGCACCTGCCGTGGTGGCTCGGCGCCCGGCACTTCATGAACCACCTCGTGGACGGCGACCTGGCGTCCAACCAGCTGAACTGGCAGTGGGTGGCGGGCACCGGCACCGACCCGGCGCCCTTTTTCCGCATCTTCAACCCCACCACGCAGGGCGAGAAGTTCGACCCGGACGGCGCCTACGTGCGGAAGTACGTCCCGGAGCTGCGCGAGATCCCCGGCAAGGCCGTGCACCAGCCGTGGAAGCTACCGCGCCCACCGAAGAACTACCCGGCCCCGATGGTCGACCACGCTCAGGAACGCAAGGTCGCGCTGGAGCGCTTCAACGCCATCACCTAACTGTTCCCGCAGCGGAGGTTTTGAGCTTCGAGGACTGCCTGCGCGACCTCGCTGGCCTCCTCGACCTCGAGCCTGGCGCCTAGGGACGCAGCGCCGTGCGTAACCGCATGCGGCTGCCGGTGTGCAGTACCGCGTTGCGGTACACCCGGCCGCTCACCCAGGTCAGCACGGCACCGAACACGACAGTCAAGACAAGCGCCACGGACACCTCCCACGACGCGGCCACCCCGGCGGCGATCCGGCCCGGCATCAGGATCGGCGAGAACACCGGGATCAGCGACAGCACCTGGGCCCCGGCCGAATCGGGGTCCTGGATCAGGATGTTGAACCCGGCCACGAACCCGACCATCAGCGTCAGGCTCACCGGCGTCACCACGGACGCGGTGTCCTCCTGCCGCGACACCAGCGACCCGGCCGCGGCGTAGACCGTCGCGTACAGGAAGAACCCCAGCAGGTACCACAGCAGCCCCCAGGCGACCGTGCCGATCGCGACCCCGCCCAATGTCACGGCGCCGCTGCCGACCGCCATCGCGAGCCCGGCCACCGCCAGGATCAGCAGCTGCACCAGGCCGACCAGCCCGAGTCCGATCACCTTGCCCAGCATCAGCTGCCACGGCCGCAACGTCGACAGCAGGATCTCCACGACCCGGCTGGCCTTCTCCTCGACCACGCCCTGCGCCACCATGCCGCCGTAGGCCTGGATGCCGAAGAACATGAGGAACACGATCACCAGCCCGATCGCCAGCCGCTGGCCGCTGTCGGCGTCGCGGGGCTCCAGCTCGGTCAGCCGGACCTGCGCCTGCCCCACCTCGCGCATCACCTGCGCCGGGTCGAGGTCGGCTTCCAGCAGCTTCGCGTTGAGCACCTGCTGCTGCGCGATCCCGTTCAGCACCGCCCGCAGCTGCTGGTCCAGCTCCGCCTTCACCACCACGCGCAGATCGGCCGCGCTGCCGGAGACCAGCGCGTCCAGGTCACCGTCGCGCACCTGCTGCTCGCCCTGCTCCGCGTTCGCCATCGGCACCGTCTCGACGTGCGCGCCGGCCGCGTCGGCCGCCTCCCGCAGCTGCTCCGCGATGGCCGTGGCCTGCCCGGTCAGCCCGACCTTCGACGTGTCCGCGTCCTTGATCAGCGTCGCCTGCAGCAGCAGGTACCCGCCGAGCACCAGCAGGATCACCACGGTCCCGACCACGAAGGACCGCGTGCGCAGGCGGGTGTTCAGCTCCCGCCGCGCGACCAGGACGACACCCTTGACGGGTAAGACCGTCATTCCCCGCTCCCCGTGACCACGTTCCGGAACAGCTCGGCCAGGCTCGGCCGTCGCCACCGGAATTCTCGCACCGCGCCGGTCGCCAGCGCGGCCGACAGCACGCACTGGTCGTCCACCCCGGGACCCAGCTCCAGCACGGTCCGGCCCGGCTCGTCGGCCACCACCCGCACCCCGAGCAGCTCCCCGGCCCAGCCGCACCGCGCATCCGGTGCGGACACGACGAGCAGCGCCGCGGAAGTCAGCTGCGCCACCGCCCCGCACGCCACCATCCGTCCCTTTTGGATGATCCCGACGCGGTCGCACAGCCGCTCGACCAGATCCAGCTGGTGGCTGGAGAACACCACCGGCACCCCGGCCGCCGCCTTCTCGCGCAGCACCTCGCTCATCACGTCGACCGCGATCGGGTCCAGCCCGGAGAACGGCTCGTCCAGCACCAGCACCGCCGGGTCGTGCACGAGCGCGGCGGCCAGCTGCACCCGCTGCTGGTTGCCGAGGCTGAGCTTCTGCACCTCGTCCCGGCGCCGCTCACACAGGCCGAGCCGCTCGATCCAGCCCTCCGCCGCCTGGTGCGCCCGCGTGTTGTCGAGCCCGTGCAGCTCGGCGAGGTACACGAGCTGGTCGAGCACCCGCATCTTCGGGTACAGGCCGCGTTCCTCCGGCATGTACCCGATGCGGGTGCGGGTGGCGTGCGTGACCGGCTCCCCGCCGAACCGCACCGCGCCGCTGTCCGCCGCGAGCACGCCCAGCACGATGCGCATCGCCGTGGTCTTGCCTGCGCCGTTGCTGCCGACGAACCCGAACAGCTCGCCCGGCGCGACCTCGAAGGAGATCTCGTCGAGGGCCACCACGGATCCGTAGCGTTTGGACAGCCGGTCGATCGTCAGCGCCGGCGCGGGCATCCCTGGGGTCACCGCGGCCGCAGGGCCGCGTTGAGGTGGTGCGCCAGTTCGCCGAGCAGCGCCTCGGCCGCGACGTCCGAGGTGGCCGGCCGCAGCGACAACACGAACGACTGCACCACGAGCAGGACCGATCGCGCCTGCACGGCCGTGGCCGCCCGCCGGATCGAGCCGTCCCGGTGCCCCGCCTCCAGCAGCGCGACGATGAACTTCTCGCCGAGCCGCTGGGTGCCGCCCAGCCGCTCCAGGACGTAGGGCACCACCAGCGCGGTGTCGACGTCGAGGACCGTGCGCATGAGCGGATCGGCGTTGAGCAGCCGCACCGCGGTCACCGAACTGCGCACCAGGCGCGCGCGGGCGGTCGGGGCGTCGGCCCCGCTCACCGTCGCCTGGTGCAGCAGCGCGCCGAACTCGCGGGTCATCAGCGCGGACAACACGCTGCGCACGTCCGGGAACCGCCGGTAGAGCGTCATCCGGCTGACCTTCGCCGTGCGCGCGATCTCGGCCAGTGTGGTGCGCCGAAGCCCGGAGGCGAGGACGCACCGGCGCGCGGCGTCGAGCAGGACGTCGTCGGACACGCGTGCCGCCGTGGGACGTCCGCGGGCGTTCGCGAGCGCGCTGGAGGGCCGGGCCTCGCCGATCACAGCGCGACTCTCATCGTCCATCTGTCGCACTGCAGCCCGTTGCCGCCATTGTTGACCACCATGCCTCGTGGTTCGTTGCCCCCACCGGTACCGAGGGTATCGGGAAATCCGGTGTGAGGCGCGGTGCCTTTTGTAGGCGGGCGATATTAGACGATCGCGAACGAGGTCACCGCCGTGACCCGAACGGGTTCACCAGTTACCAGTAAGCGCCCTGACCTCGATGTCCTCGTCGGCGTCGTCACGGGGTGATCAGGTAGACGACGCCGCCGGGGCCGCTCGCGACGGAACCGTCCTCGGTGTGCCGCTTGGTGCGCTGCCAGATGTTCTCGAACTGGGCCCGCGGGTAGATCGTGCGCACGTTCGCGTTGCTGTTCGCGGCCGGGTCGTTGGCGATGACGTCGCCGTTCGCGGTGAACCCGACGACGACCATGATGTGCCCCGCCGTGCCGTAACCCGCGCCGTCCAGTTCGTCGGCGCGGAAGGACTGCGACGTGATCACCGGGATGCCCCGGGCGATGTAGTCCTCCAGCTCGGTCAGCGAGTGCAAGCGCGTGACGTGCCCGCGCAGGCCGAAGGTCGCCGCGTATGCGGTGTTGAACGGCCAGTTGCCGGTGCCCTCGTAGGAGTGGTCGTAGGTGTGGCGGGCCGCGTAGTCGACCGTCCGGTCCGCGTAGCCTGCCGGGATCCAGGTCATGTCCTCCGCGCGCGGCCGCCTGCCCCAGTATTCGACCACCATCTCGGTGGACGTCGGGCTGCACCAGCTCTCCCCGCCGCCGCCGTACTCCGGGAAGTGTCCCTTGTGGATGTTCTGCGCGTAAGCGGGAACGGGAAGCTCGATGCCGGATGCCTTGCCCGGCCGGGAAACCGGCACCTCGAACCGGTCCGGCACGTTCGACGTCATCGCGCCGACCGCGCTCACCGTGGCCGTCTCGCGCGTGCCCGGCGCGCGGTAAAGCGAGACCCGCAGCCGGTACGAGCGCAGCAGCACGCCGGGCTTCATCACGAGCGTGTCGACCGAGACCTGCGCGTGCGCGTCGTCCTGGCCGTCCACGCTCGTCCGCTTGATGTCACCGTCGCCCGCGGCCCACCGGCCCATCACGTACCACGCGGTCTCCGCGCCCGTCGCGGTGCGCGCCTGCGCCTCGACCTGGATCCACGTGCCCGGCGGGGTACGCGCGTTCCACGACGCGATCAGCTCGGTCGCGTCGAACCCGGGCGCGTGGAACGGCGAGGTCCACTGTGCCCGCTCGTAGTCCCAGCCCTCGTACGACTCGGTGCCGGCCGGCGCGAACGGGCCCGCCGGCGCCCACTCGTGGTAGTCGACGGCTTCGTCGGCCCGGCCGGGCGAGGCGGACGAGGGTTGCACGGTCACCGTCGCCATCATGGCGGCGGCCAGTACGGCGAGCAGGGCGCGGGTCATCCGGGAATTCTCCCGGCCGCTACGGGTGGTGTAAACCAGTCAAAGGACTGATTGCGACTGCGTCACCTTCGCGACGAGCTTGCCGGCGTCGTCGTGCAGCTCGGTCTCCACCACGATCACCTTGCGGCCCGCGTGCAGCGGGCGGGCGGTCGCGGTCACGTGCCCCTCGCGCACCCCGCGCAGGAAGTTCGTCTTCGACTCGATGGTCGAAGTGCCAGTTGCGCCTTCGGGCAGGTTGAGGAACGCGCACACCGCGCCGGTCGAGTCGGCCAGGGCCATCAGCGCGCCGCCGTGCAGCACACCGCCGATCGTGCAGAGGGAGGCGTCCCAGGCGAGCCGCGCCCGCACGACGTCCTTCGAGTGCTCCAGCACCTCGATGCCGAGCCGCTCCGAGAACGGCATCGACTGGTGGAACAACGCCGTTCCGGCCTCGTCGAGCTGAGTCATGATCCGTTCCTAGCGCAAGGGGTGGACCAGCAACAACTCCGTGTTGTGGTCGGCCGCCGCGCCAGTGCGGGCCGGGTCGGCGTGCAGGTCGTTGAACGACAGCTCCCGGTACAGCGACGCCAGCGCGGCCGGCGAGGTGTCGCCGTGGTCGGCCGAGTACGGGGCCTGCGCCTCGATCAGGGTGGTGAACAGCGACAACGTGCCGTCCGCGTTGTCCGCCACCTCGATCACTCGCGCGTGCTGCGGGAAGTCGACGTGGGACGCGGTGTTGATCTCCCAGAACCCCTGCGCGGGGGTCGCGCCCGGCCGCGGCGTGATGCGGTTTTCGTGCGTGTGCCCGTTGACCCACGCCAGCACGTTCGGAAACCGGTGCAGGAGCGCGACGAACGCGTCCCCGGTCAGGCGCGGCTCCAACGGGTGGCGGGCGTCGGGCAGGACGTTGCCCATCGTGTCCGAGGTGTGGTGGCTGAACAGGATGAACAGCTCGTCGGTGACCGAGCGGGTGATCCGGTTGCCCCAGAAGTCGTAGTGAACCGAGCTGCCGCGCTTGAGCGTCTGCTCGACCCACAGGTACTGCCCGAGCCCGATTGAGCCGTCCGCGAACCCGGCGAGCGTCGTGGTGTCCAGGCTGATGCCGGTGATGCCCGGGGCGATGCGGAACGTGTAGTAGACGTCCACGCCGTCGGCGTTGGCGCCGGTGAAGCCGTGGCCTGCCGGGCCGGACCCGGTGTTGGCGGGGTCGAGGTGCGCCTGCACGAACTCGGCGGTGGTGAACGGCCGTCGCCGCTCGTCCGGGGTGATCTCGCGGATCGTGCCGCTGCCGCCGAACAGCTCGGTGACCGGCACGCTCGCGCCCGGCGTGCGGATGGCCCGCGCCAGTTTCTCCGCGGTCCCGGAGTCCTTGCCGATCACCTTGTAGCGGCCGGTGTACCAGTGCGCCATCCCGGGCAGGTCCGGCAGGCTGCCGACGACGCTGTCGTCGTGGTTGCCGAACGTGCAGTACCACGGCACGTCGAGTCCCGCCGAGGTGAACGTGCGCGTGCCCGCGGTCAGGATGCCGGGCAGCACCGGGAACGCCGACCAGTCGCCGTCGAGATGGCGGTCCGGGTTCCAGTACAGCGGGTCGCCGGAGGCCTGCACGCCCTCGTAGGCGTACGGGCCCCCCGAGTTCGGGGTGACCTCGCCCCCGTTGAGCACGCCGAGGAACCAGCCGAGTTCGAGGTGTTCGTGGTTGTCGGTGTTGTCGCCGGTGGTCATCACGAAGTCCAGCGGCCGTCCGGTGAACGGCCCGCATCGCAGGCTGTTCACCCGGTCCACGAGTGCGGCCGTGGCCACCGAACCGAGTGTCTCCTGTGGACGGTGGGCGGACCCGATCAGCGGGTGCAGGTACTCGAACCGCGCCGGGGACTCGGAGTCGGTGATGTGCAGGTCGGTGAATTGGACGAACGCGGTGAGCGCCGTGCGCCGGCCGTCCCGGCCCGCCTTGCCCGCCACCAGGTCCTCGCGCACCACCAGCGGCCAGCCTGGCCCGCCGGTCAGTCGCGTGTACGCCGCGGCGCCGTCCAGCGGGGTGGCGACGCTCTCCAGCGTGGTGCCGGCCGTGCCGACCGCGCGTCGGCTGCTTTCCCGTAGCGCCCGGTCGATCGCCTGCGCCGACGGCGCGCCGACGACGAGCCCGAGCCCGGCCGCGCCGGTGGCTGCCAGCACGTGCCGCCTGCTGATTCCCATACATCCCCCAGATATGCGAAGGCCACCCGCATCGAAGCAGACGCGGGTGGCCTCCCGGTGAACGTCAGAAGTGCGTCACGTCCAGCTTGCCCTGCGCGTGGAAGGCGCGCAGGCGCTTCTTGTCGAACTTGCCGACGCTGGTCTTGGGCACCTCGTCGATGAACGTCCAGTGCTCCGGCAGCTGCCACTTCGCGACCTTGTCGGCCAGGAACTCACGCAGCTCCTCGGCGGTCACGCTGTGGCCCTCCCGGACCACGACCGCGACCAGCGGCCGCTCGTCCCACTTCTCGTCCGGCACGCCGACCACCGCGGCCTCGGCGACCGCGGGGTGGCTCATCACCGTGTTCTCCAGGTCGACCGAGGAGATCCACTCGCCACCGGACTTGATGACGTCCTTCGCGCGGTCGGTCAGGGTCAGGTAGCCGTCCGGGCTGATCTTGCCGACGTCACCGGTGCGCAGCCAGCCGTCGTGGAACTTGTCCGGGTCCGCGCCGCCGTGGTAGGCGCCGGCGATCCACGGCCCGGCGACCTCCAGCTCGCCCACGCTCTCGTTGTCCCACGGCTGCTCGTTGCCGTCGTCGTCGATGAGCCGCGCCCGCACCGACGCCGGGAAGCGGCCCTGCGTGTACCGGTACTTCCAGGCCTCCTCGCCGGTCGCACCTGCGGGCGGCCGGGCCACGCTGCCCAGCGGGGACGTCTCGGTCATGCCCCACGCGTGCAGGATCGGCACGCCGTAGCGCTCCTCGAATGTGTGCATCAGCGCGGGCGGGCACGCCGACCCGCCGACGACCACCTCACGCAGGTGCGAGATGTCCTGCGGCTGAGCCTCCAGCTGCTGCAGCAGGCCCTGCCAGATCGTCGGGACCGCGCCGGCGAACGTCGGCTTCTCGGAGGCGAGGATCTGCGCGAGCGGGCCCGGCTGCAGGAACCGGTCCGGCATGACCAGCGACGCGCCGACCATGAACGCCGCGTACGGCAGGCCCCACGACATCGCGTGGAACATCGGCACGATGACCAGCGCGTTGTCGGCGGGCGAGAGCTGCATGCTGTCGGTCATGCAGACCTGCATCGAGTGCAGCCAGATCGAGCGGTGCGAGTAGACGACGCCCTTCGGGTCACCGGTCGTGCCCGACGTGTAGCACATCGCGGCCGCGGAGCGCTCGTCGATCTCGGGCCAGTCGAAGGTGTCCGGCTGGGCGGCCAGCAGCGCATCATAGGAGTGCACCTCGACGCCCTCTGGCGCCTGGAGCGTCGCCGGGTCGCCATTGGCCACGATCACGTGCCGGACGGTTTTCATCTCCGGCAACTGCTTGGCCAGCAGCGGGACGAGCGAGCCGTCCACGATCACGACGTGGTCCTCGGCGTGGTTCGCGACGAAGGTCAGCTGCTCGGGGAACAGCCGGATGTTGAGGGTGTGCAGCACGGCGCCCATCGCGGGGATCGCGAAGTAGGCCGCCAGGTGCTCGGCGTTGTTCCACATGAAGGTGCCGACCCGCTGGTCGCCGGTGACACCGAGACTACGGAGCGCATTCGCCAGTCGCGCAGCATTACGACCCAGGTCTGCGTACGACTCGCGGCGGGGCCCCTGGTCGGTCCAGGTCGTCACCTGACTGGTGGCATGCACCCGGCTTCCGTGTTGCAGCAGGTTGGCAAGGGAAAGCTGTCCGTCCTGCATCGTGCTCAGCATGGGCACTCCCGCGCGGTGAAGTTCGGCGTTGAACGTGTTGCGGTCACTCTAAGTGGAAGACACCGTTGGTTGCCAGGACTGATCGCACCCGCCCCGACCGGGGGTTTCCTCGCGTGTCGGTGTCGCGGCATCAGCCCAGGTGGCGTTTACTGGGCGCGTGGACCAGACGGCCTGGCCAGCGCTTGCAGGAGCAAGCACCTCGCTGGGTGCCAGCCGTCGCCGCGAGAGCGGATATCCGACACACGGAAGGACTACTACGTTGGCTCTGCCCACGTTGACCCCGGAGCAGCGTGCGGAGGCCCTGGCCAAGGCGGCCGAGGCCCGGAAGGCTCGCTCCGAGCTGCTCGCGTCGATCAAGTCCGGTCAGCAGTCCATCGACACGGTGCTGTCGAAGGCCAAGGACGACAAGACGATCGGCAAGACCAAGGTCACCCAGCTGCTGAAGGCGGTTCCCGGGCTCGGCGCCGTCAAGGTGGCCGCGCTCCTGGAGAAGGCCGGGATCGACCCGGACCGGCGGGCCGGCGGACTCGGCGAGCGCCAGCGCGCGGCATTGATCGACGCCCTCAAGTAACCGTTTCCGCAGGTCGGCGGCGAAGTGTTGCGCCCGTGACACTTGCGCTCGCCGACGCCTGAGCGGGAGCACAATGGGGGTGTGGATGCCAGGGAGACGCTCGAGGAGTACACGCCAGGCGACTTCTACTTCGCCACCTCACGGCACACGATCTTCGGGTCCGGCTCCCGCCTGACCTTCACCGGCACCGACGTGCCGGCGCTCGGTGACGCGGTCCCGGCCGCTCTGGCCGGGACCCCGGGGTCGCTCGCGGTCGGTGTCCTGCCTTTCGACACCACCGCGACGCCCGGGCACCTCGTCGTGCCCGAGGCGGTCCAGGTGGCCGCCCCGGCGCACCCCGCGGCCGCTGACCTGCCGCGGATGACCGTCGATGGTCCGGACGTCGTCCGGGCCGTGCCCGAACCGGTCGACCACGCGGAGGCGGTCGCCCGCGCCGTCCGGGCCCTGTCCGATCGCGGTATGCGCAAGGTGGTGCTCGCGCGCGCCCTCGACCTGGAGTTCTCCGGTGAGGTGCCGGTCAAGGCCGTGCTGCACAACCTGGTCAAGGACAACCCGCACGGCTACACGTTCGCCGCGGCCCTGCCCGGCGGGCGATCCCTCATCGGCGCGACGCCGGAGCTGCTGGTGTCCCGCAGCGGCCGCCGCGTCGTGTCGCACCCGCATGCCGGGTCCGCGCCCCGCTCGGCCGACCCGGTCACCGACCGGGAGAACGCCGAACGGCTGGCGGCCTCGCGCAAGGACCACGTCGAGCACGCGGTCCTGACCGAGGCGATCGTGGAGACGCTGCGGCCGTTCTGCCGCGACCTGCACGTGCCGCGGACCCCGTCGCTCGTGTCGACGCCCACGATGTGGCACCTGAGCACGATGGTGACGGGCGAGCTGACCGACCCGGACGTGACGGCGCTGCACCTGGCCGGCGCGCTGCACCCGACGCCCGCCATCTGCGGCTCGCCCACCGAGGACGCGCGGCAGCTGGTCGGCGAGCTGGAGCCGTTCGACCGGGGGTACTACGCCGGAACGGTCGGCTGGATGGACGCCAACGGCGACGGCGAATGGGCGGTGTCGATCCGCTGCGCCGAGGTGTCCGCGTCGCGGTTGCGGTTGTACGCGGGCGGGGGGATCGTGCCCGCGTCGGACCCGAAGGCCGAACTGGACGAGACGTCCGCGAAGTTCCAGACGCTGCTGCGCGCTATGGGCTTGGAGCTGTGACCTCCCGAACCCGATCTTTCAGTGTTCGGTTGCCGAGCCGCCGGGTCAAGGCGGGAAAGCGTGCCTTGACCCGGCGGCTCGGCAACCGATTGGGCTGGGGATCGGGTTGCGGGAGGCGGGTCGCCTGCCGTTGCCGGCCGGCGGTCAGTTCGTCCCGGCGGGCGCCCACCAGCGCTCGGTGACCTTCAGGTCCTCGTCCGCCAGCACGGCGATCGCCGCGCGGTATCCAGCGCCGGGGTCGAGATCGGCCAGGCGCGTCCGCGCCGGGTCCAATGCCGGGTCGGCCGAGGAGAGCAGTCGGGGTGGTTCGCCCGGGCCGGCCAGCGTGATGCTCTGCAGCGGGATCTTCAGCCCGCGCCCGGTGGCCTTCATCAGCGCCTCCTTGCCGGTCCAGTACCGGAAGAACGCGGCCACGCGCTCGGCGTCGGTGAGGCCGTCCAGCGCGGCCACCTCCGTCTCGTTCAGCGCGTAGGCGATCAGCGAGTCCTCGGCGCGGCGGGTGGCGGTCTCGACGTCCAGGCCCACCGGAACGCCGCTGGTCACGGCCACCCCGATCCGCTCACCGGAGTGCGAGATGGACAGGTCGAACCCGGCCCCCGGCACCCGCGGCCTGCCGTGGGGCTTGCCGCAGTCGTCGCAGGTCGCGTCGAAGGACACCGCGTCGGGTGCGCGGCCGAGCAGCTCGGCGGCGACCGTCTTGGCCAGCACCCGCCCGGTGAGGAACCGCCGCTGGTCGATCTCCTTCCGGTAGCCGCCGTGCCTGCCGCGCTCCACGTCGTCCAGCAGGTCGAGGTACCGGGGCTCGTTCGGCAGCGGAACCGCCCACCACACCGTGCACTCGATCACGTCCCAAACCTACGCGGTGCGCGAACACGGGCGCGAGCAGCGGATCAGCGCCATACGTTGACCACCATGAACGTGGTTCACGTCAACGGGGCCGATCTGGCCTACGACGAGGCAGGCTCGGGTCCGCCGGTGGTCTTCGTGCACGCCGGAGCGGCCGACCGGCGCATGTGGGCCGCCCAGTTCGACGGGCTCGCCGGCACCCACCGGGTGATCCGCTACGACCAGCGCGGCTTCGGCGAGTCCGCCGATGCGGCCGGCGACCACTGCCACTTCGAGGACCTCCTCGGGCTGATGGACGCGCTCGGCGTCGACCGGGCGGTCCTGGTCGGCTGCTCGATGGGCGGGTCGTACGCGCTGGAGGCCGCGCTCGCGGCGCCGGACCGGGTCAGGGGGCTGGTGCTGATCTGCTCGGGGCTGTCCGGCCACGAGTGGCCGGAGTCGATGCGTGCTCGCGCCGCCCGCGAGGTGCACAGCGCGGTGCCCGCCGAGCGGCTGCGCGCCTACGCGGCGCGGACCCGGGAGCCCGACCAGGCCGACGTCGAGGCGATGGCGCTGGCCCAGGCGCGGTTCCTGGTGCCGGAACCGTCCGACCTCGTCCTCATGCTCCGCGGCGTCTTCCGGCGGACCTGGACCGGGCCGCAGCGGACCGAACGACATTTGGAACCGGGCCCCGCCGGCCGGCTGGGCGAGGTGGTGGCACCCACGCTGGTGATCAACGGCCTCCTCGACGTGCCGGAGATCCAGGAGGTGTCTGGCCTGCTCAGCGCAGGTATCGCCGGAGCGCGGCGGCTCGACCTGCCGGACGCCGGTCACCTCCCGCCGGTCGAGCGGCCGAACCGGGTCACGGCCGCGCTGCGTGGGTTCCTCACCGAACTCCATTCCGGGAACGGGCCGCGTGCGCTAGCCTGACAGGTAAGCAAGCGCTTAGTAGGAGGGCCGACGATGGACTTCAGCTTGAGCACCGAAGAGCGGGAAGTGCGCGACTGGGTGCGCACGTTCGTGCAGCGTGAGCTGATGCCGCTCGAACAGGAGGTGCTGCGCCGCGAACGCCGCGGCGAACCCGGCCTCACCTCGGACGAGCTGACCGCGCTGCAGCTCAAGGCGAAGGAGTCCGGCTTCTGGGGCGTGCAGACCCCGGAGGAGTACGGCGGCATGGGCCTGTCGGCCGTGATGACCGCGCTGCTGGAGGCCGAGCTCGGCCGCACCTTCGTGCCCTTCCGCTTCGGTGGCGCGGCGGACAACATCCTGTTCCACGCCAACGACGAACAGAAGGAGCGCTACCTGCTCCCGACGATCTCCGGCGAGCGCAAGTCGTGCTTCGCGATCACCGAGCCGGGCGCCGGCTCCGACGCGAAGAACATCCGCACCTCGGCCCGCAAGGACGGCGCGGACTGGATCATCAACGGCGAGAAGACGTTCATCACCGGCGGCAACGAGGCCGACTTCGTGATGGTGTTCGCGGTCACCGACCCGGAGAAAGGCGCTAACGGCGGCGTCACCTGCTTCCTCGTCGACCGGGACATGGGCTGGAAGTCCGAGCCGATCGACACCATGGGCGAGTGGGGCCCGGCGTCGCTGGTGTTCGACAACGTGCGAGTGCCGGAGAGTCAGATCCTCGGCGAGGAGGGCCAGGGCTTCGCGCTGGCGATGCAATGGATCGGCCGCGGCCGCTACCTGCTGCCCGCCCGCGCGATCGGGTCGTGCGAGCGGCTCATTTCGATGGCGATCGAGCACGCCAACACGCGTGAGACGTTCGGGGCGCCGATCGCGACCCGGCAGGCGATCCAGTGGATGATCGCGGACTCCGGTGTGGAGCTGGAAGCGCTGCGCTGGCTGGTGCTGCACGCGGCCTGGCAGGTCGATTCCGGAATGGACTCCCGCCACGCGCAGTCGATCGCGAAGCTGTACGGCGGCATCAAGGCCAACGAGATCGTCGACCGGGTGCTGCAGATCCACGGTGGTATGGGCTACACGCGGGAGCTGCCGATCGAGCGGTGGTACCGCGAGCTGCGCCTGCTGCGCATCTACGAGGGCACGGACGAGATCCAGCGCCGCACGATCGCCCGGAACTTGTTGAAGGGGCACGTCAAGATCGGCGGCGCGCTGGGTTGAGAACAACCCTCAGGGCCGCCCCCGGAAGGTTTCCGGAGGCGGCCCCGAGGGATCTGGCAACTGACTCAGGATTCGTTGGCGGCGTCCCGCAGTGCGCGCGGCGCCCCGGCCAGGTCCTCCTCGTTGCAGAGGAGCTTCAGGTCGTAGTACGGCGCGCCTTCGCGGTCGTCGTAGTCGAGGTGGATGGAGACCACATCCACCGGCTCGCCCAGCCACTCCTGTGCCGACCTGAGCCAGTGCGCGCAGCGCTCGAGCGCGGTGGGCAGGTCGTCGTCACGGAACTGGACGGGGCGGTAGGGCACATCATGTACATGATCCTGAGGGTGGGACGGTGCAGGGAGGCCCAGTGCGAGACCCTGCTCATCCAATTCCAGTTGGATCGTTCGCTCAGTCACCCTTCGAGGGTCCCTCAGCCCGGCCGAGTCGGCAAGACCCCAGCTAGGGCCGTATGCGCCACACCTCGGCGGCGACCTCCCGGGCCCGTTCGGCGCCCTGCTCGCCGGGGAGCGCTGGGCTTCCCAGCATGCGCAGCGCGAGCTGGGCATATCGGGCGGCGAGGCGGTCCAGCGGCAGTGGACCACGTGGTGAATACCACCGGGCGACGCCGGTGCACATCTCCAGCAGGGCGAGCCTGGTCACGGCCGGTTCCGGGGCGTCGAACACGCCCCCTGAGACACCCTTGTCGATGGTGTCTGCCCAGATGGCTTCGTACTCATCCCGCAGCGCCACGATCCGCCGCCGCGCGGGCCGGGACAGGGCGCTGACCTCGTTGTCCACCACGCGGGTCTCGTCGGGCTGGGCGGCGTGGGCCATGACGTGCAGCGTGACCAGGGCGGACAGCGCGTCGGCCGGGTCGTCGACGGTGTCCAGCGCCCGGCGCGCGGCCAGCAGGAGCCGGTCCAGGCACTCCCGCATGATGTCGACGAGCAGGTCCTCCTTGGTGCCCATGTAGTGGTAGAGGCTCGCGCTGGAGATCCTGGCGGCCTGGGCCAGGTCGCGGATGCCGGTGCCGTGGAACCCCTTGGCGGCGAACAGCTTGACCGCGGCGCGGCGGACGCGTTGCTCGGTGGTCAGAGCCATGTGCCCGCCACCCGGTCGTAGGTCGGGGTGTCGAGGGCGGGGAGCTTGCCCTTCGCGATGCGTTCCGACGGGGTGCGCGGCAGGTCCGCGGTGAGTGACCAGTAGCGCGGGACCTTGAAGTAGGCCAGCTGGGACGCACAGTGTTCGGCCAGCTCGTCCGGGGTGGTGTCCGTCGCCGGCACGATGAAGGCTTTGACCTCTTCGCCGCGCAGGTCGTCGGGCACCGCGATCACGGCCGCCAGCGCGACGGCGGGGTGCAGCAGGAGGGCGCGCTCGACCTCGTCGGCCGAGATGTTCTCGCCACTGCGGCGGATCATGTCCTTCGTGCGGCCCACGTAGTGGACCCGGCCCTCGGCGTCCATTGTGGCCAGGTCGCCGGTGTGGAACCAGCCGCCGCGGAAGGCGCGGGCGGTCGCCTCGGGGGCGTCGTGGTAGCCGTGCATGAGGCCGACGCCGCGGATGAGCAGCTCCCCGGTCCGGCCGCGGGGCAGCGGGTTGCCGTCGTCGTCGGCGATCACCACCTCGCGCTCGCGGATGGGGCGGCCGATGCAGCCGCTGCCGGGCCGGTGGTCCTCGGGGCGGTCGCGGATGTCGCCGCCCGTTTCGGTCATGCCGAACGCCTCGTACCAGGGCACGCCCCACCTGGCTTCGAGTTCGGTGTGCCGGTCGCGGGGGATGGCCGAGGCCATGACCGAGCGGACGCGGTGGTGTTTGTCGTCGGGGTGTTCGGGCTGGCGGAGCAGCAGCGTCGGCATGAGGCCGAGGCAGTAGAACCAGGTGACGCCGTGCTCGCGGATCTTCGCCCAGAAGGTGCTGGGGTGGAAGCGGTCGAGCACGACGAGCGTCGCGCCCGCGGCGAGGCCGACCGCGACGTTCCACTGTGGATCGATGTAGTGGAACGGCTGGGCGGTGAGGATCGTGTCTTCGTCGGTCAGGTGGGGGAAGTCGTCGACGAGGCTGCGGGCGAGGGTGGTCCAGTAGCGGTGCGGCAGGACGCAGCCCTTGGGGGCGCCGGTGGTGCCGGAGGTGTACTGGATGTTGGTGGGCGTCTCGGCGGCCGGGTGCTGCTCGGGCGGTGTGCCGTCGGGCAGGTCGTCCGGGGTGCGGGTGGTGATGCCGATGCGGGTGAGCAGGCCGGTGAACTCCGGCGCGGCGATGGCGAGGCGGGCGCCGGAGTGGCGGATGACGTGGGCCCCGTCGAGTTCGCGGTAGTTGGTGTTGACGGGGACGAGGACGGCGCCGCGTTTGGCGAGGGCGAGCCAGAGCAGGGGGAAGGCGGGCTCGTTGCGCAGCATGACGGCGACGCGGTCGCCGGGGTTGATGCCGAGCGCGGCCAGGCTGCCCGCGAGGCGGTCGGTTTCGCGGTCGATGTCGGCGAAGGTGAAGCGGGCACCCGTCTCGTCGAAGAGCCACGCGGTCTTGTCCGGCCACTTCCGCGCGGCGCGTTTCGTGAGGGCGACCAGGTCGTCGGGGATCATGCGCGGCTGCCGAGTGCGTTGCCGGGCAGGTGCTCGGTGATCAGGGCGTGGCTGACCTCGAGCTCGAGGGCCTGTTCGAGGGCGCTGTCGATACCCGCGTCGAGGGCGCGCTTGGCGAGGGTGGTGGCCGGGTGGGCGGGGATGCGGCGGGCCCAGTCGCGTGCCGTCTCGTGCAGGTGCGGCACGACGGCGTTGACGAGCCCGAGTTCGTGGGCGGTGCGGGCGTCGACGCGTTCGCCGAGGAGGAGGAGTTCTTTCGCCTTGAGGGGCCCGACGATGAGGGGGAGGAGGCGGGACGCGGCGCCGGTGACGCTGAGGCCGAGGCTCGCCTCGGGGAACGCGAAGACGGCGTCCTCGGCGGCGAGCACGAGGTCACAGCCGAGCGCGAACTCCGCCCCGGCGCCGATGGCGTACCCGTGCACGGCGGCGATGACCGGTTGCGGGATGGTGCGCAGCCGGCGGGTCACTTCCTGGAGCCGTTCGATGCGCGCGCGGGAGTCGCCCTGCGGGGTCTGCTTCAGGTCGTGGCCCGCGCAGAAGGCCCGCCCCCGCCCAGCGAGCACGACGGCTTTGGTATTGGCCGTCCGGTCCAGGGCGGAGAGCAGATCGTCGACAAGTTCCGGCGCGACGGCGTTCAGGCGATCCGGCCGGTTGAGCCAGATGTGCGCGACGCCTTCGTCGATCTCGAGGTCCACCGAGGTCATGGGAGGAGCTTAGGCGACCGATCGATCGATCGGCTAGGAGTTGTGGTTGTGCGCGGCTCGGGTGGGCTTTCGTGCGGGGTGCTCGTGCCCAGCCGCACCCGTGCCTGGGCCGCCGTCCTTGACCGGGCCCTCCACGCCGCCTGCTCCTGCAGGACCGGGCCTCTCGCGCGGTCGCGAGTGGCCCTTCCGCTCAGTTCAGCTCGCGGCGCAGCTCGTCCAGGCGGTCGGCCACGTCGGTGGCCGTAGCGGGAGCGAAGTGGAGGAGCTGGTCGTCGTAGTGCGGTTTCGCCTGGACGGTCCATCGGCCTTCGGCGTTGTCGTAGACCCTGAGCGGGAAGCGCGGGTGCCGGGGCTGTCCGGTGTGGTCGCGAACCTCGGCGTGCAGCTCGGCGATGAAGTACGGCTCCAGCGAGGCCAGGTAGTCGGCGCGCATCACCGCGCGGCTGGGCCGGGTGCCGTTCAGCTCGGCCTGGCGTGCGCCGCGGACCTCGCTGCGCAGCACGGTCAGCGACGGCTCCGGGGACTTGGGCACGTCCTGGGGGAGGACGTCGGCGAGGACTTTGCTGAGCCGGTCGCGCTGGAAGGTCCGGATCGAGATCTCCTGCCCGTCCCGCACGGCGACGACCCCGAACCGCTGGTCGGCGGCGACGAGGGTGGAGATGTTGACGCCCCGCGTGGTGTCCGACAGCCACCCGAACCGCGCCTCGGCGGGGGTCGTGAGCAGGTGCGCGAGGTCGGCGAACGTAGGCTCGTCGCGGGTGGGCACGTGGAAGCGGGCGAGGGCCGCGTCGGCGGCGCGCCTGAAGGCGACGTCGGCGTCGTCGGGGCGCCACACGGCCTGCGGTGCGAGCGCGAGGTGCAGTTCGGCGCCGGTGACCTTGGCGACCATGGCCGCGAGGAGGTCGACCTGGAACCGTTCCGGTTCGGCGAACCACATGGCGTTACTGGCCGAGCACCGGCGGGGAGACGGTCATGCCCGTGACGGGATCGACGGCCTTCTCGCCCTCCGCGGTGAGCTGGAAGTGCTCGTCTTCGTCCACGATGTACTTCCGCTGGTGCTCGCCGTCGTCCTCCCCCTTGCCGCGGTTGCCCGCGCCGGCGCCCAAGGCGCCCGGACTGCCGGCGGCGCCACCCCGCCCGGCCGCGCCGCCGCTGCGGCCGAACGACTCACCGGCCGCGGCGGGGTTCCCGGCGCCGAAGCGCTTGCCCTCGCTGAGGGGGTTGCCGCCGCCGGGGCCGAAACCACGGCCCGCGCCACCCCCGCCGAAGCCACCGGCACGGCCCGCGCCACCCGCGCCGAAGCCCCGCCCGGAGCCGAGGCCGCCCCGGCCTGTTCCGGCGCCTGGCCCACCTGCGGGGCTTGCGCCGCGATAACCCACGGTGCTCCCGTAGCCGGGGACGCCATGCGCGCTGGGGGTGCCGGCGCCCTGCTGGGGAGGGCTGTAGGACGCCGCCGCGGGCGGCACGTAGGCCGCGTCGGAGGCGACGGTGCGCCCGTCGGCCGGGATCTGCCCTGCCGGGGCCTGGTAGGGCCCCGGCAGGGACGAGGTGCCGCCGGTGACGCCACCGCCGCCTCGGGAGGCACCCCCAGCGCCCCCGAAGCGCGGCCCGTCACTGGTCGGCTTGTTCTGGATGTCGACGCTGCCGCCCGGCTGGGCGCCCTGGGTGACCCCGAGCACGCCGGCGTCGAGGGTGCCGTAGGTGGTCGGCATCTTCGCGCCGTTGTCGCCGGAGGTGGTCGACCAGGACTGCATGGCCTCGACGTTCTGCTTGGCGGCCGCGTTCGCCGCCGCCACCCTGACCATCTGGCTGAGGTCGCCGTTCGCGGCGCCGATGATCTCCTTGAGCGCCGGAGGGGTCTGCGGAACCTCCGGCACCGGGACAACCTTGTTCTTGGTGTCGAAGAAGGCCTGGGACTGGCTCTCGATAAGGTCGTTGGCCGTCTTCATGGCGGCAGCAGCACCCGAATGGGCGACCGCCAGGGGGCCGACGCTACGGACAGCAGCGTTGGCCGCGTCACCCGTCCAGCCCTCCTCCATGGCCCCGGCGAGTGAGGTCACCTGTTCGGAGCGGACCTCGTACTTCTTCATCACCGCGCGCAGGTGATGCTGTGCCTGCTGGAGACCGCCAGGGCCCGCCGCGGCCTTGTGGAAATTGTCGTAGATCTGCTGACCCGTCATCCCTTCGAGGGAAGCGGTCGAGCCCAGTACCGCTCCAGTCATCATTGCCGCCCGGCTTTGATGGTGTCGATGACTCGGGCGGCCACATTCGTCGCCGCCTTGCAGTTGTCCTTCGTCGCGTCACCGCGAACCGTCACGTGGAAGATCGCCTCGGAATTAAGTCCGACGTTGAGATCGCAGGTTGCCGGGCGGAAGTCGGCCAGGCTGCTGAACGCCGCCGGATAACCAGCCACCGTCGCCGGCTCGAAATAACCGTCCTTGTACGCCCCGGTGGCGTTCTTGTCGTAGTCGTTCGCGAGCCCGCCGGCAACCCTGATGTAGGTCACCTGCACGATCCACTCGGAATTCGGCCCGAACTCCCAGCTGCAGCCACCCTCGACCGCTTGCCTCCCCTGCTGCTCGACCCCCAGGTCGGACTTCTGCGAGCTGGTCAAGCTGCTGCAGGGGTCGCCGAGGAACTTGCCTTCGTCGAGCGGCTCGCTCACCGCCGGCGCTGAATTCGAGCTTCCGGCGGACGATGTGGAAGTCGACGCGGGAGCGGTCGTCGGGAGGATGGGATCGTCGCCCTCATCCGAACAGGCTGCGGCGCCCGCGATCACAACGGCGAAGGTCGACAGAGTGGCGAGAGACCGCATCGCGCTGTTCAAGTCACACCCCTAGGAATACAGTCCGTGACCGCTCGTGTCCTGGTCGTCATCAACATACAGGCCCGCGCCGGTGTGTTGTTCTTGCTCCACGTATGTGCCGTTGGCCTTTTTCAGTGCATCGAGCCACTTGCCCGCGTAGGAGACCAACTGCCGGTTGTGAGTCATGGCTGCTTCGATCGAACTCTGCGTGATCGCGGCATTCCTGACGGCGGGTTGATCAGGCGACGGGGCGGTGACCGCGCCCCAGGCGAGCTGCAACTTCTGGAAGTCGTCGTCCAGCCCCTCGATCAGTTCCTTCCACTTGGGGATCAGCGCCGCGATCTGGTCCGGGTCGAAGCTGTACCCCGCCCCTCCCACGAAGCTGAGCCCGGCGCCCACCATGGAGTCGATCTGGGCCGGCCCCCGCGTGCTGCTGATCGCCGACTGGATCTCGGCCTGGGCCTGCCTGCCCCCGTTGCCCTCGGTCATCTGTTCCCTACCCCCTGTGCGGAACGCGGTTCAAGGAGAGGTTAGCGCGACCGGGTCACCCACGGCGTCCGGTTGGTCGAAATCGCCGCATAGCATGAGTCACATGCCGGTACGAGAAGCCGAGGTCAGGGACGCCGACGAGATCTGCGCGCTCATCGAGGAGCACGCCCGCTACGAGGGCAACGACACGCTCACCCTCGACCGCGCCGAGATGACCAAGCACCTGTTCGGTCCGGAGCCCAAGGCGTGGGTCCTCATCGCGGAACCGCCCGGCTCCAACACAGTCGCGGGGATGGCCTTCTGCTCCTGGAACTTCTCCACCTGGGAGGGGCGCCCGGGGATCTGGCTGGACGACCTGTACGTCCGCCCCGAATACCGCCGCCACGGGCTGGGCAACGAACTGCTCGCCGCGCTGCGGTCGCGCACCGATGGGCGCGTCGAGTGGGACATGCAGGAGGGCAACGAGCGCGCCGCGGCCTTCTACGCCCAGCTCGGCGCGCAGCCGGTGCCCGGCTGGGTCCGCTACCGTTGGTCCCCGGGGAGTTAGGCAAGGCTGACTCTCGCCGGGGGCCGCACGTAGAGTTATTAGCATGCCTGACAGTCCGCACCGCTCGTCCTCCTCGTCGATCGAGGACTACATCCGGGTCATCTACGGCCTGGTCGAGCGCGGTGAGGCCGTCACCAACACGACCCTCGCCGGCCGCCTCGAGGTGAGTCCCTCGTCGGCGTCCGGCATGGTCACCAAACTCGCCCAGCAGGGCCTCGTCGAGCACGTCCCCTACCGCGGCATCGAGCTGACCCCGGAAGGCCGCCGCCTCGCGCGGGGCGTCCTGCGGCGCCACCGCCTCATCGAGACCTACCTGGTGCAGGAACTCGGCTACACCTGGGACGAGGTCCACGGCGAGGCCGACGCGCTCGAACACGCTGTCTCCGACCGGCTCATCGAACGCATCGCGGCCAAGCTCGGCAACCCGGTCCGCGACCCGCACGGCGACCCCATCCCGGCCGCCGACGGCAGCGTCGAGGAGGTGCCGACCCGCCTGCTCGACGAGATGGAGCCGGGCGCGGTCGGGCAGATCGTGCGCGTGTGGGACACCGACCCGGACATGCTGCGCTACCTCGCCGACCACGCCATCGCCCTCGGCGAGCGGATCGAAGTGGTGGAGCGGCAACCGTTCGGCGGCTCGCTCGTGGTGAAGGTCGGATCGGGCGCCCAAGCGGCGACCCACGCGCTCGGCAAGGAAATCGCGCAGGCGCTGAGCGTCGCCGTCTTCTGACGGTGCGCCTCCCGACGTAGGCGGCGAAGCCGCCGACGAGCGGACGCGGTGACGAGCCCGACGCGGTCACCATCGACCGCATGACTGACAAACCCTTCCGCTTCGGCCTCGTGGCCGGCCAGATCACCCACCTCACCGACTGGACAACCCTCGCCCGCCGCACCGAGGTCCAGGGCTTCGACATCCTCCTCTCGCCCGACCCGCTCGGCGGTCTGGACCCCTTCACCACCCTGTCCGCCGCCGCGGCCGTCACCACGGAGCTGCACGTCGGCACCTTCGTCGCCGTCGACGGGTTCCGCGACCGGCGGCTGCTGGCCTGGCAGGCGGAGAGCCTGCACCGGCTCACTGGCGGCCGGTTCGAACTCGGCCTCGGCACCGGCCGCCCTGGCGCGGAGAGCACCCTCCGGCAGCTCGGCCGCGAGTTCGGCACACCGAAGGAGCGGGTGGCGCACATCGCCGAAACCGTGCGGCACCTCAACGAGCAGGAGGTCCGGCCCAAACTCCTCCTCGCCGCAGGCGGCCCGAAGATGCTCGCCCTCGCCGGGCGGGAAGCCGACATCGCCACCATGGCCTGGCAGCCCCGCACCACCGAAACCGAAGCACGGGAACTGGTCCGCGTCGTCCAGGACGCCGCGCACGGCCGGGACGTCGAACTCGCCATGAACCTGCTCGCCGTCGGCGACGAACCCGCGCCGTGGCTGGAGCGCTACATCGGCACCACGATCGCCGACCTGGTTGCCCACGACTCCGTCAGCGTCCTGCCCAGCACCACGCAGCAGGCCGCCGACACGCTCCTGCGCCGTCGCGAGGAGCTGGGCATCTCCTACGTCACCATCAACTCCGGCTACGCCGACCGATTCGCCCCGATCGTGGAGCTGCTCAAGGGCCGCTGACGCCACGTAGGGTGTCGGGGTGCGCGCAGTCGTCTTCACCGAGTTCGGAGCCCCACCGCAGGTCCGCGACGTGCCCGACCCGGCACCGGCCCCGGACGGGGTGGTCGTCGCGGTCGAGGCGACCGGCGTGTGCCGCAGCGACTGGCACGGCTGGCGCGGCCACGACAGCGACATCACCATCCCGCACGTGCCCGGCCACGAACTCGCCGGCCGGATCGTCGCGACCGGCGACCGGGTGCGCCACTGGTCACCCGGTGACCGCGTCACCGTCCCGTTCGTGTGCGCCTGCGGCGCGTGCGACCAGTGCGTCACCGGCAACCAGCAGATCTGCGTGAACCAGACCCAGCCCGGGTTCACGCACTGGGGATCGTTCGCTGAGCTGGTCGCCCTCGACCACGCCGACGTCAACCTCGTCCGGCTGCCCGACAACCTCGGATCCAGCACGGCCGCGGCGCTCGGCTGCCGTTTCGGCACCGCCTTCCGCGCCGTGCTGCGGCAGGGGCGGACGACCGCGGGTCAGTGGGTCGCCGTGCACGGCTGCGGCGGCGCGGGCATCTCGGCGGTCATGCTCGCCGTCACCGCGGGCGCGCGGGTCGTTGCCATCGACCTCTCACCCGAAGCCCTTGCGCTGGCGGCGAAACTCGGCGCGGAAGCCACTGTCGACGGCAGCCGGGACACCGCCACCGCCGTCCGTGACATCACTGGCGGCGGCGCGCACGTCTCCCTGGACTGCGTCGGCCTGCCGCAGACCTGCGCGGCGTCGGTGGCGAGCCTGCGGCCCCGCGGACGGCACGTCCAGGTCGGGCTGATGCCGCCGAGACAGGGGATCCCGCCGATCCCGATGCACCGCGTGATCGCCGACGAACTGGAGATCCTCGGTAGCCACGGCATCCAGGCCCACGAGTACCCGGAGATGCTGGCGATGGTCGAACGATCCACAATGGACCTCGACGCGCTGGTCGGCCGCCGGATCACGCTCGACGAAGCACCGGCAGCGTTGATGGCGATGGACGACCCGGTCGGCGGCGCCGGCGTCACGGTCGTGGAGATGCGCGTGTGAAGGCCCCCGGGAGCTACCAGGAGCTGGCGGAGCTGCTCCGGAGCCGGTTGCCGAAACTGGCCTCGGGGCAGCTGCGCATCGCCCACCTGCTGCTCGCCGACCCGGAGGGCACGGCCTACCGCGGCATTTCGGAGGCCGCGCGGTTGCTGGAGGTCCGGGAGTCATCGGTGACGCGGTTCGCGAACTCCCTGGGGCTGCCCGGTTATCCGGACATCATGGAGCTGTGCCGCACCTGGGTGGCCGAGCAGGCCCAGGTCGCGCGGCGCACCGAGCACGCCGCCGAGCCGGAGCCGGGTGGCCTGCTCTCCGCGGTGCTGGAACAGGAACAGACGAACCTCTCGCGCACTTTCAGCCACCTGGAGCGTCCGTCGTGGCGGCGGGCCGTGGAACTGCTCGCGCGGGCGCCGCGGGTGCACGTGATGGGTTTGCGCGAGTGCCGGCCGGTGGCGGACCTGGCGGCGCAGCGGCTGGGCGAGGTCCTGCCCGCCGTGCACCGGCTCGGCGCCGGCTCGCTGCCCGACGAACTCAGGGAACTGTGCGAGGACGAGGTCCTGCTGGTGTTCTCGGTGCGCCGCTACGCCGCCGACACGGTCCGCGTCGCCGGCTACGCCAAGGAAACCGGGCTGCCGGTGGTGGCGTTGACGGACAACGCCGCCTCGCCCTTGGTGGAATCCGCGGAGGTGGCGTTGTTCGCGGAAACCAGCGGTGTCTCGTACAGCCGCTCGCTGACCGCGCTGACGGCGCTCACCCAGGCGCTGGTCACCGAGGTCGCGATCGAGCTCGGCGACCCGAAACCGGACCACCGCCTGCTCGACACCCTGCACTTCTACCACTGAGCAACGAAAAACCGCCCTCCCCGCACGCGGCGGGGAGGGCGGCCTTCGCACCGGAACTCAGTATTGGCGGTCGATCACGGTCCCGTTCGGGTACCACTGGATGTAACCACGCTGGAAGTTGTTCCGCCTGCCGCCGTCCGCGGCGAACTCACCCGTGGTCGGGTAGCCGAGGTACGACGTCTCCCAGCCCAGCGCCGACCACCGCGCCCGGATCGCGCCGTAGATCTCGTGCGCGCCCGTCGACGGCGAAAAGTAGATCGACGCCCCCTTGTCGAAGTGGTTGTACCGGCCGATGCCGTCCGGCGTGATCAGCTCGTCCGTGGCCGGGTAGCCCATCGGGCCCGCTTCCCAGCCGGTCTGCTGCCACACCTGCCGGATCAGGCCCCAGATCGAGTGGGCGCCGTTGGCAGGCGTCCAGTAGATCGAGCCGTCCTTGCTGAAGTGGTTGTACCGGCCGATGCCGTCCGGCGTCACCAGCTCGTCGGTCGTCGGGTAGCCGAGCGGGCCGGCCTCCCAGCCCTTCTCCGCCCACTTCTCCCGGATCACACCCCAGATGGCGTGCGTGCCGGTGTTCGGCGAGAAGTAGATCGACGCCGTCAGCGAGCCGGGCGTGCCGATGTAGTGGTTGTACCTGCCCACCCCGTCCGGCGTGGTCAGCTCATCGGTCGTCGGCGCGCCGAAGCGGGTGTGGCCACCCAGCTCCAGGTACTTGCCGAGGATCGCGCCGTGCACCTCGTGCACGCCGGTCTGCGCCGACCAGTACATCCGGCCGTTCTGGTACGCCCGGTAGTTGACGTTGCCGTCCTGAACCTCAGGCGCGGTCGGGGCGCCGAGCAGTGTGCGCACGGCGGCGTCGCTGTTGTAGCGCTGGTCGATCGCCGTCGCGTAGGTCGCGGTCAGCGTCAGGTCCGAGGTGACCGTCAGCGTCCGCGTCCGGCTGGTCGACCCGTCCTCCCACGCGGCGAACTTGGACGCGCCGTCGGAGGCGGTTTCCGCGGCCACCACGTCGAGCGTGACGCCCTCGGTCACCAGCGCGGTGTTCACGTTGCCTTCGGACGGGATCTGCAGCGACGCGGGCACGTTCGACTTCAGCGTCAGCCGGTGCTGGCGCGGCCAGGCCGTGTAGCTGGTGCTGGTGGACACGCCCGCGCTGTCGGTGGTCGTCGCCGTCAGGACCATCCGGGAGTCCGGGTGGTCGGTGAACGGGACGCTGAAGGTCGAGCCGCTGGCGCCCACGCCGGGGTGCGAGTGGCAGGTCTCCTCCTCCGGGCAGTGCAGCACGATGGAGGTCCAGTTGACCTGCAGGTCGCCGTCCTCGGTGTCGGTCGCGGTCGCGGCCAGCGAAACCGGCTCGCCTATCGCGAAGTCCTGCGCGGACGGCTCGGTCAGCGTGATCACCGGCGTGTGGTTGGCGGGCGCGACGGTGAAGGACGTGGTCCCGGCCTTGTTGAGCGGGTCGCGCACGGTCAGCGTCGCGGTGAACGGGCCGTCGGAGCTGTAGGCGTGCGTGGTGGTCACGCCGGTGCCGGTGGTGCCGTCGCCGAAGTCCCACGTGTAGGTGAGCGTGTCACCGTCGTAGTCGGTCGACTCGGACGCGTCGAACGTGACGGTGCGGGTCGCCGGGTCGCTGGTGGTGGTCGCCTTCGCCACCGGGGTCGTGTTGCCGGTGACGTAGCTCAGGCGGCGCAGCTTGCCCGTGTAGATGTCGGCGTAGACGACGTCGCCGTTGGGGGCCGCGGCGAACTTCACCGGACCGCCGATGTCGGTGGCCAGCGGCGGGTCCTGCGGCGCCTGGGTGAGGGTGCCCGCGGTGTTCCAGCGCGCGGTCCACAGCTTCTTGCCGACGTAGTCGCCGAAGAAGAACGCGCCCTGGTACTCGGCCGGGTAGCTGGATCCGGTGTAGACGAGGCCGGCGGTGATGCTGTTGCCCTGGTTGGAGGCGTCGCCGTGGTGGTACTCCCACAGCGGCGCGCTGTTGGTCACCGACGCGCAGCCGGGCAGGTCGGCGTAGCCGGGGGTGCGGTGGTTGCCCTCCCAGCACGGCCAGGCGTAGTTACGGCCCGGCTGCACCAGGTCGAGCTCCTCCCACTCGTTCCAGCCGACGTCACCGACGACGGGCTGGCCGCTGCTGGGGTCGAGCGTGAACCGGAAGGGGCTGCGGAAGCCGCTCGCGAACACCTTGCTGTGGGTCGCCGTGGGGTTGGCCGCGTCGTAGTACGGGTTGGTCGGCACACCGCTGCCGTTGGCGTTGATGTGCAGGACCTTGCCGTTGAGGGCGTTGACGTCCAGGGTCTTCAGCGCGTTCTCGTCGACGCGCGTGTAGTCGGAGTTGTCGCCGATGGAGACCCACAGCGTGCCGTCGTCGGCCGCGATTAGACCGGTCATACCGTGCACATCGGAGCCGCCGGGCATGTCGATCAGCGTCTGCTCGCCGGTGATGCCGGTCGGGTCGGGCGAGCCGGTGACCGTCCACTTCGCCAGCCGCAGCGTGAACGACGTGCTGCCGGGCACCGAGCGGATCAGGTAGATCGCTTTCGAGGTGGCGTAGTCGGGCGCCACGGCCACACTGACGAGACCCAGGTCACCCTGGTTGCGCACGCTCAGGCTGCGCAGCGTCCGCGTGGTCGCGCCGTCGGCGGAGGTCCAGTTGAGCTTGCCGCTCTTGCCGGTGCTCAGGTAGCTGCCGTCGGGCAGGTACGCGAAGTCGGTGAGGTCGTAGGCGTTTTGACCGGTCGGCTGGTCGAGCAGCACGAAACCGGGCGGTGGCGCGGCGGCGGCCTGCGGGGCCGAGATCGCTGTGACCAGGCCCAACGTGATCAGTCCAGTCCCGATGAACGCGAGTAAGCGTCTGGCTAACCACCGAGAGTGCATGTATCCCCCTTCCAGGCGTACGACTTCTCTTCGCCTGAAAGGGGGATTTCGTTGCTGAGAGTTATTGATCTGTGATGCAAGATCGGTTACACGAACGCGCTCTCGCCAGTCACGGCCTTGCCGACGATCAGGGTGTTCATCTCGCGGGTGCCCTCGAAGGAGTAGATGGCCTCCGCGTCGGCGAAGAACCGTGCCACGTCGTAGTCCAGGACGATCCCGTTGCCGCCGAGCAGTTCACGGCACCAGGCCACCACCTCGCGCATGCGCGAGGTGACGAACGCCTTCGCCAGCGAGGACTGCTCGTCGCGGAAGATCCCCGCGTCCTGCAGGCGGGCCAGCTGGACCAGCATGCCCCACGACGCGGTGATGTTGCCCAGGCTCTTGACCAGCAGGTCCTGGACGAGTTGGAAGCCGGCGATCGGCTTGCCGAACTGCTTGCGCTCCTTGGCGTAGGCGAGCGCCGCCTCGTAGGCGCCGATCATGGCGCCCAGCGCCTGCCAGGCGACGCCGCCACGAGTGGCGCGCAGGATCTCGGCGACGTCCCGGAACGAGCGGATGTTCTGCAGCCGGTTCGCCTCCGGCACCCGCACGTCGCTCAGGGTGATCTCGGCGTTCTCGACGATCCGGAACGCCACCTTGTTCTCGATCTTGACCGGGACGAAGCCCGCCGCCGGGGTCTCCACGACGAACCCCTTGACGCGGTTGTCGTCGACGTCCCGCGCCCACACGACGACCAGGTCGGCGAAGGTGGCGTTGCCGATCCACCGCTTGGCGCCGTTGAGCACCCAGGTGTCGCCCTCGCGCTTCGCCGTGGTGCGCATGCCGCCCGCCACGTCGGACCCGCCGAGCGGTTCGGTCATCGCGAACGCGCCGATCTTGTCCATCGCGGCCATGGCCGGCAGCCAGCGGTCGCGCTGCTCCTGGTCCCCGCCCGCGTACACGCTGTACATCGCCAGTCCGTTGTGGACGCCGAAGAAGGTCGCCACGGACGGGTCGACGCGCGAGTACTCCGCGGCGAGCATCCCGGTCAGCAGGTGGCTGCCGCGCGGTAGCGGGGAGCCGTAGCCCTCGTAGGCCATGCCGGCCAGGCCCAACTCGCGGAACTTGCCGATCAGCTCGCGCGGGAACTCGCCGCGCGCCCAGTACTCGTTGACGATCGGCTTGACCTCGGTCCGCATGAAGTCGCGGGCCCTGAGCAGCGTCTTGCGCTCCTCTTCGGACAGCAGGTCCTCGTAGCCGTAGAAGTCGGCGCTCATTCGGTGTCTCCTTGCTCTCGGGCGGTGAGGATCGCGAGCTGCTTGCGGTCGCGCTCCGCCGCGAGATCTTTGTATGCCTTGTCGCCGTAGGCCTTTTCCACGGCTGCGATGACGCGCTCGGTGGCTGCCGGGTCCGGCCGCCCGGGTGTGATCCGCTGCATCGACGCGCCGATATGCGTCGCGAGGTGCCGGTACCCGCCGGGACCGCCGCCGAGGTGCGCGCCGAGGAACGGGCCGACTGCCGCCCAGCGCAGGCCTAGCGAGTTGACCACGACCTCGTCCAGCCCGGCCGGATCGACGACACCCGCCTGCACCAGGTGGATCGCCTCGCGCTGCAGGGCGTTCTGCAGCCGGTTGCCCACGAAACCGGGCACCTCCTTGCGTTCCACGACCGGCACGCGGCCGAGCGAGCGGTAGAACCCGACGGCGTCTCGCACGGCTTCTTCCCTGGTGCGCGGGTTGGGAACGACCTCGACCAGCGGCATGATGTGCGGCGGGTTGAACGGGTGTCCGATGAGGACACGTGAGCCGTCGATGCCCGCGGTGAACTCGCTGGACGGGATCGCCGAGGACGAGCTGAGCAGCAGCGCGTGCGCGGGCGCCTCGGCGACCAGCCGGGCGAACAGCTCCCGTTTGAAGTCCAGCCGCTCGGGTCCGTTCTCCTGCACCACGTCCACGTCGCGCACGGCCTCGCCGACCGAGCCGGCGATGTGAACGTCCAGGTCGCCCAACGCTTCCGCCAGGTCCGGCCGCGGATCGCTGACCCGCACCTCGTGGCCGTGCGCGGCGAACAGGGTGGCCCAGGACAGTCCAATCGTGCCTGCGCCGATCACCGCGATCTTCATGACGCCTCCAGGTAGTCGTGCACCGGGGTGACCGGCGCCAGGGTGAGATCGGTGAGCACGTGGCTCGCCGAAACGACCTCCCGCACGGGCAGATCGGCCAGCGGGGCGAGGACGTGCTCGAACAGCTGCAGCCGCGCGGGACCGGTCCAGGCCTGCTTGACCGTGACATCGGTGATCCGGGTCCGGACCAGTTCCGCGACGCGCGGACGGCCGTCGCATCCGGGGACGATCTTGAGCATGAACGTCGGGACCGCGATCTGCTCGCGTGCTTCGGCGAGGTCGAGCGGGTGGTGCTTGTAGCCCATGGTCGCCGTGACGACCCGGAGCGTGCCGTAGTCGAGCGTCCCGACGAGGGCGCCGTGGTCGACGTACAACCGCGGCGCGCCAACGGTTTTCGGGTAGGCGCTGACTTCGCGGCCGGACGCGGTGGCCGGGAAGTTGTCCAGGTGCATCGCGTGCAGGTACTCGCCGCGCTCGTCGCCGAGCCGCACCGGGATCGCCTGCCCGGCCTCGGTGTAGGGGCCGTAGCCGCTCACGTCGCCCATGCGCATGACCTCGAAGCGCACCAGCGGCTCGTCGATCTCCAGCGGCTCCGGGACGACGGCCCGCAGCGCGTCGACATCGGTGCGGTAGACGATGTTGAGGTACTCGCGGTCGGTGAACCGCGGCACGACCGGCGCGTAGGCCGGGTTGGTCAGCGGGGTCGTGTGACGCCGCGCGGCGTCGGTCGCCTTCATCGTCCGCTCACCTCGCGCAGCACCTCTTCGGTGTCGGCGCCGGGCACCGAGGGCAGGCGGCGTATTTCGGCCGGGGTCGCCGAGAACCGGACCGGGATGCCCGCCGTGCGCACCGGGCCTTCGGTCGGGTGCTCGACCAGCCGGATCAGGCCGCCGTCGCGGACATAGGGATCCTCGTCGGCGCGGTCGAGTTCCAGCACCGGCGCCATCGGGATGCTGTGCTTCGCGCACACCTCGGCCCACTCCGCGGTCGTCAGCGCCGGGGCGCACTCCTCGATCAGGTCGGCCAGCGCGTCCTTGTCCGCCGAGTCCACGTAGTCGCCGTTCACGCGCGGGTCCTCGGCCAGCTCCGGCCGGCCCGCCGCGGCGAAGAAGTCCCGGAAGTTCTGCGGGTTGTACGGGATCACGCAGGCCAGTCCGTCCTTCGTGCGCACCGCGCGGTGGCCCTGCCCCATCGACAGCGGGAAGCCGGTGGGCGCCGACGGCGGCTCGAAGGTGTGCCCGGCGAGGTGCTCGACCAGGTTGAACGCGATCAGCGTGTCCGTCATCGGGACCTCGACGTGCTGGCCCCGCCCGGTCTTCCGCTGGTGCAGCAGCGCGGCGAGCACCGAGTAGGCGATGGTCAGCGCGGAGACCTTGTCGCCGAGGATCGTCGGCAGGTACACCGGCTTGCCCAGCGCGCGGTTCGCGATGTCGACCAGCCCGGACGCGGCCTGCACGGTCTCGTCGTAGGCGGCGTGGCCGGCGCGGTCGGAGTCGCCGCGGAAACCCTGCGCGTGCGCGTAGACCAGTTTCGGGTTGCGTCGGGACAGCTCGTCGTAGGTCAGGCCGAGCCTGCCGAGCGCGCCCGGGCGCATGTTGGTGATCAGCGCGTCGGCGGTGTCGATCAGTTCGAGCGCCCGCGCGCGCTGCTCGTCGTCCTTGAGGTTCAGGGCCACGCTGCGCTTGTTGCGGTTCACCGCCATCGCCAGCGCGGTCATGCCCGGCGTGTTGCGGTAGTGCCCGTTGCGGGCCGAGTCGCCCGGCGCCTCGATCCGGATCACGTCCGCGCCCAGGTCGCCGAGGATCTGCGCGGCGTACGGGCCCATCACCACCGTGGAGAGGTCGATGACCCGGATCCCGTCGAGTGGACCACTCATCACTGCTCCTCGTTCTCGTCCTCACCTAACAATTCGACGGTAGGTCCGAAAACGGGGACAGGGAATGATCAATGAGCGAACAATGGTATGACCGCGGTGGTCATACCATTTGCCGGAAAACCTCTCTGGCGTCCGCGACCAGTCCGGCGAGCTCCGCCCCCGGACAGGCGCGATCGCGTCGCCAGATGAGGCCGGTCTGCAGCTCGGGGCGGAAATCGGCGATCGGGAGCACGGCCACGTTCTCCACGCTGTAGTTGCGCATGGGACTGCGCGGGTCCAGCATCGAGACGGTGAACCCGAGGCTGCTCGCGACGATTTCAGCGACCCCGGAATAGTCTGTCTGCGGTGGCTTGAGGCGTTTCTTGACACCTGCCGCGCGCAGTTCCTGGTCCAGTTGTTCGAAATACACCGGCTGCGCTTCCGGCGGCACCGGGACGTAGGGCAGGTCCACGAGGTCGGTGAGGCTCAGCGCGTCGCGGCCGTCGAACCGGTCCGCGGGCACGACCGCGCCCAGCGGTTCGGACAGCACGCGCACGACCTCCAGCGCGGGATCGCTCACCGGCAGCCGGACCAGCGCGAGGCTCAGCCGCCCGTCGTGCACCGCCTCGATCAGGTCGCTGGTACGACCCGGCCAGCGCTTGAGGTCGAACCGGTCGCGGCAGCGTTCCTCCAGTTCCTGCACGCGGGCCCGCAGGTCCGGGTGCAGTCCGGCCGGCACCCCGATGAGCGCCATGCGGTGCCGCGGGCCGAGGGCCTCGCGCAGCCGCCAGGGGATGGCGTTGAAGTGTTCGAGGGCTTCGCGGGCGAGGGGGAGGAGCGCGGCGCCGGCGTCGGTCAGCTCGACCCTGTGCGTGCTGCGCCGGAACAACCGGTGCCCGAGCTCGCGTTCGAGGTCCTTGATGCGCTGGCTGAGCGGGGACGCGGCCATGTGGAGTTTGCGCGCGGCCCGGGAGAAGTTCAGCTCCTCGGCCACCACGACGAAGTAGCGCAGGTGAAAGATCTCCACCCGGCCGAGCTTACGGGCGGCAGAAGATGAGCAGGACGCAGCTCGGGGCCGTCCGGGTGGTCGTGGTCGCGCCGGTGCTGGTGCCGCCGGTCGGGGTGCTCGTCTGGCCGGGGCCGGTCGGATCGGCCGGTGCGCCGGGGTCGGTGCTCGACGTCGGCGGCAGGTTGGAGTCGGTGACGGTGACCGTCTCGGTGGACGTCCTGGCGTGCGACTTCGTGGCCCACGGGACGACGTCGCCGCCGTTCCCGGCGCCGGGGGAGGCGTTGGTGACCGTGATGCGGGACGAGCTGTTGGTGCGCTCGGTGGTGTTCTGGTTCCCGGGGACGCCGCCGCCGGCGAGGCCGCCGGTCGGCCCGGCCGGGAGGCTGAACAACGCGGCGTCGTCGTTGGGCGAGGTGTCCGCGCCGACCTTGACCAGGATCGCGGCGAGTCCGCAGCCCAGCACGACGGCGAGCATGACCGCCATCACCTGGAACCGGGATCTCGGGGTGCGGGGCTGTTCCGTCCAGCCCTCGCGTTCAAGCAGTTCGGCCACCGACACTTCGTCGTTCACCGGACCCACCTTTCGGACGCGAAGGCATACCGACAGTTGCGCGCATTTGTACCGCAACCGGGTGAGGCTGACTCATCCGGGGCTGTGAAACAACGTCCAAATCACTGACGGTGTTGGGAAATCGCTCCAAGCAACGTGCGCACGCCCTCAATTGCACGATCGAAGTGATCCACGGAGTCCGCCGCGCGGGCGAGCACGTACCCGCCCTGCACCACCGCGGCGATGGTCGCCGCGGTGGCGCCGGTTCCCAGGTCCGCGGGCAGTTCCCCACGTGCCACACCGTCGGCGAGGACCCCGGCGATCCGTTCCTGCAGCCAGCCGAGGGTCTCCTGCACCGGCTGCCGGAGGTCCTCGCTGGCCACGACTTCCGGGTCCTGCGCGAGCCGCCCGATCGGGCAGCCGCGGAGGACCTCCCGTTCGCGCAGGAGGTACGCGTCGATGCGCTCGAGCGCGGTGCCGCCGTGGGCGAGCGCGGCCTCGGCCTCGGCGCGCATCTCCTCCGCGTTGCGGCGGATCGCGGCCAGCGCGAGGTCCGGCTTCCCGCTGAAGTGGTGGTACATGCTGCCCTGGCCGGCCTGCGCGTGCTGCAGGATGGCCTTCGGGCTGGTGCCGACGTAACCGCGGTCCCGCAGCAATTCCTGCGTGCTGCGGATCAGCCGCTCTGAGGTGTCCACCCCGCCACTGTACCTATCGGTATGTACGTCAGAGCAGCTCGGGAGCGTGCTCGCGCACGGCGGTCAGCACCTCGTCCACGCTCGGGTTGACCATGGCCGCCGGGCCGACGAAGACCGTCGGCACCGTCTCGTTGCCGTTCGCGACCTCGCGCACCCGTTCCGCCGCACCCGGCTCCTCCCAGATGTTCACCTCGGTGAACGGCAGGCCGGCCCGCTCCAGGCCGGCCCGCAGCGCCATGCAGAAGCCGCAGCCGGGGCGCCAGTAGAACTCGACGGGAGTGCTCATGCTTTCAGGTTAACCATCAAGGGATCACTTGATGCTTGCGCAACTCGTCGAAGATCGACCGGAACATCTCCCTGGTGTTCACGAACTCGTGGAAACCGAACCGGCGGGCCTTCGAGCCGTCCGCGATCACGTCGTAGTCCCAGCCGAAGACGAAGTCGCCGAAGCGCCACGACGACACCTCGGCGAACGACGGCTCCAGCCCGTACCGCTCGCGCATCGACTCCCACAGCGGCTCCTTGTCCGCCATCGCGGTCTCCAGCGACATCGGCAACGGCGGCGCGACCTCCAGGTCGAACCAGCGCGCCAGCTCCGGCCACAGCTCGCTCCACCGGAACAGGTCGCCGTTGTTGATGTTGAACGCCTGGTTGCCGCAGCGCTCGTCCGTCGCCGCCCACACTGTCGCCTTCGCCAGCAGTCCGGCGTCGGTCATCTCCAGCAGCGACGTGTACGCGCCCGGCTTGCCGGGGAAGCGCAGCGGCACCCCGAGTTCCTTCGAGATCGACGCGTAGACCGCGATCACGGTGGCCAGGTTCATCGGGTTGCCCAGCGCGAACCCGCACACCACCGACGGCCGCAGCGCCGACCACGTCCACGCCTTGCCGAGTTGCCGCTGCTCCAGGAAGTTCTGCTGGTCCACGTTGAACTCGGGCGGCAGGTGCGCCGGGTCGTCCTCGCGGGCCGGCGTCTTGAACGGGCCCAGGTGCGCGCCGTAGACCTTGTAGCCCTGCATCAGGCTGATGTGACGCAGACCGCGTGCGGCAGGCTCCACCGCGTCGACGAGGTTGACCAGCATCCCGACGTTCGGCGCGACCAGTTCGGCCCAGGTCGGCTTGTCCTGGTAGGCCGCGTAGAAGACGTGTGTGACATCGGTCCGCCCGCCCAGCTTGTCCCGCGCGTCTGCGGGGTCCAGCAGGTCGACCGCGATGTGGCGGACGGGCCCGCTCGACGGACCGCCGCGCCGGGACAGCCCGATCACGTCCCAGTCCCCGAGCGAGACCAGGTGGTCGACGAGGTTGCGGCCGATGACCCCGTTCGCCCCGGCGACCAGGGCGACTTTGCGTTCCGTGCTCATGCACCCAGATTCGGCCGCCGGGAGCGATAAGTCCAAGTCCCGTTGGTACCGGTACCCATCAGCGTTGTTTATGCCCAGGTGCTGCCGGTGATCCGCTCGTAGACCTCGATGTAGCGGGCGCGGGTGGTGGCCACGACGTCGGCCGGGATCTCCGGCGCGGGCGGGGTCTTGTCCCAGCCGGTGCCGCTGACCCAGTCACGCACGTACTGCTTGTCGAACGAGAACTGCGGGCGCCCCGGCTGCCAGCGGTCGGCCGGCCAGAACCGCGACGAGTCGGAGGTCAGGACCTCGTCGCCGAGGGTCAGCACGCCGTCGGCGTCCCAGCCGAACTCGACCTTGGTGTCCGCGACGATGATCCCGTTCTCCGCGGCCCGCTCGGCGCCCGCGCGGTAGATCGCCAGCGTCAGCTCACGCAGGCGCTCCGCCGTCTCGCGGCCTTCCTGGGCGACCACGTCGTCGAACGTGATGAACTCGTCGTGGCCCTCGGTGGCCTTGGTGGTCGGCGTGAAGATCGGCTCCGGCAACTTGCTGCCCTCGACCAGGCCCGGCGGCAGCGCGACGCCGGAGACCGTGCCCTGCTTCTGGTACTCCTTCAGGCCCAGCCCGGTGAGGTAGCCGCGCGCGATGCACTCGACCTGCACCATCTTCAGCGGCTTGACGCGGATCGCGCGGCCGGCGAACTCGTCGGGCACGTCGGTGGACACGACGTGGTTCGGCACGATCTCCGCCAGGTGCTCGAACCACCACAACGACAGCTGGGTGAGCAGCTTGCCCTTGTCCGGGATCGGGGTGGGCATCACCACGTCGTAGAGCGAGATCCGGTCGGAGGCGACGAGCAGGATGTCGTCCCCGTCCTGGTAAAGCTCCCGGACCTTGCCCGCATAGATGTGCTTCATCGTCCCGTCCCGTGTCGCCGTATTTAGCCACGCCCATCCTACGGTGCTGCTCAGCGGGCATTGACCTCGACATTACTTGAGGTTCTAGCTTCGGGATCATGCAACGGATTCCCTGGCCCGTGTGGCGGGTCTCGCTGGTGATCGTGTTCGGCGCCTTCGTCGGCATGCTGGACTCGTCACTGGTCAACGTCGGACTTGACCGGATCGGCACGGACCTGGGCGCCTCGCTCGACGAGGTGCAGTGGGTGTCGACCGCCTACTTGATCGCCCTCGCGGTGTCGCTGCCGCTGTGCGGGTGGCTCGGCCGCCGGATCGGCGTCGGGCGGCTGTGGCTGGGCGCCTTCGCCGCGTTCACCGTCGCGTCCGCGCTGTGCGCGCTGGCCGGCGACATCGGGTGGCTGGTCGTGCTGCGCGTCGTCCAGGGGCTGGCCGCCGGGCTGCTGACCCCGGCCGGGCAGACGATCCTCGGCCAGGCGGTCGGCCCGGAGCGGCTGGGGCGGGTGATGAGCATCCTCGGCATCGCGGTGAGCAGCGCGCCCGCGATCGGCCCGACCGTCGGTGGGGTCCTGCTGGACTCGCTGTCCTGGGAGTGGCTGTTCCTGATCAACCTGCCGATCGGCGCGATCGGGATCGCGCTCGGGTGGAAGTACGTGCCGCGCGGTGAGCCGGGTGGCGCCGGTCGGCTGGACTGGACCGGGTTCGCGCTGGTGGGGCTCGGGTTGCCGCTGTTCGTGTACGCGCTCACCTCGGTCGGCGAGGGTGGCGGCGGGATCGGCCCGTCGGTGCTGGTGCCGCTGGCGCTCGGCGCGGCCGGGCTGGTGGTGTTCGCGCTGCGGTCGTGGCGGCGGGAGCGGCCGTTACTGGACCTGCGGCTGTTCGGCAACCGGGTGTTCGCGGCGGGCACGGTGTCGAGCCTGTTCATCGGCGCCGCGATGTTCGGCGCGATGCTGTTGTTCCCGCTGTACTTCCAGATTCTGCGTGGCGCGGACGTGGTGACCACCGGGCTGTCCCTGCTGTCGCTCGGTCTCGGCACGATGGTGGTGCTGCCGCTGGCCGGGTGGCTGACCGACCGGCACGGCGGCGGGATCGTCTCGCTCGCCGGCAGCGTGTGCACCGTGCTCACCACCGTGCCGTTCGCGTTCCTCGGCGCGGACGCGGACCCGGTGCTGCTGCAGGCGTTGCTGTTCCTGCGCGGGATGGCGCTGGCGTTGTCGGCGACCCCGGCCGGGACGGCGGCGTTCGCGTCGGTGCGGCGCGAGCAGCTGCCGGACGCGACCACGGTGCTGAACATCCTGATGCGGGTGGGCGGCGCGGTCGGCGGCGCGATGTGCGCGATCGTGTTGTCCCGGCTACTGCCCACCGGCGCCGAGCACGCCTTCCAGGTCGCGTTCTGGTGGCTGACCGGTGCTTCGGCGGTCGCGGCGGCCGTCGCCTGGTGGCTGTGGCTGGTGCAACGGCATGAGCGGACACGAGCGGTTCCGGTTCCCGCATAAACTGTGCTCATGACGCTGCGGCAGCTGGAGTACCTGGTGACCATCGTCGACGCGGGCTCATTCATGCGCGCGGCCGAGCTGCTGCACGTGACGCAACCCGCGCTGTCGCACCAGGTGCGGGCGCTGGAGCGGACGACCGGCGGGCCGCTGCTGGAGCGGCTGCCGCGGTCGGTGCGGCTGACGCCGATGGGCCGGGCCATGCTGCCGCACGCGCGGGCGACGCTGGCGGCCGCGCAGAAGGCGGTGTCCGCCGCGCGGCAGGCGGCTGGGCTGCAGTGCGGCGAGATCATGGTGGCGACCCTGTACTCGGTGGGCCTCGGTGTGCTGCCGCCGGTGCTCAAGGCCTGGCGGCGCGCCCATCCGGACGTGCACGTGCGGCTGTTCGAGCACCGGCACGCCGACGAGCTGGCCGCCGCGATGGCCCAGGGACAGGCCGATCTCGCTGTCGGGGCGGCACCGTCCGATTGGGACGGTCCGGTGCATCCGCTCGGCGAGGAGGAGTTCGTCGTGGTGGTGCCCCCGGACGATCCGGTGGCCCCGGCGACCACGGTCCGGCTCGCCGACCTCGCCGAGCGGGAGTGGGTCCACTACGCGCCCGGCAACGGTCTCGCCGACCTGCTGGACCAGGTGTGCGGGGCGGCCGGGTTCCAGCCCCGCGCCGCCGTGCGGACCGAGCAGACGGCCGCCGCGCCGTCTCTGGCCGCCGCTGGTCTCGGCCCGGCGCTGGTGCCTGCGAACGTGCTGCCGCCGCGGTTCGCCGCGCACCTGCTGCGGCCGGACCCGCCGGTGCGACGCCGATTGGCGGCTTACACGCGCCCGGGAGGCGATCCCGTCGTGTCGGCGTTCATCGAAATCCTCCGCCGCAAGGCGATTCTGGTGCCGGGTCACGTGCGGCGCTGCTTGAATTGACCCGTTTCCCGGCGCGGCATCGGTTATATTCCAGCCCTGCCGATCAACTGGGAGGGTCCATGCAGGAGAGCCGGTGGCTGTCCGATGACCAGCTCCGGGCCTGGGTGCGCTACCTCGGCGCGCAGACCCTCGTGCAACGCGCGCTCGAGCGCCACCTGCACGAAAACGCCGGGATTTCCCATGCGGAATACGAGATCCTCACCAGGCTGGACGCCGCGCCGGACCGCCGGATGCGGATGGGCGAGCTGGCGGCGGTGCTGTTCTCGCCGGGCAGCAGGCTGAACTACCGGATCACGCGGCTGGCCGGGCTTGGCTGGGTCCGGCGCGAACAACACCCGACCGACCGCCGCGGCCTGTACGCGGTGCTGACCGCGGAAGGCGCCGAATTCCTCCACCGCCTCGCGCCCGGATACCGTAGGGCCGTGCACGAATCCGTGGTGGCTCCGCTGACTGACGACGAATTCGCCGAACTCGGCCGGATCAGCCGGAAACTGTTCCAGCACCACCTCGGTCGCGGTGATTAGGCCAGTTTCGCGAGGAAGTTCGCCAGTGCCGAATTGAACTCCGCTGGCCGTTCCAGGTTCGGCATGTGCGCGGCGCCTTCGATGACCGCCAGCTCCGCGCCGGGGATGAGGGAACGCAGGAACTCCGCCTCGGCGACCGGGGTGTACTCGTCCTGGTCGCCGACGACCACCAGCGCCGGCACGCGCACCGCGGTCAGCGTCGGCACGTAGTCCGGGCGTTCGGCCCGGCCCCGCAAGGCCGCCGCGGCGCCCTCCGGCGCGGTCGAGCGCATCATGCGGTGGACGTGCTCCGCGACGTCCGGCATCGCGGCGACGTTGGCGGGCGCGACCATCTTCGTGAGCACCTCGTCGGCGTACGGCCGGAGCCCTTCTCGGAGCAATCGTTCGGCCATATCGGTGCGATTCCGCTTGCCTTCCGCGGTCTCCGCGCGCGGTGAGGTGTCAGCGAGGACCAGCGCGCGGATCCGCTCCGGGAAGAGCCGGTGGCACTCCATGACGATCTGCCCGCCCATGGACAGCCCGCCCAGGACGAACTCGCCGACGTCGAGCCGGTGGAGCAGGCCGGCCAGGTCGCGGGCGAAGGTCTCCAGCGGCGTTTTGCCTGGCACCACGGTGGTCTCGCCGTAACCCCGCAGGTCGGGCGCGATGACTCGCCAGCCGTGCGCGCTGAAGTGGTCCAGCTGGGGCCGCCACATCGAGCGGTCGAACGGATGGCCGTGGGCCAGGACGAGGGCCGGGCCGGAGCCCTTGTCGTCGTAGCCGATCTCGATCGTCATGCTCCGACGGTAGATCCGGTGATATGCTCGGTGCAATACAAATATTGCTCTCGGTGCAATTCTGGAGGTGTGGGTGGACTACCGGACGATCGCGGACGACGTCGCCGCAGATGTCGTCGCCGGACGGCTCCGGCCGGGCGACCGGTTGCCCCCGCAGCGCCGGTTCGCGCAGCAGCGCGGCATCGCGGTCTCCACCGCGGCCAGGGTGTACGGCGAGCTGGTCCGGCGTGGCATCGCGGTCGGCGAGACCGGGCGGGGCACGTTCATCCGGGCGGCGCCGGAGCCGGTGTCGGCGCTGGCCGAACCGGCGGCCGCGACGGTCGACCTGGAGCTGAACTTCCCGGTCCTGCCGGAGCAAGCCGAGTGGGTCGCCGCGAGCCTCGGGCCGTTGCTGCGGCCGGACCTGCTGGAGCAGGGGCTGGGGCCGTCCGTGGTGGCGGGCACGGCGGAAGCCAGGGCGGCGGCCGCGCGTGTGCTGGCGCGGGGTGGGTGGGCGCCGTCCGCGCCGGACGTGGTGTTCACCGGCAACGGCCGCCAGGCGATCGCCGCGGCGGTGGCCGCGCTGGTCCCGGCCGGGGAGCGGCTGGGCGTCGAGGCGCTGACGTACCCGGTGGTGAAGGGTATCGCGGCGCGGCTCGGGGTCACGCTGGTGCCGTTGGAGCTGGACGAGCACGGTGTGGTGCCGGACCTGCCGCCGCGGTTGCGCGCGGTCTACCTGCAGCCGGCGCTGCACAACCCGCTGGGCGTGGCCATGCCGGCGGCGCGGCGGGCGGAGCTGGCCGAGGCGTTGCGGGAGCGAGACCTGCCGGTGATCGACGACGGCATCAACGGTTTCCTGCGGCCGGACCTGGCGCCGTTGGCGGAGATCGCGCCGGAGCGGACGGTCGTGCTGGACAGCCTCTCGAAGCGGCTCGCGCCCGGGCTGACGCTGGGGTTCGTGGTGGCGCCGCCGGCCCTGCGCGACCGGGTGGCCGCGGCGGTGCGTTCGGGTGGCTGGGCGGCGGCGCGGTTCCCGACGGCGGCTGCGACGCGCCTGATGGCGGACGGCACGCTGGCGAAGATCGAGGCCGCCAAACGCGCCGACGCGGTGGCGCGGCAGGAGCTGGTTGCCGAGCGCCTGGCGGGTTTCGAGGTGCGGTCGGACCCGCGGGCCTACCACTGCTGGTGGCAGCTGCCCGAGCCGTGGCGGGCGGAGACTTTCGTGGCGGCCGCCGCGCGGCGCGGGATAGCCGTCACCCCGGCCGTGGCGTTCGCCGTGAGCCCCGGCAGAGCCCCCACCGCCGTGCGGCTCGCACTGGCCTCCCCGCGGATCGACGTACTGGCCGGGGCATTGGACACGCTGGCCGCGCTGGCCCGTTCGAGCCCTGACGACGCCGGAATCGAGTGATTCACCGCGGCGGTGCCGCCGTGTGGCGCTGGCCGGAGCTTTCGCCGCCGGCTGGGGTCGTGTCGTGCATGGCAGCGGGATCGAGTGAATCCTCGCCGCGCGGCTGGGCCCTGCCGCGCCGAGGTTCGGGCCATGACCAGCGAAGAACCGCGGAGCTTTGCGCACGATCTGCGGGACGTGATCGCCCCGCGGCCCGTCCTGCTGGTGCTCGGGGTGCTGCTCCTGCAGCTCGGCTTCATCCTGTCCTACGTCGGCGCCTTCCACAGCCCGTCGCCGCACCGGGTCGCCGTCGCCGTCGTCGGTCCACAACCGACGGTCGACCGCATCAAGGCCCTCGACGGCACACCCATCGAGGCGTCACCGAGCCCGGACGCGGACGACCCGCGCCGGCGGGTCCTCCACCGCGACGTGGCGGCGGCCTACCTCGCCGACAGGGGCACCCTCCTGGTCGCGACCGCCGCGGGCCCGGCCCTCGCCACTGCCGTCGAGCAGGTCTTCACCGAACTCGGCGCCGCCCAGAACCGCGCCCCGGTCGTCCAGGACCTCGTCCCGCCGCAGGCCGGTGACGCCCGCGGGCTGACCGCCTTCTACGCGGTCGTCGGCTGGCTCGTCGGCGGCTATCTCGCCGCAGCCGCGCTCGGCATCGCTAAGGGCGCCCGTCCCGCGACGCTGCGCCGGACGGTGATCCGGCTCGCCGCGATGGTGCCCTACGCGATCGTGTCCGGGCTCGGCGGCGCGCTGGTCGTCGACCAGGTCCTCGGCGCGCTGACCGGGCACTTCCTGGCCCTGTGGTGGATCGGCGCGGCCCTCACCTTCGCGGCGGCGACCGTCACCATGGCCTTTCAGGTGCTGTTCGGCGTGATCGGCGTCGGCATCACCGTGCTGATCTTCGTGGTGCTCGGCAACCCGAGCGCGGGCGGCGCCTACCAGACCGAACTGCTGCCGCGGTTCTGGCGCGCGATCGGCGACTGGCTGCCCAACGGCGCAGGCACGAAGGCGATCCGCGACAAGGTCTGCTTCGCCGGGAACGCGACCGGCGGTCCGATCACCGTGCTGGTGGTGTGGGGCGCCGCCGGGCTCGTGGTCACCCTGCTCGCGTCCGCGCTCCGGATTCGCCGGGAAACGCCGACAAGTCCATTACCCTGACCGGATGAAGGAACGCGCGTTGCCCAGTGGCGCCGAAGCCCAGGCCATGATCGCCGAGGCGCGCAAGGCGCTGTGGGTGATGGTCGGCTTCCTCGTCGTCATCTGGATCGTGCAGATCGTCAACTGGGCCACCGGCTACGCGCTGAGCTTCGACTTCGGTATCCGCGCTCGCGAGCTGAGTTCGCTGCCCGAAGCGCTGACCGCGCCGTTCCTGCACTTCAGCTGGGCGCACATCGAAAGCAATTCCGGGCCGCTGTTCATCTTCGGGTTCCTCGCCGCCTACCGCGGGGTGCGGAAGTTCCTCGGCGTGACGGCGCTGATCGTGGTCGGCAGCGGGCTCGGCGTGTGGCTGGTGTCGCCGCCGAACGGTGTGACCGCCGGCGCGAGCGGCGTGGTGCTGGGCTACTTCGGCTACATCATCGTGCGCGGCTTGTTCGACCGGCGCCCGATCGACATCGTGATCGGGCTCGTGATGGCGCTGTGCTTCGCCTACCAGTTCACCGCGCTGCTGCCGGCCGAGGAGGGCATCAGCTGGCAGGGGCACCTGTTCGGGTTCGGGTCGGGTGTGGTCGGCGGCTGGGTGTTCCGGGAGCGGCGGCGCAAGCAGGTCGAGCCGGCGCCGGCGGATCCGACGGTCATGCTGGATCCGCCGCAGCAGCCGTGATCACGGCGAACAGGTCGTCCTCCGGCAGGTCGGCCGGGACCAGCGAGCGGGCCAGGACGTAGTCCTCGGTCGGCCACACCTCGCGTTCGACGTCGCGCGGGTGGCGCAGGAACGGGTGGTCGGGGTCGACCTGGGTTTCGTGGGCGAGCAGGGCGCGGTCGCGGACGTCGAAGTGGTCGGCGCAGTGGATCCGCGTGGTGACCGGGGTTCGGGTGTCCGGCAGTTCGGCGAGGACCTCGGCCATGCCGGAGTCGAGGCCGCGTGCGGTGAGCGCGTCGTGCATGGCCTGGAACCACTCCTTGGTGAGGGTGGCGAGGTAGTAGAGCTTGGCGATCTGCCACGGCGTGCCGGCGACGGCGTCGAACGCGGCGACCGCGACCTGGTGGGTGCGGATGTGGTCGGGGTGCGGGTAGCCGCCGGTCTCGTCGTAGGTCACGAGCACGTCCGGGCGGAACTCGCGGATGACCTCGACGAGCCTGTCCACCGCGGCGCCGAGGGGCTGCCGGGCGAAGCTGTCGGCGGGCGGGTCGTCGGTGAGGCCGGAGTCGCGGAAGCCGAGGAACCGTTGCCGCACACCGAGGATCTCGCTGGCGCGGGCCATCTCCCGGCGGCGGATCTCGGGCAGGTTCGCGCGGACCTCCGGGGTGTCGAGGCGCGGGTTGAGGACGTCGCCGCGCTCGCCGCCCGTGCAGGTGACGACCAGGACGTCCGCGCCCGCCGCGGCGTAGCGCGCCATCGTGGCGGCGCCCTTGCTGGATTCGTCGTCGGGGTGGGCGTGGACGGTCATGAGCCGCATCTCGGGTCTCCAGGTCTCTAGGTTCGACCTAATGTTAGGTCAAGCCTAGCGTAGGGTGGGTTCCGTGGAGCGCGGGTTGAGGAAGCAGCGGACACGGCAGGCGATCTCCGACGCGGCGACGCGGTTGTTCATCTCGCGGGGCTTCGAGGAGGTGACGATCGCGCAGGTCGCGGAGGCGGCGCAGGTGGCGAAGATGACGGTCACCAACCACTTCCCGCGGAAGGAGGACCTAGTCTTCGACGTGCACGAGTCGTTCGTGGCGAGCCTGGCGGCGGTGCGGGACCGGCCGTTGGTGCCGGTCTTCCGGGAGGCGTGGTTCGGGGGGCTCGAACGCCGGGATGCGCTGCTCGGTTTCTCGGGGCCGGAGTTCGCCCGGATGGTCGTCGAGAGCCCGACGCTGCTCGCCCGGTTGCGTGAGTTGCACGAGGAGCGGGAGACGGCGCTGGCCACGGCGCTGCTGGCGGAGTTCGACCCCGACACCGCGCGCGCCGCGGCGGCCCAGATCGCCGGCGTGTACCGCCTGCTGTTCGACGAGGTGCTGCGGCGCACGGCGGCCAGCGAGCCGGCGGCGGTGGTCGCGGAGGCGGTGGGGCGGGCAGGGGCGCGGATGTTCGATCTGCTGGAGGCCGGGCTGGGCTCGCTCTAGCTTCGCGGTCCGGTTCGGCTGTGCTGGCTTTCGCGGTGGAGCGGGTGGAGCGGATTTTGATGAACGGCCCGTTCGGTGCGGCGGTGATGGGGTTTCTGGTGGCTTGATGAACGGTCCGTTCATGCCTTCGCGCTCGGGTGGGCCGATGGAGCCTCGATGAATGGACCGTTCACGCATCGGTGATGGGGTTTCTGGTGGCTTGATGAATGGTCCGTTCGTGCCTTCGCGAGTGGGTGGGCATGTCGTGGCTTGATGAACGGTCCGTTCATGCCTTCGCGCTCGGGCGCGCCGGTGGTTCCTCGATGAACGGCCCCGTCGCTTCACCGAAGCACCATTGGACCAGCGGCGAAGCGATGAATGGTCCGTTCAATCACGCACACGCGGAAGGCCAGCAGCGGCGGTCGATGAACGGCCCATTCATCGCCGCGTGAGGGGGCCAGTCGCGTCGCGACGAAACGGTCCACTCCGGACGAACCACCGACCCCCGAAGCCGCAAAGCGCGAAAGCCCCACTCACTCCCCAGCAGTCGCTTTCGCCCGTGCCAGCAGCACATCCCGCTCCCGGGCGTTCCGCGTCAGCGAAGCCGCCCGCTCGAATTCCGCCCGTGCCTCCGCCAGGCGCCCCACCTTCGCGAGCAGGTCGCCCCGCACCGTGGGCAGCAGGTGGTACCTCGCGAGCACCGGCGAGGCCGTCAGCTCGTCCACCAACGGCAGCGCCGCCTCGGGACCCGAAGCCATCGACACCGCCACCGCGCGGTTCAGCTCCACCACCGGCGACGGCGCCACCTCCGCCAGCTTCCCGTACAGCGCGGCGATCCGCTCCCAGTCGGTATCCTCCGGCGCACCCGCCCGCGCGTGGCACGCCGCGATCGCCGCCTGCAGCACGTACGGTCCGCGCACCGGCGACAGGCTCTCCGCCCGCTCCAGCGCCGCCAGACCGTGCCCGATCAGCAACCGGTCCCACTTCGCCCGGTTCTGGTCCAGCAACAGGATCGGCTCACCGTCCGGCGTCACCCGCGCCCTGGCCCGCGACGCCTGCAACTCCATCAACGCCACCAGCCCGAACACCTCGGGCTCCCGCGGCGCCAGCCCGGCCAGGATCCGCCCCAGCCGCATCGCGTCGGCGCACAACTGGGGGCGCATCCAGTCGTCGCCGGCCGTGGCGGAGTAGCCCTCGTTGAAGATCAGGTACACGACCTCCAGCACGGACCCCAGCCGCTCCGCCAGCTCCGGCCCGGCAGGCACCTCGAACGGCACCTTCTTCTGCGCCAGCGTCCGCTTCGCCCGCACGATCCGCTGCGCCACCGTCGACTCCGGCACCAGGAACGCACGCGCGATCTCGTCTGTCGTCAGCCCGCCCAGCAAACGCAACGTCAGCGCCACCCGCGCCTCCGTCTTCAGCACCGGGTGGCACGCCGTGAAGATCAACCGCAGCAGGTCGTCCGGCACCTCGTCCGGCTCGACCTCGATCGCCTGCTGCGTCGTCTCCAGGTCGAGCCCGATCTCCTCGTGCTTGCGCTCCGCCATCTTCAGGTGCCGGAAGTGGTCGATCGCGCGGCGCTTGGCGATCGTCATCAACCACGCGCCCGGGTTCGGCGGCACACCCGAGGACGGCCACTGCTCCAGCGCCGCCACCAGCGCGTCCTGCGCCAGCTCCTCGGCCAGCCCGACGTCGCGCACCATGCGCGTCAGCGCGGCGATCAGCTTCGCGGACTCGATGCGCCACACGGCATCGACGGTGCGGTGTGCCTCGGTGACCGTCACGGTCACCGAGCACACCACCTCACCGCGGCGAGGGCAAGGTCTTACTGACCGTGCTGCTCGGCCACCTGCTTGCGCATCCGCTCCTCGGCCTCGCGCAGCTCCGGCGTGAGCGCGTCACCGAAGTCCTCGGCCTCGAACACCTGCCGGATCTCGATCTCGGTGTCCCGGAACGGCGCCCGCTTCAGCCACTCGACGGCCTCCTCCTTCGACTTCACGTCGAGGATCCAGAAGCCCGCGATCAGCTCCTTCGACTCGGCGAACGGGCCGTCGATCACGGCCGTGCCCTCGTTGGAGTACCGCACGCGCGCACCCTTCGAGGTGGGGTGCAGGCCCTCGCCGGCGAGCATCACACCGGCCTTGACCAGCTCCTCGTTGAACTTGCCCATCTCGGCCAGCTCCTGCTCGGTGGGCATGGCGCCGGCCTCGGTGTTCTCGTCGCCCTTCACCAGGACCATGAACTTCATCGTCGTCTCCCTGCTGTCGAGGTGGTCCCCAATGGGACCGTCACGATGACATCGATCGAGCCCCGGGCGGATCGACAACGGCGGACAATTTTCTTTCGGGAATCTTCAGCGCACCCCGGTCAGCACGAGAACCCGCTGCTCGGTGAGGTCTTCCATCGTCGCGCGGACCCCCTCCCGGCCGGTGCCGGACTCCTTGACCCCGCCGTAGGGCATCTGGTCGGCCCGGTAGCTCGGCACGTCGCCGACCACCACGCCGCCGACCTCCAGCCGCGCCGACGCCTCGAACGCGACCCGCAGGTCGTGCGTGAAGACCCCGGCCTGCAGACCGAACCGCGACGCGTTGACGCGCTCGAAGGCCTCCTCGACCGAGTCGACCGGGGCGAGCGACAGCACCGGGCCGAAGATCTCCTCGGCGTTGACCGCGCAGTCCTCCGGTGCACCGGCGAGCACGGTCGGCGCGACGGTCGCGCCCTGCCGCGTCCCGCCGGCGAGCAGTTCGGCGCCCGCCGCGACCGCGTCGTCGACCCATGACTGCACCCGAGCCGCGGCCGCCTCGTTGATCAGCGGGCCCACCTCGCCGTCCACGTCCAGCTTGCGCACGTGGGCGACGACCCGGTCGGCCAGCTCGGCGTACACGTCCCGGTGCGCGTAGACCCGCTGCACCGAGATGCACGACTGGCCGCCCTGGTAGGTGCCGAAGGTCGCGATGCGCTGCGCCGCGAACTCCAGGTCCGTCCAGTCCGGGCAGACGATCGCCGCCGCGTTGCCGCCCAGCTCCAGGGTCACGTGCTTGCGCGGCACCCGGTCCTGGATGGCCCAGCCGACCGGCCCGGACCCGGTGAACGACACGACCGGCAGGCGAGGATCCGCGACCAGTTCGCTCGCCGCCTCGTTCGGCATCGGCAGGACCGACCACGAGCCGGCGGGCAGGCCGGTCTCGGCGAGCAGTTCGCCGAGCACCAGCGCGGTCAGCGGGGTCGCGGGCGCGGGCTTGAGCACGATCGGGCAGCCCGCGGCGATCGCCGGGGCCACCTTGTGGGCGACGAGGTTGAGCGGGAAGTTGAACGGCGTGATCCCCAGGACCGGCCCGCGCGGCGCGCGCCGGACCAGCGCCAGCCGCCCGGCGGAGGCGGCGTCGGTGTCGAGCCGCTGCAGCTCGCCGGAGAACCGGCGGGCCTCCTCGGCGGCCCAGCGGAAGGTCGACACCCCGCGCCCGACCTCGGCCCGCGCCCACTTCAGCGGCTTGCCCGACTCGGCGTGGATCAGGTCCGCGATGTCGTCGGCGCGCTCGGACAGGCGCCGGGAGACGTGGTCCAGGGCGTCCGCGCGCACGTACGCGGGCAGCTGCGCGACCTCGTGCCGGACGTCGTGCGTGGCCGCGACGGCGGCTTCGACGTCCGCAGCGGTCGCGTTGCTGGTGGTTCCGGCGAGCGCGCCGTCGCGGGGATTGCGGACTTCGACGAGATCGTCGCTCGTCGCCGGGCGCCCGGCGACCCAGTAGGGGAAGGTCATCGGTCCAGCATCGGCCCGCCCGGCGCGGACGGAAATGGCCGGACTGGCCAGTCGCTGGTCCGAGAACTGGACGAAGTGGCAGAGTGGTGCTCGTGCCGGTGACTCTGCGGCGACTGCTCGCCGACCCGACGCTCGGTCTGCGCGTGCTGGCCGGGGAGTCCGGTTTGGACCGCCCGGTGGGGTGGGTGCACGTCAGCGAGCTGGACGATCCGACGCCGTTCCTCGAAGGCGGCGAGCTGCTGCTCACCACGGGACTGCGGCTGTCCGGCGAACCCGGGTACGTGACCAGGCTGACGGCGCGCGGGCTGGCCGGACTCGGGTTCGGCATCGGGCTCAGCCACGCCGAGGCGCCCACCGCGCTGGTGCGCGCCGCCGCCGACGCCGGGCTGCCACTGCTCGAAGTGCCGCGGCGGACGCCCTTCATCGCGATCAGCAAAGCAGTGTCGGCGGCGCTCGCGGCCGACTCGTACGCCGAGGTCACCGCAACCAACGCGGCGCAGCAGGAGCTGACGCGGGCCGCGTTGCGGGGGCCGGACGCCGCGGTGCGACGGCTGGCGCGGCTGCTCGACGGGTTCGTGCTGCTGGTCGGTCGCGGTGGCGAGCTGGTGCGGGCCGCTCCGGCCGCGGCCGCGGAACGGCTGCCGTCCGTGGCGGGTGAGCTGGCGCGGCTGCGCGGCGGGCCGGCGAGTGCCAGTTTCGAGGTGGACGGGCAGCACGTGGTCGTCCAGGTGCTGCGCGACCAGGGGTTCCTCGTCGCCGGGCGGCCGGAGCCGTTCGACCGGACCAGCGGGCACGTGCTGAGCGCCGCCGCGTCACTGCTCACCCTCACGGTGACGCGGGCGCACGGGCTGGAGTCGGAGCGCCGCAAGGTTCATACCGCATGTATGCGTTTGTTGCTGGCCGGGCAGCACGAGCTGGTCGCCGGGATCGCCGGCCTGCCGCCGGAGCCGGTCGAGGTGTTCGCGCTGACCGGCCGGCCCGACCGGGTGCTCGACGCCCTCGACGGTAGCCCGGCGTTTGCCGCCGAACTGGACGGGCTCGTCGTGGCGATCGGGCCGTCCGGCTGGTCCCCGGAACTGGCCGGCGGGGTGGCGCCGGCGGCCGGCTACGCCGAGCTGGCGCAGGCGCACCGACGGGCGATGTGGGTCGCCTCGAAGACCGAGCTGGTGCGGTTCCGCGGTGACCTGGTCTCGCTGCTGCCCGCGGAGGAGGCGCAAGCGTTTGCCGCCGCGGTGCTGGAACCGTTGCTGCGCCACGACGAGACCGGGCGCGGCGATCTGGTGGCGTCGCTCGCGGAGTGGCTGCGGCGGCACGGGCAGTGGGACCCGGCGGCGGCGCGGCTCGGCGTCCACCGGCACACCCTGCGCAACCGCATCGCCAAGGTCGCCGAGCTGACCGGGCGCGATCTCGACGACCCAGACGTGCGGGCGGAGCTGTGGACGGCGTTGCGGCTGCGCGGCCTAGGGTCGGGGGGTGTCCGTGCGTGAACTGGTGGTGCTGGGGACCGGGAGCCAGGTGCCGACACGCACCCGCAACCACAACGGCTACCTGCTGCGCTGGGACGGCGAGGGACTGTTGTTCGACCCGGGCGAGGGCACGCAGCGGCAGATGCTGTTCGCCGGGGTGGCGGCCAGTTCGATCACGCGGATCTGCCTGAGCCACTTCCACGGCGACCACTGCCTCGGCGTGCCGGGCGTGGTGCAGCGGTTGTCGCTGGACGGGGTGCGGCACCCGGTGGTCGCGCACTACCCGGCCTCCGGCGCGGAGTACTTCGCGCGGCTGCGGCACGCGAGCGTCTTCCACGAGACGGCGGAACTGGTGGAGTCGCCGGTGACCGAGCCGGGTGAGATCGCGCGCGGCGCGTTCGGCCGTCTGGTCGCGCGGCGGCTGTCCCACCCCGTCGAGTCGTTCGGGTACCAGCTCGTCGAGCCGGACACCCGGCGGATGCTGCCGGACCAGCTGGCGGCGCTCGGCGTGCGCGGCCAGGCGGTCGGGCAGCTGCAGCGGGACGGGTTCGTCGAGGTCGGCGGGCGGCGGGTCGAGCTGTCGGCGGCGAGCGAGCCGCGCCGGGGCCAGCGGTTCGCGTTCGTGATGGACACCCGGCTCTGCGACGGCGTCTTCGAGCTGGCCGAGCACGCGGACCTGCTGGTGATCGAGTCCACGTTCCTGTCCGCGGACGCCGCGCTGGCCACCGAGTACGGGCACCTGACGGCCGCGCAGGCCGGACGGGTGGCGGCGGAGTGCGGGGTGCGGAAGCTGGTGCTGTCGCACTTCTCGCAGCGGTACCCGGCCCCGGAGGCGTTCCGCGCCGAGGCGGCCGGGTCGTTCGGCGGGGAGATCGTGGTGGCCTCCGACATCAGCCGGATCGCGGTGCCGTCGCGGCGTCCCTACCGAGCGGCGGCAGGCTGACCATTTTCCGCCGGTCGGCGCGGCCGCGATATCGCCGCGAAACCACCGATGGGAGCCGTTACAGTACCCCTGCCGCGATGGGGCCCGCGTCACACGCGTGGGGGATAATCGCAGGTCATTGAAGTGTAGCCCCCCCAGGGCTGGGTAGCCTCTTCAGTGAAAGCGCTTCAGAAACGGGGCGCAGGTTGCTCCTGCAACGGAAGGGAGAGAGGCCAGTGGCAACGTCCAACCTGGCGGCCGTCGACTTCGGCCAGGGTGTGTCCAACGCCTGGAGCGCGGTGGCGACTTTCGTGCCGAAGTTCGTCGCGTTCCTGGTGATCCTCGCGATTGGCTGGTTCATCGCCAAGGCACTGAGCAAGATCGTCGACAAGGTGCTCGAGAAGGTCGGGTTCGACCGGGTGGTCGAGCGCGGCGGGATCAAACAGATGCTCGCCAAGAGCAAGTACGACGCTTCGGACATCATCGCCAAGTTGGTGTATTACGCGGTACTGCTGATCGCCCTGCAGTTCGCCTTCGGCGTGTGGGGGCCGAACCCGGTGAGCGGGCTGCTCGCGGGGATCGTCGCGTGGCTGCCGAAGGCCGCGGTCGCGATCATCATCGTGGTCGTCGCAGGCGCGATCGCCCGCGCGGTGAAGGACCTGGTCGGCGGTGCCCTCAGCGGCCTGTCCTACGGCAAGACGCTGGGCACGATCGCGGCGGTGTTCATCTGGGCGCTGGGCATCATCGCGGCCCTGAACCAGATCGGCGTCGCCACCACCGTCACCACGCCGGTGCTGGTCACCGTGCTCGCGACGATCGGCGGTGTCGTCATCGTCGGCATGGGCGGTGGCCTGGTGAAGCCGATGCAGCAGCGCTGGGAGCGCTGGCTGGGGCGCGCCGAGGAGCAGATCCCGGCGGCCAAGGCTCACGCCGAGGCCTACCAGCGGGGCCGTGAGGACGTGTCCCGCGCCACCACGCCGAGCGCGGAGGAGGCCACGCGGGAGATGCGCCAGCCGACCGGTTCCAGGGGGTTGGACCGCGGCGCGACCATGCGGCAGCCGGAGAGCTTCCGGTAAAGACGGAGGACACCCTCGAAACGGGGAGCACAGGGGGAGGCGGCCGGTCCGGCGACGGACCGGCCGTTCTCTTGCGTCTAGCGCAGTTCGAGTTCGAAGCCCTGGCGGTACTGAGGATCGTCCATCGAATTCGCCAGCGTGCACACCGCGAGCAGGCGGACGGTGAGCCAGTCCATCGGCCCCGATTCCGGGCCCTGCGGCACGGTCAGCCGCCAGCCGGCCTCCCGGGCGTGGTCGAGCAGGCCGCGCGCGTAGCCGGCGAGCAGCACGACCCCCGCGACGGCGGCCGAACCCTCCACGCCAGCGGCGAGGATGTCGCGCACCGCGGCCGCGTGCTGGTCGACCACCGCGGCCAGGCCGGGCGCGGTGGCCACGGCGGCGACGAGCCCCGCGGCGCCCAGCTGGCTGTGCAGATGATTCAGCGTCCGACGGGACGTGCGTTCCGCCCAGACCGCGGCCATACCGAACATGCCTTCCACGGTAACTCCCGGATTCGACGTCATGGCCGGGGGAGGCGACGATCGACATGACCGTTTTCCTCGGAGTGGCAACGGGGTGTCAGCGCGGGATCACCAACGGCTGCCGCGACGGTGCCGAATTTCACGATGGCGAGGTGCGAATGAGCGGGCTCGGCGGGTTTCGGTCGGCGGGTAAGCGGGCACGCTACGACGCCGTTTACGACGAAGCGCTGCGCGCGATGCCCGAGCCGGCCGCGGTGCGTGACCCGCCGACGGCCTTCGGCGCCGTCCGCGTCTACTGCTTCGGCGCCGGCGGCGAGCCGCTCGTCCTGCTGCCCGGTCGCTGCGGCACCAGCGTCGCGCTCCGGTCGGGCATCCCGGCGCTGGCCCGGCGCTACCGCGTCCACACCGTCGACCCGCTCGGCGAACCGGGCCGCAGCGAACAGACCGCACCCATCCGCGACGGTGCGGACCAGGCGCGCTGGCTCGACGAAACCCTGGCGCGGCTCGGCCTCGGACGGGCGCACCTGCTCGGCGTCTCGTCCGGCGGCTGGCTGGCCGCGAACCTGGCGGTCCGGCGGCCGGAGCGGGTCGCTTCGCTGACGCTGGCCGACTCGGTCGCCACGTTCGCGCCGGTGCCGCCCGGGCTGGTGGTGCGGGCCCTCCCGGTCCGCCTGCGTTACGTCTCGAGCTGGGCCCGTCCGCGGTTCCTCCGCTGGGCCACCGGCGCGGACCCGGCGGACACCGTCGAAGGACGGCTGCTCAGTGCCGGGTTCCAGCACTTCCGGACCGCGCTGCCCCGGCCGGTCCCGTTCACCGACGAGCAGTTGCGTGCTCTCGCGATGCCGGTTCTGGCGATCATCGCCGACCGCAGCGTGGTGCACGACCCGCGACGGGCGTACGCCCGGGCCCGCGCCCTGCTCCACCGCGGTGAGGTGGAACTGTGGCCGGACGCGGCGCCGGTCGAGGAGGTCGCCGAGCGGACGTTGCGCTTCCTGCCCGCGAGCTGATCTGTCGCGAGTGGACGGTCACACACCGTCACCGCTGCCGGCCGGGCGGCCGGGGTTCTTCGAGCAGCATCGCGCGCAGGAGTTCTCGTGCCTGACGGCGGATCTGCACCGAGTCGCCGTGGCCGCCGATGGTCCAGAGCAGCTCGGCCAGTGCGCAGCCGGCCGTCTTCTGCAGCGCGCCGAGGTACTGGGCGAAGTGCTGGGCCCACCGCCCGTGCAGGGTCACCAGCAGCTCGTCGCCGAACTGGTTGCGCAGCACGATTTCGTCGCCGTCGCGCTCCTGAGTCCAGAACGGCAGCGCGCCCGCGAGCGAGCGCCACTGGTCCGCCAGCTCGGCGATCCGTTTCCGCTCCAGGCGGTCTTCCTCGTCCTGCCGGTTCATCGTGCACTCCCTACCCTCCGTGCACGACGCTAGAACAGGTGTTCGATGATCACAAGCTCGGGGTGGGAGCCGTCTCAGGTTCGGCCGGCTGCACCTGGACCTCGAAGCCGTAGCCGGGAGACGGCGGGAAACCGGCCTCGCCGATCGCCTGGATCGACACGCTGTCGCCGGGGAAGAGATAGCCGGATCCCTTGACCGGCTCGGGATTCGTGCCGCACGGGAACATCACCGTGTGCCAGTCCTCGCGCGGCGACCGGTACCGCACGCCCATTTTCGGCGTGCTCAGCATCTGCGCTGCCGGGCAGGTGCCGGAAACGCTCAGCTCGATCGAATAGGCCTGGTCGCCGTCCTTGGTCACGGCGCCGTCGATCTGCAGGCCCCAGCCGTTTCCGTAGTACGACGTGAGAAATGCCGGCTCGGCGGCGGCGGGCGCCGTGGGCAGCAGGAACGCGGCGGCGGTCAGTACGGCGATCTTTCGCATGAATCCGACGGTGACAAGCCCGGTCGGCGCGTGCAAACCGCCGGTGTCCCTCGAATGAGGGTCACTGCCAGTGCTCGGCGCCGCGGGCGATCAGCTTCAGCCGGTTCTCCGCGGTGGCGAGAATGCGTTCGTCGGATTCCGCGCTGTGCGGCACGGTTTCGATGAGTTCCACCGCGGTGGACAGCAGCATGGTGACGATCATGTCGGCGAGCATTCGCAGGTCGTCGGTGCGCCAGCGGCGCAGGCAGTCGAACCGGGCGAGGTCGACGGCCAGGTCGCCGGCGAACATGCGCAGTTCCGTGCGCGCGGCCTGCGGCACCGCTCCGGATCCGCCGTGCCGTTCCCTGGCGAGGAAGCGGAAGTGGGCCTCGTGTGCGCGGGTGTACTCGTGCAGGGTCCGCACGACGGTGCGGGCGACCTGGTCGAAGTCGGTGCCGGTGTCCCGCGCGGCGTCGAGCATGCGGCGCAGGACCGCCATCGATTCGCCGAGCAGCACCAGGCCGAGCTCGTCCATGGACGTGAAGTGCCGGTAGAAGGCGGTGGGCACGATGTCCGCCTGCTTGGTCACCTCGCGCAGGCTGAGCACCGCGAACGGGCGGTCGGCGAGCTGGGCGAGCGCGGCGTCCAGCAGCGCCTGGCGGGTGCGCTGTTTGCGTTCCTGCCGGCTCACGGGCTTCATGGACTCGGCCGACACGTCGTCGATCTTACGTCCGCTTCCGGGTGCGACCTGCGTCACGCCCGCACCTCCTTCGGTTGACAGCGCCCCCGCCGGATGCGCCACCATTGAGTGTACAAGTGTTCTCCGAAAATGAACCCGGGGAGGAATCATGCGGCTCGCCGCGATCGCCGAGGCGCTGCTCACCCCGCACGGCATCGACCGCTACCTGGAGCTCGTCGACCCGATGCTGGTCCGTCGCGAGATCCGCGGCGAGGTCACCGCGGTCGAGCATCAGACCCCCGGCACGGTCACCCTGACGCTCAAGCCCAGCTCGGCGTGGCGCGGCTTCCGGGCGGGCCAGTACGTGCGGGTCTCGGTGGACATCGACGGCGTGCGCCGCACCCGGTGCTACTCGCCGGCCGGTTCGCAGCACCGGGACGGGCGGCTGGAGCTGACGATCAAGGCGCAGGGGCTGGTGTCGCAGCACCTCAACCGCGCCCGGCCGGGTTGGGTGCTCGGCCTGTCGCAGGCGGACGGCGCGTTCACCCTGCCCGAACCGCGACCGGAGAAGCTGCTGCTGATCAGCGGCGGCAGCGGAATCACCCCGCTGATGTCGATGCTGCGCACCCTCGCCGACGAGGGGCACCGCGGCGAGGTGGTGTTCCTGCACTACGCGAACACCCCGGACGACGTGCTCTACGCCCACGAGCTGGCGCGGCAGGCCCCGAACGTGCGGGTCGTGCTCGCGTGCACGCACGCGGCGGGTGGCGAGCTGAGCGGGTTCTTCTCGCGGGAACACCTGGCCGAAGCCGCGCCCTGGTACGCCGGCGCGCTGACCTACCTGTGCGGGCCCGCGCAGCTGATGGACTCCGTGCGGGCCGGGTACGACAGCGAACAATTGAGTGAACAGCTGATCACCGAAGAGTTCGCGTCGTCGGAGCTGGTGATCGACGAGTCGGCGGCCGAAGGGACCGTGCGGTTCGCGCACAGCGGTGTCGAGTTCCCCAACTCGGGCCGCCCGCTGCTGGAACAGGCCGAGGAGGCCGGGCTCCGCCCGGAGCACGGGTGCCGGATGGGCATCTGCTTCTCCTGCACGAAAGTCAAGGCCCGCGGCCGGGTGCGGAACACGAAGTCGGGCGAGGTGTCCGGCGAGGAGAACGAAGAGATCCAGCTCTGCATCTCCGTCCCCGCCGGGGACGTGGAGATCGACGCGTAGAGGAGCTTTCCCATGACCGGCTTGCAGGACCGGCTGACGCCGGAGCAGATCGAGGAGTTCGGCCGTGAGATGGACGCGATCCGGCAGCGGATCGTGGCCGACCTGGGCCAGGATGACGTCGACTACATCAGGAACGTGATCAAGACCCAGCGCGGGCTGGAGGTCGCCGGGCGGGCGCTGATGTTCGCCGGGTTCGTCCCGCCCGCCTGGCTCGCCGGGGTCGGCGCGCTGTCGCTGGCGAAGATCCTGGACAACATGGAGATCGGCCACAACGTGATGCACGGCCAGTACGACTGGACGCGCATCCCCGAGCTGAGCTCGCAGAAGTTCGAGTGGGACACGATGGCGCCCGCGGAGAACTGGCGGCACTCGCACAACTACATCCACCACACGTTCACCAACGTGCTCGACAAGGACCGCGACATCGGGTACGGCATCCTGCGCATCGACCCGGCGCAGAAGTGGCACCCGTACTACCTGGGCAACCCGGTGTACGCGACGGTGCTGGCCTTCATCTTCCAGTGGGGCGTGATGTTGCACGACCTGGAGTTCGACCGGGTGGTGCGTGGTGAGCGGAAGTGGTCGGACCCCGAGCTGAAGCAGATGCGCGAGCGGATGGCACGCAAAGCGGTGAAGCAGGTCGGCAAGGACTACGTGTTGTTCCCGCTGCTCACCGGCCCGCTCGCGCCGCTGACGTTCCTGGGCAACGCGTCGGCGAACCTGACCCGCAACCTGTGGGCGTTCGCGATCATCTTCTGCGGCCACTTCCCGTCCGACGTGGAGAGCTTCACCGAGGAGGAGACCGAGAACGAGACGCGGGGCCAGTGGTACCTGCGCCAGATCCTCGGCTCGGCGAACATCACGGGCGGCCCGCTGTTCCACATCCTCAGCGGCAACCTTTCACATCAGATCGAGCACCACCTGTTCCCGGACATCCCGGCGCGGCGGTACCCGCAGATCGCCGCGGAGGTGCGCGCGGTGTGCGAGAAGTACGGACTGCCCTACAACACCGGGCCGCTGCACAAGCAGCTGTGGTCGGTCGCGAAGAAGATCGTGAAGTTCGCGCTGCCGCCGCGGCCTCGGCAGACGGACGGGAAGCCCGATACGCTGGCATCCGACAGGGTTTCCGCGGCGGCGTAAGGACGTGTGATGGTCGATCCGATCGAAAGCGGCAAGGACACGGTCCAGGTGCTCACCGAGTCGGCAGCCACCCACATCGGCAACATCGCGACGATCATCACCGGCGCGGTGCGGGACATCGCCCGGGAGACCGGCGACTGGCTGACGGACCTCTTCGAGATGCGGGAAGCAGCGAGGCGCGCAAACGCCGACGACCACGAATAACAGGGATTCTCGGGGCAACAACAAACCGGCACCCGGCAACGCAAAGCAAGCGACTGACCCAACCAGACCTCCCTCGCCCCCGATCCACAGCCGATCTTTAGTCGCCGACCAGGCGTGTCAAGGTACTCTTTCCCGCCTTGACACGCCTGTTCGGCGACTGAAACAGAATCAGGCATCGGGGGAAGGGGTGGTCGTAACGTGACCTTCCGGCGCCGTGAGGCGCTTTTCCCGCGCGAAGGCGCGGGTTCAAAGATCAACCGCCGCGCAGCGCGCGGCGCAGTAGTTTGCCTGACACGGTCTTCGGCAGTTCCTCCAGGAATTCCACCTGGCGCGGATACTTGTAAGCCGCCATGCGTTGGCGGCAGAACGAAATCAGTTCCTCCGCCGTGACCGAAAACCCGGGGCGCAGGCTGACGAACGCCTTCACCGTCTCGCCCCGGTACTCGTCCGGGACGCCGACCACCGCGGCTTCCCGCACGGCTTCGTGTTCGTACAGGACGTCTTCGACCTCGCGCGGCCACACCTTGTACCCGCCCGCGTTGATCTGGTCCTTCTTCCGGTCCACCACGTAGAACCAGCCCTCGGCGTCCATGTACCCGACGTCGCCCGTGTACAGGCGTCCCCCGGGAAGCGCCTTCTCCGCCTCCGCCGGCTTTTCCCAGTATCCGGCCACCACCTGCGGTCCGGACGTCACCAGCTCGCCCACCTCGCCGGCAGGCAGCTCCCGGCCGTCCTCGTCGACGACCCGCACCACCGTGTCGTACACCGGCACCCCGACTGACAACGCGCCGGAAGCGGGGTCCACCGGCGCTTCCACGCCGAACGGCACCGCGTGTGACGGTGATGTCGTCTCCGTGAGGCCGTAGCAGTTGTGGATGTACGTGCCGAACATCGCCTGGAAGGCCTTCACCGTGCTCGGCGGGATCGGCGCCCCGCCCGAGTAGATCTTCCGCAGCGAAGCCAGCGCATCCCGGTCCACGTCGGGCACGTTCATCAACGCGATGAACACCGTGATCGACCCGACGGTGAACGTCGCCCGCTCCGCGCGCACCGTCTCCACGGTGCGCGCCGCGTCGAAGCGGTGCATCAACACGAGCGGCGCGCCGACCAGCAGGGCCACCGCGATGTGCCCGATCAGCCCGGTGATGTGGAACAGCGGCGCCACCCCGAGGATCACGTCGTCCTCGCTCAGCCCCACCCAGTCCCGGTAAGTCTGGGCGTTGAAGACGACGTTGCGGTGCGTCGTCATGGCGCCCTTCGGCGGGCCCGTCGTGCCCGAGGTGTAGGTCAGAAAGGCGATGTCGTCCGGTCCGAGCGTCACCGACGGTGGCGCCACGCCCCGGAACCGCGCCAGCATCCCCGCCAGGTCAACGGTTCCCGGGCACTCCACCGGCGAACCGGGCTCCGCGCGGTACTCCAGTTCGGACGTCGTCAGCACCGTCCGCACCGCCGTCCCCGGCACCACCTCCGCCGCCACCTCGTGCCACAGCGACTGCAACGTCACCAGCACCGTCGCGCCCGAATCGGCCAGCAGCTGCCCCAGTTCGCGTCCGCGGTTCATCGGGTTGACCGACACCGCGATCCCGCCCGCCTTCCACGTGCCGACCTGCGCGATCACGAACTGCGGCACGTTCTGCGCGTAGATCGCGACGCGCTCGCCGGGACGGAACCCGGCGTCGGTGATGCCCGCGGCGAACGCGTCGGTCAGCTCGTCCAGCTCGCGCAGCGTGATGCGACCACCGAAGTACCGCAGGATGTCCCCGTCCGGATCACGCGCCACGGACGCCCGGAACATCGCCAGCGCGCTCTCGTGCTCGACGGTGATCCCCGCCGGTTGCCCCGGCGCGTACCGCGCCAGCCACGGCCTGTCGTCGTAGACGCTCATCACCGGCGATGATCCGCCGCGGCCGGTGCGGGCGTCAACAGGTCAGCGGTGGCGGCGGCCGTCCCGGTCGTAGTCGCGGTCGCGCCCGTGCCCGTAGTCGTAGTGACGCTCGTAGTCGCGCCAGTCCGGGATTTCGTAGCGCGGCACGGAGTACTGGGGCACCGAGTACCGCGGTTGCGGCGCCTGCTGCCGGGTCTGCTTCGGAACCGCCTGCTGCGTCGTCTTCTTCGTGGCCGGCGCGGTGGCCTTCGGCGTCGTCGTCTGCGGCGCGGCCTGCTTCGTCGCGGCGATCGGCAGGATGCCGGTGAACTGGCCCGTCGGCGGCACCGCGTCGTCGGTCTCGTCCTGCCCGGCCACGGTCGGCTCCTGCGGCGCTGCGTGCCCGCCGGCCAGGCTGACCGGCTCGGCCGTCCCACCCGGCCCGGCGATCCACCCGCCGACCAGCATCGCGCCGGCCAGCGTCAGCCCCGCGCTCGCGGTGGCCAGGATCAGCGGCCGGTTGCGCCGCTCCTTGGCGGGCTGCGCGTCGGCGTCCTCGTCGACCGGCACGATCAACGGCTCGGCCGGTCCCGGCTCCGGGTCGCCGACGCAGGCCTCGAAGACGATCGTCTGTGCCGCCTTGACCTCCGCGACGTCCTCGGCGGCAGGCGGGAGCGGGGCGGCAGGCGGGGCCGGGGCGAGGGGCGTGGTCGCGAGCGCCGCGGGCGTCTGTTCACCGGTCATCGAGCCGGGCGCCGTCGTCCGGCCTGCGCCGCCTTCGTCGGAGCCGCGCAGGGTGGCGCCGACCGTGCCGGCCGAACCGAACGAGCCGGTCCCGAACACCCGCATCCCGGCGGTGCTCGCCACCGGCGGCCGCTCCAGGCGGCGCGGGGACTTCGAGTCGAGCACGGAAATGGCGGCGACCATGGTCGGCATCGTCATCTCGGCGGGAGAGGGCGCGGGGACGCGGCTGTGACGCCGGCGAACCGGGCGATCACTGCGCGCGAGCAGTTCGGCGACCGTCGTCGCCCCGCTTCCGGTTCCCAGGCTGTGGGCACCTGTCGTCACAGGGCGTACCTTTCTCGTCACTCGTCCAGGTCGTTCCGCGTCGAGCCGTCGCGCTTTCTATCGGCCGGGGGTCAAGATCGGTACCCTGGTGTGACATAGATCGCTTCAGTGTGCGAGAACAACCCACCCAGGGGTGAAAGGGCATCACACACCGGCGGCGCGCGCAAGCCCGGCCGCTTGACGATCGCTGTGGCAGGGTGGGCGCGTGGGCGCGCGCATCCGATCCCGGCTGACCGACTGGACCGTCATTGCCCCACTGGTCGCCATCGTCGCGCTGGTGCTGAGCTGGGGCCGCAAACTCCCGTTGCCGCTCGTCATCGTGGTCGCGCTGTGCCTGGCGGCGGCCGTGCTCGCCGCGGTCCACCACGCGGAGGTGGTGGCTCACCGGATCGGGGAACCGTTCGGGTCGCTCGTGCTGGCCGTCGCCGTCACGGTGATCGAAGTCGCCCTGATTGTCACTCTGATGGCTGACGGTGGGGCGAAGAGCGCCACCCTGGCACGCGACACCGTGTTCGCCGCCGTGATGATCACCTGCAACGGCATCCTCGGCGTGTCCCTGTTGGTCGGCGCGCTGCGGCACCGGGTCGCCGTGTTCAACGCGGAGGGCGCCGGCGCGGCGCTCGCGACCGTCGCGACGCTGGCCACGCTGAGCCTGGTCCTGCCCACCTTCACCACCAGCCGCCCCGGCCCGGAGTTCTCCCCGGCCCAGCTCGCGTTCGCGGGCGTGGCGTCCCTCGTGCTGTACGGCCTGTTCGTCGCGATGCAGACCTACCGGCACCGCGACTACTTCCTGCCCGTCAAACAGGGCGCCGACGAACACGCCGAGCCGCCCAGCTCCGGCGCCGCCTGGTTCAGCCTGGCCTTCCTGCTGGTCGCGCTGGTCGCCGTGGTCGGCGACGCGAAGGTGGTGTCCCCGGCGATCGAGGCCGGCGTGGACCACGCCGGCCTCCCGCACGCGGTGGTCGGCGTGGTGATCGCCCTGCTGGTCCTGCTCCCCGAGACCCTCGCCGCGGTGCGGGCCGCCCTGCGCGACCGCATCCAGACCAGCCTCAACCTGGCGCTCGGCTCGGCGATGGCGAGCATCGGCCTCACCATCCCGGCGATCGCGCTCGCCTCGATCTGGCTGCCCGGCACGCTGGTGCTCGGCCTCGGCAGCACCCACCTGGTGCTGCTCGCGCTCACCGTGGTGACCGGTGTGCTGACCGTCGTGCCCGGCCGCGCCACACCCCTGCAGGGCGGCGTCCACCTCGCCCTGTTCGCGAGCTTCATCTTCCTGGCCGTCAACCCCTGAACCACAACCGCGCCCTGGATGGGGACGCCGTTGTGGATCAGGAACCCGCGCACCACGTTGGCCCGCACCACGGCCTCCTTCCCGGTCCAGCCGCGCGCCGCGACCAACTCGTCGAGCCACGAGTTGACCACCGCCCGCCGCCGCACGTTCAGGAACCGCTCGCCCGTGTCCTGCCTGCGCAGGAAACAGAACGCCAGCAGCTCGTCCGGCGTCGTGCCGATGTGGTGGCAGAAGTCGGCCAGCAGGTCCTCGTCCACCCGTCCCGCGGTCGTCCGCCAGCGAGCGACCGCGCCGGTCACCACGGCACGGGGACGTCCGCGGCCAGTACCACGCCGTGCACCTCGGATTCCGCCCCGGCGGCGGTGCGCACCCGGAACCGGCGCGGGCCGACGGGGTCGACGCCGCGGCCGGTGTGCGGCCGGACCCCGAGCCCGGCCAGGTAGTGCCCGAGTGGCGTCCAGAGCGCGGCGGGATAGGTGTCGGACGGGACGTCGAAGACGAGCCCCTCGGACGAGCCGAGGAAGTACAGATGGAACATCGTGGCCAGCTCCGCGGCGGACATCTCCGCTGGCGGGGCGAAGAAGCTGCGGGAGAACACCTCGAACGCGAGATGCCGTGCGGAGGGCGGGAAGTGATCCGCTCCAGGAACGACGCGGCGTCGACGTCGTCGAGCTGTTCGTAGATCCCTGGCACGCCGACGGTGATCAGGGGCAGCGCCGGCCGCGGTTTCAGCCGCAGCAGGTCGTGCCAGCGAAAGGTGGGGCTGCGCAGGGCGAAAACCAGCGCGTTCAACGGTGGCGTCCTCGGCAGCCCGCGGAAGCTGTCGATGCGCCCGGCGGCATCCAGCAGCGGGTAGTCGGTGAGCGCGGTCAGCCGATCGAGGTGGGGGTCGGTGCGGCGCAGGAGCTGACGCAGGTTGTAGTACTGGCGGAAGAAGGCGTGGAAGCCGCGGCTCATGGTCACCGCGGTGAGCCCGGCGATGCCGCCGCCGACGACGACGGCGCGTGGCCTGGGTGCCAGCGCCGAGGCAGCGGAGCGGCCAGGAGGGGCCGGGTAGCAGACCAGTTTGCGGTCGGTACCGATGAACCCGCTCATCTCCGCGTCCCGGTGGCGCCCGAGGTGACCGGGCAGCCATCCGACGGAGGCGTGCCGCGCGGATGGCTGCCCGGTCATACCGAGATCCTGGGGTACCCGCCGGCGCACCGCAGCACGACCCCGGGTTTCGCCGAGACCGTGGGCCCCGGACCGCCGGGGGCGGACGTGCGGTGGCGCGGGTCGGTGCGGCCAGCGCGGGGCGCGGCGGACCGCCGCGCCGGAGACCGTGTACGGCTGACCATGGCTCCGGTCAGCGCGGCACCGCCGCCACGGCTCCGGTCAGGAAAGCTTCTCCGGCAGCAGCCGGTAGAGCTGCCTCGGCCTGCCGGGGCCGGCCGACCGCAGCGGGGGCATCTGCCAGGCGAGCCCCGTCTCGGTCAGGGTGTGCAGTACCCGGCGGGCCGCACGCGGGGTGATGTCCAGCAGCTCGGCGACCGCGCTGGCGTCGACGACAAGGCGATCGGTCGGCACTTCGGCGCCGGAGCCCAAGGCCCTGGCGAGCCGGTCCAGCGTGGTGCGTGCCTTGCTGTGCGCGTCGTCGTGGCTGAGCTGGCGGGCGCTCTGCCGTATGGGCGCGGTCAGCACCGTGCCGTCCGCGCCGACCACATAACTGCTTTCCCCGGCCGCGGTGCTCGCCCTTGCCAGCGCGGTTCTGGCGTTGGCCTCGGCGGCCCTCGCGGTCAGGCCGAGGCCGATACCGAGCTCGACGTCCAGGCCGACCTCCTGGCGGATCCGTTCCACGAACGGTGGCGCGCTCAGGTCGTCGGTGGCCGCGGTCAGCGAGCCGAAGGTGGCCACGATGTAGTAGCTGCGTTCGTCGCGGGACAGCACGGTGGCGTCCATCCGCCGCGCCTCATCGAGCAGGATGTGGTGCACCGCAAGGCGAAGCTGGTCGCGGCCGTACTCCCCGGTCGGCCCGGACGGCAGTTCGACGATGCCGATCGCGATCTGCGAGTCCTCCAGCCTGCTGCCGATGCCCAGCAACGCGGTCGTGCGCAGCGCGGAACGGATGGTCGCCGTGGTCGGCCGCATCAGCAACACCGGCACCTCCGCATCGGCCAGCCGCTGGGCCACCGAGCGCACGCTGGTCAGCGCGAGCTCGGTGGCTCCACGCCGGTAGGCGTCACGGTGGAACTCGAAGAACTCGGCCGGCGACTCCGGGTCGCGGTACTCCACCACGCGCACGTCGGTAACCGGGATGTGCAGGTCCGCGTAGGCCTCGTGGATCTCGTTACGGGGCACCGAGTCGATGCTCACCCGCCGGATGTCGGCGTGTTGCTCGAGTACCGCCCGCAGCAGCGCGCCGTACAGTGCCGAGCCGGACAGCGGGATATAGGTGGCCGGCACCGCGAGCCCGCCGGCCGCATGCGCCAGGTCGTACGGGAGCGGGCCGGCGAACAGGCAGGCGTCCAGGCCGGACTGCACCCTGGCCAGCTCCTTGGCCACCTCGCCCTCGTCGTGGTAGGCGATGCCGACCAGCCGCCAGTCGGCCTGATCGCCGGCCAGGCCGGCGCCGAGCTCGATGATCTGTGCCACCAGATCGGACGGCCCGGCGACCCCGATCACCGGTTGGTGCGGGATCGGTGCCTCGCGTGACTGTGTCACCCTGCACTCCCCGACTCGGCTGGCCGTCCGGGCATCGCCGGCTTACGGGCGGGACGTGCGCGATCCGCCCGGCCTGGCCTGCGCGTGCCCCGGCACGCGATCTTACACACCAGACGGTGTCCCCACGGTCGCCGTGAGCGCCGCATGCACCTTGCGGAAGGCCGCTGCGATGTCGTCCACGTCCGATTCGGTGTACGCCTCGTTCCAGTGCACCACCAGCAGGGTGCGCCGGATCAGCTCCTCGGCGTTCGGGCACAGGCCATCGGGGTAGTGCCGGTCGCGGCTCGCCGGCGGGCTGGTGAGCGGGAAACCCGAGCCGCCGTAGAGGTTCCGCTCGGCCAGCACCGGGTAGCCGTACACCGGCCGGCTCAGGTACCCGGCCGAGACCGGGATCCCTTCCGCTTCCAGCGCGCCCGCCCATTCCGCGTTCGTACCGCCGGCGATGGCCGGGTCGAGCACCACCGGGAACAGCCACACCGCGTGCCGGTCGATCCCGGTCGGCGGGTGCACGCCGGGCAGCCCGGTCAGCGCGTCCGCGAGCCGCCTCGCGTTCTCCCGCCTGCTGGCCACCACGCCGGCGAGCTTGCCGAGCTGCACCCTGGCGACCGCCGCCTGCAGCTCGGTCATCCGGTAGTTCATGCCGAGCGAGAGGTGGGTGCGCTCGCCGGTGTGCCGTGGCCAGCCCTTGTCCGCGAACAGCCGCATCCTGGTCGCCAGTTCCTGGTCGGAGGTGATCGCCATGCCGCCGTCCCCGCAGGTGATGTGCTTGTACTGCTGGAGGCTGAAGCAGCCGACGTGGCCGGCGGTTCCGGCGAGCCGCCCGTCCGGCAACTCGGTGAGGTAGGCCTGCGCGCAGTCCTCGATGAGCATCAGGTCGTGCTTGCGCGCGATCTCGGCCAGCTCCGCGATCGGCGCCGGCGCACCGGCGAGGTGCACCGCGATGATCGCCTTGGTGCGCTCGGTCACCAGCGCCGCCACCGCGGCCGGGTCGAGCAGGCCGGTGCGCGGGTCGACGTCGGCGAAGACCGGGACGGCGTTGTGCGCCAGGATCGGGATCACCGTGCCGAAGTCGGTGATCGGGGTGGTGATGATCTCGTCGCCCGGCGCCGGGTCGAGCGCGCCGACCGCCAGGTGCAGTGCGGCGGTGCCGGAGGTGCAGGCCACCGCGTGCGGCACCGCGTAGTAGTCGGCGAACTCCCGCTCGAACGCGGGCACCTGGGTGCCGCCGGTCGCGCCGAGCCGCCCGGAGGCGATCACCTCCGCGAGCGCGGCCGCCTCTGCCTCGCCGAGGGTGCGGCCCGCCGGGTCCATGGCGGAGAGGAACGGGGTGCTGCGCACGGGAGTGCCGCCGTGCATCGCGAGCTGGTTCACTGGTTCTGCTTCCTTTCCAGGATGGGGGTGTGCGTCACGCGGTTGCGCAGCACGCCGAGATCACCGATGCGGACTTCGACCACCGAGCCGTCCGGTACCTCGCCGATGCCGTCCGGGGTGCCGGTGGCGATCAGGTCGCCCGCTTCCAGGGTCATCACCGCGGACAGCCTGACCAGCAGCTCGCGCACGCCGAAGATCATCTGCGCGGTGCTGCCGCGCTGCCGGAGCAGGCCGTCCACCCGCACTTCCAGGTCCAGCGCCTGCGGATCGGGCACCTCGTCCGGGGTGACCAGCCACGGGCCGACCGGGCCGAACCCGTCGAAGTTCTTGCTGAGGTCCCACGGGTGCTGTGCGGCGATGTCGGCCAGCTGAAGGTCGCGCGCGGTCAGGTCGTTCATCATCGTGTAGCCGGCGACGGCACCCTGCCAGTCCTCGCCGTCGAAGTCTTTGCAGCGGCGGCCGATCACCACGGCCAGCTCGCCCTCGTGGTCGATCCTGCGGCTGAGCGGGGGCACCACGATGTCCGCGCCGTGCCCGGTCAGCGTGTGGGGGCCCTTGAGGAACAGCACCGGACGTTCCGGCGGGGTGAAGCCGCCCTCCTCGGCGTGCGCACGGTAGTTCAGCGCAAGGCAGACCACTTTGGACGGTCGTGGCACCGGCGGGCTGAGCGGGGCCTCGTCCACCGAGAGCACCCCTGGCCCGCCGCGCCCGGCGAGCTCGTCCGCCCGATCGCTGAGCCGGCGCAGCCGGTCCGGCGGTAGCGCGAGCAGTTCGAGGATGTCCGTCGGCGCGTCCGGGTCGATGACGTCCACCCGCACGACCGTGTCGCCGGCACGGGAGCCGACGCCGAGCGCCGGCCCCGCCTCGGTACGGATACTGGCCAGTCTCATGATTTCTCCTCCAACAGCGTGCGAATGGCGCCACCGAGCACGGTGGCCCGGTCGGCCAGGTCCAGTTCGGCGAACACCACCCGACCGATCGAGTAACGCAGGTCGATGAACGGGAAGTCGGATCCATAGATCACGCGGTGCGCGCCGAGCGCGGCGACCATCCTGGTCAGCCACCGCCCGGTGAAATGCGAGCCGCAGATCTCCAGGTAGAGGTTCGGGTGCGTGGCGGCGAGCTCGATCGCGCGCGCGAAGCCGTCCGGGCGGGCACCGCTGTGTCCCAGCAGCACCTTGGCCTTCGGGTATCGCCGCGCCACCTCGGCCACCTGCTCCGGATCGTCCACATCGGACCCCGTCCAGGTGTGCACGAGCACCGGGCGCCCGGTTTCCTCGGCGTAGGCCCAGGCGTCGGCGTAGCGGGGGCCGGTCACCGGGTAGTGGTGCAGGCTCGGGTGCAGCTTGAGCCCGACCATGCCCGGATGCGTGGCCCAGCGCGACAACTCGGCCGCCGGGTCCTGGTGCGGGTTGACCACCACGTAGCCGCAGAGCCGGCCCGGGTGGCGTTCGGTCGCCTCGGCGGTTTGCTCGTTGCCCCGCCTGGCGTCCAGCTCGATGGCCATGGTGGCGGACAGGATCGTGCGGCGAACGCCGCAGCGGTCCATCACCCGCACCATCGCGTCGGCGCTCGGGTCCGGGGTGAAGAAGAGGCTGTACGGGCCGAGGTGGGCGTGCGCGTCGATCACGTCCACTCCGGACAGCGGGGTCCTGGCGTGCACTGCCGAGACCAGCGGGTCGGTGGTCATGCCGGCTCCTTCCCGAGCAGCGTGAGCAGGTTGGTGCCGCCGATCCGGCGGGTCGCGGTGTCGTCGAGCTCCGACCACAGCAGCCGGGTGATCGCGTCGGCCCGGTCCCTCGCCGGGGCGCCGGTGCCGAAGAGCAGGCGGCTCGGGCCGAACCGCTCGACCAGCCACTCCAACCCGAGATGGCTGCCGAGGTAGGAAAGGTCGACGTGCACGTTGCCGGTGCGGGCCAGCACCCCGGCCAGCCGGCGCAGCAGCCGGTAACCGGTGGCGCACAGCACGATGGGCAGCTCGGGGTGGGTTCCGGCCAGCGCCTCGACCTCGTCGAGCGGCACCTGGTCGGCGTTCACCAGCAGCGGGCGGCGCCGCTCGGCCATGGCGGCCATCAGCGGCGCGACATCCGGCCCGGCCAGCGCATACCCGTGGTCGTGGGGATAGGCGCGGAAGGCGGCCACCCCGGCGCGCTCGGCGTCGGCGAGGAACCGGTCGATCCCGCCGAGCTCGCCGCAGGTGTCCGGGAGCACGACCCAGCACGGCAGCAGGCGTGGCTCGTCGGCGATCTCGCGCACCAGCAGCCGGTTTCCGCTGGGTGGGTCGTGCCGCCAGGCGTGTGAGTGGCAGACCACGGCGGAGCCGATGCCCACCCGGTCCATGTCCTTGACCGTCTCGGCCGCGGTGCCCTGCCCGACGTCCTCGGTGGGCAGCGGGCCGAGCATCGCGTTGGCGTCGACAAGGCAGGAGGGATCGAACGACGAATCGAACTCGGTCACGATGACGTGGTCGCCACCGTTCGTATCGCGGTGGCCACGTCGGCCATCTCGTCCGGCTCGGCCAGCAACACGTGATGCGGCAACCAGACCGACTCCGCGCAGGCCCGCTCGCACACCGGCAGGTCGATCCGGTCGTAGCGGGTCGGTGGGTGGCCGGGGTCCCATCCGGTGGCCAGCAGGTCGAACCGTTGCCGCGCGAACACCGGCTGCCGGTAGAGCGGCAGCGGGTAGCCCCGGCTCGCCGGGATTCCGTGCCGGCGCAGCGCGGCGCAGAACTCCTCGACGGACCGGCCGCCGAAGGCCGACGGCGAGTACCGGAACAGGTAGAGGTGATGGGCGTGCCCGGTGGCACGGGGATCACGGGCGAGCGGCCTGATTCCGTCCACGTCGGACAGTTCGGCGTCCAGTCTTGCGGCGCAGGCCTCCCGGCGGGCGAACTGCGCCGGGAGCCGTTCGAGACCGGCGGACAGCAGCGCGGCCTGGAACGCGGTGATCCGCCAGTTCCCGCCGAACCGCTGGTGGTCGTACCACGCGCCGCCCTCGACGCGACCGCAGTTGCGCAGCTCGCGGGCGATGCCGGCGAGCTCGTCGTCGTTCGCCGACAGCGCGCCACCCTCGCCGCTGGTGAGGTTCTTCGAACCCTGGAACGACCACGAGCCGAACGCGCCGAACCCGCCGACCGGCCGGTCACGCCAGCTACTGCCGTGCGCGTGCGCGGCGTCCTCGATGAGCGCGATGCCGTGCCGGGTGCAGATCTCGCCGAGCGCGTCGAGGTCCGCGGGGTGGCCGGCCAGGTGCACGGCGATCACCGCGCGGGTGCGCGGGCCGATCGCCGCCTCCACCGCGGCCGGGTCGATGCAGTAGGTGTCCGGGGTGATGTCGGCGAACACCGGCAGCGCGTTCAGCCCGAGCACCGCCGACGCCGTGGCCAGGAAGGTGTACGGCGGCACGATCACCTCGTCTCCGGCGCCGATGCCCAGCGCCGCCAGCGCGATCTCCAGGCTGACCGTGCCGTTGGCGCAGGTGATCACGTGCCTGGTTGCCAGCCGTTCGGCGAACTCGCGCTCGAACGCGGTCACCGCGGGGGCGTCGATGCCGTTCCACATCCCGCCGTCGAGCACTTCGGCAAGTCGGCGGCGTTCCGGCTCGCCGTGCTCCGGCCAGCGCGGCCATGGCGCCACGCGCACGGGCGCGGCCGTGGTTTCCGGGGTGGACATGCGTCAGACGCTCCTTTCGATCCGAACTCGCCACCGGCCGGCCGCCGGCAGCACCAGGCTGACCACGCCGTCGGCGCACCGAGGCTCCAGCCGGACGTCGTTGACCAGCACGGCGGCGGCCCGCCGGTTTCCCTGCGGCGCGACCGCCAGCCGCAGCGCGGTGCGCGCGGTGCACTCCACTTCCGCGTCCGCGCCGTCCGCGCTCCAGCGGATGTCGGCGGTCCGCAGCCCCCGGCCCGCGCCGAGCAGCGCACGCCCGGCGTGCTGGATGTCGCGGGCTCCCCAGGACACCGCGGCCACCGGGTTGCCGTCGGTGGTGCGGACGAGATGGTTGGGACCGACCAGGTCGGCGAAGCGTCCACGGCGCACCAGCACCGCCCCGCCCGGTCCGTCCACTTCGGACACGTCGGGCAGTGGCTCGGTCGGCGTCCGCAACGGCACCAGCACCGTGCTGGCCGCCCCGGCCGGGCAGTCGAGTCCGAGCCCGTACAGCTGGCCGGTGCGTGCCCCGCCCGGTCCCGGCGTGGTGGTCCGGCCGGTGCCGAGGTCGACCGCGCGGGCTCGTTCCGGCTGACCGGGCAGCACGAGCAGGCCGGGCCCGCCGTCGCTGCGGTGCCCGCCGGGGACCGGGACCCACGGGCGGATTCCGTGTAGCAGCACCCGGAACGGCTCGGTGACCGCATCGGTGAGCACCCAGTACGGCCGCTCGCCACGAACGAGCACCAGGGTGCGCCGGTGCCCGGCCGGGTAGCCGTGGTGCTCGGCAACCAGGATGTCGGCGGTGGGCAAGGCGGCGGCCACCAGCACGTCCGCGTCGTGCTCGTCGGCAAGTTCGTGGCCGGGCAGCAGTACCCCGCTGTGTGCCAGCGGGGCGCGATACCAGTCGTAGTAGCCGGGGTCGTCGTAGCTGTCCGGGCCGCCCGCCTCCCACAGCAGCGGTTCGCCGTTCGCGGCGAGCACCAGGTCCAGCACCGTGCGGTGACTGTGGCTCTCCAGCTCGTGCTCGATCAGCGGCCCGCAGTTGACCGCCGCGTAGGCCGCGTCCTCGCTGGAACCGCTGCGCTGCACCACGAACTTGCTGTGCGGCAGCAGCCCGCGGTGCGCCGCCGGTTCGGCGTTCGGCGGCATGCTTGGCGCGGCTTCGAACTCGGCGAGCGGGTCGCCGCGGCCGGGCCGCGGCGGTAGCCAGGACAGCACCTCGGCGATCCGCTCCGGGGCCACCCAGCGCAGCGCCGCCGCCTTGTACTCCGGCCGGCCGAGCAGATGGTGCCCGCGCAGCAGGTGTTCCCCGCTGGCGACCAGGTGCGAGTCATTGAACGGCGGCACCCAGCCGGGTGGTGCGGTCATCGCCAGCAGCCAGTCGTGCATGGCCGCCAGGCGGGGATGGTCGGCGAGGTCCCAGCCCAGCGCGCACTCGCCGGCCACCGCGGCCAGCTGCAGCGCGCCGAGGCACATCGTGTGGTAGGAGGGAGCCCGCTCGTAGTGCCCGCCGTCGGCGTACACGTCCAGCTCCAGGTGCTCACGTAGCCGGGCGATGGCGATCTCGCTCCACAGTGGACTTTCCGGCAGCTCCGGCAGGAACGCGGCGATCTGGGCGAGCACCGAGCAGCCGGCGAGCTGCCAGTTGCCGTGGCGGAAGGCGTCGTGTTCCTCGGCCAGCCAGCGCGCGCCACCGAGCAGCGTGCGCGCCATGGCCGCCACCGCCTCGTCCGGCAGCGCCGGGTTCCCGCCGAGCACGTGCAGCGCCTCGATGAAGACCTGGCAGCGGCCGGCGACGCCGAGGGTGTACCAGACCACGTCCAGGCCAGGCCACTCACCGCGCACCTTCTCCCGGCTGGCGTACCAGTCCAGCGTGATTTCGGCGAACCTGACCGGGTACCGGTCGTCCCCGGTCAGCGCGGCGGCCCTGGTCAGCGGTTGGGCCCAGTGCAGGTAGTGGAAGCCGTACAGCCCGGAGCGGCCGTGCGCCGGGTCGAGGAAGTCAACCGGGGCGTTCAGCAACCGCCGCGCCTCGGCGATCACCTTGTCCCCGGCGGGGCGGCCGGCGGCCCAGCCCGCCCAGCGCAGCGTGTCCGCCGCCGGCGAGACGTTCCTGGCGGCCAGGCGGGCCCGCAGTGTGCGCAGGTCCGGCGCGTCGAACTCCGCCAGCAGGTCGGCATCGGGGATGTGCAGCATCCGCACCGGGGCGACATGCGGTGGCTTCTCGACCGCGGTCATTCAGCTCGCCTCCACCGGGGCCGGCACGCGTTCCGGCTGCCCGGAGGCGATCGAGGCGTGCGCCGCTTCCAGCACCGCGCTGACGTGCCGCGAGCTCTCCATGGTGACCAGCGGCGCGGTGCCGGCGCGGACGCAGTCGACCATGTGCCACAACGCATCGCGCACGGCGCCGGCCGGGCGGCCGTGCACGGTACGCAGCAACAGGTTGCGCGGGTACTCGAATGCGCGCTCGGTGGCGATCTCGATCTGCTCGCACTTGCGGTCGAGGTGCACCACCGCCTGCTCGCCGATGACCTCCACGAAGGAGTCCGTCATGGTGGGGAAGGTGTCCGGGTAGATCCAGCACGCCTCGAAGGTGGCCACCGCGCCGCCGCGGTAGCGGACCTGTGCCTGCACGGCGTCGGGGGTGTCCACGCCGAGTTCGCGCAGCTTGCCGTGCACCGCGTTGGCGTAGACCTCCACCGCGACGTCGTCGAAGAGCCAGCTCACCAGGTCGATGTCATGGCTGGACAGGAACCACGCCGGAGTGGTTTCCGCGGCCCACGGGATCATCTTGGTCGGCACGTGGATCGTGTCGTTCTTGCGGGCGTAGGCCAGTACCGGCTTCCCGAGGTCGCCGGCCGCGATCCGTTGCTGTGCCTGCGCGTAGGCCGGCACCCACCGGTGGTTGAACAGGGTCATGCCGAGCACCCCGGCGCGGCGCACCGCGGCCAGTGCCCTGTCGGCGTCCACAGTGGACGTGGTGAACGGCTTCTCCACGAGCACGTGCTTCCCGGCTTCGGCCGCGGCGACCACGACGTCGGCGTGCAGGTGGTCCGGAGTGGCCACGACGACGAGGTCCACCTCGGGGTCGGCGACGAGTGATTCGTGGTCGGGGTGCGACCGCGCGTGGTAGGTCTTGGCAAGCGCCTGCGCGCTTTCCTTGGTACGGCTGGATATCGCGGTGACAACGGCGGCGGGGTGGTCGCTGAGCGCGGCCGCATGAGCGCGGCCCATGATGCCGGCGCCGACGATGCCTACCCGGACTTCGTGCATGAGGTGAGTGCTCCCGCGGTCGATGGCGGTGGGGAGGCCGGGGGACCGTGCGGGGTCCCCCGGCCGGATGGCGGGTTGGGTACCGCTTCGGTTACTTCTGGGCGAGCAGTTCGTTCCATTCCTTCTCGGCGTCGGCCAGCGCCTGCTGCGCGCTCTTGTCGCCGGTCATGAAGGCGCGGATGTGTTCACGGAACCGGTCGGAGAGCTGCCGGTCCTTCCCGGTGCCCATGGTGCCCAGCTCCAGCTTGGGCAGTTCCGCGGCGATCGCGGAGCGCGCCTTCTCGATCGGCGTGCCGGCACCGGGCTGGGTGAAGAAGGGGTCCTTCAGCGAGTCGGCGTTGGACGGGTAGATCGGGGTGAGCTTGCAGAACGCCGTCTGGTTCGCCGCGTCGGTGACGAACGCGATGAAGTCCGCCGCGGCCTTGGGATGCTTGGACGCCTTCGGGGTCACGAAGGTCTGCTGGTCCGGCAGCAGGTACTTGCCGGTCTTCCCGGTGGCGCCCTGTGCGACGTCGATCTTCGCGTACACGTCCGGTGCGTTCTTCTGCAGGCTGGTCAGGCTGCCGGGGATGCTGTTGACGCCGAAGGCCACCTGCTGGTTGGCCAGCGTCTGCGGGTACTGCCGGTCGTCCTTGACCGTGGAGCCCGGCGAGATTGCCCCGGTCTCCACCCCGTGCCGCCACCGTTCGAGCAGCGCCACCGCTTCCGGGGTGTTGAACGCGGCGTGCTTGCGGTCGGGGGTGAGGATCTGGATGCCTTCCAGCCGGACCAGATTCTCGTCGGGAATGCCGTTCATCCCGTAGGTGCTCGGCACCGCGGCGTGGAGCCTGGCACCCCAATCGAGCGCCGCGTCGAAGGTCTTCGGCGGGTTGGCCGGGTCGAGGCCGGCCTGGCGCACCAGGTCGGTGTTGATCAGGGAGATCGGTGCCCCGCTGTTGTACCAGGGGATCGCGATGAGCTTGCCGTCCCGCCGGAGCGGTTCGAGCAGGCTCGGCAGGTACTTCTGCTGGACGTCGGCGGGGACGTACTGGCCGAGGTCGGTCAGCGACGGGACGAACTGATCGAGGTCGGTGCTGGCCAGGTTGACCACGTCCGGGGTGTTCTGGCTGGCCACCGCGGACAGTAACTTGGTGCCAACGTCGTTGCCGGGGACGTCGACCCAGGTCACCGTCACATTGGAGTGGCTCTTCTGGTACGCGTCGATCAGGCTCTGGATGTAGTCGTTGTAGCCCTTTTTCAGGTTGATTGTCCAGAATTCGAGCTTGACCGGACCGCTGTCGTCTTCGGCGGTCTGCGTCGGGCCGGCGGTGCCGGCGACGCAGGCGCTTGCCAGGCCGAGAACGGCGGCGACGGCGACCGCGCGGGCGGCAACCTTGGCGTGGGACAGGGGAAAGCGGAGTTTCACAACGAACCTCCTGTCGGCTTGACGGGGTAGGGGATCGAGGGAGTGGCCGTTTTCTTGACACCCCGTGGAGCTGGGGCTAGTTTCCCGGTATCACTTTTCGGCGGACCGTAATTGATGTTCCGGACACAATCTATTGCTTGGCGCTCCGCTGTCAAGGGGCAAACCCCAGCGAGCAGGCCCCCGAGTCGACCGGGTGCCGCCCGCCTGACGAAGGGAAGTGGTGCATGGCCACAAGTGCCACGACCACGAACCACGCCACCGCCGGCCGGATCCAGACCGCCGGCCCCCGCCGCAAGGCACGCCTGCATGGGCGGTGGCATACGCCGTACGTCTTCCTCCTGCCCGCGCTGGTGCTGCTGGCGGTGTTCTTCATCTGGCCGGCGGTCACCGCGGTACAGCTGGCGTTCTTCGACTACCACGTGGTCAGCCCGCCGACCTGGGTCGGCCTCGACAACTTCAAGCGGCTGCTCGGCGATCCGAGGTTCTTCACCGCGCTGAAGAACTCCGGGCTGTTCATGGTCGGCATGGTGCCGCTGCTGGTGGGGCTGCCGCTGTTGCTCGCGCTGCTGGTGAACCTGCCGCTGCGGGCGATCAAGGTGTTCCGGCTGCTGTACTACCTGCCGGTGGTCACCTCGATGGTGGTGGTCGCCATCGCCTGGAACTACGTGTTCCACCAGCGCGGGGTGCTGAACTGGGCGCTCACCTCGGTGGGGCTGTTCGACAAGCCGGTGCAGTTCCTGCTGGACACCGGGTGGGCCCTGCCAGCCCTGGTTCTGGTCGAGGTCTGGAAATCCGCCGGCTACTACATGATGATCTACCTGGCGGGGCTGCAGTCCATTCCGACCTCGTTGTACGAGGCCGCCAGGGTCGACGGCGCCAGCTCATGGCAGCGGCTGTCCCACATCACCATCCCGCTGCTGCGGCCCTACCTCGCCGTGGTGGTGGTGCTCGCCACCATGGATTCGGTCCAGGTGTTCACCTCGGTGTTCGTGATGACCCAGGGCGGGCCGCAGGACCACACCATGACGCTGGGCTACTACATCTACGACAAGGCGTTCCGCGAGTTCGACGTCGGCTACGCCAACGCCATCGGCCTGGTGCTGTGGGCCATCCTGATCGTCTTCTCGCTGGTCAGCTACCGGATCACCCGGGGCAAGGTGACGGTGCCATGAGCCGCAACACGAAGATCCTGTTCTACCTGCTGATGTCGGCGATCTCGGTGGTGTTCGTCGGTCCCTTCCTGATCCTGCTCTCCACCGCGGTCAAGCCGATCAGTCAGCCGATCTTCTCGTTCCCGCCGCAACTGGTCCCACTGCCACCGGTGCTCGACTGGTTCATCGAGGCGTGGACCCAGATCTCCTTTCCCCGCTACCTGTGGAACTCGGTGCTGCTGGAGCTGCTCACCGTGCCGGCCTACCTGGTGATCTCCGCGCTGGCCGCCTACCCGCTGGCGCGCATGCGTTTCCGGGGCCGGCAGGTGGTGTTCGGGCTGATCGTGTCCACCATGTTCCTGCCCGGCGAGGTCATGCTCGTGCCGCGGTTCCTGATCGTCTCGCAGCTCGGCATGGTGGACACCTTCGCCGGGGTGGTGCTGCCCGGACTGATGTCCGCGTTCGGTGTCTTCCTGCTGCGCCAAGCGTTCGAGCAGCTTCCCCGTGAGCTGTTCGAAGCGGCCAGGGTGGACGGATGCAACCAGTGGCAGACGTTCTGGCGGGTGGCGCTTCCCCAGGTCGCGCCGACCATGGCCACCCTGGCGATCTTCGCGTTCATCAACGTGTGGAACAACTTCATCTGGCCGCTCGTGGTGCTCAAAACCGACTCCAACTACCCGCTGGCGCTCGGCCTCGCCTACCTGGCCGGCATCTTCGGTGACGATCAGCGGAGCCTGGCGGCCGGCACCGTCATGGCGCTTGCCCCGGTGCTCGTGTTCTTCATCGCGATGCAGCGCCACTTCATCGAAGGAATGAAAGGATCGGTGAAGGGCTAGTGACCGCCCTCCGCATCGGTTTGGTCGATCTGGACACCTCGCACCCCGAGTGCTTCCTGCCGTTCGTGCGCGCGCACGGCCACGAGGTCGTCGCCGTGTACGACGGTGGCACGGTGTGGGACCCCGGTTATGCCGAGCGCTTCGCCGCGCAGCACGGCATCGCCACGGTGTGCCGGTCGCTCGACGAGATGGCCGCGCGGGTCGACGTGGCGTTCCTGCACGGCTGCGACTGGGACCTGCGGATCGAGCGGGCCCGTCCGTTCGCCGAAGCCGGTGTCGGCCTGCTGGTGGACAAACCCTTCGGCGGCACCGGTTCCGCGATCCACTCGCTGGTCTCCTACGCCGAGACCGGGCTGCGGATCACCGGCGGCTCGGCCCTGCGCTGGTGCACCGAGGTGCGCCGGTGGCGGGCGGAGCATGCCGGCGATCCGGCCGAGTTCGCCCTGGTCGGCTGCTCGGGTGAGGAGTTCGACTACGGGATCCACGCCTACTCGATGCTGCACGGGCTGTTCGGTCCCGGTGTGGTCGAGGCAAGGCATCTCGGTGGGCACGGTCAGCAGCGAGTAGAGCTGCGATGGGAGGACGGCCGCACCGCGATGGTGAGTGTCGGCCCCACCCAGGCACGGCACCCGTTCCACGCGACCGTCCTTTCCGGACGGTCGGTGCGGAACCTCATCGCCGACCCGGACGGGCTCTACGAGGAGTTCCTGAACGCCACCCTGCCCTATCTTGCCGGCGAGGCGCCGGCGCCGCTGCCGCTGCGGCAGCTGGTCGAGCCGGAGCTGGCCGCGTTGGCCGGGCTGGTGTCGCGACGCGACGGCGGGCGGTGGGTGGAGCTGCGCGATCCCGCGCTCGACGCCGTGTCCTTCGACGGGGCCGCGTTCGGTGCCCGCTACCGGGCCGCGAAACGAGGCGGGTGACCGTGCGCGAGAGGACCGCCGATATCCGGGTGCTCGGCGCGGAAGTCTCCTTCCGCGAAGTGCCCTTCGCGTCGCCGCTGGTACTCAGCTCCGGGCCGATCACCGGGCTCACCGAGGCGGTGGTCGAGGTCGTGGTGCGCAACCGCGCCGGGCGCACCGCGCGCGGCAGGGGCTCCGTGCTGCTGTCCCACCCGTGGGCCTACGGCGGGCAGCCGCCCCGGGGTGAGGACCGCGACGTCGTGTTCCGCGGGGTGGTGGAGCAGCTCACCGCCGGGCTGCCCGGCCTCGGTGACCAAGCGGATCCGCTGCGGCTGGGCTCTCTTCTGGCCGCAGCGTCCCGGGAAATTGTTGTGCGGCAAGGAATTCCGGAACTCGCCGGGCTCGTCTGCGCCGCTCCGGTTGACGCGGCATTGCACGACGGGTGGGCGAAAGCCCTTGGCGCGCCGGCGTATCGGTGCTACACCGGGGAGCACCTCGGCGCGGACCTCGCCGACTACCTCGGCCCGGATTTCCGCACTCGCTTCCCCGGGGACTACCTGCGTGCCACGCCACTGGAGCGCCTGCCGGTGCAGCACGTGGTGGGGGTGGCCGACCCGCTGAGCCGGGACGAGGCCGACGGCACCACCATGCCGCTGACCGAGTGGGTGGCCGGTGACGGCGTGCATTGCTTCAAGGTCAAGCTGGCCGGGCGTGACCCCGCCGCCGATGCCGCGCGGATCAGCGACGTGTACCTGGCCACCAGTGCCGTCGCACCGGCACCGGTGCGGATCTCGCTCGACCCGAACGAGGCCTACCGCGAGCCAGGGCAGCTGGCCGCGGTGCTGCGGGCGCTCGGGCGACTGGCCCCGGCGGCCCGCGACGCGGTGCGGTACGCGGAACAACCCTTTCCCCGCGACGGCGCGCAGGACCCGGCCGCCATGGCGGAGCTGACCGCGCAGCTGCCGGTCCTGCTCGACGAGGCCTTCATCGACGTGGCGGCGCTCGACCGGCTGGCCGCCGCCGGGTGGTCCGGGGTGACGGTGAAGACCGGGCGCGGGCACACCCAGTCGTTGCTGGGGTACTGCTGGGCTCGCCACCACGGCCGGTTCGTTGCGGTCGCCGATCTCACCAACGTCGGTGACGCGCTGACGCACTCCGCCGCGATGGCGTCCTGGTTACGTTGCGACACAACGGCTTTCGAGTGCAACAGCCGGCAGTATGCACCAGCCGGGAACACCGGCGCGGCCGGTGAGCTGGTGGTACGGCACGGGGAGTTGGACCTGGCCGCGTTGTCACGAGAGGGAATCCGTTGACCAGAGGCGATTTTCCCGCCCCGCCGCCTCGCGCGGTCTTCCCGGAGCCCGGCCGGTTCCATGCGCCACCTGGTTCGGCGGTGTACTGCGCGGCCACGGCGCTGCCAGCCGGTCGGCGGATCGCCGAGCTCACCGGACTTCCGTTGAGAACGACGGCTTCTCCTGGCCGGATCGTCGTCGGCGCCGATCCGGGACCGGGCGGGCTGGTCGTGCCCGACCGGCCGGAGGGGCATGCGATCGCGGTCACGGCCGACCGCATCGAGCTGGCCGCGAACGGGGACCGCGCGCTGGGGTATGCGGCGGCCACCCTGGCCGACCGTGGGCTGGACTGCGGTCGCGTGGTGGATTTCGCCGACCTTGAGCTGCGCGGGGCGCACCTGGATCTGAAGGGGCCGATGCCGGCGCCCGGCTACCTGGCCGGCCTGATGGACCGGCTCGGCCGGTGGCGGCTGAACACCGTGCTGGTCGAGTACGAGGACAAGTTCCCCTACTCCGAACGGCTCGACCTGGCTGGCAAGGACGCGCTGGATCCCGACCAGCTGCGGGACCTGCTGGCGGCAGCGCAGCGTAACGGCATCGAGGTGATCCCGCTGGTGCAGTGCCTTGGCCACAAAGAGTACGCCCTGCAACGGCCGCGCTACTGGGATCTCGCCGAGGACGAGCGACACCAGCAGCTCTGCCCGTCGCGTCCCGGTTCGCTGAAGCTGGTCGAAGCGCAGCTGGCGGAGGTGCTCGCGGCCCACCCGACCGCGCGGCTGGTGCACATCGGCGGCGACGAACCGTGGTCGCTCGGGCGCTGCGCGGACTGCCGGGCGTTCGCGGCCGAACACGGGCGCGCCCGATTGTGGACGCGGTACGTGCGCCGGGTCGCCGAACTCGTGGTGGCCACCGGGCGCCGGCCGGTGGTCTGGGACGACGTGCTGTACTCCGAACGCGATCCGTCCTGTGTGGACGAACTGCCGCCGGAGACGGTGGTGATGGCCTGGGAGTACGCGGCATACCGGGAACGCACCGGGCACGTCCGCTGGGGCAACCCGCCGCAGCTGGTGGCGGCGGCCGGGCTGCGTGCCGCCCCGGACGCGCTCCCCGAGTTTCCGGAGGACGGCGTGCTCGCCGACCTGGAGTCGCTGCCGGAACACGAGCAACGGCTGCTGCGAGCGGTCAAATACGACCTCGACGACCGCGGCGGTCACCCGTTCCCGTGGCTGCGCGGGCTGACCGCCCGCGGCCGCACGGTGATCGGGGCCTCGGCGGCGCGCGGGGCGGACGGCGAGGACGTCTGCGCGCCGCGCTGGGGCAGGCGGCTGCGCAACATCGCGTTGTGGGCACGGCATGCGCGGGCGGCCGGCGCACTCGGCGTGGTCAGCACCGCGTGGTCTGCCTACAGCACGGTCAGCCCACCGACCGAACCGATGGCCGGCGTGGAATCGCTGCTCGCCGCCTCCGGCCACCTGTACTGGAACACCGCGACCAGCAAGGAACGGCTGGAGCGGGCGCTCGGCCCGGTGTGGCTGGCGCTGCGCTGGATCGAGCGTGGTGAACCGCACTACTTGACGGCCGCGCAGGCCCTGCTCGGGCGGCGGCCGGACGGCCGGTTGCCCGTACTGCTCGCCGAGCACGCCAGGCTGTCTACGGACACCGAACGATGGGCGAAGGCGGCCGCCTTCCACCTGTGTGCCGCCCGGCAGGGACCGGCGGGGGAGTGGGCGCGGGACGAGACGCGCTCCGGGGTGGGGCGCACGCTGGTCGCCTGGGCCGACTGGCGCACCAGGTTCGCCGCCGAGCTGCGCGACGACTACGCCGGTGCGGGCGCCAAACAGCTCGCCGAGATCAAGTCCGCCGAAGCGGTGCACCGGCTGCGGCGGCTGGCCGAGGACCTGGATGCCGGAGGCCGCGGGTGAACCCGACCCTACTCGGCGTCGATATCGGTGGCAGCTCGGTGAAGGCGCTGACCTGGTCGCCCGCCGGCGGTGTCGGGCAGCGCTGGCGGGAGCCGATCTCCCGCGAGGCCGGCGCGGCCGCGGTCATCGGCCAGATCCTATCCATAGTGGACACATCGGTCGCCCGTTCCGGGGCGACGGCCATCGGCGTCGCCGTGCCGGGCGTGGTCGACGAGAACGCCGGGGTCGCGGTGTTCTCGGAGAACCTTGGCTGGCGCGACTGGCCGGTGCGCAGCGGGATCGCCGAGCGCACCGGCCTGCCGACCGCGATCGGGCACGACGTCCGGCTCGGCGCTGCCGCCGAATCGGCACGGCACCCTGGCGACCTCGTGTTCGTCGCCGTCGGGACCGGGGTTGGCGCGGCGGCGGTGCTCGACGGCCGGGTGCGCGCCACCCGCTTCTCCGGCGAGATCGGCCATCTCGTCGCCGAGCGGGACGGGCCGCCGTGCGCCTGCGGGAAGTCCGGCTGCGTCGAGGCGATCGGCTCGGCGGCGGCGATCGCCGGCCAGTACACGAAGCGTACCGGCGAGCGGGTGGACGCGCGGGAGGTCGCCGCACGGCTGGAGCGGGGTGATCCGGTCGCCGGAGAGGTCTGGCGGCGCGCCGTCGACGCGCTCGCCCACGGCGTCACCGCCGCGATCGCGGTGCTCGACCCGGACGTGGTCGTGGTCGGTGGCGGACTGGCCGCGGCCGGCCACCTGCTGTTCGACCCCTTGCGTGCCGCGCTCGCGCCGAGGCTGGCCGGCCTCGGCGCGCCACAGGTACTTCCCGCCGGCCTCGGCCAGTGGGCCAACGCCGTCGGCGCCGCGCAACTCGCGTTGCGGTCGTCGGTGCGCGACGGGAGCGGGAATCGGGACAACAGGAGAAGGAGAACATCGTGCGCAGACAAAGACGTCTGATCCTCGCAGCGGTGGCCGCGGCGGTCACCGTGCTCGTCTCGGTGCTGCCGGGCACCGCGGTGGCCGCACGCGCGGCAGGCGCGCAGGCGAAGGTGGCGAACATCCTTGCCGCCTACGGTGGTGAGATCCGTGAGGCACAGCCCCGCGCGGACGGGTACCGCCACGTGGACACCGATGCGACCCTGGACAAGCTGGCCGAGCTGCACAACACCACGTTCGTCAACCTGATCTGGGACGCCCCAAGCGACTGGGACGACTTCCGCACCGAGCTGCTCCCGGCCGCACAGCAGCGTGGCCTCGACGTGTGGGTCTACCTGGTGCCGCCGACCGAGTGCAGCGCCGAGCGGTGCTCCTACCCGTTCAAGACCGACTACCTGCGGTGGGCGCAGGAGATCGCGACGCTGTCGAAGCAGTATCCGGCGCTCAAGGGCTACGCGATCGACGACTTCAACCACAACCTCGACCTGTTCACCCCGGACTACGTGCGGCAGATGCAGGACACCGCGAAGTCGATCAACCCGGACCTGGTGTTCCTGCCGCAGGTCTACAACCAGACCGTCACCACCGCGTTCGTCGACTCTTACGGGCCGATCATCGACGGGCTGATCCTGGCCTACCGGGACGACCCGTACCGCAACACCCAGCGGACCGACACGTTGCGCGGCCAGCTCGACGCGGCGTCGGCGAACCTCGCCCGCTACGGCAAACCGCTGGTGCTGATGAACTACACCAGCAACCTCTCCGGCACGCCGTTCCCGCCGAACCCCGACTACGTGCGCACCACCACCGAGATCGGCGCCGAGTACGTGGCCGCCGGAAAGCTGGGTGGCACCGTCACCTACATCCTGCCGCTGAACCCGGCGGACGACTGGCGCAACGACAACCATGCGCACGGCGGGGTGGGCAGGCTCAGCCTCTTCGTGCCGATGGCCACCCCCACCAGGCCGGGTGACGAGGCGAGCGCGAGCCAGGTCGTGCAGGTGGACCCGAACGCCCCCGACTACCGGATCACCTTCCGGCAGGACGACACGTACTACAACGGCGGCGCGGCGACGGGCTACCAGTTCAAGCAGCTGCTGGTGGACGGCCAGCCGGTGTGGGAGGCCGATGTGGCCACCGACGATCTCGGGTACACCGATGTCCAGGTCGACCTTTCCGCTCAGCTGCGCGGAAAGACCAGCGCCACGCTGACCTTCCGGCTGCTGGAGCGCAAGGCCGTCACGAACTTCTGGGTCGATGCGCGCGTCGACGACATCGAGGCCATCGGGTTCACCGTGACCAATCCCGGTTTCGAAAGCCGTGACGGCTGGCAGTTGGCGGCCAACACCCCGGCGATCCTGCCCGATATCGAGCACTACCTCGTCGACCGCGCGGACCAGGCGTTCGCCGCCGTGCAGGGGGTGTACGGGCCGGCGCGCCTGGTGCTGGAGGCCCGCGACTCCGGGCGCCAGGGATTGGTCGCCGTGGCCGAGCAGGCCTGGGCCCAGCAGCGCGCGGGACGGCCGCAGGCGGCCGGCGCGCTCGCGCGCGCCTACGCGGCGCAGGCTCGCGGGCTCCGGCTGCCGGCACTCGCCGAGCTGGGCGACCAGGTGGCGGGGGAACTCGCCGGATGACGCGCGAGAACACGACCGAGCGGGAGGGACGCCTGCCTGGCATCCCTCCCGCGCAGGTCCTCGATGTGGACGTGCTGATCGGCCGGTACCCGGACCGGCCGGGCCCGCCGGGGGACCCGGCCTCGGTGCGGGCCGTGCTCGACGAGCACGGGATCGGCGGGGGATTGGTGTGCTCGTTGCGTGGCGCGCTCTTCGACGTCGACGCCGGTGACGCGGAGACGCTGGCGCTAGGGCTGCCCGGCATGCACGCGGTGTCCACTGTGGACCTAAGGGACGGGCTGCGCGCCGAGCGAACCCTTGACCGGCTCGCCGAGCACGGCCGGCGGGTGATCCGGTTGTTCTGCGAGGAGCAGCACATCGAGCCGGATTTCCCCGCGCTGTGGCGGGTCACCAGGCTGGCCGCCGAGCACGACTTCCTGGTGCTGCTCGGCGGGGACGTGCGGCGGATGTGGCGGCCCTTCGCCGGGATCGGTGCGTGCGTGGTCTTCCTGGACACCCACTTCTACCACCTGGGTGATTTCCTCTTGCTGGCAAGGGACGAGCCGGGCTTCCACACCTCGACCAGGCTGCTCAACTCGCCGGACGGACTGGAACTGGTGGCGGCCGAAGTGGGTGCCGAGCGGTTGCTACTGGGCACCCGGTCCCCGCTCTACGAGCCGGCGGTCCCGTTACTGCGGCTCTCGGCGTCCGGATTGGACGACGCGCAGCGGAGCCTTGTCGCCGGCGCGAACCTGCGACGCCTGCTGGAGGGACGAACGTGATCGTCGATGTGCACGCGCACTGGGGCCCGTGGTTCTTCGCCATGGATGTCGGCCGGGTGGAGACCAGCATCGCGGTGATGGACCGAGCCGGCATCGACCTGCAGATCGTGTCGTCCAGCGAGGCGGTGATCTACGACCCGGCCGCCGGCAACCGGCGGATGGCCGAGGTGCTCGCCACCACCGACCGGATGCTCGGCTACCTGGTGATCAACCCCAGGGAGCTGGCGCAGGCCGAACGCGACCTCGCCGAGCTCCTGCCGTCCGGCCGGTTCGTCGGTGTCAAGATCCACACCGACTACACCGGTACCCCGATGTCCTCACCGCGGATGCGGGACGCGCTCGCACTGGCCGCCGGGCACGGCCTGCCGGTGCTGGTGCACGCCTGGGACACCGCGGTGCTTGACCTCGCCGCGCACTGTGTGGCGATCTCGGAGCTGCGCGCGATCGCCGGGCATATGGGCGGATCGGGCTGGCGGCACGCGATCGAGGCCGCCGCGGCCTGCCCAAGGCTGTACCTCGAACCGTGCTTCTCCCACTTCGAGGCCGGCAGGGTGGCCGCCGTCGCGTCCGAAGTGGACCCTCGCCAGTTGCTGTTCGGCACCGACGCCACGTTGATCGACCCGGCGGTGGCGCTTGGCGCGGTACGGGCCGCGGCACTGCCGGCCGAGGTGCTCGATCAGATGATGTGGCGCAACGCGGTGCAGCTGTTCGGGCTCGCCACGCCCGCCGATGACAAGGAGGAAGCCAGTGCCGACCGAGGCTGAACTCGACGAGCTGATGACAAGGCCGTCGCCTGGGCTCATCGCCGAGCTGTCCACTGTGGATGGTGATCTGGTGGTGCTCGGCGCCGGCGGCAAGATGGGCCCGAGCCTGGTGCGGCTGGCCAGGCGCGCGGTGGTCGACGGCGGGCTGGACAAGCGGGTGATCGCGGTGTCCAGGTTCGGCTCGGGGGAGCTGGCCGAGCGGTTGGCCGCCGATGGCGTCGAGATCGTGCGCGCCGACCTCACCGACGAAGCCAGCCTGGCCGGACTGCCGGACGCGGGCGCGGTGGTCTACCTGGTCGGCGCGAAGTTCGGCAGCCACGGCAACGAATCCTTCACCTGGATGGTCAACAGCTACCTGCCTGGCCGGATCGCGCAGCGCTACGCCGGTGCGCGGATCGCCGCCTTCTCCACCGGCAACGTCTACCCCCTGACGCCGGTGACCGCGGGGGGAGCCGACGAGCGCACCCCGCCGGGGCCGGTCGGCGAGTACGCGATGTCGTGCCTCGGGCGCGAGCGGGTGCTGGAGCACTTCGGGTCCGCCAACGGCACCCCGATCGCGTTGCTGCGGCTGAACTACGCGATCGACCTTCGCTACGGGGTGCTGGTGGACATCGCCCGCCGGGTCCGCGACGGCGAGGAGATCGACCTCACCACCGGCAATGTCAACGTGGTCTGGCAGGGCTGGGCCAACGAGGTCGCGCTGCGCTCGCTGCGGCTGGCGGGCACGCCCGCGGTGCGCATCAACATCGCCGGCCCGGAGACGGTCTCGGTGCGCAAGCTCGCCGAGGCGTTCGCCGCCAGGTTCGGTGTCTCCGCGCGGTTGACCGGCGAGGAGGCGCCGACCGCGCTGCTGTCAGACGGTGGCGCGGCGCACGCGTTGTTCGGCTACCCGAGCGTCGGGCTGCACCAGCTCATCGACTGGACCGCGGACTGGGTGCGCTCCGGCGGAACGTTGCTGGACAAGCCGACCAAGTTCGAGCGCAGGGACGGGAGGTTCTAGCGATGGCGGAACTGGACGTCGAGCGGGCCGCGCTGCTGCGCGAGGGCTGCGTGATTCCGGCGCACCCGCTGGCCATCGACGAGGCGCGGCGACTCGACGAGCGGCGGCAGCGCGGGCTGACACGCTACTACCTGGCATCCGGTGCCGGCGGGGTCGCGGTCGGTGTGCACACCACGCAGTTCGAGATCCGCGACCCGCGGTGGGGGCTGCTGCGGCCGGTGCTGGAGCTGGCCGCCGACGTCGTGCGCGCGGAGGTCGGTCGGCCGGTGCTGCTCGTCGCCGGCGCCTGCGGGCCGACCGCGCAGGCGGTGGCCGAGGCGGAGCTGGCGGCGGAGCTCGGCTATCACGCGGTGCTGCTCGGTCCCGGCGGCCTCGACGGTTACTCGGAGGACGAGCTGGTTGACCGCACGGCGGCGGTCGCCGAGGTGCTCCCGGTGATCGGTTTCTACCTGCAGCCCGCGGTTGGTGGCCGCCCGCTGTCCGCCGGATACTGGCGGGCGGTGGCCGAGCTGCCCGGTGTCGCGGCCATCAAGATCGCTCCGTTCGACCGGTACGCCACGATCGACGTCGTGCGGTCGGTCTGCGAGTCGTCCCGCCGGGACGAGATCGCGCTCTACACCGGAAACGACGACAACATCCTGGCCGACCTGCTCACCCCGTTCACCGTCGGGGTGCGGGGCGAGCGGGTGCACAAGCGGATCGTCGGCGGGCTGCTCGGGCAGTGGGCGGTATGGACCCGGCGCGCGGTCGAGTTGCTGGACCGGGTGCGCGCCGCCGGGCACGATCCCGGTGAGCTGCGCGCGCTACTCGGGCTGGCGCCCGCGCTCACCGACGCCAACGCGGCGATCTTCGACGCCGCGCATGGCTTCCACGGGTGCGTTCCCGGTATCCATGAGGTGCTGCGCCGTCAGGGTCTGCTCGCCGGGCGGTGGTGCCTCGACCCGGCCGGACAGCTCTCGCCAGGCCAGGCGGACGAGATCGACCGGGTCAGCCGCGAGTACCCCGAGCTGACCGACGATGAGTTCGTCGCCGAGCACATCGAGGACTGGCTGCGCTGAGGAGCAGAGATGTCCACAGTGGATTCACGTGGTGGTCCGGTGACGTTCGCCGTCGTCGGTGCGGGAGACCGCGGCCGAACCTACTCGCGGTGGATCCGGCGGCACCCGGCGCGGGCCAGGGGGGTGGCCGTCGCCGATCCGAGTGCCGAAGCACGCCGTCGCGTGGCGGCGGGCAGCGCCGAGGTGCGCGAGTTGGCGAGCTGCTTGCCGCGCCGAGGATGGCCTGGACTGGATCGGCTACGTCACCGGCAGGCGGATCGAGCGGGTCTCCAGTTTCGGTTCGCTGCGGCACTTCCGCCGGGAGAACCGGCCGGCCGGGGCCGCCGACCGCTGCCTCGAGTGCGCGGTGGAGCCCTCCTGCCCGTACTCGGCGTCCCGCCTGTACCTGGGTGTCCAGCGCGAGCGGGGTGCGGTGTGGCCGGTCAGTTCGATCACCGAGGACACCGACGAGGACGGGGTGCTCCTGGCCCTGCGTGAAGGGCCGTTCGGGCGCTGTGTCTACGCCTGCGACAACGACGTCGTGGACAACCAGGTGCTGGCCATGGAGCTGGCCGGCGGGATCGCCGCCACCTTCACCATGACCGCGAGCAGACCCACCGCCGCACCCAGATCTTCGGCACCCACGGGTTCCTGGAGGGCGACGGCGAGGGAGTGCGGATCGTGGACTTTCGCACCGGCGCGGAAGTCCACCGCCGCGCCGCCGTGGCCGGTGGTGCGGACGCCGGAGTGCTGGACGCCTTCGTCACGGCCGTCGCCACCGGCGACCCGCGCGCCATCCGGACCGGGCCCGGTGAGTCGCTGGCCAGCCACCTCGTCGCGTTCGCGGCGGAACGAGCCCGCCACTGCGGGACCGTCGTCGGTGTCCCTACCGGATAGCGACCGGCCGCAGGATGCGGCAGAGCCTGGTGACCTCGCGGGTGACGGCCGCGCGGCCGGGACCGAGGTAGCGACGGGTGTCCACCGCGCGCGGTTCCCTGGCAAGGCACTCGCGCACGGCTCCGGTGAGCACCTTATTGAGCTGCGTCGCGATGTTGATCTTCGTCATCCCGGCGGTCACCGCGGTGGTCAACTGGTCGTCGGGGACGCCGGAGGAACCGTGCAGCACCAGCGGCACCGGCACGCCGGCGTGCAGCCTGCCGATCAGGTCGAAGTCCAGGCTCGCGTCCCTGGTGAGCATGGCGTGCGAGGTGCCGACGGCCACCGCGAGCGCGTCCACCCCGGTCGCGGCGACGAACGCGGCAGCCTCGGCCGGATCGGTACGCGCGCCGGGGGCGTGCACCCCGTCCTTCCCGCCGATCTCGCCGAGCTCGGCCTCCACCCACGCGCCTGCCTCGTGGCAGCGCCGCACGACCTCGGCGGTGGCGGCCACGTTGTCCGCGTAGGTCATGTTCGATGCGTCGAACATGACCGAGCCGAAACCGATCCCCACCGCCTCCGCGACCAGTTCGGCCCTGGTGGCGTGGTCGAGGTGCACCGCAACCGGCACCCTGGCCGCGCGGGCAACCGCGCGTGCGGCCATGCCGAGCGGGGCGAGCCCGCCGTGGTAGTCGACCGTGTTTTGGCTGATCTGCAGGATCACCGGGGCGTCGCACTCCTCGGCGCCGGCCACAATCCCTTCGGCGTGCTCCACCTGGACCACGTTGAACGCGCCGACGCCACGCCGCTCCCGCCGCGCGGTGGCCACGATCTCGCCGGTTCCTACTTCGGGCATGACTGCTCCTCGTCGGGTTCGATGCGGGTCACTCGGATCCGGCCACGCAGCCGCCGGTAGGCCGGCAGGTCGAAGCCGCCGGCGACCGGGCTGAGCACGGTCGCGGCCGACAGCGCGACGGCCTCGGCCAGCCGCCGCGGCCAAGGGGTCGCGTCCACGAGCCCGAGTGCGAGTGCGGCCACCGCCGAGTCACCCGCCCCGGTCGGGTTGCCGGTGAACCGTTCCGGTGGCCTCGCCCGCCACGTGCCGCCCGCGTCCACGGCGAGCAGGCCGTCCGGGCCGAGCGAGGCCACCACCGCCTCGCTTCCCCGCTCGCGCAGGGCACGGGCCGCCGCGAGCGGGTCGGTCAGCTCGGTGGCGGCCACGAGCTCATCGGCGTTCGGCTTGATCAGCGCCGGCCGCTCGGCCAGTGCCCGGAGCAATGGCTCGCCGTCGGCGTCCACCAGCGCGGGCACGCCGTGTTGGCGGGCGAGGCGCACCAGCTGGGCGTACGCGTCGACCGGGAGCCCAGGCGGCAGGCTCCCGGACAGCACGGCGAGCGCCGCCGCGTCCATCAGCTCCGCGAACCGAGCGAGCAGCTGTGCCCACTCGGGGTGGGAGACCACCGGTCCCGGCTCCAGGTACAGGGTGGTCCGGCCGGTGCTTTCCTCGACAACGGCGACGGTCCGCCTGGTCTCGCCGGACACCGGAAGCACGGACTGCGGCACCCCGCTCGCGGCGAGGTCGGCACGCACCGCATTCCCGGCGCGGCCACCGGAGAAACCCAGCACGGTGGCCTCGGCACCGAGCGCGGTCAATACCCTGGCGACGTTCACGCCCTTGCCACCGGCCATGGTGGTCACCCGATCCACCCGGTTGGCGGCGCCGGGGGTGGCGACCGCCATGTGATAGGTGACGTCCAGCGCGAGGTTGGGGCAGACGACGACGATCACGAGGCCCCCCGGTCGCCGCCGAGTTCGATGGCGAGCAGCCCGGCACCGAGGCAGCCGGCCCGGTGACCGAGTTCGGCGATCACCACGCGCGGCGGCGGTTGGAAGGTCAGCCGCTCGGCCAGTGCCGTGCGCAGCGGCGCCAGCAGGGTTTCCCCCGCCCCGCTCAGGCCACCGCCGAGGACCACGAGCGGCGGATCGAGGATCCTCGTGCCGGCGGCCAGCCCGTCGGCCAGCGCCGCGACGGCCTCGTCCCAGACCTTCGCGGCCGTCCGATCGCCGCGACCGGCCAGCCGTGCCACGTCCTCCGCGGTGACGGCGCCCCGCCCGCCCTCCGCCGTGTACCGGCGGGCGATCGCACTGGCCGAGGCGAGGGTCTCCAGGCAGCCACGCGCGCCGCATTCGCACGGGTCGCCGTGCGGGGCGACGTGAAGGTGGCCGAGCTCCCCCGCGCACCCGTTCGTCCCGGGGACGACCTTGCCGTCGAGCACGATCGCGGCCGCGAGCCCGGTGCCGATCGGCAGGAACAGGAAGGAGCCGTGCCCGCGGCCCGCACCCCACCGCGCCTCCGCGAGCGCGCCGGCGCGTACGTCGTGGCCGAGCGCGACCGGCACGCCGAGCCGTTCGGCGAGCATGGTCCTCAGCGGCACGTCCCGCCAGCCGATGTTGGCGGAGTAGCTGGCGATGCCGGCCGGCTCGTCGACAAGGCCCGGGACGACGACGGCCGCGGCGCCGACCTCGGTGCCGAACCTGGCGCCGGCGGTGGCGGCCAGTTCGGCGGCGAAGTCGACGATGCCGGCCACCACCGCGTCCGGCCCGCGGTCCCGATCGGTCGGCCGGGCGGCCGTGTGGGCCACACCGCCGTCGTGGTCGAGCAGGGCGCCCTTCATGGTGGTCCCGCCGACGTCCAGCGCGACGACGTGCATCGCCTATGCCTCGGTGAGCACGACCGAGCGGGTCAGGTTCCGCGGCCGGTCGGGGTCGTAGCCGTTGGCGCCGGCGATGGCGACCGCGAGGCGCTGGACGCGGATGAGGTCGGCCATCGGGTCGCGGCCGGTGCGCACGAACGTGGCGCCGGTTCGTGCGACGTCCTGCGCGAGGCCTTCCGGCGGCTCGCCGAGCGACCACACGACGCGGCCTGGCCCGGCGATGGCGATCGGGCCGTGCCGGTACTCCATGGCGGGGTAGGTCTCGGTCCAGGACCGTGCCGCCTCACGCATCTTCAGCGCGGCTTCGTGCGCCAGGCCGATCGTCCACCCGCGACCGAGGAAGGTGAACTGCTCGGCGGCCACGAGATCCGCCGGCAGCTCCTCGTCCAGTGCGAGCCGAGCGTCCAGCACCGCCGTGCCGATGTCCTCGCCGAGGTGCGCGCGCAGCAGCGCGAGCTGCGTGGTGGCGAAGCGGGTCTGCACCACCGAGCGCTCGTCGGCGAACGCCAGCGGGAGCACCTCGTCGGCCAGGTCGGCCACCGCGGTGGCCGGGTCCGCGGTGATGGCGACGGTCGGCGTGCGCCCGCGCAGCTCGGCGAGCAGGCGCAGCACCTCCGTCGTGGTGCCGGAGCGGGTGAGCGCCAGCACCCGGTCGTAGCGGCGCCCGGCGGGGAACTCGGAGGCGGGGAACGCGTCGGTGTGTCCCCATCCCGCCCGCTCCCGGAGTGCGGCGTAGGCCTTGGCGATGAACCACGACGTGCCGCAGCCCATCACCGCGATCCGCTCGCCGCGCCGAGGCAGCACGCCGGCGACGTCGGGTACGAGGGCCGCGGTGCGCCGCCAGCACTCCGGTTGGCTCGCGATCTCCGCCTCGGTATGGGACATCCGGCACGCTCCTGACCTAGCCGCTGAAGAAACTTGAAGATCAACTGCAGAAAGTTGATCGATATCGGGCATATTCAATCAGTTTTAGGCGGACATGGGTAGTCTTACCGCGTGTTTCCTCGCCGAGGGGCGATACTTGCGCGGGTCGGTGGACGGGCGGACAACGCGGGATCGGGGCAAAGGTTGGATCGGCACGAACGGCTCGGCGCGCTGCTGGAACTGTTGGGGCGGCACGGCAAGCTCGACGTCGAAACGCTCGCGGCCGAGCTGGCCGTCTCGACGGCCACGGTCCGCCGCGACCTCGACCACCTCGCCGAGCAGCAGCTGCTCATCCGAACCAGGGGCGGAGCCGTCGCGAACGGGGTCGCCTACGACCTGCCCGTGCGGTACCGGACCGGCAGGAATGCGGTGGCCAAGGGCAGGATCGCGCGGGCGGCAGCGGAGCTGGTCGAGCGAGGCAGCGTCATCGGGATCAATGGCGGTACCACCACCACGGAGGTCGCACGCAGCCTCGCCCTCCGGTCGGACCTCGCGTCGATGGGTGACGACGTGGCGTTCACCGTGGTGACGAACGCGCTGAACATCGCCAACGATCTGGTTCCCCGGCCGCAGGTGAAGATCGTGGTCACCGGCGGGGTGGCGCGCCGGAAGACCTTCGAGCTGGCCGGGCAGCTGGCCGCGCGCATCCTGGACGATCTCACCCTGGACCTGCTGTTCCTCGGGGTGGATGCGATCGACCCCGCGTTCGGCGCCTGCGCGCACAACGAGGACGAGGCCGGCATCAACCGGTTGATGGTGGAGCGGGCGAGCCGGGTGGTGGTGGTCGCGGACAGCTCCAAGCTCGGTGCCGGGGCGTTCGCCAGGATCTGCCCGATCGGGGCGATCGACACGCTCGTCACGGACGACGGTGCGCCGGCGGATCTGGTGCGCCGATTCCAGGACGAGGGCGTGGTAGTCACCGTGGTGTGATCGTCCCGGTGCGATCCATGGCAGGCGTGTCCGCATTTCATGCGCGCCTGTCCGCACTTCGTGAGCGGGTGTCCGCACTCTGCGATCGCGTGTCGTGCATCCACGAACAGGAGCGCGGGGCTTTCCCGCGGCGACCCCGGCCGCACGCCACCGGTCGGGATCGAAACTGGCATCAAGCGCGCCAGCACGAGCGCTGCGCTCCCGAAGGACAGCCCGATGCCGTGGGTCCCCCCTTGGCCCAGGTGCGGAATCGCCGAGGTGCCGGCCTTGCGCGCCACCATGGACCGGCTGGTCGCGGAGAACCGGTTCGCCAAGGCCGCGGTGGAGGTGGCGCTCTTCGATGCCTGGGGCAGGACCGTCGGGTTGCCGGTGTACGCGCTGCTCGGCGGGCTCGCGCAGGATCGTGTCCCGGTCACCTGGGCGCTGGGTGCCGCCCGGCCGCACGAGATCATCGAGGAGGCCACCGGCAAGCTGGATGCCGGGAAGCACGCCAGTTTCAAGCTGAAGATGGGTTCGCAGGATCCGGAGGCCGATGTCGAGCGGATCGAAAAGGTCGCCTCGGCGCTGGCTTCCCGGGCGAGCCTGCGGATGGACATCAATGCGGCATGGGACGAGCTGACCGCCACCCGCTACCTTCCGCGGCTGCAGGCCGCCGGCGTCGAGCTCATCGAGCAGCCGCTGCCGGCCTGGGACACGACGGGGCGGCCCGGCTCGCCCAGCTCCGGGAGATCCCGATCATGGCGGACGAGAGCCTGCGCAGCGAACAGGACGCGCTGCGCATCGTCAAGGCCAACGCGGCGGACATCTTCTCGCTGAAGGTCACCAAGTCCGGCGGTTTCACGGTGACCCAGCGGATCGCCGCGGTCGCCACCGCGGCCGGGATACCGTGCCACGGCGGCACGGCCATCGAATCGCCGATCGGCACGGTCGCCGGGCTGCACCTGTGCTGCGCCACCCCGTCGGTGACCTTCGGCAGCGAACTGTTCGGGCCGCTGCTGATGGCCGAGGAGCTGCTCGTCGAGCCGCTCGACTACCGGGACGGGCACCTGCGCGTACCGCACGGTCCCGGCCTCGGGGTGACACTCGACGAGGAGAAGGTGCGCCGACTCACCCGGGGATGAGCAGGTGTGATCCGGCTGCTCCCGCAGGGCACGCGGGAGCAGCCGGACGGCTTTCGGCGCTTGGCGCCCTCCGTGTCCGGTCGTGGCTTGCCGGCATCCGGCCGATCCGCATGCACCCGGCCGATTCAGGGGTGGTGACCACGTGTCCGGCGCCGGTGACGGGGATTCCCGATCGGACAGCGGGAGAATGCATCAACGTTGCTCGGCGTGGAGTGTTAGAAGGGTGGTGGTTCGTTGTCGGGCTTGGCGTCGGGCGCGGGTTCGGGTGTGGGGGCAGGTGGTGTGCGGGGTTTGTCTGATTCGCTGGGTTTGCGGCGGCGGGCTTCGGCGTCGACCCGCCCATAGGTCGCCGTCCCCACCGCCACCGGTTGGTCCGAGGTGAGGGTGACCATGCCCTCGCCCTGGTCCATCAACTGGACGTCGCGGCCGTGGCGGCGGGCGGGGTCGACTGGCGTACCGCCCGTTGGGTGGATTTCCGCAACGAGCGCCGGTACTTAGGGTGACCGGGCATGCGATCCGGTGGGAATTCGCGCCACCAGCCACCCCGCCATGATGAGCATACGAGCGCGAATCCCCACCGGTGCGCCGAAGGCGTGCCCGAAACCCAACCACCTCTCTCCCAGAACGCCGATACCGCCTGGCACCCGACGTCCGGTGCAACGCCTCGCCCCACGGCCAATCCCCGCCAACGGCGATCCAGTCGGAATCCGCACGAACTCAGTAGGAATCCACATCATCGCGGTCCCCGACCAGCCGTAATGTCGATCAGTGCCGCACGGGACGGGGTGCGCACCGGGAACCTGCATGGGGAGGAATGCGGTGATTGGACTACCGGCCGAGCTCGAATTGCCTGCTCAGGCGGCTAGGGCGAGCGCTGGGCGATACGGCGCGGCGCTGGTAGCTCCGGCCGAGCCGCAGGTGGCGACGGAGGTGGTCCCGACTGGGCCGTACGCAGCGGCGCTGGTACCTGCAGGTGAGCGGTACGGCGTGGCACCGGCCTCGGCCCAGCCGCGTGGTGGGGCGTTGGCTTCGACCGAACCGAGCGCGGCATCGCTGGCCCCCGCCGAGTCGCACGCGGCACTGGCTCTGGCCGAACCGAGCGCGGCACTCGCAGCCCCAGTCGGCTACTCCTCGATCGGACGCCGGGCTCGATGATCGACACCACGGGAGATGCCGACATGACCGAAATGCTTCGTCAGCTCCACGAGATCCACACCTCGGGTGACCTGCTCACCGAGATCCGATCCCGTGCCCCGGAGCTCGGCGGCAATAACGGGGGATGGCCAGGGCTGACGTTCTATCGTTTCACGCATCCGGTCGCGCCGAAGTGGGCCGAGGTCAAGTCGCTGTCGCTGTGCATCATCGCGCAGGGGCGCAAATGCGTCACGGTCGACGGGCAGAAGTACTTCTATGACCCGTTCAACTACCTGGTGCTGAGTAGCAGCCAGCACTTCCAGGCCGAGATCCTCGAAGCCACCCCGGCCAAGCCCTTCCTGTCCTTCGTTCTGCAGATCGATCCCACCCTGGTCCGGCGGGTGTCGTCGGACATCCTCGACCGCCGCACCACGACCTTCGGGCGGCCGGTGGAGAGCAAGCCGGAGCGCGCGTTCGTCACCGCGCTCGACTGTAACCTGATGGGCGCGGCGATGCGGTTCCTCCGTGCGACGCACACCGGGGCCGACCGGCGGGTGCTGGCGCCGGTCTATCTGCAGGAGATGGTCTACCGGGTGCTGCAGGCGGAGCAGTACGCCCGGCTGCTGGAGATCGCCGCCACCCAGGCCGCCAGCAACCCGGTCAGCGAGGTCATCTCCTACGTGCGGAAAAACATGTCCGAGCCCCTGACGGTGAGCGACATGGCGGAGCAGGTTTCACTCAGCCCGTCCGCGTTCTCTCATCTCTTCCGCGACGTCACGGGTAAGTCGCCTTACCAATTCGTGAAAGAGACGCGGCTCAACCGCGCGCGGGAGTTGCTGATCGAGAACAAGCTGAGCGTAACGCAGATCTCGCGGGCGGTCGGCTATTCGAGCGCATCCCATTTCATCAATGAGTTCCGCGACCGGTTCGGTGCGACCCCGCGTGCGTACTGCGATCTGCAGTCGCTCAGTCATGAGCTGCGAATCCAGAAGGGCTGACGACGAGAGGCCGTGCTCGTGGGGCGGCAGGGTGCCCCACGAGCACGGCCTCGTGACGGCGGAAGCGATCCGCGTTACTTCACGGTTTCCAGCACCGCGCTGTGCGCCTTGACGAGCTGCTCCGCCAGAGGCTCGGAGGCCGCCGGATTCTGTCCGGTGTAAAGGTTCCCGTCCACCACCACGTGCGGTTCCCATGGGCCGCCGCTCTTCTCGAACTTGCCGCCGCTGGCGATGAGCCGGTCTTCCAGCAGCCACGGCGCCTTGTCGGCGAAGCCGACCTGCCCCTCCTCGACATTGCTGAAGCCGGTGACCCGACGGCCCGCGAACAGCCAGTTTCCGTTGTCGTCCTTGGCCGGCAACAGGGCGGCCGGGCCGTGGCAGACGGCCGCGACCGCTTTCCCGGAGTCGGTGAAGTTGCGGACGAGCGCGCCGAACTTCTCCGACACGGCAAGATCCTCCATCGGCCCGTGTCCACCGGGGACGAACACGAAGTCGAAGTCGCCGGCGTCCACTTCGTCCAGATCCACCGGCGAGTTGAGCTCGGCGGCGATGCTGTCGAGGTATGCGCGGAATCGCTTGCCCGGCTCTTCCGAACCCCCGTTCATGGCCGCGGTGAAACCGGCTTCGTCCGCCGTCGGGACGGCGGCGCCAGGGGTGGCGATCGTGATGTCGAAACCGGCGGCGCGGAAGACCTGGTGCGGAACGGCCAGCTCCTCGGGCCAGAAACCGCAGGAGTGCCGGGTGCCGTCGGCCAGCGTCCAGTAGTCCTTTCCGGACACTGCGAACAGTACGCGCGTCATGGAATGCCTCTCTGCGTCGGATGTGATGAGGTTTCCGCGGCGCCACGCACGCGGAAACATGTTATGACCCTAATCGCGGCGAACCTGAACGGTCAGCTCCTTCGGCTGAATCTTGCAGAGATCAGCAGGAATCCACACACCCCTCCCAACCGTGTCGGAATCCGCACAACTCTCGTAGGAATCTTCGATGCGAGCCGGGTCACACGCTGGGTACCGTTCCGCCACGGTCTTCGATAACCAGCCGTTCACCTGGAGTTGACATGCCGCGTATCGCTTACCTGGTCTCGAGTGCTCGCGAGATCGAACTCGCAGACGGCACACTGCATCCCACCGGTTACTTCGCCGAAGAAGCCTTGAAACCGTACGAACGGTTTGTTGCCGCGGGCGCCGACGTCGTAGTGGTCACCCCGGACGGCCGCGAGCCTTTCGCCGACCCGTACGGGCTCGAGAACTTCTTCCACTATCCCGAAGAGGACCAGGACTACTTCGCCTCCGTCACCCGTACGTTCCACCAGGATCCCGACGACGTCCGGGTGACGCTGCACCATATGACCGAACAGGGTCTGGTCGCGGCACGCCGCATCGCGGCGCGACTCAAGGAGCGCGGGATGTCGGCGAGCGACGCGCATGCGCTGGTCAGCAAGGCGGCGAAGATCGCGTGGCGGGAGGACCGCCAGCTGATCGATGTGATGGTGGAGGAGGGTATCGACGGCGGTCTGTCCCGTGCGGAGATCCAGGCGGCCGTCGACGAGCTAGACGAGGCGAGCCGGGCGCTCGCCGCGGAGCGCCGCAGGCGACTCGAAGCCATTCCGGGCTTCCGCAATCCCGTTTCCCTAGCCGATCTGACCGACGAGCAGCTCGCCGAGTTCGACGCCGTGTTCGCCCCAGGCGGGCACGGGCCGATGGTCGACCTCGCAGACAACCCGCACGTCGCCCGCCTGCTGACGATCCTGCACGAGAAGACCGCGCCGATCGCCTCGCTGTGCCACGGCCCCGCCCTGCTGCTGTCCGCGCCGGAGCGGGAAGACGGGCAGTGGCTGTTCGACGGCTACCGCATGACTTGTTTCACCGACGAGGAGGAGGACCAGACGGCCCCCGGCAAGCTCGGGTTGCCGTGGTACGTGGACACCGCACTGAAGAACGCCGGCGCGGTGTTCGACGACGGCCCGGCCGCGTGGGTCTCGCATGTGGTGGTCGACCGCAATCTGATCACCGGTCAGAACCCCGCATCGACCGAGGCCACCGCGGACGCTGTCCTCAAGGCACTCCAGATCCGATGAAGCTCTTCAAACGCAAGTCGATTCCCCGTGAGGAGCAAGGGATTGTGAACACTACGCCGGAACAGACCGTCAGGGCATTCCTCAACGCCTTCCAGCTCAGGGATGTCGAGGCAGCACTGTCCGTTGTGGACAAGTCGGTCCGAGTGGAGATCTTTCCCCTCGATGTCCGAGAAGGCGGCTTCGACGACATCCGCACCGCGCTGACGGACATCGTCACCGCATTCCCCGATCTTCACCTGGTGATCAAGGACGTCATCGAAACCGGCTCGGTGGTCACCGCGGAACTCAAGGTCGAGGGCACCCAGGCCGCGGACTACGCCGGCGCGGTCAACCAGGAGAAGCACCTGGACGTCGATCAGGCGTGGCGGTTCACAGTGGATGGTGACCACATCGTCGGTATCCACGTCTACTGGTGCCAGAACCAGCTCTACCGCCGCCTTGCCGTGAAACGACTCGACCAGATCGCGATTGTGTGAGGGCTCCCATGACTACCACGGAACCAGCAACCCGAGAGCTCACGTCCCCCGCCGATGTGGTCGCCGCGTTCTTCGAGGCGTACTCGCGCCACGACGTCGAGACGATGACCGAGATGTGCACCGACAACGCCGACTTCTCCTATGTCCCGTACGAGGTGTGGGGGAAGCAGCGGGTGCTGCGCGGGGACGGCAAGGTGCGCACCGTCGGCAAGGTCATCTGGAGCGGCCTGATCAACTCCTTTCCCGATCTGTTCAACGTGGTCCACAGCATCGACGCCAATGACAAGGGCGATGTCGTTGTGATGTGCGACATCGGCGGAACCCAGCAGTCCCCGTGGGGGTTCGCCGCACCGAAGGGTGGCAGGTTCAGCGAGCCACACCTGTTCATCTTCCACGTCGACGAGAACGGCCTCATCGACAAGATCAAGGCTTACTGGAATGGGGCCGGAATCAACCGCCAGCTCGGCCACCTCGAAGTCGACTGACAATCCCCTTCTTGCTCAGCGCAGTGAAAGGAATCTCGGAGAAATGACCTTGCTGAAACGCGAAGAGTGGCAGCACTTCGTTCGTGACGTCGACTGGACCTTCCGCTACGTTGACGACGAGGCGGTGTTCCCGGAGTGGCACAGCGGTACCGGCAAGGTGCCGCGTGAGGCGTGGTTGTCCTGGGAGGAGAACTACAAGGTCACCTACCCTGAGTACGTCGCGACACAGCGTGAGAAGGAAGCGTCGGCGTACGCGGTGAAGGCGGCGCTGCAGCGGTCCACCGCCTTCGACAACCTGGACGAGGGCTGGAAATCCTCCACCAAGATGCACTTCGGCGGGGTGGCCCTCGTCGAGTACGCCGCGGTCCTCGGCGAGCTGAAGATGGCTCGGTTCGGCCTCAACGGGGCCTGGCGCAACATGGCGACCTTCGGTCAGCTGGACGAGCTGCGCCACGCGCAGATCACCACCTTCTTCGGGCACGAGTTCGTCGGCAAGGACCCGCAGTACGACTGGACGCAGAAGACCTTCCACACCAACGATTGGGTGCCGATCGCGCTGCGGAACCTCTTCGACAACATGATGATCTCGCCGAACGTGGTCGACCTGGCGATCGAGCTGCCGTTCACCTTCGAGACCGGCTTCACCAACCTCCAGTTCGTCGCGCTGTCGGCCGACGCGCTGGAGTCCGGCGACGTCAACTTCGCGAACATGATTTCGTCGATCCAGACCGACGAGGCCAGGCACTCCCAGCAGGGCGGGCCGACCATGGAGATCCTGGTCGAGCACGACCCGGTGCGCGCGCAATGGGTCATCGACCGCAGTTTCTGGGGTTCCGCTCGCGCGTTCGCCGCGCTCACCGGCCCGGCGATGGACTACTACACCCCTCTGGAACACCGGAAGCAGTCCTACCGGGAGTTCATGGAGGAGTGGATCATCGACCAGTTCATCCACACCATCGAGGACTACGGGCTGAAGAAGCCCTGGTTCTGGGACGAGTTCATGCGTGGCCTGGACACCTGGCACCACGGGCTGCACATGGGCCTGTGGTACTGGCGCCCGACCCTGTGGTGGCGGCCGAAGGCCGGGGTCAGCAAGGACGAGCGCGAGTGGCTGCAGGAGAAGTACCCCAACTGGGAGAAGGTGTACGGCGGCAAGTGGGACACCATGATCGACAACATCAACGCGAACAACGTCGAGGCCACGCTGCCCGAGACGTTGCCGTGGTTGTGCAGCATGTGCCACCTGCCGGCGTGCAACGCCACCCAGTCGCGCGACGGCACCTGGCGGGTGCGTGACTGGTCCCTGTCCTACGGCGGGAAGACCTATCACTTCTGCACCAACGCGTGCCGGCAGATTTGGTGGAAGGACCGTGACAACGTCAACCACGAGACGCTGATCGATCGCTTTCTGGCCGGCCATATCCAGCCGATGGACGTCGGCGGCATCCTCAACTACATGGGGATGACCCCGGACGTGATGGGCGACGACCCCGACTACGCCGCATGGACCAAGGACTACACCGGCCGGCCGGCGACCGGGCTCGCGCTGAGCACGGCGAAGGGTGACCAGTCATGACCGAGAATGCCACGGTGGAGCTTCCCATCGAGGACCAGGCGCCGCAGGTGGTGCCGCTGAACGCGGTCTTCGCCGACGACTTCGTGCAGATCCTGGTGCCGGTGACCACCGCAGACACCGTCCGCGAGGTCGCGGCCGCGGTCGCGCACCACGTCGAGGGCAAGCGGGTCCGCGCCCTGCCCTACGAGAAGGTCGTCTTCCACAACGGCAGGCGCCTGCCACCGGAGATGACCGTCGCCGAAGCGGGCATAGCGCCGCTGGATCACGTCCGCGTCGAGTACGACATCCCGAAGGGCAAGTCATGAAGAATCCTGTCGGGCCGATCCTGCGGATGGGCGACGAGGTCGAGCAGATCATCGCCGCCATCGAAGACGACAACCCGGACCACGAGATCGAGGTCATCGACCGCGGCTCGTACATCCGGGTGCAGGGCGAAGATCGCCTGGTCGTCACCCAGGACACGCTCCGCGCCTACCTCGGCGCGGACTACGAGATCCGCACCTTCGAGTCGATGATGTCGTCCTTCAACGGCCGCATCACCACTACGAGTGACTCGATCACGTGGGAGAAGGTGTCGGCGAAGAAGAACGCCTTGGCGAGGGAAGGAGCGCGGTCATGACCGGTCAGCCGAGGAAGGCGCGCCCGCGCCGGACCTTCAGCGCATTCGGCGACGTGCGCCGGATGCCGAGCGAGTACGAGATCGTGACGCACGGGCAGAACTGGACGATGCGTGCCAACCGCCCGTCGGCGTTCGAGCACAACCCGTCGTCCCCGCCTAACCTGTGGTTCCTCACCTACCGGGAGAACTCACCGCTCAAGGCGGAGGACTGGGAGCAGTTCCGCGACCCGGACTCGATGACGTACAAGACCTACGTCAACCTGCAGGCCGAAGCCGAGACCAAGACCGCGGGCGTGCTGGAGGAGTTCGCCGAGGCGAACGCGGACTCGGCGCTCACCCCCGGCCAGGTCGCGCTGCTCGGGTCGATGTTCACCCCGTCCCGCTACCTCCTGCACGGATGCCAGCAGGTCGAGGCCTACATCGGCTACATGGCGCCGACGTCGTACGTCACCAACGCGGCCAGCTTCGCGACCGCGGACTACCTGCGCCGGGTGACCCTCACCGCGTACCGAACCCGCGAGCTGCAGCTTGCCCACCCGGACTCGGGCATCGGCACCGCGGAGCGCGGGATCTGGGAAAACGACGAGGCATGGCAGCCGGCACGGCAGGCGATCGAGAAGGCACTGATCGCCTACGACTGGGGTGAGGCGTTCACCGCGCTCAACCTGGTGCTGGCACCGACCATCGATGACGTGCTGGTCCGCCAGTTCACGGAGGTCTCGCGCGACAACGGCGACCAGCTCTCCTGGTTGCTGCTGTCCTTCCTGCAGGCGGACAACGATCGCCGCAACCGGTGGAGCGCCGCGCTCGCGGGCTTCTGCCTGCAGCAGAAACCCGAAAACGCCGACGTGCTCCGTCGCTGGATTGCCCGCTGGACCCCGGTCGCGGACGCGGCGGCACACGGGCTCGGCAGGTTACTGGAGACCCGGCCGGAGCACGGTCGAGCGGCCGACGAGGTCGCGGCCGGGGCCAAGGCGGCGCGGGAAGCCTTCCACGCGCGACTGTTCGAGGGGCTGGAGGCGGCCGGAGAAGGGAAGAGGGCAGGGTGATGAGCAGCGCAATAACCGGGCAGTGGCAGGAAGCCATGCATCTCGACGACCTCTGGGAAGGCGAGATGGAGGGCGTCGAGATCGACGGCAAGAAGGTCCTGCTCGTCAATATCGACGGTGAGGTCCGGGCGTACAAGAACCGGTGCCCGCACCAGGCGTGGGCCCTCGACGAAGGCGACTTCGACGGGCAGACCATCACCTGCGTGCGCCACATGTGGACGTTCGACGCGCTCAGCGGCAAGGGCACGAACCCGGACAACTGCGAGCTGATCACCTACCCGTGCCGGGTCGAAGAGGACGGCACGATCCTGGTGGACGTCCGATGAGCACCCGGCGTCATGTGCTGGTGGGGGGCGGGGTCGCGGCCGCGGCCACCGCCACCCACCTGCGCAAGCACGGATTTGACGGTGAGATCGTGCTGGTCGGCGACGAGCCACAGCCGCCGTACGAGCGGCCGCCGCTGTCCAAGGACTTCCTGCTCGGGACCACCGAATTCGAGGAGTTCCAGGTGCGGCCGCCGGCCTGGTACGACGAGCAGTCTGTCGACCTGCGCGTCGGCATCAGGGTGACCGCGATCGATGTGCCGGGGCGGTCGGTGACCTTGTCCACCGGCGAGCGGCTCGGGTACGACGGGCTGGTGCTCGCCACCGGGGTGCGGCCACGGCGGCTGCCTGGGTTCGACGGCGACCGGGTGCACTACCTGCGGACCGCCGCGGACTCGCAGCGGCTTCGCGCGCAGCTGGCCGAGTCCGAGCGGGTGGTGGTCATCGGCGCGGGTTTCATCGGGTGCGAGGTGGCCGCGGCGGCGGTCGGGCTCGGCAAGCAGGTGACGATCTTCGATCCGGCGCCGACCCCACTGGCGCGGGTGCTCGGCGCCACGATCGGCTCCGTGATGACCGGGATCCACCGGTCGCGCGGGGTGCAGATCCGGGCGGGGGAGTACATCAGCGAGCTCCGGCACACCGGGGACGGGATGCTGCTGACCTCCAACCTCGGCCACCGTGTCGAGTGTGACCTGGTGGTGGTGGGGATCGGCTGTGAACCCAATGTCGAACTCGCCGCCGAGGCCGGCCTGGCGACGGACGGCGGGATCGTGGTCGACGAGTACGGGCGGACCTCGGCGCCGGATATCTACGCGGCAGGCGACGTGGCAGCGCAGTATCACCCGGTCTACGGCAGGACGATCCGGGTGGAGCATCACGACAACGCCCTGCGCCAGGGCGCCAATGTGGCACTCAATCTGACCGGCTCGGCGGAGCCGTTCGCCGAGGCGCACTGGTTCTGGTCGGATCAGTACGAGCACAGCCTGCAGTCGGTCGGCCGGCCGGCCGACCTCGAAGACCTCGTCATCCGCGGCTCGTTGGAGGACCACGACTTCTCGGCGTTCTCCCTTGTCGACGGCCGGATCCAAGCGGTGATCTCCCTCAACCGCCCCCGAGACGTGCTTGAGGTGCGGCGGATGCTCTTCGCGCCGCACGAGGTGACCGCCGAGCAACTGCGCGACGAATCGGTACCCCTCAAGCGGCTGATACCGCGGTCGCCGTGGGCCACCGCCCGAGCTTGAGCCGCCAGTGTCGGAGAAGGAGTCACCATGACCACGATGGGAATACTGGCCGTCCGGGAGCAGCAGGCGCGGGTCGTCGCGGACGAAGCCCGCGTCGCGCTCGAAGCGGTCCGAGGGTTGCCGGCCGTCAAAGCGGTGGCCAAGCTCAGGCTCGGACCAGGACGGACCTGCGAACCGGTCGCGCGGGTGATCGACAAGGCGCTCGCGCGGGCGGACGCGGCGGGTATCGCGGCGGACCAGCTGGTCGTCGCGGGTGGATCGGCCGAACCGGCGGAGGACATTGTTCGCGTCCGGCGCAAGGCACACGGCATCGCGGACTGGATCAGCAGCCCCACCGCCGATGTGTCCGTCGAACTCCAGCCGGCCGGGCTGTACGTCACTCAGGTGGGCACTGCTCCCGCGCCGCCCGATCGACCCGGCACCACGGCGAGCCCGCAGGCGAGCGCGCACCAGGACGTCACACCGAACCCGATGGCCGAGACCGTCCGCGAGGCGCTGTACGAGGTGATCGACCCGGATCTCGGGGTCAACATCGTCGACCTGGGGTTCGTGCGCGACGTCGTGGTCGACGACAACGGGGTCGCGACCATCACCATGACGCTCACCTCGGCGGCCTGCCCGCTGACCGAGGTGATGGAGGATCAGATCCGCACCGTGCTGCTGACTGACAACGGCGGCCTGGTTTCGGACTTCCTCGTCGAATGGGTGTGGGTGCCGACCTGGCGGCCCGCGGACATCAGTGCCGAAGGCCGCGAGCAGCTGCGGGCAATCGGCTTCACCAATTTCTGATCTTGCGCAGGAGGGTTCGAATGGCGTACGTGGTGATCGCGACCTGGAAGGCGAAGCCGGGCCAGGCCGAGCACATCAGGAAAGTGCTGGAAACGGTGACCCCGATCAATCGGGCCGAGGAGAAGATGCTGCACTTCCAGGCCCAGGTCAGCATCGACGACCCGGACACGTTCGTGGTCTACGAGAAGTATGTCGACGCCTCCGGCTATGCGGACCACAAGGCGAGTGACGCGTTTCAGTCCTACGTCGTCGGCGAGGTCATTCCCAACCTGGTGGAGCGCAGTGTCGCCACCTTCGAGACGATCGACTGACGCCGCCTTCATGGTCAACCCCGTGCCGTCGCGCTCGAACATCCCGGAGGGCCATCCGGCGGAGTAAACTCCTCGATTACGGCGTGACCGCGGCTCGCGGTTCACCGGCCGTGGTGTGCTGACTGCTGGCGAGCGGGGAGTGTGGCATGCACAAGGAAGTGCGCGCCCTCGAAGAGAGGATGACGTCCGGCGACCTCATCGCCGCGTTGCTGGAGCGGGCCCCGGAACTCGGGGCCAACACCGGGCTATGGCCAGGGCTGACCATCTACCGGTTCGCCGAGCCGGCGGCGCCGACCTGGGAGGAAGTCCAGTCGCTGTCGCTTTGCGTGGTCGCGCAGGGACGCAAATGTGTGACCGTCGACGGCGTGCCCTACCGCTACGACCCGTTGAACTACCTCGTGCTCAACAGTCACCTGCATTTCCAGGCGGAGATCGTCGAAGCGAGTGCCGCCAAGCCGTTTCTGTCCTTCGTGCTGCAGATCGATCCGGCCGTGGTGCGGAAGGTCTCGGTCGAGATGGTCGAGCGGCGGTCGGCCGCGCTGACCGAACCGTCGCCGGGCGCCGAGTCCGCTCCCGCGTTCGTCTCCGCGTTGGACTGCGGCCTGATGGGCGCCGTCCTGCGGTTCCTGCGCGCGCTGGACAGCGGTTCGGACCGGCGCATCCTCGCCCCGGCCTACCTGCAGGAAATGGTGTACCGCGTGCTGCAGGCGGACCAGTACTCCCGGCTCCTGCAGATAGCCGCGGACCAGCAGTTCCACGACCCGGTCACCCGTGCCATCTCCTACGCCCGCGACCACCTGGCCGAGCCGCTGTCGGTGGCGGACATGGCCGAGCACGTCTCCCTCAGCCCGTCCGCCTTCACCGCGCTGTTCCGCGAATCCACCGGTAAGTCGCCCTACCAGTTCGTCAAGGAGATGCGGTTGAACCGCGCGCGGGAGCTGCTCGTGTCGGGTGGCGGTACCGTGGCCAGCATCTCGCGCGCGGTCGGCTACCCCAGCGCATCGCACTTCATCAACGAGTTCCGCCGCCGGTTCGGCCTGTCACCGCGCGCCTACTGCGACTTCGCCACGCTGAGCAACGGCCTCGACGCGCGGCAAGCAGCCGGGAGCTCCGGGTAGCGCGGTCACTCGATGCGGGCCACGACGGTGCCCTGGGTGAGGACGTCACCTTCCTTGGCCAGTAGCCGAATCACGCCGGATGCGGGGGCCGGGATCTCCATGTCGACCTTGTCGACGGCCACCTCGGCGATGAGGTCGCCCTCCCGCACCTGGTCGCCATCGGTGACGAACCAGGTGGCGACCACCCCCTCGGCGTCCGGGTCGGTGTCGGAGATGATCGGACACGGGATCTCGGTCACGCGGTGACCACCTCGAGCACGGCCCGCCGGATCCGATCCGCGGTCGGCAGGACCGCGTATTCGAGCGAGCGGGCGTACGGGATGGGCACGTCGGGAACGCAGACTCGCCTGGCGGGAGCGCGCAGCAGGGTCGGATCGCGCTCGACGACGCGGGCGATCACCTCGCCGGACAACCCGAACGACAGGTAGTCCTCGTCCACCACGAGCAGCCTGCCGGTCCGGCCAACCGATTCGAGGATGGTGTCGGTGTCCATGGGCACCAGGCTGCGCAGGTCGATGACCTCGCACTCGACGTTGTCGCCGGCCAGCTCGTCGGCCACGTCAAGGGCGTGGTGCACCGACAGCGACAGGGTCACGATCGTCACGTCCCTGCCGGGGCGGACGATGCTCGCCTTGCCGATGGGCACCTCGTACTCGTCCTCCGGCACCGGGCCGATCGAGCGCCGGTTCTTGGCCATCCACGGCAGGCCCATGATCCCCTTGTGGAACAGGTAGACCACCGGGTTGTCGTCGCGGATGGCGGAGATCATCAGGCCCTTGGCGTCCGCGGGCGTACTCGGCACGACCACCTTCATGCCGGGCAGGTGCGCGAAGGTGCCCCAGAGGCACTGCGAGTGCTGCGCACCATCGGAGTAGCCGCCGCCGACCGCCGTGGTGAGCACCATCGGCACCGTGAGGTTGCCGCCGGACTCGAAGTGGATCTTGGCCATGTGGTTGTAGATCTGGTCCATGCACACGCCGAAGAAGTCGACGAACATGAGCTCCACGATCGGCCGCATGCCCTCGACCGCGGCCCCGATCGCGGTGCCGATGAACGCGGTCTCCGAGATCGGCGTGTCCAGCACCCGCTGCGGGCCGAACTTCTCCAGCAGCCCGGTGGTGGAGCTGAAGATCCCGCCGTAACTGCCGACGTCTTCGCCGAGCACGAATACGCCGGGATCACGCTCCATTTCCTGCGCGATGCCCTCGACCATGGCCTTGGCGGTACTGAGCTTGCGTTGGGTCGAGGTGGGTACCGGTGACGAGGGTTCGGTGAGCGTCATGGCTTCTCCTCGATCGGGTCAGGCGAACACGTAGTCGCGTGCGGTTTCGGGTGCCGGTTCGGCGCTCTGCTTGGCGAAGGCGATCGCGTCCTCCACCCGTTGCGCCGCCGCGTCGGCCGCCTCCCGCGCCCCGGCGTCGCCGAGTACGCCGGCTCGGCGCAGCTCGGCCTCGTAGGTCGGCAGCGGATCGCGGCCGGGCACGCCTTCGAGGTCGGGCCGGTAGCCCTGCGCGTCGCCTTCGAAGTGTCCCCAGAGCCGGAGCGTGTGGACCTCGATCAGGCTGGGTCCCTCCCCGGCCCGCGCACGGGCGACGGCCCGCTCCGCCGCCGCGTGCACCGCCTCGACGGAGTTGTCTTCGACCCGCTCGCCCGGCATGTCGTAGCCGGCGGCGCGGACCGCGTTCGAGGTGACACAGGTGGATGCGCTGCGCGGCACCGAGATGCCCCAGTCGTTGTCCTCCACCACGAACACCACCGGCAGCTTCCACAGCGACGCCAGGTTCAAGGATTCGTGGAAGGCGCCCTGGTTCGCCGCGCCCTCGCCGGTGACCGCCACCGCGATGCGGGCGTTGCCCTGGCGCTGGAACGCGAGCGCCTGCCCGAGCGCCGGCGGGTAGCCCTCGGCGATGATCCCGGAACAGGAGAAGTGGGTGTCGGGGTCGAACAGGTGCATGTGACCGCCCCGGCCGTGGCCGAGCCCATCGACGCGGCCGAAGATCTCCGCGGCCATCTTCCGCAGGTCGACGCCGTGCGCGATGGCGAAGTGGTGCGGCCGGTGCGTCGCGGTCACCGCGTCGTCGGTGGTGAGGTGTGCGCAGACACCCGCCGCGACCGGTTCCTGGCCGGCGGACAGGTGCATCTCGCCGGGAATCTGCCCCGCGCCGATGTCGAACACGGGCTTCTTGTCCGCGTGGTACTCGCGCAGGATCGCTTCCTCGAAGGTGCGGATCAGCACCATGGTGCGATAGAGATCCAATGCGATCTTCGGTTCCATCTGACCTCCCTGGCATCCAGGAGTAACTCTCGCGCTGCGCGGCCACCGCCGACAACGGCGCGGATTTCAAATGGTGATACCGCCGAGGGCCTGGTGCCCCTCGGCCGGCCACGGCGCGCCGTGGCCGAGGTAGTCCTAGGCCCGCAGCGCGACGGCGCGGGCGACCCGGTTCGCGGCCCGGCTCAGCGCGCCGGGATCGGCCATCAGCGCCGGGTACCTGCGGACCGGCGCCGAGATCGCGACCGCGCCGATCAGGCCGGGCGCCCGCACCGGCGCGGCGACGCACGCGGTGCCGAGCAGGTACTCCTCGCGATCGGCCACCACGCCCCTGTTCAGCCGCAGCCGCTGCTCGAGCACCCTGGGATCGGTGACGGTGTGCGGGGTGAGGTCGGCCAGCTTGTACCTCGATAGGTAGTCGTCCCGGCCCGGCTTGTCCAAACAGGACAGAATGCACTTGCCGAACGCCGTCGCGTGCCCCACTTCGTGCACGCCGACCCACAGATCGACGGACGGCATACTCGGCCCGTCCGCGACGTCGATCAGCTTGATCTCACCGTCCTGGTAGAGCGAGAGGTAGGTGGCGCCGCGCAACTCGTCCCGCAGCGACTGCAGGGCGGGCCTCGCCCTGCTGACCACCGCCTGCACCGTGTTCCGCTGGCCGAGCGCGTCCACCCGGTTGCCCAGGACGTACCCGTCGTCGAGTTTGCGCAGGTAGCCTTCGTGGACAAGGGTCCGAAGCAGGTGGTACGTGGTGGGCAGCGGCAGGTCGAGGGCGCGGGCGAGGAACTTCGCCGTCGCCGGGCGCTCGCTCGCACCGACCGCGTCCAGCAGGTGCAGTGCGCGCTGAACGGAACCGATCAGGGTGGGGGCACCGGCCATCGTGGCACCTCCGTACGCGTCGTTGCTGGAGCGCTTCCAGCATGCGACCAGGCAAGCCGGTTGACAAGCCGTGTGCTCGATCACGGCCGCCCCCGGTTGGCGTAGTGCGATTCGATCGTGTGGAGTGGACTGGTGGCGGTGCCCTGCCGCAGGGTGCCCGGGGAGGTCGGTAGTGAGCGAGGAACGCGTCATTCTGGTCGACGAGCACGGCCGGCCGGCGGGAACCGCCGAGAAGGCGGCGGTACATGGCATGGACACCCCGCTGCATCTCGCATTTTCCTGCTACGTGTTCGACTCCGACGGACGGTTCCTGATCACCCGGCGAGCGGATGACAAGAAGACCTGGCCGGGGGTATGGACGAACAGCTGCTGTGGCCATCCGGCGCCCGGCGAGCCGCTGACGGTGGCGGTGGCCCGCCGGTTGCGGCAGGAGCTCGGACTCACCACGAACCGGGTCGATCCGGTGCTGCCCCGGTTCCGCTACCGGGCGGTCATGGACAACGGCATGGTGGAGAACGAGGTCTGCCCGGTCTTCCGAGCGACCACCGACGGCGAACCGGAGGTCGACGAGGCGGAGGTGGCCGACTTCGCGTGGACGGACTGGACGGAGTTCGCCACGGACGTGCTCGCCGGGCGTCGCGCGGTTTCCCCGTGGTGCCGGTGGCAGATCGAGCAGCTGGGCCCGCTCGGCAGCCGGCCGGACCGGTGGCCGGTCGCCGAGCAGCGGGAGCTGCCGCCGGCCGCGATCCCCGAGCCCGGCTCAGCGGTTCCGTAACGCTCCGTCCGGCACCGTTGTCCCGAATGTCGCCGGTGCCGGTGCCGGTGCCCACGCCGCCACCCGCGGACACGCGTACGCCACCCGCGGACACCCGCACGCAGACCGCGGACACCCGCACACGGATCGCGGACACGCCCGAGATCGGTCTTGGGCTCCGCCCCGGCGTGTCCGCACCTGATGACCGCGTGTCCGCGATCTGTGACCGCGTGTCCGACGTTGGCGACCGGGTGTTCGCACTTGGCGACCGGGTGTTCGCCATTCCTGATCGGGCAGCGGGAATAGCACTGCTTGACGCGGCACGAGCAGGTGCCGCAGCAGCGCATTGACTCGCCCGCGACCCCGCTGATCAGTGCCGAGTCGAGCCCGAGCGAGTCCCACTGCTGCCGCCACGAGTCGCCGGTGTTCGGGTGCGCATCGACGATCGTGAAGTCGAGGCCGGCCCGCCTGCCACGAGGGCGGCGAACGACCATCGCCGGTACTCGCCGCGATGGGGCTGCCGGACGAGCGCGCGTTGGCGGCGCTGCGACTCTCCGTCGGGCGCTGGACCCTGGCGGACGACGGAGAGTCGCCGCCAGGGCCCTCGCGCTGCCGCCGATGCCTAGGTGTGCCTTCGTGAAGCTGGCCGCCGATGCCTACGTGTGTCTCGTGAGTGAGGCCGGGCGGCGCGGGCCGCCGGACGTGGCGTGCCGATGGTCCGGATGTGTGGAGACGGGCCGCCGACCCCAGCCGTGTGACGGAGCAGGGTTTCGCGGCCCGGTCATCCGATTGCGCTGCACCAGGCTCGGCTCAACGCTTCGAGCGCACCTCGACGACCGGCAGCCGCAGCGCCCCCGGCGCGCCGCTCGGGACGGCCGGCCGCTTCGGTTCGACGGCGGGCAGTCGTCGGTAGCGCTCGCCGACCGGTGGCCGGGGATCCGGCTGCCCCTTGTTCGGCCAGAACGACATCGCCCGCTCGGCCTGCGCGGTGATGGTGAGCGAGGGGTTGACACCCAGGTTCGCCGAGACCGTGGAGCCGTCGATCACGTGCAGCCCCGGGTGGCCGTAGAGCCGGTGCCATGGGTCGATCACACCGCTGTCCGGCGAGTCGCCGATCGGGCAGCCGCCGATGAAGTGCGCGGTCAGCGGGATGTTCGCGATCTCGCCGATCGTGCCGCCCGCGATGCCGTCGATCTTCTCCGCGGTGCGCCGCGCGGCGTCGTTCGCGGCCGGGATCCAGCTGGGGTTCGGCTCGCCGTGGCCCTGCTTCGAGCTGAGCTTGTGGCGCCCGAAGAGTCCCTTGCGGCCGAAGACGGTGATCGAGTTGTCGAGCGACTGCATGACCAGCAGGATGATCGACTTCTCCGACCAGCGGCGCGGCCAGAGGTGCCAGGACAGGTGCCGGGGGTTGCTGGCGATTTCTTTCAGCCAGCGCAGCCAGCGGGGCACCCGCCCGCCGCCGTCGGTCAGCGCGGTCTGCAGCAGCGCCATCGCGTTGCTGCCCTTGCCGTACCGGACCGGCTCGACATGGGTGTTCTCGTCGGGATGGAACGAGGACGTGATGGCGATCCCGGTGCTGTAGTCGGTGCCGGGCAGCCGTGACTTGGCGCTCAGGATGGATTCGGAGTTGGTGCGGGTGAGCTCGCCGAGCCGGCGCGAGATGTTCGGCAGGGCGCCGTCGTCGCGCAGCCGGTGCAGGAGCTTCTGCGTGTTGTAGGTGCCGGCGGCGAACACCACCTGCTCTGCGGTGAAGGTGCGGGCGTGCTTCGGGCTCGGCGCCTTGCCGGTGCGGACCGTGCGCACGGCGTACCCGCCGCCGGGTAGCGGGCGCACCTCGGTGACCGTGGTCAGCGGATGCACCTGCGCGCCGTTGGCTTCGGCCAGGTGCAGGTAGTTCTTCGGCAGCGTGTTCTTCGCGTTGTGCCGGCAGCCGGTCATGCATGAACCGCAGCCGATGCAGGTCCGGCGTGTGGGCCCGGCGCCGCCGAAGAACGGGTCGGCGATCTCGGTGCCCGGTTTCGTGCCCTCCGGGCCGAAGAGCACCCCGACCGGGGTCAGCCGGAAGGTGTCGCCGACGCCCATGTCCTCGGCGACCTCGCGCATCACTGTGTCGGCCGGGGTGTGCAGCGGGTTGCGCACCACGCCGAGCATCCGCTTGGCCTGGTCGTAGTGCGGGGCGAGTTCCGCGCGCCAGTCGGTGATGTCACGCCACTGCGGGTCGTTGTAGAAGGAGTCGGACGACGGTTCGTACAGCGTGTTGGCGTACAGCAGCGAGCCGCCGCCGACCCCGGCCGCGGCGAGTACGACGACATCGCGCAGCAGGGCGATGCGCTGCAGCCCGAAACAGCCGAGTTTGGGTGCCCAGAGGAAGTTCCGCACATCCCAGGACGTCTTCGGATAGCTGGACTCGTCGAACCGCCTGCCGGCCTCGAGCACGCCGACACGGTAGCCCTTTTCGGTCAGGCGTAACGCCGTGACCGAGCCGCCGAAGCCGGAGCCGATCACCACAACGTCGTAGTCATAGCTCATGGTCATGTCCCATTTCTGTACTCGTGTCCGCGCTCTGTGTACGCGTGTCCGCGCCCTGTGCGCACGTGTCCGCGATCCGTGCACGGTCACCCGAGCCTCCCGAGCCGCGCGTGCCGTGTGCGAGTGCACGCATGCGCGACACGTGGTCGGGAAGTGCGGACACGCGCGCACGAAGTGCGGACACGGCTGGTGCCTCAGGCGTCGTAGTCGACGTCGAAGCGGTCGCTGGTCGGTCTGGTCTGGCAGGTGAGTACGTACCCCGCGGCGACCTCGTCGTCGCTGAGCGCGTAGTTGAGTTCCATCTCGCCGGTGCCCCGCACCACCTTGGCGCGGCAGGTGCCGCAGGCGCCACCCATACAGGCGTACGGGGCGTCGACGCCAGCGCGTAGCAGGGATTCCAGCACCGACTCCTGCCCGGTGCCGTCGGCGGTGGCTAGCTTCCCACCGATCGTCGCGGTGATCGTGGCGGCCACCGCACCCTCCATAGTGGACTGCCCGGACTCGGTGCGGAACAGTTCAAAGTGGACAGTCCCTGATGCGACACCGTGCTCGTCGAGCAACGCGCGGGTGTCCTCGATCAGCGCCTGCGGACCGCACAGGTACCAGGCGTCGACCTTAGCCGGAGACAGCGCGCCACCGAGCAACTCGGCCAACCGCTCGGTGGTGATCCGCCCGTCCACCCGCTCCTCGAAATGGGAGCCGGGACGGAACTCGGTCCGCTCTCCGGTGTGGAAGTGGATGATTCGCAGCCGCCCCTCGAACTGCCGCGCGAGCATTTCCAGCTCGTCCCGGAACATCGTGGACGTGCTCGTCCGGTTGCCGTAGAGCAGCGTGAACCGGCTTTCCTCCTCCACCGCGAGCGCGGTGCTGAGCATCGAGATGATCGGTGTGATCCCGCTGCCCGCGGCGATGCCGACGTAGTGTTTCGCGTTGCCTGGCAACGGTTCGAGGGTGAACCGGCCGGCCGGGGGCAGCACCTCCAGCACGTCACCGGCCCGGACCTGCTCGGTGAGATAGCCGGAGAACTCGCCGATCCGCTTGACCGCGATGCGGAGTAGATCGGAACTCGCGGACGCGCAGATCGAGTAGGTACGGCGCAGCTCGGCACCGTTGACGAACCGGCGCAGCGTGAGGTGCTGGCCAGGCCGGAACCGGAAATCGGCACGCAGCTCGGCTGGCACGTCGAAGCTGATGGACACGCTGTCCGCGGTCAGCGGCCGCACCTCGGACACGGTCAGCCGGTGGAATTCCGGGCGGGCACTGGGTTCGCTGGGGAAGGAGTCGGTGAGCCGCCGCCACGCGCGGTACTCCGACGCGGTGAGCTCGCGGCCCCAGGCGGTCAGGATCGGCACGTCGCGGTCGAGGTAGGCCTCCTGGTTGCGCCGCCACGCCTGCACGTACCGGTAGAACGGGATCGCCGGGTGCAGGTGGTGCACCAGGTGGTAGTTCTGGTACAGCATCACCGGGGTGAGCAGCCATTCCATGCCCACCCGCATCCTGGTGGCGCGGAACCGGTTCTGCGCCGCGGTTTCCGGCAACCCGTGGTGCGGCAACCAGTCGAACCACCAGGCGAGCACGGCAAGGCCGATCCGCTGCGGGATCAGGTAGATCACCGCGAGTTCCCACAGGTGGCCGGTGGCGATCGCGGCGCAGGCGCCGGCCAGGCTGAGCGTCACCATCACCACGGTTTCCCAGGACTCGCCCCTCGGCCGGCGTGGCATGCGCGGCACGTAGAACCGCACGTACCAGGCGTCGATGGTCAGCCACCGGTACGGCAGCTGCCACCAGGGGCCGTGGCTGGTCCACGCGTCCGGGTCGGTGCCGATGTCCTCGTTGGTGTTGCGGTGGTGCTCGATGTGGATGTACCGGATCGCGCCGAAACTCACGTAACTCGCCACGAACGGCAGGGACAGCCGGCCGAGCACCTCGTTGACCCAGGTCCACCGGCCCGCCGCGTGGTGGGTGGCCTCGTGCAGCACGGTGAACATGGTGAAGGTGACCACGGCGTGCAGGGGGATGGTCAGCCATGCGGAGGTCTCGGTGCCGAGCACCAGCCAGGTGGCGAAGACCCACAACACCAGGGAAGCAAGGAACAGCACCACCGTCGGGGCGGACGCGCGGGCCAGTGGGATGCCGGGGTCGGGCACCCCGCGGCGAACCGCGCGCGCCTCGGCTTCGCTGAGTACCGGGCCTGAGGGGTCGGGCAGAGGGTTTTCCCGGTCGAGGACAGCCATCACACGTCCTTTTCCAGCTCGGCGACGAACGGCGGGTCGGTCAGCTTGCCGTCCACATTCGTCGACCCGCCTGGGGAGCCGATCTCGGCGAACACCTCGCGGCTGGTCTCCTGGAAGGGCAGCCACCGCTCGTCGAGGCGTTGCGCGGGCCGGATCGCTTCGACCGGGCAGACCGCTTCGCAGGCGCCGCAGTCGATGCACTCGGTGGGGTGGATGTACATCATCCGCTCGCCCTCGTAAATGCAGTCGACCGGGCATTCCTCGATGCACGACTTGTCCATCTCGTCGACGCACGGTTCGCCGATCACGAACGCCATTGTCTTCTCCTTCGCTATGCCTGGACCCGTTCGAGCGCGGCCGGCGGTGCGTCGGACGAGTGGCCGGGGGCCAGGCCGACTTCCGGTTGCAGCACGGCGGCCGCGTTGTTGACGGCGGTGGCGACCTCGCCGAAACCGACGGCGATCAGCTTGACCTTGCCGTCGTGCGTCGCGATGTCGCCAGCCGCGTACACCTGGGGGAGGTTGGTGGCCATCGTCGCGTCGACCAGGATCGAGCGGTCGCGCAGTTCCAGTCCCCACGACGCGATCGGGCCGAGCTGCAGCTTGAAGCCGAGCGCGGCGACCACGACGTCCGCCGGCACGACGACGGGTCCCTCGCCGGTGCCGACCTCGACCGCGGTCACCCGGTCGTCGCCGTGCAGCGCGGAAACCTGCGCGTCCAGCAGCAGCTCGCATCGCGACGCGTGCAGCTGGGCCACGGAGTGCTCGTGCGCCCGGAACGCCTGCCGCCGGTGTACCAACCGGACACTCTTCGCCTTCTCGACGGCGGCCAGCGCCCAGTCCACCGCCGAGTCGCCCCCGCCGACCACGACCACGTCCCGGCCGGTGAACACGTCCAGGTCCGGCACGAAGTAGTGCAGGCCCCGGCCGAGGTACTGCTCGCCGCAGGGCAGCGGCCGCGGGCTGGCGGAGCCGACGCCTGCCGTGATCACCACGGCGCCGGCCTCGACGGTGACGCCTTCGTGGCTGGTGACCACGACCTTGCCGTCCCGGTGTTCCAGCCGCTCCGCCTGCTGCCCGAGCAGGTAGAGCGGGTCGAACGGCGCGGCCTGCCGGAACAGCCGGTCGACCAGCTCCTGGCCCTTGACACTGGGGAACCCGGCGATGTCATAGATGTTCTTCTGCGGGTACAGCGCGCTGACCTGCCCGCCGACCTGCGGCAGCGAGTCCATCACGGCCACGCTCAACCCGCGAAACCCCGCGTAGTAGGCGCCGAACAGACCGACCGGTCCGGCGCCTACCAGCAGGAGATCGACCCGGGTGGGCGCGCTCAACCGGCCACTCCGGCCGCGGCCTCGGTGTGCACCCGGTCTTCTTCGGCGAACTTGTCTTCCAGGGTCATCGGCGAGTAGTCGTCGTCGATCTCCTCGACCGCACGGCCGCGGGCGCTTTCGATCGACTGCAGGCGGCGGCTGACCTTGTCCAGCGCGTACTCGGTCATGGCCTGCACGCTGACCCCGAACGGCGGGTTCTCGCCGAACGGCGCGAGCATCTCGGTGATCAGGCCGACGGCCGGCTCCAGCAGCTCCTGCATGCGCCCGGACACGACGTCCCAGTTCGCGTCGTCGGCGGCCACGTGCCGGCGGCAGGTGAAGGTGCCCCACGCCATGTGGCGGCGCTCGTCGTCGCCGATGTACTTGACGATCTGCTGCATGCCGGGCAGGATTCCGCGGCTGTGGCAGATCTTCGCCCAGGCGAAGTAGCCGGTCAGCGCGAGGCAGCCTTCGACGACATGGTTGTAGGTCACCGAGGCCCGGATCTGCGCGGCCGGCGAGGTGTCCTCGGACAGCGCGTACAGCGAGGACGGCAGCTCCTCCATGAAGATCTTGCGGTACGAGTCACCGTTCTCGGTAAACGCGTGCAGGTCCTCGGTCACCCCGACGGCATCGAACCACATCCGGAAGGCCTGCATGTGCTTGCCCTCTTCGAAGGTGAACTGCGTCAGATACGTCTCGTCGCCGAGGCGCCCTTCCGCCGCCATCGCGTTCATGAACGGCTGGAGGTCCTGGGTCACCGATTCCTCGCCTGCCATGAAGTTCGCGGCAAGGACGCAGGTCATCCGCTTCTCGTCCTCGCTCAGCGCCGCGAAGTCCGCCGCGTCCTGCGAGAGGTCGATGTCGTCGGGGTTCCAGAACTTCTTGTTGCCCTTGCGGAACAGCTTCATCGGGAACGAGTCGAGACGGAGGCCGCCTTGGGAAAGGCTGCCGAATCCGGTGCGGTTACCGTGTTCGATACTGCGGTCGATGGGCATGACGACTCCCTGGACTCCGGTTCGGGAACTACGTTGTCCGCGTTGAACGCGGGCCCACAGGATTACGCAAACGGGTCGCCGGGAAGGGGGCCACGCGCGCCAGTTCTGGCCCGGGAGTGCCAGTTTTGTTGCCCGGTCAGCCCACCGGGACCTCGAACCGGGCGATCAGGCCGCCGCCGGGGCGTTGCTGGAACTCCAGCTTGCCGCCGAGCGCCTGCACGATCTGCTCGACGATCCACAGCCCCAGTCCCGCCGTGCCCCGGTTCGAACCGGTCGCGGTGTACTTGCCGGTGAGCTTCTCCAGGTTCTCCGGTTCGATCCCCGGCCCACGGTCGAGCACCTGCACGTGGAGATGCTCGTCGACGACCCTGGCCTCGACGTCCACGGGATGCCCCTCGCCGTGCCGGGCGGCGTTCTCCAGCAGGTTCGTCAGCACCCGCCGGAGGCGTTGCGAATCGGCGGTTACCATCTGATCCTGGTCGTCGAGCAGCAGGCGCAGGCGCGGTGGGCGAAGGCCTGCGGCGTCGGCCGAGGCCAGCAGCAGCCCGCGCAGCTCCACCGCGCGGACGCGGCCGGTGCTGAACGTGGGACGGCGGCTCGCGGCGACGTCGGCGAGCGCGTCGAGCATGTCCGAGAGGTGGTTCGCGTGCTCGGCGACCAGCCGGGTACTGGCCGCCCGGTCGGCCAGGGTGATGCTGCTCTCCGGGTCGGCCAGGCCGCGGCTCAGCGCCCGCAGCGAGGCCACCGGGGTGCGGAACTCGTGCAGCATCACGGCCAGCCCGTCCTGCTGCGCCGCGTAGGACTCCAGCAGCCGGCGCCGCAGGTCCCGTTCCTCCTCGGCCGCGGCGTGCTCGGCCATCGCCTCCACCCGCGCCGCGATGCTCGCCTCGCGCTCGCGCTCGACCAGCCGCGACAGGCTCGCGCCGAGCACCCCGGTGAGCACCAGGTAGCCGGCCCACCAGGCGCCCTGGCGGACCCGCTCCTCAAGGGGCGTCAGCCCGGGGTCCACGAAGAGCGCGATCGCCAGGTAGGCGGCACCGAGGGTGAACGCCAGCAGCACGGTGGGCCGCAGCGGCAGGCGGATGGCCGCCGCGGTTACCACCAGCAGCAGGATGGCCACCGCCGGACTGCTTGCCGCGCCGGACAGGGCGACCGCGAGCAGCGCGAAGGTGCTGTCCAGGGCGGTGACCAGCCAGGCGGTGCGCCGGCCTCGCAGCTCCCAGCGGGGGTGGGTGGCGACCGCGACCGCGTAACAGCAGGCCACCACGAGGACCACGATGACCAGCCGCAGGTGCTGTCGGAGGTTGTCGCCGCCGACGACCAGCAGCAGCGAGATCGACAGCACCACCACGACGCGCACGCCGACCATCACCCTGGCGATCGGTGTCGCGCCGAGATCGACTTGCTCGGCCTCGCTAGTTGACATGGTCGTGTCCGACCCCTCCCTGTGTGGGCTCGCGGTGCGGATCCCGTGGTCAAAAGTGCGTGTAATACTAGGCCGGTGAAAGACCGGCGGCTCGTGATCGTGATTGTGGACGACCACGAACTGTTCGCCAGGGGGCTCGCCCTGCTGCTGTCGACCAATGCTGGTGACCGGTTCGAGGTCGGCGGCCTCACCACCCACGTGGAGGAGGCGCCGGCGCTCGTCGAGTCCTGCGGTGCCGATCTCGCGATCGTGGATCTGGCCATGCCCCCGCTCGGTGGGACCGCGGCGATTCGCCAGATCAAGCGGCGTTTTCCGGGAACGAGGGTGCTCGCACTGTCCGGTTCGGACGATCTCGACCTCGCCGAGCAGGCGCTGCGGGCCGGCGCGGACGGTTACCTGACCAAGTCGGCGGACCCGGAGGTTCTCGTCGCGCCGTTGCTGACGGTGGCGGCCGGGTTCCGGGTGCTCGAAGGGGAGCTGCTCGACCTGCTGCTGACCGCGACCAGGAAGCCGCCGGAGGCGCTGCTGGAAGAGCTCGGTTCGCAGGATCTGCGGCTGTGGACGTTCCTCGCGCGTGGCCTGGAGACCAATGACATCGCCAACCGGATGCTGGTCTCCGAGCGCACCGCCAAGCGGATGGTCGCCTCGCTGCTGAACAAGATCGGTGCGGCCAACCGGGTGGAGGCCGCCGGGCTGGCCGGTACCTACGGCCTGCTGGACAGCACCTCAAAGTTCGCCGAGGACGCGACTTAGCCTTCGCGCACCGAGTTGGCCGTCTGCGGTGCCGAGTTGGCCGCTTGCGGCACCGAGTTGGCTGTCTGCGGTGCCGAGTTGGCCGGTTGCGGCGTCCGGTTGGCCACTTCGGGCGTCGTGTTGGCGGGCTGCGGCGGCCGCGCGAATCCGAGGCGGCCGGTCACGCACCGAACCGGCCAAGTCGGTGCCCGAAGTGGCCAACTCGCCGCCCGGACCGGCCAACTCGGCGTCTCAGTGGCCGAGGAAGCGCAGGGCGGACTCGGCCGCGTTGAAGCCGCACATTCCGTGCGCGCCGGCGCCGGGGGGTGTGGCCGCGGAGCACAGGAACACCCCGGGCACACCGGTGCGGTAGGGGTCGAGCGCGAGGCGCGGCCGGATCGCCACCTGCAACGGGGTGTTGGCCCCGGTGATGATGTCGCCGCCGACGTAGTTCGGGTTGTACCGCGCCATCTCGGTGGTGGACCGGACGAACTTGCCGACGATCCGCTCCCGCAGGCCCGGTGCGAAGCGCTCGATCTGGTCGAGGATCGTGTCCGTGGCGTCGCCCGGGTAACCGTTCGGGACGTGCGCGTAGGCCCAGATCGGATGGACGTTGCCGGCCGACCGGCTGGGGTCGGCCAGGTACTGCTGCGACACCAGCACGAACGGGCGCTCCGGCATCCGGCCGTGGGCCGTCTCCCGCTCGGCGTGCACGATCTCCTCCAGCGTCCCGCCGACGTGCACGGTGCCCGCCTTGCGGCAGGCCTCGTCGCGCCACGGCACCCCGCCCTCGACGGCCAGGTCGACCTTGAACGCTCCCGGCCCGTGCTTCCATCGCCGGTACGCGTGCCGGACCCGGCCGGGCAGGCGGTCGCCGATGACCTCCGCGGCGGCGGCGGGGGCGAGGTCGAGCAGCACCACCTTCGACGGCGGCAGCTCGGCGAGCGAGCGCACCACGATCCCGGTCTCGATGGTGCCACCGAGCTCGGTCAGCATCGCGGCGAGTGCGTCGGTGATCGCCCTCGACCCGCCGACCGCGACCGGCCAGCCGAACCGGTGCCCGGCCGCGGTCAGCATCAGCCCGATCGCCGCGGTGGTCGGCCGGGTCAGCGGATGGAACGCGTGCGCGGCCACCCCGGCGAACAGTGCGCGTGCCCGGTCGGTCCGCCACCGGCGCGCGACGGCGGTGGCCGGTTGCAGCGCGCGCAGCCCGAACCGCGCCAGGTGTATCGGATGCCTCGGCAGGTGGACCACGGGCCGCATCAGCTCTTCCGCCAGCGCGTCGAAGCCGTCGGCGAGCGGGCCGAACAGGCGCTGCCACGCCGGGCCGTCGACGCCGAGGCCGTCGGCCGTGGCGTCGACGGCCCGCAGCAGCACCCCGGGGTCGCCGGAGTCGAGCGGGTGGGCGAGGTCCACTTCGGGCAGGGCCCATTGCAGGCCGTAGCGATCCAGGCCGAGCGAGGCGAGGAACGGGGAACCGACGGCGATCTGGTGCACCGCGGAGCAGTGGTCGTGCAGCACCCCCGGCACGGTCAGCTCGCTGCTCCTGGTGCCACCGCCGATCTCGTCCGCGCCCTCGACGACCGTGACGCGCAGGCCGCGCCTGGCCAGTGCGACGGCGGAGGCCAGCCCGTTCGGGCCGGCCCCCACCACGATCGCGTCAGTCATGGGCCGGCGCACCACGCCGGTCGCGCTGCCACGGCGTGCGGCGCAGGACCTGGACGGGGATGCTCGGGTCCTGGTCGTCGAGCCACGGCTGGCGGGTGACCATGTCCTTGACGGCCACGTAACCCTCCTCGAGCTGCCCGGTCGCCGCGTCGACGATCCGGTAGTGCTGGCGCTGGCGCTGGATCGGCTGCGATTCGAGCATGATCACCCGCAGCTCGCCCGGGGCGAAGTTACACCGCTGCTGGACGGCATCGATCAGCTGCTGGTTGTGCAGGTGGCCTTCGCCGAAGTTCCAGCCGAGCACCATACCGGCGGCGAACTCGCCTTCGCGCACGTCGTAGTCGTCGAGGTTGTCCACCGCCCGGCACAGCAGGCCGTTGAGCGCCCGGCCGTGGCTGTGCATGGACCGCCACGCCATCGCCTTCTGCAGCATCAGCTCGGCCTTCTCCTCGCCGTAGAGCTTGGTGAGCTGCTCCTTGGGGGTGGCCGCGGCGGTGACGATGTGCTTGGTCAGCTTCTGCTCGCTGCCCTTGCGGAACACCCACAGGCTGGTGGCCCAGTTACCCGCGTAGTAGCGCATCGACGGCAGGAACGAGACCAGGTGCGGCTTCATGTTGCCCAGCACCGGCAGCCCGACCAGGCAGACCAGCAGCAGCGCCGCGAGCAGCGGCGAACCGAAGTCGGACAGCCCGATCTCGGCGTAGTGCCCGAACAGGAACAGCGCGGAGAAGATGAAGAAGATGTTCCATTCCAGCGGCACGCCCATCGGGAAGGTGGACAGGATGTGCAGGTGGAAGATCACCATGATGGTCAGCACGACGGTGGTGACGATGCCGCCGTGGGAGAAGAAGAGCACCGGCGGGAGCAGGTACTCGATGACCGTCCCGGTGTGCGCGGCGAATCCGGAGAGCTTCGAGGGCCGCAGGTCGTGCGGGAAGTCGCGGTAGAGCTTGCGCTTGATCCACTTGACCCGCTGCAACGGGCTGTTGCTGATCATGACGGCGACCACGAACGGGAAGTGCCGGTTGAGCTTGGAGGTCGCCGCGCCCCACCAGAGCCCGACCATGATCAGTTTCAGGCCGACCATCATGTCCAGGTAGGGGAAGAAGAACACCAGCAGGGTCAGCCAGTACTGCTCACCGCGCGCGGCCAGGAAGATCGTCTTGTCCCGCAGGCCCAGCAGCGGCAGCGCGACCACCAGCGGGATTATCCGGACCGGGTCGAGCAGCCCGACCGTGTTGCCCGGCGGGACGCTGTCCGCGGTCCCCGGCGAGCAGAGCAGCCAGACCGCCGACGCGATCACCACCAGGTACAGCGCGACGTCCACAATGGAGCGCCGGGTGCCGCGGGTGAGCGGCACCTTGTCCGGCCACGGTGGCAGCCGCACGGTGCCCGGCCGAAGCCAGTAGAGGAAGCCGCCGATCGGCGGCAGGAACCGGAAGGTCAGCGGCATCGAGCCGCAACCGAACCCGAGCACCTCGTAGAGCAGGGTCCAGACCACGACCTTCTGGTAGACGATCGGTTCGGTCCACCAAGACCCGAAATCTCCGACCGAGCCGAGGCCGGGGGTCGCCGAGATGACCGCGATCGCACCGAGCACGTAGCCGACGAGCTTGACGACGTAGAGCAGGTACACGGCATACGGCGTGCCGAAGCCGTTTTCCGCCCAGTGCTGGGCGAGCGGACGGATGCGCTGGAGATGCGGCCTCGACCGCCATTCCTTGAGGTCGAGGTCGGGTAACAAGGGCGAGATGAATCCCATGGTGGTCCTTCGTTCTGGGGATGCCGGTGGCGAATCAGGCGGGTGAGCCCGCCGTGGCCGCGAGGCCCGCGCGCAGGGCAGGCTTGTCGATCTTGCCGACGGAGTTCTTCGGCAGCGCGTCCATCGTGACGATGTCGGCGGGAAGCTTGTACTTGGACAACGAGCCGCGGCACAGCTCGTGCAGTTCGTCCGTGCCGACCGAGGCTCCCGGCCGCAGGGCGACGAACGCCAGCGGCACCTCACCGAGCACCTCGTGCGGGGCGCCGATCACCGCGGCTTCTAGCACCCCGGGATGGCCGTAGAGCACGGATTCGATCTCCTTGGGGTAGATGTTCTCCCCGCCGCGGATGATCATGTCCTTGATCCGGTCGACGAGCACGAGGTAGCCATCCTCGTCGAACCGGCCGACGTCGCCGGTGTGCAGCCAACCGTCCACAATGGTCTTCGCGGTCTCCTCCGGCTTGTTGAGATAACCGCGCATCACGTTGGGGCCGCGCACGACGACCTCGCCGGTCTCGCCGGCCGGGAGGAGATTGCCGGCGGCGTCCATGATCGCGACTTCCTGCCCCTTCATCGGCAGCCCGACCGTGCCGGGCTTGCGGACACCGTCGATCGGGTTGATCGTCGACGCGCAGGTGCCTTCCGAGAGCCCGTAGCCCTCGATGATGGTGACGCCGAAACGGTTTTCGAACCGCTCGATGAGTTCGGCCGGCATCGGCGCGGCACCGCAGACCGCCAACCGCAGTGAGGATGTGTCCGGCCGCACCTCCTCCGGTAGTGCCGTCAGCATCGCGTAGATGGCGGGCACCGCCGAAAAGTAGGTCGGCCGCACGGTCTCGATGACGCGGAAGAACGTCTTCGGGCTGAATTTCCCGGCGATCGTGGCGCGGCCGCCGGCGATCAGTGGCGACAGGATGCTGACCACGATTCCGTTGACGTGGAACAGCGGCAGGATCAGCAGGCTGTGCTGGTCATCGCCGAGCCCGACGGACTCGATGGCCATCGAGCACATCGCCAGCAGGTTGGCGTGATCGAGCATCACGCCCTTCGGCTTGCCGGTGGTGCCGCTGGTATAGATCAGCAAGGCCAGCGTGTCGACCTCGACCGGCGGCGAGGACGCCAGGACGGCGTCGTCGATCGCGCCTTCGAGTTCGGCCACGCCGATTGTTTTCACCGCAGTATCCGCGGACTCGGCGATGACGATCTTCGCGCCGGAATCGGCGATCTGATATTCGGCCTCGGCGACGGTCAGCGCGGGGTTGATCGGGGTCACCGCGGCACCGAGCCGCCAGGCCGCGAACAGGGTGATGACGAGTTCGACGCGATTGGGGAGCCGAACCGCCACCACATCGCCGCTGGCGATCCCGTGCCGCCGCAGGGTTGTTGCGGCCCGGAGCACCCGATCCAGGAAATCGGCGTTGCTCAGGTTCACGGCATCGTCGGCCAGTGCGGGGGCATCGGGTCGTTGTTCCGCGCGCACGTCCGGCAGCGTTGCCAAGTGCATGTCGCTCCTCGGGTTACAGCAGATATACCGCTCCAGTGCGGGCAAAGGTACGAACCCACTGTGATCCGTTCCATAGGTTCGGAAGACGAATCTGCGCAACCCGTTTGTTCGGAACGTACAAAGGCCCTGGTCAGCGGTGACCCGGTCGCGGGTGGGCCCGGACAGCCCGCCGGTGCGCCCTGGGGCTGACCCCCTTCCACCGCCGGAAGGCGTGCGTGAAGCTGGACGTCTCGGCGTACCCCAGCCGGTAGGCGACTTCCTCGACCGTCAGCCGGCCGGCGTCCAGCAGTTCGTCGGCCAGCTCCTCACGCACCTCATCGAGCAGGCAGCGGTAGGACGTTCCCTCCTCGGACAGCCGCCGGCGCAGCGTTCTCGGCGACAGGTGCAGCCTGCTCGCCACCTCGACCACCGTCGGTGGCGCCTGCGGCCGGCCGAGCAGCACCTCGCGCACCCGGTTCGGCAGCCCAGTCCTGGTCCGCCGCTGTTCGAGCAGCCGCCGGCACTGGGCTTCTGCCAGGCTCGCGGTGAGGGGTTCCGCCTGGGGGAGTGGCGAATCGAGGCTCGCCCGGTCGAACGAGACCGAGTCGGCCGCCGCGCCGAACTCGGGCCGCAGCCCGAAGACCTCGGTGTAGCGAGCGAGGCCGCCGGCGGGTGGAGCGAACGCGAAGCTGACCCGATGCAGCCGGCTCGGCGCGGCGAGCAGCTCGCGCTGGATGGTGTGGATCGCCGCCGCGTCCCGTTCCAGCAGGAAGCGTCTCAGCTCCTCCGGTGCCGCGGATGCGTCGAGGACCAGAGTGAGCTCGTCGCCGGCCTCGACCGGGGTCATCCGGCAGAACGAGTAGGTCAGGTCGAGGTAGCGCAGGCCGACCGAGATGGCGCTACGCAGGGTGGGGCTGCTGATCAGGGCGAAACCCCAGATGCCGTAGGTGGTGAGGTGGTAGCGCAGGCCGGCGTCCAGGCCCAGCCCCGGCGGGTCACCCAGGGTGCGCACCAGGTTGGCGATGACGGTCATTTCCTGCGCGGCGGTCACCGGCTGGTCGGGGTTGGCCAGATCCGCCATCCGCAGCCCGGTCCCGCGAAGGGACTCCGCGGCCGGTACCCCGCGCTCCATCCCCAGCCTGGTCAGGAGCAGGGCGCTCGCGGGCGCGCGCAGCACACTCTCGGATCCCACGATGGCACCTCCCGCCGACTCCGCTGTCGAACCGCTTGGCCAAAAATATCAACTCACTGGCCTCGATGACCCTGGGAGGTCGCCGCGGCGCCGCTTACCCTCGGTAGCCCCGAGTAAGACGACCACGCCGGGTACCGCCGTGGAGACCATGAACGAGTGACCAAGCCATGACCGAAGACGCCGACGACGAGATCCAGGATGCCGAAGTCGCCAGCATCGTGGCCATCGCGAGCCGGCTGCGCTCGCGGGTGCCCGCGCTCGTGCGGCACATGATCGAGCGGATGTCCGAGGAGATCCCCGAGCTCGGGGTGGACGAGCGGCTGACGCCGCTGCTCAACGCCAGCGTGGAGAGCAACGTCGAGACGGTGCTGCACCTGCTGCAGCACGGCATGGCGCTGGACGGGTTCGAGACGCCGTGGGCGGCCGGTGAGTACGCGCGGCGGCTGGCCCAGCACGACGTGCCGCTGGTGGCCTTGATCCGGGCGTACCGCCTCGGCCAGGACAGCCTGGTCCGGTTGCTCATCGAGGAGGTGCACCGCGAGGGCTTCGACGCCACCCGCACGAGCGCGATCACCAGCCGGATCGTGACCTTCAGCTTCGACTACATCGACCTGATGTCCCAGCGGGTCGCGGTGGTCTACGAGGAGGAGCGGGAGAGCTGGCTGCGCAACCGCAGCACCGCGCGGGCCGGCAGGATCCGCGAGCTGCTCGCCGGGCGCTCGGTGAACCGGTCGGTGGTGGAGGGCGTGCTCGGCTACCGCCTGCGGCAGCAGCACCTCGGCATCGTGGTGTGGATCGACGACGTGGCCCGCCGCGAGTTCGAACTGGCCAATTTGGACCGTCTCATCGTGACCATCGCAGAACGCCTCGGTTGCGTGGCACGCCCGCTGACCGTGCCCTGCGACGAGGCGAGCTCCTGGGCCTGGCTGCCCTTCGCGGAAGGCGCGCGGGTCGACCACGACATCATCGAGAACACCTTGAAGGAGTGGGATTTCCCGGCACGGGTGGCCCTCGGTGAGATCGAGAGCGACCTGGAAGGCTTCCGCACGACGCACTGGCAGGCCACCCAGGCGCAGACCGTCGCGGTGACGGCCGGCCAGCGGGCCCCGCTGGTCTCCCGGTTCGCGCAGGTCGGCACCGTGGCACTGCTCTGCGCGGACCTGAAACATACCCGCGCCTGGCTCACCCACGTGCTCGGCCCGCTGGCCGCCGACGACGAGCAGCATGCGCGGTTACGCGAGACCCTCCGCGTCTTCCTTGCCGGCGGTGGCAGCTATACCGCGGCCGCCGCGGCGCTGAACCTGCACAAGAACTCGGTGAAGTACCGGGTGCTCAAGGCCGAGGAGGTACGCGGCCGGCCGATCAACGGCGACCGGGTCGACGTCGAGATGGCGTTGACCGCGTGCCGCTGGCTGGGGTCCGCGGTGCTCTCCGGCACAGAGCGGCCGCCCCGTTCTTGTTCGTAAGTGACAACCGCGGCGATGGTTATCGTCGCCGCGGAACGACACATATGACCGGCGCTACTGGGAAAATCACCGCGACGTGCACGGCGGACGTGCCGGCTGTCGCGGACCATCCCGGCGGCCGCCCACTGTGGATTCTGTCCAAGTCCGGTGTTCTTGGCCCTCGGAGGCCATGGTTGGCCCCCGTGGCCATGGTGGCCGGCGTCACCACCCGGCAGAGTCCCGGCAGATCGACTCGACGAGGAGTGTTGATGGGTGCTGAGGTGGTCATCGAGGGCTTGACCAAGTCTTTCGGTAAGCAGGCCATCTGGCGTGATGTGTCGTTGACGCTGCCGCCGGGTGAAGTCTCGGTGATGTTGGGGCCGTCGGGTACCGGTAAGTCGGTGTTTTTGAAGTCGATGATCGGCTTGCTGAAGCCGGACCGGGGTTCCTGTGTGATCAACGGTGTGGACATCGTGACGTGTTCTGAGCACCGGTTGTACGAGACGCGGAAGCTGTTCGGGGTGTTGTTCCAGGACGGCGCGTTGTTCGGCTCGATGAATCTGTATGACAATGTGGCGTTTCCGCTGCGTGAGCACACGAAGAAGTCCGAGTCCGAGATCAAGCGGATCGTGCTGGAAAAGCTGGAGATGACCGGTTTGGCCGGTGCGGAGAAGAAGTTGCCGGGGGAGATCTCCGGTGGGATGCGGAAGCGGGCCGGGCTGGCGCGGGCGTTGGTGCTGGACCCGGAGATCATTTTGTGTGATGAGCCGGATTCGGGTTTGGATCCGGTGCGCACGGCGTATCTGTCGCAGTTGCTGATCGATTTGAATGCGCAGATCGATGCGACGATCCTGATCGTCACGCACAACATCAACCTGGCGCGGACGGTGCCGGACAACATTGGGATGTTGTTCCGCAAGGAACTGGTGATGTTCGGTCCGCGGGAGGTGTTGCTGACCAGTGATGAGCCGGTGGTGGAGCAGTTCCTCAATGGTCGCCGGCTTGGTCCGATCGGGATGAGTGAGGAGAAGGATTCCGCGCAGATGGCGCGGGAGCAGGCGCAGGCGGATGCGGGTCATCACGACGGGTCCACCGAGGATGTGCGGGGGGTGGTGCCGCAGTTGCAGCCGACCCCGGGGTTGCCCGAGCGCAAGGGGGTGCGCCGCCGGAAGGACCGGGTGATGAAGATCCTGCACACCCTGCCGCCCGCCGCGCAGGAAGGCATCATCGACTCACTCACCCCGGAAGAACAACACCGCTACGGCGTTGACGCGAGCACGCTCGCCGCGTCCGGGCGCCACCACAGCGATTTCCGGGCCGGGCCCACCGACACGGTCGAGCTGCCGGTGATCCGGAACAGCGGGAGCATTTCGTGAGCGGCACCAAGCAGTTCTCCTTCCCCGGCGTCGGCGCGTTCCGTGAGACCGGCCGATTGTTCGCGCTCGGCCTCGATGTGTTCCGGCTGCTGCCCAAGCGCCCGTTCCAGCTGCGCGAGTTTCTGCAGCAGGCCTGGTTCGTCGCCAGCGTCTCGCTGCTGCCGAGCGCGCTGGTGTCCATCCCGTTCGGCGCGGTGATCGCGCTCCAGCTCGGTTCGCTGACTCGGCAGCTCGGTGCGCAGTCCTTCACCGGGGCCGCCGGGGTGCTGGCCACTGTGCAGCAGGCCGCGCCGATCGTCACCGCGCTGATCATCGCCGGCGCCGGTGGCTCCGCGGTGTGCGCGGACATCGGGTCCAGGACGATCCGGGAAGAGATCGACGCGATGAAGGTGCTCGGCGTCTCCCCGGTGCAGCGGCTGATCGTCCCACGCGTGCTCGCGATGGCGTTCGTCGCGGTGCTGCTCAACGGCCTGGTCAGCATCGTGGGTGTGGCCGGTGGCTACTTCTTCAACGTCTTCCTGCAGGGCGGCACGCCCGGCGCGTACCTGTCCAGCTTCAACGCGCTCGCCCAGCTGCCGGACATCTACATCAGCGAGCTCAAGGCGTTGATCTTCGGTCTGGTCGCCGGGGTGGTCGCCTCCTATCGCGGGCTGAACCCGCGTGGCGGCCCGAAAGGCGTCGGCGACTCGGTCAACCAGGCAGTGGTGATCACGTTCCTGCTGCTGTATTTCGTCAACTTCGTGCTGACCACCCTGTACTTGCACATCGTGCCGCCGAAGGGGAGCTGATCCGTGGTCGACACCATGCCCAAGCGTGCCGTGATCGCCGATCGCGCCAGGAAGGCCGCCAGGAAACCGGTGGCGAGCCTCGACGACTACGGCAACCAGCTCTGGTTCTACATCCGTGCCTTCCTGTGGATTCCTCGCACGATTCGCCGGTATTCCAAGGAAATCATCCGGCTGCTGTCCGAAGTGTCCTTCGGCAGCGGCGCGCTGGCGGTGATCGGCGGGACGATCGGCGTGATGGTGGCGCTCAACCTGTTCGTCGGCACCGTGGTCGGCCTGCAAGGGTATGCGGCGCTGAACCAGATCGGTACCGAGGCGTTCACCGGGTTTGTGTCCGCCTATTTCAACACGCGCGAGATCTCCCCGCTGGTCGCCGGGATCGCGCTCTCGGCGACCGTCGGCTCCGGGTTCACCGCGCAGCTCGGCGCGATGCGCATCGCCGAGGAGATCGACGCGCTCGAGACGATGGGCATCCCGAGCCTGCCCTACCTGGTCACCACCAGGATGGTCGCCGGCTTCGTGGCCATCCTGCCGCTGTACACCCTCGGCCTGCTGGCCTCCTACGTCGCGTCGAGGTTCATCACGATCACGTTCAACGGCCAGTCCGCCGGAACGTACGACCACTACTTCAACCTGTTCCTGCCGCCGGAGGACGTGTTGTGGTCCTTCGCGAAGATCCTGGTCTTCGCCGTGGTGATCATCCTCATCCACTGCTACTACGGGTACACCGCTGGCGGCGGTCCCGCGGGCGTCGGGGTCGCGGTCGGGCGCGCGGTGAAGACCGCGATCGTCACCGTGGTCATCCTCGACTTCTTCCTCAGCCTCGCGATCTGGGGCACCACGACCACGGTGCGGGTGGCCGGATGAGCGCCGAACGTGGTGTGCTGCCGGCGATTCCGCGTCGGGTGCTCGGCCTGGTGTACCTGCTCGCGATCGTGCTGTTCTTCGCGCTGACGATCGCCTTCTACCAGAAGCGCTTCACCCCGGTCGTCATGGTGGACCTGCGCGTGCAGAAGCTGGGCGACCAGCTGCTGCCGCAGTCGGACGTGAAGGTGCGCGGCGTGATCGTCGGCGAGGTGCGCAGCATCGACACCTCCTTCGAAGGCGCGACGCTGCACCTCGCACTGAACCCGGACAAGATCGACCTGATCCCGAAGAACGTCACGGCCAGGTTGCTGCCCAAGACGCTCTTCGGTGAGCGCTACGTCAACCTGGTGCTGCCGAAGACCGGCGCGGTCGGGCGGATCGAGGCCGGCGACACCATCGGCCTCGACCGCTCGTCGGCCGCAGTCGAGTTGAACCGCGTGCTCGACAGCCTGATGCCGGTGCTCAAGTCGGTCCAGCCGGAGAAACTGTCCAGCACCCTCACCGCGGTGTCCGACGCGCTCTCCGACGGCCGTGGCAAGGACCTCGGCCAGACCCTGGTCACTCTCAACGAGTACGTGCGGGAGCTCAACCCGTCGCTGCCCGACCTCACCGAGGACATCCGGCAGCTCGCCGGGGTCGCCGACGCCTACCGCGACGCGGCGCCCGACCTCTTGCAAACCCTGTCCGATCTCACCGTGACGAGCAAAACCCTGGTGGACCAGCAACAGAACCTGCACGGGCTGTTCGACAGCCTGTCCGCGACCTCCGCGGACCTGCGGAGCTTCCTGGAAGTGAACAAGAACAACCTGATCGGGCTGGTCGGTGCCAGCAGGTCCACAGTGGAGCTTCTGGCCAAGTACGCGCCGGAGTACCCGTGCCTGCTCGGCCAGCTCTCCGACCTGGTGCCGAAACTCGACGAGATCTGGGGCGGTGGGCGCAACAACAACCACGCCCTGAACCTGACCATCGAGATCACCGCCAGCCGCGGCAAATACGTGCCGGGCAGGGACACGCCGGCGTACAACGACAAACGCGGGCCGGCCTGCTACCCGATCGCCACCAACGGGAACTTCCCGCAGTACCCGGGCGCCGGGCCGCTCCGCGACGGCTCCACCCCGCCGCCGGCCGGTGCCACCAGGACACCCTCCGGCATGAACTCGCTACTCGACGGCGCCATGGCCACGCCGGCCGCGGACGGGCAGCAGGTGCCGTCGCTGGCCAATTCGGCGGCGGAACGTGCGCTGGTCGCGACGCTGCTCGCGCCGTCGATGGGCACCGCCCCCGGTGACGTTCCACAGTGGAGCAGCGTGCTGGTCGGGCCGCTCTATCGCGGCCAGGAGGTGACCGTCCGGTGAAGTCGCTCGTCGGGCCGGTGACGAAGCTGTCCATCTTCGTGGTGTTCACCGTGCTGTCCACCCTGCTGCTCGCGGCCACCATCGCCAACATCACCTTCCAGCCGTCGAACTCCTACCACGCGGTGTTCTCAGACGTGACCTCGCTGAACGTCGGCGACGACGTCCGGGTGTCCGGCGTGCGTGTCGGCCAGGTCGACGCGATCGAGGTCGGCGGCGACAACGAGAACGTGGCCAGGGTCGACTTCTCGGTCGACGCCGGCCGCAAGCTGCCCCGCTCGATCCAGGCCGTGCTCAAGTACCGCAACCTGGTCGGCCAGCGTTACATCGCGCTGGAACAGCAGCCGGGCGACGCCGGCGGGGTGCTCAACCCGGGGGACACCATTCCCTTGCGGCAGACCAAGCCGGCGCTCAACCTGACCCAGCTGTTCAACGGGTTCAAGCCGCTGTTCCAGGCGCTGTCGCCGGATGACGTCAACAAGCTGTCCTACGAACTGATCCAGGTGCTGCAGGGCGAGGGCGGCACGATCAACTCGCTGCTTCGGCACACCACGGAGCTGGCGTCGACGATCGCCGGCAAGGACCAGGCGATCGGCCAGGTGATCGACAACCTGAACACCGTGCTGGACACCGTCAACGGCCGCGGGGACGAACTCTCCGGGCTGGTCGGCACCCTGCAGGAACTGGTCACCGGGCTCGCCGCGGACCGCGAGCCGATCGGGGAGTCGGTCAGCGCGCTCGCCGAGCTGAGCGCGACCACGAGCGGGTTCCTCGCCGAGGCGAGGGAACCGCTCAAGCAGGACATCGCGGGGCTCGGCGCGCTCGCGGCCAACCTGAACCGCGGTTCCAGCCTGGTCGAGCAGTTCCTCAACAACCTGCCGCGCAACGTGGAGACCATCACCCCAACGGCCTCGTACGGCTCCTGGTTCAACTTCTACCTGTGCGCGGCGGTCGGGAATGTCGGCGTGCAGTCGCTCGGGCTGAACGTCCCGGTGCTCCCGGTGCCGCTCGCCCAGACCCCGTCGAGGTGTACATCGTGAAAGCCTTCGAGGAACGCAATCCCGTCCCGATCGGCATCGCCAGCGTGGTGATCATCGCGCTGCTGACCGTCGCCGCCTACTTCTACGACGACCTGCCGCTGATCGGTGGTGGAGCGGTGTACCAGGCCGAATTCACCGAGGCCGCCGGGCTGAAGGCGGACGACGAGGTCCGCATGGCCGGCGTCAAGATCGGTCAGGTCAAGAAGATCGAACTGAACGGCGGGCACGTCCTGGTGAGTTTCCGGGCGAAGAACGCCTTCCTCGGCGACCAGACCAGGGCGTCCATCGAGATCAAGACGCTGCTCGGGCAGAAGTACGTCGCGCTGGAGTCCGCCGGCAAGGCCCCGCTCGACCCCGCCAGCCCGATCCCGGTGGCACGGACGAAGGCGCCGTTCGACGTCAGTGACGCCTTCACCGGGCTGTCCAGGACGGTCGACCAGATCGACACCAAGCAGCTGGCGCAGAGCTTCCAGACCATCGCGCAGGAGTTCTCCGGTACCCCGGAGCAGATCCGGCCAGCGCTGGACAGCCTGTCCGCGCTGTCCACCACGATCGCCGGCCGCGACGAGCAGCTGCACAAGCTCCTTGACAACACCAGCCAGCTCAGCAAGACCCTCGCCGACCGCAGCGGCCAGTTCCAGCGGCTGATCGGTGACGGCACGCTGTTGCTCGACGAGGTGCAGGCCCGCAAGACGGCGATCAGCTCGCTGCTGCAGGGCGCCAGGGCGCTCTCGGTGCAGCTGGCCGGGCTGGTGTCGGACAACCAGCAGCAGCTCGCGCCCGCGCTGGCCCAGCTCGACCAGGTGACCGGGCTGCTGGAACGCAACCAGGAGAACCTGAACGTGAGCCTCAACCAGCTCGCCCCGTTCTACCGGCTGTTCGCCAACACCCTCGGCAACGGCCACTGGTTCGACGTGTACGTGTGCGGCCTGCTGCCGCCGACCGTCAACCTCAACCTGCTCAACATCAATCCGGGTGGCTGTGAGCCCCCGGCGACGAACTCAGGGGTCACCGGAGGCGGCCGATGAGCATTCCCACGAAGGCCGTGCGGCGGCTGTCGATCGTGCTCGTGCTGACGCTGGTCGCGGCGGGCGGCGCGTGGTGGATCACGTCCCGCTCGGCCGGAACGAAGGTGACGGCGCTGTTCTCCCAGGGCATCGGCGTGTTCGAGGGCGGCGACGTCCGGATACTCGGGGTGAAGGCGGGCACCATCGACTCGGTGACCCCGGAGGGGGAGCAGGTACGGGTCGAGCTGACCATCGACCCCGGCATCGACGTGCCGGCGGACGCCGGCGCGGTCGTCGTCCCGCCCAGCCTGGTCGCCGACCGGTACGTGCAGCTGACCCCGGTCTACACCGGTGGCCCCAAGATCGCCGACGGCGCGGTCATCCCGATGGCGCGCACGGCGACCCCGGTCGAGGTCGACGAGCTGTACCGGAGCCTCGACCAGGTCACCACCGCGCTCGGGCCCAAGGGCGCCAACGCGGACGGGTCCCTGTCCGCGCTGCTCGACGTCGGGGCGCGCAACCTCGCCGGTAACGGTGCGGCGATCAACGAGACCATCACGAAGCTGGCCGGTCTCACCGCGACGCTGTCGGACAACCGCGGTGACCTGTTCTCGACCGTCGACAATCTCCGGAAGTTCACCGAAACCCTGGCGACCAGTGACGGGCAGCTGCGCGATCTGAGCGGCCAGCTCGCCGATGTGAGCGCGTTCCTCGCCGGTGAGCGGCAGAACCTCACCCAGGCGCTCGGCGAGCTGGCGACCGCGCTGGACTCGGTCCGCACCTTCGTCGCGGACAACCGTGGCCGGATCAAGTCCAATGTGGACAATCTGGCCGCGGTGACCCAGGTGCTGGTCGATCAGCGTGGCGCGCTGGCCGAATCCCTTGACGTGGCACCGCTGACGCTGGGCAACCTGGCGAACGCCTACAACGCCAGTTCCGGCACGCTGGACATCCGGGCCAACCCGAACGAGCTGTCCACCCCGCCGATCGTCACGATCTGCGGGCTGCTCCGGCGCGGCACGCCGACCCAGCTCCCGCAGGCGCTGGCGGATACCTGCGACAAGCTGGCCCCGGTGCTCAACGGTGCGGTTCCGCTGCCGTCGGCGGCGCAGATCGTCGGTGGGCTGCAGAGCGGGAATCTCCCGCCGCTGCCGCTGCTCTCGCCCACCCAGTCCGGAGGTGGTCGCTGATGAAGCGGCGTGTGTCCCTTGGCTGCCTTGCCGCGGTGCTCAGCGTGGCCGTGACCGGCTGCGGGTCCGGTGGGTTCAGCGGCCTGTACGGCGCGCCCCTGCCGGGTGGCGCCGACCTGGGCGACCACCCGTACCAGCTTAAGGTCCAGTTCGCCGACGTGCTCGACCTGGTGCCGCAGGCGGCGGTGAAGGTCAACGACGTCCCGGTCGGCCGGGTGGAGAACATCGGGTTCGCCCCGGACGGCTGGACGGCCGAGGTCACGGTGGCCATCAACGGCGACGTGAAGCTGCCGGCGAACGCTAACGCCATGCTCGTGCAGTCCAGCCTGCTCGGTGAGAAGTACGTGTCGTTGACGAGCCCCACCGCGCCCGCCCCGACGCAGCTCGCGGACGGCGCGGTGATCCCGGTGCAGCGGACCAACCGCAACCCGGAGGTCGAGGAGGTTTTCGGCGCGCTGTCGATGCTCCTCAACGGGGGCGGTGTCGAGCAGCTGCGCACGATCAGCCGCGAGGTGAACGACGCGCTGGCCGGCAAGGAGGGCGACATCCGCGCGCTGCTGACCAACGTCGACAAGCTCACCGGCGACCTCGCCGGGCAACGCGACAACATCACCAGGGCCATCGACGGGCTGAACCGGCTCTCCGCCACGCTGGTCGGGCAGAACGACAACATCGGCAACGCGCTGGACAACCTGGAGCCCGGGCTGCGCGTGCTCGCCGAGCAGCGCGGTGACCTGGTGCACATGCTGCAGTCGCTGGACGGGCTGTCCGGCGTCGCGGTGGACACCATCACCAGGTCCCGCGAGGACCTGATCGCCGACCTGCGCGCGCTGCAGCCGACCCTGCAGAAGCTGACCGAGGCGGGCGACAAGCTGCCGAGGGCCCTGGACACCCTGCTGACCTTCCCGTTCACCAGCCATTCCCGGGAAGCGATCCGCGGTGACTACACCAACCTGGACCTCCGGCTCGACCTCAAGCTGGACAGCTTGCTGACCAACCTGTTCCTCAACCCGAAGCAGCCGCCGATCGCGCTGCCCGGTATGGGGAACCCGCCGGTCGCCCCGGCTCCGGCCGCCCCGCTGCCGCTGGCGTCGCCGGTGCCTTCATCGGCACCGCCGCCGGCCGCCGGGCAGCAGGGACTGGCCGGGGTGCTGAACTCCTTGCTTGGCGGTGCCTGATGCTCACTCGGAGGGTTCGGATCCAGGTCGCGATCTTCCTGGTCATCGCGGTGGCCGGGATCGGATACACCGGTTTCCGCTACGCCGGGCTGCAGAGCCTGTTCGGCCGCGGCGGCATGGTGGTCAAACTGCAGCTGGCGGATTCCGGCGGGATCTTCACCAACGCCGACGTGACCTACCGCGGGGTGACCATCGGCAAGGTCGGCGACCTCAACGTCGTCCCGGACGGCACCGAGGTGGAGCTGGTCATCAACGACGGTGCGCCCGCGGTGCCCGCCGACGTGGAGGCCGTTGTCGCGAACCGGTCCGCGGTCGGCGAGCAGTACGTCGACCTGCGGCCGCGGACCAGCAACGGGCCGTTCCTCACCGAGGGGTCCACGATCAAGGCCAAGGACACGGTCACCCCGGTGCCGCTCGACCAGCTGCTCGGCAACGTCGACGCGCTGGCCGCCAGCGTGCCGACCGGTTCGTTGAAGACCGTGGTCGACGAGCTGTACAACGCGTTCAACGGGGCCGGGCCGGACCTGCGCACCGTGCTGGACTCGACCAGTGCCTTCGCCGCCACGGCCAAGGAGTACCTGCCGGCGACCAAGGACCTGCTGTCCTCGGCCCGTACGGTGCTGACCACCCAGAACGCCGAAGCCGGCAACCTGCGGTCGTTCAGCTCGGACCTGCGGCTGCTCGCGGGTGAGCTGAAGAAGGCCAACCCGAACCTCGACCACTTCATCCGGGCGGTGCCACCGGTCTCCGCCGAGCTGTCCGGGCTGCTCGCGGAAACGGGGCCGGGACTCGGCAAGGTGATCGCCAACCTGCTCACCACGGCCGACATCCTCGGCCCGCGCACCAGCGGGCTGGAGAACATCCTCGCCACCTACCCGGTGCTCACCGCGGCCGCGAACACCGTGGTGCCCGGCGACGGCACCGCCCACCTCGGCCTGGTGCTGAACTTCTTCGACCCGCTCGTGTGCACCAAGGGCTATCAGGGCACCCGGCTGCGACCGGCCGACCAGGTCGCGCCCCGGCCGGCGAACCCCGACCTCTACTGCGCCGAGCCCCCCGGGAGCCCCACCTCGGTTCGCGGCGCGCAGAACGCGCCGTACGGCGGGACCCCGCGGCGCGCGCCGAGCGCGCCGGGAACCCAGCAGCAGCCGGGGCCGGCCGGCAGCCCGGCGCCGCTGCCGGGACTGGCCGGGCTGACCGGGATCAGCGGGCCGACCGACCTTGCCGCATTGCTCGGGCTGCCACGGTGAACCACGACAACAGCGTGCCGAACGGAGAACGCATGACGGATCAAACCGAGAACGCGCGGAAGCGGGCCGGTGCCCCGATGTGGGTCGGCAAGCCGTTTCTCGTCACGCTGTCCGCGCTGACCGTGGTGGCCCTCGCGGCCGCCGTCTGGTTCGTGACGGCCTGGCTCTCCGGCAGCGACGCCGCGGCGGCCGCCGCGCACACCAGGGGAGAGGCCGAGCGGGCGGGGGAGCAGGCCATCGCCGTGTTCGGCACGCTCGACTACCGCAACGTCGACGCCGGGCTCGACGAGTGGGAACGGGTGTCCACCGGGCCGCTCAACGAGGAGGTCAAGAAGTCCCGGCAGCAGCAGAGCCAGGTGATCAAGAACGGCCGGACCTCGACCAGTGCCAAGATCCTCAGCGGTGGCCTCACCGAGCTGGACGCGGCCGGCGGGACCGCGAAGATGATCGCGGTGGCCGAGATCGTGGTGACGCCGGACCAGGGGCAGCCGGTGACCAAACGGAACCGCTTCCAGGCCGATCTCCAGCGGACCGACCAGGGATGGAAGCTCAGCTCCATCCAAGCGCTCGCCATCGGCGGCTGACCCATCGCGAAAGGAGTACCGGCCATGCCACACGTGCGAAGCAAGGGCAGCGCGCCAGCACCACATCGACGCCGGCCGACCGTGGCCGGACGGTCACGCGGCGACGCGGCACCGAGCCCGGTCCGCCGGTCCGAGCCGGAGACCGTGGACCAGACGGATGCGGTGGACCAGCGGGAGACCGGGGACCAGCGGAAGACCGGGGAGCCGTCGCCGGCGTCGGACACCGTCGAGGTCGACCCCCGGCGCCGGCGGCAGGTGATCATCCTGCTCGTGCTGCTGGTGGTGTTCACCGCAACGGCGGTGGCGGCGGGTATCGCCGGGGCGCCGGCCTCCGACGACGACACCCGCAACACCGCGCTCACCGACGCGGCGGCCACCAGCGATGTGCTCGGGCAGGTCAACAAGGCGGTCGAGACGGTGTTCTCGTTCGACTTCAGCGACACCGCGAAGACCCAGAACGCCGCGCAGAACCTGCTCCGCGACGGCGCGGTCGAGCAGTACAACCAGCTGTTCGAGCAGGTGAAACGGCTCGCCCCGGCACAGAAGCTGGTGCTCACCACGACCATCAGGGCGACCGCGGTGACCAGGTTGGATGGTGACCAGGCCCAGCTGCTGGTCATGGCGGATCAGCGATCGACCCGCGGGGACACCAACCAGACCAGCAATGCGGCCGCCCAGCTGTCGGTGGTGGCGAAGAAGACCGGCGACACCTGGAAGATCAGCGACCTCACCGTGCTGTGATCGCGGGCCCGGGCCTCATGGCGTGAGGGGGGCTTCGAGCAGGGCCAGGGCGTAGCGGGCGTGCTGTTCGCCGAGTGTCTTCTTGGACAGCCGGCCGCCTGGGCGGTACCAGGTGGAGATCGCCGAGCACAGCGACACGATGCTGCGGGCCGCGTCCTTGGGGTACGGGGTGGCGAACACGCCGGTGCGGGCACCGTCGGCGACGATCTGCTCGAACAGTGACTGCGTGCGGTCCCTGGCGTCCACCACCCGGCTGCGCTCCTCGCCGGTGAGGTAGCGGACCTCACTGATCGCCACCAGCGCGGCGGTCTGGTGGTCCACCACGAAGCCGACATAAGCCTTGACGGCGTCACGCAGCTTCGCGACCGGGTCGTCGCCGGCGGCCTCGATCGCGGCGGTGGTCCTGGCCAGCAGCTCGCTGTTCGCCCGCCGCAACAGTTCGGCGAGCAGATGCGATTTCGACGGAAAGTAGTTGTACAGGTTGGACAGGCTCGTGTTGGCTCCACGGGCCACATCGCGCATCGATGCCCCGTTGAAACCCTTCTCCCCGTACGCCTGCAGCGCCGCGTTGAGGATCGCGGCCTCGTTGCCGCGCCCGGAGTCGCGGATCAGCGTGGTTTCGGGAGAACGCTTGTTCATGCCGCGAGATTATGGGGGCCGTGATACCGGGTCAACCGCGGGGGCGGTGACCGCCGTTCACCCCAGGCGGGTGCCGCTCCGCAGACGGTCGGCGATGGCCGACATGGGCTTCCGCGGTCATCCGCTCGATCATGTGCGGGTAGTGCAGCCAGAAGGCCGGGCGCTCGGAGCGGATGCGGGGCAGCTCGGTGAAGTTGTGCCTTGGCGGCGGGCAGGAGGTGGCCCATTCCAGTGAGTTCCCGTAGCCCCACGGGTCGTCCACGGTGACGGCCTCGCCGTACCGGTAGCTCTTGATGACGTTGTAGATGAACGGAAGCATCGACGCGCCGAGGACGTAGGAGCCGATCGTGGAAACCGTGTTGAGCACGGTGAACCCGTCGGAGCTCAGGTAGTCGGCGTAGCGCCGGGGCATGCCCTGCGCGCCGAGCCAGTGCTGGACGAGAAAGGTGAGGTGAAAACCGAGGAACGTGGTCCAGAAATGGAGCTTGCCCCATCGCTCGTCGAGCATCCGGCCGGTCATCTTGGGGAACCAGAAATAGATTCCGGCGAAGGTCGCGAACACGATCGTGCCGAAGAGCACGTAGTGGAAATGCGCGACAACGAAATAGGTGTCGGTGACGTGGAAATCGATCGGCGGAGAGGCGAGCAGCACGCCGGTCAGCCCGCCGAACAGGAACGTCACCATGAAGCCGATCGACCACAGCATCGGATTCTCGAAGGTGAGCTGCCCTTTCCACATGGTGCCGATCCAGTTGAAGAACTTGAATCCGGTCGGGATCGCGATCAGGAAGCTCATCAGGGAGAAGAACGGCAGCAGCACCGCCCCGGTGGCGAACATGTGATGTGCCCACACGGTCGCGGACAACCCGGCGATCGCCAGGGTCGCGTAGACCATGCCCTGGTAGCCGAACAGCGGTTTGCGGCAGAACACCGGAATGATCTCGGTGACGATGCCGAAGAACGGCAGCGCGACGATGTAGACCTCGGGATGGCCGAAGAACCAGAACAGGTGCTGCCACAGGATCGCCCCGCCATTTGCCGGGTCGAACACGTGCGCGCCGAGCCGCCGGTCGGCGAGCAGGCCGAGCAGCGCCGCGGTCAGGATCGGGAAGGCGACCAGGATGAGCATGCTGGTGATCAGGATGTTCCAGGTGAAGATCGGCATCCGGAACATCGTCATTCCCGGGGCGCGTAGGCAGACCACCGTCGTGATCATGTTGACCGCGCCGAGGATGGTGCCGAGCCCGGACACCACCAGCCCGCTGATCCATAGGTCGGCCCCGATGCCGGGGGAGTGGATCGCGTCGGACAGCGGGGTGTAGGCGAACCAGCCGAAATCCGCGGCACCGCCAGGGGTGAGGAAACCGGAGAGCACGATCAACCCGCCGAAGAGGAAGAGCCAGTAGGACAACGCGTTCAACCGGGGGAACGCGACGTCGGGGGAACCGATCTGCAACGGCAGGAGGTAGTTGGCGAACCCGAAGACGGTTGGCGTCGCGTACAGCAGCAGCATGATCGTGCCGTGCATGGTGAACAGCTGGTTGTACTGCTCAGGGGACAGGAACTGCTGTCCCGGTTGGGCGAGCTCGGTGCGCATCAGCAGGGCCAGCACGCCGCCAACGAGGAAGAACCCGAACGACGTGGTCAGGTACATGATCCCGAGCCGTTTGGGGTCGGTCGTGCGCAGATTCCCGAGCAGGGCCGACCCCTTGGCCGCTCGCGGTGGCGGGTACCGGCGGGCCGGGTGTGGTGGGTGGATGACGCCGGTCACGGTAGGTCCGTCTCGCCGGCGGCCCGGCGGTTCGCCTGCTCCGGCCAGCCCGGCGGCCTGCTGCCGATCCGCAGGCCCGGCCGCCGCCGGTGCACGGTGAGGTAGGCCAGGCCGTGAGCGCCGGCGGCGATGGCGCGGGTCGAGCCCTTCGGCAGCCAGGTCACCGCGCCTTCGGTGAGCGCCAGCGCGCCGTCGCCGGTGGTCAGCATCCCGGTTCCGGCGATCACGACGAGCAGCACGTCCAGGGCGGATTCCGCATGTGTGCCAACATCTTCACCCGGTGCCAGGCGCACCAGGTTCGCGTCGAGTTGCCGATCCGTTTCGGTCAGCCGCCAGAGCACGCCTGCCGGCACCGCCGTGTCGGCGAGCGTGGCGTGCGCATCGCACAGCACGCGTGGCCGACTGGGCGACACGGCCTGGTGCGGGTCAGGCATCGACCTGGCCGTCGTGCGCGGCCACCGGGAAACGGCCGATCCTGATGCGCCACTCGGTGGGGCCGGATTCGACGTATTCCCAAGCGAATTGCCCCGGGTAGGTGGCTTCGAACTCGCGCCGAAGCGGCTTCGGGTCGTGGTTGTTGACCAGCACGAACGACTCGCCCTTCGCCAGCCGGGCAAAGCTGCCGAAAATGCGGGGATGCCGCTGGCCGTGCGGGATCCCGCGGACGTCGAGCTCGTCCGGCGGCTCCAGGCTGCCCCCGTCCAGCAGCGTTTCCAGGTCCTCGACGAGGGAGACGAGGTCTACCCCGGGCAGCTCGGCGAGCGCGGGCAGCAACACCCTGCGCTCGACCTCCTGGCAGGCGGCGAGCGCCGTGGCCACCGCGTGGGCGGCGGCGTTCACCTGGTCGGCGGTGCTGGCCGCGCGCAGATCGTGGATGTGGCCGGTGATGATCTGGTGCTGGGCGCGCAGCGCGCGCACCAGCAGGCGGGTGTCGGCGGCTCCCGATGCGGGCGCGTAGAGCGCCCAGTCGACCGAGACCAGGTGGCACAGGACCCGGTCGGTGCAGAACACGACCATGCCGTCTCGCGCGGTCTGCCGGTCCGCGGCGGCGAGCCGCAGTTCGCTGAGCAGCGCCGCCTTCGCCCACGTCTCGGCGAGCAGCTCGTCATTGCGGTCGCGCAGCAAGGCGAGTGCCCGTACCGCTGGATCGCCGGCCGAACCCCGAAGGTAGATCTCTGTTGCCGACCCCATGTCGTGTCCTTTTCCGGATCGAAGATGCCCCGTGCGCCCGGCATCGAGGTGATCGGCGGTCGCAGCGTGACTCGGTGGAACCAGCTCAGCAGGTATGCCCAATTAATACAAGTGGTAATAGTGTAAACTCCGTCTCAGCGTCATCCACCGATGCCAGGGAGGCGACGATGACCGCGCACGACCCGGGTGGCGAGCGCCGCCGCCAGGTGCTGCAGGCGATCCAGCGCGCCACGGAACCGGTGGGCGTTGCCGGGATCGCCGAGCAGGTCGGCATCCACCCCAACACCGCTCGATTCCACCTCGACGCCCTGGTCGATGCCGGGATCGTGGAGCGGATCATGGGCACGCCATCCGGTCCTGGACGGCCGCGCGCGGTGTACCTGCCAAGGCCGGGGCGGGCCCGCGGCGACGAGCGCCGCTACCGGATGCTGGCGGAGATCCTGCTCGGTTACGTCACCTCGACCACCACCGAGCCGGCGCCGGCCGCGACCGAGATGGGCCGCGCCTGGGGGGCGCACCTGATCGACCGGCCGGTCCCGTCCCAGACGATCACCCGAGCAGGCGCGACCGACCGCCTGGTCGCGATGCTCGACGACCTCGGGTTCGCGCCGGAAGCGGTTCCCCGCGACGGAGGCGTACCCGACCGGGTGCTGCTCCGGCACTGTCCCTTCCTGGAACTCGCCGAGCGGCATCGCGACATCGTCTGTCCCCTGCACCTCGGGCTGATGCAGGGCGCGCTGAGCGAACTGCGGGCCCCGGTGACCGCGACCGCGCTGGAACCGTTCGCAGAGCCAGACGCCTGCGTCACCCACCTCGCGCCCGCGAACGCGCGGACCGCCTAGGACACAAGGGAAACCTCACCGTGGATCACGTCGCCGTCGCGCTCGTCTTCTGCTGGCTCGGCATGGTGGTCGCCATCTCGTTCATCGAGGCGCCACTGAAATTCCGCGCCCCAGGGGTGACCATTCGCCTCGGACTCGGCATCGGGCGGATCGTCTTCCGCGCACTCAACGCGGTCGAAACCGTCCTCGCCGCCGGCGTGCTTGTCACCGTCCTCTTCGGACACCCGACGGTTCCGGCGCTGACCTTGACCGGCACCGCCGTCGCCGTTCTGGTGCTGCAGCTCGGCGTGATCCGGCCTTGGCTGAGCCGCCGCACCGACCGGGTGCTCGCCGCGCCGGACGGGCAGGACCCGCCGCGCTCACGCGCGCACCTCGCCTATGTCGCCGCGGAATCCGTCAAGGTCCTGGTGTTGCTCGCGTCGGGTGTGCTGCTGTCGATGGTCTGAGCGGCGTCCAGCCCGTACTGGCGCAGCGTCCGGTACCGGGCCGCGCCGGCGATGCCGAGCATCCGCGCGTCCGCGCCCGGTTCCCCGGGCCCGCCCACCCGATCGGGCGTCAGGCGTCCGCGATCCGCTCGTGCACCTCGTCACGTCCGAATCGCGTGGTGTGCCGGCACCCAGTGTGCCCCGAGTTTGCCGTCCCGGGCGCCGAGTTTGCCGGTTCGGGTGGCGAGTTTGCTGGTTCGGTTCTGGGCATCGGCGCGAGGCCTCGGCCCGCTACGGCCAACTCGGTACCCCTACGGTCAACTCGGCGCGGCAACCAGCCAACTCGGTGACGCGCCTGGCCAAGTCGGTGCCGCAACCAGCCAACTCGGTGCCGCAACCAGCCAACTCGACGCGGGCGAAGGCGACGCCGTGTCCCCGGCTCGGTCGGCGGCCATCGGGGACGCCGACCCGGGTCAGCCCCGCTCGATATGGGCGCGAACGCGGTCGGCCGCGTCGTTGAGCCAGCCCTTGCTGCCGGCGTAGGCCAGCATGGCCGCGAAGCCCTCCGGCCAGCCCGGCCCGGTACGCCCGCTCGCCAGCTTCCGCAGCGCCTCGATCGAGACGAACACGTGCTCGCCCCCGTCGGCCAACTCGCCGACGCCCTCCGCGTCCAGGATGCGTTCGAGCTCCGCGGCATCGACCTCCCCGGCCACACGGACGCTGAAGCGCTTACAGTCGTCCGGCTCGGCCAGTTCGACGTCGGATCGGGTGACGATCAGCTGCATGACGGCGGTTCCGTTCTCCCATGTGACGGTGCTCGACGGCGTGTCTACCACGTGACGGCCTCGTTTGATCCCGCGTTCAATCCGACGGTTGCGGCGTCTCGCGCGGGCGAACCCCGTAGCGGGTCATTTCGCGCCAGGCCTGGGCCAGCCGCTGCACACCGGCGTCGAGCACACTCGGCCGGGCGGAGAACGGCACGCGCAGCCGGGATTCCTGGCCCTCGTTCGCCGAGAAGACCGGCCCTGGGAGCACGGCGACGCCGTGGCGCTGGGCGAGCTCGGCGAAGGTCACCGCGCACGGGCTCGGCAGCTCCACCCACAGCGACGAGCCGCTTCATCCGTGACCTCAACGAGCGCCGGGCCGAACTCCGTGCGCAGCGCGAGGACATGGAACAGCAACTCGCCGAGGCAGAACAGGAGATCAGCCAGGCCCCAAACCCAGGCTTGATCGACTACTTGCCCGTCAGTGCGGTGGATCTAGCTGCCCTGCCCGACGATCTGTCTCGCAGGCTGTTCGAGGCACTGCGCCTGGAGATCAACTACGACTGCCGCACCCGGACGGCGACCTGCCGGGTCACGCTCGTCGGCGAGACCATCGACGCCGTGGCCCGTGCCAGCCACGATGCCGTGGTGTTGGCCTTCCCGTCAGGTGAACGACTCCAACAACAGAAGGGTCCCGAGATGGGGATCAAAAACGACCTCTTTCCCGGGACCGTCTGCGCTGTGCCCCCGGCAGGATTCGAACCTGCGACACCCGCTTTAGGAGAGCGGTGCTCTATCCCCTGAGCTACGAGGGCTGGCGGTCCCAGACTAGCGGGTCCGGTCACCGCTGATGAGCGTGACCTCGGCCTCGCGCCCGGAGCGACCGCCAACCACCGACGAAAGGTGCAACCACCCCGGGTGAACAGCGTATCGACGGCAGCGCTACCAGTGGGTAACCTTCCGTGACCGGGACGCGGAAACCCCGCTCCACTGACCGTTCGGAGGGCTTAGGTTGATCAAGCTCATGTTCGCCGACGACGAGGATCTCGTGCGCTCCAGCCTACGCGGCATGATGGCGGGTGCGCCGGACATCGAGGTGGTCGGTGAGGCGAACGACGGGCGGTCGGCAGTGGAAACCGCCCGGCGCCTGCATCCGGACGTCGTCCTGCTGGACATCAAGATGCGCGCCCCGGACGACGGCATCCGCGCTCTCCGCGCGATCCTCGAGCTGCCCAGCCCGCCCGCCGCCGCGATGCTGACCACCTTCGACATGGACGAGTACGTCAGCCTGGCCCTCCGGCTCGGCGCGAACGGCTTCCTGCTCAAGGACATCGAGCCCGCCGCCCTGCTGCGCGCGGTCCGTGACCTCGCCCGCGGGGGCGCTGTCCTCGACCCTGGCGTCGCCGCGCGGATGGTGCGCGCCCACCGCGAAGGGCAACGCGCCGCGCAGCCGGCGCGCAAGTTGCTCGCCTCACTTTCCGACCGCGAGCGCGAAGTGGTCGGCCTCATCGGGCAAGGTCTGTCCAACGCCGAGATCGGCGGCAAGCTCCACCTGTCCGAGGCCACCGTCAAGGGCTACGTCTCCGCGGTCCTGTCCAAGATCGGCGCCGCGAACCGCGTGCAGGCCGCCCTGCTCGCCTACCGCGGCGGGCTGCTCGACCAGTGACTTCTTAGGCGGGTCTCAGCACCGTCCGCAACACTGGCTACATGCGCATTCTCGTTGTCGACGACGATCGGGCCGTCCGGGAGTCGCTCCGCCGGTCGCTGGAGTTCAACGGCTACCAGGTGGAGCTCGCCGGCGACGGCGCCCAGGCGCTGGAGCGCGTCATCGCCGACCGGCCGGACGCCATGATCCTCGACGTCATGATGCCCAGACTCGACGGGCTGGAGGTGGCCCGCCGCCTGCGCAGCACCGGCGACGACCTGCCGATCCTCGTGCTCACCGCCCGGGACACGGTCTCCGACCGCGTCTCCGGCCTGGACGCGGGCGCCGACGACTATCTCCCGAAGCCCTTCGCGCTGGAGGAGCTCCTCGCCCGCCTCCGCGCGCTCCTGCGCCGCGCCTCCCGCGAGGCCCAGACGCCGGCCGACGCCGAGAAGCTCACCTTCGCCGACCTGACCCTCGACCCGGGCACGCGCGAGGTCCGCCGCGGCGACCGCGACATCAGCCTCACCCGCACCGAGTTCGCGCTGCTCGAACTGTTCATGTCCTACCCGAAGCACGTGCTGACGCGCGGCCGCATCCTCGAGGAGGTGTGGGGCTACGACTTCCCGACCTCGGGCAACGCGCTGGAGGTGTACGTCGGCTACCTGCGCCGCAAGACCGAGGCCGGTGGCGAGCCGCGCCTGATCCACACCGTCCGCGGGGTCGGGTACGTCCTGCGGGAAACCCCACCGTGAGCCATGTCGTGACCGAACCGGTGCCCGTGATCCGAGTCGACGACGGAGGCGGCCCCGCCCCCCGGAGAATGTCGCTGCGGGCACGTGTCACGCTGCTGGCCGCGGCGTGCGTGGCGGGGGTGCTGGCGCTGGTCTCGCTCGGCGCCTACATCACGGTCTACAACAACCTGTACCAGCAGGTCGACGACGAGCTGATCCAGCAGGCGAACAGCGTGATCAACGACCCACAGGTCGTGCAGACCGGCGGCCTGCGCATCCCCACCTACATCACGCGGCTGGTCGACGTGCGGTTCGACCTCATCGTCGCCGACGGCTCGTCCGCCTTCGAGTCGGAGCCGTCGATGCGGCCGCCGATCGGGCTGGACGAGCGCGAGGTCGCCAGCGGCCAGAAGCCGTCGTCGATCCGCACCGACCGGAACACCGACTCGCGCGTGCTCGCCGTGCCCTACCGCTACCAGCCGGGCGTGGCGCTCGTGCTGTCGCAGCCACTCGACGCGACCAAACAGACCCTGCGTGAGCTGGCGGTGGTTCTCGCGCTGATCGGCGGCGGCGGGATCGTGGTCGCCGCGCTCGCCGGCACGGCCGTGGCCCGCACGGGGCTGCGGCCGGTGGAACGGCTGACGTCGGCGACCGAACACATCGCCCGGACCGGCGACCTGCGGCCGATCCCGATCAGCGGCGACGACGAGCTGGCCCGGCTGACGCACAGCTTCAACACGATGCTCGGCGCCGTCGCCGAGTCGCAGGACCGGCAGCGGCAGCTCGTCGCCGACGCCGGCCACGAGCTGCGCACCCCGCTGACCTCCTTGCGCACCAACCTGGAGCTGCTGCTGTCCGCCAGCCGTTCCGGGGCGCCGACGCTGTCGGAGAAGGACCGCGCGGAGATCGAGACCGACATCAAGGCGCAGCTGGACGAGCTGACCCAGCTCATCGGCGACCTCGTCGAGCTGGCGCGCCAGGACGAGCCGCGCACCGCGTTCGAACGGGTCGAGATGGTCGAAGTCGTGGAGCGTGCGCTCGACCGCGCCCGCCGCCGGGCCGGGGAGATCGAGTTCGACGTCGCGCTCCAGCCGTGGCACGTCATCGGTGACGCCGGCGCCCTCGAACGCGCGGTGCTGAACCTGCTGGACAACGCGGTCAAGTTCTCGCCGCCGCACTCGCGCGTCGGCGTGCGGATGTACCCGCTCGGCGATGGCACCGCGGTCATCGAGGTGGCCGACTCGGGACCGGGCATCGCCGACGAGGACCTGCCGCGCGTGTTCGACCGCTTCTACCGCTCGTCCGAGGCGCGCACCCTGCCCGGCTCCGGCCTCGGGCTGGCGATCGTCAAACAGGCCGCCGAACGCCACGGCGGTGCCGCGTACGCCGGCCGCGCGCCGGAGGGCGGCGCCCTGCTGAGCCTGCGTCTGCCCGGGATGCCCGGCTGAACCACAACGTCCTACGCGTGTTGATTCGTGTAGGATTTTGTGTAGTTGTTGGGTGATGGGAGCGATGGTGCTGGCGCGGCAGCGGCAGGCGATGATCCTCGAAGAGGCGCGGCGGAACGGCGCGGTGCGCGTGAGCGACCTGGTCAGCAGGCTCGGCGTGTCCGACATGACCATTCGCCGCGACCTGGACGTGCTCGCCGGCCGCGGTCTGGTGGAGAAGGTGTACGGCGGCGCGACCGCCGTGCTCGGCCCCAGCACCGAGGAGCCCGGGTTCGAGGCCAAGTCGGTGCGGCAGCGGGCGCAGAAGGAGGCCATCGCGAGCCGCGCCGCCGAGCTGGTCCAGCCGGGCACCGCGATCGGCCTGTCCGCGGGCACCACCACGTGGACACTGGCCCGCGCGCTGGACGGTGTGCCAGGGCTGACGATCGTCAGCAACTCGATCCAGGTCGCCGACGTGTTGCGCGCGTCGTCCGCGCCGGATCGCACGGTCGTGCTCACCGGGGGCGTCCGCACGCCGTCCGACGCGCTGGTCGGGCCCGTCGCCGTGCACAGCCTGCGCCGCCTGCACCTCGACCAGGTGTTCCTTGGCGTGCACGGCATGGCCGAAGGGGCGGGCTTCACGACGCCGAACCTGACCGAGAGCGAGACCGACCGCGCGCTGGTCGAGTCCGGGCGGCGGCTGGTCGTGCTCGCCGACTCGTCCAAGTGGGGCGTCGTCGGCATCTCCACCATCGCCGAGCTGGACGAGGCGCACGTCGTGGTGACCGACGACGGGCTTGGCGAGGCGGCGCGCACCGTCTTGGCAGAGCATGTGGGTGAACTCGAGGTCGCACCCGTCAACGACGACACGGAGGAAGAGTGAGGCGGACCCTTCGCCACCTTGCCGACGGCAGGGAGATCATCTACTTCGACGAGGGCGACGACACGCCGCCCCGCACGGCGGAGGACACGCGCGACCTGCCCGCGGTGGCCGCCAGCTCGGAGATCCGCCTCGACCCGCTGACCGGCGAGTGGGTCGCGATGGCCGCGCACCGGCAGACCCGCACCTACAAGCCGCCTGCCGACCTGTGCCCGCTGTGCCCGAGCAAGCCGGGCAAGCCGAGCGAGATCCCCGAGGCCGACTACGACGTCGTCGTGTTCGAGAACCGCTTCCCCTCCTTCGAGGAGGGTGCCACCGGCGAGCGGTCCACACTGGACGGGCTGGGTCTCGTGCGGACCGCGCCGGGCAAGGGGCGCTGCGAGGTCGTCTGCTTCACCAGCGACCACAACGGTTCCTTCGCGGGGCTGAGCCCGTCGCGCGTGCGCACGGTCGTCGACGCCTGGGCGGACCGGACCGCGGCGCTGTCCCGGATCGACGGGCTGGAGCAGGTCTTCCCGTTCGAGAACCGGGGCGAGGAGATCGGCGTGACGCTGCACCACCCGCACGGCCAGATCTACGGCTACCCGTTCGTCACGCCGAAGACTCGCCGCATGCTCGACGTGGCCCGCGCCTACCAGGCGGAACACGGCCGCGCGGTGCTCGGCGATGTGCTGGCCGCGGAGCGCAAGGTCGGCACGCGCGTGATCGCGGAGGGGCAGTACTGGACCGCGTTCGTCCCGCCCGCGGCGCGATGGCCGGTGCACGTGCAGGTCGTGCCGCACCGCCAGGTGCCCGACATCCCGGCGCTGACCGACGCCGAACGGGACGACTTCGCCGAGGTCTATCTCGACGTGCTGCGCCGCTGCGACGGGCTCTACGACCGGCCGCTGCCCTACATCGCCGGCTGGCACCAGGCGCCCGTCCGGATCGACCGCGAGCTGGGCTGGCTGCACCTCGAACTGTTCTCGATCCTGCGCGCGCCGGACAAGCTGAAGTATTTGGCCGGGTCCGAGTCGGGCGAGGCGGTGTGGATCAACGACGCCACCCCGGAGCAGATAGCGGAACGTCTCCGCGCGGTTGGCTGAGTCCGGCGGCATACTCATGCGTGACCCTCAGGCTGGGCTCAGCCCGCTCTCAGGACCGACACGCATGGTAGGGACATGACCGAGAACGACCCCAGCGCACCGCACGACGGCGGTGCCCAGCGGGAGCCCGGCGCGCAGCAGTCGCCGGAGGACGCGAAGACGCCACCGCGCGGAACGCCACTCGGCTCGGGGCCGCAGCAGCAGCCGAGTCCGTGGTCGGCGCAAGGAGCCGCGCAGCAGCAGTCGCACGCCGTCGCCCAGCCCGGGCAGGCCGGGGGGCATGAGCAGGGCGCGTACGCGCAGACCGGGCAGCAGCCGGTCGGGCAGCAGCAGACCGCGCAGCCGGGGCAGTCCGCCGGTGGCTATCCGTGGACGCCGCCGGGCGCGCAGCAGCAGTCGCCGTACGCGACCGCGACGATGCCCGCGCCGGCCGTGCCGCAGCAGCGTCGTGGCCCGGGCAAGCTCGTGGCCGGGGTTGCCGTGCTGGCGTTGATCGTCGGTGGCGGAGCGGGTGCCGCCGGGGGGTACCTGACCGCGCAGAACAGCGGGAGCGGCGCGTCCTACAACGCGCTCGACCAGCCGGTGCCCGCGCAGCAGACGGCGACCGCGCCGGACGGCTCGGTCGAGGCGGTGGCGCAGAAGCTGTCGCCGAGCGTGGTGGAGTTGCAGGTGTCCGGCCGGAGCGGGCAGGGTGAGGGCTCCGGGTTCGTGCTGTCCACCGACGGCTACATCCTGACCAACAACCACGTCGTCGAGGTCGCCGCGGAGGGCGGGGCGATCCAGGCGGTGTTCCAGGACGGCACCAAGGCGGACGCCTCGATCGTCGGCCGCGACCCGACGACCGACATCGCGGTCGTGAAGGTCAACGGGGTGAAGAACCTGACGCCGGTGGCGCTCGGCAACTCGGACGACCTGAACGTCGGCCAGTCGGTGGTGGCGATCGGGTCGCCGTTCGAGCTGGCCGGGACGGTCACGTCGGGCATCGTGAGCGCGCTGCACCGCCCGGTGCGGGCCGGTGGCAGCGAGGGCGACCAGACGACGGTGATGAGCGCGATCCAAACCGACGCGGCGATCAACCCGGGCAACTCGGGTGGTCCGCTGGCGAACCTGTCGGGCCAGGTGATCGGCATCAACTCGGCCATCTACAGCCCGCAGTCGAGCGGAATGGGCCAGACGGAGGCGACGAACGCCGGTATCGGTTTCGCGATCCCGATCAACCAGGCGCGCCGGACGGCGCAGGAGATCATCGACACCGGCAAGGCGACGCAGACGTTCATCGGGGCGAACGTCAGCGACGCGCAGCAGGGTGGCGCGCAGATCGCCGGCGTGCAGTCCGGCAGCCCGGCCGAGCAGGCGGGCCTCAAGCAGGGCGACGTCGTGACGAAGGTCGAAGACCTGGTCATCAACGACGCGGACGGCCTGATCGCGGCCGTGCGAACCCGCGCCCCTGGCGACAAGGTGACGTTCACATTGAGCGACGGCCGCACGGTGCAGGTCACCCTGGGCGGCCAGCCGGTGCCGACGAACTGAGGCTTCGTCGCCGGCTGCTCGGGGCGGCCGGAGGGGATGAACAGGCGCTCGGCCGCTCGGGGCGGCCGAGACCACTTGACCGGCTCTAACGGGGTCGAGCTGGTATCCAAGCCGCGTGCGACTGGATCTTCTCCGGTCGCGCGCGGTTTCTCCTTGCGCTTACCGCCGCATCGGGCTGCAGCCCAGCCGGGCCAGCCGTTGGTCGGGCGCGGAGCTGCCGAGTGAGCGGGGCTGCGGCGACCAGCCGCGGGAAATGTCTACTTCGGACTGCTGCGTGTTGGAGGAGGCTCCCGTGCGACCGGCCCGCGAGGCAGGTCGACGTGGGCTGCGGCCCCCTCAGAGGCGTTCTGCTGCCCGGCACGGTCGGGCGTGTGCGGCCTACCTCGCGGTAGTGACGACGTGCTCGCCAGGCAACGGTCACAACCGGATACCGTGTGCTCATGGAACGCAGTGCACAGCGGCTGGGCCGCGCGCTCGTGGTGATCGTGGACGACCGCGCGGCGCACGGCGAGCATGAGGACACCTCGGGCCCCCTGGTTCAGGAGCTGCTGGAGGAAGCCGGCTTCATCGTGGACGGCGTGGTGCTGGTGCACGCCGACACCGTGGCGATCCGCAACGCGCTCAACACCGCCGTCATCGGTGGTGTGGACCTCGTCATCACCGTCGGCGGCACCGGGGTGTCGCCGCGCGACGTCACCCCGGACGCGACGATCGGCGTGCTCGACCGGCCCATCCCCGGCATCGGCGAGGCCCTGCGCTCCTCCGGGCTCGCCGCAGGCGCGGTCGACGCGGGCATCTCGCGTGGCCTGGTCGGCGTGTCCGGCAGCACCCTGGTGGTGAACCTCGCCGGTTCACGCGCCGCGGTGCGCGACGGCATGGCGACGTTGTCCTCGCTCGTGCCGTACGTGATCGACCAGCTCTCCGGGCTCGACGAGTCCTGATGCCCGGGGAGGACCGGGAGCAGAAGCCTCCCCGCGACCGGCGCAAGCTGGACGAGATCTTCGGGGAGGTCCTCCCGGAAACGACGTCCGACGAACGCGAGCCGGAACGCCCGGCCCGCGACGAGGACGCCTGGTACCGCGAGAACCGGCCGCCCCACCACGGCGGTTAGGCGCGACGGTTCCCCCGAGGGGCGGTGGCCAGCCGAGCAGCCCGCGGCAGCCGAGGTTGAAGGCCGCGGCAGCTGACGTGCATCTGGTCGCCGACGCTGTGCCGCCTTGACTGGCTACCGGGCGGGACCAGGCTGGGGCGTGCCGTCTTGAGGCGCCGGTGAGCGCCGTGTGGGGCGCGGTGTGTTGTTGGCCCGCGCTGAGGGCCAGCGTTCAGCTGATTCCGGGGGTGTGCCGGGCGGCTGGCGGCTGGTGGCTTGGGTGGGCGGGGGCGTTTGAGGTGCCGGTGGCTGCCGGATGGTCGCCGGGTGCTGTTGCCGCGTGCCGGGGGCCGGCGTTCAGCTGATCCTGGGGTGTGCAGGGCGGCTGGCGGCTTGTGTCTTGGGCGGTGCCGTTTGAGGCGGCGATCGCTGTCGCACGGTCGCGTGCCGGCAGCCCGTGCCCTGGGCCGGCACTGAACTGATGCCGAAGGGCGCCGTATGGGCGTCGGCTCGTGCTGGCGGTGTGCATCCGGGGTGGGTGCCACCGCATCGGGGTGCGGTGGCTGGGCAGTGCGCCGGGCTCGTACTTGCGTTCGGCACGTGCCCGAGCCCGGCTCAGCGGGCGTTGGCTGACTTCCTGCTCCGGGACCGGAGCCCCGGAGCAGGAGCGGCCTCAGTCGCGGCTTTCGGCGCGGCTGCCGACCTGGCCGTTGGAGCCGCTCTGCTGGCGCAGCAGGTCGCGGATCTCCGTCAGCAACTCGACGTCCGTCGGCTCGGAGGGGCCCTCCTCCTGGCCGCGCTTGCGGCGCTCCTGGATCTTCTTCATCGGCAGGACCAGCAGGAAGTAGACCACTGCGGCCACGATCACGAAGTTGATCGCCGCGTTGATCACGCCGCCGAAGTCGAGGAACGTGGAGTCGTTGTCGCGCAGGACGTTGAACCCCAGGCCCTTCGCGGCGTCCGAACCGCCGATCGCGTTGATCAGCGGCTTGATCAGCCCGTTGGTGAACGCCGTGACGATCGCGGTGAACGCCGTCCCGATGACGACCGCGACCGCCAGCTCGATGACGTTGCCGCGCATCAGGAAGTCTTTGAAGCCCTTCAGCATGTGCACTCCTCTCGTCCGGAAACGGCTAACGGAGGGTAACGGCTACCGGATTCCGGAGTGACATCGCGGCCACCTCCCTGGCCGTCTCCTCGGGCAACGAGAGGACGACGAGCGGCCCGTCCCGCGCGCTCGCGAGACGCCCGGCCCCGGCGGGCGGCGGCCGCACCGACAGCACGCTCGCCATGCTGGCCAGCACTTTCCTGCCTTCCACGGATTCGTCGAAGGTGACCACGTCGACCCGCATGCCGGGGGTCAGCAACTCGGCCACCCCGGTGTCCGCGAGGCGGACCGGGACCGCAGCGAGGGCAAGATCACCCGTGAAGGGGACGTGGGCGGAGGGTGGCGGCGGCGCGGCCCGCGGCTCGGCCGCGTCCGGGCGCGCGGCCAGCACGGCCGCGGTGATCAGCAGGCCGGCGGCGACCAGCTTGCGCAGCCGGTGCCAGCGGCGGCCGCCGAGGCGGGGCCGGAGCCGGTTCCAATGGGCACGCGGATCGAAGCGCATGGCGAAGCACCCCCAGTCGTCGAGTGCGACGGCGGTGGGCCGTCGACGGGATCGACGCTAGGGGTGCTGACACCCGGCGGAACAGACGCGGATCTGGCAGCTGTGGATAACTGGGTACTTGTGGATAACTCGGCCGTCAGGAAGCCGCGGCCGCGGTTGTCGTCGTACCGCTCGACGAGGATGACGAAGAGGCGGAGCTGCTCTTGCTCTCGCTGGAGGTGCTCGACGAGCTCGACGAGGAGGAGGTGGACGACTTCGACGAGGAGGACGAAGACGACGAGCGCGAGTCGGTCCGGTAGAAGCCGGAGCCCTTGAAGATCACGCCGACCGCTCCGTAGAGCTTGCGCAGCGGGCCGGTGCACTCCGGGCACTCGGTCAGGCTGGCATCGGAGAACGACTGCACGGCCTCGAAACGGTGGCCGCACTCCTTGCAGGCGTACTGGTACGTGGGCACAGGTGCTCCTTCGCGCATTGGCACTCGATCCGCAAGAGTGCTAACGCAATTGTGCTGGAGACCATTCCCCCAGCGCAAACAAGGGTTGGTCACAGTGGCAGCCGGACGTGCCCGCGGCCGGGGGTCAGTGCCCCGGTCATGAGCACGTCGTGGTCCTCCGCGGGCAGCTGTTCGACCAGCTCAGCGTCCCGGACGACGGCCACCAGGTCGGCGCCGGGCGCGGCGTGCCCGAGGGACCGGTCGTAGAACCCGGCGCCCCGCCCGAGCCGCACGCCGCGGTGGTCGACGGCCATCGCGGGCAGAAGCACCAGCCCGGCGCCGGCCAGTGCGTCCGGGCCGAGTAGCGGACCGGTCGGCTCGAGGATGCGCCGCAGCCGGCCCGCGCGCAGGCTCGCGGTGCCCGTGTACTCGGCCCAGTCCAGCGGCCCTGGTTCGGCGGGAATCGCTGGGAGCAGCACCCGCGCGCCGCGTTCGCGAAGCACGTCGAGCAGGCCGATCGAGCCCGGCTCGGAGCCGAACGGGACGTAGCAGCACACGGTGTCCGGCAGTGACATCGCGGACACCGCGCGGACCAGCGCGGCGGCCTCGGCGACCCGTCGCTGCACGGTGACGGCCGCCCGGGCAGCGGACAGCTTCGCGCGCCACTCGGCCTTCGTCACCTCGTCATTGCGCTGCACACCCATGTACGCAGGTTAGGCTTGGCGCCTATGACGGGCGCCTTCGACAATCACTCGTTCCGAACCGCAATCGTGCCGGCCGCGGGCCTGGGCACCCGGTTCCTGCCGACGACGAAAGCGGTTCCCAAGGAGCTACTCCCGGTGGTGGACACCCCGGGGATCGAGATCGTCGCGAGCGAAGCCGCGCAGGCCGGGGCGAAACGCCTGGTGATCGTCACCTCGCCGGGCAAGGAGTCCGTGGTCAACTACTTCCGGCCGTCGCCCGAGCTGGAGGCCAACCTCGAGCGCAAGGGCAAGTCCGCGCTGCTGGAGAAGGTCCGCCGCGGGGCGGAGCTGATCGACGTCGAGGTCGCGATCCAGGAGGAGGCGCTGGGCCTCGGGCACGCGGTGGCCCAGGCCGAGCCGAACCTGACCGACGAGGACGCGGCCGTCGCGGTGCTGCTGCCCGACGACCTGGTGCTGCCGGCCGGCGTGCTCTCGAAGATGGCCGAGGTGCGCGCCAAGCACGGCGGCAGCGTGCTGTGCGCGTTCGACATCCCGAAGGAGCAGATTTCGCCCTACGGCGTGTTCGACGTCACGGACACCGGCGACGCCGACGTGAAGCAGGTGCACGGCATGGTCGAGAAGCCCTCGCCGGAGGAAGCGCCGTCCACCTACGCGGCGGCCGGCCGCTACCTCCTCGACCGGGCGATCTTCGACGCCCTGCGTCGCATCGAGCCGGGCGCGGGTGGTGAACTGCAGCTCACCGATGCCGTCGCGCTGCTGATCGAGGAGGGCCACCCCGTGCACATCGTGGTCCACCGGGGCGGGCGGCACGACCTCGGCAACCCGGGCGGCTTCCTCAAGGCCGCCGTCGACTTCGCCCTCGACGACCCGGACTACGGGCCCGAACTACGCAACTGGCTGACCGAACGACTCGGGACCGATCGCTGATGACCGACCCCACCCCGGAGCCCGACCAGGCCGAGCAGGACCTCCGCTCGGTCGACGAGCAGATCGCCCGCGTCCTGCAGGCCGCGGTGCGCCCGCGACCCGTCCGCGTCGCGATCTCCGAAGCGCAGGGCCTGCTCTGCGCCGAGGAGGTCGTAGCCGAACACGCGCTGCCCGGCTTCGACCAGGCCGCCGTCGACGGTTACGCGGTGCGCAGCGTGGACGTGCGCGCCGACGGCGAGGAGCCCGTCCAGCTCCCGGTGGTGGGGGAGATCCCGGCCGGCTCGCGGCAGCCCCGGCGGCTGCAGCCCGGGCAGGCCGTCCGGGTCGCCACCGGGGCGCCGCTGCCGACCCTCGCCGACGCCGTCGTGCCGACCGCCTTCACCGACGGCCACCCCGCCAAGGTGACGATCCACCGCTCGGTGCCGTCCGCGGCGTACGTGCGGCGGACCGGTGAGGACGTGCAGATCGGCGACGTGGCTGTCCGCCAGGGCGACACGATCGGTGCGGCGCAGGTGGGCCTGCTCGCGGCGGTCGGCCGCTCGAAGGTGCTGGTCTACCCGCGGCCGCGGGTGTCGATCGTGTCGGTGGGCGACGAGCTGGTCGACATCGACCGCACCCCGACAACCGGCCAGGTCTACGACGTCAACTCCTACGCGCTCGCGGCCGCCGCGCGCGACGCGGGCGCCGAGGTCAGCCGCGTGGGGATCGTGCCGAGCGACCCGAAACGGCTGCGCGAGGTCGTCGAGGGCAGGCTGCTGATGTCCGAGGTCGTCGTGGTCGCGGGCGGCGCGGGTGGCACCGCGGGCGACGAGGTCCAGGCAGCCCTGTCCGACCTAGGCGAGATCGACATGACCCGCGTCGGCATGCACCCGGGATCCGCGCAGGGCTTCGGGCGGCTCGGCCCGGACTCGGTGCCGACCTTCCTGATCCCGGCCAACCCGATGAGCGCGCTGGTCGTGTTCGAGGTGCTGATCCGGCCGCTGATCCGCGCCGCCCGCGGCACCCGCAACCCGCACCGCCGCACGGTGAGCGCGCGACTGCTGTCGCCGGTGTCCTCGACCAAGGGCCGGCGCGGCTACCTGCGCGGGCAGCTGCTCCGCGACGAGAGCACCGGCGAGTACCTGGTGCAGCCGCTCGGCACGTCCGGCGCGCACCTGCTCGCGTCCCTGGCCGAAGCGAACTGCCTCGTCAACGTGGACGAGGACCTCACCGAGGTGCCCGCGGGCGAGCAGGTCAAGGTGACCTTCCTGGCACAGCGGGGTTAGAACTGTCCGGTGCAGCCAGCAGCGTATGACCTGGAGTCCCGCCACCCCGGGTGGCCGGCCCGGCTGGGCCCGATCCGGGTGGCGGCCGGTGACGTCGCGGTGCGGCCGATCCGCCTGCGCGACGCGGGCGACTGGAGCCGGACCCGGCTGCGCGACCAGGAGCACCTCGAGCCGTGGGAGCCGACCGGGCCGGGGCCGTGGCGCGACCGGAACAGTTACTGGTCCTGGCCCGCGCAGTGGACGGCGCTGCGGTCGCTGGCCCGGCGCGGCCAGTGCCTGCCGTACACGATCACGCTGGACGGCGAGTTCGCCGGGCAGATCACGGTTGGTAACGTGATCCGGGCCTCACTGCGCTCGGCCTGGGTCGGCTACTGGGTGTCCTCCTCCGTGGTGAAGGGTGGGGTCGCCACGGCGGCCGTCGCGCTCGTCGTGGACCACGCGTTCAGCTCCGCAGGCCTGCACCGCATCGAGGCGACCGTGCGGCCGGAGAACACACCGAGCATCAAGGTGCTGACCAAGGCGGGGTTCCGGCAGGAAGGCCTGTTCAAGCGGTATCTGGACGTGGCAGGCGACTGGCGGGACCACTACTGCTACGCGATGACGGTCGAGGAGAGCGGACCGGGCCTGGTGGCGCGCCTGGTAGCCGCCGGACGCGCCGAATACCTGTGACCGGGTCCGTTACCTAACCGCGAGTTTTTCACCGGATGGCGTGACCCTTTTTCTGCTTCCGAGCGGCGTGGCTCCGTCCTATCTGTTACTCCTGTGACTAGCGTGACGACATGTAGCAGTGAACGGGGGAGGTGAGAGGGGATTGCCCAGCTCGCTGATCATCGTCGCCTTGGCCGCGGCCTGGCTCGTCGTGCTCGTGCCCATGGTCGCCCGCAAGCGCCAGGCGGTCACGCAGACGGCCGACGCCGAACTGGCCGCCCGCGTGGTCCGCAGTGGCGGCGGCACAGACGACGCGGAGGAGGAGTTCGCGATGTCCGAAACCACCCAGCAAGTCGCTGAGGCCGACGACCGCGTCGACTACGACGACGTCGAAGAGTACGAAGAGGAGCCGGCACGCCGGTACGAGCCGGTGTCCGACCGCCGCTACCGGCCTGGCCGCGGCGGTTTCGACCCGGAGGCCGCGGAGATCGCCGCGCGCGCCAAGTACGCGTTCCGCCAGCGGGTCGTCCTCTGCCTGTTCCTGCTCGCGGTCGTCACAGCCGCCGGAGCCGGATTCCTGACCTCGTCGCTGTGGTGGCTGCACGGGGCCGTCGACCTCGTCCTGGTGGGTTACCTCGCCTACCTGCGTCGGCAGGTGCGCATCGAAGCCGAGATCCGCCAGCGCCGCATGGCCAGGCTCGGCTCCCGCCCCGCGGCGCGCCCCGTCCGCCGCGAGCGCCCCGCCGAGGAGCTCGACGTCGTCGAGCCGCCACACGAGGCCCCCGGTGTCGAGCGCCGCCCCTCGCCCGCGTCGCGCCTCCGCGGCCGCGCGGTGGTCGTCGACCTCGAAGACGAAGACCCCGCGTTCCACGACCTGGACGACCCGGACCAGCTCCCGTTCCGCCGCGCGGTCGGAGAGTAGACCCCCTCGCCGACCGCCTCCGGGCACTTGCTATGCTTCTGGAGCTTCCTTCGGGAAGTCCAGTAAGGGGCTGTAGCGCAGTTGGTAGCGCGTCTCGTTCGCATCGAGAAGGTCAGGGGTTCGATTCCCCTCAGCTCCACCCTAGGGGTCTTACTAGAACACGGCACCGAAACAACGCCACGTAGTAGGACCTGGACACCGTTGGTAGCCACGGGGCCGCCTCCCTTTCGGGAGGCGGCCCTTTTGGCATTTCGGGGCCGGGTGTCGGTTCGTGGTTCCGGCAGAGTCACGTCGGTGGTCTGCCAGTCGCTCTGGACGGCGTGCAGGTGTGCGAAGGGCTCCCGGAGGCTGTGGTCGGCGATCTGGTCGTCATCGACGTAGATGCTGTGGAAGATCGCTTGGTTGAGCATGCGACGTTGCTGTTCGTCGCAGCGGCGGTAGAGCTCTTGGGGGTTCTCCAGCAACTTGAGCGCGGCTTCGATGAGCCGGGCACTGTCGGAGAGGTTCTCGGTCGTGGTGGTGAGGCGTTCGGTCAGGCGTCGTCGTTGACGCGCGATCTCGCGAAGCTTGGTCTTGATCTTGTCCTGCCCGATGGTGGAGTCCGCCGCCAGCTCGATGAGATTCTCTTCGCGGGTGTCCAGCGCCTTCAACTCGGTGGTGAGTTGCTTGCGGAGCAGACGCTCGGAGGCTTCCTGCTCGTCGATGGCGCGAGCGACCTCGGCGCGCACGGTGGCGACGAACTGGGCGCTGAAGCGGATCGTCGCGTAATGGTTTTCCACTGCGTCTTCGATGAGGGCGACGTTGATATGCGGGGCTTCGCAGCTGCCGTTCTGCTTGTTGCGGCAGAAGAAGTAGGTGTATTCGCTGCCACGTGAGTTGACGGTGTGCTGGACGATCAGCCGCTGGGTGATGCCCGCCCGCTTGCAGCGTCCACAGAACAGCGAGCCCTTGAGGTAGTGGGGGTGCTCGCGGCGGCGTTCTCCCGCCGTGGAGCGGGATTCGAGGAGATCCTGGACGCGATCGAAGAGGTCATCGTCGATGAGCGGCTCGTGGCGCCCTTGGACCTCCTCGCCATCGACTTCCACGTACCCGAGGTAGTAGCGGTCCCGCAACATCATCGAGAGCTTGTTGATCGACACCTGCTTGGCGGGATGGCGACCGGTGGGTCGGGTGCGCAGGCCGCGATCGTAGAGCTCGTCGGACAGGTCTTCCAACGAGTGGTCACCGGTGACGTAGAGCTCTAACGCAAGCTGGACATAGGGAGCACGCTCGGGGTCTACGGCGATGGTGCGGATCTCGCGGCCGTCACCGACACACCGACCACAGAGGCTGTCGCCGACACCGGCCCCCACCCACTCGACAACCACATCCACGTCGGCAGATTCACCAGCTGATCGCCGACAGGGTTCGCCGCGATCGTCGGCGTGGGCAGCCGCAACTGCTTGCGCGCCATCTGCGCCAACTCGGCCGGCGAGGGCAACTGCGCCGCTCCAGGTTGCTGTCCATCCGCGATCCACACTGGTGGCCGGTACAGCCCGTCGGTTACGCCTGCGGTCGAGCATTGACAGACGTACCAGGAACCTTGCTGGCCTTGTGCTGGTTGGGCTGCTTGCGCCAGGACCACTCCACCCGCTGCTGGCCGGGTGAAGACAGCGGGTTGCGCGGTCGCGCCGCCGGTGTTCAGTGGCTTGGTGAAGGCGGCGGTGACCACGCCTCCGGATGGCGGCTGGTAGTCGCTCTTCACATAGGAGCACTTGGCCAGGTTCGAGTTCCCGCCGATGATCGTGTCGCCGGGGTTGCTGTTGCCCTTGCCAGGGTTGCCAGTGCCCGGACGTCCCGGTTTGTTGCTGTTGCCGGGGTTACCCGGTTTGCTGTTGTCGCCGCCTTTGCCCGCACCGAGGTCACAGACCGGGGCCGGCGTCTGGTCGCACGTTGTGCTGCCGTAGCCGCCGTCGGCGAGTGCCGGAGCCACACCGCATATGCCGCCGACGACCACCAGCCCTGTCACGATTGAAACGCGTCGTAGGTTCAACATGTCCCCGCCTCATGAACCCCGTACTCCGAGACCTTCCACGATCCATCCGCCTGCTTCTGGACGATCGCGTTGATGAGGTGCCGACCGCCCGGAGTGTCGTTGGCGAGCTGCCCGGTGTCGGCCTTGTACTTCAACCAGCGCGAATCGTCGGAGCAGTCCGTGATCACGATCTTGTTCGGGTTGTCGGGAGGTTCGACAGAGGACACCGAAGGTTCTTAAGTGGGTTCGCCCTTGGTCACCAGGCCGTTGTAGTGATCCGCGTACAAGGCCCGTGACATGTTCGTCAGCGCGATTCCGGTCGCGTACCGCCCCAGCTTCGGCGACTGCCAGTCCGATGTGGTCCCGGCGGCGACGAAGTCCCGCCACCTACCTCGGTACGACGCGAGGGCGTCCTGCTTGGCGTTGTCCACAACAGACGATGCCGTGGTCGACGGAGCCGAAGTCGTTGGCGCCTGCCCGGTCGCCTGGGTCGTGCCGGACGATGGGGCGGTCGTGCCGGAACTACATACTTTGAAGTCGGAAAGGTATCCGCCGCGTTCATCACGGCGTGGGCGGGGGCGGGGGCGGGAGTCCCTCGTTGGCGCCGCCCTGGCATTCGGCTTCCAACGCCTGCTCACGACACCTCCGATCGCAGCCCTCGCGATGCGGCTCACTGCCACGCTCCTGACCGCCCTCATGTTCGGCGCCCTTGCCTGGCGCTTCGGTCATCAGTTCGACTTGCTGCCGTACAGCGTGCTCGCCGCACTCGGTGTAGCACTCGGCGTGATCGACGTCCTCGAGCAACGACTACCCAGCGTGCTCGTCTACTCGGGCGTCGCCATCGTCGGTGCGCTGCTGGCGACCTCGGCGATCCTGCACTCCAAAGGACTGGACTTCGTACGCGCCCTGGTCGGCATGGCAGTCATCGCAATCCTCTACCTGGTGCTTGCGTTGGTGTCCGGAGGCGGGCTGGGGGCCGGCGACGTGAAACTGGGCGGTCTACTCGGCCTCCCGCTCGGCTGGTTGAGCTGGTCGGCACTCGTCACGGCCACCGTCCTCGGCTGGTTCGCAGCCGCCCTGGTGTGGCTCCTGGTTCGGGCAACCCGACGAAGACCGCAGGGCTCGTTGGTGCCTATGGGACCGTTTCTCCTGGTCGGGGCGTTGATCACGATCGTGGTCGTTCCGGGGTGACGTTCGCTGAAGCTTCGCCTGCTGCCACGATGGCACCTCGGAGTAGTCGACGGCCCCACTCGACAACGCCTGCTGTGCACGGGAAAGGCGCTGGGCCATGTCCGGCCGAAGCCTTCGACTGGCTTCCTCGGGCTCGAACATCGCGAACTCGCTGACTTCAGGGTCAATCGCGCGCACGTTGGCCAACTGATCTCTGGTCAGCGTTCCGCCGTCGAAGATGAACACGAGCTGGTCGTCCCATGGACCGTGGGGGCCGATCCAGTCCAGCACGAGTAGCCGCCCCGCGATGATGGTGACGCCGAGTTCCTCCACGAGTTCGCGCTCTGCTGCCTTTGCGGGGTGGCTCGTTGCTTTTCAGCCATCCCGCCGGGCAGGTCCCAGTGCTCCTTGTACGTCGGATTCACCGTACGGGGTGGTGGCATGTCGGTGTCCGCGTGCCCGGGTCGGTCGCCGAACACACCTTCCGGACGGCGCAGATCGCGGCGCTGCTCGCCGCGGAGGAAGGCGCGAACCCCGAGCGAGCCGCGTTCCTCGCGCTCTGGCACGACACGCAGGAGACGCGGACCGGGGATATCCCGCACACCGCGGCCAAGTACATGACCAAGCCCGAACCGTGCGAGATCACCGCCGACCAGACGGACGCCCTTCCGGTCACGTCCCGCGACATGGTGCGGACCGCGGTCGACGAATACGAGACCCGGCAGACCATCGAAGCAAAATGCGCGAAGGACGCCGACAAGCTCGAAATGCTGCTCCAGGCCGTCGAGTACCGGGAAACCGGCGTCGAGCGCGTCGCCGGACGGATCGAGTCCGGTCGCAAGGGGCTTGCGACCGAAACCGCTCGACGTATCGCGGAGGCAGCGGTAACCCTGTCGCCGCTGGCCTGGCGCGACCGTTGAGAGCCGGTCGGGTCAACCCCAACAGGTACTCCCGCCGGGACGTGTCTCGGAGTAGCGCTTGATCGCCGAGCAGTTGCCGCGGTAGGCGGTGTAGTCGTCGAGAGCACCGAGTTGCCCGTCCGGGGGCGCCTCGGCGTAGTCACCGGGCGCGAGCATGAGGACCTTGTCGCCCGAGTAGTTCGAGAAGTAGCGCTTGTCCACGCTCGACTTTGGAACGAACTTCGGATCGCTCTGCGCGGCGGCCGATGACGCCGGCGAGGCGCTGACCGTGACCGGTCGCGGGTGACGCCGTTCGCTGGTCGGGGGCAGTCGAACACGTACGTCGAGCGAGTCGTGGGTGTTCGCGGCGGAGACCGCGACCGTGAGCGGCAGCCCGGCACGGTCGGACAAGAGGTGGATTTTCGAGCCGGGCTTACCTCGGTCGACCGGGCTGGGACCGGTCAGAGATCCCCTTTTTCGCGCGGACGGAGGCACCGTCCACGATCGCACGACTCCAGTCGAGCAAGCCATGGCTGCCCAGTTCGTCGAGCAGAACACGATGGAGCGCGCGCCATGGCCCGGCCTCGGTCCGCAGCGTGAAGCGACGATGCGCGGTCTGGAACGGCACCCCGAACGAGGGCGGCAGATCCCGCCAAGCACATCCGCTGGTCAGCACGTACACGATCGCGGTGAACACCTGCCGCGGATCCAACGGCGCGGTCCCGCCACCCTGCGGACGCGGCGTGAACGCAGGGATCAACGGCTCCACCAGTTCCCGCAACTCATCCGGCACAAGACGCAACGACAACCGATCAACCACAACCACGATCATGGCGCGTCAGCCACTGATCGCCACGTAAGACACGTTCTAATGGGCCGGTGCTACGGCGTGCGTCCCCATTTCTCGCGGAGGATGTCGTGCGTGCGCTCGATGTGCTCGCGGGCCGCCGCGCGGGCTGCCTCAACATCCCGCGCGTCGAGGGCGTCGAGGATCGGGTCGTGCTCGGCGAAGCGGTCCATCCGGACGTTGCTGAACAGCCAATGGACCTTGCGGTCGAGGATCTTGAGGAAGGCATTCAGCATGCCGTGGCGGGCAAGAGCGGCCAGCTCGTGGTGGAACTCGGCGTTGAGCCGCATGGCGTTCCGCTGGTCGCCGGCCGTGGCGGCGGCGGCCCCGGCGTCGGAGAGCGCGCGCAACCGGGCCACGTCCTCCAGCGAGGCGCGGCGCACGGCGAGTCCGATGGCCTCGACCTCGAGCAGCCTGCGCATGTCGAAGATCTCATCGATGTCGGTAATCTGCGGCGTGCGAACACGTGCGATGCCGCGGGGACGGCGCTCGAGCCAGCCCTCGGCCTCGAGCTGCTGGAGGGCCTCGCGCACCGGGAGGCGGCTCGTACCGAGCAGTTCCGCCGTCTGGTTTTCGCGGATCGACCCGCCGGGTGGGATCTCGCCCGAGACGATCATTTCGACGAGCCGGTCGTAGACCTGCTCGCGCAGCGTCTGACTGGCGCTGCCGACCAGCGCCCCTTGCGATACGGCCGTCATCGTTTCTCCACCTCATCAACCACCACTCTGCTCATCGACCATATCAATTCTTGACGACCAGATGGCTAAGAAGTAACGGTGCGCTCACCCTGGGACATGGCTCGCCGCACTTCACCGCTGCAGAAGCAGCTCATGGGTGGTGACGATGTGTCGGCGAGCGGGGCCGGTGCGCGCCTCTGGACATCTTGTGCGTCCAGAGGCGCGCACACGATCGTCTTCGACGAGCCGTCTATCCGGACGTTGTTCGGCAGCCGGTGGATCTTCCGGTCGAGGAAGGCCGGGAACGAGTCCGGGAGGTCTAGCGTGCCGGCGTCGTCAGCTCGTGATGAACAGGCGGTGTCGGATTGACTGGATCGCCGACGTCGATCAACGGCCGCGGCCGCGCGACTCCGGTCACTGAACAGTGATTCTCCCGGATGGCCCGCCGGACGGGGTCTCTCCGGCCGACGAGCATCTCGACGAGCTGGCCCTATAGCCGCTCCTGCAAGGTGTGATCGCCGCGTGTCGTACGTCAATTGTGGCGGAGACCCACGAACTTGAGGGTTGAGAGCTCCTCCATCGCGTACCGCACACCCTCGCGACCAAGCCCGCTGCGCCCGACACCGCCGAACGGGTAGGTGTCCAGCCGGAACCGGGTGGCCTCGTTGATCCACACGGAGCCGGCCCGGAGCCCGCGGGCCGCGGCGAAGGCCCGGTCGAGGTCACGAGTGAAGCACGCGGCCTGCAGTCCCACATCGACGGAATTGGCGACGGCCAACGCGTCGTCGAGATCGTCGACGGACTGGACGACGACGACGGGGCCGAAGACCTCCTCGCGCAGCAGGCGCGAGTCCGGGTGCGGGTCGGTCACCACGGTCGGGCCGAGGTAGAGCGAGTCCGTGCGGCCATCGAGGGCGATCCGCCCGCCGCGGGCCTCGGCGTCGTCGACGAGTTCGACGACCCGGTCCCGGGACCGCCGGTGGATCATCGGGCCGAGGTCGGTCGCTGTCTCGGCCGGGTCCCCGACAACGAGGCCGCGAGCCGCGGCGAGGAACGCGGCGAGGAACTCGTCGTGTGCCGAACGTTCGACGAGGATCCGTTGGGCGGAGATGCACTGCTGCCCGCTCGCCCCGAAGGCCGCGCCGGTGATCCGGGTGGCCGCGTCGGCGATGTCGGCGTCGGCCAGGACGATATTCGGCGCGTTCGAGCCGAGCTCGAGCAGGACCGGCTTGATCCCCGCCTCCCGGAGTACGGCCTCGCCGGCGACCGTGCCGCCGGTGAGAGACACCGCGTCGACCCTCGGGTCGCGCGAGAGGCCGAGCACGACTTCCGGGCCGCCGTGCAAAACCTGCAGTACACCGTCGGGCAACACGCTGGAGATGGCGCCGACGAGGCGTTCGACGACCAGCGCGGCCTCAGGCGAGGGCTTGACGATGACCGTGTTACCCATCGCCAGGGCCGGTGCGACCTTCTGCAGGGTCAGGTTGACGGGGGCGTTGAACGGGGTCACCGCGGCGATCACCCCCAGCGGCTCGCGCCAGGTCATGCCGGTGCGGCCCTCGCCGCCCGGAACGGCGTCGAGCGGCAGGGTCTCGCCGCCGAGTGAGCTGAGCTCCTCGGCGCAGCGCAGCAACATGTCCGAGCCGCGGTTCGCCTCGGCGCGGGCGAAACGCACTGGCTTGCCCAGGCCTCGGACCAGATCATCGACCAAAGCGTCACGCTGTTCGTCGACCGCGACGGCTGCCTGGCGAAGTAACGCGGCGCGGCGGTGGGCAGGCAGCGCGGCGAACTCCACGGCGGCAGACGCGGCCTTCGCGATCGCGCTCGCGACGTCGGCAGGTCCGGCGTTGGTGACGGTCCCCAGCGTCGCGCCGTCGACCGGTGACCGCACCTCGGTCCTCAAGACGTCCGTGGTTTCGGCCTGCTCGACCCGGGAGTCGATCTTCGTCGCCATGTCTTCGCCGCCAATCGTCCAGAATTCTGGGTAGTCAAACCTTTTTTTGTATACTACGTTAGATCTGAGCATACAAGGAGTGGTAATGCACAGTGTTCCCGAAGAGGCGGCGATCGCCCAGTACCGTGCGACTAGCGAGCGTGCGGTCGTCACCGCCGCCACTCCGATGGCCGCCGACGCAGGTGTCGCGGTCCTGCGTGACGGCGGGACCGTCTACGACGCCGTGGTGGCGGCAGCGCTCGTCGAGACGGTGATGTTGCCTCCCAAGTGTGGGCTCGCGGGTGACGTCGTCGCCCTGGTGAAGCGCGCGGACGCCGCCGAGCCGGAAGCGCTGCTCTCGATCGGGACAGCTCCTCGCGCCCTGGCCGAGACGCTCGCCACGCGACCCCTGTCGGCGGTCGGGGGGCTCTCCGTCGGTATTCCCGGTGCGCCGGCGGGATACCGGGCGTTGGCCGAACGCGGCCGGATGTCTCTCGCCCGGCTCGCCGCACCGGCGATCGAGCTGGCCCGCGACGGGTTCGCCTGGACCGAGATCGGCGCTTACCTCACCGAGCGCTCGGTCGAGGTACTCCGCGCGCAGAACCCCGACGGCGTCGTCTACCTGCCAGGGGGACAACCCGCCGCGGCGGGGACGCACACGAAGGCGCCTGGCCTTGCCGAGGTCCTGGAACGCTACGTCGCCCACCCTGAGGCGCTGTTCGCCGACAGGCTCGGGGACGCGGTATATGAGGCGATCCGCCGCAGGGGCGGGGTGATCGAGCGCGACGAGCTCGACAGTGCGCGCGCGGTCTGGAGCGCGCCAGCGACGGGCGCGGCCGGCGCCCGGCGGTTGTGGGCCACTCCCGGGCCCACCCATGGCCCCTCCCTGCTCGACGCGGTCGTGGCGTCCGCTCGGGACTGCTCGGCGGGTGAGCTGGTCGCCTGCGTCGAGGCCGCGATCGCGCACCGGGTTCGCACCTACGGGGACCGGTCATCGGGCGGTGGCACCTCGGTGGTCACTGCGGCCGACCGCAACGGCGACGCTGTGGTGCTGGTGCACTCGAACTCGTTCCAGCGCTACGGCAGCGGCATCGTCGTCGAGCCCTACGGCTTGGTGCTGTCCAACCGCCCCGGCCGAGGCTTTGCCGCCACCCCGGGGCACCCCAACTTCCCCGCCGCGGGCCGCAGACCGGTCACCACGCTGCATGCGTGGGCGGTGGGCCTTGAGGACGGCACCCTGATGATGGGTGCCACCCCGGGCGGGGAAAACCAGATGCGCTGGAACTCCCAGACCGTCACGAACGTGCTCGACGGGGTCCACGACCCGGCGGCCCTCGTTGTCGCGCCCCGCTGGGGGCGCTTCGGCGACCGGCTTGTCGTCGAGGAGGGGTTCTGTGCGGCGGATCTGGTGAGCCTGCGGGCTCGCGGTGAGTTCGACCGGGCCGGACGACACTCGCTGCGCTCCGCTCAGCAGGTGCTCCGTCTACCGGGCGACCACGGCCCGTTGTCGGCCGGTGCCGACCCCCGCACCGGCGCCGCCGCGCGCGGCCTGTGATCAGCCGATCTTCTTGATCCACCATCGAAAGGACGACTTGTGCAGCTCGAACACACCTTCATCATCGCAGCGCCGCTAGACAAGGCATGGGCGGCACTGAACGATCCCGCGCGCGTCGCTCCGTGCTTCCCCGGCGCGGCGCTGACCGAGGCCGCCGGTGACGAGTTCGCCGGGACCGTGAAGATCAAGGTCGGCCCGATCTCCATGACCTACAAGGGCAAGGGCACCTACCAAGAGCGCGACGACAGCGACCACCGCGTGGTCATCGGCGCGTCCGGGCGCGACACCCGCGGCAACGGCACCGCTGCCGCCACGTTGACCGGCACGCTCCGCGCCGCCGGTGCGGACAAGACCGAGGTCACCGTGATCACCGATATGACTATCACGGGAAGGCCGGCCCAGTTCGGCCGAGGCGTCATCTCCGACGTCGCGGACTCGATCATCGGCCGGTTCTCCTCGTCCCTGGCGGAGTCGCTGACCGCCCCGTCCGCTCAGGCCGCCACACCGGCGGAGTCGGTTCCGGCGTCCGCGGCTTCGGTCGAGCCGCTCGACCTGCTCGGCGCGGCCCCGATGCTGCGTTGGGCTGGTCCCGCGGCCGTAGGCGTTCTCGCCCTCGCCGTCGCGGGCCTGTGCGCCGCCCTGTTCCGCCGCAGGCGGTCCTGGTGACGGCGGAATCTCTCGCCCGGTCCGAGGCCGGTGTCGACGCGATGCGGGTCGGTCTCGTCGGCTACGGCGCGATCGGTCGTCAGGTAGTGGAAGCGCTCATTGCGGGCCGGGTGCCGGGGGCCGTGCTCGCCGGGATCATGGATAAGGCGGGCGCCCCGGAGGAGTTCGCCGTCGCGGACGTCGACGCCCTCGTGGACACCGCGGACATCATCGTGGAGGCGGCGGGCTCGCAGGCTCTGCAGGAAATCGCACCCGCGGTTCTCGAGCGTGGCGGCACTCTTCTCGCGGTGTCCACCGGGGCGTTTCTCCGGCCCGCGGTGCGACCGCTGCTAGATCACCCTGGGCCGGGCCGGATCATCCTGAGCACCGGTGCGATCGCCGGCCTCGACCTGATTCGCGCGGCACGGCTCTCGGGCTCCGGGGTCCGGGTGGACCTTCGCACGACGAAGCGCCCGCCCGCGCTCGTGCAACCCTGGATGTCAGACGAGCAGCGCGACGGGTTGCAGCAGGCCCGTCCGGGTGACGCGCCATCCGTTGTCTTCAGTGGCGGACCGGAGCAAGCCGCGGAGCTGTTCCCCGCCAACCTCAATGTCGCCGCGGCGCTGGCCCTGGCCGTCGATTCGCCCGAGGCGGTGCACGTAGAGCTGGTGGCCGATCCGAACGCGGAGCGGACCAGGCACGAGGTGACCGTCACCTCGGACCTCGGCGTGCATCGGTTCGTCTTGGAGAACTACCCGAGCCCAGCTAACCCCGCGACCAGCGCACTGGTCGCGTGGGCGGTGCTGCGCTGCCTCGCCGACCTGGGCCCTCGGGCTCGTCCGGCGTTCCGTTAGACGCAAACGGACAGCCGTCCGCTTGTGACACAAAGTTTTCAAGATTAGATCTTGTCAACTAAAAATAACTTGGAATACCGTGTGGGAATGACGACTGAAGCTCACTCGCCCGTCGACCGGGCCCACCCTTACTCGCCCGCGAGGCTCGTAGGTGACACGGCCTACGTCTCCGGCGCCCTAGCTGTCGATCGCGCGGGTGAGCCGGTCACAGGGGCCAGCGAAGCGCTCGACGCGGCCCTCGACCGCCTTGAGGAGCGACTCGGCACTGTCGGGCTCTGCTTGGCAGATCTCGTCAAGCTGACCTACTTCGTCACCGACATCAGCCTCCGCGAAGCTGCCAATGATCAGCTGATCGCCCGGTTCGAGGCTCCCCGCCCGGCGCGCAGCTTCCTCGCCGTCTCGGCTCTGCCTTATGGGGCCACGGTCGAGATCGAGGCGGTAGCCCGGCGACAAGCCGACGACGGCACCGCGCGATGAAGCCCGCGGCGTTCGCCTACGAGGCGCCAGGGACCGCGGCAGAGGCGGTAGATCTGCTGGCCCGGCACGGTGAGGATGCCAAGTTCCTGGCCGGCGGTCAGAGCCTGCTGCCGCTGCTCGGACTGCGACTCGCCGCGCCCACGGCACTGATCGACCTGAACGGCGTGACCGAGCTGGCGCACCACCGGCACACACCCGACGAGCTCGTGGTCGGCGCGCTGTGTCGACACCGCGACATCGAGCTCGACCCGCGCGTCGCGGCCCGGTCGCCGATGATCGCCGAGGCCGTCCGTCACATCGGCCACGTGGCCATCCGCAACCGGGGGACCGTCGGGGGCAGCCTCGTTCACGCCGACCCCTCCGCGGAGTGGACCGTCCTGGCGATGCTGCTCGACGCCACGTTCGTGATCCTCGGTCCGTCCGGCGCGCGGACCCTTGGCGCGGCCGAGTTCTTCGACGGCTTCCTGGCCACCACCCTCGAGCCAGGTGAGCTTCTCACCGAGGTCCGGTTCCCGCTGGCCTCGCCCACGACCGGCACCGCCTTCGTCGAGCTTGCCCGCCGCCACGGCGACTTCGCCATCGCGTCTGCCGCGGCGGCCCTGGAGACCGACGGCGACGGTCGCATCACGAGCGCGCGCCTGGCCGCCTCCGGCGCCGCGCCCGCGGTCGTGCGGCTGACCGCTGCCGAGGAAGCGCTCCGTGGCAGACCAGTTGGGGAGGCCGCCTTCGCGGAAGCCGCCGATGCCGCCGTCGAGGCCGCTGAGCCCACCCCGGACCTGCATGGAGACGCCGAGTACCGGCGGCGGCTGGTGGGCGTCATAGTCCGGCGGGCCCTCACCCGCGCCGCCGAGAGGATCGAGGACAACTCATGAGCGTCCAGGCCACCGGCCAGGAAATCGCGATCACCCTGGCTGTCAACGGTGCCACGCTGACGGCCGAGGCCGAACCCCGGATCAGTCTGGCGGACTTCCTGCGCGACAAGCTCGGGCTGACCGGCACGCACCTCGGGTGCGAGCACGGTGTGTGCGGTGCCTGCACCGTCCTGCTCGACGGCTACTCCGCCCGGGCGTGCCTGGTGCTGGCCGTCACCGCGCAACGCCACGAGATCACGACGATCGAGGGGATCGCGCAGGACGGTGAACTCGACGAGGTCCAGCAGGCGTTCTCCGAGCAGCACGGCCTGCAGTGCGGGTTCTGCACGCCGGGCTTCGTCATGGCGACCCAGGAGTTCCTCGCCGAGGGACACCCCACCGACGACGCGACGATCCGCGACCAGCTCGGCGGCAACATCTGCCGCTGCACCGGCTACTCCGCGATCGTGCGGGCGGTGCAGTGCGCGGCGGACAAACGGGCAGCCTGCGGGTCCGCCTGCGGTGCCGCCGACAAGGGGACGCCGTCCGTGGACGGGGAGCGAACTGAACCGGAGGACGCAGCATGACCGCCACCCTGCCAGCCCATTCCGGCCACGTGGTCCCGGAAGTGGAGTCCGCGCCACCGCCGGGCACCTCCTGGGTCGGCCGCAGCGTCCGGCGTAAGGAAGACCGGCCGCTCGTCACAGGTACGGGCACCTACGTCGCCGACATCGAACTGCCCGGCATGCTCGAGGTCGCGATGCTGCGCAGCGGCGTCGCGCACGCCCGGATCGTCTCGATCGATACCAGCGCGGCGGAAAGCCTGCCCGGCGTGCACGCGGTGATCACCGGGACGGACATCGCGGACGCGGTCAAGCCGTTCAGCCGGTTCGTCGACCAGGAGCACACCCCGCCCGGACTCGCCGAGGCGGCGTCGCCGGTCACTCTCCCGTGTGACATCGAGGTGCTCCCGGTGGACCGGGTCCGCTACGTCGGCCAGGCGATCGCCGCGGTCATCGCGACCGACCGCTACGTCGCCGAGGACGCGCTCGGACTGATCGAAGTCGAGTACTCCGACCTTCCGGTGATCGTCGACCCCGAGGAAGCGATCGCCGACGGGGCCCCGTTGCTGCATGAAGACATACCCCGCAACACCCAGGCCTACTTCGAGGTCGAGGCGGGCGACGTCACCGCCGCCTTCGCTAAGGCGACGCACACCGACAGCTTCCGCTTCACCACCCAGCGGCAGGCCGGCGTACCTATGGAGACCCGCGGCGTGGTCGCAACTTTCGACCGAGTCGCCGACGAGCTGCAAGTCTGGAGCTCGACCCAGGCGCCGTTCATGGTCCGGACCCGTATCTGCGAGCAGCTCGACGTGCCCGAGCACAAGGTCCGCGTGACCGCGCCCGACGTCGGCGGCGGGTTCGGCCCGAAGGTGCAGGTCTACCCCGAGGAGGTGCTCATGGCGCACCTCGCCCTTACCTACCGCATCCCGCTGCGGTGGATCGAGGATCGCCTAGAGCACCTCACCTCCACCGCCCACTCCCGCGACCAGATCCACTTCGTCGACGTCGCCTACGAGCCAGACGGCACCGTCGTCGCCATCGACGACCGCTTCCTGCTGGACTGCGGCGCCTACAATCCGTTCTCCATCACCTGCGCGTACAACAGTGCCGCGCACTTCCGCAGCCTCTACCAGGTGCCGCACTTTCGCTCGCGCGGCGAGTGCGTGCTCACCAACAAGACGCCGAACGTCCCCTACCGCGGCGCAGGACGACCGGAGGCCATCTTCGCGATGGACCGGCTCGTCGTCGAGATCGCACGCAAGCTGGGCCTCGACCCAGTCGAGGTCATGCGGCGCAACCTCGTGCCCGTGGAAGACATGCCCTGCTCGCGGGGGATGCCGTACCGGGACGGCAACGAGATCGTCTACGACGCCGTCGACTTTCCTTCAGCCTTCGACAAGGCGCTCGCCGCCGTCGACTACGAGCGGCACAAGCACGACCAGCAGGCACTGCGCGAGCGCGGCGTTTGGCGCGGCATCGGTGTCGGCACCTACGTCGAGGGCACCGGCATCGGCCCCTTCGAGGGCGCCCAGGTCGAGCTCACGCCCGCCGGCGTCGTTCTGGTCGGCGCCGGCAGCGCACCGCACGGCCAGAGCCACCGCACTACGTTAGCCCAGATCGCGTGCGATGAGCTCGGGACGCACATCGACCAGGTCATCGTGCGTGCCGGGGACACCGCCGTGGTGCCCTACGGCTGCGGAACGTTCGCCTCGCGCAGCGCGGTGACCGCGGGCTCGGCCGTTCTGGTCGCCTCCCGCAGGCTCCGCGAGCGCATCGTCGCGATCGCCGCCACCATCCTCGGCGCGCCGCGGGAGACCCTCGAGCTCGCCGACTCGACGGTCTTCGTCGCCGACGAGCCCGATCGGATGGTGACCTTCGCCCAGATCGCCGCTGCCGCCGCGCCCGGCCCACACTCGCAGGTCCCGAAGGACTTCGAAGCCGGGATCAAGGAGACCTACTACTTCGTTCCGCCTACGGTGACCTTCGGCTACGGCTTCCAGGTCGCCGAGGTCGAGGTCGACGTCGAAACCGGCTTCGTGGACCTGAAGAACATGGTGATCGTGCACGACTGCGGGCGCATCATCCACCCCCAGATCGTTGACGGGCAGATCCAAGGGGGGGTCGCCCAGGGCATCGGCGCCGCCCTCTACGAGCAGCTGGTCTACGACCCGCAGGGGCAGCCGCAGACCACGACATTCATGGACTACCTGCTGCCCACGATGAACGACATCCCGGTGGCGCACCAGATCCACCTGGAGACCCCGTCCGAGCGCAACCCGCTCGGCGTCAAGGGAGTCGGCGAGGCGGGGACGATCTCCCCTCCCGCCGCGATCGCCAACGCCGTCGTCGACGCCCTAGCCCCGCTCGGCGTCTCGATCGACCGGCTCCCCGTCACCCCGTTCAGCGTGCACCAGGCCATCGAACGGGCACGCACGGCGTAGCTCGGTTCCTGAACCGACCCCAACCCCTACACCGACCAGAGGAGAATCATGGGTAAAGCATTCCACCCGCGTCCGCCGGACGTCGAGAAGCTCTCGCTCCAGGAGATCGCCGACACCTACACCGGCCGGTTCCGGGACAAGACCGCCGACTGGGACGCCTTCGCCGACGCCCGCATCGACGGGTATCGCCGCGCACAGCACCGGTTCATCGGCGCGGGCGGCTCGGGCAAGGTCACCGACCCCACCATCATCCCGGCCCGGGCGTTCACGCTCAGCATCATGTTTGTGCCGCCGGGTCAAGGCAACGCCCCGCACACCCACGAGGTGGAGGAGGTGTTCTTCGTCCTCCAGGGCCACCTCGAGGTGTTCGTCGAGGACGAGGAGGGCAACCGGATCACCCGCACCCTCGGCCCGTGGGAGACCGTGGCGTGCCCGCCAGGGGTAATTCACGGTTACGACAACACCAGCCTGGAGCCCGTGTACTTCCAGGTCATGCTCGGCAAGGGCAACCCCGAGCTGATGGGTTATGCCGACGCGGAAATGCTCAAGAACCGCGACGCGCACCTGACGACCCAGATCACGGCCTGAGACCACCGCCCGGGCTGCTTGACCGCTCCGGCGGCCCGGGCGGCGTTCCAGCCGCGGCCGCCCCGACCACCCCGCTCCCACTCTTCGTAGGGGCGCCCCCGGTCACCTGCTGTCAACGTCGACATTCCCGCTGGCCTGCGCCTGCCCCCGTTCGCGAAGAGAAGAGACGATCATGGCTACGATATTTCCCCATCCCCCGAACGACAGGCCGACGACGTCCGGCCTCGCCGACGCAGACCGGAGGGATGAGGCCCGGTGAGCACCAAGAAGACCGCCGACGGCGCGTCGGCCGCTGAGCCGTTGACGACCGACCCGGCCACAGAGCGAATGACCCCACAGGCCAAGAGCGCTGCGAAGGGCGCCTGGTTCGGCTTGTTCGTCGACTACTTCGACATCTATCTGCCGATCGTCGCCTTGGCCCCGGCCCTGGGCTACTTCATGGCGGCCGACCTGTCCGCGACCGAGGCGACCACCTTCGGGTTCGCACTGTTCGCCGCGGCCTTCCTCGGCAGGCCGATCGGTACGTTCGTCTTTGGCCACCTCGGCGACAAGATCGGCCGCAAGCGCACCACCCTGATCGCTGCGGGCGGTGTCACCGTCACCACGTTCCTCGTGGGGGCGCTGCCCGGCTACGCTGTCGCCGGCTTCTGGGCACTGATCCTGCTGCCCTTGCTCCGGCTCGTCGGCGGCGTGTTCATGGGCGGGCAATACACCAGCGCCAACCCCCTCGCCATCGAGGGTGCGCCGCGGCGGTTGCGTGGCCAGGTCGGTGGGATCATCGCCGGCGCCTACCCGCTGGCCTACGTGGCGATCTCGCTGGTCACCTTCGCCCTGATGCGGATGCTCAACGGGAGTAACGCCACCGGCCCATATCAGCAGTGGGGCTGGCGCATCCCGTTCGTCATCGGCGGAGTGCTCTCGCTGTGCTTCTTCTTCTACTACCGCAAGGAGGTCCAGGAGTCCGCGGTGTGGGAGGAGGCCCGCAAGTCTGGACAGAAGTCCACCGGGTCGCCGCTGAAGACACTGTTCTCCGGGGAGAACCGCAAGGCTCTCATCCAGGTGTTCGTTCTGATGACCGGCCTGTGGTTCGGCATCCAGATCCTGACCTCAGCCACCCCCACCCTGCTGATCTCCTACTTCAAACTGCCCGGCCAGTCGGTCACTTGGGGTCTGCTCATCGCCAACGTCGTCCTCGCGGTCGCCTACCCGCTGTGCGGCCTGCTCGGCCAGCGCTTCGGAAGGCGGCGGATGCTCTCGATCGCCGGCGTCGGTACCGTCACGCTCTCAGCGGGCCTTTATTGGCTGATGATCAGTGTGGTCAGCGGCGGCGGATCACTGCCGCTCACCATCCTGCTCGTCGGCCTGTGCCTGGTGATCACCGTCGCACCCAACGCGATGATCGTCGCGTACCTGTGTGAACGGTTCCCGACCAACGTCCGGTCCTCGGGCTACGGCATCGGCTACACCGTGGCCGTGGTGATCCCGTCGTTCTACAGCGCGATCATGCTCCAGCTTGGGGAGGTCATGTCCTACCGGCACGTGCCGGTACTCCTCCTCGTCGTGGCCGGGGTGCTGACCTTCGTCGGCGCCCGGATGGGTCCGGAGACCAACAAGGTTTCCATGGACGACTGACCCTGCCATCCCGACGTCGCGGTCGGCGGGCGCGGCGCTGTCGCGCCCGCCGACACGCGCCAGTGGCGCGACCCGACGACGAGAAACGCCGAGACGAACCCATCGCCCGTTCTCACTCCCGGCGACCGTGAGCTCATCTCCCTCGGCGAACGGTGGTCGCACCATGGCGGCGGCCTGCCGACCGAGATCGGCCCGGATCCCCGACGCACGAACAGGAAGGAACCAGCATCAAAGCCCGCCAGCTCCAGGACCCGGTGAGCACGCAGCCGAGCGCACGTTTCGCGCTGGCCTCGATGCTGGTCCTCACCTTCTCGACCGGGATCTCCGACGCCGTCGGCTACCTCGGCCTCGACAAGGTCTTCACCGGCAACATGACCGGAAACGTCGTCATCTTGGGGATGGCCGTCGCGAGCGCCGACGATCTCCCGGTGCTCGGCCCGCTCATCGCGCTCGCCGCGTTCATGGCCGGAGCGGCGATCGGCGGCCGCGTCCTGCGCGGCGCCGGGGCCGGCTGGGTCCCCCGAGCCACCGGCCTCCTCCTCGTCGTAGCGCTGACCTTCGCGGCCGGCGCCGGGCTCGCGGTCATGCCGGTCGAGGCGGGCAGTCCGCTGGGCCACGTCCTCACCGCGATGCTAGCCGCGCCGATGGGCCTTCAGGCGTGCGTTGCCCGTCACATCGGGGTCAAGGACGTTACGACGGTGGTCGTCACCTCCACCGTCACCGGTCTGGCGGCCGACTCATGGATTGCGCGTCGAAGCGGGCAGCCCTGGGTTCGCCGGGCAGTGGCCATCGTCGCGATCGGAGCTGGTGCCGGCGTGGGCGCCCTTCTCGTGCGGATCGGCCTGTGGCCGGGCATTGCGGCATCAGCGATCATCGCGCTCGCCGTCGGTGTCAGCCCGCTGCTGCAGCGGGCGGTCAACGTACGTCGAGCTCGGCGCCGCCCACCGGAGACGAGTTGACGCTTCATGCTCTCGCCTTGCGGTCGCGCGCGACGAGGACCGCCTGACTGGCACCTGTGTCGGGTTCGTGGGGCAACGCACCGCTCGCGATCTGGAGATCGATCTCTCGGTTCCGGACGAAGCGTCCAAGGCCACGGCGACGGAGCCCCTGGTGCCGTTGTCGCGGTCACCGGCGGCGATTCGGGTCGTGGACGTGGGCCAGCTCCCCGCCCCAGAAGGAGGAACTCCTGCGATCACGGGAGATCCCGCGAAGAGCACGACATCGACCAGGTGCTGGTTCGGGAGGCGTCGTTCAGGTGGTTCTCCGACCGGTTGACGGAACGTTGGAAGTCCCGGCCGCGCGACCAGTACCGCATGCTCACCGACGCCCGTGGATCTCGCCAACATGCGCGGAGACTTATCTGGTCGTCATTCCTTTTGCGTACAACGAGAGCACGATCTGAGCTGCGTTCGTTGGCCGACGTCGCCGGTTCTTCACGATCTGGCGCTCGAACGTGCCTTCCCGGTCCCGAGGTACGTCGATCCGCACTTCGCCGGCGGCCTCCGGCAACACTGTCTTCGGCCGAGTTCCGCTCCACGCATCGTTCGAATCACGGTCGGGGCCGGCCTTATTCTTCTCGTGACCGAGGTGCTCGGTCACTTCTTCGTTCACTGCCGTTTCCGGCGCGTGCTCGGTGAACAGCTTCAGCAGGCCGTCGGGGCCGGGCAAGGCCATTCCTCGCGCTCGGTCTCGGCCACCATCGCCGCCGCGGCGGCCTGCTCCGGCGACAGCCGCGCCGGCTTCTCGTCACGCTCACGTGGACTCACAAAGGCCGCTGTCATCACTCGCAGTGCCCATCCCGCCGGTCCTGTGCGCGTGCCAGGCCGGAAACACCGATCTTGAAACAGTCCCCAGGGTCGACGTAGCCGAGAATGCGCAGTACGCCAGTGTCGCGCAGGCGCTTCACCTGGGTCCGGACAGTCCGCTCTGCCACGTTCAGCTGTCGCGCGAGGTCTCGAAATGCCTTCGCCCGTCCAGCTGGAGTTGATCCAAGAGCCAGCGGTCCAGGGCATCGAGCTGCACCTGACCCGGAGGTCGTGCTGGACGGCCATCCCGCTCAGCCCGCACCTCGCTACTCATCGTCCACATTACGCCACACAACGGTGTTGTATCGGAGTCGTGTCGCGTACAGCGTACTCAGCATGAGATACGAATTACGACTTATAAGTGGACCCGATAGATATGCGTTGCGTACTGTCACCTCCAAGTTGTCCAGCACACTCTGGAAATCAGACTGAAGGAGACAGTCATGACCTTGCTGAACGTCGCTGATCAGGCGCGGACCGGCGAACTGGTCGAGACCCTGCCGGTGTCGTGGTACACCGATCCGGCGATCCTCGATATCGAGAAGAAGCACATCTTCGCCAGGACATGGCAGTACGTGGGGCCGGTGGACTCGCTGAAGAAGAAGGGCGACTACTTCACGACGAAGGTCGTCGACACCCCGATCATCGTCACCAAGTCCGCCGACGGCATCAACGCCATCGTCAATGTATGCCGGCATCGGTTCCACGAAGTCGCTTCAGGGAGCGGCAACACCCGCCGATTCAGCTGCCCCTATCACGCGTGGAGCTATGATCTGAGCGGAAACCTCTGCGCAGCACCGCGCGAAGACATGTTCGATGGTTTCGACAAGTCGGCCTACCCGCTGAAGAAGCTTCCCGTCGCGGTGTGGTCATCGATGATTTTCGTGAGCCTGGATCACGATGTGGAGCCGTTCGACTCCTACGTCGCCCCGCTCGAAGCTGTGCTCACCGAAACCGGCGTCAACCGGAGCACTCTCAAGTTCCGCGCGCGTAAGACCTTTGAGATCCGCGGCAACTGGAAGACCGCCGTCGAGAACTTCCTCGAATGCTACCACTGCACTCCCGCTCATCCGGCCTATGCGAAAACATTCGAGGTGAACACCTCCACTGGCTACCCCTTCGAGGTGAACGGAGCCGCATGCTCCGCACGGACACTCCCCCAGGAGCGATTCCGCGAGGATCCGCAGAGCGCCCCGTACAACATGGAGGGGGACATCAAGGTAAACCAGAATGACTTCCTGTGGCCCAACTTCATGACCGTGATCTGGCCTGGCGGAAGCAACTTCGCGGCACTGTCGTTCACGCCCGTCAGCGCCGACGAAACTCTGGCCCACTACGACTACTTCATGGGAGACGAGATCGACGAGGACACGGAGCAGAAGCTGGTCAAGTTCTTCAACGAAGTCGGCGAAGAAGACCTGTCGCTGATCGAGTCGGTCCATCGCGGGATGCGCAGTGGTGAGGTCGCCACCGGCGTCCTCGTTCCGGACGAAGGCCAGGTTGCCGCCTTCCAGAAGATGATCGGTGACGTCGTCCGCCATGCTACCGCGTAACAATGGTCACGCGTTCATCGATGGAGTGCCGGCTCATCACGTTCGGTGTCTGCGGTGAGTGACACCAGGAGCGACCTCCGGCTCACTGTCGTCGGTCTGACTCAGGAAGCCGAAGGCGTCGTTTCGGTTCTCCTGGGTCGCGACGACGGTTCGCCGTTGCCGAGTTGGTCCGCCGGCGCTCATATCGAGGTCCATCTCGCGCCCGGCCTGATCCGCCATTATTCGCTGTGCGGGCCCGCAGACGCGGCCGGCCTATGGCGAATCGCGGTGCTGCGGTCCGCCAACAGCCGCGGCGGCTCGGTGTACATCCATGATCAGCTGGGCATCGGCGATGCCATCGACGTGGTGGGGCCTCGGAACCACTTCACCATGGAGGCCGGCGCCAGTCAGCTGTTCATCGCAGGTGGCATCGGGATCACGCCGATCCTCCCGATGATCGCGGCCGCGGAGGCCGCCGGATCGGATTGGCGACTGCTCTACGGAGGTCGATGTCGGGCCAGTATGGCCTTTCTCAAGGAACTGGAGTGTTACCGCGACCGGGTCACCATCGCCCCTCAGGATGAGACCGGACTGTTGGACCTTCCGGCGGCCGTGCGGGCGATGCCAGGTGATGCCCACGTCTACGTGTGCGGTCCAGAGCCGTTGATCAACGCCGCCCAGCAGGCCTGTGCCCAATTGCCGCCAGGACGACTGCGTTTCGAACGCTTCACACCGGTGTCCACGGAGTCGGCCGGTCCGAGCACGGGCTTCGAAGTCGAACTCGCGCAATCGGCCCAGACCCTGTACGTGGCACCGGAACAGTCCATCGTCGAAGTCCTCGAAGCCGCGGGCATCGACATTCCGACCTCCTGCAGAGAAGGCATTTGCGGGACCTGCGAGGTTGCCGTTCTGGACGGAACGCCCGATCACCGTGACAGTGTCCTTGATGACGCCGAGAAGGCGGCGAACGACTGCATGATGACTTGCGTCGGCAGAGCGCTCACCCCGAAGCTGGTCCTCGACCTCTAGCAGGAATCCCGGCCTGCCATCCCGGCCGACCCGGTGGATCACCAGGCCCTCTGACGGTTACGGAAGATCACTCCGCCACCACGCTGACCATGACCGATGAGTCGGTGGCCCCAGTGCGCGCGTCGCACGATCTGCGATCCCGCACGCCTCCATCCGGTCGGGTCAGCGACCGGTACTCGCTGCAAGGGATGGCCACCGTCGACCATCCGATGGCGCCTCTGTCGAACACATCCTTTGAAACATCTGTACGGAGACACCATGACCGATACACCGGATACGCTCACCCAAGTCTCGCCGACCAGCCCGACACACCCTACCGCCAAATTGTCCGGGCGGCTGAACACGCCCAAGCTCATCCTCACCGTCTTGGCGTTGGCGTCGCCACTGGCGTCGGTGTCCGGCTGGATGCCGCTGGTGATCTCGGAGGGCAACGGAGCGGGATCTCCGCTGGTCTTCGTCTTCGTGACACTGGCCTTCCTTCTCTTCTCGGTCGGGTTCACCACGATGGTCCGCAACTTCCCGCGAACGGGAGCGTTCTACGCCTACATCACCGGTGGGCTCGGTCGTCCAGCTGGTCTGGGCGCCTCCTTCATCGCCATGCTCGCCTATCTGGCGCTCTTGGTCGGCAACTACGCCTTCTTCAGCACTGCTTTCGCAACACTGCTCACGTCGTTTACGAGCGCATTGGAATTCGTTCCGTGGTGCCTCTGGGGCCTCCTTCTCTGGTCGATTGTGTCGACCCTGGGCCACTTCAACGTGGAACTGTCCGGGAAGGTGCTCAGCATCATGATGATCATCGAAGTCGTCCTCGTGATGACCTTCAACGTCGCGGTCGCCGCTACCGGCGGCCCGAACGGGTGGCAGGTCCAGTCGTTCACGCCTGGAGCATTTCTGTCCGGGTCGCTCGGTATCGGAGTCCTGTTCGCCTGCGCATGTTTCACCGGCTTCGAAGCGACGGCCATCTACCGGACCGAGGTCAAGGACCCGCAGCGCACCATTCCACGCGCCACGTACCTGGGTGTGGCCCTGATCGGCATGTTCTACGTAATGTCGTCGTGGGCGCTAGTCACTTTCTACGGTCCCGCCGATGCGGCCGGCGCCGCGACCGACAACCCCTCGGGACTGTTCGAGGCCGGGCTCCGTTTCTACACCGGAAATGTGATGGCGGAGATCATGATCTGCATGGTGGTGACCAGCATCCTGGCGTCGACGCTGTCATCGCACAATCCGTTGGCCCGTTACATCTTCGCGCTCTCACGAGACGGAGTCTTCCCCGCCCGGTTCGGGGCCGTCCACCCCAAGCACAAGTCGCCGGCGAACGCTTCCTTGCTCGTCGCGGCCGTCGGCCTGGCCATCATCCTGATCGCCTTCCTGTCCCGGGTCGACGCCATCAAGTTCTACTCGTGGATGTTCGGCATCGCGGCCTACGCGCTGTTGCTGCTCATGTCTGCGACCTGCCTGGCAGTCATCGTGTATTTCCGGCGCAATGCCCATGACGAGAGCATGTGGGCCACGACCATCGCGCCTGGACTGGGATTGCTGAGTCTGGTGTCGATGCTGTGCGTGGTCGCGGTGTACTTCCCGCTGCTCATCGGCGGCAGCACCGTTCTCGGGTCGCTCCTGCAGCTGGGAATCGCCGCTATCGCACTCTCCGGTGTCGGGCTGGCGGTGTACCTGCGTCGCGCCCGGCCGCACGCATACACTCACATCGGCGGCGAGACGCCCGAGCTCGCCGCGGATCCGGTGTAACGAACCCGGCGTCTGGTCGCACGCACTGCGTCATCGAAGCGGCACATTTCAGCGTGACAGGAGTCACGCGCTTCTCACCGTCGATCGACCTCGATCGCGTTATCCCAGCCCACGAAGGAGATCACTCATGACGACAGCACCGGCGCCTACCGACTTCCCGACGCTCTTCAGCCCACTGTCGCTGGGGTCCATGACGTTGAAGAACCGGATCTTCTCCTCGGCGCACGACACCGTGATGGTGCACGACGGACAGGTCACCGACCGTCTGATCGCCTACCACCGCGCACGCGCGGAAGGTGGTGTGGGACTGATCATCACACAAGTGGCCGGAATCCACGAATCCGCCCGTTACACCTCGCACGTACTGATGGTGACCGACGACAGCGCCATCCCGGGGTACACACGACTGGCCGATGCCGTTCATGCTCACGGATGCAAGATCATCTCGCAGATCTTCCATCCCGGGCGAGAGATCATGGAGTCGTCAGACGGTGCGCTGCCCGTCGCGCTGGCACCGTCGGCCGTCCCGAACGAGCGATTCCACGTGATGCCCCGCGCGATCGCCCAGGACGAGATCGACGAGATCGTCCGCGGCTACGCCGATGGGGCGGTTCGTCTCGCGCGCGCAGGCTTCGACGGCGTCGAGATCGTCGCCAGCCACGGCTACCTGCCCGCCCAGTTCCTCAACCCCGCCCTCAACCGGCGCACCGACGCCTACGGCGGCGATCTGACCAGCCGGATGCGGTTCCTCGGTGAGGTCGTGTCCACGGTCAGGGCTGCGGTCGGCGAGGGCTTCGTGGTCGGTGTCCGTATTTCCGCGTCGGACAATTCGTTCGACGGCGTGTCGGAGGACGAGGTGGTCGAGATCTGCCGCCGCCTCGACGCCGTCGGCGGGCTCGACTACTTCAACGTGACCCAGGGAACGTCGGCGACGTTGGCCGGCTCGACACATATCGTGCCGCCGATGAGTCACGAGGCGGCATACACCGCGCCATCGGCCGCGCGGATCCGTGCCGCCGTCTCGGTTCCGGTTCTTGTGGCAGGGCGGATCAACCAACCACACGAGGCCGAGGCGATTCTGAGCAGTGGCTCGGCGGACGCCTGCGCCATGACGCGCGCGTTGATCTGTGACCCTGAGATGCCACAGAAGTCCCAGGACCAGCGGGTCGACGACATCCGGGCCTGCATCGCCTGCAATCAGGCGTGCATCGGCCACTTCCACCTCGGTTACCCGATCTCCTGTATCCAACGACCGGAAACCGGACGAGAGCTCGACTACGGGACGTTGAAGCCTGCAGACACCAGCAGGTACGTGATTGTGGTCGGCGGTGGTCCAGCCGGGATGAAAGCGGCATCGATCGCCGCACAACGAGGTCACCGCGTTGTGCTGTACGAGGCGGGCGGGCGAGTCGGTGGACAGGTGCTACTCGCCGAGAAGCTCCCCGGCCGGTCCGAGTTCGGCGGCGCCGCGACTAATCTGGAGCATGAGCTCAAGAGATTCGGGGTGACCGTCAAGACGCGCGTCAGCGTCGATGTGGACCTGCTCGTGCAGGAGCAGCCCGATGTGGTGATCGTGGCGACCGGCGCATCACCGTACCGGCCGGACATGCTCGAGCTCGATGACGCGATGCCAGTGGTCACCGCATGGGATGTCATAACCACCAACGCCGCGGTCTTGCCGAAGGGCCACATAGTGGTCGCCGATTGGCGCTGCGACTGGGGCGGTCTCGGTGTCGCCGAGCTCATCGCGCGGAGTGGTGGACGTAAGGTCACGTTGTGCGTGAACGGCTACAGCGCGGGTGAGACCCTCCAGCAATACACCCGCAACTCGATGCTCGCGTCAGCGTTGCGCGCGCGGGTGACGATCGTGCCCAACGCCCGTCTGTACGGTGCCGATGACGACACCGTCTACCTGCAGAACACGCTGACCTCCGAGCCGGTCCTGATCGAGGATGCCTCCGGGTTGGTGCTCAACCTCGGCCATGCCCAGAACGATTCGCTCTTGGCCGAACTCCGCGCGAAGGCGGCGTTCGAAGTGCACGGTGTCGGTGATTGCCTGTCGCCCCGCACTGTCGAGGAGGCGACACTGGACGCCCTGCGCGTGGCCGCCGAGATCTGACTCGGGTGCCGGTCCTCATCCTCATACCCGGCGACTGATGCGATAGGCGACGAGCGCGCTCCAGAACGTCGAGATGTCCGCCGAGCTTTTCGTGCTCCGGCCGGTCAACGCCTCGATTTTCTTGAGCCGGTACCCGAGAGTCTGACGATGAATCACCAGCTTCTCCGCGGTGTCGGACCAACGCCGGTCGCAACTGAGGTAGGTGTCGAGGGTCTCCACCAGGCTGGACTGGTTCTCGGCGTCGTAGTCGATCAGATCACCGAGGACGGCACGTGTGGCGAAGTGAGCCTCGCTCAGCGTGCGCGGCAGGAACAGCGGCGCCGCTGAGGAGTATTCCGCGACGCCACTGCCGCTCGCCCGCGCTGCGTGGAGCGCCCACCGTGCCTGCCGCAGACAATCGGCGAGGCGAGTGATGGTCGATGTCTGCGCGGAGACCCCGATAGAGTCAATGGTCGGCCGAAGCGCCTCGATGACGGAATCGAAAGCCGCCTCGGGGAGCACCAGGTAACCCTCTTCACCGACCGACACCGTCATCTTCGGGATCGAGCGATCGCCGACGAGTGCTCGGACGAAGCGCAAGCTCTCGGCGCCGAAGCACACCACCTTCCACTGTTGGTCGGCCAATCCGATCTGCGCCAGGAGCGGCTGTGCCACATCGGACCCCATCGAGCCGTCCACGATCTGACGAAGGAGTTTCTCCTCGGCGGCGTCGAGGCGCTCCCGTTCCCGTGTGTGGCGCTCCACTTCGATGGCTACGAGGCTCTGGCTGTGGAGCAGCACGAAGGCGTCGGCGTCGACCTCTCCGGGACCTTCGGCGATCAGCATGCATTTCCGGTGGGTCGACAGCGGGAACCCGGTGGCTACCAGCGTGCCGTCCACCACCACCCGTAACCGGGTGGGTAGCCGGTCCACACGCCCGTCGACCTCCGCTGTCACCGCATTGAGGACGCTCTGGGGCAGAGTCGTGCGGCGAGCGAGAACCTCCGTCGCCATCTCGACATCGACGACATGCATTTCGATTCCGAGTTCTCGCGAGATTCGATCGAGCAGCGTGGTGTGCCTGGAAGGCGACTGAATCGCTTCGTACAGTTTGCTCAATCGCGCGATTCGCGCGATCTGATCACTCTGTGCGCCGACGGCCACCGTGCGCCCGATGGCCGAGAACGGTGTGGAGTGGCCGACCGTGAGAACCGGGAAACCGAGTTCGTCGGCTTCGGCGAACATCTCGGGGTGCAGCGGAGGTGCCTGCAGGTCATCGCCGATCGCGATCCCTGCGACTCCACGGTCGGACAGGTGCCGGATGAGCCTCCGCTGTTCCTCGGGGGAGGCCGGGATGCAGATGCCCGTGGTCATCAGCAGCTCGTCGGCGCCGACCCAGTTCCACGGATCCGCCAACTCGCACACGTGTGCCCACACGACCTTGCGATCCAGTCCCGACTCACCTGCCTGCGGCGTGGTCGAGAGCTGACGCATAACGACCAGATCGCCGACAGTCAGGTTCGACATGAGGTCACCTCCCCGTCGGCGCCGTACAGTCGCGGCGCCTCATAGTCGTCGATAGACACGAGCGAGTTTTTGATACGAGAGTAGGTGTTCACTCCGCCGTCTGCAGGTCACAGAGCGCCTCACCAGGTCGGACACAATGGTCCGCATGGACCGGACGGTAGGCAATCATACTGGGGTATGGTACGCGGCCGGTTTTCGCTACCGCAGTCATCTACCATTCCGCGCGCCGCGAAGATAGAAAGAACGCAGTGGCGTTCACTGTGATCGTCGACAGCCGACGACGGCGTCGCCCAAGGAGAAATTTTGAGCGAGTTCAGCGTGGTCGATCCGTCGAGCGGTGAGATGATCGCCAAGTTCGAAAACCCCACGGATGCCGATATCGAGGCCCAGCTCGGCGCCGCCCATGCCGCTTTCCCGGTCTGGGCTGCTCTGGATGCCGGACGGCGAGCAGAAGTCGTGGCTCGGCTCGGTGAACTGCACCTGGAACGACGGGACGAACTCGCCGCCATCATCGGCAGAGAGATGGGCAAGCCCGCAGAACAGGCCTTGGGTGAGGTCGACTTCTCGGCAGCGATCTACCGATACTACGCCGACAACGCCGAACAGTTCCTGGCCGACGAACCGATCGACCTGCTCGACGGCGCCGCCGGTTCAGCCGTGGTCCACCGAGAGGCTCTCGGCGTGGTCATGGGCATCATGCCATGGAACTACCCGTACTATCAGGTAGCCCGATTCGCCGCACCCAACCTCGCGCTGGGCAACGCAGTCATCCTGAAACCCGCACCGCAGTGCCCGGAGTCAGCACTGGCGATCCAGGAGATGGTGACCGAGGCGGGAGCCACGCCCGGCGCTTACTCCACCGTCCTCGCCACCAACGACCAGGCGCTCGGAATCGTCGCCGACCCGCGGGTCGTCGGCGTATCGCTGACCGGGTCGGAGCGGGCCGGCGCTGCCGTCGCCGAAGTCGCGGGACGGAACCTGAAGAAGGTCGTGCTCGAACTCGGCGGGTCGGACCCGTTCATCCTTCTGGGGACCGACGATCTCGACGCGACGGTCGACGCAGCGGTGGCGGCACGTCTCGAGAACGCTGGCCAGGCATGCAATGCCGCTAAACGGTTCATCGTCGTCGATGAACTGTACGACTCGTTCCTGACCAAGTTCACGGACAAGTTGCTGGCCGCGGAGGTGGCACCACTGTCCTCCGAAGCCGCTGCGCGCCGCCTCGCGGCGCAGGTGCGACAGGCTGTCGACGATGGTGCCGAACTCACCTGTCGCGGCCGTCGTGATGGAGCCTACCACCCGCCCGCCATCCTGACCGACATCCCGTCGTCGTCCTTGGCCTATCGCGAGGAGTTCTTCGGCCCGGTCGCCGCCGTCCACCGGGTCGATTCCGAGGACGCTGCCGTTGTGCTGGCCAACGATACCCCCTTCGGTCTCGGCTCGTACGTCTACACCCGCGACCCCGAACAGGGCCGACGCGTCGCTCGCCGCCTCGACGCCGGGATGGTCTTCATCAATGCGGCGGGTACCGAAGGCGCCGAACTACCTTTCGGCGGCATCAAACGTTCGGGCTTCGGCCGGGAGTTGGGGCGGTACGGCATCGACGAGTTCGTGAACAAGAAGATGGTTCGCGAGATCTGGTGACCGCCAGCCGATCGGCCGGTCGCATCATGTGCGTCCAACACGGCTTGGCCCCTGGCCGACGGTGGAGCCTTGCCAGCCCCCTGAGTTCCCCTGCACAACCATCGACATACCGCCCAAGGAGATCCGATGCCCCCAGCTGACGCGTCCGTCGTCATCCCCCCGGCCCCGTGCCCGTGGGCGGACGGGGCCGAGTACAGCCAGTCGTTGCGGGTCGGCGAGTTCGTGTTCGTCTCGGGGCAAGGCGGCTTCGACCAGTCCGGGACCGTGGTCGTGGGTGGGATGGCTGCCCAGACGCGCCAGGTGCTGGACAACCTGTCCGTGATCCTCGCACAACATGGACTATCACTCGCTTCCGTGATCCGGCTGGGTGTCCACATCGCCGATCCCGCGGACTACGTCGTGTTCCAGAGCGTCCGCCGGGAGTACTTCTCGCCGCCATGGCCGGTATCGACCGCCGTGTGCTCGGGGCTGTTGGTGGAGGGCATGCGGATCGAGATCGATGCCGTCGCCTCCGTCACGGCGGCTCGGCATGGGACCGCGGGCACGGAGGATCCGACTGCGGCGGGCGGGGCGTGACGCCTCAGGTGGTCGCGATCGCGCTGCTGGTGTAGATGATCTCGCGGACCTCCGGGGTGGGGCCGGAGGAGGGGAACGCGTCGAGCTCGAAGGCGGGCGGCCTCGGCGGAGGGCGCGGTGTAGATCGGTTTGAGCGCGGCGGCGATCTTCCTGTGTTCGGTGTAGGACACGACGGCGCGTTTTATCCTGGGCCGCGATCGCTCTGGCTATTCAGCCGCTCTGCCGTCATCCGGGACTGGGCCACCAGCCTTGACGTGCCTGGACGACCCTGGCGGATCGCTTCCCGGCCCTGCCTTGACGCTCTGTGATTGATCGCTATCCGCTGTCGAAACGGTCAAACGAACAGGTAGAGTATGCGAGAGCTGGGTGGGGACCGTCGCCGGAGGATTCTGGCGGCCGTCGTCACGCGGGGAGGCACGGCTCACCGACCTTGCCGCCGAACTCGAGGTCTCCGTGGTCACGGTGCGCCGCGACGTCGAAGAACTCGCGCGCGAGGGCAAGGTCCGGCGCGGGCACGGGGTGGCGAAGTCGCTGGTCCGGCCCAAGGCGGCGCGGCCGATACGTGAGGCGGACGGCGGCGCGGTCGCACTCGTGATCCCGGAGCGGCACGCGTACCTGAACGAGGCCGTGCACGGCGCGAGGTCCGTGCTCGAGGAGTCCGGGATGCGGGTGGTCCTGCACATCGCACCCAGGGTCGAGGGCAGTGCCGAGCATGCGATCGTCGAACGTGTGCTGACGGACGACGTTCGCGGCTTGCTGATCGCACCCCGCTGGCGGACGGCCGAGGCAGGAAGAGGCGGGCTACGGCTGGATCGCCGACATGCCGGTGCCCACCGTGGTGATGGAACGCCGGCCCCGATCAGGACATGCCACCGCTGACCGAGACGGAGCTCGCGGACCTCGTCGGCGGGCGCGGCTTCACCGGCGCCGTCCTGCATGGTGACGTTGACGCGCTGATGCTGGTCGAGCGGCTGGCCGAGGCCGGATTCCAGGTGCCGCGTGACTGCTCGGTGGTGGTTTACGACGACGTCGTCGCGGCACTCGGCAGCACACCGCTCACCGCCATCGCACCCCCGAAGGCCGAGGTGGGGCGCGTGGCGGCCGAGCAGTTGCTGCGCAGGATGGCTGGTGGAGGCCCTCCGCGGCGCGTCCAGCTGATGCCGGAACTGAAGATCAGCGGCTCGACCAGAGCCATCTGATCGTTTGACCGTGTTAAGCGAAACTATCGACCGTAAAACGCTCAGGTGATCTGAATGCGATATCCGAATCGCAGGAGGCATCGATGCCTGGTCGACCGAGCCGACGGTCTGTTCTCGCCGCGAGTCTGGCCATCCCACTGGGAACGGCGCTCGGCGCCTGCACGTCGACAACAGCGCCCAAGACGGCTCCGGGAGGGCCGGTCAGCATCGTCTTCTGGTCCGCGTTGCGAGGCAGCCAGCAGGTCGTCGACGCGTTCAACAAGTCACAGAACCGGATCCGGGTGGCCTTCCAACAGATCCCGTCCGGCGACTTCGGCGGCTACGCGAAGCTGAGCAACGCGGCCCGCGCGGGCAATTCGCCCGACGTCGCCACGATCGAGTACCCGCAGGTTCCCGGGTACGCGATCGACGGCGTGGCAAGGGACATCACCGACCTCGTCAGCGATTCCGTACGCGCGAAACTCCTGCCGCAGGCACTGGACCTGGCCACGTTCGCCGGCCGGGTCTACACCGTCCCGCTCGATATCGAGCCGATGGTCCTGCACTACCGCACGGACCTGTTCGACAAGTTCGGCTTCGCGGTCCCGCGGACTTGGGACGGCTACGCCGAAGTGAGCCGCAAGGTCCGCGAGAAGCTGTTCTCCGGCGACTCGCCGTTCGCCGTGCTGGTCCTCGACCTGACCCCGGCGGGCGTCCGGGTGTGCGGCATCTACTCGGTGACCAACCCGGACAAGCTCACCAGGATTCCGCGGTAGGAGAGTGCCCGCCCGCCGTGTCAGCGGGCGTGTCAGCGCGGTGACCGGTCCGTGTCAGGGCAGCCGCCGAAAGTGGTCGTCATGACAGAGGCGATCACGGCTTCCGGGCTCCGGAAGTCCTACCAAGACAAAGTCGTGCTCGACGGGATCGATCTCAGCGTTCCGGCGGGCACCATCTTCTCCCTGCTCGGGCCCAACGGCGCCGGCAAGACCACGACCGTCAACGTGCTGACCACGCTGATCAAGGCCGACGGCGGCACCGTCCGCGTCGCCGGGCACGACATCGCCACCGAGGCCAAGGCGGTGCGCGCGGCCATCGGAGTGACCGGTCAGTTCGCGGCCGTCGACGAACTCCTCACCGGCCAGGAGAACCTGCAGCTGATGGTGGACCTGAACCGGGTCCCCGCCAAGCACGGCAAGCGCGTCGTCGACGAGCTGCTCGACCGGTTCGACCTGACCGGCGCGGCCCAGAAACCCGCGTCGACCTACTCCGGCGGCATGCGCCGGAAGCTCGACCTGGCGATGACGCTCGTCGGCAACCCGCGGATCATCTTCCTCGACGAGCCGACGACCGGTCTGGACCCGCGCAGCCGCCGCACGATGTGGGACATCATCCGCGGCCTGGTGGCCGACGGCGTGACCATCTTCCTCACCACCCAGTACCTGGAGGAAGCCGACCAGCTGGCCACCCGCGTCGCGGTGCTGGACAAGGGCCGCCTGGTCGCGCAGGGCACCCCCGACGAACTCAAGCGCCAGATCCCCGGCACCCACGTGCGGCTCCGGTTCGCCACGGCGACCGAACTCGACTCGGCCGCCCGGATCCTGCCCGACGCCACCCGCGACGACGACGCCCTGACCCTGCGCGTGCCCAGCGACGGCGGCACGAAGTCGTTGCGCGCCCTGCTCGACCGGCTCGACGAGCACTCGCTCAGCGCCGAAACCTTCACCGTCCACACACCCGACCTCGATGACGTCTTCCTCGCCCTCACGGGCCACACCACGGAGGTGGTCGCGAAATGAACAACCAGTCGCTCGTGATGCTGCGCCGCAACTTCAAGCACATCGCGCGGAACCCGGTCACCGTCTTCAACGCGGTCCTGATGCCGATCGTGGTCATGGTGATGTTCGTGTACATGCTCGGCGACGCGTTCAGCGTCGGTGTCGACTACGTCGACTACGCCACACCGGGCCTGATGCTCCTGGCCGTCTGTTATGGACTCGGCGGCGTCGCGACCGCGGTGAGCTCCGACATGACCAAGGGCATCATCAACCGGTTCAAGGTCATGGACGTCTCCCGCAGCGCGGTGCTGAACGGGCACGTCATCGCCAGCGTGCTGACCAACCTGCTCGCCATCGCGGCGCTCGTCGGCGTGGCGTTCCTGCTTGGGTTCAGCCCGTCCGCGGACTTCCTCGACTGGCTCGGCGTGCTCGGTGTGGTCGTGCTGCTCGGTCTCGCGACCGGCTGGCTGACCGTGGCGCTGGGACTGGCGGCCAAGTCGGTGGAGACGGCGGGGATGGCGGCGGTGCCGCTGGTCATGCTCCCGTTCTTCAGCAGCGCGATCGTCCCCGCCGACAAGATGGGGCCGGGACTGCGCGAGTTCGCGGAGTACCAGCCGTTCACGCCGGTCATCGAAACCCTGCGCGGCCTGCTCAACGGCTCGCCTGGCACCGGTGACCTGATCGCCGCCCTCGCCTGGTGCGCCGGGATCGCGCTCGTCGGCCACCTGTGGGCGTCCGCCACGTTCAAGAAGCGAGCGTAACCGCGATCAGCTCGCGCCAGCTCGCCTCCCGCCCCTCCTGAGCCGCCTCGGTGAACCGCGTATCACCGAGGCGGTTCCACGTTTCCTGCTCGATCCGCTGCGCGTCCGGCTGCAAGCGGTCCGGCAGGCCGCGCAGCGCGTCGCTCGCCGCGAGCAACCGGACGGCCTGCTCGGGCTTTCCGCCGCGCAGCGCCAGGTCCGCGGCACCGACCAGCGTCTGGGCGATCATGAGCGGATGCCCGGCCTCGGCCGCCGCTTCGACGGCCGCCGCGCGGTGTTCCCTGGCCTCGTCGAGGTCCTCGGCGAGGTAGCCGAGGAGGTCGTGCTTCATCACGCGGACGGGAGCCCGTCCCGCGTTGTCGCTCAGCATCTCCGTCGCGGTGGCGAGTTCCCGGCGTGCGTGCTCGGTGTCGCCGCGCCAGCGCGCGAGGTCCGCTTTCGCCAGGGCCAGCTCGGCCAGCGCTTCCGGCCACGCGATCCGGTCCGCGTACCGCTGCGCCTCGGCCATCGCGGACGTGCTGCGCTCCGCCTCGCCGAGCACCCAGTACAGCTGGGCTTGCCGCGACCGCATCCGCACGACGTCTTCGACGGCGCCGACCTCCGTGACGACCGCGATCGCCTGCTCGTAGTGCTCGCAGGCGCGGGTGAACTCGCCGCGCGTGGCGATCCGCTCCGCGAGCTCGGTCAGGGCAAACGAAATCCCCCAGCGTTCACCGATCGCGCGGAACTCGGTGAGCGCCGCCTCCAGGTAGGTGTCGGCCTCCCAGCCGCCGTGGCCGAGCTGCACCCGCATCTTCCCGAGTTGCAGCCGGGCCAGCGCACGCACCCACGGGTCCTCGTCGGTGATCTGGGGCTCGAACGCGGTCAGCATTCCGTCGGGCCCCGCCAGGAGGCGTTCCATCGCGCCGGCGAACCGCAGCGACGGCGGCGGGTTCGGCACGCGCTGGCTGATCTCGTACGCCTTGTGGATCCATTCCACCGCGTCGAACTGGTCGCTGCCGCGCCCGGAGGTCATGAACCCCGACACGAACGCGTACACCACGCCGCGGGTGTCGTCCGCCACCTCGCCCGGCAACGTGGCGGCCGCGAGGATCAGCTCATTGCCCTCCGCCTTGTGCCCGGCGAGCCACCAGTACCAGCCCGCGGCCGCGGCGAGCCGCATCGCGCCCGCCGCTTCGCCTGCCGCGATCGCGCCACGCATCGCCGCGGCGATGTTGTCGTGCTCGGCCTTGAGCACGCCGAGCCATTCCAGCTGCTCGGCGCGCAGGAGGTGCGGCTCCGCGGTTTCCGCGAGTTCGGTGAAGTACGCGAGGTGCGCGCGGCGCGTCGCCTCGGATTCGCCCGCTTCAGCGAGCCGCTCGTCGGCGTACTCCTTGATGGTGCCGAGCATCCGGTAGCGCGGGGCGCTGTCGCCTTCGGTGACCACCAGCGACTTCTCGGTCAGCGCGGTCAGCAGCTCCAGCACCTCCCACGATTCGATCTCGTCGGTGGCGCAGACGCGCTCGGCCGCTTCCAGGCTCGCGCCGCCGGAGAACACCGAGAGCCGGCACAGCACGGTCCGTTCCGCGTCGCTCAGCAGCTCCCAGCTCCAGTCGATGAGCGCGCGCAGCGTCCGCTGCCGGGGCAGCGCGGTGCGGCTGCCGCCGGTCAGCAGGCGGAAACGGTCGTCGAGGCGGTTGGCGAGCTGGTCGAGCGACATGGTGCGCAAGCGGGCCGCGGCGAGTTCGATGGCCAGCGGGATTCCATCCACCGCCCGGCAGATGCGTGCCATGGCCGACAACGTCTGGGCGTCGGTGCCGAGGTCCTTGCGCACCGCGGCGGCCCGGTCGCGCAGCAGCTGGACGGCCGGGGCGGCTTCGATCTTGCCGAGGTCGGCGTCGTCCGCGGGCAGCGCCAGCGGCGCGACCGGCCACAGCGCCTCACCGGTGATGCCGAGGGGTTCGCGACTCGTGGCGAGAATCCGCAGCCGGCGGCACTCGCCGAGCACCCGGTGGGCGAACTCCGCGGCGGACTCGACCACGTGCTCACAGTTGTCCAGGACCAGCAGCACCGTCCGCTCGCGGAGGGCGGCGATCACCCGGTCCGCCGGGTCCGCGTCCGGCGCGTCGCCGAGCAGCGCGTCCCGCAGTTTCAGCGCGGCCAGCGCCGCCTGCGCGACGTCGCCGTCCGCGCCGAGCGGGGCGAGCTCGACCAGCCAGGTCCCGTCAGGGAAATCGCCGAGCAGCGTGCGCGCGGTTTCCGTGGCCAGGCGGGTCTTCCCCGCGCCACCAGGGCCGATCAGCGTGGTGAGCCGGTGTTCGCCAATGAGGTCGCGGGCCGCGGTGACCTCGGCGTCCTTGCCGACGAAGCTGGTCAGCTCGGCGCGCAGGTTGGTCTTTTGCTTCTCCGTCGGCCGCTCCACCTCGCCCCGCAACAGCGCGACGTGCAACGCGGACAGCTCCGGCGAGGGGTCGACGCCCAGCTCGTCGGCCAGGGTTTCCCTGGTGCGCTCATAGACGAGCAGCGCGTCGGTGTCGCGGCCGGTCGCGACCAGGGCGCGCATCAACGCGGTGACCAGCCGTTCCCGCACCGGGTGCGCGGCCACCAGATCAGTCAGTTCGGTGACCAGGCCGGCGCCGTGGCCGAGGCTGATCTCCGCGTCGAACCGGTCTTCCAGCGCGGTCAGGCGCAGCCCCTCGAGCCGGGTGACCGCGGCGTCGAAGGCGCCGCTGTCGGTCAGGCCGACGTCCTGCACGGCGGGGCCGCGCCACAACGCGAGGGCCTCGCGCAGCCGCTGCGGATCTTCGTCCTCGCGAGCTTTGCCGACGAGGCGCTCGAACTTGACCGCGTCCACGGCGTCGGGCTCGATCCGCAGCCGGTAGCCGTCCGTCTGCCCCTCGACCGACCCGGCAGGCAGGACCTTGCGCAGCCGGGAAACCAGGCGCTGCAGGGCGTTCACCGCGTCCGACGGCGACTGTTCGCCCCAGATCCAGTCGATGAGCGCCGCCTTCGGGACGACGCGGCCCGGCTGCAGCGCGAGGGCGATCAGCAGCCCGCGCAGCCGGGCGCCCGGCACGTCGGCGAAGCCGCCGTCGTCCGTGCGAACTTCGAATGGACCTAGCATTCCGACCTGCACCCGGCCGATTCTGCCAGTCGATCGACCCGGGGTTCGGCGATTGGCGGATTTGGTGTTGGCTGGGACCGTGACTCGGCGGGGAACCGCGACGCTGCGCCCGGGCGGGCGCCCAACGCGAGAGGCGTGGCGGTGCCCACTGTCGGACCGATCCGGCTTGAACGAACTGGCGACTCCCACCGCACGCCGCGGGTGAGGGCCGACGGCGCGGCGATCGTCGAGGGGCGGCGGGCCGAGCGGATCAGGCACCTGGAGCGGCTCGCCGGTCAGCTGCCGCGTGCGGAGCGGGCCGCGATCGCCGCTGCCCTGCCCGCCCTCCTGCACCTCGTGGAACTGGGGGAACAGTGAAACCGACGCCCATCCACGTGCCCGACGAGGTGGTCGACGATCTCCGGCGGCGGCTGGAGCTGACCCGATGGCCGGACGACCTCGGCAACGAGGACTCCGCCTACGGCGTGAACCGCGCGCTGCTCCAGGAACTCGTCGAGCACTGGCGGTCCGGTTACGACTGGCGGGCGGCCGAGGCGGCGATGAATGCCTACGACCACTACCGCGTCGAGGTCGGCGGCGTGCCCGTGCACTTCATGCGCAAGCCGGGAACCGGCCCGGCCCCGACCCGCTGATCCTGCCGCACGGCTGGCCGTGGACGTTCTGGCACTGGTCGAAGGTGGTCGACGCGCTCGCCGAACCCGACGGGGAGTCGTTCGACGTGATCGTGCCGTCCCTGCCCGGCTTCGGGTTCTCGTCGCCGCTGCCGCGCGCGGACCTGAACTACTGGAAGATGGCCGACATCTTCCACGAGCTGATGACCGGGGTGCTCGGTTTCGGCAAGTACGCCGTCGGCGGGTGCGACGTGGGCGCGCTGATCGCCGGGCAACTCGGGCACAAGCACGCGGATTCGCTCTACGGCATCCACATCGGATCCGGGCAGAAGCTGAGCATGTTCAACGGCGAGCGCGCGTGGGACGTCACCGGCGGGCAGCCGATCCCGCCCGGGCTGCCCGCCGACGCGCACGCGCGGGTGCTGGAGCTGGAGCGGCGGTTCGCGGTGCACCTCACCGCGCACGTGCTGGAGCCGAGCACGCTGTCGTTCGGACTGACGGACTCGCCTGCCGGGATGCTTGCGTGGATCCTGCAGCGGTGGCTCAAGTGGAGCTCGCCGGAGACCGCGTACCGCAAGGACGACCTGCTCACCCACGCGACGATCTACTGGGTGACGAACACGATCGGCACGTCGATCCGCACGTACGCCAACAACAACCGCTACCCGTGGACGCCGTCGCACGACCGGCAGCCGGTGGTGGAGGCGCCGACCGGGCTCACCCTCGTGAACCACGAGAACCCGCCGGGCGTGTCGACGCCCGGCGAGCGGGTGCGGTACTTCGTGGCGAGCGAGCGGGGCGGTTGGTACAACCTGGTCAACGTGCGCGCGCACGAGCGCGGCGGGCACTCCATCCCGTGGGAGATCCCGGCGGAGTGGGTCGCGGACCTGCGCCTCACGTTCCGGCTGGCACGGGAGAGCTGAGCGTCGCGCGGCGGGTCTTGCGGCGGTGCCGCGTGTGCTGCAGCCACCACTCCGCGACCAGCAGGTTCACCAGCCAGCTCATTCAGGTGCCGACGCCGATCGCCTGCTGGAGAGCCACCACGTCGGACGGGTCGGCCACGCACACCGTCGTCCACAGGCGGTTCACCACGATCGAGAAGCACAGCGCGAAGCTGCGCACCATCCACTCGCGGTGCTGCGCGTACCGGCGCCGGCCGGGCCATCACGTAACCTGTCACCGTCGTGCCCAGCCACAGCAGGGCCAGCATCGTGTTCGCCGCGCGCTGGTTCAGCCCGGCCGCTCCCAGCGGCGCCACGACGAGCGCCACGAGGCCGGCCGGGATGGCCGCGAAGACATAGATCCGGCCGCTCCACCGGTGCACCTCGGGGTGCCTGTGCCGCAGCCACGGCCACAGTTGCAGCACGGCGGTCACCAACACCGCCGTGCCCAGGAAGATGTGCGTCACCAGCAGCGGGTAGTGGAACCACGTGTCGGACCGGCTCGGCACGCGGGGCCGCGCCGGGTCGAGCCCGAGGTAGGGCGGCAGCGCGTAGGCGAGGAAGGCACAGTGACGAGCCCGAGCCCGAGCCCGAGTCCGACGAGCGGCGGGCGGATCCGCGTCGAAGCAGTCATGCCACGAGTTTTCGCCCACGCGGCAACGAGATCACTGCGGCCCATCGGCCGATCACCGGTCGGGTTGTCCCTACCGCCGGACCAGGAACGGCTCCAGCAGACCGGGTTCCGCGGCGTCGGCGAGCGCGATGGCTTCCGCGGCCGGAACGTCGACGCCGGTGTAGTGCTGACGGCCGGCCGCCGTGGTCGCCGTCAGCGAGATCAGGCCCGCCCGACGCTGGAAGAACGACCGGTGGAACACCCAGCCGATCACGCCCTCGGTCGCGAGCACCTGCCGCCGCCGCACCAGGCTGCCCTGCCGGAACACCAGGTTGCCGCCGATCAGCGCGTGCCCCAGGTTGCGGTAGCGGTCCTCGGCCAGCAACGCGCCGACCGGGAACAGCGCCAGCGCGACCTGCCACAGCCAGGCAGGCCAGTCCGCGAACCACCACAGCAGCGCGCACAGCCCGGTCACGGCCGCCGCGAACAGGAACGCCCGCGTGTGCCGTCGCAGGTGGGCGCGCGGGCCGTGCTGGACCAGTTCGGCCGTGGCGACCGCCGGATCCTCCAGGACGTCGCCGGCCACGCGGTGCGCCACCGCGCGCGGGGCGGGCGGCAGCAGCACGGAACCGCTGTGCTCGCCACGCAACCCGGTGGTGATCGCCGAGCAGCGCGCCCCGCGGGCAGCGCGCAGCAGCAGCGGTTCGCTGATCTCGGCTCCGCGCAGGCGGCGCAGTTCGATCGTGGTCTGGCGGGTGGTCAGCAGACCGCGTGTCACGCGCAGCGTGCCTTCGCCCCGGGCGAGCCGGAAGTTCCAGAACGCCAGCACGTACGCGATCACCGACAGCACCGACACCAGCACGACGGTCAGCACCAGCAGCACGATCACGATGACCCACACCGGCGTCGAGGCGATCCGGCCGACGAGCGACTGCAGCGTCCCGAAGTCGTCCTCGTCGATGCGCACCTCGTTGAACAGGTTGGCCAGCGACCCGACGACCACACCGATCGCGGCGATGCCGGACAGCGTGAACGGCCCGAACCGCACCCACGCCGGCCGCAGCTCGGCCAGCACGTCCACCAGGCCCTCGGTCTGCTCGGTGCGGCGGTGCAGCAGCTCTTCACGCAACCGCGCGGCATCTGCCGTCGCCAGCGAGTCCAGCGTGACGCCCGTCGCGCCCTGCCAGTCGCCGCGGCCGGTGCCGATCACGACCCGGCTCAGCCCGAGGAGCCGTTGCAGCGGACGGGAAGTCAGGTCGACCGTGCGGATCCGGTCGCGCGGCACGGACAGCTCCTTGCGGCTGACCAGGCCGCGCCGCACGCGCACGTGCTCGGCGGTGATCTGGTAGGTCGTGGTGAACCAGCGCAGCAGCCCGGCCCCGATCGCGAGCCCGAGTCCGACGAGGCTCCAGATCTGCCCCTGGCCGCCGCGGCCGATGAACAGGACGCCGATCAGCACCGGCAGCAGCCGCACGACCTCCTGCACCGGGTGGACCGCGAGCATGCGCGCACTGAGCCGCTGCCAGTCCTCGCTCACGTCGCGTCCCCTGGCGTGGCTTGCGTCTGCGTCGCGAGCTCCTGGGTGAGGCGCTGCGCCACCTCGATGTCGAGGCCGTGGATCTGGACCGGTCCGCGCGCCGACGCCGTGGTGACGGTCAGGTTCGCCAGCCCGAACAACCGCTCCAGCGGACCGCGTTCGGTGTCGACGGTCTGGATCCGGGACACCGGCGCGATGCGGCGCTCCTGGTTGATCCAGCCGGACTGCGTGTAGACGACCTGGGGTGTGGTCTCCCAGCGGTGCACGCGGAAGCGCCACTGCGGCATGACGGCGAGGTGCGCTATCGCGACCACCGCGGTCACGACGAGCGCGACGACCAGCGGGGACCAGCCGGTCAGCCCCAGCCACACGCCCTCGCCGGCGAGCACGACGACCCAGCCGATCGCCGCGCGCGTGGCCCAGAACAGCACGGCTTTGCGGCTGACCAGGTTCGCGGGCGGCCGCAGATCCACCACGGAATTCGTCACGCCACCACTTTGCCAGTCAGGCCGTAGTGCTGTCCGGAACCCCGAGCCGGAGGTGCTCGATGTGGTACACGGCTTCGTCGAGCAGCTGGGCGACGTGGTTGTCGTAGAGGCTGTAGACGATGCTGCGGCCCGTGCGCTGCCCGGTGACCAGGCCGAGGTTGCGCAGCAGCCGGAGCTGGTGGCTGACCGCGGACTGTTCCATGCCGACCGCCTCGGCCAGCTCGCCGACCGCGCACGGCCCCTGCCGCAGCCGGGAGAGCATCAGCAGGCGGCTGGGGGTGGCCAGAGCCTGCAGGGTCGCGGCGACGGTCGCCGCGCTCTGCGCGTCCAGCGACGCCGCCCGCCTGTCCTTGCTGTCGACTCCGTGACCCACGAGACGATTCTAGTCGAAGAACACATGTAGACGTCTTCATGTGTTCGGGTATGCTCCGGCACGTGGTTCAAGTGATCGACAGAGCGGCCGCGGTCCGTCCCGCGCGCCGGCTGCTGCTGCCCGAGGTCCGGTGGGCGCTGGCCGCGCTGGTGTTGTTCCTGGCCGGGCTCGCGGCCGACTTAAGCGGCGGCCCCGCCTGGCTGTACTGGACCCTCTACCTGGGCTGTTACGTCGCCGGCGGATGGGAGCCGCTGCTGGCGGGGCTGCGGGCGCTGCGGGAGCGGACGCTGGACGTGGACCTGCTGATGGTCGTGGCCGCCGTCGGCGCCGCGGCGATCGGGCAGGTTCTCGACGGCGGCCTGCTGATCGTCATCTTCGCGACCTCCGGCGCGCTGGAGGCGGTCGCCACGCAACGCACCGCGGATTCGGTGCGCAGCCTCCTCGACCTGACCGGCGAGGCCGACACCTACGAGGTCGGCGACGAGTTCGTGGTCCGGCCGGGGGAGCGCATCGGCGGGGACGGCGTCGTGGTGGACGGCGCGAGCGAGGTGGACCAGTCGTCGATCACCGGCGAGTCGATGCCGGTGCCGAAGGCCGTCGGCGACGAGGTGTTCGCGGGCACGCTGAACGGAACCGGCGTGCTGCGGGTCCGGGTCACGCGCGATTCGTCGGACACGGTGCTGGCGCGGATCGTCGCGATGGTCGAGGAGGCGTCGGCGACCAAGGCGAAGACCCAGCTGTTCATCGAGAAGATCGAGCAGCGGTACTCGGTCGGGGTCGTGGTGGCGACGCTGGCGTTGTTCCTGGTGCCGCTGGTTTTCGGTGCCGAGCTGCAGGAGACGCTGCTGCGCGCCATGACGTTCATGATCGTCGCCTCGCCGTGCGCGGTGGTGCTCGCGACCATGCCGCCGCTGCTGTCCGCCATAGCCAACGCCGGGCGGCACGGGGTGCTGGTCAAGTCGGCCGTGGTGCTCGAACGGCTCGGCGCGACGGAGCGTGTCGCGTTCGACAAGACCGGCACGCTGACCGAGGGGTCGCCACGCGTGGTCGAGGTCCGCCCACTCGGAATGTCCGAAAAGGACGTTTTGCGCCTCGCGGCCGGTGCGGAGCAGGCGAGTGAGCACCCGCTGGGGTGGGCGATCGTCGCGGCCGCCGACCGGGTGCCGCGGGCGCGGGACTTCCGCGCCGAGCCCGGCCGGGGCGTGCACGCGGTGGTCGACGGGCGGCAGGTGTTCGTCGGCCGGGACGACGGCGAGGTGGTGCGCGAGGTCGAGGCGGACGGCCGGACCGCGGTGCTGGTCCGGGTGGACGGCGAACCGGCCGGTGTGCTCGGGCTCGCCGACCGCGTTCGCCCGGACGCGCGTGCCGCGGTGACCGCCCTGATCTGGGCTTCCCCCGTACTGCTGACCGGGGACAACTCGCGGGCGGCGGCGCGGGTGGCGGACGAGGTCGGCATCACCGACGTGCGGGCCGGTCTGCTCCCGCAGGACAAGGTCGCCGCCGTCCGGGAGCTCGGCGAGCGGGTCCTGCTGGTCGGCGATGGTGTCAACGACGCGCCCGCCCTGGCCGCGGCCGACACCGGCGTCGCGATGGGCCGGGCCGGGTCGGACCTGGCGCTGGAGACCGCCGACGCGGTCGTCGTGCGGGACGAGCTGACGGCGATCCCCGCGGTCGTCGCACTGGCCCGCCGCGCGCGGCGGCTCGTGCTGGCCAACCTCGCGATCGCGGGTGTGTTCATCGTCGGGCTGGTGCTCTGGGACCTGTTCGGCGAGCTGCCGCTGCCGCTCGGCGTCGCGGGTCACGAGGGCTCGACGGTGCTGGTGGCGCTCAACGGCCTGCGGTTGCTGCGCGAGAAGGCGTGGCGCGGTTGACTCGGGGACATGACGGGGCACATGACGCCGGAGGAGTTCCGGCGCTACGGCAAGCAGGTTGTCGACTGGGTGGCCGGCTACCTGAGCACGATCGAGGACCGGCCGGTGCGCTCGCCGGTCGCGCCGGGCGAGGTGCGCGACCGGCTGCCGGCGCACCCGCCGGAGCGGGGTGAGCCGGTCGAGGACCTCCTCGGCGATCTGGACCGCGTGATCATGCCGGGCATCACGCACTGGCAGCACCCGGACTTCTTCGCCTATTTCCCGGCCAACGCGTCCGGCCCGGCGATCCTCGGCGACCTGCTGTCCAGCGGCCTCGGCGTGCAGGGGATGGTGTGGGCGACGAGCCCGGCCTGCACCGAGCTGGAGACCGTCGTGGTCGACTGGCTCGCCGAGCTGCTCGGGTTGCCCGCGGAGTTCCGCACCGACGGCACGGGCGGCGGGGTCATCCAGGACTCGGCGTCGAGCGCGGCGCTGGTGGCGTTGCTCGCCGCGCTGCACCGCGCGAGCGGCGGAAAGATCCGCGACCACGGCGTGGCGGACACCTACCGGATGTACGTCTCCACCGAGACGCACTCGTCGCTGCAGCGGGCCGGGCGCATCGCCGGTCTCGGTGGGGGGAACGTCCGGGCGGTGCCGGTGGATCCGGTGACGTTTGCGATGGACGTCGGCGAGCTGCGGCGCATGATCGCCGGGGATGTCGCCGCGGGCGCGGTGCCGGCGCTGGTCTGCGCGACGATCGGGACGACGTCCACCACGGCGATCGACCCGGTCGCGGAGATCGGGGCGTTGTGCCGCGAGGCCGGCGTGTGGTTGCACGTGGACGCGGCCTACGCCGGATCGGCCGCGGTGTGCCCGGAGCTGCGGTGGATCAACGACGGAGTGGCCGAGTACGCGGACTCGTACGCGACGAACCCGCACAAGTGGCTGCTCACCAACTTCGACTGCGGCGTGCTGTGGGTGCGGGACCGGCGGCCGATGATCGACGCGTTGTCGATCCTGCCGGAGTACCTGCGCAACACGGCGACGGAGTCCGGCGAGGTGATCGACTACCGGGACTGGCAGGTCCCGCTCGGGCGGCGGTTCCGGGCGCTGAAGCTGTGGTCGGTGATCCGCTGGTACGGCGCGGAGGGGTTGCGCGCGCACATCCGGACCTGCGTCGAGCTGGCCGCGCGGTTCGCCCGGCTGATCGACGCCGACGACGGGTTCGAGCTGCACCCGGGGCACCCGTTCGGGCTGGTGTGCTTCCGGCCCCGGTGGCCGTCGTCCGTTCCCGACCCGAACGCGGAAACCCTCGCCGTGATGGAACGGCTCAACGCGTCGGGCGAGCTGTTCCTGAGCCACACCAAGGCGAACGGGCACGTGCTGCTGCGCCTCGCGGTGGGCTCACCGGCCACGCGGGCCGAGCACGTGGAGGCCGCATACCGGCGGATCGCCGCCGCGTGTCAGGAGCGCAGGTAGGTGTTGAGCGTGACGGCCAGCGTCTGCTCGACGTCGGAGGACTCGGCGAGCCCGCCACGCAGCCACAGCGCGGCTAGCCCGTGCAGCGACGCCCACAGCGACGCGGCGAGCGGACGCGAAGCGGTGCCCCGCCGCCAGCCGACCGCTTGCGCGCGGGTCACCAGGTCCAGGAACTGCTCGAACACCGCGCCGGACAGCCGGGCCAGCTCGGGTTCCCGCACGTCGATCAGGTCCGGCCGGAACATCAGCTCGAACATGGCCGGGTTCGCCAGCGCGAAGTCGAGGTAGTGGCGGCACGCGGTCAGCAGCCGTTGCTGCGGGTTGCCCTCCGGCAGGGCGGCCGCGCGCTCGTGCAGCTCCCCGAACCCGGTCGCGGCGACCGCGGCGAGCAGCTCGGCGCGCCCGGCGAAGTGCCGCAGTGGCGCGCCGTGCGAGACGCCCGCCTCGCGCGCGATCCGCCGCAGGGTGACGGCCTCGACGCCCTCGCTGGTCAGGACGGCGACGCCGTTGTCGATCAGGCGCTGCCGGGGATCGTTTTCCACGACGCCAGCTCGTCGGCGATGACGGGGAGCAGATCGGGGCGCTTCGGCGCGAAACCGTCGCCGGGCGACCGGCCGGTGAACCAGTTGCGGGTGCGGGTGACCACCACCGGCAGGACCTCGCGCCACACCCAGCGGGCGTGCGCGCGCAGGCCGGGGCGTACCGGGTCGCCGGGTAGCGGCTCCAGCCACGCCGGGTCGTAGTCGACGCCGAGGGTCGTGAGCAGGTGCGCGGCCAGCCTGCGGTGGCCGTACTCGGACAGGTGCAGCCGGTCCGGGCCGAAGTAGCGCAGGTCGTGCACGGCTTCCTCACCCCACAGGTCGACCACTTCGGCGCCGTGCTTCGCCGCGGACGCGTGGATCGCGTCGTTGAGGGCTTCCAGGCGGTGGCGGATGCGCAGCAGGCCCGGCACGCGCCCGGAGACGTCGCTGAGCGTGAAGACGACGACGGTGGGCGCGGCCCGGGTGAGCATCCGGATCGCCGCGTCCACCCGCTTCGCGACGACCTCGGCGCGGTAGGTGCGGGTCATGACGTCGTTCGCGCCGCCGAAGAGCGCGACGAGGTCTGGCTTGAGGTCCAGAGCCGCGGGGATCTGCTCGACGATGATCTGGTCGAGGCGGCGGCCGCGGACGGCCAGGTTGGCGTACCGGAAGGCGGGCTCGTGCTGGGCGAGCGTGGCCGCGGCCAGGTCGGCCCAGCCCCGGTAGACGTCGGTGCCCGGGTACGGGTCGTGCAGGCCTTCCGCGCAACTGTCGCCGAGGGCGACGAACCTCTGATAGCCCATTCAGCTCTCCGACATTCGGCGTTCACCTGGTGGTCACCTGTGTACCAAGATCTGTAGACGCTGTCTACTCGACCGGATGTCACAGGGGAGCGGCTGTTTCGTCTCGGGTGCCGAGCACACACCCGCAGCGAGGAGCTGATGATGGGCGAACCGCAGAAGGTCGCGCTGGTCACCGGAGCGAAGAAGGGGAGCGGGCGCGGCGTGGCCGAACAGCTCGCCGAGCTAGGCATGACCGTCCTCGTCGGCGGCCGGACCCGCGGCGCGCGGAGGGAAGCGGCCGCGGCGATCAGCGGGCACGCGATCACCTTGGACGCCACCGTCGCGGCGGGGGTGCGGCGGGCTGCGCGGCAGATCAAAGACCGCTTCGGCCGGCTCGATGTGCTGGTCAACCACGCCGCCTCGCTGACCCTGACCAGCGACCCGGACGAACCCTTCGCGGCGCTGCTGCCGTCCGCGGCGTACGGCCCGTCGAAGACGGCCTGTGCGCGCTGACCGTCCAGTAAGCCAACGAGTTGCGCAAGGACGGTGTCCTGGTCAACGCGGTCGTGCCCGGCTATGTCGACACGGACAGCAACAACCGCACCGGGTTCCTGACCGTCGCGCAGGGCGCCGGGGTCGTGGTGCGGCTCTCCACGCTCGGCCCCGAGGGCCGGCTTCTTCGCCGAGGACGGGCCGCTGCCGTGGTAGACCGGGTCGTGGTGGATCGCGCCGAGGAGTTCCATGAACTGCGGCCGCGATCGACGTGTCGCGCTGGCCGCCGACGTGCAGATGATCGGCGACGCCGGTGGCAAGGCGCCGCAGTGGGCGGAGCGGTTCACCGGGGCCGGTGCGGTGGCCGGCGTGCCCGCGACGCTCATGCCGCTGTTCGCCCGGATCAATGCCCACGTGTCCTGGTCCAGACGATCCGCACGGTCGACAACCCGGGCAAGCTCAGGCACCTGGCGCTCCTGGCGGACACGTGGGCTGCCCTCCGGGAAGCCGCGGACCGACCCCGCGGGCCCGGCGAGGGGGACGCGCCGGGCCCGCGTGCCTGCTACGGCCAGTCGACCTGCGGGGAGCGGTAGAAGCCGATCCCCTGGATCTCCCACCGCGGCGCCTGCTGCGCCAGCCGCTCGCGGAAGTCGTTCCAGTCGTGGGTCGACTTCGGCGACCACCCGATCTCCGCGATGCCTGGCAGCCGCGGGAAGGCCATGAACTCGATGGCGTCGCTGTCGGTCAGGGTCTCCGACCACAACGGCGCCTCGACACCCGCGACGGACGCCTCGCCGACGCCCTGCACCGCCGTCGACGGGTCCCAGTCGTAGGAGTCGGCGACCTCCACGTATCCGGCCCAGTGGAGGCCGAGCGGGCTGTTCTCGTTGTACTGCATGTCGAGGTAGGCCTTGTTGGCAGGCGAAACGACGATCTTGTTGCCCGCCGCGGCGGCCGCCGCCGTGTCGGCGTCGACGCCGTCGGTGTCCCAGAACTGCGGCACCGCGGACACCGGCGGGTCGGCCTTCGCGATCTCGTGCCAGCCCTGCGCCAGTTTGCCGTGCTTGGCGACGATCGGGAGCACCTGGCCCATGAACTTCTGGTAGTCCTCTGGGGTCGTGGCGTGGGCCTCGTCCCCGCCGATGTGCAGGTACCGCCCCGGGGTCAGGGCGGCCAGCTCGCCGATCACGTCGTCGAGGAACTCGTAGGTGATGTCCTTGTCCACGCACAGCGAGCTGAACCCGACCTCGATGCCGGTGTACAGCGGCGGCGCGACGCCGTCACAGTTCAACTCCGCGTACGACGCGAGCGCGGCGTTGGTGTGGCCCGGCATGTCGATCTCCGGGATCACCGTGATGTGCCGGGACGCGGCGTAGGCCACCAGGTCCTTGTACTGCTCCTGCGTGTAGTAGCCGCCGGGGCCGCCGCCGACCTCGGTGCTACCGCCGTACGTCGCCAGGCGCGGCCAGCTCTTGATCTCGATCCGCCAGCCCTGGTCGTCCGCGAGGTGCAGGTGCAGCCGGTTGACCTTGTACTGCGCGATCTGGTCGATGTAGCGCTTCACCTCGTCGACGGAGAAGAAGTGCCGTGCCACGTCGAGCATCGCGCCGCGGTAGGCGAAGCGCGGGTAGTCCACGATCTTCCCGCCCGGCACGCTCCACGGGCCGCTTGCCACCTGCCGTGACTCGACCTGCGCGGGCAGCAGCTGGCGCAGCGTCTGCACGCCGGCGAACAGGCCGTCGCCGCTGTTCGCGCGCAGCGTGACGCCCTTCTTCGTCACCGTGAGCTGGTAGCCCTGGTCGCCGACCCGCGCGGTCGGGCCGAGCTCGAGCGCGATGGACGGCGCCGAGGTGCGCTCGACGACCGGGAGGCGGTACCCGGTCGACGGGCGGAGCAGGCCGGCGAGGTAGTCGGCGACCTGCCGGGCGCCGCGGTCGGCCTCGATCGCGGTGACCGGGGTCAGCCGGAAGCCGGCCTTGGGGTCGGCGATCGCCGACACCGGAACGGGGATCACGTCCGCCAGCGCGCGGGTGTTCGGCGCGGCGGTGGGTTCGCTGGCGAGTGCGGGCTGGGTGAGGGCGGTCAGCGCGAGCGCGGTGGTGCCGAGCAGGCCGGCCAGGGGTCTGCGCATGGGTCACTCTCCGCGGGAATCGGGAGCGGGTCCCCTAAAGGTATAGACCAGTGTTCCGACGCGCGCAATGCCCCGGTTGCCGCCCACTGCTCCGGCCGGGTGAACAGCCGCGTTCGACTCGTTCGGGTGGCGATTCCCCGGCCGGACAGTGATTTCTGTCGGTGATCGGGTCTAGCTTGTCGGTATGAACATCAACGCCCTGCCGAACGTCCTCATTCGTCTCAAGTGGACTTTTTCGCGGTCAGCTCTCCCGCAGCACCGCGCGCAGCTTGTCGAGCACCGAAGGATCTTCGATGGTCGACGGCACCGGCTCGTCCCGGCCTTCCGCGAGTCCGCGCATGGTCTTGCGGAGGATCTTGCCCGATCGCGTCTTCGGCAGAGCGTCCACAACAGACACTTGCCGGAACGCGGCCACCGGGCCGATGTCCCGCCGGACGGCGGTGATCAGCTCGGCCTTCAGCGTCGCCTCGTCGATGTCCACACCGGACTTGAGCACCACCAGGCCGCGCGGCAGCTGGCCCTTGAGCGAGTCGTGCACGCCGATCACCGCGCATTCGGCGACCGCGGGGTGCGCCGCCAGCACGGCCTCCATCGACCCGGTCGACAACCGGTGCCCGGCCACGTTGATGACGTCGTCGGTGCGGCCCATGACGAACAGGTACCCGTCCTCGTCGAAGTAGCCCGAGTCGCCGGTGAGGTAGTAGCCCTCGTAGCGCGACAGGTACGCCTCCACGTAGCGCTCGTCGTCGCCCCACAAGGTCGGCAGGGTGCCCGGCGGCATCGGCAGCTTGATGCAGATGGCGCCTTCCTGCCCGGCGGGCAGCGGATTGCCGGCCTGGTCGAGGATCCGCACGTCGTAGCCGGGCACGGGGACGGTCGCCGAGCCCGGCTTCACCAGCATCGGTTCCAGTCCGCGCGGGTTCGCCGCGATCGGCCAGCCGGTCTCGGTCTGCCACCAGTGGTCGATCACCGGCACGCCCAGCTTGTCGGCGGCCCAGTTCAGGGTCTCCGGGTCGAGCCGCTCACCGGCCATGAACAGGGTGCGGAACGACGACAGGTCGTACTTCGCGAGCTCGGTGGCGTCCGGGTCGACGCGTTTGATCGCCCGCAGCGCGGTCGGCGCGGTGAACAGGGCCTTCACCTTGTGCTCGCTGATGACGCGCCAGAACGCGCCGGCGTCCGGGGTGCCGACCGGCTTGCCCTCGTACATCACGGTCGTGGCGCCGATCAGCAGTGGCGCGTACACGATGTAGGAGTGGCCGACCACCCAGCCGACGTCGGATGCGGTCCACCAGATGTCGCCGGGCTGGATGTCGTAGACCGCGCGCATCGAGTACGCCAGGGCGACGGCGTGGCCGCCCGCGTCGCGGACGACGCCCTTCGGTTTCCCGGTCGTGCCGGAGGTGTAGAGGATGTAGAGCGGGTCGGTCGCCGCGACCGGCACCGGGTCGACCGGGCTCGCCCCGGCGACCAGTTCCCGCCAGTCGACGTCCCGGTCGCCCAGTGTTGCATGCGCCGCGTCGCGTTGCAGCACCACGACCTTGTCCGGCTGGTGCTCGGTCGCGGCGAGGGCCTCGTCGATGATCGGCTTGTACTCGACCACGCGGTTCGGTTCGATACCGCAGGACGCGGCGACGATCACCTTCGGTTTGGCGTCCTCGATGCGGGCGGCGAGTTCCTTGGGCGCGAAGCCGCCGAAGACCACGGAGTGCACAGCGCCGATCCGCGCGCACGCGAGCATCGCCACGGCGGCCTCGGGAACCATCGGCAGGTAAACGATGACGCGGTCGCCCTTGCCGACGCCGAGGGACCGCAAAGCCCCCGCGAAGAGGGCGACCTCGTCCCGCAGTTGCGTGTAGGTGTAGGTCCGTTTGCTGCCGGTGACCGGAGAGTCCCAGATCAGGGCGGGCTGCTCCCCACGCCCGCGTTCGACGTGCCGGTCGAGGGCGTTGTAGGCGGTGTTGAGCTCCCCGTCCGGGAACCAGCGGAACAGGGGAGCCCCCGAGGAGTCCAACGCCCGCGACGGCTCATGGGTCCAATCGATCGCTTTCGCCGCGGCGAGCCAGAACCCTTCCGGATCGGTAAGGCTGCGCTGGTGTTCCTCCACGTGACGGCCCATGGGGCAGACCTCCTCGTCGTCGAGCTCGTGCCCCACATCATGACGCAATCCAAGCGCCCCGACCGCCCCACGCCGCCCACCGCGGCGCGCCAGCGCCGCCTGACCGCCCCACGCCACACCGAGAGGTCCGCGCGCTCGATCGCCCCGCGCTGCGTCGAGAGGGCCTGCGTGCACCCTAGCTACCCGCGCGCCCTGGCGCCCAGCGCCGGACCCACCGCGCGCCCGCCCGCCCCTCGCCGCACCGAGAGGTCCGCGCGCCCAAGCGCCCCACGTGCCCGAGCGCCCCCTGCGCGCGCCCAGGCGCCCAGCCCGGCCCAGAGGCCCGCGCGCCCGCCCGCACTGCGCGGAGTGATCCGCGTGCCCGAGCGCCCCCTGCGCGCCCGGGCGCCCAGCACCGACCCAGAGGTGCGCGCGCTCGCCTGCCTGCGCTGCGCCGAGTGGTCCGCGTGCGCGACCGCCCGTGCACGCCCAGGCACCCAGAACTGGACCCAGACGTGTGCGCGCGAGCGTCGCCTCGCTCCGCGGCGAGTGGTCCGCGTGCCCGAGCGCCACGGGCCGCCCGCCGCGCCAGCGCCGCCCCGCTTCAAAAAGCCCGGCCTCAGAAGGCCCGCCCAGACACCCCCGCCTCGGAAGGCCGCGCCCCAGAACCCCGCCAAACCCCTCAGAAGGCCCGATGAGTTCCGAAATATGCCCACCGATCTGCGCCACCGTCCCGCTCACCTCGGACGCCTGGGACAGCAGACCCTTGACCTTCTCCCACCGAGTGCGGACCACCTCGGGCTCCACGTCCTCGGCCGTGTCCGGATCCTGCGCCTTCCGCGCGTCCTCCAGCAGGCCGGTCAAGTTCCGGTCCAGCGCCTTCCGGTCCGCGACCTCCAGCGCGGCCGTCTCGGCACGCAGCTGCTCCAGCAGTGTGACCAGCGGCGGCTGCTGCTGGTTGATGTTCGCGCCGCTCATCGAGCCGTTGTTCGTTCCCGTGTTGATCGGGCCGAAGTTGCCGCCGCTGATGTTGACGCCGGGCATGTCCTAAATCCCCCGTGGCCGTGTGGACGTTCGCGCCGTCCATCGAACCGGTGTTGGCGCCGGTGTTGATGGATGCGTAGTTGTCGCCGTGGATGGTGATCTCCTTGTGGATCACGGTCACGGCCTGGCGCTCGAAGCCGGCCGGCGAATAGCCGCAGTCGCGCAGGACGCGGCTTATCGCGGGCATCAGCCTGTTGTGCAGGATCTTCTCGTAGCGCTCCACGTCGACCAGCTGGAAATAGCTGCCGACATCGTCGGCCGCCGCCATCTCGCGCAACGTCCGCAGCGAGCCGTACGCGTCCGGGTTGATCAGGCCGTGGTCCTGCCGCGGCGGCCGGATCCACTGCACCGTGTGCCTGGCGCGACCCCAGATCGTCACCGGCAACCGCAGCAACCGCAGCAGCGCCTGCCCGATCGGGGCGGCCACCCCGGCAGGCAGCTTGTCCACCGCGCGGTACCGGTCCCGCACCGGCGGCAGCACACACGGCGTCCACTCCAGGTACAGGGTGCTGGCGTCGACAGCCGCGTGCAGGTAGCTCGACATCACCAGGTCCCGGTCCCACGTCTCGACCTGGAAACACAGGTAGTAGCGCGCCCACTCCCGCGGCTGCCGGCGCAGCGCCGCGACCTCGCCCGGCGGCAGGTACCGCTCCGGCGCCCGGTCCAGGCCCCGCAGGTAGACAACCGACTCCGGCTGGTGCACGTGGTCGATCAGCTCCGCGGACGACGCGAACACCGCCTCCCGGATCGACAGCTCACGCAACCGCCGGTCCGGCGACAGCGACTCGCTCTCCTGCAGCACAGCCATCGCCGCGCGGACCCGTTCGTACAGCAACGGCGTGGTCAGCTCGTCGAACGGCGTGCCGTCCGGCTTGTGGTCCTCCGGCAGCCGGTCCAGCGGCAACGCCATCGACCAGGACTCGCGGTGCAGCCGGGCGCCGACGAACGGGTTGTATCCGCGGTGCACGAACAACGGCACCGCGTCCTGCGGGCTCTGCTCGGCGTCCCGGTAGCGGTGCAGCTGCCGCACGAACCGCGGCGGGCACAGGCCGAGCAGCGGGCGTTCGGTGGTGAACGGGTCGGCGGGCGGCCGGTTGCGGGCGCGGTAGCCGAACCGCTCGACGAGCAGCGACCGCACCACCAGCCGGTCGGTCACCAGGACCGCGAGCATCAGCACGACCAGCGCGATCGAAACGTAGGTCCAGACCTCCTCGTCGCCGTCGGCCGGACCGTAGTAGTCCCCGTAGTAGCCGCCGGTGAAGTCCTCGGTGGCCTGCGGATCGATCGCGCCGATCAAGTAGATCAGCAGACCGGCCAGCGCGAAGGCGCCGAGCACCACGACGATCGCCGCCTTGAGCGCCACGTTGAACGTCCTGCGCCAGATCGACGGGATCACCAGCGCCACCGCGAGCACGAGCCACGTGAACAGCACCACGCTCGGGCCCGAGGCCCAGACGAACAAGCCGAACAGCACCGCCGGGATGCCGTCGCGCAGCTTGCGGCGGCCGCGTGACGCGATCGCCTCCACCAGCACGCGCGCCGGGTCGAACCCGGGCGAGTGCGGCAGCGGCCGGGTCGGCTCGGTGAGGAACTCGCGGATCGCCCGGTCGGCGTATCCGGAGTCGAGGTGCGCGGCGGCGCACGGGTACCGCGTCGTGTCGTCCTGGGCCCGCACCTCGTGCGGGACGGTCCAGGCGGGATCGCGTTCTCCGTCATGGCGGTGAGGATCGGGACCATCTCGGGCCAGTCGGCGGCCTTCGACGAGGCGTACACGAAGTACTCGGTGCCGGAGGCGCGCCAGTACTCGGCCTTCACGTGCCGCCTGCCCTCCGGCGCCGTCCACTCGAACTCCCACACGATCGCCTCGTACCCGCGGAGGGCGTCTGGGCGAGCTCGACGCGGGAGTAGCCGGGCCGGGCGGCGGCGAAGTCGCTTTCGGCATCGAGGTGGGAGTCCAGGATCGAAGCGTTTGGTACGGCCGAGCCGCCGTAGCGGACGTAGCGGGAGCTGTCGGCCGGGTCCGTGGCCTGCACGCTGCCCGCGGACTGGGGCGGCGTGACGGTCCAGCCCTCCGGGATGACCGTGCGGATCCCGGCCGGGCCGGTCACCTCGCTCCCCGGCACCACCGAACTGCTCGTCGTGGTCGTGGTGGTCGTCGTCGAGGTGCGGCGGCTGCTCGACGTGCTCGTGGTCGTCGCGGCCGAACTCGGCGTCGCCAGCTGGGTGGTCCCGCCGTCGCCGCTGTCGCGAACGAGCAGCAGCGCGGTGCCGACCGCGCCGAGCACGACGAGGTTCGCCACACCCGCGAGCAGCGCCAGGCGCGCCGAACTCGGCTGGCCCCAGGAGGCGGCATCGATGTCCCCTCGCGAACCGCTCGTGCAGAAGCGAGCACTGAGGGTAGCATTGGGCGCCCCGACCGGGTTACCCCTTTTGGGAGATTCACGTGACCGAACAGACCGACCCGATGTCCGCTGTTCAAGCGCTCGAGCAGCAGCTCGCGGCCGCTCCGGCGGATGCGGCCCTGCGTCTGCGGCTCGCACACGCGCTCGAAGTGTTGACGGTGTCTGCACGCAGCGTGACCAGGAGAGGGGTTGCTCGTGGTGACGTCGGCGCGCCAGCGTGAGCTGCGCGCGTGGGCGGCCCGCCGGATCCTCGAACTGACCGTGCCCGACGCCCGGCTCACCACCGGTGCGCAGGCGCTGCTGGCCGAGCTCGACGCGGGACGCCGGTGGGTGTGGCACGCCCAAGGACAGCTCGCCATCGCCGCGGTGGTGGTGCTGGGCCTGGTCGCGGTCGTGCTGGGCGGGCTGGCCGGCGTCGTCGCGGTCGTGGTCGCCGGTGCGGTGCTCAGCAGCGTCCTGCTGTCGCTCCTGGTCCTGCGCTTCCGGCGGGAGCGGTGGCGCGTCGAAGCGGAGCGGCTGGCGCCGGTCATCTGGCGGTCCGGCATCTGAGGAAGTCTCACTCCGCAGGGCGACCACAACCCGCCCGGCCCCTGCCGCGTCCAAGGTGCGAATAGGGTGGGAGACCAGAAGAAGACCCCGACCACGAAGGGACCCGGGCGGTGAACGCGTTCGCGGACTGGCTGCTGTCCCTCGCGCATGCCCTGTTCAACCCAGGGTTCTGCCCCGGTGACTGGGTGTGGGCCACGGTGGCCGCGGGAGCGCTGACCGCCTTGTTCCCGGTGGCCGGCGCGGTTCTCGTCGCGCTCATGCGGAAGTTCACCGGCAACCGGTACGACACCGGCACGATCTCGGCCATCGGCGTCATCGCGTTCGTGTTCTCGTTCGGGCTGCCGTGGATGGCGTTCAACGGCATCTCGGGCATCTACCGGGCCGCGGCCGAGGGCACCTCATCGCTGTCGAAGGCCGACCTGGCCACGCTGAACCGCGAGTACTGCTCGTTCATCGGCACCCAGAGCGAGTACCTCGGCGGCGGGCAGAACATCTTCGAGACGATCTTCTACCCCTCCGGCAACGTCCTCGCCTACGGCTACTACCTGGGCGCGCTCGTCGGGCTGCCGCTGCTCGCGCTGCTGTTCATGATCCTGCAGGCGCGCACCGCGATGCGCCGCGGGCCGAAGTGGCCTGGCCGTCTGCTGTGGGTCGGGTTCGTGATGTTCGTGGTGTTCTCGGTGGGCGTCTCGGCCAACGCGGGCGTGTTCCTGTGGCTCGGGTTCATCCCGATCGCGATGCTCGGGATCATCCCGATCGCCCTGGTCGGGCCTCCGCCGTGGTCGGTCATCAACAAGCCGGAGCGGCCGCGCCCGGAGCCGCGGCGCGAGCCCCCGCCGCAGGTGCCGCCGCCTCCGCCACCTCAGCAGCAGCCGCCGAAGCAGTACGCGCCGACGGCCGTCGCGCCGGCCGCGCAGGAGCTGGCCGCGGCGCCCGGCCCGGTCCCGGTGCCGCCGGGGTTGACGGCCAACGGCGGCGGCCGGTACCGGCGGATCAAGCGCCTCGGCCACGGCGGGTTCGGTACGGTGTGGCAGGCCGTGGACAACCAGCTGGGCCGCACGGTCGCGCTGAAGATCGCCCACGCGCCGGACCGGGACACCGAGGAGCGCATGCGCCGCGAGGCGAGGGCGCTGGCGATGGTCGACCACCCGAACTGCGTGCGGGTCTACGACCTGGTCGAGGAGCCGGACGGGCTCGCCCTGGTCATGGAGTACCTGGAGGGCCAGTCGCTGGCCACCGCGGTGGACACGATGGGGCCGCTGGACGACGTCGCGGCGGGCCGCCTGTGGGCGACGATGGCAGGCGCGCTGGCGGCGGCGCACGAGAAGGGCGTGTTGCACCGCGACGTGAAGCCGTCGAACGTGATCCTGGACCCGCAGGGCATGCCGCACCTGATCGACTTCGGCATCGCCCGCAGCCGCGGCGACTCGACGATGACCGCGACCGGGATGATGATCGGCACGCCCGACTTCGTCGCCCCGGAGCAGGCCGCGGGTGCCGCGGCGTCCCCGGCCTCGGACGCGTGGCAGCTGGCGGCGACGGTGAGCTACGCGCTCTCCGGCTACCCGCCGCGCGGCACCCGCGAGACGCCGATGGCCGCCCTGATGGCGGCGGCCCGCGCCGAGCCCGTGTCGAAGCTGCCGCAGCGGTCCGCGCACGCCCGGCTGCTGATCGCCTCGCTCGACAACGAACCCCGCCGCCGCCCGACGCTGCACACGGTGGTGCGTGAGGTGGAGGGCTTCCTGTCCCGGTCGGGCAAGTCGATGGACGGGCCGGTGACGCGGATCGTGCCACGCCACGGCGGCACGACGCGGGCGATGCCGCCGCGCTGACGCCGCGGTGGCGTGGGGCATGGGTGCACCGGGTGGTGCGCTTGTCGTCTTGCACGAGTGCCTGGGGGCTGGACGGTCGGGTGAGGCGGGTCGTGCCGCGTCGCGGTGGTGCGATGCGGACGGTGTTGCCGTGTTGATCCGGGGTATGTGGCGCGGGGTGTTCCGGTTCGAGTCGGTGGACGGACTTGGACCGGATGGTGCCTTGTGACCAGTGGCGCCGCCGCGCTGATCCTGGAGTTCGTGGCGCGGATGTCACGCCTGGCGCCACTGGTAAGCCCCGCAACCGGGCCTCGGGCGCTACCGGTGGGGCAGCGCGGAGCGCCGGCTGGTGTGCTTCCGGCCCAGCAGGATCGCCTGCGGGTGCTTCGCGCCTTCCAGCTCGACCCGGGCGGCGATGTCGAAACCGGCCCGTTTCAGCAGCTTCGCGATGTGGTCGGGCGGCAGCAGGTACGCGTCGTAGTCCACCGGGTGGCCGTAGGCCGTCTCGGGTTGCAGCTGGGCGTTTCCGGCGTGGAAGCCGATCACCACGTGCCCTTCCGGCGCCAGCGCGCGGGCGAAGCCGGCGAACACCCTCGGCAGCACGGCGGGCGGGACGTGGAAGATCGACCACCACGCCACGACCCCGCCCAGCGACCCGTCCGCCACGTCGAGTGCCGTCATCGAGCCCACCTCGAACCGCAGGTCCGGGTACGACCGGCGGGCGATCTCGACCATCCCGGGTGACAAGTCGACGCCAAACGCTTGCGTGCCGAGTCCCGCCAGGTGCGCCGTCACGTGGCCGGGTCCGCAGCCGACGTCGGCGACCGGGCCGGTCACCAGCTCGGCGAAGGCGCTCAGCATTCCGCGGCCCACCGCGTCCGCCGCGAACCGCGGGCGGACGAACTCGGCGTAGTCCTCCGCCACCCGGTCGTACGACTCCCGGGCGCGGCCAAGGTACCCGGTCATCGCCAGGATGGCAGCCAGAGCTCAGCCTGCCAGCGGGCATTGCTGATCGGGTCGCCGTTCAGGATCGGCCACAGCCACGCGAAGTTCGCCACCACGAGGCCGACGTACAGCGCCACCACCAGCAGCCCCGTCCCGCGGCGTTCGAACCCGCGCCGCGCGCTGCCCAGGGTCTGGCCCAGCGCGAGCGTCAGCCCGAGCGCCAGGAACGGCGCCATCGGCGTGGCGTAGAAGAAGTACATCTGCCGGTCGATGTTCGTGAACCACGGCAGGAACCCGGCGAAGTAGCCGACCAGCACCGCGGCGTAGCGCCAGTCGAACCGGAACAGCCAGCGCCAAAGGCCCCACCCGAGCATCGGGATCGCGAGCCACCAGGTCGCGGGCGTGCCGATCAGCATCGTCGCCCGGATGCAGTCCGATGCGCCGCACGTGCCGTTGCCCGACTCGTAGTAGTAGAGCATCGGCCGCAGGCCCATCGGCCACGTCCACGGCTTCGACTCCCACGGGTGCGGGTCGTCCTTCGGCGTGACCAGGCTTTCGTGGAAGTGCAGCACGTTCATCGAGTAGTCGCCGAGCGACCGCAGCGCGGGCGGCACCCACCTCCAGAACCCGGGGTCGATGCCCTGCAGCTCGGTGTAGTGCCGGTCGGTGGCGGACTCGCTCGCGAACCACGCCCACCAGCTCGCCAGGTACATCAGCGCGGGGATGGCGATGATGGCCCACAACGCGGGCAGCACGTCCCGGCGCAGCGTCCCGACCCACGGCCGCGGCACCCCCGCCGCCCGGCGCGCGGCCACGTCGAACCCGACGCACAGCAGCCCGAAGAACGCCATGTAGTACAGGCCCGACCACTTGACCGCGAAAGTCAGGCCGAGGCACACCCCGGCCGCGAACCGCCACCAGCGGAAGCCCAGTCGTGGCCCCCACGGCGACTCGTCCGCCCAGCCCTCGGTGACCGCCACCGCCAGCCGCTGCCGCACCTGGTCGCGGTCGCACAGCAGGCACGCGAACGCGGACAACGCGAATACGGCGATGAAGATGTCCAGCATGCCCATCCTGGCCTGCAGGAACAGCACGCCGTCGCAGATCACGAGTATCCCGGCGATGCCGCCGAGCAGCGTCGAGCGGGTCAGCCGTCGCGCGATGCGGATGGTCAGCAGCACGATGATCGTGCCCGCCACCGCCGCGCTGAAGCGCCAGCCCCAGCCGTTGTACCCGAACATCCACTCGCCGAGCGCGATCAGCTGCTTCGCCAGTGGCGGGTGCACCACCAGCTCGTAGCCCGCGTTGTCCTCGAACCCGCCGTTGCGCAGCATCTGCCACGCCTGCGGCACGTAGTGCTTCTCGTCGAAGACCGGGGTGCCCTTGTCGGTGGGGGAGCCGAGGCTCTGGAAGCGGGTGACCGCCGCGACCAGCGTCAGGACGATCGTGACCACCCAGCCACGCAGCCGGTCGGCGGGCATCGGCCGTCCGAGCAGGGTGGCGGCACGGTCCGTCGGCGGGCGGAGGTGGTCCACCTGGTCCGGTCGCGTCAGCAGAGCGGTCACGGGGGTGATCCTAGGGACCCACGGGTGAACTCGGAGTTCCCGCGCGGCTAATAGGGTGAAGGCCATGCCACTCGTCCTCGCCGCGACCCCCCTCGGTGACTCCCGCGACGCTTCGCCGCGCCTGGTCGCCGCACTGGCCGAGGCGGACGTGATCGCCGCCGAGGACACCCGGCGGCTGCGGTCGCTGGCCACCGCGCTGGACGTGACGCCGCGCGGGCGGGTGGTCAGCTTCTACGAGGACGTCGAGACGTCCCGGCTGCCGAAGCTGCTGGAGGCGCTGCGGGCCGGGGAGACGGTCGTGCTGGTCACCGACGCCGGCATGCCCAGCGTGTCCGATCCGGGGTACCGCCTGGTCGCCGCGTGTGTCGAGGAGGACCTGCCGGTCACCTGCCTGCCCGGTCCGTCGGCGGTGACGACCGCGCTGGCGCTGTCCGGGCTGCCCAGCGACCGGTTCTGCTTCGAGGGGTTCGCGCCGCGCAAGCCGGGTGAGAAGGGGCGCTGGTTCCGGGAGCTGGCGACCGAGCCGCGGACGGTCGTGTTCTTCGAGTCGCCGCACCGGCTGGCCGCGACGCTGACCGAAGCGGCCGCCGCGTTGGGTGACGAGCGGCGGGCGGCGGTGTGCCGGGAGCTGACGAAGACGTACGAGGAGGTGCGGCGCGGGACGCTGCCCGAGCTGGCGGCCTGGGCGGCGGACGGCGTGCGCGGCGAGATCACGGTGGTGCTGGAGGGCGCCCGGCCGCGGGCGGTGTCGGTGACGGACCTGGTGGCGGAGGTGTCGGCCCGCGTGGCGGCAGGCGAGCGGCTCAAGTCCGCGGCGGCCGAGGTCGCCGAGGCGACCGGGGTGTCGAAGAAGGAGCTGTACGACGCGGTGCTGGCGGCCCGGCGCGCCTGAGCGGACGCGTCAGGCGGGGTCCTTCCGCATCGCCCAGGTGGTCGGGCCGCCGTCGGGGAGGGCGACCTGCGCGGTCACCTCGAAGCCCAGCCCCTGGTAGAAGCCCACGTTCGACTCCAGCGAGGTCTCCAGGTAGGCCGGGTGCCCCTCCGCGGCGGCGGCACGCAGCCCGGGCGCGAGGACCGCCGGGCCGAGGCCCTCGCCCTGGCGGCCGGGCACCACGCCGACCGCGGCGAGGAACCAGGCGGGCCCGGTCGGCCGGTGCGGGGCCATCGCCTTCTCCGCGGCCGCCGCGGCTGCCGCGCGGTCACCCGCCAGCTCCCGGAGCCGCGGGGCCAGTGCGTCCAGGTCGGGCTCGCCCGACGTGGGCGTCATCCAGACCGCCACCGCTGCCAGGTCGTCGCTCACCCAGACCCGCTCACACGGTAGCCCGACGTGTTCCAGGAACAGCCGTTGCAGGCCGGTCACCCGCGCGACGTGGTCCGCCGCCGCGACGGTGTGCCGCGTGAACGGGTAGTCCGCGAAGGCCGCGCCCAGGGTCGCCGCCGCGGCGTCGAGGTCGGCTGCTGTGCCGAGGCGGATCAGGTGAGCAGCGCTTCCAGCGGGGCGGCTTTGTGCAGACATTCCTGCCATTCTGCCTCCGCGTCCGAATCCGCGGTGATGCCGCCGCCGACGCCGAGCGCGATCGAACCGCCGTGGACCTCGAACGTGCGGATCGCGACGTTCAGCTCCAGCCCGGCCACCGGCGACGCCAGCCCGACCGCGCCTGTGTAGATCCCGCGCGGCCGTGGCTCCAGCTCCGCGATCAGCTCCAGCGCCCGGATCTTCGGTGCGCCCGTCACCGAGCCGGGCGGGAAGGTCGCGGCCAGCAACTCCGCGTCCGGGGTGACCACCCGCCCCTCCACGGTCGACTCCAGGTGCCACACGCCGGGCGCCGGCCGCACCCGCAGCAGCTCGGGCACCCGCACGCTGCCCACCGCGCACACCCGGCCGAGGTCGTTGCGCACCAGGTCGGTGATCATCACGTTCTCGGCCACGTCCTTGACCGACTCGCGCAGCCGTCGCGCCAGCACGTCGTCCGCCGGGCCGCGCCGGGGCAGCGTGCCCTTGATCGGCGTCGAACGGACCCGGTCGCCGTGGCGGGCGAGGAACAGCTCAGGCGACAACGACACGACACTGCCCCACTCGCCGGTGAGGAACGCGGCCCGGCGCGGCTGCAACCCGCGCACCCCCTGCGCGAACAACGCGGCGGGCGATCCCTCGAACGTTCCCTCGAAGCGCGTGCAGATGTTGGCCTGGAACAGCTCCCCGGCCTCGATGGCGTGCACGCAGGCCTTCACGGCGTCGCCGTGTTCGGTGGGCAGCGGGCGGTGCAACGGCCCCGCCCGCCAGGCCGGGGACGGCGCCTCCCGGGTCAGCAGCTCCGCGAACTCCGCCGCCAGGTCCGGGCCCCCGAGCGATTCGAACCACCACCAGCCGTCCGCGTCCAGCCGCAGGACGTGGTCCGCCCAGCCCCACACCGCCTCGGGCAGCGCCGTGCGGCGGCCGGACGGGTCGGTCAGGTCGTAGGAGAGATATCCGAACCAGCCGCCGCCGACGACCCCCTCCGGAGCATCGACCCGCGGTTGCCGGTCCGGCACCTCGAACGGGTCGGTGACCGGGCGGAGCTGGACCTCGGGTGCCAGCACGGCCTGGGAGCCGAACCACTCGCCGCACAGGCCGGCCGCCGTGCCGATCCCCCGGGAGCGGGCGCGCTCGTCGAGGAGAAGCAGCACCTCATCCGGTGTTCTTCCCCGGCCCAGCCTCGTTCGTGTCGCCCGCACGGGGACATTGTGACCTACCGTCGGACGTATGCGTGTGGTCGAGACGGAGCAGATCTGCAAGGTGACGGGCGCCGATTCGATCAACCGGACCGATCGGTTCGCCATCCACGGCACGGATCTCGGCATCCTGTGGGACGGCGGTGACGGTCGGGTCTTCGTGTTGTTCGGCGACACCTTCGGCGAGGGCTGGGGCGGCGACGGCGGCGGCCCGAACAGCGCCGACTGGCGCAGCAACGTCCTCGCCTTTTCGACCAGCAGGGACCTGGCCGCCGGTCTCATGCTCGACGGCGTCGTCACGCGGCCGGACGGGACCGCAGCCCAGGTCATCGCGCGGGACGAGCGCCGGGACGAGGTGACCGTCATCCCGAACTCGGGCCTCGCGGTCGACGGGCTCCAGGTCGTGCACTACATGTCCGTGCGGCAGTGGGGCCCGCCGGGGAAGTGGACCACCAACTACTCCGGCCTCGCCGTCTCTGACGACGGCGGGGTCACCTGGGCCAAGCCGTGGAGCGCGCGCTGGATCAACCGCGCCGAGCGGGACGACCCGTTCCAGATGTGCGCGCTGGCCCGCGAGGGCGACCACGTCCACCTCTTCGGCACCACCAACGGGCGGCACGGCGACGCCTACCTCGCCCGCACGGCGATCCCGCACCTGCTCGACGCGTCGTCCTACGAGTACTTCGACGGCCGCGGCTGGACCCGGGACGAGTTCGCCGCCGCGCCGGTCATCCCGGGCCCGGTCGGGGAGCTGTCCGTGGCCTACGACGTCCACCTCGGACGGTGGCTGGCCATGCACCTGGACGACCCGGGCGGCGCTATCCTGCTGCGCTCCGCCGACCGGCTCACCGGTCCGTGGTCACCCGGTCAGGTCGCCGTGCCCGGGCACCAGTACCCCGGCCTCTACGGCGGTTACCTGCACCCGTGGGCGCTGGACGGCCCGGACGTCTACTACCTCATGTCGCAGTGGGGCCCGTACAACGTGTTCCTGATGCGGAGCAGGCTAGAGCAGTAGGTCGGCCAGCGTGAACGGGTAGACCAGGGCGTCCATGCCGATGGGGCCGGACACGCCGGGCATCGGCGGCGCCGAGCTGTGCTCGTGCAGCGCGAGGCGCGGGTGGAACCAGCCGGGGCGACCCGGGATGTCGTTGTGCCGCGCCACCCACAGCACGACTTCGCGGTCGGCCCACTTCTGCGGGTGCAACCGGCGCAACCAGAGCCCGTAGTCGGCGTAGATCACGACCCGCTGGATGCCCGCGGACTGCCGCACGGTCTTGATCCACGCCTTCACGAACCGGTCGTCGACGCCCTCTGCCTCGACTTCGAGCGTCGGCGCGAGCGAACCCGGCCCGAACACCCCGAGCCCGCGACCCGCGCGCACGCACAGCTCGGCCTGGTCGTGGGGCGCGCCGGGGCGCGCGTAGTGGCGGATGCCGGTGCGGATGCCGGCCCGCTGTGCCGCTTCGATCTGCTTCCCGGCGCCGCGGTCGAGCCAGTTCGTGTTCTCGGTGACGGTGATGGAGGCGAACGAGACCGCGCCGGACCGGACCGCGTCCCAGTCCGCCACGGTCGCGTGCAGTGCGAGGTTGATCCCGCGCTCCGTGCTGCCCTCCGTCAAACCGCCGCCTTCATTCCGCGCAAATGCGTTCGCCAAGACACTGCGTAGTCACCATAAGCGCGAAAAGCCCCGGTTGCCGTATCGACGCACCCCCCGAAAAGGGTGTGACACACAGCAAGTACACAGCGCGGCCTCAGACGGCTCCTCGGCGCGGGCTACGGGATCTACGCGGGATGGCTCCAGCCGAAGAAACGGCTCAGGTGCAGGGGCGCACCACGACGGTCACGACGGGGAAGGTCACCGAAACCGTATCGGCGACCGGGACGGTCGCGAGCGCCTACACGGCGGACGTCGATTTCCGCACCTCCGGTGAGGTCGAGTCGATCGACGTCGCGGTGGGCGATGTCGTCACGAAGGGGCAGAAGCTCGCGGCGCTCGACTCGTCCGAGGCGGACCAGCAACTCGCGGTGGCCAAGAGCAACCTCGAAGTGGCGCGGGAGAACCTGGGCAACGCGGACTCCGGCGACAGCCAGCAGGGTGGCGCGTCGGAGAGCACCACGTCGCTGCAGGCGAAGGTCGATTCCGCCGAGCTGGCCGTCCAGCAGGCGCAGGACTCGGTCGACGCGACCACGTTGACCGCGCCGGGTGACGGCACCGTCACCGCGGTGAACGGCGCGGTCGGCGAGCAGGCGGGCAGCGGGTCGACCGGATCGAGCGGGTCCAGCGGCCAGTCCGGCTCCAGTTCGTCCACCACCAGTGGCGCGTTCATCGTGCTCACCGACCTGACGAACCTGGTCGTCACCACCTCGGTCGCGGAGGTCGACGTCAGCAAGGTCAAGACCGGCCAGGCGGCGACCGTGACGGGCAATGCGATGCCCGGCACCGCCATCCAGGCCACCGTCGCCTCGGTCGACCTGACGCCGACGACCAGCGGCTCCGTCGTCTCGTGCGGCGCGAAGCTCACGCTCACGGACCCGCCCGAAGGTCTGCGCCCCGGCCAGTCCGCGAGCGTCGTCATCACCACCGCGGAGGCCGACAACGTGCTCACGGACCCGGCCGCCGCGGTGCAGACGAGCGGGGACACCAGCACGGTCACGGTCGACCAGAACGGGCAGCAGGTGCGCAGGCGCGTCGAGATCGGCGTGCGCGGGAAGTCCACAGTGGAGGTCAAATCGGGGCTCACCGCGGGCGAGAGGGTCGTGCTGACCGCGACCGCGCAGACGCAGAGCACCGGCAACCGCCAGCAGGGCGCGACGATGCCGGGCGGCGGCCCCGGCCGGTGAAGCCGGTCCTGCGGGTGTCCGGCGTGCGCAAGTCCTACGGATCCGGCGACACCGCGGTGCACGCGTTGCGCGGGGTGGACCTGACGGTGCTGCCCGGCGAGTACGTCGCGATCATGGGCGCGTCCGGTTCGGGCAAGTCGACGTTGCTGAACATCCTCGGCTGCCTGGACGTGCCGACCGCCGGGCAGTACCGGCTCGACGGGTTCGGTGTCGGCGAACTCAACGAAAGCCAGCTGTGCATGCTGCGTAACCGCAAGATCGGGTTCGTGTTCCAGTCGTTCAACCTGCTGCCCCGCGCGACCGCGTTGTCCAATGTGGAGTTCCCGCTGGTGTGCGCCGGGTTGCGCCGGAAGGCGCGGCGTGAGCGCGCTGGCCGCGCTCGACGTGGTGGGGCTGCGGGACCGCGCCGCGCACAAGCCCAGCGAGCTGTCCGGCGGTCAGCAGCAACGGGTCGCGGTGGCCCGCGCGCCGGTGACCGGGCCGGCGCTGGTGCTGGCCGACGAGCCGACCGGCAACCTGGACCACGCCAGTACGGCCGAGGTGCTGGCGGTGTTCGACCGGCTGCACGCACAGGGCCGCACCATCGTCGTCCTCACCCACGGGGACGAGGTCGCGGCGCGCGCGGAACGGGTCGTCCGGGTCAGCGACGGCCGCATCGTCGGCGACGATCGGCTGGTGCCGGCGTGAACGCGCTGGAGACGATCCGGTTCGCGGCCGCCGGCCTGGCCGCGAACAAGCTGCGCTCGGCGCTGACGCTCGGCATCACGATCGGCGTCGGCGCGGTGATCCTGCTGGTCGCGGTCGGCAACGGCGCGTCGGCCTCGGTCGCCGCGAGCATCCAGGGCCTCGACACGAACGTCATCACGGTCAGCCAGAGCCGCGGTGGCCCGATAGGCGGCACGAGCAGCTCGCTCACCGCGCAGGACGCGAAGGCGCTGGTCGACCCGGTCGGCGCGCCCGACGTCGAGGCGGCCTCCCCGGTGGTGAGCACGTCGGCGACCGCGACGAACGAGCAGACCACCTACGACGTCTCGGTGATCGGGACCGACACCATGTACTTCGAGACGAAGAACCGCGAGCTCGCGCTCGGCTCGCTGTTCACCGACTCGGACGTCTCGGTCGCGCGCAAGGTCGTGGTGCTCGGCTCGTCGGCGGCCGGGCGCCTTCGGCACCACCGACGCGGTCGGCAGGCAGGTGCTGCTCGACGGGATCCAGTTCAACGTCGTCGGCGTGCTCACCGCGGCGGGCGACTCGTCGGACAGCGACGACTCCGCGATCGCGCCGCTGTCCGCGGTGCAGGGCTCGCTGACCGGTTTCGGGCCGGTGAACCAGATCGCGGTGCGGGCCACCTCGGCCGGGTCGGTGTCGCTGGCGCAGTTGGAGATCACCGCGATCCTCGACGCGCGCCGCCGCATCACCGACTCCGGCGACCGCGACTACCAGGTCTCCAACCCGGCCGAGCTGCTCGAAGCCAGCTCGTCCACGGCAGGCACGTTCACCGTGCTGCTGGCCGCCGTCGCCGGGATCTCCCTGCTGGTCGGCGGGATCGGGGTCTCCAACATCTGCTGGTCACGATCACCGAGCGGACCCGCGAGATCGGCATCCGCAAGGCCCTCGGCGCGCCCCGCTGGGCCGTCCTCGGCCGGTTCCTCGCCGAGGCGACGATGCTGAGCGTGCTCGGCGGCGCACTCGGGGTCGCGGCCGGGGTGATCGGCAGCCGCTTCACGATCGCCGGGATCGAGCCGGTGCTGGTGCCCTCGTCGATCGTGCTGTCGTTCGGGGTCTCGGTGCTGATCGGGCTGTTCTTCGGCAGCTACCCCGCCAACCGCGCCGCGTCGCGGCGCCCGATCGCGGCCCTGCGTCATGAATAGGAGTGCGATGACCGCGGAGCAGACTCAGGAGATCCTGGCCGCACCGCTGCCGGACGCGGACCTGGCGGCCGAGGTGGAGCGAGCGGGCCGGCCCGTCGGCAAGGTCACCCTGGCGCTGGTCGCGCTGGTGCTGCTGGCGGCCGGCTTCGCCGGGGGCGTGTGGGTGGGCTCGTCGGCGGGCGGGAGCAGCCCGGCCGCCGGCCCGCAGCAGACGCAGCAGACCAGCGGGCGGGTCGGCGGGTTCCCCGGCGGTCAAGGCGGTTTCCAGCCGGGCACGTTCAACCGCGGCTAACCGCCGATACCGGAATTCCGGGCGGCTTCGACGATCGTGGCCGCGTCCTCGGGGAGCAGGTGGCCCGCCGTGACCGAGGACTGGACGGCCGCCTGCACCTTGGCCACGTAGTCCGCGTTGGTCGGGTACAGGCGGCTCAGTACCGGCTCCGCAGCGGGCGGGAACGACGGGTCGGACGGGTCGTCGTCGTGCTGGTCCCACGGGTCCGCGTCGCCGTTCCACGGGTGCGTGTCGGCACCACGACGTCGGGCAGCCGGATGCCGCCGGTGGCCGGGTCGCGGCGGTCGGCGTCGAGCAGCGCGCCGCTCGCCGGGCGCGGTCCGCCCTGCTCCCACGTGGTCAGCGCCCGCAGCGCGGCGTTCATGGAATGGTGGCCGGGCCCGTCGTTGTAGGGCGCGGACCCCGCGGCGCAACCCGGTTCCGGCGCGGCCGATCCCGCGGACTTCTGCACTGTCGGGCCGCCGAGGTCGACGGCCCACTGGTCGCCGTGGGCGGTTCCGGCCAGCTCCCAGTGCACGACGCGGTCGGTGCCCGGCTGCCGTGCCACCGCCGCGCCCGGCACGTCGGTCTCGGCGAGCACCACGAACACCGGAACCGCGGTGTCGGTCCGGATGCGGCTCGGGTTCGTCAGCACGTCGACGAGCCTGCCGCTGATCGGGGCCGCGACCGCGCTGTTGCTGTGGATCATCAGGCCGTCGTAGACGCGTGCGAGGGGCTGGACGGCGTTGGCGTAGGTGGTCATGAATCCGGCCTACTGCGATTCCCCGTCGGCGAGCAGCGTCCGGATCTCCAGGCCGCCCAACGGGTCCGGCCCGTTCGGCGCGCGCAACGCCTGTCCCGGCTGGGAGAAGATGTCGTAGGCGCAGGCGTCACCGGGGTGCACGAGGCTGCCGTAGCGCGCCGGTCCCAGCCGCGCAGGCCCGCGATGTCGCCGAGCCCGCCGTCGACGCCGACGGACTGCGCCGACCCACGCGTAGCCCTGGCGCAGCAGCTCGTCCCGCATGAACCAGTAGTCCGGCGACAGTTCCAGCTGGGCGCTGACGTTGAGCCACTCGACGACGACCGTGCCGTTGAAGCGCGCCGGGTCGTTCGGCCGCCGGACCAGCAGCAGGGTCCGGTATGCGGCCTGAGTGGCCGGCGGGAATCCGTGGCTTCCCGCGGGGTGGTGTGGTGATCGTCGGGTTCGCCGCCGCGGCCGCGGCGTCAGGCGTTCTCCTTCTGGAAGGTCCGCGTGCCCCAGAACACCGCCAGCACCGTCATCACCACGAGGATGATCGAGCCGGTCATCAGCGCGTCCATCGTGAGGTCGCCGCGGAAGGTGGCCCGCTCCGCGTCCACGACGTGGGTGAACGGGTTGATCCGCGAGATGGCGTAGAGCCAGTCCGGCGCGAGGATGCTGGTGATCGGCAGCAGGATGCCGGACAGCAGCAGCACCGGCATCAGCACGGCGTTCAGCAGCGCCGGGAAGGCCTGCTCGCTCTTCAGCGTCAGCGCCACCGCGTAGGACGCCGAAGCCAGTGTCGCCGCGACGAGGCCGACGATCACCAGGCTCAGCAGCACCCCGCCGATCGGCGCGTCCAGTCCGAAAGCGACATACGCGAGCACCGTGATCAGCACAGCCTGGATGACCGCCTGGATCACGTTGTTCACGACCTTGCCCAGCAACAGCCCCACCCTGCTGGCCGGCGTCACCCGCAGCCGTTCCAGCACGCCGCTGCGGTAGTCCATCAGCAGCGAGAACCCGGCGAACGACGAGCTGAACAACGCCAGCTGGATGATCAGCGCCGGCGTCAGGATGGTCCAGCTGGTGCCCGGCGGGAAGCCCGGCGTGCTGCTGACGACCTTTTCCATCAACGGCCCGAACAGCACCAGGTACAGCACCGGCTGCATGATGCCGATCATCACCCACGCGGGGTTGCGCATGGACAGGGTCCAGTCCCGCTTGAAGATCAGCCACGTGTCACGCAACATGGGCGGCCTCCTGGTGGTGCTGGGACTGCTCGGCGTCCCGCAGCGAGCGTCCGGTGAGCGTGAGGAACACGTCGTCCAGCGTCGGCCGGTTCACCTGCATCGACGTCATCGCGATGCCTTCGGAGTCCAGGCGCCGCAACAGTTCCGGCAGCGCGGTGTCCCCGCGCGGCACGCGGAACCGCACCTCGGCTTCACCGGTGGTCACCTCGTGCGCGCCCGCCAGGCGCCCGGCGACCTCGGCGGCGGCGCCCACGAACTCCGGGGACACCCCGATCGTCACGCCGTCGCCGGACACCCGCGCCTTGAGCGAGTCGGGCGACCCCTCGGCCACGATCTCACCGTTGTCGATCACCAGGATCCGGTCGCACAGCGAGTCGGCCTCGTCGAGGTAGTGCGTGGTGAGGAACAGCGTCACGCCGTGGTCCGCGCGCAGCCGCCGGATGTGCTCCCAGAGGTTGGCGCGGCTCTGCGGGTCCAGCCCGGTGGTCGGTTCGTCGAAGAAGATCAGCTTCGGGTCGTGGATCAGGCTCAGTGCGATGTCCAGCCGCCGCCGCTGGCCGCCGGACAGCGTCTTCGTCAGGCGGTCGTCCAGGCTCACGAGGTCGAGCTGCTCGATCAGCTCCCGGCCCCGCCGCAGCGACTCCTCCTTCGACATCCCGTGCAGCCGGCCCTGCAGCTCGATCTCCTCGAGCACCTTCATCTCCGGGGTGACGCCGCCGCCCTGTGCGACGTACCCGATCTGCCTTCGCACGCCGACCGGGTCGGCGAGCAGGTCACGTCCGGCCACCTGCGCCTCGCCCGCGGTCGGGCGCAGCAGCGTGGTCAGCATCCGCAGCGTCGTGGTCTTGCCTGCGCCGTTCGGGCCGAGGAACCCCACCAGTTCACCCTCGGCGACGTCGATGTCGACGCCCTTCACGGCCTCGACGCTGCGGCCGCGCGCGGTGAAAGTCCGCGCGAGGCCGCGTGCCTTGATCATGAGAATTCCCTTGACCCAGTAGTCAAATTTGACTAGTGATGGCGGCCACTCTGCCCCAACTATCGCGCCGTAGTCAAATTTGATTACTTGATCTCGGGAGGAGCGCCGAAGTGGCGCCCCGGGTCGTCGGCCATGACGTACTCGCCGTCCTGCAGGCGCTTGATCAGGCCCCGCAGCCACTCGATGGTCGCCTCGACGTTCGTGCCCCACAGCCGGTACAGCTCGCCGACGTGGTCCGGGTGGCGCCAGTCGGCGCCGCCGTCCAGCACGCTCCGGGTGGTCGCGAGCTGGCCCTCCAACCGCGTCAGCCGGTGCCGCAGCAGGGACAGGGCCCGGTCGCGGGGCAGGGCGGGCAGGAAGGTCAGCGCGGCGGCGAAGGCGAACGCGTCCTGCGCCCCGTCGCCCTCGGTCTCCGCGATCATCTGGGCCAGCCGGACCTGGAATTCGGTCTCGCCGTCGTCGGTCAGCCGGTAGGCGACCCGGTCCGGGCCGCGTCCCTCCGGTTCGTCCGGCACCGCCTCCAGCAGGCCTTCGGCCGCCATCTTCTTCAGCGCGTGGTAGATCGACCCGGCCTGGACGTTCGCCCAGCGGTCGGCCGACCAGGTCAGCAGCTCACGCCGCACCTGATAGCCGTGCGCCCGGCCGTACATGCGTACGACGCCCAGCACCAGTAGCCGCGTCGGCGACACCCGACCTCCTTAAGCCTTCCCAGGTAACAATGCACGAGACGGCATCCGTACGCTAAACAGGCATGAGCATCCCTGTGTTGACGGCGGTGGCCTGGCCTTATGCCAACGGGCCCCGTCACATCGGCCACGTCTCCGGCTTCGGCGTCCCGTCGGACGTGTTCTCGCGCTACCAGCGAATGGCCGGCAACCGGGTGCTCATGGTGTCCGGGACCGACGAGCACGGCACGCCGATCACGGTCCAGGCGGACAAGGAGGGCCTCACCTCCCAGCAGACCGCCGACAAGTACACCCGCCAGATCGGCCAGGACCTGCAGGGCCTCGGGCTGACCTACGACCTGTTCACCCGCACCAGCACCGGCAACCACGCCGAGGTCACGCAGCAGATCTTCCTCGCGCTGCACCGCAACGGCTACGTCGTGCCCAAGACCACGACCGGCGCGATCAGCCCGTCCACCGGCCGGACGCTGCCGGACCGCTACATCGAGGGCACCTGCCCGATCTGCGGTTACGACGGCGCGCGTGGCGACCAGTGCGACAACTGCGGCAACCAGCTGGACGCCGCGGAGCTGCTCAACCCGAAGTCGCGGATCAACGGTGAGACGCCGAAGTTCGTCGAGACCGAGCACCTGTTCCTCGACCTGCCGGCGTTCACCGAGAGCCTCGGCAAGTGGCTGTCGACCAAGGCCGACTGGCGGCCCAACGTCGTCAACTTCACCAAGAACCTGCTCGACGACATGCGGCCCCGCCCGATCACCCGCGACCTGGACTGGGGCGTGAAGATCCCGCTGGACGGCTGGCGTGACCAGCCGCTCAAGCGGTTCTACGTGTGGTTCGACGCGGTGATCGGTTACTTCTCGGCCAGCGTCGAGTGGGCCCGGCGCAGCGGGAACCCGGACGCCTGGCAGGAGTTCTGGACCAACCCGGACGCGCGCGGCTACTACTTCATGGGCAAGGACAACATCACCTTCCACGCCCAGATCTGGCCCGCGCTGCTGCTCGGCCACAACGGGGCCGGGGACAAGGGCGGCCAGGTCGGCCCGTACGGCAAGCTGAACCTGCCGGACGAGATCGTGTCGTCGGAGTTCCTGACCATGAGCGGGTCGAAGTTCTCCACCTCGCGCGGCACGGTCATCTACGTCAACGACTTCCTGCGCGAGTTCGGCCCGGACACCCTGCGCTACTTCATCGCGGTGGCCGGCCCGGAGACCCAGGACACCGACTTCACCTGGGACGAGTTCGTCCGCCGGACCAACTTCGAGCTGGCCAACGAGTGGGGCAACCTGGTCAACCGCTCGATCTCGATGGCGCACAAGAACAACGGCGCGATCCCGGCCCCGGTCAAGCCGGCGCCCGCGGACGAGGAGCTGAAGGCGCTGTCCCGCAAGGCGTTCGAGACCGTCGGCGGGCACCTGCAGCGGTCGCGGTTCAAGCTCGCGGCCACCGAGGCGATGCGGGTCGTGTCCGCGGCCAACCGGTACCTGTCCGACCAGGAGCCGTGGAAGCTCAAGGACGACCCGGAGCGCCGTGACGCGGTGCTGCACACCGCGCTGCAGGTCGTGTCGGACGCGAACACGCTGCTCACCCCGTTCCTGCCGCACTCGGCGCAGAAGGTGCACGAGGCGCTGGGGGGCACCGGCGTGTGGGCCGCGCAGCCGGAGCTGCAGGACGTCGAGGACCTGGACATCCCCGGCCGGATCAACCCGATCCTGACCGGCGACTACGCGGCCGAGCAGGCGCGCTGGGAGTCGATCCCGATCGAGGTCGGCCGTCCGCTGGCCAAGCCGACGCCGCTGTTCGCCAAGCTCGACCCGAAGCTCGGCGAGACCGGTCCGGAGTGGGCTCCGATCGCGCAGTGAGCAAGAAGGAACGGCCACCGGTGCCGGAGCGCCTGCCGGCGCCGGTGGTCGACTCGCACACGCACCTGGACGCCTGCGGTGCGGTCACGGCGGCCGACGTGGCCGAGCTGGCCGACCGCGCCGCGGCGGCCGGGGTGACCAGGATGGTGACCGTCGCCGACGACCTCGACGCCGCCCGCTGGGCCGCGGAAGCGTCCACTTGGGACGAGCGGGTGTGGGCCGCGGTGGCGATCCACCCCACGCGCACCAAGGATTTCGGCGAGGCGGAACAGTCCGAAATAGAGCGTCTGGCGCGCCAGGACCGGGTGGTCGCCGTCGGCGAGACGGGGCTGGACTACTACTGGGACTACTCGCCGCCGGACGCCCAGCAGGAGGCGTTCCGCTGGCACATCGACCTCGCCAAGCGGGTCGGCAAGCCGCTGATGATCCACGACCGGGACGCGCATGAAGACGTGCTGCGGATCCTGGACGAGGAGGGCGCGCCGGAGACCGTGGTGTTCCACTGCTTCTCCGGCGACGAGGACATCGCGCGCCGCTGCGTGGACGCCGGTTACGTGCTGTCGTTCGCCGGCACGGTCACGTTCCGCAACGCCCGGGCGCTGCAGGCCGCGGCGCGGCTCGTGCCGTCCGGACAGTTCCTCGTCGAGACCGACGCGCCGTTCCTGACGCCGCACCCCTTCCGCGGGCGGCCGAACGAGCCGTACTGCACCGCTTACACGGTCGCCTTCCTCGCCGACCTCCGTTCGGAGGGGCTGGAACAGGTCTGTTCGGCGGTGTCGGAGACGGCCGAACGCGTCTTCCGGCTGCCGTCCGTCACAGCGGGTTGAACGGACTGCGACATCCGTGGAAATCAACCAGCCACCTGGAGGAGTGACGAACGCCACGACATTCCGCCCGGTGTTTGCGCAACCTCGCGGGGTCCGTTACTGTCCCGTGACCGTGCCGCATGATCGCTCCAACCGGGCGAAGAGCGGGACACCCGGAGTCAAGCCAGTGCAGGTCGGGATCGGGGATGGCGAAGACTTCCGGGAGCCGTAGTGCGAAAGGGATCGACCTGCTGTGACTGGTAGTAGATGGGCCGACGCGCGCCCGACTGAGGCGATGGACTGGTTCGAGTCCAGCCGTGGTGGCGCCGTGGGCACCCTCGACTGGCCCGACGCCGACGCGTTCTCGGACGATCTGGCTGTCACCGAGCACGACATCCGCACGGTGCTCGGCAACGACGCGGACGATCTCATGGCCGAGGCCGAGATCGACGTCGACGAGCTGATCCGGCTGATCAACGCCGAGACCACGATGCTCCCGGCCCTCGCCATCCCGGACGCGGCCGCACAGGACCGCACGGCCGCCGTGGAGGCCGAGGAGGAGCCGGAGAAGGCCCTCGTCTCCGCGGTCAAGACCTGGAAGCGGCGGTTCCTCCGCGGCTCGGTCCTGGCCCTCCTGATCAGCCTCACCGGTGGCGGCGCGGCCGCGCTGGCCATGAACAAGAGCGTGACCGTCGACGTCGACGGCCACACGCAGACCGTGCACAGCTTCGGCAAGACGGTCGGCGAGGTCCTCGAGGACGCCGGTCTCACCGTCGGTGAGCACGACGCGCTGTCCCCCTCGCCGCAGGCGCCGGTCGGTGACGGTGGCGTCATCAAGCTGGAGCGCGGCCGCAAGCTGAACCTGGTCGTCGACGGGGTCGCCCGCGAGTCCTGGGTTCGCGCGACGAGCCTGCAGGAAGCCATCACGCAGCTGGGCCTGAGCGGCCAGTTCGGCCCGGGCACCGCGTACTCGATGCCGCTGGACGCGGAGCTGCCCCTCGACGGCGCGACCGTCGAGGTCAAGACCCTCAAGAACATCACCGTCTACGACGGCGACGCCGCCCCGCGCCAGATCAGCACCACCGCGATCACCGCGGAGGAGTTCCTGGCAGAGCAGGGCATGTCGCTCGGCCCGGACGACGAGATCGAAGGCGGCCTGGCCCTCAAGCTGACCAACGGCGCCGAGGTGCACATCTCGCGCACCGGCGTCACCGTGATCAACCAGGAAGAGGACATCGATCCTCCGGTCCAGGAGATCAAGGACGCGACGCTCGACGCGGGCGACGAGGTCGTCCAGGACCCGGGCACCGCGGGCAAGAAGCTGGTGACCTACCGGATCACCAAGCGCAACGGCAAGGAGACCGCCCGCGAGGAGCTCTCGACGAAGGTGATCGTCGAGGCGAAGCCGAAGATCGTCCGGGTCGGCACCAAGCAGCCGGTGGTCAGCGACGGCGCCATCTGGGACGCGATCGCGAAGTGCGAGTCCGGCGGCAACTGGTCGATCAACACCGGCAACGGCTACTACGGCGGCCTGCAGTTCAACAAGAGCACGTGGGACGCCTACGGCGGCGACCAGTACGCGCCCTACCCGCACCAGGCCACGCGTGAGCAGCAGATCGCGGTGGCGACCAAGGTGCGCGACGACCGCGGCGGCTACGGCGCCTGGCCCGTGTGCGGCGCCAAGGCCACCAGCTGACCCCAACAGCACACATGATGACCCCGGCCGGCTGCCGGGGTCATCTTCTTTTCCGGGTCACCTTCCACGAGTGCGGTACTCGCGGGCCAGTAGCATTCCCGGCGTGACCGCACTGCTCGGACCAGCCGAGATCCGTGGCTTGGCCGCCGAGCTGGACGTCCGCCCCACGAAGAAGCTCGGCCAGAACTTCGTGCACGACCCGAACACGGTCCGCCGCATCGTCGACCTGTCCGGAGTGGGCGAAGGCGACCACGTCCTGGAAGTCGGCCCCGGCCTCGGCTCGCTGACACTCGGCCTCCTGGACTCGGGCGCACAGGTCACCGCTGTCGAAATCGACCCGGTCCTCGGCGAGCGCCTGCCTGCCACGGTCACCGAGCGCGCCCCCGAGGCCGCCGCCCGGTTCACCGTCCACATCCAGGACGCCCTCAAGCTCCAGCGCGCGGACCTGGCGCGGGAGCCCACGCACCTCGTCGCCAACCTGCCGTACAACGTCGCCGTCCCGGTGGTCCTGCACCTGCTCGCCGAGCTGCCGTCGCTGGCGCACGGCCTGGTGATGGTGCAGACGGAGGTCGCCGACCGGATGGCCGCGAGCCCCGGCAGCCGCATCTACGGCGTCCCGAGCGTGAAGCTCGCCTGGTACGGCCCGGCCCGCAAGGTCGCGCCTGTGCCGCGCGCGGTGTTCTGGCCGGTGCCGAACGTCGACTCCGCGCTCGTCGGCTTCGAGCGGGCCGCGGAACCGGTGTCGGACGCGGACCGGGACGAGGTCTTCGCCGTCGTCGACGCCGCTTTCGCCCAGCGCCGCAAGACCCTGCGCGCCGCGTTGTCGTCGTGGGCGGGCTCGGGGGAGAAGGCCGAGGCGATCCTCCGCGCGGCCGGCGTCGACCCCCGCGCGCGGGGCGAGCAACTGGGGGTAAGAGACTTTGCCAAGATCGCCAAGAGCAAGTCCTTACCACCGTTTGTGTGATCTCGCACCCTGATCCGGACCAGGGACTTGCCAAAAAGATGTGAAGTCCGTTCTACTCTTTGAGGTATCCATCCCGAGCGGCTGAGAGACCTGGCTCGCCGAAGCCGCAGCAACCACCCCACCCGGGCGCAGGTGCTAACGCCAGGACCGATGGAGGATTCCTGTGTACCGCACGATGCTCACGAGGCGCCGCGTCGTCGACGAATGTCGTCGCACGGTCTGCGCGTGTCGTCGCTGACCGCTTTCCTTTCACCACCTTTTCCTGACTTCGCCTGACCGTCTTCTGTAGACGGTCTACTTGGTGTGCGGTCGGCGCGTTCGCGCCCGTTGTGCTGGAGCCATTCGTGATCACTGTCGAAAACCTGACCAAGTCCTTCCCCGGTGCCGCCAAGCCCGTCCACGCCCTGCGGGACGTGAGCGTCGAGGTGCCCGCCGGTGCCCTGTTCGGCGTCGTCGGCCCGGCCGGCTCCGGCAAGTCCACCCTCACCCGGTGCATCGCCCTGCAGGAGAAGCCCGACCGCGGCGTCGTCCGCCTGGACGGCCTGAACACCACCGGCCTCGACGGGCGGAAGCTGCGCGAGGTGCGCCGCCAGGTCGCGGTGCTGGACGCGCAGCCGGTGCTGCACGCCGAGCGCACCGTGGCGGGCAACGTCGCGGCCCCGCTGGAGCAGCTCGGCCTGGAAGGCCCGCAGCGCCGCAGCCGTGTCGGCCGCCTGCTCGATCTGGCCGGCCTGACCCAGCGCGCCGCGCTGCGCCCGAGCGAACTCACGCCGGGCCAGCGCCGCCGCGTCGCGCTCGCCCGGTCGCTGGCCGCAGGCCCGGCCGTGCTGCTCGCCGACGACCCGACCGCCGGTGTCGGCGCCGAGGAGACCGGCGCGGTGCTGACCGTTCTCGACCGCGCCCGCGCGGAGCTGGGCGTGACGGTGCTGCTGACCACCCAGGACGGCGCCGCGGTGCGGCGCGTCTGCGACGGGGTCGCGGTGCTGGAGGACGGGCGGCTCGTCGAGCAGGGCACCGTCCTGGAGCTGCTGGCGAACCCGGCCAGCAAGGTCGCGCAGAGCCTGCTGCCCCCGATCGACACGCCGCGCAGCCAGTCGTCGGGCTACGACCGGTCCGTCGACGTGGTGCTGATCGGCTTCGCGGCCGTCGGCGCGCTGCTGCCCGAGGCCTCCGCCCGGTTCGAGGTCGAGCTCGCCACCATCGGTGGCGGCCTGACCCGCGTCGGGGACACCCCGGTGGCCCGGTTCCGCGTCGGCGTCAACGGCAGCCAGGCCGACGCGGCGCTGGCGTGGATCGCCGACCGCGGCGCGCACGTCGTGCACCCGAAGGAAGGCCCGAAGAGCGTCGTCGCGGCCTGACCAGGCACGAGAGGAGGGGGGCCCGGCCGGGGCGCCCTCCTCGTCTCACTTCCCCCGGACCAGGGCCCCGACCGCGATCGCGCCTGCGGCCACGATCGCCGCGGCCCAGCCGTTCGCCACCGCGTAGCCGTGCACGGTCGCCGCCGGCAGGGCCAGCCCGGCGACCGAGGCGGTCGCGCTCGCGGCGATCGTGTTCAGCGACGCCGTGCCGATCGACGCGCCGACCTGCTGGGAGGTCGTGATGAACGCCGACGCCACCCCGGCGTCCTTCGGCTCCACCCTGGCGGTCGCGATGTTCATGACCGTCGGCATCGCCAGTCCGGCGCCTGCGCCCATCACCAGTTCCACCGGCAGGACCAGGCTCCAGTAGGACGTGTCGACCGACAGCTGGGTCAGCCCGGCGAGCCCGGCGGCCATCAGCAGGAGCCCGATGACCAGCAGCGGGCGCGGCCCGGTGCGCGGGATCAGCCGCCGGGTCAGCAGCGTCGAGACCGTGACGTTGCCCAGCAGGAACGGCAGGAACGCCAGGCCGGCGCCGAGCGCGCCGAAGCCCATGATCGCCTGCAGCTGGTAGGTGAGGAACAGGAACATTCCGAACATCCCGAACGCCGCGACGGCGATGGTCAGGAAGCCCGACGAGCGGGCGCGGTCGGCCAGGATGTGCAGCGGCAGCAGCGGGTTCCGGACCCGGGCCTGCCGGAACACGAACCCGGCCAGCAGCACGACCGCCGCGATCAGCGTGCCGAGCACCACGGGCGACCCCCAGCCGCGGGGCGCCGCCTCGGAGAATCCGTAGACGAGCCCGGCGATCCCCGCGCTGCCGAGCACTCCGCTGAGCCAATCGAGCCGCGTCTCGCGGTGACCACGCACGGTCGGCAGCACGAACCAGCCCGCGATCGCGGCGGCGATCGCGATCGGCAGGTTCACGTAGAGGCACCAGCGCCAGGACGCGTACTCGGCCAGCGCGCCACCGGCGACCAGGCCGACCGCGCCGCCGGACATCATGATGGCGCTGAAGATCCCGAACGCCTTCGCCCGTTCCTTCGCCTCGGTGAAGGTGATGGTCAGCAGCGAGAGCGTGGACGGCGCCAGCAGCGCGGCGAAGGCCCCCTGGGCCGCGCGGGCGCCGATGAGCAGGCCCGGACCGGCGGCCATCCCGCCGAGCGCGGACGCGGCGGCGAAACCGAGCGCGCCCACGATGAGCGTGTTCTTGCGGCCCAGCCGGTCGGCCAGCCGCCCGCCGAGCAGCAGCAGGCCGCCGAAGGCCAGCGTGTAGGCGGTGATCGCCCACTGCCGGGCCACGTCGGACATGCCGAGGTCGGCCTGTGCGGTGGGCAGCGCGATGTTGACGATGGTGGTGTCGATGATGACCAGAAGCTGGGCGAGCCCGACGACCGCGAGCGCCCACCACTTTCTCGTGTCGGCCGGTGCCGTCACCGGCGCCGGAGCGGTTGTCGTCATGGTGGAAACCCCCTGGTGAACAACTGGGTTAGACTGAGAGCAAGCATTACTAGTCGGCCGACAAGTAATGGCGCTGCGGACAGGCTAGGCGTATTACTAGCCGGGCGTCAAGCAAGTTTGAGAGTTCCTCAGGAAGGACGGTCATGGCGGGGCGGCGGACCGACACGCGCGAACGCATCCAGCAGATCGCGCTGGACCTGTTCGTCGAGCAGGGCTACGAGAAGACGTCGTTGCGGGAGATCGCGGAGGCGCTCGGCGTGACCAAGGCCGCGCTCTACTACCACTTCCGCACGAAGGAAGACATCGTCCACAGCCTGATCGAGGACTTCGGCGCCTCGCTCGACGAGATCATCGAGTGGGCGCACGCCCAGGACGACCCCGCGCAGACCCGCGAGGAGCTGCTGCGCAGGCTCTCCGACCTGATCCAGGGCCGGTTCGGCCCGATCATGCGGTTCATGCAGGACAACCAGCCCGCGCTGAAGGACCTGCACGCTGGGCACGTGCTGGCCGCGCGGCTGAAGGGCCTGTTCACCTTCCTCGTCCCCGCCGACGCCAGCGCGGAGGACAAGTTGCGCTCCCGGCTCGCGCTGGTCGCGCTGATGGCCGGCAACAACCCGCAGTTCCTGGACGAGAACCCGAGCAAGGAGTCGGCCGACGTGGCGCTGCGCGTCGCACTGGAGCTTGCCTCTCCGCGCTCTCCGGCGGGCACGTAGGCTTGACTGGTGCTCGCCGTCGTACCGCCACCTGTCACCGTCAGGGTGCCTTCGAAGATCAACCTGCACCTGTCGGTCGGCGACCTGCGCCCGGACGGTTTCCACGACCTGACGACCGTCTTCCACGCGCTTTCGCTGGCCGACGAGGTCACCGTCGCGCTGGCCGAGGAGCCGGGCGTCGAGGTCTACGGCGAAGGTGAGCAGGTCGTGCCCACCGGCGCCGGCAACCTCGCGTGGCGCGCGGTCGAGGCGCTGGCCGCGCACGTCGGCAAGACCGACGGGACCGCGAACGTCCGGGTGGTCCTCCGCAAGGGGATCCCCGTCGCGGGTGGAATGGCGGGCGGCAGTGCGGACGCCGCCGGCACCCTGGTCGCCCTCGCCGCGCTGTGGAAGCTGGACATCGGGCGCGACGAGCTCGCCGGGATCGCCGCGAAGCTCGGTTCGGACGTGCCGTTCGGGCTCTACGGCGGCACCGCGCTGGGCACCGGCCGCGGCGAGCAGCTGGTGCCGGTCCTGTCGCGGCACACCTTCCACTGGGTGCTCGCGTTCGACCAGCGCGGACTGTCCACCGAGCGCGTCTACAAGGAACTGGACCGGCTCCGCGAGACCGGCAACCCGCCGCGCGTCGGCTCGCACGCGCCGGTCGTCGAGGCGCTGGCCTCCGGCGACCCGCGCCAGCTGGCCCTGTTGCTGGGCAACGACCTGCAGGCCGCCGCGGTGTCGCTGCGGCCCGGCCTGCGCCGCACGCTGCGCGCCGGGGTGAACGCCGGCGCGCTGGCCGGCACCGTGTCCGGTTCCGGCCCGACGTGCGCGTTCCTGTGCGCCGACGCGGAGTCCGCGCTCGAGGTCGCGGCCGAGCTGGCCGGGGCCGGGGTGTGCCGGACGGTGCGGGTCGCGTACGGCCCGGTGCCGGGCGCGCGGCTCGTCGGCGGCGACGAACACCGGCCCACTCCTCCCCAGGTGCACGCGTAGTGGCAAATCTGATCAACCTCGAAGCGGTCTCCAAGTCGTTCGGGGTCCGCCCCCTGCTGGACAACGTCTCCCTCGGCGTCGGCGAAGGCGAGCGCATCGGCGTCGTCGGCCTCAACGGCGGTGGCAAGACCACACTGCTGGAGGTCCTCTCCGGACTCGCCGAGCCGGATTCCGGCCGGGTGAGCCAGGTCCGCGGGCTGCGGCTCGCGGTCGTCACCCAGCGCACGGAGCTGGCCGAGGGCAGCACGATCCGCGACGCCGTGCTCGCCGGTTTCGACGCCGAGCACGAGTGGGCGGCCGACGCCCGGGTCCGGTCCATTGTGGAAGGCCTCGGGATCACCGGGCTGGGGCTGGACAACCCGACCGCGACACTGTCCGGTGGGGAGCGTCGCCGGGTCGCGCTGGCCGCCGCACTGATCGGCGACCTGGACCTGCTGGTGCTCGACGAGCCGACCAACCACCTCGACGTCGAAGGCGTGCGCTGGCTCGCCGACCACCTGCTGGCGCGGCGGTCCGCGCTCGTGGTCGTCACCCACGACCGGTGGTTCCTGGACACGGTGTGCGGGCGGACCTGGGAGGTCGCCGACGGCCGGGTCGAGCAGTACGAGGGCGGGTACGCGGACTGGATCTTCGCGCGCGCCGAGCGGGCGCGGCTCGCGGCGTCGCTGGAGGAGAAGCGGCGCAACCTCGCGCGCAAGGAGCTGGCCTGGCTGCAGCGCGGCGCGAAGGCCCGCACGTCGAAGCCGCGGTACCGGATCGAGGCGGCCGAGGCGCTGATCGCCGACGTGCCGGAGCCGCGCGACACGGCGGAGCTGATGTCGTTCGCGAAGCGGCGGCTCGGCAAGACCGTGCTGGAGCTGGAGGACGTGACCCTCAAGGCCGGGGACAAGACGGTCGTCGAGGGCCTCACCTGGCGGATCGGTCCCGGTGACCGGTTCGGGCTGGTCGGCGTGAACGGGTCGGGCAAGACGACGCTGTTGAAGCTGCTGGCGGGGGAGCGCGAGCCGGTCGCGGGGCGGCGGATCCAGGGCAAGACGGTGCGGCTCGCGCACCTGTCGCAGGAGCTGGACGAGTTGCCGGGGCAGCTGCGGGTGCTGGAGGCCGTCGAGGAGGTCTCGGCGCGGGTCGTGCTGGGCAAGCAGGAGCTGTCGGCGTCGCAGCTGGCGGAGAAGCTCGGGTTTCCGCCGGCGCGGCAGTGGACGCCGGTGGAGGACCTGTCCGGTGGCGAGCGGCGGCGGCTGCAGCTGGCGCGGCTGTTGATGGCCGAGCCGAACGTGCTGCTGCTCGACGAGCCGACGAACGACCTGGACATCGACACCCTGCAGCAGCTGGAGGACCTGCTGGACTCCTGGCCGGGCACGATGGTCGTGGTGTCGCACGACCGCTACCTGGTGGAACGCGTGACGGACGCGGTGTACGCCCTGTTCGGCGACGGCCGGATCACGCACCTGCCCGGTGGCATCGACGAGTACCTGGCGCGTCGTGCGTCCGCCCGTGCTCCGGTGTCGGCGCCGAAGCCCGCGCAGAAGACGTCCAGCGCCGCGGAGTTCCGGGCGGCGCAGAAGGAACTGTCCCGGTTGGAGCGACGGCTGGACCAGCTGCACGCGCGGGAGACCAAGCTGCACGAGCAGCTCGCCGAGCACGCCACCGAGCCGGACAAGCTGGTCGAGCTGAACACGGAGCTGAAGACGGTGCGCGCGGAGATCGAGGACGTCGAGGCGCGCTGGCTGGAAACCTCCGAACTGGTGGAGTGATCCGCCGCGCCGACTGCTGGGGGTGCGTTGTGAGCTACTCCGCGCGCCCGTTGGCCGCCGCCGCTGGCGAGTTGCCCCGGCAGGCACCGTTCTTGCCACCTCAGCCACCGTGTTGGTCCCTGTGGGCACCGTGTTCGCCACCCCCGGCGCCGTGTTTGCCGTTGTGGGCACCGTGTTGGCCATTGCGGGTGGCGTGTTTGCCGGCCCGGGCACCCTGTTGCCGTTGCGAGTGGCGCGTTGGCCGTTGCGGGGGCGCGCGGGAGCGCGTGGCTGCCTTGCCGCCCCACCTTGCGCGCCGCGGTGCCGTGGTTGCGTTGCCCGCCGGGCGGCGGCCGGGGTCAGGCGCGGGCGTACTCGCCGAGTGAGGGTTCCAGCAGGGCGAACGCCTGCTCGGCCTCCGGTCCGATCACGGCGGCGATCTCCGGGGTGCCCCGGCCGGCCAGCGTCAGCTCCTGGATGCGCGCGAACAACACCCGGTGCACCCCACCGAGAACCACCGCCGCCGCGCGGGGGGTGATGTCGCCGGGCTCGGCGTCGGTCGCATCGGCGAGGGCGGCGGCCAGTGCCTCCTCGCGCTGGTCGTGCAGGCCGCGCAGGCACACCGACAGTGTCGGGCTGTCCGCGATCATCCGGCTGAACTCCGGGCCGGCGAACCCCGCCACCGGGTCCTGCCGCTCGACCGCGTCCAGGAAGTCCCGGCGCAGCGCGGACAGCGCCGACTCACCCGGCTCGCGGGCCGCGACCGTGCGGGCCAGGCTCCCGACGAACTGGTCCTGGTGGTCGAAGGCCAGGTCCTCCTTGCGCGGGAAGTAGTTGGTCACGGTCTTCTTGGCGACCCGCGCCGCCTCCGCGATCTCGGCGATCGTCGTCTGCTCGAAACCCTTCGCCATGAACAGCCGGGTCGCCTGGTCGGAGATCAACTGCCGCGTCTCTTGCTTCTTGGCTTCGCGGAGGCCGGTGACGGTCATGAGCGAATCTTACTCCCGTCCTACTTTTATGTTGACAGCCAGCCTGCGTCCAGGATAAATTTACGTTCGTTGTAAGTTTGTGGCTGTGCAGTGCTCGTGCCAGACCCCACCGTGCTCCCCCGCCACGATCAAGGAGGTGCGGACTTGACGTCCGACGTGTCAGCCGAATTCGACCGCCAGGTCGCCAACCTGGTGGATCGCGGCTACCCGGCGCTCGCCGGGCTCGACGAGGACGGCTTCCGCGCCCTGGTCGAGCCGCTGCGGGCCGCGGCCCGGGCCGGCGACCTCGACCCGGAGGCGGGAGCCGTCCCGTTCCTGCTGGTCGTGACCCGGAAGGTCGCGTCGATCGAGGAGACGATGCCGCGCACCACGCTGTATCGCGGGAAGCTGCCCGGGTTCGTCGACCACTCCTTCGAACCCGGATCGCTCGACCGGTTCGTGTCCACGGTGGACCTGCCCGCGCCGGCGGCCTACCTGCTGCTCGACGTCGAGCGCGGCGAGGAGTTCCGCGGCGCCGTCCCGAACGACGCGATGGAGGTGATCGCGGGCCGCGGCCGCACCCTGCTCACGATCGAGGAGGGCATCGCCCTGATCACGCACTTCCCGGAGGTGCTGGTCAAGAACAAGTGCTTCTCGCTGGGTGGTTCGCGCTGCGGCGACCGGCGCGTGCCGGCGATCTGGATCAGCAAGCGGGCGCCGAAGCTCGGCTGGTGCTGGCAGGGCAACCCGCACACGTGGCTGGGCATGGCCTCGGCCGGATCGCGCGCGGTGTGACCGCCGGTGCCGGGCGGGCGGCCCCGCCCGGCACCGGATCTCACATCTCGGTGCCGGCCGAGAACATGACCGGCCGGACCTCGATGCCGAGGCCGTCGACCTTCGCGTCCGGGATCATCGCGGCCAGTTCCAAAGCGCGTTCCCGGCTTTCGACGTCCACCAGGTAGTAGCCGCCGAGGTACTCCTTCGCCTCCAGGTACGGGCCGTCGGTCACCACGGGCGCGCCGTCCCGCACCCGCACGACCGCGCTGTTCGACGGGTCGGCCAGCGCGGTCGTGCCGATGAACTCGCCGGACTCGCGGATGGCGTCCATGAACGGTCCGTGCCCGCTCATGATCGCGTTGCGCTCCTCCTCCGTCAGCGACTCCCACACGGTGGGGTTCATGTGCATGATCAGCAAGTACTTCACGGGTGCCTCCTCAAAGGGCTGTCTTACCAGGAGGTCGGAGCCCGGGGGCGGGTTTCGACACCGCCGCCGGGACGATCCGGGGAACTTCGTCGCCGGATAAGGTGAGCGCCATGAGTCGGTTCGTGGAGACGCTCGTCCGCACCGCTGCGGAGGGTGGTCAGTTGCGTGGCATGGTCACCGGGGAGCCGAAGGAGCCGGTCCGCCGGACCTGGGCCGAGGTCCACGAGCAGGCGCGGCGGATGGCAGGCGCGCTCGTCGCCGGCGGGCTGGAGCCGGGCAGTGCCGTCGCCGTCCTGGCCGGGGCACCTGCCTTGATCGCGCCGACGGTGCAGGCGGTGTGGCTCGCCGGGGGCAGCGTGACGATGCTGCACCAGCCCACCCCGCGCACCGACCTCGCGCTGTGGGCCGAGGACACCGTCAAGGTGCTGGGCATGATCGACGCGAAGCTGGTTGTGCTCGGCGAGCCGTTCGACGCGCTCGCGCCGGTGCTCACCGAGCACAACATCGGGTTCCGGATGATCACCGACCTGTTCGACGGCGAGCCGATCGCCGAGCCGGTGGCGCGCGGCGAGGACGACCTGGCGCTGCTGCAGCTCACCAGCGGCTCGACCGCCGACCCGAAGGCCGTGCGGATCACCCACGGCAACCTCTACACCAACGTCAAGGCCATGGTGGAGCGGGCGGAGTTCGACTTCGCGAAGGACATCATGGTGTCCTGGCTGCCCACCTTCCACGACATGGGCATGGTCGGGTTCCTGACCGTGCCGATGACGTTCGGCGTGGAGCTGATCAAGATCACGCCGGCCGAGTTCCTCACCGGGCCGCTGATCTGGCCCGAGCTGATCAGCAAGTACCGCGCCACCACCACCGCGGCCCCCAACTTCGCCTACGCCATCGTCGGCAAGCGGTTGCAGCGGGTGGAGGACGAAAACGCTTACGACCTGTCCACGCTGCGGATCGCGCTGAACGGCGCCGAGCCGATCGACGAGTCGGCCGTGCAGGCGTTCGTCGACGGCGGCGCCCGGTTCAAGATGCCCGCGGAGTGCGTGTTCCCGGCGTACGGCATGGCAGAGGCGACGCTCGCGGTGTCGTTCGCGCCGCTGTTCACCGGCCTGACGCTGGACGTCATCGAGACCGACGCGCTCGAGGCGGACAACCGCGCGGTGCCGGTGCCCGACGGCGACCCCCGGCGCGGGACCGAGGAGGTCCGCTCGTTCGCGGTGCTGGGCCGCCCGCTGGACGGGCTGGAGGCGCGGATCGTCGACGACTCCGGCAAGGTGCTCGGCGACCGCGAGGTCGGGGAGATCCAGCTGACCGGCCCGGCCGTGACGCCCGGTTACCTCACGATGGAGGGCCCGAAGCCGACGCAGGACGACGAGGGCTGGCTCGCGACCGGCGACCTCGGCTACCTGGTCGACGGCCAGATCGTGATCTGCGGGCGCCGCAAGGACGTCATCATCATGGGCGGCCGCAACATCTACCCGACGGACATCGAGCGCGCCGCGACCTCCGTGGAGGGGGTGCGGGCCGGCAACGCGGTGGCCGTGCGGATCGACGCGGGGACCCGGCGAGAGCGGTTCGCGGTGGTGCTGGAGTCCAAGCTGGCCGGCGACGCCGAGGCCGAGCGGCGGCTGCAGAAGGAAGTCGCGGCCCGGGTGCGGGACGCGGTGGACGCCCGGCCGTACGCGGTGGTCGTCCTGCCGGCCGGCAGCCTGCCCAAAACGCCGTCCGGCAAGGTCAAACGTGCCGCGACGGCGGTCCAGTACGCCGACGCGATCGCGAAGAACGCGGCCTCCTGACCCCGAGAGCGTGGGACTCACCCCGGTGAGCGCAGAACTCGCGGTGCTGGGCGTGGGACTCGCGGTGCTGGGCGTGGGACTCGCGTTGGCGACGGTGGGACTCGCGCTTGTGCCGCGGAACTCGCCCGGCCGATGGGAGAACTCGCCGCGCCGCGGGCAGAACTCGCGGGCGCGGAGCGTGGGACTCGCGGGGGTGCGCGAGTCCCACGTTCCAGGGGGGTGAGTTCTGCGGTTGTGGGGCGAGTTCGGCGGGGCGGGTGCTTACTCCGTGAGGGTTACCTTCGGGATTTCGGCTGGGTCGCCTTCGGCGCGCGGCGCGGTCGCCTGCGTGACCGTCCGGGCCTCGGGCACCGGGTAGGGGCGGCCGCCGCGGCGGGCGAACTCGTCTTCGACCCGGTCGAGGAACTCGTCGACCTCGCGTTCGTCGTAGCCCCGCTTGCCGAGCAGGGGCTTGCTGAACAGGACGTGGTGCACCTCGGCGGCCGTCAGGTCGTCCTCGCCGACCAGGGTCCTGGCGATGCGCTCGACGAACTCGTCGACCTCGTGCTTGGCGTACCCGCGCCGGCCGATGGGGGCGTTACCGAACTCGACTCGATAAACGTCTTCGGCGGAAAGGGACATGTGGAGTGCTCCAGTTCAGCGTGGACGGGACAACTTCCCTAATCCCGTCCTAGCCGCCGGATCAAACCTCCGGAAGAGCATTGGTGCCCCTGGAACTCCATGGAGCGGCGAGAGGAACACCTGTGGGTGACCGATGCTCACCCAGCGTGGAAGTCGTTCTGGGCCGCTGTCAGCCCTTTGCCGATCAGCGCTTCGACAGCGTCCGCGCACCGGTCCAGCTCCAGCGGGAGCTCCTTGCGCTCGACCGTGGAGAAGTCCTTGAGCACGAAATCGGCGGGGTCCATCCGGCCAGGGGGACGCCCGATGCCGAACCGCACGCGGTAGTAGTCACGCGTGCCGAGGGACTTGCTGATGGACCGCAGCCCGTTGTGGCCGCCTTCGCCGCCGCCGAGCTTGAGCTTCAGCCCGCCGAACGGCACGTCCAGCTCGTCGTGCACGACGACGACGCCGCTCGGGTCGACCTTGTAGAACTTGGCCGCGCCCGCGACCGGTCCGCCGGAGACGTTCATGAACGACCGCGGCTTGACCAGCACGACGCGACGCCCGGCGAGACGCCCTTCCAGGACCTCGCCGCCGGACTTGTGGGTCTTGAACTTGCCGCCGACGCGGGCGGCGAGCTCGTCGAGCACCATGAAACCCACGTTGTGCCGGTTGCCGGCGTAACGCGGGCCGGGATTGCCGAGGCCGACGAGCAGAACCAGCTCGCCGGCCCCGGGAACGTCCGAACTCACTTACTCGGCGGCGCTCTCGGCCGGCTCCTCGTCGGTCTCCTCGGCGGGCTCCGCGGAGGTGGCCTGCGCCTCGTTCACGGCGACGACCAGGCTCTCCGGGTCCGTCAGCAGGACGGCGCCCGCCGGCAGGGTGACCTGCGAGGCGAGGATCTGGGTGCCGGCCTCGGCGCCCTCGATGGACACCTCGAACTGCTCCGGGATGTGCAGCGCCTCGACCTCGATTGACAGGGTGTCGATCTCCTGCACCTGCAGGGTGCCAGGGGCCGGCTCGCCGGTCAGCACGACCGGGACGTCCACGGTGACCTTCTCGCCGCGCTGGACGACCAGCAGGTCGACGTGCTCGATGTAGTTCTTGATCGGGTGCACGGTGACCGTCTTGGTCAGGGCCAGCTCGGTGTCGCCGTTGAGGCTGAGGGTGAGGACCGCGTTGCTGCCGTTCTCACGGATGACGCGGGCGAACTCCAGAGCGGGCAGGGCCAGGTGGCGGGGGTCGGTACCGTGGCCGTACAGCACGGCGGGAACCTTGCCGGCGCGACGGGTGCGGCGCGCGGCGCCCTTGCCGAACTCGGTGCGGGGCTCGGCGGACAGACGTACCTCGGACACGGTGTAGCACTCCTTCAAACAATTTTGCGTGGCGGCGCAGATGGCGGGTAGTCGCATCGGCGGCGAGTTCCACGGACATGCTCGAGCAGCGGACCTCAAGCCGCCGCGTCGATCACGTCGGGCACCGGGTGCAGCATGGAGCCCGCCTCGCCGAGACAACCTGTTCAGTGTAATCGGCCGGAACCACAAGGGTTACCTGGGGTCGCAACCGAGACTCAACGCAACCAAGCTGGATGACCACCCGGCGACCACCTCGCCAACGCGAGGGGACAACGATTCCCCTGGTCATCCCGGAGCCTGCCCGTCCGGCGAGGACATCGCTTGATCTTTAAACCCGCCGTCAGACACGGCGAAGAGCCCGCCCCGCGGGCGGTGTTTGGTCGATCCTGTTGCGTTGCCGGCTTGCGTTTGCGGGCGTGCGTAAACCGATCGGATGACACCTTGACCGGCTAGGAACTCCGGAACCTGAAAGTTCGTCTCATTCACGAACTGGCCGTTCCAGCGGTGAGCGAGGGGTCCGGATGCGCCTGCGCGGTCTCGCGGTGCTCGTCCTCGTCCTGCTCGTCGCCTGTGAGGCTCCGCAGCGGCCCGCCTCGCCGGATTCCCGCTTCGCCGTCGACGAGGCTCTCGCCGCCCTCGCCGGGGAGACCGCCGTCGCGTATCGGGTACCTGGTGCGATCTTGACCGTCACCAAGGGCGGGCTCGTCGAGGGGCAGGTTCCGACGCAACACGACACCGTCCGGGCCCTCCGCGTCGGGGGCTCGCTCTACGTTCGCGCGTCCCCGGCCTACTGGCAGCGGCAGGGCATGTCCGCGCCCCGCGCCGAGCGGTTCGGCTCCCAGTGGACCAGGGCGGACCGCGGGGTGCCGTTCGACCCGGGGCGGCTCATGGCGCCCCAGGTGGTGGCCGCCGCGCTGCGGGCAGCTTTGCCGGTGGGCGTGCTGCCCGTCGAGGCGGGTGGGGCCTTCGACCTGGGCGGTCTCCGGGTCACCGCCACCTCGCCGCACCGCGTGCTCAGCTTCCCGCCCGCTTTTCTCGGCCCCGTCGCAGGCCAGTTCGGGCCGCACGAGATCGCTCTCGGTGACGTGCACCTGCCTGGCCTGCGCGAACGGCTCGACGAAGCGGTGGCCGAACTCGGGCAGCCCCTCATCGCCGGACCGGTCGTCGCCGCCCGGGTCACCGACCACGAACTCAGCTGCACGGCCAACGGCGCCTGCACGGACAGGGTCCGCGTCGACAACCGCCTGCTCGGCGCGGCTCCCGGGGCCGCGGCGCGCGTCAACCTCACTTCGGCCGTCACCTCCGACGCCCTCGGCACCCGCACCTGCGAACGGGAGGTCGTCCTCCCGCTGGACACCGCCGCCGACGTCTCCTGCTCGGTCAAGTTCACGCTGCCCCGCACCGACGGCGCGACCAGGGTGCAGGCCGCGCCGTCGGTGACCGCCGAACCCGTCGCCGTCGTCGACCCCGGTGAGCTCAACCGCGACATCGCCGCCGAGCTAGGCCCGTAGCAGCGGGATCACCGGCGCGAAGTCCTCCATCGCCATCTCGAACACCGTGAAGTACGTGAACCCGTACCGCTCGCGCATCGCCCGGATCTTCGCTGCGATCTGCTCCGGCGTCCCGGCCAGCATCTGCGGCGCGTCCACCAGCCGGGCGGCCGACCAGCCCAGCGCCGACGGCACCGCGGCCAGCCACTCCTCCAGCGCGGGCACCGGATCGTCGGCCACCACGACGTTCTGGATCAGCATGTTGAACTCCAGCGGCCGCGTGGTCGCGGACCGCACGAAGGCCACCCGGTCGTCCAGCTCCGCGGCGGAGGCCAGGTCGAACGTTCCCGGCGGGTAGCCGCGCGCGTGCTTCAACCCGGCGAACCCGACGATGTCCGCGTGCTCCGCCGCCAGCCGCAGCACCCCGTCGCTGTTGCCCGCGATCAGCAGCGGCGGCACGTCGTCCAGGCGGTCCCGCAGCACCTCGACCGTCTGGGCCAGGTGCTTGATCCGCTCGGCCGGCGGCGCGAACCGCAGCCCGGCGTCGTCGAACTCGGACTTCATGTGCCCGGACCCGAGCCCGACGTCCAGCCGCCCGCCGGTGAGCAGCGCGGTCGATTCGGCCTCCCGGGCCAGCAGCACCGGGTTGTAGAAGGGCGCGTTGAGCACCAGGTGCCCCACCCGCACCCGCTCGGTCACCTGCGCGGCGCCGACCAGCGCCGGGAACGGCGCGGGCATGCCCAGGTGGTCGGGGATGGTGATGGTGTCGTAGCCCAGCTCCTCGGCGCGACGGCACTTGGCCGCCCAGTCGTCGCGCCCGCTCAGGAACCGCAGGGAAACACCGAAGCGGTAATCGGTCATGCCTTGACGCTAGGCACGAAAAGGCCCTTCCGCCGCCGGTTTCGCCAGCGGCGGAAGGGCCCCCGTGAAGAGAACTCAGGCGTTGCCGTCGAACAGGCTGGTGACCGAGCCGTCCTCGAACACCTGCTGGATCGCCTCCGCCAGCAGCGGCGCGATCGACAGGACCGTCAGGTTCGGGAACCGCTTCTCCGGCGCGATCGGCAGCGAGTTCGTGACGATGACCTCGCGCGCCTTGCAATTGGACAGCCGCTCGGTCGCCGGGTCGGACAGGATGCCGTGCGTGGTCGCGATGACGACGTCCGCGGCGCCCTCGGCGAGCAGCGCGTCGGTGGCCTTCACGATCGTGCCGCCGGTGTCGATCATGTCGTCCACCAGGATGCACAGCTTGCCCTCGACCTGGCCGACGACCCGGTTGGCCACCGCCTGGTTCGGCTTGTCGGGGTCACGCGTCTTGTGGATGAACGCGATCGGCCGGTCGCCCAGCTGCGCGGCCCACTTCTCGGCCAGCCGCACGCGGCCGGAGTCCGGCGAAACCACGGCGATGTCGGCGTCGCCGTAGGTCTTCTTGATGTGATCGGCCAGCAGGGTCTGCGCGAACAGGTGGTCCACCGGTCCGTCGAAGAAGCCCTGGATCTGTGCGGTGTGCAGGTCGACCGTCATGATCCGGTCGGCGCCCGCGGTCTTGAACAGGTCGGCGATCAGCCGGGCCGAGATCGGCTCACGGCCCTTGTGCTTCTTGTCCTGCCGCGCGTACGGGTAGAACGGCATGACCACGGTGATGCGCTTGGCGCTGGCGCGCTTCAGCGCGTCCACCATGATCAGCTGCTCCATCACCCACTCGTTGATGGGCGTGGTGTGGCTCTGGATGACGAAGGCGTCCGTGCCTCGGACCGATTCCTCGAAGCGCACGAACAGCTCGCCGTTGGCGAACGTGTGCGCCGTCTGCGGGGTGATCGTCACGTTGAGGTGCTGCGCGACCTCCTCCGCGAGTTCCCGGTGTGCGCGGCCGGAGAAGAGCATCAGGTTCTTCTTCGGCGTGCCGGACTTAGGACTCATCAGACGACTCCCGCTCGGTCTCTTCCTTGTTTTCCTGGGCGGCGAGCGCGGCTTCCGCCGCTTCCGCCGCTGGGGTACCCGGCCTGCGCCGGGGCACCCAGCCTTCAATATTGCGCTGTGGTCCAGTCGACACCGCCAGCGCCCCCGGCGGGACGTTCCGCCTGATCACAGTGCCAGCGCCCGAGTACGCACCGTCACCAACGGTGACCGGCGCGACGAACATGTTGTCCGACCCGGTCTTGACATGCGAACCGATGGTGGTGTGGTGCTTGCGCACACCGTCGTAGTTGACGAACACGCTGGACGCGCCGATGTTGCTGTACTCGCCGATCGTCGCGTCCCCGACGTAGGTCAGGTGCGGCACCTTCGTGCCGGTGCCGATGTCGGCGTTCTTGGTCTCGACGAATGTGCCGATCTTGCCCTTGTCGCCGAGCTTGGTGCCCGGCCGCAGGTAGGCGAACGGGCCGACGCTCGCGCCCGCGCCGATCTCGGAGTCGTAGCCGTGCGCGCGGACCACCTGGGCGCCGGCGCCGACCGTGACACCGGTGAGCGTGGTGTCCGGCCCGATCACCGCGCCCTCGCCGACCTTCGTGCCGCCCTTGAGCTGCACGCCCGGCTCGATCACGACGTCACGGGCCAGTTCGACGTCCACGTCCAGCCACACCGACGCCGGGTCGACGACGGTGACCCCCTCGCGCTGCCAGCGCTGCACGAGGCGGCGGTTCAGCTCGGCGCCGATCGCGGCGAGCTGGACGCGGTCGTTGACGCCCTCGGTCAGCCACGGGTCGTCCACCACCAGCGCGCCCACGCCGCGGCCGTCGCCGCGGGCGATCGCCAGCACGTCGGTGAGGTACAGCTCGCCCTGGGCGTTGTCGGTGGACAGCCGGGTCAGCGCGTCGGCCAGCACGGCCGCGTCGAACGCGTAGACACCGGAGTTGATCTCGTCGATCTCCAGCTGCTCCGGCGTCGCGTCCTTCTGCTCGACGATCGCGGTGACCGCGCCGGCCGCGTCGCGCACGATCCGGCCGTAACCGGTCGGGTCGGCGACCACGGAGGTGAGAACCGTGACCGCGTGGCCGTTCTCGCGGTGCTCGGCCAGCAGCGCGGCCATGGTCTCGGTGTCCAGCAACGGGACGTCGCCGTAGCTGACGAGAACCGTGCCCGGAAGCCCTTCCGGCAGAACGGACAAGGCGCACGAAACGGCGTCGCCGGTGCCGTTCTGCTTCTCCTGCACCGCGGTCGCGACGGGCCGCCCGAGCGCCTGGCCGACCTTGCCGAGGTGCTCGGCGACGGCCTCCCGGCCGTGCCCGACGACGACGACCAGGTGGTCCGGCGAAAGCCCGGCTGCGGCCCGGACGGCGTGCTCGACCAGCGGCCTCCCGGCCAGCGGGTGCAGCACCTTCGGGGTGTTCGAACGCATCCGGGTGCCCTCGCCCGCGGCGAGGATGACAGTGCTCAGCGGGCCGGTCACGGCACTCCCAACGAATACGGGACGGGTGGTGGCGGGGCCCGATCCTACGTGTCCTGCCTGGCAGCCGGCTGTGGGTCGCCCTCGGAGCCGGGTTCCGCCTCTGCGATAAGGGACTCGCCCGCCGTCGACTGGGCCGTCGCGACCTGGTTCCCGCCACCGCGTTTCGCCTGGTACATCGCGGCGTCGGCGCGGGCGAGCACCTGGTCGGCCCGCTCCTGCGGGCGCAGCGACACCAGCCCCACCGACAGGGTGACCCCGTGTGACAGGTGGTGGGGCAGCGAGTCGACCGCGGTGACCGCCCGGCCCAGCGCCTGCTTGGCCGCGGACACCGGCGCGCCGGGCAGCAGCGCGACGAACTCGTCCCCGCCGTAGCGGGCCACGATGTCGTCACCGCGCAACGCGTCGCGCAGCGTCGAGGCGACCACGCGCAGCACGTCGTCGCCCTCGGCGTGCGAGTGCTGGTCGTTGACGCCCTTGAATCCGTCCAGGTCGATCAGCGCGACCGCGAGCGGCTGGGCCGTGGTCGAGGCGGACAGCGTGCGCAGGTGCTCGTCCAGCGCTCGGCGGTTGGGCAGGCCGGTCAGCGGGTCCTGCAGCGCCTGCTGGCTGATCGCGCCGTGCTGCGCGGAGAGCCGCTCGTGCTCGCGGCGCGTGTCCAGGGTCGCCAGCTGCGACTCCCGCATGTGCCACAGCTCGACCTCCAACGCGTCCGAGTACTCCGCCAGCGCCCGCGACGACTCGCTGTCGGCGTCGCTGTCGAGCCGCGCGATCTCCCGCATCAGGTGCAGGTTCATCGACGGCATCGAGTTGTCCTCGGCGAGGGTGAGCTTGGTGGCGTGCAGCGCCTTCAGCGCGTCCTCGTGCTGGCCCGCCTGCTCCAGGCAGCGGGCCAGCGCGATCGTGACGATGACCTGCTCGTGCGGGTAGCCCGGCTCGATCAGCAGCCGCCGCAGCCGGTCCACGTGCGCGGGCTCCGGCGCGGCCAGCGCGAGGGCGGCCGCCAGCACGCCGACCTGGTCGACCGCGGCCACGCCGATCTTCCGCGGGAACAGCGACTCGGCGAACGGCGCCTCGACCGCGACGGCCATCGAGGCGGCCGTGCTGAACTTCGCGGCCGCCTCCTCGTGCCGCGCGACCCGCTCCAGCCGCAGGCCCCAGCCCAGCAGCATCTTGATGCGGTTCATCAGCTGCAGCGTGATCTCGTGCGGGCCCGCGGTCTCCCGGATGGCCTGGTGGGCCCTGGCGATGACCTCCTCGGCCGCCTCGTACACGCCCAGCTGGTTGAGCACGATCCAGCAGTCCAGCAGCGCGCTGGACTGGGCCTTGGCCCACTCCCGGCGCGACATGTGCATGTCCGGGGTGTTCGAATCGTCCAGGATCGCCAGCGCGCGGGCGATCTCGGTCAGTGCCGCGTCCTCCTGCTTGGCCAGCACCAGGCGGCGGCCGCGCAGCGCGTGGGCGTCGGCGCGGAACAAGGCGAGGCCGTGGCGGCGGGTGTGGGCCAGCATCTCGTCGAGCAGGGGCTCCGCCTCGGCGGCGAGACCGCGGGTGACGAGCCTGCCCAGCGACGCCGCGCGGAGGAGCTGGGAGACCAGGAGCGGCTCACCCCGGCGCTGGGCCTCGTCGAGGAGCTCGTCCATCGTGCGGACGATGTCGAGCTGCTCACCGTGCTCCGTGTGCTGCACGGCGGCGATCAGTTCCCGGGCGCGCCCGGCCAGCCAGGCATCGGAGAGCTCGGCCAGTGCCGGCCGCCTGGTCTTCGGTCTGCTCTCGCCTTGCAGCGTGGCGCACCCCCTTCGGGCACGTCGGGGTAGGGCACGGCAGCTCCGCCGCCAGGACTCGAACCTGAACTATCAGAACCAAAATCTGAGGTGCTGCCAATTACACCACGGCGGATCGTGCCTGGTCAGGATAGCGACGTCGAAGAACGGCGCCAGGGCAGGGGTTGTGTCCGCGTTTCAGCGTCTCCCCAGCGGGGCAAACCTCCTGTACCGTAACTTACGGCAACGTAGGTAAGGCAGACCTTTGTCAGGTTTTCCCAGGTAGGAAGAAGTGTTGCGCATGACATCCACTCAGGTCATGGAACCACCCAAGGCCAAGGGGCCGAAGCCGGTCACCGACGGGCAGCGGGGGCCCGGCGTCCAGTTCTCCGTCTACCTGGGCGTGATCCTGCCGCTGCTCGCGCTCATCGTGTCCGTGCCGTTCGCCTGGGGATGGGGCTTGAGCTGGGTGGACGTCGGCCTGTTCATCGGCTTCTACGTCATCAGCGGTCTGGGGATCACGGTTTCGTACCACCGGTACTTCACGCACGGCTCGTTCAAGGCCAAGCCGTGGCTGCGCGTCGCGCTGGCCATCGCGGGCAGCATGGCGGTGCAGGGCCCGGTCATCACCTGGGTCGCCGACCACCGCCGCCACCACGCCTTCTCCGACCGCGACGGCGACCCGCACTCGCCGTGGGCGTTCGGCACCTCGCCGCTGGCCATCGCCAAGGGCTTCTGGCACGCGCACATGGGCTGGCTGTTCGAGCGCGACAAGAGCAACGCCGAGCGGTTCGCCCCGGACCTGCTGAAGGACCCGGCGATCAAGAAGGTCGACGACCTGTTCTGGCTGTGGACCCTGCTCACCCTGGTCCTGCCCGCCCTGCTCGGCGGCCTGATCACCTGGTCGTTCTGGGGTGCGGTCACCGCATTCTTCTGGGCCGGGCTGGTCCGGGTGTGCGTGCTGCACCACGTGACGTGGTCGGTCAACTCGGTGTGCCACATGATCGGTGAGCGGCCGTTCGCCGCGCGCGACAAGTCGGCCAACTTCTGGCCGCTGGCGATCCTGTCCTTCGGCGAGTCCTGGCACAACCTGCACCACGCCGACCCGACCTCGGCGCGGCACGGTGTCAAGCGCGGCCAGATCGACATCTCGGCCCGCGTGATCTGGGCCTTCGAGAAGCTCGGGTGGGTGCACAACGTGCGCTGGCCCACCCCGCAGCGCCTGGCGCGTCTGTCGTCGGAATAGTCTTTCCGGGTGGCGGGACGACGTCGAGCGAAACGTGAGGCCACCGGGGTGCGGCCTCCGGGGCCGGTGCCCCGCGTCCGGATGACGGGCGCGGAACGCCGGCAGCAACTGCTCGACGTCGCCCGCAAGCTCTTCGCCGAAAAGGGCTTCGACGGCACCTCCATCGAGGAGATCGCCCACCGGGCGAACGTCTCCAAGCCCGTGGTCTACGAGCACTTCGGCGGCAAGGAAGGCATCTACGCCGTCGTCGTCGACCGCGAGACCCAGTCCCTGCTCGACCGCATGGTGTCCACTTTGCACGGTGGGCACCCCAGGGCGATGCTCGAGCAGGCGGCCAGCGCGCTGCTGGCCTACGTCGAGGAGTCGCACGACGGCTTCCGCATCCTCGTCCGCGACTCGCCGGTGGCCAGCGCATCCGGCACGTTCTCCACGCTGCTCAACGACATCGCGATGCAGGTCGAGCACATCCTGGCGCAGCAGTTCGACGCACGCGGGTACGACGACAAGCTCGCGCCGCTCTACGCCCAGGCGCTGGTCGGGATGGTCGCATTGACCGGGCAGTGGTGGCTCGACGCCCGCCGCCCCAAGCGCGACGAGGTGGCCGCGCACCTGGTCAACCTGGCCTGGAACGGGCTCTCGCACCTGGAGCACAAGCCCAAACTGCGCCTGAACTGACCGGATTCCCGCTACACTGCGCCACGAGTCGACAGCACGGCGTTGGGGGCGGTGTGGTGAGTGGGGGCCGGCTCCGGCTGAGTGTGCTCGGTCCGCTCCGCGAGTGGCGCGGCGATCAGCCCCTCGAACTCGGCCCGGTCCGGCAGAAGGCCCTGCTCGGCGCGCTCGTGCTGCGCCCGGACGTGGTGGTCGGCGCCGGTGAGCTCCTCGACGACGTGTGGGGCCTCGAACCGCCGGGCACCGGGCGCCGCGTGGTGCCGGTCTACGTCCACCGGTTGCGCAAGTGCCTGCGCGCGGGTGACGACGAGCCCGCGGACGCCGTGATCGCCCGCGACAGCAGCGGCTACCGGTTCGTCGGCGCCGCCGCCGAGGTGGACGCCGTCACCCTGGACCGGATCGCGGCCGAGGCCGCGGCCGCCGCGCGCGCCGGTGACCTCGCCGGTCGCGGTGCGCGCCGCCACGGACGCGCTGGACCTGTTCGACGGTGAGCCGCTCACCGGGCTGCCCGGCCCCTTCCTCGACGGGCACCGGCTGCGGCTCACCGAATGCCGCATCGCGCTGCGGCTCGGGAAGGCCGGGTGGCAGCTGCGCCTGGGACGGCACGGCGAGGTGATCGACGAGCTGTCGGCGCTCGCCGGCGTTCATCCGCACCACGAAGAGCTGGCCGCGCTGCTGATGCGCGCGCTCTACGCGGCGGGACGGCGGGCGGACGCGCTGGCCGTGTTCGCCGGGCTGCGCCGCCGCCTCGTCGACGACCTCGGCGTCGAGCCGGGCGCCGAACCGCGCCGGGTGCAGCAGGCGGTGCTGCGTGGGGACGACTCCGCGCTCGGTGTCACGCGCAAACGCCCGCCCCGCAACGAGTTGCCCGCGGACAGCGGCGAACTCGCCGGTCGAGCGGAAGAACTGGCGCGGCTCGTCGAACCGGGCGACCCGGAGCTGGTGACCGTCATCGCGGTCGACGGCGTCGCCGGCGCGGGCAAGAGCGCGCTCGCCCTCCGCGCCGCGCACGTGCTGCGCCCCGGCTTCCCGGACGGCTGCCTGCACCTGGACCTGCACGGGCACACCGAGGGGCACGAGCCGCTGCGCCCGGCGCACGCGCTGGCCCGGCTGTTGCGGGCGATCGGCGTCGGCACCGGGCCGATCGGGCCGGACGTGGACGAGCTCGCCGCGACCTGGCGGTCGGCGACCGCGTCGTCGCGGCTGCTGCTGGTGCTCGACGACGCGAAGAGCGCCGAGCAGGTGCGGCCGCTGCTGCCTTCCGGCGCGGGCAGTACGGTGCTGGTGCCGAGCAGGCAGCGGCTGACCGGGTTGCCCGCCGACCGCCGGGTGTCGCTCGACGTGCTCGACGCCGTTGCCGCGGAAGGACTCCTGCGCCGGGTCGTCGGCGCCGAGCGGGTCGGCCGGGAGCCCGGTGCGGCACGTGAGCTGGTCCGGTTGTGCGGCGGGTTGCCGCCGGCGCTGCGGATCGCGGGCGCCCGGATGCAGAACCGTCCGATGTGGACCTTCGAGTACCTGGTGGGGCGGCTCGCCGACGACGAGCGCAGGCTGGGCGAGCTCACCGCGGAGGACCACCGCTACGACGAGTGCCGCGCGGCGCTGGAGATCGCGCTCCCGCTCGCCGAGCAGTGCTCCGGCCGGCGGATGCGGTCCGCGCTGCGGTTCGGGTTCGGGGTCGCGGAGGGGATGCGGGGCCACTACGAGCGGTGCCGTCCGTGGCTGCACGAGGCGCTGCGGATCAGCAGGCAGGCCGGCGACCGACGGGAGGAGGCCCGCGCGCTCGGCGGCCTCGGCACGCTCGCGATGGCGTGCGGCGACACCGGCGAGGCGCTCGCCCTGCTGCACGAGGCGCACGAGCTGGGGCGACGGCTGGACGACCCGTTCCTGTGCGGGATGACGATCGCCAACCTCGGCCTGACCCACCTGCGGCTCGGCCGGTTCGACGAGGCCCGCGCCTGCCTGGATCAGGCGGTCGCGTTCGGCGAGGAGATCGGGCGGCCGCGGGCGGTGGCGATGGCGCTGGGCAGCCTGGGGAAGTTCCACCTGGCGGTCGGGCGGCATGCGGACGCCGTGGGCGCGTTGCGCCGGGCCGCCGGCGCGGCCGAGGAGGCAGGAGACATCGCGTTGACCGCCGACTGCCTGTCGATGTGGGGCGCGGCCGAGTCCGGGCTCGGCAACGCGGCGGCGGCGCTGGAGCTGCAGCGGCGCGCGTTCGCGCTGGTCACCGGGCGGACCCGGCCGCGGCTGGAGCTGGAGATCCGCAACCGGCTGGGCGCGAGCCTGCTCGCGGTCGCGGACGTGTCAGCGGCGCGGGAGCAGTTCGAGGTGGTGCTGGCCAGGACGTCGGGCGACCACGCGGAACGGGCGCGGGCCGGCGCTGGCCTGGTGGCGTGCGAGGCGCCGGGCCGCTGATCAGGCGGCGTGGCCGGGCAGAGCCGTCTCCTTGCGCAGCGCCCGCAGGATGTCCAGCTCGCGCTCGATGTCGCGCCGCTTGGCCTCCAGGCGCTCGGCCTGCTGGGCGAGCAGCTCCTCCAGCACCCCTGTGCGCTCCTCGGGCGGGGCTTCCAGGCAGGGGAGCAGTTCGTTGATCGTGGCGCTGCACAGGCCGGCGGCGAACAGGTGCTGGATCAGGACGACCCGCTCGACCATCGAGCTGTCGAAGTCGCGCCACCCGCCGGCGGTGCGGGACGAGCGGATGAGCCCCTGTTCCTCGTAGTACCGCAGGGACCGCGTGCTGACCCCGGTGGCTTCCGCCAGCTCACCGATGCGCATGAGTCCTCCTCCAGGCCGTCCGCCGCTCCCCATTCTTGCAATTGACACCGGTGTGAAGTTTCACGATGTGCGGTGCAGGCACCAGCCAACTCCGTGAAAGGACTTCCGTGCACTGGTTCTACCTCGGCGTCGCCGTTCTCTTCGAGATCACGGTCGCCATCTCCGCAGGCAGGGCCCAGGGCTTCACCCGGCCCGCCTGGACCGCGGCCACGCTGGTCAGCGGGGGCATCGCCACCTACCTCCTCAGCCTGGCGCTGCTGACCTTCGACGTCGGCGTCGGCTACGCGATCTGGACCTCCGTCGCAGGCGTTGGGATCGTCGTCCTCGGCGTCGTCCTGTTCGGTCAGCGCCTCGACTGGCGCAAGGTGCTCGGCATCGCCGCCGTCATCGCCGGCGTGGTCGGCCTCCAGCTGAGCGGAGCCGCGTGATGGCGCGCCGCACGTCCACCGCACCCGCTACCGCCTGGCCCGTCCTCCTGCTCGCCGGCGCCTTCGAGGTCGGCTACGCCCTGTCCGTCGGCGGCAGCCAGGGTTTCACCGTGCTCTCCTGGTCGCTCGTCGCGGTCGTCTTCTTCCTGCTCACGCTCTTCGCGCTCAGCCTCGCCCTGCGCGCCATCGACGTGGGCATCGGATACGCGATCTGGGCCGGCATCGGCGCCGCCGGAGCCGCCGTGCTCGGCCGGTGTTCTTCGACGAGACCCTCACCCCGGCCAAGGCGCTGTGGCTCACGGTGATCGCTGACTCAGACGGTTCCCATTCCGAACGGACTCCCCACCGACCGCGACGCCGGTCCCTTCGACCCGCCCACCGGGTTCACCCGCTGCGCGAGTCCCGCCCGGTCTGGCCGCTGGTCTTCCCCGACGGCCACGAGGGCTGGCTGGTCACCGGCTACGACGAGGTCCGCCAGGTGCTGGCCGACACCCGGTTCGGCTCCCGCCTCGACCTCGACATCATCCACGTGCCGTACCCGGCCCCGGGCATGCCGGCGCAGACCGAGCCGTCCCCGCAGACGCCCGGCCTGTTCATCTCGATGGACCCGCCGGACCACACCCGGCTGCGGCGCAGGCTCACCGGCGCGTTCACGGTCAAGCGGATGAAGCAGCTGGAAGAGCACATCAACGACATCGCCGAGCGGCAGCTGGACGAGATGGCGCGGCTCACCCCGCCGGTCGACCTGGTCAAGGAGTTCGCGCTGCCGGTGCCGTCGCTGGTGATCTGCGAGCTGCTCGGGGGCCCGTACGAGGGCCGGGAAACGTTCCAGCGCAACGCCGCGCGGTTCATGCTCAAGGACATCGAGCTGGAGGAGAAGATCGCCGTCGTCGGCGCGCTCAACGGGTACCTGGCCGAGCTGGTCACCCGCAAGCGCGCCGAGCCCGGCGAGGACATCCTGTCCGACCCGCCCGCCAGGACGACCTCCGCATCGAGGAACTGACCGGCATCGCCTTCCTGCTGCTGCTCGCCGGGCACGAGACCACGGCGAACATGCTGGGGCTGGGCACCTTCGCGCTGCTGGAGCACCCCGAGCAGATGGCCGAACTGCGTGCGAACCCGGAGCTGGTGCAGGGCGCGGTCGAGGAACTCCTGCGCTACCTGACCGTCGCCGATGTCTTCTACCGCTACGCCACCGAGGACGTCGAAGTCGGCAGCGAGACGATCCCCAAAGGATCCACCGTCGTCGTCTCGCTGCTGGCCGCCAACCGCGACCCCCGCCGCTTCGACGAGCCGGACGTGCACCGCCACGCCCGCGGGCACATGGCCTTCGGCCACGACGTCCACCGGTGCCTCGGCCAGCAGCTGGCCCGGCTGGAGATGCGCGCCGCGTTCGCCGGCCTGCTGCGCCGCTTTTCGGACCTCCGGCTCGCCATCCCGGCGGACGAGGTGCGGCCGCGGACCGACATGAACATCTACGGCGTGCACGAACTGCCGGTCACCTGGTGAACTCGGCGATCAGTTTCCGGTAGGTGTCGAAGGCGGGTTTGGCGGTGTAGTCGTCCCGCAGCAGGCCGAACTGGTGGAACAGGCCGGGGTTCGCGCTGTCCGCGTCGCGCAGGGCGAAGTGGGTGTAGCAGCTCACGCCCGCCCCCGCGGCGGCGCGGACGACGGCCTCCACCACCTCGGCCTTCCGCTCGGCGGAGCGCCCGGGGCCGGTCGGCCAGCCGTGCTCGGTGATGTGCAGCGGGACGTCGCGGAACCCAGCCGGCGCGAGGACGTTCTCGCGGTGGTGGCGCAGCAGACCGGCCACCGCCGCGGGCAGATCCGCCCGGTCGACCGGCTGGAAGACGTCCGGGAAGAAGTCCAGGCACACGTAGTCCACCTGGCGGACGAACTCCGCGCCGCCCGCCTCGGCGCGGTCGGCGATGAACGACGCGCCCGGCCCGAACAGCGGGGTGGTGTTGAAGCCGACCCGCAGATCGTGCCCGAGTTCGGCCGCCCGCTCCGTGGCCGCGGCGACCCCGGCCACGATCGCTTCGACCACGCGCGGCTAGTAGCCGTAGAGCGTCGGGTTGCCCGGCACGTTCGGCTCCTCCGCGATCCACTCCGCCGCGGCCAGCGCCTCCACGACGTCGTACAGCGTGCCCCGGTTGATGGCGCCCGCGCTGCGGGCACGCAGCTCCGTGAACACCTGATACGGCTGCACCGGCGACTCCAAACCGCCCCAAGGTTCCGCCCGCGAACCCCGTCGTTAGGGTCTGGACCAGCCGTGGACGGGAGGGGTATGAGCGACCAGGGAACCGACGAGGGTTACGCCAGGGGCCTGAAGAACCGCCAGATCAGCATGATGGCGATCGGCGGCGCCATCGGGACGGGCCTGTTCCTCGGGGCGGGCGCGGCGATCGAGACGTCCGGGCCGGCGCTGATCGCCTCCTACGCCGTCGCGGGCGTGGTCATCTTCCTGATCATGCGCGCGCTCGGCGAGCTGCTGATGTACCGGCCGGTGTCGCGCAGTTTCGTCGACTACGCCGAGGAGTTCGTCGGCCGCTTCGCCGGGTTCGCCACCGGCTGGGTCTACTGGCTGATGTGGGTGGTCACCGCGATGGCCGAGATCACCGCGGCCGGGATCTACGTGCAGTACTGGTTCCCGGACATCCCGCAGTGGGTCACCGCTGCGGTCGTGCTCGGGCTGTTGTTCCTGGCCAACCTGATCTCGGTCAAGGTCTTCGGCGAGTTCGAGTTCTGGTTCTCGATGATCAAGGTGGTGACGATCGTCGGGGCGATCGTGCTCGGCCTCGCGGTCATCGTGTTCGGCATCGGGCCCGCCGGGGAGCACGCGACGTTCGCGCACCTGGTCAGCGATGGCGGGTTCCTGCCGCACGGCGCGGGCAGCGCGCTGCTGGCGCTGCAGAGCGTCATGTTCGCCTACCTCGGCGTCGAGCTGATCGGGCTGACCGCGGGCGAGGCGGAGAACCCGCGGGTCGTGCTGCCGAAGGCGATCAACAGCGTCATGGTGCGGATCGGGGTGTTCTACGTCGGCGCACTGGTGGTGCTGCTGTCGCTGGTGCCGTGGACCGAGTTCCACGACGGCGAGAGCCCGTTCGTGCGGGCCTTCGACGCGGTCGGCATCCACGGCGCCGCCGGGATCATCCAGTTCGTCGTGCTGACCGCGGCGCTGTCGTCGTGCAACTCGGGCATCTACTCGACCGGCCGGATGCTGCGCACCCTCGCCGTGCACCGGTCCGCGCCCGCCGCGTTCGGCAAGCTGTCGAAGCGGCAGGTGCCCGCGGCGAGCATCACGGCGTCGGCGATCGTCATGGCGGCCGGCATCCTGGTCAACGCGGTCGTGCCGGAGAAGGCGTTCGCCTACATCACCAGCGTCGCCACCGTCGGGGTGCTGTGGACCTGGGGCGTGATCGTGGTGTGCCAGCTGGTCTACCGCCGCCGCAGCGACAGCGGCGAGCTGCCCGCGTCGGAGTTCCGCATGCCGGGCGCGCCGTGGACCGGGTACCTCGCGCTGGCGTTCCTCGCGCTCGTCGTGGTGCTGCTCGGGTTCGGCGAGGACACCCGGGTGGCCCTCTACGTCACGCCGATCGTGGCGGTGGTCATCGGGGTGGGCTACCTGCTGAGCAACCGGCCGGCGCGCGTCAGGCAGCGGGCGTGATGCGCAGGAGCTTGTCGTCGTCGCCGTCCGACGTGGTCACGTACAAGGCGCCGTCCGGGCCGGTGCGCACCGCGCGCAGCCGGCCGTACGTGTCGTCGAACTCGGCCGGCAGGTAGACCTCGGTGACCGCGCCCGCCTGGTCCACCGTGAACATCAGCATCTTCTGGCCCTTGAGCGCGACCACGGCGAGCCTGCCGTCCAGCGCGCCCCACTGCGGCCCGGACACGAAAGCCGCGCCGCAGATCGCCTCGGTGATGTCCCCGGAGGTCCACAGTGGCCGGACGGCGTCCGGGAACCGCTGCAGGTCCGTCATCGGCACGTCCTCGTCGTAGGAGTCGACGGTGCCGCCCCGCGACGGGTCCCAGCCGTAGTTGCCGCCGGGGCGGATGAGGTTGATCTCGTCGTCGAACGTCGGCCCGTGCTCTGCCGTGAAGATCTGCCCGGTGCCCGGCCGCACCGCCACGCCCTGGATGTTGCGGTGCCCGTAGCTGTAGATCCGCTGCTCGTTCGGGTCGGCCGAGGAGATGAACGGGTTGTCCGGCAGCGGTGCGCCGGTGTTCAGGTCGATGCGCAGCACCTTGCCGCCGAGGCTGTGGCGGTCCTGCGAGACGTCCGGCCGCGCGGTGTCGCCGGTGCCGACGAGCAGCGCCCCGTCCGCCGCGATCTCCGGGCGGCACCCGGAGTGGCGGCCGCTCTGGTTGACCGGCAGCCCGGTCAGCAGGTCCCGCACCTTCGCCGCGCTGCGCTCGTCCGCCGACAGCGTCCAGGTGACCAGCCGGATGTCGGCCGCGCGGCCGACATCCTGGTGCGTCTGGCAGGTGGTGAACTGCCTGGTGGCGGCGAAGTCCGGGTGCACGACCATCCCCATCAGACCGCCCTCGCCACGCGCCCACACATCGGAGAAGTCGGCCTGGACCTGGGTGACCGCGGTGCCGCGGACCAGCGCGAGCCGCCCCGGCCGCTGCGTGACGAGCATCGAACCGCCGGGCAGGAACCCGACGTCCCAGCCGTGCTGCAGCCCCCCGGTCACGACGTCCACCTTCAGCGCGAGGCTCTGCCCGTTGACCGTGGTGGGCGCGGCGACCGTGGTCGGGGTCGACGGCAGGTCCTGGGCGGGCGAAGACGAGCAAGCCGTGACGGCGAGGACGGCGAGCAGTACGGCCCCGATGCGGCGCATGGGGTCATTGTGCCGGTTGTCCGGTGAAGTCCGGGTCTTGATCGCGGGTTTCGGTGCGGTAGATCGTCAGGCCGCGCCGCTGGTAGTTGGCCAGCGCGGCGGGCTGCCCGTCGAGCGTGCAGGTGTGCACCCACACCCGCCTGATCGGCTCCGCGCCCGGCCGGCGCTCCGGCAGGTCCCAGGCCCGCCGCAGCGCCACCGTCAGCAGGTGCCCGCCGATCCCGCGGCCGGTGAACGCGGGCAGCAGCCCGAAGTAGGCCAGTTCCACCTCGCCCGGCTTGGTGCCGTCCAGTTCGGCGAACCCGGCCGGCGTGCCGCGCACGTACGCCACCCAGGTCTCGTAGCCGGGCTGCGCCAGCAGGTCCAGCCACCGCTGGCGGTCCCAGCCGAGGCGGTCGGTCCACTGCCAGTCGCCGCCGACGGTGGTGTAGAGGAAGCGGTTGAACTCCGGGCTCGGCACCTCGGCGCGGGTGATGGCGACCGGCTCGCCCGGCGCGGCGGATGGCCGGATCGCGGCCGGGTCCGTCTGCTCCAGGTACCAGGTGGTGATCTCCATGTGCCGATCGTCCCACCACGATCTCCTGCTGGAGGGGGAGAACGTGCGGCCGCGATGCCGAGGTGGCCGGGCGGTGGCGTTCCTAGCGACGGAGACATGTCCATCACCAGGGAATTCCTCCGGGCCCCCGCGCACACCGGCGCGATCGCGGCCAGCTCCCGGCGCCTGGCGGCGGCCATGGTCGCCGCGATCGGCGTGGAACGGGCGGCGCACGTCGTCGAACTCGGGCCTGGCACCGGGGTGTTCACCGAAGCCCTGCTCGCCCGGCTGCGTCCCGGCGCGCGGCTGACGGCGGTCGAGGTCAATCCGCGGCTGGCTGATGCGCTCGCGCGGCGGCACGAGGGCGTCGAGGTGATCACCGGGTCGGCCGAGCACCTGGCCCGGCACGTGCGCACGGCGGACGTGGTCGTGTCCGGGTTGCCGTGGGCGCTGTTCCCGCGCGCCCGGCAGGAGCGCGTCCTCGACCAGGTCGGCGAGGTCGTCGCGCCGGGCGGGCGGTTCGCGACCTCCGCCTACCCGCACGCCGCGTGGCTGCCCGCCGCCAGGCGGTTCGAGGCCGCGCTGGCCCGGCGGTTCGGGTTCGTCGGCCGCAGCCGGGTGGTGTGGGCAACCTGCCGCCCGCCTGCGTGCACCGAGCGGCCGTGACGCCGTGATCGACGCCATCGCCACCCTCCCGCCCGCGCTGGTCTACCTGGTCGCGGCGGCGGTGATCGCCGCGGAAACCGCGCTGCTGCCCGGGATCGTGCTGCCGACGTTGTCGACGCTGCTGCTCGTCGGCTTCCTCGCCGGGCAGGGCACGGTGGACCTGTGGCTGGCGATGGCGGTCGTCGCGGCCGCGGCCGTGTTCGGCGACCAGCTGTCCTACCTGGAGGGGCGCAGGCTGGGGCGGCGGATCAGGTCCGCCCGCTGGCGCCGGGTCGAATCGCGGATCCTGCGGTATGGGGTGGTGGCGGTGTTCGCGGCGCGGTTCCTCGCCGGGGCGCGGACGCTGACGCCGCGGGTGGCCGGCGCGGCGGCGGTGCCGTCTCCAGGCGCAGCTCCGACACCGTCACGTCGACCGCGGTGGCGAACGTGGTGATCGCGGTGAGCAGCCGCATCTCGCCCCGCGAGGTGCGCAGGACGAGCGGCACGGCGAACCCGAGGTGGTCGGCGTCCAGGTTCGGCGGCCCGGGCAGGTAGCCCTCCAGCTCGGCGAGCAGTTCGGCGTGGCGGGGGTGCGGGGCCTTGGCGTGTTCCTGCCGCGGCCGCTCCAGCACGTGGCGCGCCCAGTCGTCGAAGTTCCCGATGCGCGGCGCCATCCCGCGCGGGTGCAGGGCCAGGCGCAGCACGTTGACCGGCGGTTCGAGCAGCTCGGGCGCGGCGCCCTCGGTGAGGACCTCGGCGGCCTTGTTGGTCGCGACCAGGTCGCTGAACCGGTCCACCACGATCGCCGGGTACGGCTCGTGCCCGGCGAGGAGCCGCTCCAGCGCGTCGAGCACCGGCCGCAGCGCCGGATCGGACAGGTCGGTCTCCGGGTAGGTCGGGGCGTACCCGGCGCTGAGCAGCAGCGCGTTGCGTTCGCGCAGCGGCAGCTGCAGCGACTCGGCCACGCGCACGACCATGCCGCGCCCCGGCGCCGACCGGCCGCTCTCCATGAAGCTGACGTGCCGCTGGGTGGTGCCCGCGCGGAGGGCGAGTTCGAGCTGGGACAGGCGCCGCCGGGTGCGCCAGTCCTTGAGGGCACTTCCGAAAGCCGTCGTCACCCCGCATGCTTACTACCGGGGGTGCGTCGCCCGCCATTCCCGGCGGGGAATGACCGACTGGAGGTGCCGGGTGCCCGAGCGGTTCACCGACGAAGAGCTGGCCTTCCTCCGGTTCGCGCGGTTCGGCGAGCTGCCGCCGCGCGTGCTGCCCGACGACCTGGTGGAGGTCGTGGAGACCGAGCAGCCCGACCTGCCCGTGCGGCAGGCGTTCGAGATCGGCCCAGGCGGCCCCGCCTGACCGTCCCGACTGCAGAACTCGCGCCCTTCCCGGGCGCGAGTTCTGCGGTCGCGGGATTCCCTGGCGGTAATTGCCGCGAGCACGCCCGGGCGACAGCGTGAGCGCATGCAGATCGGACTACTCCTGCCCGCCGGGCAGGCCCAGCTCGCGGCCGGCGGCTCGGTCACCGACATCGTGGACATCGCCGTGCGCGCCGAGCGCCTCGGCTTCGACTCGGTCTGGGCGGGCGACTCGCTGTCGCGCGCCAGGGTCGAGCCGCTGACCCTGCTCACCGCCGTCGCGCAGGCCACCGAAACCGTGCGGCTCGGCACCGCGACCCTCATCCCCGCCTACCGCCACCCCGCGCAGGCCGCCCTCACGATCTCCTCCCTCGACCTCGTCTCCGGCGGGCGGCTGATCATCGGCGTCGGCGCCGGGTTCCCCGGCCGCAGCGAGCACGAGTTCGACCTGGTCGGCGTGAACTTCAAGACCCGCTTCTCGTACCTCGACGACACCGTGACGCTGTGGAAGCAGCTGTGGACCGGCCACCCGGAGTCCTTCCACGGCAAGGTCCTGCACTACGACTGGCTGCCCGAGGTGCCGCGCCCCGCCCAGCCCGGCGGCCCGCCGGTGTGGCTCGGCGGCATCACCCCGGCCGCGCTGCGCCGCGCCGGTCAGCTGTACGACGGCTGGATGCCGTACCCGCCCGACCCGGCCGACTACGCGAGCGGCCTGGCCACCATCCGTGAGCAGGGCCGCGACGTCACGCCCGCCCTCTTCGCGACCGTCCACCTCGGCGGGGGAACGGCGGCGCTGGAGGAGTACTGCCAGACCACCTACCAGGCGCCACTCGACTGGGTGGGAAAGATCCAGGTGATGATCACCGGCGGCCCGGACGAGGTGATCGCCCAGCTCAGGCGCTTCGCCGAGGCCGGCGCCCGGCACATCCTGCTGCGCATCGCGGCGCTCGATCCGCGGGTCATCGACGACCAGCTCGCGGGACTCGCCGAAATTTTGTCGCCCCTGCGACGTACCCTGGAACACGAGAGCCCCTGATCCCTCCGCCAGCCCGGGCAGGGGTGTGCCCGCGTGCTCCAGGGAGATCGTTTTCGTGTCCGACCCGCAGTTGTCCGGCCTGCTCTCCGCCGTCCTGCCCGACCCCGCCCTGCGCGCGGTGATCGAGCGGGCCGGCGCGCCCCTGCTGGAGCTCTCCGGCGCCACGGCCACCCGCCAGCTGGTGGTCGCCGCGCTGGCGTCCGACGCCGGGGCGGGCCGCCCGGTGCTGGCCGTCACCGCCACCGGCCGCGAGGCCGAGGAGCTGACGGCCGCGCTCGCGAGCCTGATCGGCGCCGACGCGGTGGCCGACTTCCCGTCCTGGGAGACGCTGCCGCACGAACGGCTGTCCCCGCGCGCGGACACCGTCGGCCGCCGCCTGGACGTGCTGCACCGCCTGCACACCGACCGCGCCCCGCGCGTGGTGGTGGCCACGGTCCGCAGCCTGATCCAGCCGATGGCGCCGGGGCTGGGCAGCCTCGCGCCGGTCGAACTGCGCGTCGGCGAGGAGGAGGAGTTCGAGCCGCTGCTGGAGCGGCTCGTCGAGCTGGCCTACACGCGCGTGGACATGGTCGAGAAGCGCGGCGAGTTCGCCGTCCGCGGCGGCATCCTGGACATCTTCCCGCCGACGGCCGACCACCCGTACCGCGTCGAGTTCTGGGGCGACGAGGTCAGCGAGGTCCGCGCGTTCGCGGTGTCGGACCAGCGGTCGCTGCCCGGCGAGCTGTCCTCCGTCCACGCCCCGCCGTGCCGGGAGCTGCTGCTCACGCCGGACGTGAAGGCCCGCGCCGGCGAGCTGGCCGAGCAGTACGAGGCCGACGCGCAGCTCGCCGAGATGCTCACCAAGCTGGCGGGCGGCATCCCGGTCGAGGGCATGGAGGCCCTCATCCCGGTGCTGTGCGAGGGCGAGCTGGAGCTGCTGACCGACGCGATGCCGGAAGGCACGCACGTCGTGCTGGCCGACCCGGAGAAGATCCGCGCCCGCGCGGCCGACCTGGTGCGTACCGGCCAGGAGTTCCTCGAAGCGTCGTGGATGTCCGCGGCCGGCGGCGGGCAGGCGCCGATCGACCTGGGCGCGTCGGCGTACCGCAACCTGGAAGAGGTCGCCAAGCACGCCGGCGAGACCGGCCGTCCGTGGTGGACGCTGTCACAGCTGACCAGCGAGGACGCCGATGTCATCCGGATCGGCGTGGAGGCCTCGCCCGCCTACCGCGGTGACCTGGAGCGCGCGGTCACCGACCTGCGGGCGCACCTGGCCGCGGACGGCACCGCGGTGCTCGTGGTGGCCGGGCACGGCACCGCCGCCCGGGCGGTGGAGCAGCTGTCCACCGCCGGGATTTCCGCGACCCACGCGGCGGACGGCCTGCTCGACCAGCCCGCGCCGGGCATCGTCACGGTCGCCTGCGGTGGTCTCGCCGAGGGGTTCGTCGCGCCCGAGCTGCGGCTGGTCGTGCTCACCGAAGCCGACCTGACCGGCCGCGGCGCCACCGCCGGCTCGGCGACGCGCGACCTGGGCACGAAGATGCCCTCCCGCCGCCGCAACGCGGTCGACCCGCTGGCGCTCAGGCCCGGCGACTACGTGGTGCACGACCAGCACGGCATCGGCCGGTTCGTGGAGATGGTGCAGCGCACCGTCGGCGGCGCCACCCGCGAGTACCTGGTGCTGGAGTACGCCTCGTCCAAGCGCGGTCACCCCGGCGACCGGTTGTACGTGCCGAGCGACCAGCTCGACGAGGTGTCCCGCTACGTCGGCGGCGAGCTGCCCACGCTGAACAAGCTGGGCGGCTCGGACTGGAAGAACACGAAGGCCAAGGCGCGCAAGGCGGTCAAGGAGATCGCGGCCGAGCTGGTGCAGCTCTACGCGGCCCGCCAGGCGTCGCCGGGGCACGCGTTCGGCGCGGACACGCCGTGGCAGCGGGAACTGGAGGACGCGTTCCCGTTCACCGAGACCAATGACCAGCTCGCCGCGATCGACGAGGTCAAGGCGGACATGGAGCGCGGCGTGCCGATGGACCGCGTCATCTGCGGTGACGTCGGCTACGGCAAGACCGAGATCGCCGTGCGCGCGGCGTTCAAGGCGGTGCAGGACGGCAAGCAGGTCGCGGTGCTGGTGCCGACCACCCTGCTGGCGCAGCAGCACCTCAACACGTTCGCCGGCCGGATGGCGTCGTTCCCGGTGACCATCAAGGGCCTGTCCCGGTTCACCGACAAGATCGAGGCGGAGGCGACGCTGGCCGGCCTCGCCGACGGCACCGTCGACATCGTGATCGGCACGCACCGCCTGCTGCAGACCGGCATCCGCTACAAGGACCTCGGCCTGGTCATCGTCGACGAGGAGCAGCGGTTCGGCGTCGAGCACAAGGAGCACATCAAGGCGCTGCGCACGCACGTCGACGTGCTGACCATGTCGGCCACGCCGATCCCGCGCACGCTGGAGATGTCGCTCGCCGGCATCCGTGAGATGTCCACGATCCTGACCCCGCCGGAGGACCGGCACCCGATCCTGACCTACGTCGGCGCGTACGACGACAAGCAGGTCGCCGCCGCCATCCGGCGCGAGCTGCTGCGCGACGGCCAGGTGTTCTACGTGCACAACCGGGTGTCCTCGATCGAGAAGGCGGCGCGCCGGATCCGCGAGCTGGTGCCCGAGGCGCGGGTGGTCACCGCGCACGGCCAGATGAACGAGGAGAAGCTCGAAAAGATCATCCAGGGCTTCTGGGAGCGCGAGTACGACGTGCTGGTCTGCACCACGATCGTGGAGACCGGCCTGGACATCTCGAACGCGAACACGCTGATCGTCGAGCGCGGCGATCTGCTCGGGCTTGCGCAGCTGCACCAGCTGCGCGGCCGCGTCGGGCGCGGGCGGGAGCGCGGCTACGCGTACTTCCTGTACCCGCCGGAGAACCCGCTGACCGAGACCGCGCACGACCGGCTCGCGACGATCGCGCAGAACACCGAGCTGGGCGCGGGCATGGCGGTCGCGATGAAGGACCTGGAGATCCGCGGCGCCGGGAACATCCTCGGCGCCGAGCAGTCCGGGCACATCGCGGGCGTCGGGTTCGACCTGTACGTGCGGCTGGTCGGCGAGGCGGTCGACGTGTTCCGCCGCAGCGCCGGCGAGGCGCCCGCCGAGGAGGAGGAGCTGCGCGAGGTCCGCGTCGATCTGCCGGTGGACGCGCACATCCCGCACGACTACGTCCCCGGCGAGCGGCTGCGCCTGGAGGCCTACCGCAAGATCGCGGCCGCCGTGGACGACGACGAGCTGCGCGCGGTCGAGGAGGAGCTGATCGACCGCTACGGCCAGCCGCCCGCTCCGGTGCAGCGGCTGCTCGCGGTGGCGCGGTTCCGGCACGTCTGCCGCTCGGCGGGCGTCACCGAGGTGTCCGCACAGGGCAACAACATCCGCTTCGCGCCGCTGGAGCTGATGGACTCGCAGATGGTGCGGCTGAAGCGGCTGTACCCGAAGGCGAACTACAAGGCCGCGATGCGGATGGTGACGGTGCCGAAGCCGACCGAAGGCCCGGCGGGCGGCCGCATGGGCGCGCCCGCGCTGCGTGACGACGCCTTGCTGGACTGGTGCACCAAGCTCCTGGTCAACTTGACCAAGAAACCCGCCCCCGTCGGTTAGGAGACGCCGTGGTCACGCGGAACGAAGAGAAGAGCCGCTACGAAATCTTCGTCGAGGACAAGCTGGGCGGGTTCGCCGAGTACCGCGAGCGCGGCGACAACGTGATCTTCACGCACACCGAGATCGACGACGCGTTCGCCGGCCGGGGCCTCGGCTCGAAGCTCGCCAAGGGGGCCATCGCGGACGTGGTGGAGCGCGGCAAGACCATCGTGCCGCTGTGCCCGTTCATCGCGGCGTACCTGCGCAAGCACCCCGAGCACGACGCGCACGTGCGGTGGCCGCAGGGGCAGTGAGGTTCGCCCGTTCGGGTCCGATATGAGAGGGTACGCGGTGTGATGCGGATCATGGGTCGCTCCCGGTCGCTGCTCGCCGCGCTCGCCGCCTGCTTGCTGCTCGTCGGCTGCGGGTCCGGGCCGAGGCAGGTGGGTTCCGCGGTGATCTTCAGCGACCGCGAGGTCACCGTGGACCAGGTGCAGGACCTGCTGGACGAGGCCGTGCGCGAGCACCCGGCCGCGCAGCAGCTGTCCCAGCAGCACAAGCTGGACCTGCTCGGCCGCGAGATCGTGCGCCAGCTGGTGGTCCACGACGTCCTCACGCGCGCCGCCCAGCGGGAGGGGCTGGCCGTCGACCCGCGGCTGCTCGACCAGTTCCTCGCCGCCGACCCGCTCGCCGACCCGGTCGACACCGCCGGGGCGGACCCTTCGCAGCTGGCGCAGCAGATCGCCAACCGGGTGCGCGACCACCGCGAGGTGATCACCGACAGCCTGCTGCTGCAGGCGCTGGGACAGAAGTACCTCGACCGCATGTCGGTCACGTTCGACTACACGTCGGTGTCCTCCGACATCGGCGGCGACCAGCCGCTGGACCGGCGGGAGCGCGCGATCGCCAAGGCCGAGGAGATGGCGCAGAGCCCGACGGCCGCCGCCGAGGTCATCCGGGCCGACGCGGCCGCGGGGGAGCGCACGAGCACCGGCGAGGTGGTGCCTGCCGCGCAGGCCCCGGACCTCGCCACGCTGGTCCTGTTCGGGGTGCGGCCCGGCACGGTGGTCGCGTTCCAGCCGAGCCAGGAGCAGGCGGTGTGGATCGTCGCGATCGTGCGGGAGCGGAACCTGAACGCGCCGTCGTCGGGTGAGCAGGTCACGCAGCCGTCGGCGGCGCAGCTCGCGGCTATCGGCCAGCGGCTGCTCCAGCCGTACGTCGAGGAGGCCGGCGTTCGCATCAACCCGCGCTACGGCGTGTGGGATCCTGTGGCCATGAACCTCGCTCCGAGCAGCGCCGAGACCACCGGCGCCGTCGTGCCGGTGAAGGGCGCCGCACAGCCGTGACGGTCGTGCTCCTGCCCTACCCGGACGCCGGGATCCCGCCGGCCGCCGTGCCGTTCCTGCGTAGCGCGCACGCCGTGTACGCGTCCGGGATCGACGGTGAGCTGGCCGACCTGCTGGGCGCGAAGCCGGCGCCGGACGATCTGGCCGCCGAGCCGGGCCCGGTGGTGCTGTTCGCCGCGGACGCCGCGGATCCCGCGGTGGAGGCCCTGGTGCGGGCCGGTTCGCGGGTGATCGCCCAGCCCTCCGGCGCGGGTCTGGTCGAGGCCGCGAAGGTGATGGACCGGCTGCGCTCCCCGGGCGGGTGCCCGTGGGACGCCGAGCAGACCCACGACTCGCTGCGGCAGTACCTGGTCGAGGAGACCTACGAGCTGCTGGACGCGATCGAGGAGGGCGACCGCGCCGCGCTGCGCGAGGAGCTGGGCGACGTGCTGCTCCAGGTGCTCTTCCACGCGCGGGTGGCCGCCGAGGACGCCAAGGACCCGTTCGACGTGGACGCGGTGGCGTCCGCTCTGGTCGCGAAGCTGGTCGGGCGGCACCCGCACGTGTTCACCGACGCCGAGCGCGTGCACACCGCGGCGCACCAGCAGGTGCGCTGGGAGGAGCTGAAGCAGGCCGAGAAGCGTCGCGAGTCCAGTGTGGACGGTGTGGCGCTCGGGCAGCCCGCGGTGGCGCTGGCGGGGAAGCTGGGGCAGCGCACCGGCCGCGCCGGCCTGCCCGCGGACCTGTTCCCCGGTGGCGATTCGCCCGCCGAGCAGCTGTTCCGGCTGGCCGCCTCCGCGCGGCGGTCAGGGGTCGACCCGGAGGGCGAGCTGCGCGCGGTGGCGAAGCGGTTCGCGGCGGACGTGCGGGCGGCGGAGAAGGCGGCCAGGGCGGCCGGCCTGGACCCGGCGGCGATGGACGCCGACGCGTGGCGGGCCCACTGGCCTCAGGCGAACAGCGATTCGCCCCAGTAGCCGGTCTCGGTCACGCCGGGCGGAACCGCGAACAGCGCCGAGCCGGTGTGTTCGACGTACTCCATCATCGAGTCCTTCGCCGACAACGCCTTCTGCATCGGCACGAACTGGGTGCGCGGGTCGCGGTTGAAGCAGATGAAGAACAGGCCCGCTTCGAGGTGCCCGACGCCGTCGGAGCCGTCGACGAAGTTGTAGCCGCGGCGCAGGATCCGGGCGCCGTTCAGGTTCTCCGCCGACGCCAGCCGGATGTGGGCGTCCGTGGCGATCAGCGGTTCGCCGTCCGCGCCGCCGACGTGCAGGTCGACCGGGTCGAACTCGGCGGACTGTCCGAGCGGCGCCCCGGTGCCCTTCGCGCGGCCGACGATGCGCTCCTGCTCGTCCAGCGACGTCCGGTCCCACGTCTCGATGTGCATGCGGATGCGCCGCGCGACCAGGTAGCTGCCGCCAGCCATCCAGTCCGGGCCGTCGCCCGGCGCCACCCACACGTGCTGCGCCAGCGCGGCCGGGTCCTCGGCCTTGAGGTTGTTCGTCCCGTCCTTGAAGCCGAACAGGTTCCGCGGCGTCACCTGCGACGTCGACGTCGAGGCGCTGCGCCCGAACCCGAGCTGCGACCAGCGCACCTCGGTGGTGCCGAACCCGATCCGCACCAGGTTGCGCACCGCGTGCACGGCGACCTGCGGGTCGTTCGCGCACGCCTGGATGCAGAGATCACCGCCGCTCCGGGCCGGGTCCAGGTTGTCCTTGGGGAACGCGGGCAGGTCGGCCAGCGCGGCCGGCCGCTTGCCCGCGAGCCCGAAGCGGTCGTCGAACAGTGACGGGCCGAACCCGATCGTCAGGGTCAGCGACGCCGCGGGCAGGTCGAGCGCCTCGCCGGTGTCGCCCGGCGGCGCGGCACCCGCACCGCCCACCGCGCCACCCTGGACCACTTCCTGCCCGGCGGTCATCCGGCGGGCGGCGTCGGTCCACTTGCGCAGCAACGAAACCAGCTTCGCCCGGTCCTTCGTCGTCACGTCGAGCGCGGCGAAGTGCAGGTGTTCCTGCGCGGGGGTGACGATCCCGGCCTGGTGCTCGCCGTGGAACGGCACGATCTCCGGTGCAGCCTGCGCTTCCGGGGCCGACAGCGCGTGATCGATCCCGGCGCCGGCCGCCGCGCCGGCTCCGGCGAGGGCGACGCCGGCACCTGCGATCCCCAGCAGCCGACGGCGGGACACCTGCGTCATTGCGCGACAACCTCCGCGGTCCTGCTCAGCGGTTCGCTCAGCGCGTCCACGGCCGAGGCGAACTCGCGGATCTGGTCCTGGGACAGCTCGGTGTAGTACTTGAACCCGTCGCCCGCGCGCTGCGCGTCGAGCAGGGTCTGGACGTTCTTGAACTGGGCGTCCACTTCGGACACCAACTGCGGGTCGCGTTCGGCCAGCACGGGCCGCAGCGCCTGGATCGCGGCCTCGGAGCCGTCCAGGTTGGCCTGGAAGTCCCACAGGTCGGTGTGCGAGAAGATCTCCTCCTCGCCGGTGATCTTGCCGGTGGCGACCTCGTCGAGCAGTTCCTTGGCGCCGTTGGCCAGGTCGAGCGGCGTGAGCTGGATGGCCTTCGCCTGCGTCACCAGGGTGGTCACGTCGGCGACGAGCTTGTCGGCGACCTGCGCGGTGTCGTCCTGCAGCCCGGTGACCCACAGGTCCTTCTCCAGCCGGTGGAAGCCGGTGAACTGCTGACCCTCTTCGAGGTCGGCCTCGCGGACGTCGATGGCCGGGTCGAGGTCGCCGAACTTCTCCGCGACCGGCTCGATTCGCTCGTAGTACACGCGGGTCGGCGCGTAGCGGGCCTTGGCGTCGTCGACGTTGCCGGACTTGACGGCATCGGCGAACTTCCGCGTCTCGGTCAGCAGCGCGTCGCTCTGGCTGGCCACGTAGGTGGCGTAGCTCTTGGTGGCGTCGCCCAGCTTGGTGTTCGCGTCGGCCTGGCGCGCGGCGCCACCGGTGACGGTGAACGCGCCGCGGATGCCGTCCCCGGTCATGCCCGGCTTGCACGCGGTCTGGTAGGCGCCGGCATCCGGCACCTCGACGGTCAGCTTCCGGGTCAGCCCCGGTGCGATGTTCTCGACCTCGCCCATGATCCGGTCGCCCTCGGCGTAGAGGTAGAACTCGGTGACCTTGGTGCCCTTGTTGGTCACCTCGAACGTCACGTTGCCCGCGTTCGCGGTCGTCGCCGACACGGTGCACGCGCTGTCGGTGGCCTCGACGGTGATCGGGCCGCCCGCCGCGGCGTTCTGGTCACCGCCGGAGCAGGCGGACAGCACGAGCAGCGCGGCGAGTCCCGCGGCGGCGAGTGGGGTCTTGCGCAAGGTCACTCCTTGGAACCGGCCACCACGGGGGTGGTCCTGTCTGCGGGCCGCCGCAGGAACAGCGGCAGCACGATCACGACGTAGGCGATCCAGGCGATGGCCTGGAGCACGGTCGTCTGCTGCGAGTAGTTGAAGACGCCCTTGAGCAGCGCGCCGTACCACGAGGTCTCCGGGATGGCGGCGGACGCGTCGAAGGCGAGGGTGTGCAGGCCGGGCAGGAAACCGGCTTCCTGCAGGTCGTGCAGGCCGTAGCCGAGGACACCGGCGGCGACGAACACCAGCAGCACGCCGGTGATCGTGAAGAACTTGCCGAGGTCGAAGCGGATGGCGCCGCGGTAGAGGCCGTAGGCGATCGCGACGGCGATGGCGATGCCGACGGCGAACCCGATCAACGGCTGCGTGGTGCCGCCCTGCGCGGTCTGCACGGCGGCGTAGAAGAAGACAGCGGTCTCCAGCCCTTCCCGCCCGACGGCGAGGAAGGACAGCAGCAGGACCGCGAGCGGCCCGACCGCGAGCGCCTCGTCCATCTTGCCGCGCAGTTCGGCCGCGATGCTCTTCGACGCCTTGCGCATCCAGAAGATCATCGCGGTGACGAACCCGACGGCCACGATCGACAGGCTCCCGCCCAGCAGTTCCTGTTGCTCGAACGACAACTGGGCGGTGGTGAAGGTCAGGATCGCACCGACACCGATCGAGAGGATCACGGCCGCGGCGATGCCCGGCCAGACCCAGCGCAGCGCCGATCGCCTGCCGGTCTTCACCAGGAAGGCGACCAGGATGCTCACGACGAGGGCGGCCTCCAGGCCTTCCCGGAGGCCGATGAGCAGGCTCGAGAACAACACGGCGGCCTCCCTGGACGCATCGGACGGCTTAGGTTTAGGTAAGGCTCACCTGAAAGTCCACCCCGATCTTGCTCGCCTGAACGGCGTAACCTCGCAAATCCGGCACTACGGATCGTGTTTGTGCAGCTAGCGGGCATGGGAACGGGTCGATAACGAAGTTGTGTGATTCCTCTGGCAGTGGGACTGGATAACCTGTCCGGGTGGCAGAACCCACTCAACCGGGGGATGCCCGGATCCGGCGGTTTTCCCTGCGCGTCCTCACCGGGGCGGCGGTGGCCGGGACCGGGCTGGTGCTCATCCTGACCATCGGCGTGACGCGCCCCGGCGAGACGCCGCCACAGAGCCAGCCCGCCGCCGCTGCCCGGACCTCGGAGCCCCCGGCCGGCGCGACCGCCCCGCCACCCGGCCGCCTCGCGCCGGAGGACCGCCCGCGAGAGTCGGACCTGCGGGCCCTGGACACGTGGTCGAACGAGATCGCCGCGGCGACGAAGCTGCCGGCGCGCCTGCTGGCCGGTTACGGCCGGGCGGAGATGTGGATGCGGGCGGAGTGGTCCGGATGCCACCTGTCGTGGGCCACGCTCGCCGCGATCGGCCAGGCGGAGGCGGTCGGCACCGGCCCGCTCCCGGTCCCGGAGGACAGCTGGAAGCGGTGGGCGGCCCGGGCGACGGGCGACGGAAAGCAGCCGGACCCGAAGGACATCGACGACGCGGCGTTGACCTTGGCGAGATCACTGTGCTCGACGGGCGCCGACCTGGCCACCCCGCAAGGCTGGTGGGCCGCGATCACCGGCAGCCCCGCCCTGGCCCCCGAGGCGCAGCTGATCTTCGACACCGCCACCACACTCGCCAAAGCAGCGCCACGCGCCTGATCTTCGAACCGACGCCGAGCCGGGTGGTCATCCCGGAGCCTGCCCGTCCGGCGAGGACATCCCTTGATCTCTCAACCGCCGCCCGACACGGCGACGCGCCCAGCGAACGCCGGAGCGCCCGAGATCAACCTTCCTGCAACCGCACCCGCGCATTCACCTCGGACAACGCGTCCTGGTACTCCGGCACCGGGTTCATCGCCCAGGCCATGCGCAGCTGTCCCAGAGCTTCGACCAGCCGTCCCAACCTCTGGAGCGTGCGTCCCAGCACGAAGCGGGCGTAGTGGTCGGACGGATCGAGTTCGAGGACCCGCGTCAGCGCCTGCTCGGCGCGGTTGAGCTGGGCGGAGTGGAAGTAGGCGCGCCCGGCCAGAAGCTGGACGCTCGGCTTGTCCGGTTCGCTCTCCAGCACCGGCTGCAGCGCCTTGAGCGCGTCCAGCGGACGCCGCTTCTCGACGAGATCCTCCGCCTCGCGAAAAGCGTGCAGCGGGTGCCGGCCTGCTGTTCCCCGCGGGGGCTCTGAGTCTTCCATCTTCTGATCGACGTTACCCCCGGAAAGCGCGTTTCGGCAGGGGCGATCAGGGTGGCTCGGGGCGGCATGATGCACTAACCGGTCATGAGCGAAGAACCGCGGTATCTCGGACTCTCGCCCTACCTGTACTACACCGATGCCACGGAGGCGCTCGACTGGCTGGTGCGCGTCTTCGGCTTCACCGAGAAGGTCCGCTACGTGGACGCGTCCGGCCAGGTCTTCCAGGCCGTGGTCGCCGCCGGTGACGCCGAGATCGTGCTCGCCGGGGTCGGCGCCGACTACTGGGAGGCGAAGGGCGTCGACCGCCCGGTCGGGCAGCTCAACGTCGTGTACGTGCCCGACGCCGACGCGCAGCACGAGTACGTCTGCGCGGCGCTCGGGGAGGGTTGCGACGTGCCGCCGCCGCAGGACCAGCCGTACGGGGCGCGGGTGTTCACGGTGCTGGACTGCGGGGGCAACAGCTGGACGTTCTGGCAGCAGATCTCGGACACCGCCGATCTGCCGTCCGGGTGGCAGGAGGTCAGGGCCGACGAGTGATGCGTGCCTCCACCGGGTGACCGGCGACGGCGGCTACGCTGGTCGCGTCTTCGCTGGACAAACCGATGAGGAGCAGTTGTGGCGGTCATTGAGCAGGTAGGCGCGCGCGAGATCCTGGATTCGCGTGGCAACCCGACCGTTGAGGTGGAGGTGGCTCTCGACGACGGCACGCTGGCGCGGGCCGCTGTCCCGTCGGGCGCGTCCACCGGCGAACACGAGGCCGTCGAGCTGCGCGACGGTGACCCCAAGCGCTACAACGGCAAGGGTGTCGAGCGCGCGGTCGCCGCGGTGCTCGACGAGATCGGCCCCGAGCTGGCCGGTGTGGACGCCGTCGACCAGCGGATCGTGGACCAGAAGCTGGTCGACCTGGACGGCACCCCGGACAAGTCGCGGCTGGGCGCGAACGCGCTGCTGGGTGTTTCGCTCGCCGTCGCGAAGGCCGCCGCCGAGTCGGCCGAGCTGGAGCTGTTCCGCTACCTGGGCGGCCCGAACGCGCACGTGCTGCCGGTACCGATGATGAACATCCTCAACGGTGGCGCGCATGCCGACACCGACGTGGACATCCAGGAGTTCATGATCGCCCCGATCGGCGCGGAGTCCTTCCGCGAGGCGCTGCGCTGGGGCACCGAGGTGTACCACTCGCTCAAGTCGGTGCTGAAGGGCCGCGGCCTGGCCACCGGTCTGGGTGACGAGGGTGGGTTCGCCCCGAGCCTGTCCAGCAACCGCGAGGCGCTGGACCTGATCACCACGGCCATCGAGAAGGCCGGGTACGCCCCGGGCCGGGACATCGCGCTGGCGCTGGACGTCGCCGCCACCGAGTTCTTCTCCGCGGGCTCCTACACGTTCGAGGGCAGCAAGCGCACCGCCGAGCAGATGGGCGCCTACTACCGGGAGCTGGTGGACGCCTACCCGCTCGTGTCGATCGAAGACCCGCTGTCCGAGGACGACTGGGACGGCTGGGTCGCGCTGACCCAGCAGATCGGCGACCGCGTCCAGCTCGTCGGCGACGACCTGTTCGTCACCAACCCGGACCGTCTCGAGGACGGCATCAACCGCGGCGCCGCGAACGCGCTGCTGGTGAAGGTGAACCAGATCGGTACGCTGTCGGAGACGCTCGACGCGATCGCGCTGGCCACCTCCAGCGGCTACAAGTCGATGATGAGCCACCGCTCCGGCGAGACCGAGGACACCACGATCGCCGACCTCGCGGTCGCGACCGGGGTCGGCCAGATCAAGACCGGTGCCCCGGCCCGCAGCGAGCGCGTCGCGAAGTACAACCAGCTGCTGCGCATCGAGGAGACCCTCGGCGACGCCGCCCGGTACGCCGGCGAGCTGGCGTTCCCGCGGTTCTCGGCGGAGAGCTGACCGGCGTAGATGACGCAACGCGGATCCCAGCGTGTGAGGCGCCCCCGGCGCACGGAGGGCTCGTCGGCCCGCCGTGCGGAGGGGGCGCCCGCGCGCCGTCCGCAGCTGGCCCGGCGGGTGGCCGCCGGGAAGGCGCGCCTGCGCCGCAGCCAGGGCAAGCCCGGCGCCGGCGCGGCGCGGGTGCTGGGGATGTCCACGACGCGGCGGGCCGCGGTGCTCGCGATCGTGGTGTGCGCGCTGGCGTTCACGGTCGCCGTGCCGCTGCGCACCTACCTCGCGCAGCGCGCCGAGGTGGCCGAACAGGAGCAGCGGCAGGCGCAGCTGCGGCACGACGTGCAGCTGCTGGAGCAGCGCAAGGCCGCGGTGTCCGACCCGGCGCAGGTCGAGGCGGAGGCCCGGCGGCGGCTGCGGTACGTCATGCCCGGGGAGACGCCCTACATGGTGCAGCTTCCTGGTGAAGGGGACGTTGCGCCTGCCGGGCAGGCTGCCGATCCGGTGGCCTCGGGGGATGCCGCCTGGTATCAGCAGTTGTGGAGCACCGTCGGCGGCTGACCGCGCGGTGGCTGCGACAATGGTTTCGTGAGCAAGACGGACCTGCCCTCGTTCGAACCGGTCACCGAGGCTGACCGGATCATCATCTCCGAGCAGCTCGGCCGGCCCGCGCGTGCGCTGCGGGCGGTGGCCGCGCGCTGCCCGAGCGGGCACCCGTCCGTCGTGCAGACCAACCCGCGGCTGGAGAACGGCACCCCGTTCCCGACGTTGTACTACCTGACCTGCCCGCGGCTGACGTCGCTGGTCGGCAGGCTGGAGGCGTCCGGGATCATGAAGGAGATGACCGAGCGGCTCGCGGAGGACGCCGAGCTCGCCGCGGCGTATCAGCGGGCCCACGAGTCGTACCTGGCCCAGCGGGACGCGCTGGAGCCGCTTGGACACCAGGTCACGGCGGGCGGCATGCCCGGGCGGGTCAAGTGCCTGCACGTGCACCTCGCGCACAGCCTCGCGATGGGCCCCGGGGTGAACCCGTTCGGCGACGAAACGCTGGAGCTGCTCAAGGCGGACTGGCCCAGCGGCGACTGCGCGAAGTAGCTCCGTCGGCAGTGGGTGCTGGGCGCTGAGCGCGCCTCCGTTGAACGGTCCTTTCAACCACACCCACCACCATTGGACCGTTCGGACGCAAGCGATCCGCCAATTCGCCTCAAGAGCCACGCACCTGACAACCGCGCGAAAGTCCCGCAACCCCATGACATTCCCACTCGCGCACCCACCATTGGCCACTTCGTGCCAACAAACTCGCGCCCGTCGCACAAAAACCCCTACCAACGTCGGAACTTCCGGCTAACACTTCTGGCCGGTTCCGGCGATCCCCTTATCGGTAACACGGACTTCACATCCCGCGGTTCAGCATCGGATGTGTTGCCGCTCGGGGAGGGGATGAGGATGTGCGCCGGACTCGTGTGAGGGCTGCCCGCCGCAAGGCGCGAAGAATCGGCCTGGCCCACAAGACCACGCTCGCCGCCATGGGGGGTGTCCTCGCCGTGATCCCGGCCGGCCTGGCCGGCGGCGGCACCGAGACCTGGACGGCCACCACCCCGGTCGACCAGAACCGCGCGATCGGCCCGATCCAGGGTGCGCCGCCGGAGATCCTGCGCGTCAGCGTCAACGGCGAGCTGCCGAAACCGCCGGAACCGGTGCCCCTGGAGGAACTGCCCACCGGCCCCCTCGGCATCCCGGGCACCGCCCTCAAGGCCTACCGCAACGCGGCCGACATGATGACCCTCGAACGCCCGGAATGCCACATCGACTGGGCACTGATCGCGAGTATCGGCCGCATCGAGTCCAACCACGCGCGCGGCGGCTACGTCGACGCGAACGGCACGACGCGCGAGCCGATCCTCGGCCCGCAGCTCAACGGCGTCGGCCCGGTGGCCGCGATCCCGGACAGCGACGGCGGCCGCTGGGACCGCGACACGGTGTGGGACCGCGCGATCGGCCCCACCCAGTTCATCCCGACCACCTGGAACTTCTACGGCGCCGACGGCAACCATGACGGCGTCGCCGACCCGAACAACATCTACGACGCCACCCTGGCCACCGCGCGCTACCTGTGCTCCGGCGGTCTGGACCTCGCCGACCCGGCGCAGCTGCGCGCCGCCATCTACCGCTACAACAACTCCGACACCTACGTCGAAACGGTGATCCGCTGGGCCGAGGCCTACCGCAACGGGGTCGCCCTGCTGCCGGACAGCGACGTGCCGGTCGGCGCGCCGTCCGCGACCGCCGTCCCGACCCCGCCGCCGGTCACCGCGCCGCCGGCGATCCTCGCGGCGCCGCCGCCGAGCACGCTGCCGTCGCCGTCCGGGCGCACCGACCTGGGCACCACCACCACGACCACGGGCAGCACCACGACGACGACCACCACCACCACGACTACGACGACCACGACCACCCCGTCCCCGGAAACCACGCCGACCTGCGAAACTCCCACGTCGCCGGCCTCGCCGACCTCCACCACGGCGCCGCCCACGTCGGAGACTCCGCAGCCGTGCGCGCCGCCCGAGACGGGCGCGGAGAGCTCGACCACGGGTTCGACGACCGGGCCGACCCCGTAGGGTGGGCGCATGCCCCGTGTTGCCGCGATCGACTGTGGAACGAACTCCATCCGTCTGCTGGTGGCCGAGCTGACCGAGCGTCACGACGGCACCTTCGACCTGCGTGACCTGCATCGGGAGATGCGGATCGTGCGGCTCGGGCAGGGCGTGGACGCGACCGGCCGGCTGGCCCCCGAGGCGCTGGAGCGCACCCGCGCCGCGCTGAAGGACTACACGATCGCCGCCCGGCGCAAGGGTGTGGAGAAGGTCCGCATGGTCGCCACCTCGGCGACCCGCGACGCGAGCAACCGCGACGAGTTCTTCGCGATGACGCGCGAGGTCCTGGGCGTCGAGGCCGAGGTGATCTCCGGCGACGAGGAGGCCCGGCTGTCGTTCATGGGCGCGGTCGGCGAGCAGGACCCGGACGACGGGGCGTTCCTGGTGGTTGACGTCGGCGGCGGTTCGACCGAGCTGGTGCTCGGCGAGTGGGACGGCAAGCGCGCCTCGGTCACCGCGGCGAAGTCGGTCGACATCGGCTGCGTGCGGATCACCGAGCGGGCGCTGAAGTCGGACCCGCCGACGTCCAACGAGATCGTGGCCGCGCGCGAGTTCGCCACCGGTGTGCTGGCCGAGGCGTTCGACGTGGTGGACGTGTCGAAGGCGCGCACCTGGATCGGCGTCGCAGGCACGGTGACCACGCTGTCCGCGGTGGCCCAGGACCTGCCCGAGTACGACTCGGAGCGGACGCACCTGTCGCGCCTGACCCCGGCCGACATCACCCGCGTGTCGGGTCACCTGCTGGAGGCCGACCACGCGGCGCGCGCCGCGAACCCGGTGATCCACCCCGGCCGGGTTGACGTGATCGGCGGCGGCGGGCTGATCGTGCAGATCCTCGCCCAGGAGATCGGCCGTCGCGGCGGGCCGGCCGAACTGGTGGTCAGCGAGCACGACATCCTCGACGGGATCGCGCTCTCGCTCGCCTGAGCCGCGTGGCTCCCACACCCGACGAAGGTAGGGTTTTCGTACCGGATCGGGCGATCCGGAAGGTAGGTTCCTCCTCACCCTGATGAGGAGGAGTTCCTTGAGACGAACCAGGTTGCTCATCGCGGCGCTCGCGGTCCCGCTGATCGGCGGGGCCGTCGTTCTTCCCAGCGCGAGCGCACAACCCGCCGCGCTGTCCGGACCGTCCACGGAGTTCACCGTGCTGGCCTCCGGCGAACAGAGCGTCGCCGCCGCCGAGCAGGCCATCCGCGCGGCCGGCGGAACCGTGGTGCGGACCAACACGGCGGTCGGCCTGATCACGGCCACCGCCCCGGCCAACGGCTTCGTGCAGCGCGTGTCGGCCGACGACGCCGTCTACGGCGCGGCGAAGGCGACGGCCATCGGCCACGCGCCCACCGGCAAGGTCGCGCCCAAGCGGTCCGACGTGGAGAAGGAAGGCCGCCAGGCGCCGAAGAGCAGCGGCGCGACGACCGGCGCCACCGGCACCGACCCACTCGACGACCACCTGTGGGGCCTCAAGTCGGTGCGCTCGGACATGTCGCGCACCGTGCAGCCAGGCGACAAGCGCGTCAAGGTGGGCATCATCGACACCGGTGTGGACGGCACGCACCCCGACATCGCCCCCAACTTCGACCACGGGACGTCCCGCAACTTCACCCGCGACATCCCGACCGACCCGACCGGCGCGGTCGTGGACGGGCCGTGCGAGTTCCGCGGCTGCGTCGACCCGGCCGACCACGACGACAACGGGCACGGTACCCACGTCGCGGGCACGATCGCCGCGGCCGCGGACGGGTTCGGCATCTCCGGGGTCGCGCCGAACGTGACGCTGGTGAACCTGCGTGCCGGCCAGGACTCCGGGTTCTTCTTCCTCCAGCCGGTCGTCGACGCGATCACCTATGCCGGCGACGCGGGCGTCGACGTCGTCAACATGAGCTTCTACGTCGACCCGTGGCTCTACAACTGCGCCTCGAACCCGGCGGACTCGGCCGAGCAGCAGCTGGAACAGCGCACGGTCACCGAGGCCATGACGCGGGCGATGAACTACGCCTACCGCAAGGGCGTCACCGAGGTCGCGGCGCTGGGCAACCAGCACACGGACCTGGGCGCGCCGCAGCCGGACACGACGAGCCCGGACTACCCGGCGTCGTCGGCCCACCCGCGCACGATCGACAACGCGACCTGCCTGTCGCTGCCGGTCGAGGGCCCGCACACCATCGGGGTCTCCGCGTTCGGCCCGTCCGGCGCGAAGGCGGACTACTCGAACTACGGCCTGGAGCAGATCTCGGTGTCCGCGCCGGGCGGCTACTTCCGCGACGGGTTCGGCACGGACTGGTACCGCACCAACGAGAACATGATCCTGTCCGCGTACCCGCGCAATGTCGGTGTCGCCGAGGGCACGATCGACGCGGACGGCAACGTGACCCCCGACGGGGCGGCCGCGGGCGTGCAGAAGGCGGTCACGAAGGACGGCCAGGCGGGTTACTACCAGTTCCTGCAGGGCACGTCGATGGCCACTCCGCACGCGACCGGCGTGGCGGCGCTGATCGTGTCCGAGTACGGCCGGGCGAGCCGCGGCGGGATCACGATGAGCCCGGACGCGGTGCAGCGGATCATCGAAGGCACGGCGGCGCCGATCGCGTGCCCGGTGCCCGCGACGGTCGACTACCTGGACGAGGGCCGGGACGACTCGTACACCGCGACCTGCCAGGGCGGCCCGTCGTTCAACGGTTTCTACGGCCACGGAGCGGTGGACGCCTACGCCGCGGTGACCCGGGGAGCCGCTTACCTGCGCGGCTGAGGTGGTGGGGGAAGGGCCGCACCCGCACTCGCGGGGGCGGCCCTTCTCGTGCGTGCCGGCCGTGATCAGTGCGGTGTCGGGGTGGGGTGGGGCCAGCCCCGGTGTTGCCGGGACTGAACCTTCGTGTGTCCGGGCATGTGATCACCGTGGCACTGCCGGGGTGCCGCCTTGATCGGCGCTGCCCCTCCGGCCCTTCTTGTTCGGGTGGGCGTCTCGCCGTGCCGCCGCGGGCGTTGCCGGCGGCGGCACTGGTCAGCGGTCGGTGTATTTGATCGCCGTCAGGGTGATCACCGTCCCGGCGGTGACCTTGGTGCCGGCGGGCGGGTCCTGCGCGACCTGGACCCAGTTGCTGTCGACGACGAGCATGCGGCCGAGCCCCTTGCCGTCGACCTCACGCAGGTTGTAGAGACCGGCGGCCTGCATGGTGTCCTGGGCCTGCTGGTGGTTCAGCCCGGACACGTCGGGCACGGTGATCAGTTCGGCCGCGCCGGCCGAGGTCCGCACCGCCGACTCCGGAGCGCTCACCGGCGCCGCCGAACGGCTCGCGGTCTCCCCGCCCGGGCTGACCGGCGAGGTGCCGCACGCACCGACAACCGCCAGGAGCACGACCGCTCCCGGCGCGGTCGCCCACGTCCTCCTGCTGCGCTTCCGCATACCCGCCCCTCCGGATTGATCAACGTTCACCCGGGACATGTCGTCATGGCAGGCGCGGCCGTTTCAGCAGTTTGAACACCGTTCTCGACCTGTTACCGGTGCCTGCCGCCCCGCCCGCTGAGCGGGGCGGCACGCACCATCAGCGGTTGCTGCTCGACCGCACGAACTCCGCCAGGTCCTTGGACTGCTGCACCCGCGACGGCTCGTGCACGTACATCATGTGCCCGGCCGGGTAGTAGGCCGATTCGATGTTGCCGCGCAGGTTCTCCGGGATCTGCAGGTGCGCCAGCACGTGCTCGGCGGCGTAGTAGGGCGTCGCGCCGTCGTAGTAGCCCAGGGCCACGTGCACCTTCAGGTGCGGGTTGGCCCGCATCGCCGCGCTCAGCGCCTCCACCGCGGACACCGCGCGGCCCTCGAACTCCGAGTACGACCAGTTCCGCACCACGTCCATCGACAGGACCTCGTACGGCAGGTCGTTCTCGTAGCCCAGCTCGGACCGGACGTAGTGGTTGAAACCGGCCGAATATGCCCCGATGATCCGCGACACCGAGGCGTCGTCGCTCATCAGTTCGCGTCCGCCGTCCGGCTCCCACGTCGTGAAGCGGCCGTCCATCCGGCCCGTGGTCAGCCCGCGCTCCCGCAGCAGCTCGGTGAAGAACCGCACGTGCTCGATCCGCAGGTTCACCCGGTCCACATAGGATTCGTCCAGGCCGGTCAGCGTCGCCAGCTTCCGCACCGCCGCCGCCTTCTCCTCCGGCGTCAGCCGCGAACCCCGCGACAGCGCCCAGGGCAGCTCGCGCGCGGCGAAGTCCTCCGCCTCGGCCAGCACGTCCGCCAGCTTCCGCTTGCCGTGCTTGCCGTGGTAGTGCGCGATCGCCGCGTACGTGGGCACGAACAGCGGGTACGGCTGGTCGTTGCCCTCGGTGAACCGGATCGTGCCCATGTCCAGCACGCTCGAGACGAGCATCAGGCCGTTCAGGTAGAACCCGTGCCGCTCCTGCAGGTGCCCGGCCAGCGCCGCCGCGCGCAGTGTGCCGTACGACTCGCCGGCCAGGTACTTCGGCGACAGCCACCGGCCGTTGCGCGACGTCCACAGCCGGATGATCTCCGCGACCGACTCCACGTCCGCGGTGAACCCGTGGTAGTCCTTGGCGCTTTCACCCTTCTTCGGCCGCGAGTAGCCGGTGGACACCGGGTCGATGAACACCAGGTCGCTGTGCGCCAGCAGCGTTTCCGGGTTGTCCACCACGCGGTACGGCGGCGGCTCGGGCGAGTCGACGTCGCCGGACACCACCCGCCGCGGCCCCAGCACGCCCATGTGCAGCCACACGCTGGCCGAGCCGGGGCCGCCGTTGAACGCGAACGTCACCGGCCGCGAACCCGGCTCCGCGCCGTCGAGCGTGTAGGAGGTGAGGAACACCTCGGCCTTGGCGGTGTGGCCGTCGAACTTGCCGTCGGTGTGCACTTCCTTGCGCAGCACGATCCGCCCGGTCTGGGCGGTGTACGCGAGTTTGCGCCGCTTGACGGTGAGCGTGTGCTGGGTGGTGACGAGGTCGTCGCTCGGCTCGGGCGCGGCCTCGGTCTTCGTCTCCTCTTCGGGGGTTTCCGGCATGGTCGCCAACCTAGCGGAGCACACTGACAACGTGCCCCGACCGAAACCCCGCACACTGGCCGAACTGGACTCGGCGGTGAGCGAGTGCCGCCGCTGCCCGCGTCTCGTCGCGTGGCGCGAGGAGGTCGCCGCGACCAAGCGGGCCGCCTTCGCCGACTGGACGTACTGGGGCCGCCCGGTGCCCGGGTTCGGGCCCGCGGACGCGTCGCTGGCCATCGTCGGGCTCGCCCCGGCCGCGCACGGTGCGAACCGCACTGGCCGCATGTTCACCGGCGATCGCTCCGGCGACTTCCTCTACCAGGCGCTTTACGACATCGGGCTGGCGTCGCAGCCGACGTCCACCCACATCAGCGACGGCCTGGAGCTGCGCGGTGTGCGCATCACCGCCCCGGTCAAGTGCGCGCCGCCGGCCAACAAGCCGCTGCCCGCGGAGCGGGACAACTGCCGCCCGTGGCTGGTGCGGGAGTTCGAGCTGTTACTTCCGACACTCCGCGCGGTGCTCGTGCTCGGCGCGTTCGGCTGGCAGGCGCTGCTGCCGGTGCTGGCGCAGACCTGGACGGTGCCGAAACCGGCGCCGAAGTTCGGCCATGGCGCTCACTTCGTCCTGTCCGGGACCCCCGATCTTCACCTTTTTGGGTCATTTCACGTCTCACAACAGAACACTTTCACCGGACGCCTCACCCCGGCCATGCTGCGCGACGTGCTGGGGCGTGCGGCCACTGTGGCCGGACTCCTCTGAATCGTTTCGCGCAGGTCCGCGACCCTGGTCACAGGTGAGGAGGGTCTACGAGCGCCCAGCCGGTGGGGGTGGGAAGATGTGTCTATGGCCGCAGCGAAGTCGGAACCGACTCGGATCCTCATTCTGGGTGGCGGGTACGTCGGGCTCTACACCGCGTTGGGACTCCAGAAGAAGCTCCGCGCCAACGAAGCCTCCGTGACGATCGTCGACCCTCAGCCGCACATGACCTATCAGCCGTTCCTGCCGGAAGCGGCGGCTGGGGCCATCGAACCGCGCCACGTCGTGGTGCCGCTGCGGCGCGTGCTCAAGCGTTGCCACGTGCTCACCGCGCGGGTCAACAAGATCGAGCACGAGCGCAAGACCGTCACGGTGGAGGCCGCCGACGGGCACATCGAGCAGCTGAACTACGACGTGCTCGTGGTCGCGCTCGGCGCCGTGCCGCGGCTGCTGCCGATCCCCGGCCTGGCCGAAGAGGGCATCGGCATCAAGACCATCGGTGAGGCCATCTACCTGCGCAACCACGTGCTGACCAAGCTCGACGAGGCGGCCAGCACGCTGGACCCCGAGCTGCGCAAGCGCCTGCTCACCTTCACCGTCGTCGGCGGCGGGTTCGCGGGCATCGAGGCGCTGGCCGAGCTCGAGGACATGACCCGGTTCGCGACGCGGTACTACGAGAACATCCAGCCCGAGGACATCCGCTGGGTGCTCGTCGAGGCCGCGGGCCGGATTCTGCCCGAGGTGCGCGAGACGCTCGGCGTGTGGACGGTCGAGCAGCTGGAGAAGCGCGGCATCGAGGTCTACCTGTCGACCGCGGCGAAGTCGTTCGAGAACGGTCGGGTGGTCCTCTCGGACGGCACCGAGTTCGACAGCGACACGATCATCTGGACCGCCGGTGTTAAGGCCAACCCGGTGCTGGCCAACTCGGACCTGCCGATCGACAAGCGCGGCCGGGTCGAGGCGACCGCCGCGCTGCAGGTCGTCGGCCACCCGGACGTCTGGACCGCGGGCGACAACGCCGCGGTGCCGGACCTGTCGCGCACCGAGAGCGACCCGACGGCCACCTGCCCGCCGAACGCGCAGCACGCGGTCCGGCAGGCGCGGCACCTGGCGAAGAACATCATCAAGACGCTGCGCGGCGGCCAGCCGGTGGACTACTACCACAAGAACCTCGGCGCGGTGGCCGGCCTCGGTCTGCACAAGGGCGTCGCGGACGCGCTGAACCTGAAGATCAAGGGCTTCCCGGCCTGGCTCTTCCACCGCGGCTACCACCTGAAGGCGATGCCCACGTTCAACCGCAAGGTGCACATCCTGCTGGACTGGATGCTGGGCGGCCTGTTCCGGCGCGAGGTCGTGTCGCTGGGGCAGATCAACAACCCGAAGGAAGAGTTCACGCGGGCTTCGAAGTCCTGACCTGCGGTGGGGCTGCGGGCGCCGTTCGCCTAGGCTGACGGTGCCCCCGTAGCCCAACCGGCAGAGGCAGTCGACTTAAAATCGATTCAGTGCGGGTTCGAACCCCGTCGGGGGCACTGGATCGCAGGTCAGGACGTTGGGGCTGAGGACCGTCAAGATCATCAGCCCCACTTACGCCCCACTTTCCCGGGAACCCTCACAAGATGTCCTCCAGGGCTGCGGCGTTCTCCGGTGACACCGTACCCCGGCCCATGTAGACGTCCTGCGTCATCGAGGGCTTCGCATGTCCGAGTTGATCGGCGATCTCGCGAGCGCTGCGCTTGGCCTCATCGAGGACCGTGCCCGCAGTCTTCCGGAAGACGTGCGACGTGACCCAGGCGAAGCCCTCGCTCCCCCGAGCTTCGCGTAGCGCCCGCCGGGTGTTCGACGGGTCCCGGAGGCCGCCGAGCGTGTCCGGGAAGACCGGGTTAGCCCCGGCGCGGTGCTCAGCCTTCGCGACGGCGAAGCGGTTCCGGAGCATCTCTACCGCCCACGACGGGAGAGGCAGCGTCCGGACGCCCGATTCGGTCTTTGGGAGCTTGCGCTTGAGGCCAGCGCCCTTGATCCGGACGACGTTGTACCTGATCGCGACAGTTCCGGCGTCGAGGTCCACGTCTTCCCAGTAAAGGGCCAGGGCCTCACCGATCCGGACGCCGGTAGCCAGCATGAACCTGGTGAGGTCTGGAAGGTCCTTCGCAACGGCCTTCGGGTCCTGTTCGAGCTGGGCAAGCCACTCGCGACGTTCGGCCACCGTCAACGCTGGCGCGCGGTCGTGCTGGCAGTGCTCCGCGACGTTCACGCCGGTCTACGAGCTTCCGCCTACTGGTTCGGACCTGTCCGGCCGGTAGGCGAGTACGCGTGTTCAGAGTTTCCTTACTTGTTCAAGGCGGCCCCTCCGGGGCCGCTGGCCTCAGCGCCTTTGCCCGCAGCCCAAGCGGAGGCATGCGGCCTGGCGGCCGGTCCTCCGCGGGCTGCGGGGGCGTGAGGAGGCCAGCGGCTCTATCCCGAAGGGGCCGCCAGTGCAACGCTGAAAGATGCCCTCGCCGGGCAGGCAGGCTCCAGGATGACCAGGGGAGTGCAGGCCAGGTTGCGCTGGCAGGGTGGGCGCTTGGTGGTCATCCCGTCGCCTGATCTGATGGCTATCACGCCGCGTTGGGGCCGCAAGGTTGGCAAGTTCGGCCGGCGGATGAGCACGGAGGTTGCGGCCCCAACACGGCGTGATCGAGACGCCATCAGGCGACGGGATGACCACCAAGCTCCTCCTTGAAACGAGGCGGTGGCTAGTTGTTCTTGCCCTTTAGGAACAGCCATGCCGACAAGGGCCCAAGGACGACGCCAAAAAACCCGTCCAGTGCCTCGAATAGCTGTGGATCGCCGAGGTAGATCACCATTGCTAGCTCGGCAAGAAGGGTGATGGCAACGTATCGAGCGGCCGTTCGTGGACGAACCACCCGTAAGCGATCATCGATTGCAGAGCTTGCACGTGCGAGCACAGCTGCAGCCGCGAAGGCGATGCTATCGGACTGATTTGCAACAGTGTCCGCGACGGAGGCACCTAGCAGAGAACCTGCCGCGCGAAGCACTTCAGCGCTCTCTGCCACTGTGAGCGATTCCGGCGGGAACCTAGAAGGGATCTGGTCGGTGGTGCTTCGATAGTTCGCCACCTGTGCGAGCAGGCTGCCGGTTGCGGTGAATCCGTTGGCGGTGATGCCGAGGTCAATCTTTGTGTCTGCAATCGCCTGGGAAAGCAGGCTTGACATTGAGGTACCGGCTATGGTCTTGGCCATCAGGCTCGCCGAGGAGGTGCCGCCCAGTGCTTGGGCCATGAAGCTGAGTGGGCCTTGCATGGAGGTCTGGGCTGCCGCCTGAGCTATGAGACCGCTTAGTGAGCTGTCCGCGATGGAGGGCTTGATCCCCAGGGCGACGTGCTGGGCGGGGAGCATGGAGAGGATCTGGTCGGTGGTGCTTCGATAGTTCGCCACCTGTGCGAGCAGGTCCCGGGATAGAGTTCTCGGCGGTCTGTCGGCATCACCTGATTTCGTAACCATTCTGCAATCTTACCTTGGGGTGCCGACAGTAAGGCCTACGCACACGTGGAGCGCGCGTCCGCGGGCGTTCTAGAGGACTTCGTCATCGTGCGGCTTCGCGGCAGGACGCGACCGGCAGGCACGGACGCGTACCACATTCATGCCACACGCGATCGTCAGAGAATGTCAGAAGGTCACAAGCGTTGACGCATATTTGCACAGGTCAGGAGTGGTTCGTTCGGCGGCGCGCTGGTCGGGAAAGAGGCGAATAAGGTCAAGGGGGTCTCGGGTCGGGTTGGGGCTGTCTGCTGCATGCTGGAGCGATGGACGACCTTGGTGCTCTGAGTGAACGGGACCTGACAGCAATCGAAGAGCGGGTCAGTGCCGCTACACCCGGGCCGTGGTACGTCCACTTGCTAGATGACGACTGGTTCATGAATCTCGTCGCGGTGAGCACGGTCCCGGACGACGAGCACGTTGGAGATCGTTCTCAATTCGACCCGGGCACCGTCGTGGCCGGCACGCTTGTTCAGCACCCTCGATACGTCGATGTCGCTGATCAGCGTTGGGACGAGAATGCTCAGTTCATTGCCGCGGCCCGCACTGACGTACCGCGGCTCCTCGCCGAGGTTAGGCGCTTACGGCGGCTCCTGGACGAACGGCCAGCCTAGCCGCCAGGTGTGTCAAATCAAGATCACGGGGCTTGGCGTCGCCATACCTTACCCTCGCCAATCAACAACAAGCGACCGTCAACGAGAAGCGATGGCGAGCATTCGCGATCGCGAAACACCGAGGTCATGGCATATATTGGGCCCCGACGAGAAGTGTAGAGAAGCGCTCAGCGCAAATCTCTAGATCGCAGGTTCTCCGTTGGGTGGCTTGCCCGCGGGGTCAGTAGTTGCTCGTCAATCCGTCTCGTGATCGCCGAGCCAGTCTTCGAGGTCGGAGCGGCGTATCCGCAGCTCCGAGTTGGGGAGCCTGATGCACTTAGGAGCACGATGTTTCGCTCGCCACTCGTAGAACGTGCGGCGGCTGACGTTCAACTCGGCGCAGATCTCCGCGACGGTCAGCAGTTCACGTCTGCGGTTCATCTGTTTCGCTTTCGAGGCCTCGCACGAAATCGTCCAGGGCGTCGGCTGGGATGCGTCGGATTCGGCCGATCGTTACGGACGCAAGCTCACCCGATTTGACCAGCGCGTAGACGCCCGTTCGGCCGAGGGCGAGGCGCTCAGCTGCCTGCTCGACGGTCAGGAGCAAGCGTGGGTGCGCGGACAACAGGTCCGACGAGTCCCTGAGCTGCCGCACGATCGAATCGGCGACCAGCGGGGCGAGCGCCCTCGCGAGCGCTTCAACTCCATCCGTGAGCCGCAGCTCCAAGGTCAGTCGTTGTCGATCTTCGTTCACGTTGCCGTCCATGGAGTGGTGTTGAACCGCGCTGCTCGGACCGCCGTCACCGTAGCGTCCAGCGGCATGGTTCGTGGGTGACACGCCGCGAGACGATGGTGGGGGCGGCCGGACGATCCAAAGGCACAGCGATTCTGGCCATGTCGGGCTTCCTCGTAGGGAAGCTATGCGAGGAGGTCGTGAACGGTATCGTGTGCATATGACTGCCGCCGCCTCGCACGACGGTCCGACCCCGGGCCGGGGGCGCTTCGACTCGCCCCGGGAGATCCGGGCTGCACTGCTGCCCGAAGAGATGCCAGCCTTCGACGCTGCCTACCAGCGGGCCCTGCGGGAGGCGTCGGAGACGTTGAGCCTGGAGACGCTGCAGTCGACGCTGACCAACTGGCGTCGAATCGCGCGGATGACGCAGGCTGACCCAGCCGCGCACCGGAGGATGCTGCAACAGGCGGAGCGGACGCGGCGCACTGGGCAGCCGCCAGAGGGTGCGGTTGAGTGGGAGCAGTTACGGGCGGAGCTGGGCGTCTGACCGTCCGGTGGCTTATCGCATCGTGACGGACCTGCAGGTCCGTGCCCAGATTCGTGCTCTTCCTGCCGAGGTGTTGCCCCTGCTTGCCGATGCGGTGGGCGTCCTGGAGCTGACCCCGTGGAACGGCCGGCCATACAACGAGGCTGATCCGGAGGGTTGGATGCGGCAGCTCGACTTCGCGGACGGCCGCGGGTTCATCACCTATCTCGTGCTCGACGACCAGCATCGCGTCGACGTGCTGAACGTGACCTGGTTCGGGTAGTGGACGGCCAAGATCATCTGACCCACTTTTGCCCCACAATCACTGTCGCTGGACGGCAGGCGACGCGAGCGGTCACCCATTCGCATTAGCTATCTTCCCAGCTAAGAGCGGGTGTTGCGCGGCATCGGCAGCGGTCGCGTAAGATCGCCTGGAAATCGATTCAGTGCGGGTTCGAACCCCGTCGGGGGCACTGACCTGTCGATGTGGCCGAGCGCGGGGTGCGTCTCCGGCAACCGCTGACTCTTGTTGGAGGTAACCGTGCTCCGCCGGATCGGGCTGCTTGCGCTGGCGGCTGTCCTGTTCGTCCCCGGGGTCGCGTCCGCCGAGGAGGAGTTGCGTCCCGACCTCGGCATGGCGCCGCTCACTGACCTGAAGGTCACGACGAGCCCGACCGGGCAGCAGCAGCTCCGGTTCTCGGCGACGATCGTCAACGTGGGCCGGGGGCCGTTCGAGGTCGAGGCGTCCCGCGTGTCGGTGGATGCGCCGTTCCGGGTCGTGCAGCGGGTCGCCCGGGCGGATGGCTCGCGGGCGGACGTGGGCGTGCCGGCCGGGCTCGTGTACGGCGGCGACGGGCACGACCACTGGCACATCCGCGACCTCGAGACCTACCAGCTCGTACGGCTGGACGGCGGCGTGGTGAGCGTGGCTGCGAAGGCCGGTTTCTGCTTCTACGACACGAGCTCCTACCGGCGCTCCCTGCCCGGCGCACCGCGGTCCAAAGTGTACTTGGAAAGCGATTGCGGGGACCGCGGTTCGCTCACGGTGACGATGGGGCTGTCGGTCGGGTGGGCGGACCGGTACGCGTCGACGCTGCCGGACCAGTTCGTGGACATCACCGGCATCCCCGACGGCCGCTACCGGCTCATCGCCACGGCCGACGCGCAGGGGCACTTCACCGAGGCGGACCGCACCAACAACGCGACATGGGTGGACCTCTCGCTGACCAGCCGGAATGGCCGGACGTCGGTGCGGGTCCTCGCACACGGCCCATCGGCCTGAGCGGCTCCGTTCTCAGACGCAGAACTGCCTGCGGACCTCGGCCGCCTCGTCGCCCGCCAACCAGGCGATCGCGAATTCCCGTCCGTAGCAGTCGAAGCTGCCGGAGGACAGTTCGGCCACGGCGTCCTCGGTGAACATCCAGCCGCCGTCGGTGTGGAGCCATTCGCCGTCGGTGAGCACCTCGGCGAACCAGTCGAGCCTCTCGGCACCCGCCGACCAGCTGCGACGCCACCACGGGCCGCTCGCCTCGTACCAGACCTGCGTGAGCAACAGCAGGCAGCCTGCGGCCCGGCCGTCCGAGCCGAGCAGCCGCGCGACGCGGTCGCGGTAGGGGACCAGCCGGTGGTCGACGACATCCGGCGAGTTCGCGATGTGGGTCCGCAGTCGTATGCGCTGAGCGATGAACATCCCCGGAGTGGTTTTCGGGCGGTTAGGCTTCCGGTGTGGACGAACGGCCTGGCTGGGTGCCACTGGTGCGGGTGGGCAACCACGGATAGCTGCTCGGCCTCGACGGTGACGGGCGGTGGGTTCTCGGCCGCGACGGAGCGGAACCCCGCCGGCTGGAGCAGCGGCCGAGAGACTTGGTGCCGATTCTCGAACAGCGCTACTCCGACATCGAACGGCTTACGGTGAAGGCTCCGGCGCCGCCTCCGTGGGAGCGGCTGCTCAGGCTCGCGCTGGAGGCGGGTGGCGGGTACTGGCCGGACCGCGCGCTGGACTGGCTGGAAGACGGCTACCCGGCCGACGCGCTGGCCGACCTCCTCGAGCACGTCGCCAGGACCGGGGCCACGCAGCGAATCCGCCACCGCGCGCGGCGCCTCGCCAAGGGCGTACGCCGGCAGCCCAACCCACACACGAACATCCCGTAGACGACGTCCAGAGGCGCGGGAAAACCCGCCGCCAGCCCGCCACGTTGGGATTGTGAACCCGGCGCCACCCGGTCGCCGGGCGAATCCTTACCCCGCTGACAGCACCTCCCGCAGCTTCTCCAGCACCGCGGGGTCCTCGATCGTCGACGGGACTGCCTCGGCGCGGCCTTCGGCTATTGCGCGCATCGATTTGCGCAGGATCTTGCCCGATCGCGTCTTCGGCAGCGCGTCCACGACGGTCACCGAGCGGAAGGCCGCCACCGCGCCGATGTCCCGGCGCACCGCGGCGATCAGCTCCTCCGCCAGGCCCTCCGCGGACGCACCGGCCTTGAGCACGACGAAACCCCGCGGCAGCTGGCCCTTCAACGAGTCCGCCACCCCGACCACGGCGCACTCCGCCACCGCAGGGTGCGCCGCCAGCACGGCCTCCATCGCGCCCGTTGACAACCGGTGGCCCGCCACGTTGATCACGTCGTCGGTCCGGCCCATCACGAACAGGTACCCGTCCTGGTCGACAAAACCACCGTCGCCGGTCAGGTAGTACCCGGGATACCGCGATAGGTACGACGACACGTACCGCGAGTCGTCCTCCCACAAACCCAGCAGCGTGCCCGGCGGCAGCGGCAGCCGGACGCACACCGCGCCCTCCGCACCACGCGGCAGCTCCTCGCCGGACTCCGCCAGGATTCGCACGTCGTAACCGGGCATCGGCACGCTCGGCGAGCCCGGCTTCAGCGGCAGCGGCTCCAGCCCGCGTGGGTTGGCCGCGATCGCCCAGCCCGTTTCGGTCTGCCACCAGTGGTCCACCACTGGCACCCCGAGCCGCGCCGTCGCCCACTGGTACGTCTCGGGGTCCAGCCGCTCGCCGGCCAGGAACAGCGTCCGCAGCGTCGGCATGTCCCGCAGCAACTCACCCGACGGGTCCACCTTCTTGATCGCCCGCACCGCCGTCGGCGCGGTGAACAGCGCCTTCACCCCGTACGTCGAGATCACCCGCCAGAACGCGCCGGCGTCCGGCGTGCCGAGCGGTTTTCCTTCGTACAGCACGGTCGTCGCGCCTGCCAGTAGCGGTCCGTACACGATGTAGGAATGCCCGACGACCCACCCGACGTCGGACGCGGTCCACCACACGTCGCCCGGCCCGATGTCGTAGATGTTCGCCATCGACCAGGCCAGCGCGACCGCGTGCCCGCCGTTGTCCCGCACCACGCCCTTCGGCTTGCCCGTCGTGCCGGACGTGTACAGCACGTACAACGGGTCGGTCGCGGCAACCTCCACACAGGACACGGGCGAAGCGTCCGCCACCAGTGCAGCCCAGTCGTGTTCACCCGGTCGTAGCGCAGCCCGCACCTGATCCCGCTGGAACACCACCACCTGGGGCGACTCACCGGACATGGCGATCGCCTCGTCCACGATCGGCTTGTACTCGATCACCCGCGTCGGCTCGATGCCGCACGAACCGCACACCACCACCTTCGGCCGCGCGTCGGCGATCCGCACCGCCAGCTCCTTCGGCGCGAACCCGCCGAACACCACCGAATGCACCGCGCCCAGCCGCGCGCACGCCAGCATCGCGATCACGGCCTGCGGGATCATCGGCAGGTAGAGCACCACCGGGTCGCCGCGCTCGACGCCCAGCCCGCGCAGCGCACCGGCGAACCGCGAGACCTCGTCCAGCAACTCCGCATAGGTGTAGCGGGCCGACGAACCGGTGACCGGTGAGTCGTAGATCAGCGCGACGCGGTCACCGTGCCCGGCGGCGACGTGCCGGTCCAGCGCGTTGTAGCAGGTGTTCAGCCTGCCGCCGGGGAACCACCGGTACCAGGGCGGGTGCTCGGCGTCCAGCGCGCGGTCCGGCTGCCTCGTCCAGCTGATCGCCGACGCCGCGGACAGCCAGAAACCCTCCGGATCACGCAGACTTTCCTCGTAGACGCCGGCGTACCCGCCCATGCCCCGTCCTCTCAGTCCAAAGCAGACAACTCTTCGTCGGTCAGCAATCGCGACCGGATCAGGAACCGCACACCCTCCGGGGCCTCCAGCGAGAACCCGCTGCCCCGGCCGGGAACCACGTCGATCGTCAGGTGGGTGTGCCGCCAGTACTCGAACTGCGCGGCCGACATCCACACCGGGATCGGGGCCGGCACCCCGGCGACCGTGAGGTCGCCGAGATGCACGTCGGATCCGCCGGTGCGGAACTCCCCGGCCGGGTAGCACATCGGCGCGCTGCCGTCACAACACCCACCGGACTGGTGGAACATCAGCGGACCGTGCTGTCCGGTCAGCCGCCGCAGCAGGTCCGCGGCGGCGTCGGTGAGATCCACCCGGCTCATGATCAGAAGAACCCCTGCGCGTTCGGCGAGTACGAAACCAGCAGGTTCTTCGTCTGCTGGTAGTGGTCGAGCATCATCTTGTGGGTCTCGCGCCCGATGCCGGACTGCTTGTAGCCGCCGAACGCCGCGTGCGCCGGGTAGGCGTGGTAGCAGTTCGTCCACACGCGACCGGCCTGGATCTCGCGGCCGGCGCGGAACGCGGTGTTGCCGTCGCGCGACCAGACACCCGCGCCCAGCCCGTACAGCGTGTCGTTGGCGATCTTGATGGCGTCGTCGTAGTCGTCGAACTTCGTCACCGACACGACCGGGCCGAAGATCTCCTCCTGGAAGATCCGCATCTTGTTGTCACCGGCGAACACGGTCGGCTGGATGTAGTAGCCGCCGGCCAGCTCGCCGCCGAGGTCGGCCTTCCCGCCGCCGGTGAGGACCTGCGCGCCCTCCTGCCTGCCGATGTCGATGTAGGACAGGATCTTCTCGAACTGGTCGTTCGAGGCCTGCGCGCCGATCATCGTGTCGGTGTCCAGCGGGTGGCCCTGCTTGATCTTCTCGACGCGCGCGACGCCGTCGGCGAGGAACCGGTCGTAGATGGACGACTGGATCAGCGCGCGCGACGGGCAGGTACAGACCTCGCCCTGGTTGAGGGCGAACATCGCGAAGCCCTCCTGTGCCTTGTCGTAGAACGCGTCCTGCTCGGCCGCGACGTCGGCGAAGAAGATGTTCGGGCTCTTGCCGCCCAGCTCCAACGTGACCGGGATGATGTTCTCGCTGGCGTACTGCATGATCAGGCGGCCGGTGGTGGTCTCACCGGTGAAGGCGACCTTGCGGATGCCCTTGTGCTGGGCCAGCGGCTTGCCCGCCTCGACACCGAAGCCGTTGACGACGTTGATGACGCCGGCCGGGACGACGTCCGCGATCAGGCTCAGCAGCACGTGGATCGACGCCGGGGTCTGCTCCGCGGGCTTGAGTACCACGCAGTTGCCTGCCGCGAGCGCGGGCGCGAGCTTCCAGGTGGCCATCAGGATCGGGAAGTTCCACGGGATGATCTGGGCGACCACGCCGAGCGGCTCGTGGAAGTGGTACGCCATGGTGTCCGCGTCGACCTGGGAGATGCCGCCCTCCTGCGCGCGGATGGCGCCGGCGAAGTAGCGGAAGTGGTCGATCGCCAGCGGGATGTCGGCGGCCAGTGTCTCGCGGACCGGTTTGCCGTTCTCCCACGACTCGGCGACCGCGAGCTTCTCGAGGTTGGCTTCCATCAGGTCGGCGATCTTGAGCAGCACGGCGGCGCGCTCGGCGGGGGAGGTGCGACCCCACGCGGCGGCCGCTCCGGTGGCGGCGGCGACCGCGCGGCCGACGTCCTCGGCCGTCCCGCGCGCGACCTCGGTGAAGGTCTTGCCGGTGACCGGCGTCGGGTTCTCGAAGTACTCGCCCTTCGCCGGCGGGACGTACTCGCCGCCGATGAAGTGGTCGTACCGCGGTTCGAACGCGACGACGCTGCCGGTTTCGCCCGGCGCGGCGTACTTCGTCATGAGCCTGCCTCCTGGATCGGTGTTCGGTGCGAACGGCTTCGGCGCACCGGGCGCCAAGCTAGGGAAGGCGACGTTGCAGCGTCGTTGCAACGGTTGCCGAACGCGGCACGCGCCCGGCATGCTTTCGGTGCCCGTTCCGTCGACGACGCCGGAGTGCCCAATGGACGCCGAAACCGTGACCGACGCCCCGACGGCGCTGCACCTGGCGTCGGACCCGGCGGCGCAGTTCGAGGTGCTGCAACAGGTTCGCGATGCGACTCTGAGTGGTGCTCACGCGCAGTTTTCACCCCGTCCGGTGATTTCCGAGTCCTGGCAACGCTCACTCGCCGCGCACATCGATCCGGACGATTTCCGTCCGCCGATCGTCTACGCGCCGGACGAGGTCGCCGACGTCCGCGATGCCCACCCGTTGCACGCCGTTCTGCCGACGCTGCGGGACCTGCTGGGCAGCATCGCCGACGAGTCGCGGCACGTCATGATCGTCACCGACGCCGAGGGTACGATCCTGTGGCGGGAGGGGCCCGCCAACCTGTGCAGCCAGGCCGACCCGGTCGGGCTGTGCGAGGGGACCGGCTGGTCGGAGCGGGCGATCGGCACCAACGCGATGGGCACCGCGCTCGCCGTGGACGCCCCGGTGCAGATCTACTCGGCCGAGCACCTGGTGAAGACCTACCACGGCTGGACCTGCGCGGCCGCCCCGATCCACGACCCGGACACCGGCGACCTGCTCGGCGCGATCGACGTCAGCGGGCTGCTCGACACGCTGCACCCGGCGACGGTTTCCCTGGTCAACGCCACCGCGCAACTCGCCGAGAGCCACCTGCGGCGGCGGATGGAGTGGCTGGACGGCCAGCTGCTGACGAAGAACATGCCGCACCTCGCGCGGCTGCGTGGCGAGCCGGGCGCGCTGCTCACCCCGACCGGGCGGGTGATCGCGGCCGACCGGCTCGGGCGGCTGCCCAAGCGGGTCGCGGTGGACGCCGACCGCGTGCTGCTCGACGACGGCCGGGAGGCGCACGTCGAGCCGCTGCCGGAGGGGTACCTGCTGCGGCTCCGGACGACCACGGCCACCCGGCGGCCGACGCTCGAACTATCCTTCCTCGGCGACAACCCGGCCGCGGTGATGAACGGCCGCGCCCTGCCGCTCACCCTACGGCGCGCGGAGATCCTCGCCCTGCTCGCGTTGCACCCCGCCGGGCTGACCGCCGAGCAGCTGGCGTTGCAGCTCTACGGCGACGACGGCAACCCGACGACCGTGCGCGCGGAGATCCACCGGCTGCGCGGTCAGCTCGGCGGTGACGTCATGCGAGCCAAGCCCTACCAGCTGCGAGTCGAGGTCGAGGCCGATTTCCTGCGCGTGCGGCTGGCGTTGAACAGCGGTGATGTCGCCGCGGCGGTGGAGGCCTGCCCGGCGCCACTGCTGAGCCGGTCGGACGCGCCCGCCATCCGCGCCGAGCGGGAGCAGCTGGTCGCGGCCGTGCGTACCGCCGTGATCGGGCACCCCGATCCGGACGTGCTGTGGACGTTCGCGCAGAGCGAGACGGGCCGGGACGACGTCGAGGTGTTCGAGCACCTCACCCGCCGCCTGCCTGCCGACGACCCCAGGCGGGCCGTGGCGTCGGCCCGCCTGGAGTGGCTGCTCGGCGAGGACTAGCCGACGAACTTCTCCTCGGCGACCTGCCGCGCGCGTAGCACGTCACCGATGAAGAAGTCGTATAGCAGCGCGCCGACGACGGCGCCGACGAGCGGACCGGCGATCGGCACCCACAGGTAGGGGTCCATCGCGGTGTCACTCCAGCCGGCGAAGAACGCGAACAGCCGCGGGCCGAAGTCGCGCGCCGGGTTGATCGCGTAGCCGGCGTTCGCGCCGTAGGACAGCCCGATCGCGGCAACCGTGAAGCCGATCAGCAGCGGCCCCATCTTCGGGGAGACCGCCTTGTTGCGGGCGTCGATCAGGGCGAGCACCACCACGAGCAGCACCGCCGTGCCGACGACCTGGTCCAGCAGCGGGCCGAACCAGCTGGCGAAGTACGGCGCCGGGACGGTCGCGAAGATCGAGAACGTCGCCTCGCTCTTCGGCGTCCCGGCCGCGGCGTCGAACGCGCTGATCGCTGGGCGGTAGACGGCGTACACGAGCGCGGCGCCGGTGAACGCGCCGGCCAGCTGCACGCCGCAGTAGCCGGGCACCTTGCGCCACGGGAACCGCCGCCGCACGGCCATCGCGAGCGTGACGGCGGGGTTCAGATGCGCCCCGCTGACCCCGCCGGCCACGTAGACCGCGAAGGCCACGGCGAAGGCCCAGCCCCACACGATCAGCAGCCAGTCGCCGGCGCCCTGGAAGATTGTGGTGGCCCCGGCGGTGCGCCCGGACCCGGGCAGGCCCGCGACGGCCATCGCGACGCAGCCGTCGCCGAGCGCGATGAGCAGGAACGTGCCGAAGAACTCGGCGAGCAGGTCGCCGCGGCCGCCGGTCAACCGGTGCAGGCCGGCGGGCCGGCGCAGGGGTGCCACATCGGTCACTGGGTCCTCCTTGACGCAGTACGGATGCCGCACAGGTTGCGAAGCCGCGCGTTGCACCGACGTTGCGCCGCTGGGTTGGGCGCGGTTCGCCCGTGCGTTCGGCTCCCGGCGGGAGTGGCTGCCGCGCCCGCCGGGGAGGGCAGGGGTGGTGCCGGGAGGGGCCGACACGCTGGCGGGGGTGGCCGTCCGCAGCGGCCCGCCGCACCTGCCGAGGGCGGACAGCTCTCCGCCCGGAGCGGCCAACACGCCGCCGGGAGCGGCCAACACGCCGCCGGGAGCGGCCAACACGCCGCCGGGAGCGGCGAACACGGCGCCGGGAGGGACCATTGCCGCCGGGAATGGCCGGCTCGCTGCCCGGAGCGGCGAGCATGCCACCGCAAGCGGCCATCACGGTGCCCGGGATGACCGCCGCGGGGTGCCAACACGCTGGGGCGGCTGCGGCCCGTTGGCCCATTCGAGTGGGAGTTCGCCGAGCCGATTGGCCACTCACCTCGAGCCGTGAAGTGCAACGTTGATGCAACGTGACGCCGCTTACGGTCCGGCCCGTGACTACTCCGAGCCAGGTGGACCTCGACCCGGGCCGGGACTACCCGCTCGCGGCGCGGCGCCCCGAACTGCTGAAGACCCCGACCGGAAAACGCCTCGACGAGCTCACCATGGCGGCCGTGCTCGCCGGTGAGGTCGCGCCCGAGGACCTGCGCATCGCGCCGGAGACCCTGCGCCTGCAGGCCCAGATCGCCGAGCGCGTCGGCCGCCCGCAGCTCGCCCAGAACTTCCGCCGCGCGGCGGAGCTGACCGCGCTGCCCGACGAGCTGGTGCTGTCGATCTATAACTCGCTCCGGCCGCGCGCCTCCACCAAGGAACAGCTCGGCGAGATCGCCGACGAACTGGAGTCGAAGTACTCCGCGACGCTGTGCGCGCAGCTCGTCCGCGAGGCCGCCGACGTCTACGAACGACGCGACATCCTGGCACGGGAGGACGGCCGATGACGGGCGCACGACGGTCGAAGCGGACCGAGGCTCTGGAGCAGCGGCCGGTCAACCTCGACGGGTTCGTCGAGGAGTGGCCCGAGGTCGGCATGGTCGCGATGGACAGCCCGTACGACCCGGAGCCGGGCGTGCGCGTCGAGGACGGCGTGATCGTCGAGATGGACGGCAAGCCGCGGGCCGAGTTCGACTTCCTCGACCAGTTCATCGCCGACCACGCCATCGACATCGAGGCCACCGAGCACGCGATGGCGGTCCCCGCGGTGGAGATCGCGCACCTGCTGGTCGACCCGCGCGCCACCCGTCAGGAAGTGCTCGCCCTGACCCGCGGGCTCACCCCGGCGAAGCTGCTCGAGGTCGTCAAGACCATGAACGTGGTCGAGATGATGATGGCGCTGCAGAAGATGCGCGCCCGCCGCACACCGGCGAACCAGGCGCACGCGACCAGCGCGCGGGACAACCCGGTGCAGGTCGCCGCCGACGCCGCGGAAGCCTCGCTGCGCGGGTTCCGCGAGCTGGAGACCACGCTCGGCGTCGTGCGGTACGCGCCGCTGGTGGCGATCGCGCTGCAGGTCGGCGCCCAGGCCGGGACCCCGGGCGTGCTGACCCAGTGCGCACTCGAAGAGGCCACCGAGCTGGAGCTGGGCATGCGCGGGATCACCGCGTACGCCGAGACGATCTCGGTGTACGGCACGGAGCCGGTGTTCTGCGACGGCGACGACACCCCGTGGTCCAAGGCGTTCCTCGCCTCGGCCTACGCCTCGCGCGGCATCAAGATGCGGTTCACCTCGGGCACCGGGTCGGAGGTGCAGATGGGCAACGCCGAGGGCAAGTCCATGCTGTACCTGGAGATCCGCTGCATCCTGGTGACCAAGGGCGCCGGGGTGCAGGGCCTGCAGAACGGGTCGATCAGCTGCATCGGCGTGCCCGGCGCGGTGCCAGCCGGGATCCGTGCGGTGCTCGCGGAGAACCTGATCGCGAGCATGGTCGACCTGGAGTGCGCCTCCGGCAACGACCAGTCGTTCTCGCACTCGGACATGCGCCGCGTCGCGCGCCTGCTTCCGCAGCTGCTGCCCGGCACCGACTTCGTCTGCTCGGGCTACTCCTCGACGCCGAACTACGACAACATGTTCGCCGGCTCCAATGTGGACGCCGAGGACTACGACGACTGGAACGTGCTGCAACGCGACCTCCAGGTCGACGGCGGACTGCGGCACGTGCCGGAGGCGGAGATCCTCGCCGCACGCAACCGCGCCGCCCGCGCACTGCAGGGCGTGTTCGCCCAGCTCGACCTGCCGCCGATCACCGACAAGGAGGTCGAGGCGGTCACCTACGCGCACGGCAGCGAGGACCTGCCGCTGCGGGACGTGCTGGAGGACCTGAAGGCGGCGCAGTCGGTGATGGACCGCGGCGTGACGGGGGTGGACATCGTGAAGGCCCTGGACGGCGCGGGGTTCACCGACATGGCCGAGTCCTTGCTGGCGGTGCTGCGGCAGCGCGTGTCCGGGGACCTGCTGCACACGTCGGCCATCCTGACGCCCGAGCTGGAGACGCTGTCCGCGATCAACGACGTCAACGACTACGCGGGCCCGGGCAGCGGCTACCGGCCGACCGGGGCGCGCTGGGAAGAGATGAAGCGTCTGCGCCACGTGGTGAGCGCGCAGAACCCGGAGCAGGAAGTCGTCTGAGGAGGAGTGCCATGACGGACACCAGTGTGGGCAGCCGGCGCACGCTCACCCTCGACGAGCGCGGGCCCGCCGGGCCGGGCACGCGCAGCGACGAGGTGGTCATCGGGTTGTCGCCCGCGTTCGGCGACTTCTTCACCAAGACCATCGTGGACATCCCGCACGCCGAGGTGCTGCGCGAGCTGCTCGCCGGCATCGAGGAGCAGGGCGTGCACGCGCGGGTGATCCGGTTCCGCGGCGGCTCGGACCTCGCGGTGATCGCCCACGCGGCGGCGAAGCTGTCCGGTTCGGGCATCGCGATCGGTGTGCTGTCCCGGGGTACCACGATGATCCACCAGAAGGACTTGGTGCGACTGTCCAATCTGGAGCTGTTCCCGCAGGCGCCGCTGATGGACCTGGAGACCTTCCGCAAGGTCGGCCGCAACGCCGCCCGCTACGCCAAGGGCGAGTCGCCGGAGCCGGTGCCCGCGCGCAACGACTTCATGGCCCGCCCGCGCTGGCAGGCGAAGGCGGCGTTGCTGCACATCAAGGAGACCGAGTTCGTGGTTCCCGGCGCCGGACCCGTCGAGCTGGACGTGCGGATCCAGCTGGCCGACGCGGGCTGATCGCGATGGCGCTCGTGGTTGGCGTCGACATCGGGAACTCGACCACGGAGGCCTGTGTCGCGGAGATCCGTCCGGGCGGGCGCGTGACGTACCTGTCCGGGGCGCTCACGCCGACGTCCGGGGTGAAGGGCACGACGGACAACGTGCCCGGGGTCGTCGAGGTCGTGCGGCGGGCGCTGTCGTCCGCGGGGCGGCCGGTGCGCGAGCTGAGCGCGGTGCTGGTCAACGAGGCCACGCCGGTGATCAGCGGGCTGGCGATGGAGACGATCACCGAGACGATCGTGACCGAGTCGACGATGATCGGGCACAACCCGGACACGCCCGGCGGTGCGGGACTTGGCGTCGGCGAGACCGTCGCTTTTGGATCGCTGCCGGACTGCGCACCAGGTGCGAAGGTGATCTGCGTCGTCGGGTCCGGTGTGGACTTCGAGGACGCGGCGGCTGGCATCAACAAGGCCGTCGCGCGTGGCGTCGAGGTCACCGGCGCGATCGTGCACGCCGACGACGCGACGTTGATCGCGAACCGGTTGTCGGCGCCGATCCCGGTGGTCGACGAGGTCACGCTGGTGGAGAAGGTGCCGCTCGGCATGCCGGCCGCGGTCGAGGTGGCCGAGCCTGGCCGGACCATCCGGACGCTGTCGAACTCCTACGGCATCGCGACCGTCTTCGACCTCGACGCCGAGCAGACGCGGATGATCGCGCCGGTCGCGCGGGCGCTGGTCGGCAACCGGTCCGCGGTCGTCGTGCGCACGCCGAGCGGGGACGTGACCGGGCGGCGCATCCCGGCCGGGAACCTGACGTTGATCGGTGAGCAGGTCAAGCGGTCGGTGGAGATCGACGCCGGTGCCGCGGAGATCATGGCGACCCTGCGCCGGGTCCGGCCGTTGACCGACGCCACCGGCGAGGCGGGCACCCACGTCGGCGGGATGCTGGCGCGGGTGCGGGACACGATGTCCGAGCTGACCGGCACCGCCGTGGGCGCGGTGCGGATCCAGGACGTGCTGGCCGTCGACACGTTCGTGCCGCAGGAGGTGACCGGCGCGCTCGCCGGGGAGTTCGCGCTGGAGAACGCGGTCGCGCTGGCCGCGATGGTGCGCACCAGCCGCGGACCGATGCGGCTGCTCGCCGAGAAGCTGCGTGAGGCGCTGGGTGTCGAGGTGCTGATCGGCGGGGTCGAGGCCGACATGGCGGTCCTCGGCGCGCTGACCACGCCGGGCACCGGGCGGCCGGTCGCGATACTCGACCTCGGCGGCGGGTCCACGGACGCCGCGGTGGCCGGGGACGGGGTGGTGCGGTCGGTGCACCTGGCCGGGGCGGGCGACCTGGTGACGAAGCTGATCGACTCCGAGCTGGGCCTGGACAACCGCGAGCTGGCCGAGGACATCAAGAAGTATCCGCTGGCCAAGGCCGAGAGCTTCTTCCACGTGCGGATGGAGGACGGCACCGCGCGGTTCTTCGACGAGCCACTGCCGGTGGAGGCGTTCGCGCGGGTGGTCGTGTTGTCCGAGGCCGGGATGCGGCCGGTGCCCACCCGGCACAACCTGGAGAAGATCCGCCAGGTGCGGCGCTCGGCGAAGCACAAGGTGTTCGTGGTCAACGCGTTGCGGGCGCTGGAGCAGGTCGCGCCGGGCGGGAACCTGCGGCAGATCGGGTTCGTCGTGGTGCTCGGCGGGTCCGCGCTGGACTTCGAGATCCCGGACATGATCGCGGAAGCGGTGGCCGGGATGGGGATCGTGTGCGGCACGGGCAACGTGCGTGGCAGCGAGGGGCCCCGCAACGCGGTGGCGACCGGGCTGGTCGCGAGCCACGCGCTGGACGTGTCGCTGGAAACGGTGGGCTGATGCAGGGGCCGGCGGTGGTGCTGCGGTGCTTGGACGCGAAGTCGCCCGTGCTGCGGGAGATCCGTGCCGGTCTGGAGGAGGAGGGCGTGCCGCTGGTGGTCGAGGAAGTGTCCGAAGGGGACGCTCTCGTGTTGGGGTACGCGGCGGCTTGCCTGTCCTCTTTGGATGTCGGGATCGGGGTGGCGGACGAGGTGTGCGTCTACCACGCCAAGCGCCCGGCCGGTTCGCCCGCCCTGACCGGGCCGCTGTCCCGCGCGCGGGTACTCGGGCACAACGCGGCCCGCATGGTCGTCGGAATTCCGCTCAAGTGAAGGAGAAAACGTGGCACCACGTCTCGCACTGACCGATGCTCAGCCGGTCCTCGAAGCCGCGCTGGCGAAGGCCGAGGAGATCGGGCAGCCGATGAACGTGGCCGTCGTCGACGACGGCGGGCACCTGATCGCGTTCGCCCGGCAGGACGGCGCGATCCTCGGCAGCATCGACATCGCGATCCGCAAGGCGCGCACGGCCGCGCTGCTGAAGATGACGACGGCACAGCTGGGCGAGGCGGCGGCGCCAGGTGCGCCGCTGTACGGGATCGAGGTGACCAACGGCGGGCTGGTCATCTTCGGCGGCGGGATCCCGCTGGTGCGTGGCCGGGAGGTGGTCGGGGCGATCGGGGTCAGCGCCGGTTCGGTCGAGCAGGACACCGAGGTGGCCGAGGCGGGCGTGGCGGCCTTGCCGAAGCGGGGGCACCGCTGACAGGTTCCACTGGGGGACATCTTCGAGATGTCCCTCCCTGGCGGGTATTTCGGCCTGGTCAGCTTCGGCGAGGGCGGTGCCGAGTTGTCCGACGCGGAGTTGTACGAGCAGGCAGAACGGGCGGCGGGCTGGCGTATTCGGCGGCGGACCTGCGCGAGATCTTCGCCGAGCTGGACGTAGCCGAGCAGCGGGACATGGCGGAGCAGCCGGAGGACTCGGAGCTGTTCGGGAAGTCCACCCTGCGGACAGCGCTCTCCCGCGCCCGGGGGCGGCGGGCGCGGGAGGACCGCGCCACGGTGCTTCGCGGGCTGCTGACGATCTACGACCAGCGCCACGACCTGGTCGACGCCCTGTGGGAGGCGACGGACCCGCAGGGCGGCGGTGCAGCAGGTGCTCGGCGTCAGCGAGCTTCAGGCGAGGGCGGTGCTGGACCTGCAGCTGCGCCGCCTGACGCCCTGGCACCGCGACTCGCTGCGCGAGGAGCCGGAGGAGAAGTCAGCACTCGCTCTTCGGGAGGTGGCCCGCTGGCCGCAGCCGGGCCCGCTGTCCGCACGCGGTGAGCGCTTGGTCGTCGCACGGGTGGACATGCTCGGCGATGGCCTGGTCGTCGTGCCGGTGGACGTGCTCAGCGGTGGCGGGGACGTCGTCGTGGCAGACGGGGACGTCGCCGTCGGAGCGGGTGGTGGCGGGACCGGCGTCGAGGCGGCGCGGAGGGCTTCCCGCCGCACGCACCCACGGCGAGGACCACAGCTGCCACCAACCCGGCGACGCGCGCTTTCATGCATGTTCATCGCGTCTGCCGCATCCGCCGTTGCGTGGGAAGCCGTCGCAATTCAAAGACTTGCGGTATCTCACGTTGTGAGCTGAATGGCCACGACATCGCGTCCATTCGGGTGATCTGAGCGCTGATCAGTCACATTGGAGCGGAATGCGGCGATCTTCACTCGCGGTAACACGGAGGCCGCTTGTGGACGCTGGCGAGCAGTGGGCAGAAGTGGCTTCCTCAGGCGCTCGTCCTCTGGCATCCTGTAGGGCTCGTCGGGGGACGGCGGGCCCTGGGGCCGAGTGCTACCAGGTCCGTAAGCCCGTCTTCGCGAGGGGGATGCAGCGGAATGACCGCGCAGGTGGATACGCGCCGACTAACCGTTGTCGCGGGCAAGGTCGAAGAATGGCGAAAGCGGCTGATCGACCTCAGCTATCGCAACACCTTGCTCTACTTCCGGGATACCAAGACCGCGACTCTCGACCTGAGCCAGGCCGAAGCCGTGGCGCTCGCTGCTCTCGAGTAGGGTTCGAAAGTCCGGCTACGGGCACTCGTGCCCGATGAGGAGCTGCATCGGGATGCCTGCAAGAGAGCGCGAAACCTGAGCCGGAAAATTCGCATCTTCGACGAAGAGCAGGGAATCGACGTCGGGCGGGTTGCCTTCGGGCTCGTGCGGACCGCCGCACGCCGGAATGGTCAAGGGAACGTCCCGGCACTTCGTGCTCCGCTGCTCCTCCGGCCTCTCGTGTTGACGTCGAGGACCGCGGCGGACAGTGATTTCACCCTGGCGGTGACCGATGAACCGGAACTGAACCCCGTCCTGGTACACGCGCTGGACGAGCACTACGGCGTGGAGGTCGAGGGAATCGAGGACGCTCTCGATTCGGCAGCCGACGGGATCACCGGCATGGCGCTCGCCGAGAAGGTGTACGCGCGACTGGCCGAGGCTGCCGCTGCCCACGGCGTCGAACTCACGCTCGAACGCGGGGTGGTGGTCGGCACCTTCAACTACGTCAAGCTCCCGATGGTCGAAGATCTGGCGAACGCCACGGAACTGCTGACCTCGCACGACCTCGTCGCCGCTCTTGCCGGCTTCGAGCCGGCGAAACAAGCGCTGATCGCCGACGCCGGCGAGTTCCGCACGCCGGGCGTGGACGAGCTCGACCCCGCTGACGAGTACCTCGTCCAGGACGCCGACTCGTCACAGCACCGCGCGATCATGACCGCACTGGGTGGGCAGCACCTTCTGGTGGAAGGTCCGCCCGGCACCGGCAAGAGCCAGACCATCGCGAACATCATCGCCGGGGCGGCGGCGACTGGGAAGAAGGTGCTGTTCGTAGCGGAGAAGCGGGCCGCCATCGAAGCGGTGCTGAACAGGCTCGCCGACGTTCGGCTCGACGGTCTCGTCTTCGACTTGCACCAGCAGAACGCTTCGAAACGGGAGATCGCGCAGCAACTCGCGCAGAGCCTCGACCGGGTCGCCAAGGAACCGCCCGTCGACACTGACGAGCTGCATGAACGCCTCGTGGCCTCCCGGCAGCGTCTCCTCGACCACTCCCGCGAGCTGCACCTGCGCCGGGACCCGTGGAACATCAGCGCGTACGAGGTCCGCGCCGCATTGCTGGATTTGCCGGACAACGGCGTGCCTGGTGTGTTCCGCGGCGCCCGCCTGCACGCGCTGAACGCGGCGACGGTACGCGAGGTCGAACGCAGGTTGAAGGACTTCGTTGAACTCGATGGTTTGCGGATCCTGCGCGGAGACACGCCGTGGGCCAACGCGGACGTCCGAACCGAGGACGATGTGCGCAAGATTCTGGTCGAGCTTGATCAACGCGTGCGTGGTCGAGCTGCTGACGAACTACGCGTTCAAGAAGATCTCCGACTACACGACGTCGAACCCGCTGGACACCCCGGCGTGGCAGGCGCGACTGGCGGAGAACAAGCTCGGCGCGGCGCCCCGCGGGTCCCGGTGTTCCAGTACCACGCCGGCACGGACGAGATCGTGGCCACGCCGCAGGCGGACGCCCTGCACAAGCGGTAGTGCGCGGCAGGCGTGACGGAGCAGTGGAACACCTACGTGTCCGACCACCTGAGCGGAATCTTCGCAGGCAACGCCGACGCCCACCGGTGGATCGTGGACCGGTTCGCCGGGAAGGATGCCCCGCCGAACTGCTGAGCGAGTCTCCCGCGTGACGCTGGGCGGTCCGGTTCCCCGGTCCGCCCAGCCTCGCGTCGCGGTGAAAATCGCCCCCCGCGAAATCCCCTTCCCGGGTTAGGCCGAACGGCCGCCCCGTCAGTGTCCAGGTTCGTCCCGCCGGTGGTGCCGCCCGGTGGGTGAAAGGTGGTGCCGCCACCGCGCCGGCCGGTCGGTTTCGTGTCGATTGCCCGATCTCGAGCCGTTGCCCAGCACGTCCGAGGCGGCCACCCACCGTTGCGCGCCGTCTTCGTCCGTCATCGGGACGCGCAGGCCGTCCTCGCCTGCCCGGCAATCCCCGGACACGACACCCACGCGCACGGTCAGCTTGTCCGGCCCGTCGTCGTCGCGGTCGAGGTACATCAGCCGTTCGCCGACCGGGAAGGCGTCCGCTTGCCGTTCGTGGTCGTGGGACGTCGTCGTCATCCGGTGCTCCCCTCGCATTGTCAATTCCAACAGCGGGTACCGCCGGGGTCCGGAGCGGATTCCTGGTCCGCCGTCTGCCTGCCTCCTGGCGACGGCGGAACCCGATGCTAACCGGCGATTGTCCGGAACACGACCCTTCACCCGTCAGAAATCCTTCGGCCGCACCGGGTCGCGACCTTCGACAATGGCCCGCGCGAGGTCCGCGACCCGCTGGTTGTGGTCGCGCGCGTACCGCCGCAGGCCCTCGAACGCCGTGTCCACACCGATCTTGTGCCGTTCCGCCAGCATGCCCTTGGCCTGCTCGATCACCACCCGGCTGTCCAAGGCGGTCTGCAGGTGCCGCAACCGCACCCCGAGCTGGTGCAGATCCCGTTGGTGGGCCAGGCGAAGCGCGGCCGCGTGCGCCAGGCGCGGCCCGACGGGGTGGGTATTTCCGCCGACGTCGAACAGGCACAGCGCGCCGAAAACCTCGTCGTCGGCGTCGATCGGCAACGTGTGTACCGATGAGTAACCGGCTTCCGTGCAGGCGGAGGAAAACCCCGGCCACGGCCCGTCGCCCGGTGATCCACTGTGGAGGCACTCCGGCGCGGGCCCCTCGCCGAGTTCGACCTGGAGGCGCATCAGGTCGCGCGCGGACCGGGTGCCGACGGCGACTTCCGCCGGCTCGGCCGGGAACGACACCAGCACCCCGGCGTCGCGCGCGGGCACGAGAACGGCGGCGCGCTCGGCGAGGTCCTGCGCGAACCGGTGCACGTCGAAGCCCTCGGATTCGCGCGCCAGCAGTTCGAGCAGGGCGTCGATCAGTTCGGTGCGCATGGGCCGCCCTCCCGTGTCCGTCAGCCGTACCCGCGTCCCGCTTGCCGCGAACTGGGCTGATCGGGTGAACCACGATCTGTGCTCGATCGGCTCCCGCTCGTTCTTGACCAGCGTTTACGCCCCCCTCGCGGACGATAGCGCTTGTGTGACGTGCATTACAGTTTTACCGTGTCGCATGAGCACCGCGTTCGATACCGCCAGGGCGATCGGCGACGCCGTCCTGTACCGCCCGCGGACGCAGGGCTGGCGGTTCGGCGTGCTGATGCCGCCGGCGTTCGCCTCACCGCAGGCCGGTGACTTCGCCGACTGCCGGGTGGAGTGCCTGCTGGAACCCCGCTCCCACGCCGTGCTGCACGTCCGGCTGCGGTTCCTCCAGGGGCAGGAGCGCGTCGTGCGCCAGGACGGCGCCGAGCGCGTCAGCTGGGATGGGGCGGTCGAACGCGAGGTCGACGCCGTGCTCCCGGTCGCCGAGCTGACCGCGCAGCGCACCTGCGTCCCGTTCGTCGTCGGCGGCGCCGAGCGGACCGAGGTCCTCGGCGTGGCGGACAGGCTCGTCCGCCGGACCTGGACGGTGACCGGCGAGCTGCGGCTGAGTGCGCAGGTGCTGGGCGGCCCCAACGGCGGCATCCGGTTGCGGGCCGACGTCGTCAACAACACCGAGTGGTACGAGCCGGACTCGCCGCGTGAAGTCGTGCTCCGGCACGCGATGCTGGCCGCGCACCTGGTGCTCGCGGTGAACGCGGGCCGGTTCGTGTCGCTGACCGAGCCGCCGCCGTGGGCGCGGGCGGCCGCCGAGCAGTGCGAAAGTCACCGGCTGTGGCCGGTCCTGCTGGGGGACAGCGACGCCGCGGTGCTGGCCGCGCCGGTCACCCTGTACGACCACCCGGTCGTCGTGCCGGAGGGCGAAGAACGCATCCGGTACGTGCGCCACGGGCTTCCGGAGGACGTGTGGTGGGATCCCGGCGGGGTGTCACCCGACACCGACGAGGTGGTGGTCTCCGGAGTCCCCGTGTCAGCCGGGAGCCGGGTGCGCCTCCGCGACGGTCGCACCGGGACCGTCCACGCGGTACTGTCCGATGAGGACGGATACCTGCACCTGGAGGTCCGGGTGGGCGCCCGGTACCAGTACGCCACGCCGGACGAGGTCGAACCCCTCCGGATGTGAGCGGTCAGGGCGCCAGGTCGGCCGCGTTGTACTTGCAGGAGGCGTTCCACAGCAGGATCGAGTCCATCCCGTTGGCGCGCGCGCCGTCCAGCTGCGCGCGGATCTGGTCGCGTCCGTAGTGGACGGACATGCTGAACGCCTGGATCCACGGGATGATCACGGTCTGCGTCCCGGATGCCTTCTCGGCGAACGCCGCCAGCGAGCGCTGGGTGATCTCCAGCGGCTGCGACTCCGGGTCGGAAACCCCGTACTCGCCGGCGCCCCAGTGCGACGGGTAGATCATCGGCGCGATGTAGTCCACCTTGCGCGCCATGGCCGTGATGTCCTGCCCGATCTGCGTCGGCCGGTTGACCGCGATCCCGAACACCGACGCGCCGAGGTACGCGCCCTCCGCCCGCACGGCGTTGCGGCTCTCCGCGAGGAAATCGACGATCCCCTCCTCCGGCGTGCCCTCCAGGCCGGGGAACCGCAGCTGCTCGATCGGGCCTTCGGGCCTCCGCACGTAGTCGTAGAGGATGTCGTCGAAGCCGGCCCGCGCGGCTTCCGTCGCGAGCGCGATGTTGTACTCCCGCACCTCGCGGTTGGCGAAGTTGGTGAACGCGTACTCGCCGTACCCGCTGGCCCACGGCTGCCCGTCGGCGCTCTGCACGACCCGGTCGCGCTTGCCGGATTCCCACGACGCCCTGGCCAGGACCGGGTCGCGGAAGGCGACCAGCCTGCCGACGACGCGGATGCCTTCCTTGTGCAGCTGCTCGACGACCCCGCGCAGGTCGTAGTAGTTCTTCGCGGCGCCGATCTCCTTCGCCAGCGGCACCTGCGAGTTGTACCCGACCTCGCCGCTCTCGTCCTTGATGTCCAGCTGGACGGTGTCGATGAGCCCGTCCCGCGCCATCTGCAGCACCGGTTCACGCAGCGCCGGGGCCGTCCACGCCACCGCGGTCATGTGCACCCCGCGCATGCCGGGGTGCCGCGCGCGCACCGGGACCCGCCCGGCCGCCCGGTTGCCCGCCGCGTCCTGCGCGCCGATCTCGATCTTCGCCGGGGGAGTCGGGATGGTCGCGGTGAAGTTGCCGAACTCGTTGACCTTCACCTCTTCGCCCTGGACGGTGACCTTTTCCGCGCCCTTCGCCATGCCGCGCAGGGTCACCGGCTTGCGCGGGTCGCTGATCTCGATGGGCTGGAAGCTCAGCTCCGGGGCGGTGTTGTCGACGGTGAAGGTGCGGGTCACCACGGCGTCCGGCAGGCCGGGGACCTCGTTCGGCAGACGGGCGGCCAGGGTGTGCTCACCGTCGCCGATCTTCAGCGGCGGCAGGACCAGCCGGCCGCCGTCGCGTTTCGTGGTCACCGGCTGGTCGTCGAGGGTGATCGCGGCCCGGTCGAGGTCGCTGTCCCGCGCCGCCAGCACCCGGATGTCACGCAGCGACTCCGCGTTGGTGGTGACGTCGTCACCGAGGCCCTGGATGGCCAGCCCGAACGGGAGCGACTGCACCACCGCCGGGGTGACCGCGACGGCCATCGTGGCGATGATGGTCACGAGGACCAGAATCGAGTTCTGGGGCCGCGTCCGGTGCCTGCCCATGTAACCCTCCCGCGCCGGTTGTGCCGAGCAGCGGGCACATTCCCCGGATCAACCGGGGCATTCGGGAATCCATCCCTTCGAGTTACACCCCGTTGTCTTCGTGCTACGCACGGCGCACGTTGGGAGGCGTGACACTCAAGCTGGCTTCCCTCGCAGCGGTCCTGTTCCTGCTCACGGCGTGCACCACGGTCGTCGACGGCCGGCCGCACGAGCCGCGCGACGAAGGCCAGGAGTGGGCCGCGTTCGCACCGCGGCGGTCCTCGGCCCCGGCGGCCCCGGCCGAGCCGGCCGAAGTGCGCGCGAACGAGTTGGGCCGGGTCCCGGTGCTCATGTACCACCGCATCGTGCCCGAGACCGGGTCGGTCTACGACCGCATGCCGGAGGACTTCCGCGCGGAGCTGGAACGGCTCGACCGCGAGGGCTACGTGCCCGTGTCGGCCGCCGACTTCACAGCGGGCCGCATAGACGTCCCGGCAGGCACCCACCCGGTGGTGCTGACCTTCGACGACGGCGACCCGAGCCAGTTCGCGCTCGGCCCGGACGGCAACCCGGTGCCCGGCACGGCGGTCGCGATCATGCTCGACTTCGCCCGCAGCCACCCGCGGTTCCGGCCGGTGGCCACGTTCTACGTCAACGCCGAGCCGTTCGGCGACCCCGGCGGCGCCCGCACCATCCCGTGGTTGCTGGCCAACGGTTTCGACGTCGGCAACCACACCAAGACGCACGCGAACCTGCGCGAGGCCGACGAGGAGACCGCGCAGGCCGAGATCGGCGAGCTGGACGCGCTGATCCGGCGCGCGGCGCCGCAGGCGAACCCGACGACGATCGCGCTGCCGTTCGGCATCCACCCGCGTTCGAAGGAACTCGCCTTGCAGGGCAACGGTTACCGCTACCAGGGCGCCTTCCTGGTCGGCTCGAACCCTTCCGCGTCCCCGTTCATCGCCGACTTCGACCCGCTGAACATCCCGCGCATCCGGTCGCAGAGCGCGACGGGCGAGGAGGCCGAATACGGTTCGGCGGTGTGGCTGGACAAGCTCGCGCAGAACGCGGACAGCAGGTACACCTCGGACGGCGACCCGGCGCGGATCTCCTACCCGAAGTCCGACACCGACGAGGTGACCGCGAAGTTCCGGGACACGGTGAACCCGTACTAGGGGCCGGTCTCGGTAGCCTGACGCGGTGTCGACTCGCAGGAGGACGCAGGTCGTGAGAGCTCCGGCCCGCCGTATCGGCGGTGGCGGCGGAGCCGGAAACAACGCGTTCTGGGCCGAACTACCTGTGCTGATCGCCACCGGCGGCCAGACCATGCAGTGCTGCGACGACCGGAACCGGGTACTGGTCGACGGCAAGCCCCTGGACGAGCCCTACATCCACGGGGGGGGGGTACCCGGCCGACCGGCGGCAGGATCCGTTCCCGCCGGTGAAGGTGCCGGACGGCTACGTCTGGGTGATGGGCGACAACCGCAACAACTCGTGTGACTCGCGCTGCAGTGGCCACGGTCCGGTCCCGGTGGACAACATCATCGGCATGGCCCGCTGCATCGTGCTGCCGCCCAACCGCTGGGGCGCCCTTGGCTAGCGTCGCGCCAGCGCCGCGTTCGCCATCACGTGCTGCATCAGGATCACCAGCACCTGCTTGGTCGACTCGCGGTCCCGCGCGTCGCACAGCAGGATCGGCACCGTGTCGTCCAGTTCGAGCGCCGCGCGCACCTCTTCGGTGCCGTAGCGGTAGGCGTTGTCGAAGCAGTTGACGCCGACCACGAACGGCAGCCCGCGCCGCTCGAAGAAGTCCACGGCCGGGAAGCAACTTTCCAACCTGCGTGTGTCGGCGAGCACCACCGCGCCCAGCGCGCCCTGCGCGAGCTCGTCCCACATGAACCAGAACCGGTCCTGCCCCGGCGTGCCGAACAGGTACAGGATCAGCTCGGGGTTGATCGTGATGCGGCCGAAGTCCAGCGCCACGGTCGTGGTGGTCTTGCTCTCCACCCCGGTGAGGTCGTCGACCCCGGCCGAGGCCTGGGTGATCGATTCCTCCGTCCGCAACGGGGAGATCTCGCTCACCGAACCGACCATGGTGGTCTTCCCGACCCCGAAGCCGCCTGCGATCAGCAGCTTCACCACGGTGGCGGAGACGTTCCGCCGGGGCTCAGAGCCTGCGAATGCCATCGAGAACCGCCTGAAGTACGTGTTGTTCCGGGGTGTCGGAGATGGGCTGGGACGTCCGGTAGATGACGTGGCCGCGCTCGATGAGGTCGGCCAGCAGCACCTTCACGATCGGCACCGGCAGGTCCAGGTGCGCCGCGACCTCGGCGACCGACAGCGGCCGCTGGCACAGGCGCACGATACGGGCGTACTCCGGTGCCATGGTGGCTGCTTCGGCCAGTCCGGGCAGGGCGACCACGAGTGACAGCAGCTGCAGGTCGATGTCGCCGGCGTGGGTGCGCCCGCCGGTGATCGTGTACGGCCGGGCGATCGGGCCAGCGGCGTCATCGAACCAGGTGTCGTCGTCCCGCCTGATCATCATGGCGTGCTTTGCTGCTCAACTCGTGGCGCCGCGCTCAGCGCCGCGCCGACCCGCTTGACCATCATGTTCATCGCGTAGGCGACGAGGCCCATGTCGACGTCGGCCGCGGTCAGCAGCGCGAGGCACGCGCCGTGCCCGGCCGTGGTGACGAACAGGAAGGCGTTGTCCATCTCCACGACGGTCTGGCGCACCGCGCCGCCGCCGAAGTGGCGCCCGGTGCCCTTGGCGAGGCTCTGGAACGCCGACGCCACCGCCGACAGGTGCTCGCCGTCCTCTTCGGACAGATTGGTCGATCGGCCGATCAGCAGACCGTCGGCCGACAGCACAACCGCCCGGTCCGCTCCGACGACCTGCTGCAGGAGGTCGTCGAGGAGCCAGTCCAGCTCGTTGATTCCCGCGTTCGTCACGTGTGCTCTCCCAGAATGTCGGTGGTGCTCGGATCCTGTTCACGAGCGCGGCGGGTGCCCTGCTGGAACGCCGAGAGCCGGCTGCGGGCCTGCTCCGGGCTGTTGTCGGGCACGGTGCTGTGGCCGGTGGCGGCGCTGAAGGTGGCTGTCTCCTCTTCCTTCCTCAACTGCGGGGCCAGGTTCTGCTGCCGTCGCCGCCGAGGCAGCGGCGGGCGGTCCGGCGAGATCGACCCCGCGTGCTGCGGGGGCCGGGCCTGCGGCGGCCGCGTGTCGATCGGCATGCGGGTGTCCAGCGGCGGCCGCAACGGCACCTGCGGCCGCTGCGGTGGCGCCTGGTGCTGCTGCTGCGGGGCGGGCGGCGGTTCCGGCGGAGCGGCCGGCACGTTGGCGCGGAACAGGTCCACCCGCGCCGGGGCCTCCTCGCGATGCCCGTTGGTGCTGGGCGGTTCGGGCGGGATGTCGGCCTCCTCCGGCCAGCGGTGCGACGGCGCGCTCTGGGCCGGGACCAACGTCTCCTCGGGCTGCTGCTGCCCGTCCTCCGGCTGTGGCACCGGAGCCAGCAGCTCGGACCGCACGAGCACGATCGCCCGCGTGCCGCCGTAGGCGGAATCGCGCAGGGTCACCGAAATCCCGTGCCGGGACGCCAGCCGCGCGACCACGAACAGACCGAGGCGCGGTTCCGCGGACAGCGCCATGACGCTGAAGTCCGGCGGTTCACGCAGCATCGCGTTCAGCTCGTCGGCCTGCTCCGGCTCCATGCCGAGGCCCTGGTCCTCGATCTCGATGACCACGCCCTTGCCGACGACGTCGCCGAACACCTCGACGCGCGAGTTCGGCGGCGAGAACGAGGTGGCGTTGTCGAGCAGCTCGGCGAGCAGGTGCACGAGGTCGGCGACGACCGGGCCGGCGACCGCGACGTTCGGCAGCTTGCCGACGGTGACGCGCGCGTAGTCTTCGGTCTCCCCGGTGGCGCCGCGGATCAGGTCGGCCAGGGCGACCGGGTTGCGCCACTGCCGTCCCGGCCGCTCGCCGCCGAGGATGATCAGGTTTTCCGCGTTGCGGCGGGCGCGGGTGGACAGGTGGTCCAGGCGGAACAGCAGGTCCAGCTGGTCCGGGTCCTCCTGCTTGCGCTCGGCCTCGTCGAGCGCCTTGAGCTGCCGGTGCACCAGCACCTGGCTGCGGTGCGCGATGTTGAGGAAGACCTTCTTGGTGCCCTCACGGGTTTTGGCCTCGTCGACGGCGGCCGCGATGGCGGTCTGCTGCGCCTTGTTGAACGCGTCGGCGACCTGGCCGATCTCGTCGTCGCCGTGGTCCAGCAGCGCGACCTCGGTGTCGAGGTCGACGGCCTCGCCGGTGCGGACCCGCTCGACCAGCTCCGGCAGCTGCGTCTCGGCGGCCTCCAGGGTCTCCTCGCGGAGCCGGCCGAGGCGCTGGATCAGGCGGTTGGACAGGCGCCAGGCGAAGAAGAACACCGCGAAGGAGACGATCAGCGCCGCGGCGCCCGCGATGATCGAGGTGACCAGCGTCCGGTCACCGCTTTCCAGGCCGACGTCGGTGGCGTTGGAGCTCTGCTCGATGTAGAGGCCCATCAGCGCGTTCCCGACCTGGGTCGCGGCGTCGCGCCACTGCGCCTCGGGCACCGGGAGCGAGTCCTGGTTGCCGCGGAGGAAAGCGTTTTCAACGATGCTCAGCGTGTCCCACGCCGGGCTCGCCAGCAACGCCTCGTACTTGGCGCGCACCGACGGGATCATCTGCGGTGCGGCGACCTCCAGCTCGGCGTGGTACGCGCCGACCTGGCTGATGTAGGTGCGGAACTCCTCCTCGGACAGACCGCGCCCGGCGATGCCGGCGGCCGCCAGCGCGTCACCGCGGGACATCGCGTCGGCCGCGGTGAACAGCGGCATCGCGGTGACGCGGAGGAACGCGGTCTGCGCGTCCGGCGCGCCTTCGGCGACGCCGTTCAGACCGGTGGCGAACTCGTCGATGATGCGGTTGTAAAAGGCGTAGGCCTCCAGCGGCGAAGCTTGCCTGCTGTCCACGCGCTGCCGCAGCTCCGGCAGCTGGGCGAAGTTCGCGCTGGTCTTGGCGATGCTCTGACGCACCGATTCCGGCGCGTCGTCGACCATGTCCTGCAGCACGGTGGCCATCCGCGCGGCCGTGGTGTCCGTCTTGGCGCGGGCCTGGATCAGATCCGCGCCGGGCGCGCCGTTGCTCGCCAGTGTGCGCAGGGTCAGCACGCGCTCGGCACGCACCGCGCCGAAGAAGAGGGCGCCCGGCTCGGCCGAATCGTGGACCTTCGTCGCGAATTCGCGGGCGTTCACCGCCTGCACGACCAGGTAACCCGCGAGCGCCACGCCGGCGAGCAGCAGGGCGACGCTGGGCACGATCGCGATCGCGAGCACCCTCGACCGGATCGAAGCACGCCGTCTACGTGTTCCGAATACCTTTTTCAACGCTCTGAAGAGCCTTTCCCGCAACTCGATGTGATGGCCTCGGCCCCCGGACCCGAGTTGACGCTGCGCACAGGAACCGCGGTGGGTTCTGCGACCGGGAGAGTGAACCAGCCCGGACAAGTCGAGTCAACTTCACGTTCCGTCCGCGCTCGCCGCCTCTCCGCTGAGTGGTCAGGGGCTTTGTCAGCCGCGCGGATATTGTCGTCTCGCTATATGATCTCGTTACGTCCCGACCGATGGGCCGCGCAGATCCTTGGCGAGTCCGGGGAATGCCGAAGCGTTCCGCGGGTTCTATTCCGCTGGATGGTCTTGCCCGCTACTCCGGATGGTCGTAGCGGGCGATGTCGCGCTCGTTCCTTCTGTGATCTGTCACACCTTTATTGATGAGGTACCGGGGTTCCGAACGCGATTCTAACTGCGGCGCAAGGGGTTCCGGCCGCGTCGGCGGTCGTGGGTCCTTTTCGGAGAATGGCGCTGATCAGGTCATCTCACGGTGGGTGCACGCGCTGATCACGTTTCGTGCGCGGGTAACCGTGACGAATCCGACATCGCCTGGCTCGCTGAGTGATCGGCCGCTCACGCCACCGGCAATTGCGCCGCCAATTGTTCTATAGGGTTTTCCGCATGGTGACGGCGAAGGCGTTGGCCGAAGCGGTGCGGGCCGGGACGGTGGACCCGGTGCGGGAGACCGAACGGGTGATCGCGGGCATCGAGGCCGCGGACCGGGTGGTGGGGGCGTTCCGCCGGGTGCGGGCGGACGAGGCGGTGGCGGAGGCCGCGGCGCTGTGCTCGCGCGCGGACCTGGCGGAGCTGCCGCTGGCCGGGGTGCCGGTGGCGGTGAAGGACGTCGCCGGGATCGCGGGCGAGACCGTGACGAACGGGACCGCCACGGCCCGGCCGGCTGGTTCGGACCACTTCGTGGTGCGGCGGCTGCGGGAGGCGGGCGCGGTGGTCGTCGGGATCACGCGTGTGCCGGAGCTGTGCATCTGGCCGATGACCGACTCGCCGGAGGCCGTGACGCGCAACCCGTGGGCGCCGGAGTACACGGCGGGCGGTTCGTCGGGCGGCAGCGCGGCGGCGGTGGCGGCGGGGCTGGTGCCGGTCGCGCACGGCACCGACGGGCTCGGCTCGATCCGGTTGCCCGCGGCGATGTGCGGGCTGGTGGGGATCAAGCCGGGGGCGGAAGTGCTGGCCGATGACGGCTGGTTCGGAATGTCCGCGCACGGCAGCCTGGCGACGACGGTGGCGGATGCGGCGTTGCTGTTGTCGGTGCTGGCGGGCCGGCCGGAGTTCGCCGAGGTGCGCGAACCGGGGCGGCTGCGGATCGCGGTGTCGACGGAGGTGCCGCTGACGCGCGCGCCGGTGCCGCGCCCGTTGACGGCGGCGGTCGAGCGGGTGGCGGACCTGCTGGCGGCGTCCGGGCATCGCGTGTCTCGCGCGCGGCCGCGATACGGGGTGGAGCCGGTGGCCGGGATCCTGGAACGGTGGTTCGCCGGCCCGGCCGAGCAGGCGTCCGAGGTGGACTTCGACGCGCTGCAGCCGCGGACGCAGCGGCACGTGCGGATCGGGCGTGCCGTGCGGAGGCTGGTGACGCCGGGAACCGCGCGACGCTGGACGGTGCGCGCGGCGGAGTTCTTCGCCGGCCAGGACGTGCTGATCACCCCGACGCTCGCGACGATGCCCCCGAAGGCGGCGGCGTGGCATTCGAGGTCGTGCCTGGCGAACGCGTTGCCTTCGGTGGCGCTGGCGGGCTTTACGGGCCTGTGGAACCTGTCCGGCTACCCGGCGATCTCCGTGCCGGCCGGCCGCACGCCGGAAGGGTTGCCGATCGGGGTGCAGTTGGTGACGCGCCCCGGCGGCGAGTCACGGCTGCTGGCGCTGGCCGCGCAGCTGGAGGCGCTGAACCCCTGGCCACGCTTGCCCTAGCGCGGGTCCCGGCCGGGCTCCACCCTCAGGGGTGGGGCTGGCCGGGGTTGCCGAGGACGCCGCCTCCAGCGGCGCCGTTCGACCAACTGGTTTGGTGGGCACCAGCCGATGACGGGACCGAAGCGCCGTGGGGACGCCGCCTCCCGACGGCGCTGTCCGGTGAGCTGCCGCCTGCAGGCCTGCCCGATCGGCTGGGGCACGCGGGGCCGCCTCCGGCGGCCTACTTCCTGGTGGACTGGGGCCGCTTGGCGAGCGGCTTGGGCGGCTGCTGCTCCTCCGCCATCGCGGCAGGCCCCGCGAGCGCCGCGGGTGGTTTGCCCGTCACCGGCCGGGCACCGCCACCGGGCTTCGGGGCCGGTGCCTTCGGCTGGTTGGGCTTGCCGCCCGCCGGAGCATCATTGGCCGGGCTGCCCAGGCCACCTGCGGTCGGTCCTGCCGACGCGCGCTGCGCGCCGGACCCCGGTCCGCCGGCACTGGATCCACCGGCACCCGGCTTCGCCGCGCTCGCTGTTGTGCCACCGGCACCTGGCCCACCGGCACTGGAGCCACCGGCAGCTGCGCCACCGGCACTCGGCCCACCGGCATTGGAGCCACCGGCAGCCGCGCCACCGGCGCCAGGCCCGCCGGTCCCAGGCTTCGCCGCGCCCCCAGCCGCGCCACCAGCACCCGGCCCACCAGCACCCGGCCCACTGACCGGCTTCACCGCCGCCGGCTTCACCGCGGGCACCGTCTTCATCCCGGCGGCCGCATCGTCCACGGGCCGGCTCGTGTCCACCACGGATTCTTCCCGCAGCGGCTCCAGCGCCGACTGGCCGCGGGCCAGCACCTCGTCGGTCTTGCGGAGCCGCCCGGCGACCTCCGTGCTGATCCGCGTCAGGCGCTCCACCAGTTGCCGCGCCTCGCGTTCGCGCTTCTCCGCCCTCGCGGTCGCTTCCTCGACCATCGCGCGCGCCCTCGCGCTGGCCTCGTCGACCAGGCGCTTCGCCTCGGCGGTCGCCTCCGCGATGCGCCGCTCGGCCTGCTGCTTGCTCGCCGTCTGCTGGTCGGCGATGTGCTTCTCCAGCGCGGCCCGCTGCGACGCCATCGACTGCTCGAAGTCGTGTTGCACGGTGCGCCGCTTGCGCTCGGCCTCGATGTCCAGCTGCGTCCGCCGCCGCGTCGCCTCTGCCGTCAGGCGCTCGACCTCCGCCTTCGTCGCCTCCAGCGCCCGCTTGTGCTCGGCCTGCAGCGCCTGCCCGTGCGTGTCCAGCTCCGCCAGCAGCTTCTGGTACCGCTCACGCAGCTTCCCGGACAGCTCGGTCGTCGCGCTCCAGTGCTCCTCCGCCGCGACCTGCGCGCGCGACGTGATCTCCTCGGCGCGCATCTCCGCCAGCTCCACGGTGCGCTGCATGCGCTCGTCGAGGTCCTCGACCCGCTCCGGCGGCCGCTTCAGCTCCTCGACCCGGTTGCGCAGCCGCGCGATCTCCCCGCGCGCGGCCTCCAGTTCGCGCGACAGGTTGGACACCTTGGCCATCGCGTTGTCGCGATCAGCCATCACCCGGCGCAGGTTCGCCTCGACGTGGTCCAGGTACTGCAGCACCTGGCCGCGGTCGAAGCCGTGCCACACCTGGTTGTACTCACGCCGCAACGGGAGCAGGCTGTCGCGCTCAGAGACCATGGCGAAAACCGTACCCGCGCACAGCGCGTTATCACGGTCAGGCCCACGCCCGGTGTGTCACTCACCAGTGGAAACCCCTGGTGAGTTTGACGAGGGCGTTCGCCGCGCGCGACAGGTGCCGCTCGCCCTTCCCGATCCGCAGCTCACCACTGCCGCCCGCGGCCGTCGAATCGGGGAAGACGCGGTAACCCTCGTACGCGATGGCGTCGACGAGCCCCGGCAGCAGCGTGTACGCCGCCTGGATCAGATACCCCTCCGGGGTGCCGAGATGCTTGGGCCGGTTCTTCAGTGCGCGCACCACCATGCCCGCGGCCTGGTCCGGCGACTTCGTCGGGAACGCGTCGTAGATCTTCGTCGGCCGGATCATCGGCGTGCGGACCAGTGGCATGTGGATGGTCGTGAACGTGATGCCGTCACCGTGGGTCTCGGTCGCGGCGATCTTGCTGAAGTAGTCCAGCGCCGCCTTCGACGCGACGTACGCCGAGAACCGCGGCGCGATGCCCTGCACGCCGATCGAGGACACGTTGACCACGTGTCCGAACTTCCGCTCGGCCATGTGCGGCAGCACCGCGAGGATCAGCCGGACCGCGCCGAAGTAGTTGATCGCCATCGCGCGCTCGTAGTCGTGGAAGCGGTCGTAGGACAGCTTGATCGAGCGGCGGATCGACCGGCCGGCGTTGTTGACCAGCATGTCGATGCGCCCGTGCTCGGCCAGCATCTGGTCGACGATCTTGCGCACGGCCTCCTCGTCGGTCAGGTCGGCCGGGTAGATCGAGGCGTAGCCGCCCGCGGCGACGATCTCGTCGCGCACCTCCGCCAGCTCCGGCTCCCGCCGCGCGACCAGCAGCGGCACGCCGCCCTCGGCGGCCACCTTCAGCGCGGTCGCCCGCCCGATGCCCGACGACGCGCCGGTGATGATCACGCGGCGGCCGTCCAGCTCGCCCCGCGGCCCGTGCTTGCGGGCGCGGAACGGGTCGAGGTGCTCGCGCCAGTACCGCCACAGCGCGGGCGCGTAGTCCTCGATCCGGGGCACGTCGACACCGCTGGCCGCGAGCTCCTTGCGCGTCGCGGCGGAGGCGAAGACCGACGGGAACGACAGCGTGTCCAGCAGGACGGCCGGAATGCCGAGGCGCTCCAGGAACGCGTCGCGGGTGATCGTGACGCCTGGCACGTGCTCGGTCAGCCGGGCCAGCTTCAGCAGGCCGCGGGACAGCCGCCGGTCCAGCTCGACGTTGATCGTCGGCGCCCCGGCCGCGCGGGCGAAGGCGTTGTATACGCGGATCACCGACTGCGGTTCCGGGCTGACCAGGTGGAACGCGCGCCCGTCCAGACCCGGCTTGACGACCAGCTCCAGCAGCGCCCTGGCCACGTAGTCGACCGGGACGACGTTCGTGTCGCCGAGGTCCGGGCCGGCGAGCGGCACGTTCGGCAGCGCGGCGAGCCTGCTGATCGCGGGGAAGAGGTAGTACGGGCCGTCGATCTTGTCCATCTCGCCGGTCTGCGAGTGGCCGACCACGACGGCGGGCCGGTACACCCGCCACGGCACCTCGGACTGCTGCCGCACCAGCCGCTCGGCCTCGAACTTCGTCCGGTGGTACGGCGTCGGCAGGCGCTGGCCGGTGTCGAACATGTCCTCGGTGAACACGCCCTCGTGGTCACCGGCCACGGCCACCGACGACACGTGGTGCAGACAACCGGCGCCGATGTCCGCGGCCAGGTCGAGCACGTGGCGCGTGCCGTCGACGTTGGCCTTGACGCTGGTGGCGTCGTCGGCCGTGAGGTCGTAGAGCGCGGCCAGGTGGACCAGACCGTCGACCCGGCCCCGCAGCTGGGCGCGCACGTCTTCGGCGATGCCAAGGTCTTCGCGGCCGATGTCACCGTCGACCAGCGTCACCTTCTCCGGGTGCGGCCACCCGTTGACCAGGTCCGCCAGCCGCTCCCGCGACTTCTCGCGGACCAGCAGGAACACCCGGTCGACCTCCGCCCTCGCGAGCAGCAGCGGGGTGAACTGGCGTCCGATCAGCCCGGTCGCCCCGGTCACGAAATACCCGGTCATGTGCCTGCCCTCCGCCGTCGTCGCCCGGCTGCATTGTCCGCCGCCGTGGCCGTCGTGACCACAGTCATAGTGCACGGGGCCCCCGGAACGATCGGTGGACGCGAGTAAAGTCGCCTTTACTTGACGGGAACCGGCAGGGCGCTGCCGACGTTGAACCTGATGCAGGTGCCAGTAGATCCAGGAGGATCAGGTGCGTTCCACAAGCAACCCAGCGTTCCGCAACCTGCCCACCGGCAGCGCGGGATACGGCTCTTACGGGCCGAACGTAGGCTTCAACCAGCCCCAGGGCATGCCTGGTTACGGCATGCCGTCGGGGTACGGCGCGCAGCAGGCGCCGGCAACCGAACGCCCCATGACGGTCGACGACGTCGTCATCAAGACCGGCGCGAGCCTCGGCACCGCACTGGTCACCGGTGTGATCGCGGCGATCTGGGCCCACACCCAGGCCGACGCGCAGGCGCTCGGCCCGGTGGTCGGGCTGATGCTCGGCGGCATGGTCGTCGGCCTGGTGCTGTCGCTGATCATGATCTTCCGGCAGAAGCCGAGCGGCCCGATGACGCTGCTGTACTCGGCCGCCGAGGGTGTTTTCCTCGGTGCGATCACCGGGCTCTTCGAGTTCATCTACCCGGGCATCGCGCTGCAGGCGATCCTGGGCACGGCGGGTGTCTTCGTCGCGATGCTGGTGGTCTACAAGACCGGCGCCGTGAAGGTAACGCCGAAGCTCACGAAGTGGATCATCGGCGCCACCGCCGGTGTCGCGATCCTCATGCTCGCCAACCTCGTGCTCGGCCTGTTCGGCGTAAACATGGGCCTGCGGGACGGCGGCGCGCTCGCGATCATCTTCAGCCTGGTCGTGATCGGCGTCGCGGCGTTCAACTTCCTGCTCGACTTCGACATGGCGGACCAGATGATCCGCCAGGGGATGCCGGCCAAGTGGGCGTGGTTCGCCGCGTTCGGTCTGATGACCACCCTGGTCTGGCTCTACCTGGAGATCCTCCGCCTCCTGTCGTACCTGCAGAACGACTAGCGAACGCACAGTGGCGGTTTGCATGGCGGTGCGGGTGGCGGAACCTGAGACGGCCCCTCGCTGTGGGATCACCGACTCATGAATGTCCAATTCACCACGTCGGCGCTGTCCTCGCGAGGAGCCGCCTCGGAGCCCGCGGCGGTGCTAGTTGCTCGGGTGGTGAGGCGGCTTCGCCACCTCGACAACATCGCCTGAACGGCTTGCTCGCAACAGAAGGACACCCGGTTACCAACCGGGTGTCCTTCTGCTATGTGCTCACCCTTTCGGTGGCCCGGTGATCGTCTCGTTGACTACGCAGTGTTGGATACGAGGACTCCTGTCCAGTTCACACTTGTGAGGTTCGCGTGAGCGTCCCCCCACCGCCGGCTGCGCCTGGAGGGCAGCCGGCGCCCTTCGGCAACCAGCCGCCCGCCGGTAACCAGGGCGCTCCCGGCGCGTTCGGCCAGCCGGGCCAGCCCGGTCAGCCGGGCCAGTTCGGGCAGCCCGCCGGCGCCCCGCCGGCCTTCCCGCCGCCGGGTCAGCCCGGTCAGCCCGGCGCGTTCGGACCCCCGCCGGGGCAGCCGTTCGGCCCGCCGCCCGGCCAGCCCGCCAAGAAGAGCAAGCTCACCTGGCTGCGGATCGTCCTGCCGATCGTCGTGGTCGTCGGTGTCGGCATCGCCGCGATCATCAACTTCGTCGGGTCCCCGGCCTCGGCCGCGGTCGGTGACTGCCTGCAGATCACCGAGTTCAAGACCAACGGCGACGAGCCGACGAAGAAGGACTGCGGCGACCAGAACGCGAACGTCAAGATCGCGGTCAAGCTGGACAACGCGTCCGACAACTGCCCGACCGGCGACTACGACGAGTACAGCGTCAGCGGCCGCGGCGACTACAAGCTCTGCCTGATGATCAACGCGCACGACGGCGACTGCTTCGCCAACGTGACGTCGTCGACCGACGGCTACAAGCGGGTCCCCTGCACCGACCCGACGGCCGAGATCGAATTCCTCAAGATCGTCACCGGCCAGGCCGACGAGGCCGCCTGCGAGGGCCTCGAAATCGACGGCGCGGTCACCTACTCCGAGCCCGCCACCACCATGTGCGCGGTCGCGAAGAACGGTGCCAGCGCCTGATCCACGCACCCGAAAAAGGGGCCCGGCACGCAGCCGGGCCCCTTTTCGCGTGCGGGGTCAGCTCAGTCGCTCGATCACCATCGCCATGCCCTGGCCGCCGCCGACGCACATCGTCTCCAGGCCCCACTGCTTGTCGTGGTGCTGCAGCGAGTTGATCAGCGTCGAGGTGATGCGGGCGCCGGTCATGCCGAACGGGTGGCCCACGGCGATCGCGCCGCCGTTGACGTTCAGCCGCTCGATGTCGATGCCCAGGTCCTTGTAGGACGGGATGACCTGCGCGGCGAACGCCTCGTTGATCTCGACCAGGTCGATGTCGCCGATGGACATCCCGGCGCGGGCCAGCGCGCGCTGCGACGCCTCGACCGGGCCGTAGCCCATGATCTCCGGCGACAGGCCGGACACGCCGGTCGACACGACCCGCGCCAGCGGCGTGATGCCGAGCTGCTTCGCCTTGGTGTCGGACATGATCACCAGCGCGGCGGCGCCGTCGTTGAGCGGGCAGCAGTTGCCCGCGGTGACCCGGCCGTCGGGACGGAACACCGGCTTCAGGCCGGACACGCCCTCGATCGTCACGCCCGCGCGCGGGCCGTCGTCCTTCGACACGACCGTGCCGTCGGGCAGGGTCACCGGCGTGATGTCCTTGGCCCAGAACCCGTCGGCGATGGCCTTCTCCGCCAGGTTCTGCGACCGCACACCGAACTCGTCCATCTCCTCGCGGGAGACGTTCTTCAGGCGCGCGAGGTTCTCCGCGGTCTGGCCCATCGCGATGTAGACGTCGGGCAGTTGCCCGTTTTCACGCGGGTCCACCCAGGTGTCGCTGCCCTCGGCCGCGACCTTCGCGGTGCGGGCCTCGGCGTCGGCGAACAGCGGGTTGTGCGTGTCGGGCCAGGAGTCCGAGCTGCCCTTCGCGAACCGCGACACCGTCTCCACGCCGGCGGAGATGAACACGTCGCCCTCGCCCGCCTTGATCGCGTGCAGCGCCATGCGGGTGGTCTGCAGGCTGGAGGAGCAGTAGCGGGTGATGGTGCAGCCGGGCAGGTGGTCGTAGCCGAGCTGGACCGCGACGGCGCGGCCCATGTTGAAGCCCGACTCGCCGCCGGGCAGGCCGCAGCCGAGCATGAGGTCGTCGATGTCCTTCGGGTCCAGCTGCGGCACCTTGTCCAGTGCGGCGCGGACCATCTGCGCGGCCAGGTCGTCCGGCCGCATGCTCACCAGCGAGCCCTTCCCGGCGCGGCCGATCGGCGAACGCGCCGCGGAGACGATGACGGCTTCAGGCATGGCTTGACACTCCTTCGGGTCGGACTAAGCGCGTGCTTACCCACATCCTGCACCTTGGGAGCGTGCGGTCAAACCCCTACGCGACGACTGCCACGTCTAGGGTGGGGCCGTGGACTACGTCGAGCACATCGTCGATCTCGTGGGCAACACCCCGCTGGTCAAGCTGAACTCCCTCACCGAGGGCCTGGCGCCGCTCGTGCTGGCGAAGGTGGAGTACTTCAACCCGGGCGGCAGCGTGAAGGACCGCATCGCGCTGCGGATGGTCGAAGCCGCCGAGGCCTCCGGCGAGCTCAAGCCCGGCGGCACCATCGTGGAGCCGACCTCCGGCAACACCGGCGTCGGCCTGGCGATGGTCGCCCAGCGCAAGGGCTACCAGTGCGTCTTCGTCTGCCCGGACAAGGTGAGCGAGGACAAGCGCAACGTGCTGAAGGCCTACGGCGCCCGCGTCGTGGTGTGCCCGACCGCCGTCCCGCCCGAGCACCCGGACTCCTACTACTCCGTCTCCGACCGGCTGGTGCAGGAGATCGAGGGCGCCTGGAAGCCCAACCAGTACGCCAACCAGCAGAACCCGGAGAGCCACTACCACTCGACCGGCCCCGAGATCTGGCAGCAGACCGACGGGAAGATCACCCACTTCGTCGCGGGCGTGGGCACCGGCGGCACGATCTCCGGCACCGGCCGCTACCTGAAGGAAGCCTCCCAGGGCCGCGTCAAGGTCGTCGGCGCCGACCCGGAGGGCTCGGTCTACTCCGGCGGCACCGGGCGGCCCTACCTGGTCGAAGGCGTCGGCGAGGACTTCTGGCCGGACACCTACGACCGCGGCATCGCTGACGAGATCATCGCCATCTCCGACGCCGAGTCCTTCGCCGTCACCCGGCGTTTGGCGCTCGAGGAGGGCCTGCTGGTCGGCGGCTCGTGCGGGATGGCCGTCGCGGCCGCGCTCAAGCTCGCGGAGCGGCTCGGCCCGGACGACGTCATCGTGGTGCTCCTGCCCGACGGCGGCCGCGGCTACCTGGGCAAGGTCTTCAACGACCAGTGGATGGCCGGCTACGGCTTCCTGCCGCCGGACTCCTCCGGCGCCACGGTCGGCGACGTCCTGCGCGCCAAGACCGGATCGCTGCCCGACCTGGTCCACACCCACCCGAACGAGACGGTCGCCGAGGCCGTCGCGATCCTGGCCGAGTTCGACGTCAGCCAGATGCCGGTGGTCAGCGCCGAGCCGCCGGTGATGGCCGCCGAGGTGGTCGGCGCCGTCAACGAGCGGGAGCTGCTGGAGGCCCTGTTCACCGGGAAGGCCCAGCTCGCCGACCGGCTGGACAAGCACATGTCGCCGCCGCTGCCGACCATCGGCGCCAGCGAGGGCGTCGGCGCGGCGATGAAGGCCCTGTCCAATGCGGACGGCGCGCTGGTGCTGGTCGACGGCAAGCCGGCCGGCGTGCTCACCAGGCACGACCTGCTGGGCTACCTCGCCGGACGCTGAACCAGACTTCATCGCGCGGAACCGTCGGGGCGTTACGAGCGTCTATGACCGGTATCCGATAGCGTGTGGCCACCCGGATCAATGTGAATACGCACTGTCAGTCCTCTCGAGGGGGTTCAAGACCCACATGAGCGCTCCGCAGCCGCCCAACCAGCCTTGGGGTGGCGGTCAGCCGCCTCAGGGCCCGCCGAGCGGTCCCCAGCAGCAGCAAGACAACCCGTTCGGCTCGTCGGAGCCGACCCAGGTCGTGCAGCCCGGCCAGTCGCAGCAGCCGTCCGAGGGCGGCTCGTTCGGCGAGACCGCGGAGCCGACCCAGGTGGTCCAGCCGGGTGGGGACCCGAACGCCACGCAGAAGGTCAACCCGGGTGAGCAGCCGGGCGCGGAGTCCACGCAGCTGGTGCCCCCGGGCTCCCAGCCGCCGGCCATCCCGTACTCGCCGCCGCCGAGCGCCGCGGACAACCCCAGTGCAGTGAATCCCGGCGCGGTGAACCCCCAGCAGGGCTTCGGGCAGCAGGGCTTCGGCCAGCAGCAGCCCGGTTTCGGGCAGCAGCAGCCGGGCCCGTACGGCCAGTCGCCGCAGGGCTACGGCCCGCCGTCGGGTGGGTTCGGCCAGCCGCAGGGCTTCGGCGCGCCGGGCTACCCCCAGCAGGGCGGCGGCGCCCGTGGGGGCAACAACCAGCTCTTCGGCTACATCGCCGGCGGTGTCGCCGCGCTCCTGGGACTCCTCTCGGCCATCTTCGTCCTGGTCGACTTCGGTGACGCGAGTGACTACTCGGACGCGTACGAGGGGATCCGCGAGCAGGCCGACCAGTACGGTCTGCCGAGCCCGGGCCTGGTTTGGTTCTACCTGATCATGATCCTGGTCGGCGGCCTCGCGGCGCTGGGCGGTGGCGTGCTGCTCGCGCTCGCCGGGCGCCTCAGCGCCTCGCTGAAGAAGATCGCGCCGATCGTCACCGCGGTCGGCGGGTTCCTCCTCCTGCTGTTCGCGATCCTATTCATGACCGCGTTCCCGAGCGAGATCGACACACCCGGCAAGGCGATCATGTATCTGATCTTCGGCATCGTGGTGCTGGCGATCGGTGTGCTCGGCCTGGTCCCGGCGACCAAGCAGTTCGTCGGTCTCGGCGAGGGTGGCGGCCAGCAGGGCGGCCCGGGCGGCTTCGGCGGTCCCGGTGGCTTCGGTGGACCGCAGAGCGGCGGCTTCCCGCAGCCGGGTCAGCCCGGTCAGTTCGGGCAGCCCCACGGCCAGCCCCAGTACGGCCAGCCCGGCGGGCCCAACCCGCAGAGCGGTGGCTTCCCGCAGCCCGGCCAGCCCGGTCAGTACGGCCAGCCGCAGCAGCAGCCCGGTTACGGTCAGCCCGGCCAGTACGGCCAGCAGCCCGGCTACGGTCAGCCCGGCCAGTACGGCCAGCAGCCGGGTCAGTACGGCCAGCCGCCGCAGCAGCCTGGCCAGTACGGCCAGCCCGGTCAGCCGCCCCAGCAGTGGTGACCAGCTGATCTGTCGACGATGCCCCCGGCGCGTGCCGGGGGCATCGTCTTTTTCCCAGTTGATGTCCGTGCGCCGGGAACGCGGCTAGGGTGAGCGCCGGAACGGACCGATCCCCCGGGGGCGCTGTGACGAGTCGAAACGGCCACGAGCCGCGCCCCAGCGGGACCACCGCGATCCTCGCCGGCCTGCTCGGGCTGGTGCTGGCCGGCCTACTCGGCTACCTGCCGCTGAAGTTCTTCGTCGACTACGGCTTCGCCGGCATGGACGGCAAGGTCCGCGGCGTCCTCGGCGTCTACTCGGCCGCCGCGCTGGTCCTGCTCGCCGGCGCGCTGACCACGTTCTTCCGCGCGGTCGCCGGCGGGGTGTTGCTGCTGGTCGGCGGGCCTCTCGCGGTCGCCGCGGTGATCTGCGAACCGGTCCTGCTCTACCCCGGCTACTTCGGGGACTTCTTCGCCGCCATGTTCCGCTTCGCCCCCGACGACGCGTTCGTGCGGGTCGGCGCGGTGGTCGGCGGCCCGCTCGTGTTCGTCCTCGCGGTGCTTCCCTGGACCTTCCGGTACCTGCGGCACCGCCCGGCTGGTAGTTGGTAGTGGTGACCTTTCCGTCCCAATCCGAAGCGGCCGCGACATCCCGCGGCGGCGGCGCCGGCATCACGGCGGCCGTCCTGGCCCTGCTCGGCGGCCTGTTCCACCTGGTCGGCGTCGCCGGTGGCGCGGTGCTGCTCGCCGGCGACGGCGACCTCGGGCGCAGCCTGCTGACGTTCGCCACGCACCTGGTGCTCGCCGCGGTCCTCATCACCGGCGGGGTCGGGCTCGTGCTGGCCAAGGAGTTCGGCCGCGTCGCGACGATCATCGGCGCGGCCGCGGCGCTCTTCGTGTACCTGCTCGTGCTGGTGCTCGGCGCCTCCGGGGTGTACTTCCTCGGCCTCCTCGACGGCGACGTGCCGCTCGGCTACGTCGGCGTGCTGTGCGTGCCGACGATCGGCACGCTGGTGCTGGCGTGCCTGCCGCCGACCGGACGATGGGTGACCCAGGGCTGGTCGTAGGCTGGGGAAATGACGCACGACCTTTCCCGCTCCGGCTTCGAGACGCGCGCCATCCACGCAGGTCAGGAGCCTGACCCGCGGACAGGTGCGGTCATCGTGCCCATCTACCAGACCTCCACCTACGCGCAGGACGGCGTCGGGGGGACCCGCGAGGGTGACTACGAGTACTCCCGCACCGCGAACCCGACGCGCACCGCGCTGGAGCAGGCCCTTGCCTCGCTCGAGGGCGCGCGGCACGGCCTGGCGTTCGCCTCCGGCATGGCCGCCACCGACGCGGTCCTGCGCACCGTGCTGCGGCCCGGCGACCACCTGGTTCTGGGCAACGACGCCTACGGCGGCACCTTCCGGCTGATCGACAAGGTGCTGAAGCTGTGGGGCGTCGAATACGGCGTCGCGGACCTGTCGAACCCGGACGAGGTCCGTGCCGCTATCCGTCCCGAAACCAAGCTGATCTGGTGCGAGACGCCGTCCAACCCGCTGCTCGGCATCGCCGACCTCGCGGTGCTGGCGGAAATCGCCCACGGCGCCGGTGCCCGCCTCGTCGTCGACAACACCTTCGCCACGCCGTACCTGCAGACGCCGCTGGCGCTAGGCGCCGACATCGTCGTGCACTCGACCACCAAGTACCTCGGCGGCCACTCCGACGTCGTCGGCGGCGCCGTGCTGACCAGCGAGGACGAGCTGCGCGACCAGCTGTTCTTCCTGCGCAACTCGGCGGGCGCGGTGCCCGGCCCGTTCGACGCCTGGCTCACCCTGCGCGGGCTCAAGACCCTCGCCGTCCGGATGGACCGGCACTGCGACAACGCGGAGCAGATCGCCGAGATGCTGTCGGCGCACCCGAAGGTCGCCGAGGTGTACTACCCGGGCCTGCCCGGGCACGCCGGCCACGAGGTAGCGGCCAAGCAGATGCGCCGCTTCGGCGGCATGATCTCGTTCCGCCACGCCGACGGCAGGCAGGCCGCGCTGGACACCGCGGCGCGCACCGAGCTGTTCATCCTGGCCGAGTCGCTCGGCGGCATCGAATCGCTGATCGAGCACCCGGGCCAGATGACGCACGCGAGCGTGGCCGGCTCGATGCTCCAGGTGCCCGACGACCTGCTGCGGCTGTCCGTCGGCATCGAGGACGTCCGTGACCTGAGCGACGACCTGCGCGCTGCCCTGGGCTGAGAGGCGTCGGCGGGGGAGCGTCGCGGCGCTTCCCCGCTCGGTCAGGGCCGGTAGTTGTTCAGCTCGGCCGTCTTGGCGTCACCGGGCGTGGTGCCGGTGCGGATGCCCTCCAGGTCGGAGCCGTTCACGCACCCGCCGACCAGCTCGACGTAGTTGTCGTGCCGGATGTACTGGGCCGGGTCGCCGCAGTTGGCCCTGTCGACCGTGTAGACCGCCGCGCCGGTGAGGGCCAGGGCGGACGTGACGCCCGCGACCAACGGCAGCAGTCCGGCCGCACGCGTGGCGCGGCGGACCCGTCCGCCCGTTTCACCCCGTGCTGGCATGGCTACTCCCGATTCGCCGAACTGACCGGCTCCCAGGGTACCGAAAGCCGTGAGGTGCGAGTGGCATGATCCGGGATATGGATCTGGTGGACGTCGACCGTATCCGCGAGGCGCGGAAGCTGCTCGAGGGGATCATCCGCGTCACGCCGATGGAGCACGCCCGTGACCTGGAGCGGGCGCACGGCGGCCCCGTCCACCTGAAGTGCGAGAACCTGCAGCGCACCGGCTCGTTCAAGATCCGCGGCGCCTACACCCGTCTGCACGGCCTGAGTGCGGAGGAGCGGGCCCGCGGAGTCGTCGCCGCCAGCGCGGGCAACCACGCGCAGGGCGTCGCGCTCGCGGCGTCGCTGCTGGGCATCTCGTCGACCGTCTTCATGCCGACCCGCGCGCCGCTGCCCAAGCTGGCCGCCACCCGCGGCTACGGCGCGGACGTCCACCTGCACGGCGACGTGCTGGAGGAGACCCTGGCCGAGGCGATCGCGTTCGCGGAGCGGACCGGCGCGGTGTTCATCCACCCCTTCGACCACGCGGACATCATCGCCGGGCAGGGCACCGTCGGGCTGGAGATCCTGGAGCAGGTGCCCGAGGCGGCCACGGTGCTCGTGCCGACCGGCGGTGGCGGTCTCGTCGCGGGCGTGGCGTGCGCGGTGAAGGCGTCACGGCCGGACGTGCGGGTCGTCGCGGTGCAGGCCGAGGACGCGGCCGCCTTCCCGCCGTCGCTCGCGGCCGGTGGCCCCGTGCGCCTGCGCGAGATGCAGACGATGGCCGACGGGATCGCGGTCGGCCAGCCAGGGCCGGTGAGCTTCGCGCACGTCGCCGCGAAGGTCGACGACGTCCTCACGGTGTCGGAGGAGTCGCTGTCCCGCGCGGTGCTGCTGTGCCTGGAGCGCCGCAAGCTGGTCGTGGAGCCTGCGGGCGCGGCGGCGGTGGCGGCGTTGCTGCAGTACCCCGGCGAGTTCGCGGCGCCGGTGGTGGCCGTGGTGTCCGGCGGCAACGTGGACCCGTTGCTGCTGCTGCAGATCATCCAGCACGGCATGACGGCGGGCGGGCGTTACCTCGCGCTGCGGCTGCGCGTGCCGGACCGGCCGGGGTCGCTGGTGTCGGTGCTGTCCCGCGTGCGGGACCTGGGCGCGAACGTCCTCGACGTCGAGCACTCGCGGATCTCCGGCGCGCTGGCCCTCGGCGAGGTCGAGATCGCGCTCAAGCTGGAAACCCGCGGGCCCGACCACTGCGAGGAGGTCCACGCCGAACTCCAGCGCGCCGGGTTCACCGTCGTCGGCTAGACGAGTAATGCGTAAGTCGGGGTGATGCCCGGAGTGAGGTGAAGGGTGTCCAAGATCAGTTTGTGACGACCGACCTGAACACCCTTCTCACCGCACTCTACGTCAAGATCGACGACCATCTCGCGGGCAGGCGGCGGATGGGCAGACCGCCGAAGCTGACCGACGCTGAGCTGGTCACGCTGGCCGTCGCCCAGGCGTTGCTGGGGTTCACCTCCGAGGCCCGCTGGCTGCGGTTCCTGCCCGCCCGGATGCCCGGCGCGTTCCGCTACCTGCCCGGCCAGTCCGGCTACAACCGTCGCCTGCGCGCTGCGCTGCCACTGATCAAGCACGTGATGCGCTGGCTGGCGGCCGATACCGACCTGTGGACCGACACCACCTGGATCGTCGACTCCACCCCGGTGGAGTGCGGCCGGTCCCGACCGACGGTCAAGCGCTCAGAGCTGGCCGGCTGGGCCAAGTACGGCTTCTGCCGCTCACACTCCCGCTGGTTCTGGGGACTGCGGCTGCATCTGGTCTGCACCCCTGCCGGACTCCCGGTGGCCTGGGCGCTGGCGGACCCGAAGATCGACGAGCGGCAGGTACTCATGGCGATCTGCGACCACGAACCCCACCTGCTCACCGACCGCCCCGGCCTGCTGATCATCGCCGACAAGGGCTACGTCTCCCGCGAACTCGACCACTACCTCACCGAGCGCGGGGTCCGGCTGATCCGACCGTCCTACCGCAACCGCCGGCCCCATCCCGGCGAGCCGCTGCTCAAGTCCATCCGCCAGCTCATCGAGTCAGTCAACGACACCCTCAAAGGCCAACTCGACCTCGAACAGCACGGCGGACGCACCATCGAAGGCGTCGGAACCCGCGTCGCCCAACGCCTCCTGGCCCTCACCGCCGCCATCTGGCACAACCGCGCCACCGGCCAACCCATCACCCGATCACTGACCGCCTACGACCACTAACCGAGATACGCATTACTCGGCTAGAGGTTGCCGCGGCGCTCCTGCTCGCGCTCGATCGCTTCGAACAGGGCCTTGAAGTTGCCCTTGCCGAAGCCGAGCGAGCCGTGCCGTTCGATCAGCTCGTAGAACACCGTGGGCCGGTCACCGACGGGCTTGGTGAAGATTTGCAGCAGGTAGCCGTCCTCGTCGCGGTCGACCAGGATCCGGTGCTCCTTCAGCGTCTCGATCGGCACCCGCACCTCGCCGATCCGCGCGCGCAGCGCCGGGTCGTCGTAGTAGGAGTTCGGGGTGTCCAGGAACTCCACGCCGGCCGCGCGCATCGCGGTGACCGTGCCGACGATGTCGTTGGTGGCCAGCGCGATGTGCTGGCACCCGGCGCCGCCGTAGAACTCCAGGTACTCGTCGATCTGTGACTTCTTCTTCGCCACCGCGGGCTCGTTGAGCGGGAACTTCACCCGGTGGTTGCCGTTGGCGACGACCTTGCTCATCAGCGCCGAGTACTCGGTGGCGATGTCGTCGCCGACGAACTCCGCCATGTTCGTGAAGCCCATGACGCGGTGGTACCAGTCCACCCAGTGGTCCATCTTGCCGAGCTCCACGTTGCCGACGCAGTGGTCGACGGCCTGGAACAGCCGCTTGCGCTGCGGCGTCTCCCGCGCCTGGAAACCGGGCAGGTACGGGCCGGTGTAGCGGGAGCGGTCGACGAGGCTGTGCCGGGTCTCGCCGTAGGTCGCGATCGCGGCCCTGCGCACGGTGCCGTGCTCGTCGGAGACGTCGTGCGGCTTCTCCAGGACCGCGGCGCCCTGGGCGCGCGCGTGCGCGACGCACTTGTCCACATCGGACACTTCGAGCGCGAGGTCCACGACGCCGTCGCCGTGGCGGCGGTGGTGGTCGAGCAGCGGGGAGTTCGGCCGGACGCCGCCGGTGATGACGAAGCGCGCGGAACCCGACTTCAGCACGAACGCCTTGTGGTCCGGCTGCCCGGTCTCTGGCCCGGCGTAGGCGACGAGCCGCATGCCGAATGCGTGCTGGTAGTACCACGCGGTCTGGGTGGCGTTGCCGGCGATGAACACGACGGCATCGAGCGACTTCACGGGGAACGGGTCGGCGGTCTCATCGTGCTCGACCAAACCGACGAGCTGGCGCAACTGGTCGTAGTCGACATCGTCGAGAGCGTTCGTCATGTCTGGCAGAATGCGTAGTTCGTCGCATCTTGGGCAACAGTGGCGCCTTTCTCTGGACAAATTGACCAGTGTTCGCCCAGGATGATCTATCAAACCGGGCAATGTGACCAGGAGGATGCGGTGGACGCGCTCGACGCCCGGCTGTTGCTGTTGCTCACCGACGCGCCGCGGCTGAACGTGCTGGAGTGCGCGCGCCGGCTCGGCGTCGCCAGGGGCACCGTGCAGGCGCGCCTGGACCGGCTCACCGAACAGGGCATCCTCGGCGGCTTCCCGCCGCAGCTGAACCTCACGGCCATGGGGTACGGGCTGACCGCGTTCGCGGTGATCGAGATCGCGCAGGGCCAGCGCACCTCGGTTTCCGAGGCCCTGGACGCCATCGAAGAGGTGTGCGAGGTGCACGCCACCACGGGGCAGGGCGACCTGTTCGTCCGGATGGTGGCGCGCGACCACGACGACCTGCAGCGGGTCATCGACGCCGTGGTGAGCGTGCCGGGGGTGCGGCGCACGTCGACGTCGCTGGCCCTGTCCACACCCGTGCCGCCGCGCGTCCGGCCGCTGCTGGAACGGCTCGCCTACGAGACGAACTCCAGGTAGCGCTTGGCCGAGCGCTGCACGACGTCGTAGCCGTCCTGCCGCACCACCGCGTCCCACCACGCGCCGTAGATCGCGTCGAAGCGGTAGTCGGCGAGGATCTCCGCGGCGCGCCGCACGACCGACGGCCGCTCCGGGATCAGGTTCGGGTAGCTGTACATGAACGCGACGAACCGGCGGTCCGGGATCACCTGGACGATGTCGCCGGACAGCAGCGCGCCCCGGCCCTGCTCGCCGCCGGACCAGTGCAGGACCGTGCCGCCGGTGAAGTGCACACCCAGGTTGACCAGCGTGAGGTCCTCGCCGACCTGTTTGGTCTGGCCGCTCCACAGCTCGATGCGCTCGTTCGGACGGCCGATCCACTCGCGGTCGCCTTCGTGCAGGTAGACCGGCACGTCGAAGGCGCGGGCCCACTCGACGCAGGTCGTGTAGTAGTGCGGGTGGCTGATCGCGATGCCGGTGATGTCGCCGCGGCTGGTGATGTGCTCGGCGATCGTGTCGTCCAGGTAGGCGGTGAGGTCCCAGAGGAAGTTGCCGCCCGGGGTCTCGACGAACAGCGCGCGCTGGCCGATGCCGAACTTCGGGGTGCAGGCGATGCCGGTGATGGACTCGCCCTCCTGCCTGATGAGGGGCTCGTGCTCGGCTCGGAGCGTGGCGAAGTCGGTCCACCGCTGGCCCGATGGGGGGACGTACTGGCGTTCGTCCTCGCAGATGGGGCAGTCCGCGCGGGGGGAGGCGTACTGCGTGCCGCAGGTCACGCAGATGGGGTTCATGTGCTGTGACGCTACGCGGTTTTCGTGGCGCGGTGCTTCGCTTGGCCACGCCCGGATCCCCGCGCGAGCCCCAGGCTCCCGCCCGCGAGTCCCGCGCTCGCGGTGCGTGGGACCGCACGCACAGCGAAGCGGCTGCTCCGGACGATGCTCCCGCCCGGAGCAGCCGCTCCGAAAAAGTGTGGGTCTCAGCCGGAGTAGGGCACGGCCTTGACCAGCGTCACCTTCTGCGTGCTGCCGTTGGGCAGCTCGTACTCGCGCGACTCGCCTTCCTTGGCGCCCAGCAGGGCCTTGCCCAGGGGCGATTCGGGGGAGTACACGTCGAGTTCGCCCTCGGCGCCCTCTTCGCGCGTGGCGAGCAGGAACTTCTCGTCCTCGTCGTCACCGTCGTAGCGCACGGTGAGGACCTTGCCCGGCTCGGCGACCCCGTCGTTCTTGGGGGCCTCGCCGACCTTCGCCGACCGCAGGAGTTCCTGCAGGTGGCGGATGCGGGCCTCCTGCTGGCCCTGCTCCTCGCGGGCGGCGTGGTACCCGCCGTTCTCGCGGAGGTCGCCTTCTTCGCGGCTGGCGTTGATCTTCGCAGCGATGACCGGACGATTCTCGATCAGCTCGTCGAGCTCGTGCTTGAGCCTGTCGTAGGCTTCCTGGGTCAGCCAGGTCACCTGGGTGTCGCTCACGGCCACCATCTCCTCGTCGTGCCTGCCGGACATGGGTGTTCATGCCGGCGGCCGCACTCGATCGAGTGCGGCTGGATAAAGGAAAAACACGGCCCGTCTGGGCCGTGCCGGTAGATCAGGGTACCACGGCAGGGCAGGTCAGCGCCGGTGTCTTTTCTCAGAAACCGGGCATTCGCCGCGTCATTCACCCCGTTGGCCGCTAACTCCTTGACAGATACTCCGGGATGTCGTAGGAGCAGCCGTACACGTCCGCGGTGACCGGGCGGTCGATGCTCCGCACGACCACGTCGACCCGGCTGTCGTTCGCCGGGATGTAGACCTCCCGCCGCCCGCTCTCGGCGCCGCTGATGTCACGCGTCCGCACGATGCACACGCCCGGCCGGTCCGGCTCGTCCCGCGTCACGTTGAGCGAGATCGTCATCGCGTTGCCGGGCAGCTCCTCGAACGTGACGCGTTCCGCACTGATGGGCGCGGCGCCCAGGTTCACGTACCCGATCCACGCGACGGCGCAGCTCACGACCAGCGCGATCCCGGTGAAGACCCACACCCGCCAGCGGCGGCTCGGCCTGCGGGGCCGCCCGTAGCGGCCGTCCGGCAGCGACGGCGGGGCGCTGGCGGTGCTCAAGTGCCGGGCCTCCGATCGAACTTGTCGTACCCCCGAGGACAATGGAGGCAACCGCAGTATCTCTCCGGGGCGGAATAGGGATTCAGAAGGGGTCGTTGGACGCATGGTGGGTTCTGACGAGCTGATGTCCGGGACGGGATCGCGCCTGCGTCTCATGGCGGTGCACGCACATCCCGACGACGAGTCGAGCAAGGGTGCCGCCACGATGGCGCGCTACGTCGCCGAGGGCGCCGAGGTCATGGTGGTGACCTGCACCGGAGGCGAGGCCGGGAGCATCCTCAACCCGGCCATGGACCGGCCCGAGGTGCTGGCCAACATGTCCGCCATCCGCCGCGAGGAGATGGCCAAGGCCGCCAAGATCCTCGGCGTCCAGCACCGCTGGCTGGGCTTCGTGGACTCCGGCCTGCCGGAGGGCGACCCGCTGCCCCCGCTGCCGGAGGGCTGCTTCGCGCTCACCCCGCTCGAGGAGCCGGTGCGCGAGCTGGTCAAGGTCATGCGCGAGTTCCGCCCGCACGTCGTGCTGACCTACGACGAGAACGGCGGCTATCCGCACCCGGACCACATCCGCACCCACGAGGTCTCCATGGCGGCCTTCGACGCCGCCGCCGAGCCGGACAAGTTCCCCGAGGCAGGCGAGCCCTGGCAGGCGCTCAAGCTGTACTACATGCACGGCTTCTCCCGTGCCCGCATGCAGGCCTTCCACGACGCGCTCGTCGAGGCCGGACTGGAGTCTCCGTACGCGGAGTGGCTCGGCAAGTGGGACCCGGACCGCGCGGACGTCATGGAGCGGGTCACCACGCGCATCGAGTGCGCCGACTACTTCGAGGTCCGCGACGAGGCGCTGAAGGCGCATGCCACCCAGATCGACCCGAACAGCCGGTGGTTCTTCGTGCCGCTGGACATGCAGCGCCGGGTGTGGCCGACGGAGGAGTACGAGCTGGTGCGCTCGCTCGTGGACAGCACGCTGCCCGAGGACGACCTGTTCGCGGGCGTCCGTGAGAAGGTGAACACATGAGTCTCTTGTTGCCGGTGACGGCGCCGGTCGCCACGACCGCCCTCGTCCTCGCGCAGCAGCCGGGCAACGGCGACAACGGCGGCCAGGGCGAGGACTTCGGCAAGTCCTCGCCGCTGGGGTTCCTGATCCTCCTGCTGTTCCTCATCGCCGTCGCCCTGCTGGTGCGCTCGATGACCAAGCACCTCAAGCGCGTCCCGGCCACCTTCGACCCGGAGGAGAAGGCCGAGGCCGACGCCGCCGAGGCCGACGAGAAGGACGCGGCCGGGAAGCCCGATCCGGAGCCGGTCAAGCAGCCGGAGAAGAGCGAGAGCAGCTAGCTCGGCGGCGCTACGAGTGCCGTGACACCCTGGTGGCATGGCCAACCGACTCGCCGCCGCGACGAGCCCCTACCTGCTGCAGCACGCCGAGAACCCGGTCGACTGGTGGCCGTGGAGCGCCGAGGCGCTCGCCGAGGCCAAGCGCCGGGACGTGCCGATCCTGCTCTCGATCGGTTACGCCGCGTGCCACTGGTGCCACGTCATGGCCCACGAGTCCTTCGAGGACGCCGAGACCGCGCGCCTGATGAACGAGCACTTCGTCAACATCAAGGTCGACCGCGAGGAGCGTCCCGACATCGACGCGGTCTACATGACCGCGACCCAGGCGATGACCGGCCAGGGCGGCTGGCCCATGACCTGCTTCCTCACCCCCGACGGCGAGCCGTTCCACTGCGGCACCTACTACCCGCCGCAGCCGCGGCCGGGCGTGCCGTCGTTCCAGCACCTCCTCATCGCCGTCGCCCAGGCCTGGCAGGAGCGCCGCGACGAACTGCGCGAGGGCGCGGGCAAGATCGTCGAGCACCTCGCCGGGCAGCTCGGGCCGCTGCCGCCCGCCCCGGTCGACGCGGGCGTGCTCGACGCCGCCCTGTTGAAGCTGACCGGGGAGGCCGACCGCGCACGCGGCGGTTTCGGTGGCGCGCCGAAGTTCCCGCCGTCGATGGTGCTGGAGTTCCTGCTGCGCCACCACGAACGCACCGGATCCGCCGAGGCGCTGTCCCTTGTGGAATCGTGCGCCGAGGCGATGGCCCGCGGCGGCATCCACGACCAGCTCGCCGGCGGGTTCGCCCGTTACTCCGTCGACGCGTCCTGGGTCGTGCCGCACTTCGAGAAGATGTTGTACGACAACGCTTTGCTGCTGCGGGCGTACGCGCACCTGGCCCGCCGCACCGGCTCCGCCCTGGCCGCCGGGGTCGCGCGCATGACCGGCGAGTTCCTGCTCGCCCGCCTCCGCACGGAACAGGGCGGGTTCGCCGCGTCACTCGACGCGGACACCCTCGGCGAGGAAGGCCTGACCTACGTCTGGACGCCAGCGCAACTGCGTGAGGTGCTCGGCGACGACGACGGCGCGTGGGCCGCGGAACTGTTCAGCGTCACCGAATCCGGCACGTTCGAGCACGGCACCTCGGTCCTGCAGCTGCTGCGCGACCCGGACGACCCGGACCGCTTCGAGCGAGTCCGCGCCGCGCTGCTGGCCGCGCGCGACGAGCGGCCCCAGCCGGGCCGCGACGACAAGGTGATCGCGGCCTGGAACGGGCTCGCCATCACCGCGCTGTGCGAGGCGGGCGTGGCGCTCGACGAGCCGCACTGGGTGTCCGCGGCCCAGGACGCCGCGTCCGCGGTGCTCGGCATCCACCTCCGCGACAACCGCCTGCGCCGCAGCTCGCGGGACGGGACCGCCGGTGACGCGGCGGGCGTGCTGGAGGACTACGGCTGCCTCGCCGAGGGGCTGCTGGCCCTGCACCAGGCGACCGGTGACCCGCGCTGGCTCACCGAGGCCACGAACCTGCTGGACACCGCGCTCGCCAACTTCGCCGTCGCGGACACCCCGGGCGCGTACCACGACACGGCGGACGACGCCGAGGTCCTCGTGCACCGGCCGTCGGACCCGACCGACAACGCCAGCCCCTCCGGCGCGTCCGCACTGGCGAACGCGCTGGTCACGGCCTCGGTGCTGGTCGGGTCGGGCCGGTCCGCGCGGTACCGGGCAGCCGCCGAGGAGGCCGTTCACCGGACGGGCCAGCTGATCGCCAAGGCACCCCGCTTCGCCGGGCACTGGCTCACCGCGGCCGAGGCGCTGCTGGCCGGGCCAGTCCAGGTCGCGATCGCCGGCCCGGACTCGACCGAGCGGGACCTGCTGCGCGCGGTGGCCGCCCGTCGTGCGCACGGCGGCGCGGTCGTGCTGGCCGGGGAGCCGGACGCGGCGGGGGTGCCGCTGCTCGCGGACCGGCCGCTGGTGGCCGGACAGGCCGCGGCCTACGTGTGCCGCGGTTACGTCTGCGACCGGCCCGTGACCAGCCCCGATGACCTGGTCTCAGCCTTGTCCGCCCGCAGTGAACAGGGGAGCTGACGCGTTGGTTCCGGCGTAGCGTGTGTTGCAACGTAATCATGTAATCGCGGAGGCGATGGACATGCGCACACACGCACAGTGGGGACGAGGCTGGAAGGGCCGCGGTCAGGCCGAGGCGCCGCCGGCGGACGACGCGGCGGGCTGGTTCGCCGGACGGCTCCCGGACGGCTGGTTCACCGGCGCCCCGGACATCACGGTGGACCGCGAGGAGATCCTGATCGTCGGCGAACTGCCTGCGCTCACCGACGAGTTCGCCGACGACGCCGCCCGCGCCGCCGCCGAGTCGGGGCGCATCAGCCGGTTCCGCGAGGAGACCCGCGAGCACCGCATCGAGATCGCGCGCCAGGCCGAGCACCGGTACCAGCGCAAGGTGTCCTGGGGCGCGCGCCTCGGCGGCACCGAAGAGTTGTTCACCACACAGTCGGTTCCGGTGATGACGCGCCTGCGCCAGCCCGAGCGGCTGGTGCTCGACACGCTCGTCGACGCGGGCGTCGCGCGGTCCCGTTCGGACGCCCTGGCCTGGGCCGTCCGGCTTGTCGGGCAGCACGCCGAGGAGTGGCTCGGCGAGCTGCGCGAGGCCATGTCGAAGGTCGACGAACTGCGCCGGGAGGGGCCGGATCTGGGCTGAGCTCGCCATGCGGGACCGCGGAAGTTACGCCAGAGTAGGAACATGAACCCCGATGCGTTGACCGCGGTACTGGATGGACAGTGGGCCCAGCTGCGCCGGGAGATTCGCGCGCAGTTCGCCGGGTACGACGTGGACGAGCCCTACGACCTGAGCACGGAGGAGTACCGGGCCTGGGTGCTGGAGCGCCTGCGTGAACTGGCCAAGAGCGGCTGGCACCGGCTCGGCTTCTCCCGCGAGTACGGCGGCGGGGGAGACATCGGCGGTTCGGTCGTGTCGTTCGAGATGCTCGGTTACGGCGACCTGTCGCTGATGGTGAAGTCCGGTGTGCAGTGGGGCCTGTTCGGCGGCGCGATCCAGCTGCTCGGCACGGCGCCGCACCACGAGCGGTACCTGGCCCGCATCATGGACCTGGACCTGCTCGGTTGCTTCGCCATGACCGAGACCGGGCACGGCTCGGACGTGCAGCACCTGCGCACCACGGCCACCTACGATCCGGCGACGCGCGAGTTCGTCATCGACACCCCGGACGTGCAGGCGCGCAAGGACTACATCGGCAACGCGGCGCGGCACGGCCAGATGGCGGTGGTGTTCGCGCAGCTCGTCACCGGCGGGGAAAGCCGTGGCGTGCACGCCTTCGTGGTGCCGATCCGGGACGAGAAGGGCGCGCCGATGCCGGGCGTGGAGATCGGTGACGACGGCCGCAAGGCGGGCCTGAACGGCGTCGACAACGGGCGCCTGACGTTCCACTCGGTGCGGGTGCCGCGGGAGGCGCTGCTCAACCGGTACGGCGACGTCACCGAGGACGGCACCTACACGAGCCCGATCGAGAGCGACAACCGCCGGTTCTTCACCATGCTGGGCACGCTGATCCGCGGCCGGATCAGCGTGGCGGGCGGCGCGATCCACGCCACCGAGCGGGCGCTGGCGATCGCGACCCGGTACGCGGAGAAGCGCCGGCAGTTCGGCCGTCCCGGTGCGGACGGCGAGACGGTGCTGCTGGATTACCGTGCGCACCAACGGAAACTGCTGCCGGCGATCGCGCGCACGTACGCGCTGCACTTCGCGCACGAGGAGCTGACCCGGGCGCTGCACGACATCCAGGGCAGCGCGGACGCTGAAGAACGGGCGCAGCGTGAGCTGGAGTCCCGTGCCGCGGGCATCAAGGCGATCGCGACCTGGCACGCCACCCGCAGCATCCAGACGGCGCGGGAAGCGTGTGGTGGCGCGGGGTACCTGTCGGAGAACCTGCTGCCCGCGCTGAAGGCCGACACCGACGTGTTCACCACGTTCGAGGGCGACAACACGGTGCTGCTGCAGCTGGTCGCGAAGGGACTGCTGACGAGCTACCGCGACCACTTCGCCGACCTGAGCCCGCTGGCGACGGCCCGGTTCGTGGCCGAGCAGTTCGTCGGCGCGGTGATCGAGCGGACCGCGGCGCGCAAGGTGATCGAGCGGCTGGTGGACGCCGCGCCCGGCCGGGACGACGACGATGTGCTGTTCGACCGCGGCTGGCAGGTGAAGCTGTTCGAGGACCGCGAACAGCACGTGCTGGAGGGCTGCGCGCGGCGGCTGCGGCGGGCCCCGGAGGCGGACCCGTTCGAGGTCTTCAACGACGCGCAGGACCACGTGCTGCGCGCGGCGAAGGTGCACGTCGAGCGGATCGTGCTGGAGGCGTTCGTCGCGGCCATCGACCGGTGTGCGGGCCAGGACGCGCGGGCCCTGCTGGAGCGGGTGTGCGACCTGTACGTGCTGTCGAACGTCGAAGAGGACCGCGCGTGGTTCCTCGAACACGGGCGCCTGACGTCGGCGCGGGCCAAGGCGGTGGTCGCCGCGGTGAACGACCTGTGCGCCGAACTCCGCCCCCACGCACGGCTGCTCGTGGACGGCTTCGCGGTGCCGGAACCGTTCCTGCGCCCCGCGATGCTGCGTTAGGCGTGCCCGTGCTGACGTTTGTGATGCCGGGAGCGGGACCTTCGGCATGATCACCGGGCGCGCCTGCCGTCGCGGACGAAGGCCGCCGGCGCGGGGAATCGGCCGGTCGCGAAGGCCCGTTCCAGGTACGGCCACGAGGCCGCCTGCCACTGCGTCTTGTCCGTCCCGCTGGCCCATTCGGCGCGCCGCTCCGCGATCTCCCGTCGCACGGCGCCGGTGACGTACGAGTCGACGGCCGCGACCACCGGCAGCCCGGCGACCACGGCCTCCAGCCTGGCCGGCGCGTTCGGCCCGAGCTGGGGTCGTCCGCCGAGCAGGTCGGCGAGCCATTCGGGCCTGCCGGGTGGCTTCCACGAGCGACCGCAGCACCTCTGGCCAGCCCTCGCCGTCCGGCCGGATCTCGGCCTCCACCGCTTCGACCATCAGGTCGGGCAGCTCCTCCGTAGTTTCGAGGTAGCCGTACAGCCGCATCGGGCCGACGCCCCGCTCGGCGGCGACCTTGCGCAGCGACACGGCATCCAGGCCGTCCGCGTCGGCCAGCCGTTTCGCCGCCTCGACGATCCGTTCCCGGCTCAGCATCGCCATCGTCGGAGCCGGCCTGGACGGCACCCTGCTGCTGCAGGAGGACACGCCCGAGGACGCCCCGCTCGACCGGCCCGAGGTGGACCGAGCCGACCTGCGTGACCTGCTCCTCGACTCCCTCCCCGAGCACACGGTGCGCGGCGTGCTGCGTTTCGCCGGCGGCCGCGCCGCGGCGTACGACCTCCTGGCCGGCGTGGACGGCGCGGAATCCCGGGTCCGCCCGCTGCTCACCGGTTCCCGGCCGGTGCACACCGGCCAGAACACCGTCGAACTCGGGCACCTGATGCCGCCGGCAGGGCAGGGCGCCAACATGGCCCTGCTCGACGGCGCCCGGCCCGGCCACGCGCTCGCGGCGCACCCGGCGACCTCCCCGCAGCGGTCGACGAGTACGAGCGCGAGATGTTCGAACGCACCAGCGCGGCCGCCCGCAAGTCCGCTCGGGTCCAGGAAATGCCGGCGGCGCCGGACGCGGCCCGGCGCATGCTCGCCTTCTTCCAGCCGTCGGGCCGCTGACCGCCGCTCAGGCGTAGAGCGCCAGCCAGACCGCGATGTAGTGCGAGAGCGCGGCCAGCACGGTGCACGCGTGGAAGAACTCGTGGTAGCCGAAGGTGTTGGGCCAGTAGTTCGGCCACTTCACCGCGTAGAACACCGCGCCGACGGTGTAGAACAGGCCGCCGACCAGCAGCAACACGAGCGCGGCCACCCCGGCGTGCGTGGCCAGCTCGGGCAGCACGAAGATCGCCACCCAGCCGAGCGCCACGTAGATCGGCACGCCGAGCCAGCGCGGCGCGCCCGGCCACAGCATCTTCAGCGCCACCCCGGCCAGCGCGCCGCCCCAGACCACGCCGAGCACGACGTACCCCGTCGGCTTCGACATCGCCAGCAGCGTGAACGGGGTGTACGTGCCCGCGATGAACAGGAAGATCATCGAGTGGTCGGCGCGCTTCATCCACTGGTAGGCGCGCGGGCTCCACAACCGGCGGTGGTACAGCGCGCTGACCCCGAACACGCCGAGCACGGTCAGGCCGTACACCGAGGTGGCGAGCGCCGCCAGGCCGGACACCGTCGTCCCGGCGAGCACGACCAGCGTCGCCACGCAGGCCAGCGCGCTGAAGAACGTCCAGAAATGGAGATGGCCGCGGAGCCGGGGACGGGTGTCGACGAAGGGTTCGGTCTCTACGGTCACACCAACAAGGTTACGGCGACGTAGGTTCCGCGCCAGTGAACCGTGGCCCGGCCCACGTCGCTTTCGGACCCTGCGTACATTGGTTGGACGTGAGTCTTCGCTCCTTCGGGTCCAAGCTTGTCTACGGCATCTACAGCCGCCGTCTGATCCAGCAGGCCGCGGGCAAGCACCCGCGCCACATCGCGATCATGCTGGACGGCAATCGCCGGTGGGCACGGGAAGCCGGCTTCACCGACGTCGCCGACGGGCACCGCGCGGGAGCCCGCAAGATCGCCGACTTCCTCACCTGGTGCCGCGAGGCCGACGTCGAGGTCGTGACGATGTGGCTGCTGTCCACGGACAACCTCAGCCGCGCCACCGAGGAGCTCGAACCGCTGCTGGAGATCATCGCCGACGTCGTCGACGAGCTGGCCCACCCCGGCAACCCGTGGCGCATCCGGGTCGTCGGCGCGCTGGAACTGCTGCCCGAGCCGATCGCCAAGCGCCTGCAGGCGGCCGCGGCGAGCTCCGAGAAGCGCACCGGCATGGAGGTCAACGTCGCCGTCGGCTACGGCGGGCGGCAGGAGATCGCCGACGCGGTCAAGAAGCTGCTGCTCCAGCACGCCGACGAGGGCACGTCCATCCGCGAGCTGGCGAAGATCCTCGACGTCGACCACATCTCCGAGCACCTCTACACCTCGGGCCAGCCCGACCCGGACCTCATCATCCGCACCTCCGGCGAGCAGCGGCTGTCCGGTTTCCTGCTGTGGCAGTCGGCGCACTCCGAGTTCTGGTTCACGGAGGCCTACTGGCCCGCCTTCCGCAGGGTCGATTTCCTCCGCGCACTTCGTGACTACGCGTGGCGGCACCGCCGTTTCGGTACTTGACAACGCGTTCCGTGCCGATCCGTTGATTTCTCCTCTACCGACGGTGAGATGACAACCTGGTGAATCACCTGCCTGGCTGCCTGCACGAAACGGCGAACGCAGGTAACTTCCGAAGTGATGGCTCGTGACCTTGCGGACCATCACGGGAGGCCCTGGTAGTGGCGGTTGTAGAGCAGACGGCGCATGAGCCGTTCGCGATACCCACGAGGGGGCCGGCACCCGGCCCTCGTGGCCCTGCGCGCTGACGCGTAAGCGACAGCGAAGAGCGGACCAGCCAGGGTGGTGCCCGGCCCAGCGAGTGTGGGCGTGGTGCCACGTCCACGAGGGAGATGCCGTCGTGACTACGCAGCGTTCGCCCCGTAAGGCCTCCGGCCGCTCATCGAATTCCGCGGAGGGCACCGCAGAACCCCCGAGTTCCGTGCCAGGGCAGCACACCTACGTCCTGGACACCTCGGTTCTGCTGGCCGACCCGTGGGCCATCACGAGATTCGCCGAGCACGCCGTGGTCCTGCCGTTGGTCGTGATCAGTGAACTGGAGGCGAAACGGCATCACCCCGAACTGGGCTGGTTCGCGCGGGAATCCCTGCGTCAGCTCGACGACCTGAGGCTCAAGCACGGCCGCCTGGACGCTCCGATCCCGATCGGCGACTCCGGCGGCACCCTGCACGTCGAGCTGAACCACTCGGACCCGACGGTCCTGCCGCCCGGGTTCCGCACGGACTCCAACGACCACCGGATCCTGGCCTGCGCGCTGAACCTCAAGGTCGAGCGCGAGGCGGTCACCCTGGTCACCAAGGACATCCCGCTGCGCGTCAAGGCGGGCGCCGTCGGCCTGCCCGCCGACGAGTACCGCGCGCTCGAGGTCGCGCCGTCCGGCTGGACCGGGATGGTCGACGTGGAGGTCCCGCAGGAGGCGGTCGACGCATTGTTCCGCGACGGTGTCGTGGACCTGGCCGAGTACGGGCTGCCCGAGGTGGGTGAATCGCCCTGCCACACCGGCCTGCGGCTGGTGGCCGGTTCCGGCAGCTCGTCCGCGCTGGGCAGGCTGACCCCGGCCAAGAAGGTCAAGCTGGTCCGCGGGGACAAGGAGGCGTTCGGCCTGCACGGCCGCTCGGCCGAGCAGCGGATCGCGCTGGACCTGCTGCTCGACCCGGACATCGGCATCGTCTCGCTTGGCGGCCGCGCCGGCACCGGCAAGTCCGCGCTCGCGCTATGCGCCGGGCTGGAGTCGGTGATGGAACGCCGCGAGCACCGCAAGGTGGTCGTGTTCCGGCCGGTCTACGCCGTCGGTGGCCAGGACCTCGGCTACCTGCCGGGGTCGGAGTCGGAGAAAATGCAGCCGTGGGCGCAGGCGGTGTTCGACACCCTCGGCGCCCTGGTCAGCCAGGACGTGCTGGACGAGGTGTTCGACCGCGGCATGCTGGAGGTCCTGCCGCTGACGCACATCCGCGGCCGGTCCCTGCACGACTCGTTCGTGATCGTGGACGAGGCGCAGTCGCTGGAGCGCAACGTGCTGCTCACCGTGCTGTCGCGGCTGGGCACCGCGTCCCGCGTGGTGCTCACGCACGACGTCGCGCAGCGGGACAACCTGCGCGTCGGGCGCCACGACGGCGTGTCGGCGGTGATCGAGAAGCTGAAGGGCCACCCGCTCTTCGCGCACGTCACCCTGAGCCGCTCGGAGCGGTCGCCGATTGCCGCGCTGGTCACGGAGATGCTGGAGGACCACGGGTAAGCGTGGGCGGGGCCGCCTCGCGCGAGGCGGCCCCGTTCCTCACCAGCCAGCGGGCAGCGGCCGTCCTTCGGCGAAGCCCGCGGCCGACTGGATGCCCAGCACCGCGCGGCGGTGGAAGTCCTCGATGTCCCGCGCGCCCGCGTAGGTGAGCGCGGACCGGACGCCCGAGCAGATCTCGTCGATCAGGTCCTCGACGCCGGGGCGCTGCGGGTCGAGCAGCATCCGCGACGACGAGATGCCCTCCTCGAACAGGGCCTTGCGGGCGCGCTCGAAGACGTTGTCGGTGCGCGTGCGGGCGCCGACGGCCCGCTTCGACGCCATGCCGAACGACTCCTTGTAGGGACGGCCGTGCTCGTCGTAGCGCAGGTCGCCGGGGGATTCGTGGGTGCCGGCGAACCAGGAGCCGACCATGGCCGCGGACGCGCCGGCGGCCAGCGCCAGCGCGACGTCACGGGGGTGGCGGACGCCGCCGTCGGCCCACACGTGCTTGCCCAGCTCACGGGCGGCCTTCGCGCACTCCAGCACCGCGGAGAACTGCGGGCGGCCGACGCCGGTCATCATCCGCGTCGTGCACATCGCGCCGGGGCCGACGCCGACCTTGACCACGTCCGCGCCCGCGTCGATGAGGTCACGCGTGCCCTCCGCGGTGACCACGTTGCCCGCCACGACCGGTACCGCGGGCGAGACCGAGCGGACCGCCTTCAGCGCGGCGATCATCTTCTCCTGGTGGCCGTGCGCGGTGTCGACCACGAGCGTGTCGATGCCCGCGGCCAGCAGCGACTCGGCCTTGGCGGCGACGTCGCCGTTGATGCCCACGGCGGCCGCGACGCGCAGTTTCTGTTGCGCGTCCACGGCCGGGGTGTAGATGTCGGCGCGCAGCGCCGCGGTCTGGGTGAGGATCCCGGCGAGCTTGCCGTCGGCGTCCACACCCAGCGCGATCTGGGCGCCTGCGGCGTGCAGGCGCTCGAAAACCTCCCGCGACGGGGTGTCGAGGGCGCAGGTCACGGGCGGGGTGTAGGCGACCTCGGCGACCCGCGCGAACCGGTCCACGCCCGTGCAGGCGGCCTCGTCGACGATGCCGTGCGGGCGGCCGTCCTCGTCGACCACGACGACGGCGCCGTGCGCGCGCTTGCCGATCAGGTTTAGGGCGTCCGCGACCGCGTCGCCGGCGGTGAGGACCAGCGGGGTGTCCCAGGTGGTGTGGCGGCTCTTGATCCAGGCGACGATGTCGGCGACCGCGGCCGGGTCGACGTCCTGCGGCAGGACGACCAGCCCGCCCCGCCGCGCGACGGTCTCGGCCATCCGCCGCCCCGCGACGGCGGTCATGTTGGCGACGACGATCGGGATCGTGGCGCCGGTGCCGTCGACGGTGGACAGGTCGACGTCGAAGCGCGATTCCACGGCCGAGCGGTTGGGCACGAGGAAGACGTCGTCGTAAGTCAGGTCGTGAGCGGGCCCGTGGCCATCGAGAAAACGCACGAGTCCCCAGACTACGGCACAATCAGCGCCATGGCCGATCGAGACCGCGACGCCGAGGGCAAGCCGCGAAACGCCCGCCCGCGTGACGGGCTGGGGCGGCCGCTGCCGTACGGGACGCCGGGGGTGGAGCGCCAGCCGGAGGGCATCGCGCGCACGCCGGCGGAGACGGTGGAGGAGGCCCAGCGCCTGCTGGACGCCGGACGTCCGTTCCACGCGCACGAGGTGTTCGAGGACGCGTGGAAGTCCTCCGACGGCCCGGACCGCGGGTTGTGGAAGGGGCTGGCGCAGCTGGCGGTGGGGCTGACGCACGCCGCGCGCGGCAACGCGAAGGGCGAGGTGTCACTGCTGACCCGCGGCGCCGCGGCGATCGAGCCCTACACGGCGGAGGCCCCGCACGGGATCGATGTGGCCGGCCTAGTCGTCTGGGCCCGGGAGGGTGCGGAGGCGCCGGAGAACCTCCGTACCCCGCGGCTCAAGTAGGGCCCGCCGCGCGGGCTCGCCCCACCACCGCGCGGACAACGCACCGCACCCAGCCACCTCGCCCGGCCATCCCGCCCAGGCGCCCGGCCAGCTCGCGACCGCGCCCTGGCCACCCGGGGGTCGCGCCCGGCCAGCTCGCGACCGCGCCCTGGCCACCCGGGGGTCGCGCCCGGCCAGCTCGCGACCGCGCCCTGGCCACCCCGGGGCCGCGCCCGGCCCAACCCGCGACCACGCCGGGCCACCCCACCGCCGCTACTGGCCACCCGGCCCCCAGCGCCCGGCGGACTCCGCCGCGCGCGGCAGCGCGCCGCGGGCGGCAAAACCGCCGCCGCGAGGGCCAAAACACGCGGCGGGTGCCGTGTTTGCCGTTCCGTGCGCTGTGTTTGCCGGCCGTGCGGCGAACGGGTCACACCACCTTCCGGGAAGCCTCCAGGTTCGTGGCGAGGTTGTTCAGCGCGCGGGCCTGTGCGACGTAGTCCATCGACGAGAACTCCCACGGGAACACCTGCCCGGCGGCGGCCGCCGGCGTTCGGGCGAACGTGGCCTGCTGCATCAGCGTGTCCTTGTCCATCGCGCGCAGCGAGTACAGCACCACGTCGGCCGGGTACTTGCCGATGTTCTCCCAGCTGACCTGCTCCCAGTAGTACTTCGAACCGCCCGGGTCGGGATAGGTCAGGCCGAGCTCGGTGTAGCTGCGCAGCGCCGGGTCGTCGGAGGCCTTGCAGATGTAGACACCGTCGCCGGGGTAGGCGGCAATCGCCATCAGGGTGAGGCCCTTGCCGGTGGCGTTCTTGAACCGGGTGCGGGCGGCCTCGTAGGCCTGCTTTGCGTCGGCGGCGGGCTCGGCGCCCAGCGCCCGGACCAGCTCGACGGTCCGGTCGACGACGTTGGTGGCGGAGCCGGCCATCTTCAGCGCGACGATCGGCGCGATCTCGGCGACGGCCTGCTGCTGGGTCACGTCCTTGAACCCGTACAGCGGCTGGGTCGGGTCGATCTTGGCCGTGCTGTCCACGGGATAGGCGTGGGTGAGGATCAGGTCCGGTTTGGCGGCGGCGAGGGCCTCGATGTCGATCTCGCCGTACGTGCGGCCGACCTGCTTGACCTGGCTGAGGTCGCGACCGGTGAAGTTCACGTCGTCGGCGAGGCCGGTGTAGCCGAACGAGGCGACGGGCGTGATGCCGTAGTTCCACAGGGACGCGATCGCGTCGTTGAGGCCGGCGATGCGCGTCGGGCGGGCGTCGAGGTCGACCTTGGTGCCCAGGTCGTCGGTGAACGACCAGGCGCCGCCGCTCGCGGACGAGTCCGATCCGCTCGAACCGCACGCGGCGAGGAGACCGGTCGCGGCCACGGCCAGGCTGCCGGTGAGGAAGGTCCGGCGGGTCGCTGTCATGGGGTCACCTTTCTTCGGGGTCAACGTCGTCGGAGGAGGAGCCAGATGAGGTAGGGGGCGCCGATCGCGGCCGTGATCAGGCCGACCGGGACCTCCCAGCTGAACGCGGTGCGGCCGAGCAGGTCGGACGCCTGGACGAGCAGAGCGCCGCCGAGCGCGGACGCGACCAGCGGCGGCCGGGACCCGCCGGTGAGGCGCAGCATGATCTGCGCGGTGACCAGCGCGACGAAGCCGATCGGCCCGGCGGCGGCGACCGCGGACGCGGTGAGCCCGACGGCCACGCCGATCGTGCCCAGCCGGGAGGCCTGGATGCGCACGCCCAGCCCGGCGGCCGCGTCGTCGCCGAGCTGGGTGACGGCGAGCGTGCGCGGCAGCGTGAGCGCGGCCGGGATGAGCAGCGCGGCGAGGATGAGCAGGGGGATCGCCTGGTCCCAACTGACGGCGCTGATCGAGCCGACGAGCCACACCGTGGCCTGGGCGGCGCTGTTGATGCTGGCGAGGATGAGGAGCCAGCTGGTGAGCGCCGTGAGGACGGCCCCGCAGCCGATGCCGACCAGCACCAGCCGGAAGCCGTCGACGCCGTGGCGCCAGGAGAACCCATAGACGGCCGCGGCGGCGACGAGACCGCCGACGAGCGCGGCGGCCGGCACGCCGATGGTGGTGATCCCTTTGGCGAGGCTGTAGACGCCGCCGCCGAAGACGATCACCGCGACCGCGGCCGCGGAGGCGCCGCCGGTGACCCCGAGGATGTCCGGGGTAGCGAGCGGGTTGCGGGAGATGGTCTGGGTGAGGGCCCCGGCCATGGCGAGGCAGGCGCCCGCCAGGCACCCGGTGACGGCCCGTGGGACGCGCAGGTCAAACAGGATGTGCCGGTCGATGCGGTGCCCACCGCCCGTGAGCAGCTCGGGCAGCTGGGCGAGCGGGATGGGGTACTCGCCGATGGTCACGCCCACCGCGGTGACCAGCAGGAGCGCCACGAGCACGACGAGGCAGACGGTGGCCGCGCGGGTGTTCCACCGCACGCCGAGGGTGGTGGTCATGCGGGCCCGCCTGCACGGGAAGCCTGGGCGGCGAGTTGCGCGCCGGTGACGCCGGGACGGCTCTGGACGACCGTAACCTGACCCGGGGTGCTCGTGACACCGGGTACCGCGAGTGCAGGGGAACCGCCCAGGCGGCTGGCGCCGAACGACGCAGGTTGGCGGCTGGTGAGTGGCATCAAAGGTTCACCAGCCGGGTTCGGCGGGCGATCAGGACGGAGGCGCCGCTGTCGAGGGCCGGGGGCGCTTGGGGCGGCGGTCAGGTGGCCGGTGCGTGCGATAGCGCCGGGTGCGGCCGAGTGGGTGGGTTGGGGGTGTGTCATCAGGGCTTCACCAGCCGCGTTCGGAGCGCGATGAACGCGAATGCGTCGCCGCCGGGGATGGCCGGCGTGATGCCTGCCGGGGGTTTCTGCTGCGGCCTCGGTCAGGTGGCCGGTGGGTGTGGTGGCGTCGGCTGGGGCTGGGTGTCGGGTCGCGTGGGTGGGTTGGGGGTGTGTCATCAGACCTTCACCAGCCTGGTTCGGCGGGCGATGGACACGAATGCGCCGCCGCCGAGGATGGCCAGCGTGATGCCGGCCGGGATTTCCGCCGGGGCGGCGATCAGGCGGCCTGCGACGTCGGCGAGCAACAGCAGCACCGCGCCGGCCAGGGCGGAGCACGGCAGAAGCCACCGGTGGTCAGGGCCGGTCAGGGTGCGCACCACGTGCGGGACGATCAGGCCGAGCGCGGCGATCGGCCCGGCGGCGGCCGTCGCGGCGCCGGCCAGCAGCGTCACCGCGGCCAGGCCGACCAGGCGACTCGCCGCGACCGACTGGCCCAGCCCACGCGCGGTGTCCTCGCCCAGCGAGACCGCGTTCAGCGCCCGCGTGTTCAGCATCGCCAGCACCAGCCCGGCCACCACGAACGGCAGGATCCCGAGGCTGATGCTCGCGTCGCGGCCGCTGATCGAACCCACCACCCAGCGGCGGTAGACGTCCAGCGTGGGGTTGTCGCTCAGGATCACCAGCGACGTGAAGGTCGACAGCAGCGCCATCACGGCCGCCCCGGCCAGCGCCATCGGCACCGGGCTCAGCTGCCGCCCGCTCGACCCGATGGCGAACACCGTCGCCGTCGCGATCAGCGCCCCCGCGAAACCGAACCACACCTGGCCGCCGGGATCGACCACCCCGAGAACCTGCGCGGCCAGTGCCACCGCAAGCGCGGCGCCCGCGTTGATGCCGAGCAGACCGGGATCGGCCAGCGGGTTGCGGGTGTGCCCCTGCATGAGGACCCCGGCGGCGCCGAGCGCGACACCGACGAGCACCCCCAGCGCGGTGCGGGGCAGGCGCACGTCACGGACGATCGTCGCCGCCTCGCTGCCGTCGTCGTGCAGCAGCACCCGGACGGCGGTGCCGATGCCGAGGTGGTTGCTGCCCAGGACCAGGCTCAACGCGACCGCGACGACCAGCGCCACCAACAGGGACGCCAGGAGCACCAACCGGAGCGGCGTCGTCCTGGTCACCGACAGTGACATGATCGCGTTCACGCTTGTAACTTAGCTTAGCCATACCTAAGCTCGAAAGTGTGACGTTCGTTCAGGTTCTGGACACGCGGTGTACGGGCAGCCGGCTCACGAAGGTCATCCGCCGCTGATGGCATGGCCGCATGTGCATGGGTTGCGGAGTTCCCCGACGCGGTTTCCTCCAGGCGGCGTCGGTGGCCGGCGCGGGGACGCTCGCACCGGTGGCGTTCGCCGAGGCCGCCGAGGGCCAGGCCGAGACCAAAGTGCTGACCGGGCGGTTCGAGCCGGGCACCGCGGACTTCGTGTACCTGCCGGTGGAGGTGCCGGCCGGGGTCAGCCAGTTGTCGGTGGTCTACAGCTACGACAAGCCGGCGGTGCCCAGCGGGACGCCCGGCAACTCGTGCGACATCGGCATCTTCGACAATCGTGGCACGGCACTCGGCGGCGACGGCTTCCGCGGCTGGTCCGGCGGCTTCCGCGACCGCTTCTCGATCAGCCGCACCGAGGCCACGCCCGGCTACCTGCCCGGCGACATCACGCCCGGCATCTGGCACATCGTCCTCGGCCCGTACACGATCGCGCCGCAAGGCCTGAACTACCGCGTCGAGGTGACGCTCACCCACGGCCCGGCCGGCGCGCCGTACCGCCCGAACTACCCGTCCGAACGCACCCGCACGCGCGGCCGCCAGTGGTACCGGGGCGACTGCCACCTGCACACCGTGCACTCCGACGGCAAGCGCCTGCCGTCCGAGGTGGCCGCCGGTGCGCGGGAAGCCGGGCTGGACTTCATCACCTCGACCGACCACAACACGTCGTCGTCGCACGGCGTGTGGGGCGAGTTCGCCGGCGACGACCTGCTGATCATGCTCGGCGAGGAGGTCACCACCCGCAACGGCCACTGGCTCGCGCTCGGCGTGCGGCCCGGCCAGTTCGTCGACTGGCGGTACCGGTCCCGCGACGGCGAACTGCCCGAATACCAGCGTGCGGTGCACCGCTCCGGCGGCCTCTGCGTCGCCGCGCACCCGTACTGCCCGTGGGTCGGGTGCAACTTCAAGTTCGGCTACACCGGCTTCGACGCGGTCGAGGTGTGGAACGGCCCGTGGACGTGGGACGACGACGCCGCCGTGTCCGAATGGGACAACACCCTGGTGGAATCCGTACGCGGCAAGGGAAGCTGGCTGCCCGCGATGGGCAACAGCGACGCGCACAACCCCGGCCAGACGATCGGCCTGCCACAGACCGTCGTCCTCGCCGACGCGCTCACCCGGGACGCGATCCTCGACGGGATCAAGGCCGGGCGCAGCTGGATCGCCGAGTCGGCCGGCGTCGACCTGTCACTCGCCGCGACCGGACCGCGCGGCCAGGCCGCAGGCATCGGCGACCGTCTCGCCGTGGCGGCCGGGGACAAGGTCGCCGTGCGGCTGGACGTGTCGGGCGTGCCGAACGGGACCGTGCGCCTGATCACCGACGAGGGTCAGGTGTTCCAGCAGAGCCTTCCCGCTTCGGGTTCCGGCAGCGTGTCGTGGCTGACCACGCCCGCGGTGTCGGCTTATGTGCGTGCTGAGGTGCGTCACCCCCTTGCTGATGGTTCGGCGGGTGCTCCCGCGTTGTCGGCTGGTCTCAACTTCGGCGCCATGGCGGCGATGACGAACCCGATCTTCCTCGACCGGGTGTGACCCCACCGAGACCGACGGGCTGGAAGCCGTCGCGGCGTGGGGTGATCACTCTGGCTGCGCGGCTCCCTTCAACGTCGCGCGGACGGCGTCGATCGTGTCCGCGTCGGCCGGGTCCTTGCCGGGGCGGTAGCGCACCACGCGGGCGAAACGCAGTGCGACACCGCCCGGGTAGCGCGTGCTGACCTGGGCGCCGTCCAGTTCGATCTCGACCACCAGCTCCGGCCGAACGTGCACCGTCCATTTGTCCCTGTGGGTTTCGATCTCCTGGAACGTCCTGGTCTGCCACGCCAGGAGCTCGTCGGTGAGCCCCTTGAACGTCTTGCCGACCATGATCGGCGGGCCGCCGTCCGGGTCGCGTGCCCCGAGGTGCAAGTTCGACAGGTACCCGGTGCGGCGGCCGTGGCCCCATTCCGCGGCGAGGACGACGAGGTCGAGCGTGTGCACCGGCTTCACCTTCAGCCACGCCCTGCCCCGCCGCCCCGCCGCGTACGGCGAGGCGAGCGCTTTCACCATCACGCCCTCGTGCCCGGCGTCGAGGGCGGCCGCGAGGATCGCGTCCGGATCGGACGGTTCCGTCCTCCCCGGGATGAGGTGCTCGCCGGCCACCCGGCGCAGCGCCTCGTTGCGATCCCGCAACGGCTTGTCGAGCAGGTCCGTGCCGTCCAGGTGCAGGCAGTCGAAGAAGTACGGCTGCAGCAGCAACGCGCGCACCTGCTCCTCGCGCGTGCTGCCGAACCGGCTCATCGTCTCCTGGAACGGCCGTGGCCTGCCGTCGTCGGTCAGCGCGAGCGTCTCCCCGTCGAGCACCACCGACCGGCACGGCAGTGCGCGCACCAGGGACACCAGCTCGCCCACGTGCTGGGTGATCTCGCGCAGCGTTCTCGTGTAGACGTGCACCTCGTCGCCGTCGCGGTGCACCTGGATCCGCGCTCCGTCCATTTTGTACTCGACGATGGCGGACGGGTGTTCGCGCACCGCCTCGTCGAGCGATTCGGCCGGGGACGCCAGCATCGGCCGCAGCGGGCGCCCCAGCTCCAGCCCGAAGCCGCCGAGCGCGGCCTCGCCACCGGTGACCGCGGCCGCGGCGGTGACCGGCAGCTGCCCGGACAGCATGAACGCGCGCCGGACCGCCTCGGCGGGCACGTTCGCCGCCGCCGCGATCGCGTCGAGCATCACGCCTTCCAGCGCCCCCTGCCGCAGCTCACCGGTGAGCAGGCGGAAGAGGAACTGCTGTTCGGCTTCGGTGGCGCGGGTGAACAGCTCCGCCAGCAGGTCGGCCCGGCGCCTGGCCGACCCGCTGCCCGAAGCGGCTCCCACTTCGCCGAGGACCTCGTCGACCCCGGCCAGGGTCAGGTTCGGTTCGTCAGCCGGGCGCGCGCCCAGCTCGGCCAGCGTGCGCCACCCCGTCCCGATCCGGCCCTGGGTGGGCCGGCCGGTCAGGAAGGCGACCACGGCGGGCAGCTCCCGCTCGTCCGCGCGGTTGAGCAGGTCCGCCAGCGTCGCGATCTTCGCCTTGCGCGAGCGGGTGGCCGCTAGCGAGGCGGAGGCTGTGACGACGTCGGCGAGCAACATGCGGACATCATCTCCCGCCCCACCGACAATTTCCGGGGACGCAGGACCAGCGCGACCGCGCCGAGGCAGACGACCAGCCCGAGCAGGCCACGCAGCGTGATCGTGTCGTCGAACATGAGCCAGGCGAGGATCATCGTGGTAGGCGGTGTGAGGTACAGCAGACCGGACACGGTCGTCACCGAGCTGCGACGCAGCACCAGCCAGTAGCAGCCATATCCCCCGAACGTGGAAAGCACGACGACCCACCCGACCGCGAACCAGAAGTCCGGATCCGCGGGCGCGACCAGCTGCCCGGTGGCCGCCGCGACCCCGGTGAACAGGATCGCGCTGGTCACGCACTGCACCACCAGCCCGTCCCAGAGCGGGACGTCGGAAGCCGTCTTGCGCTCGATGAGCGTGGCCGCGACCAGTGCGAGCATCGCCAGGAACGGCAGGGCGTAGGCCAGCGGCGGGGTGCCGGGGCGGCCGGACAGGTCGTCGCCGACCACCAGCGCCACCCCGGCCAGCCCGCCGACCAGCCCGGCCCACCGCAGTGCGCCCGCGCGCTCGCCCAGCACGCACTGGCTCAGCACCACCGCGACGATCGGTTGCAGCGCCGCGATCAGCGCGGACGTTCCGGCGGCGACGCCGAGGTCGGCCGCCGCGTACACGCAGTACAGGTACCCGCCCTGGGAAAGCACGCCGAGGCCGGCCTGGATCACGGCGTCCCGCGGCCGCATCGCGCGCCGCCGGACCACCCACCACACGCCGAGCAGCAGCCCCGCGGCCAGGAACCGCCAGGCCAGGAGGGATACCGCGCCGCCGGACCTGGCGCCCAGCGTGGCGCCGACGAACCCGGAGCTCCAGAACAGGACGAACCCGGCTCCGGCGGCGACGTTCCCTCGCATGCGACCTCCCCGAGTATACCGATCTGTATAGCCTACGGTAGCTATACCGGTCGGTGTACTGTCAAATCGTGGAGACGGACAAGCCGCTGACCCCGGCCGCCGAACGCATCCTCACGGTCGCCGGGAAACTGTTCTACGACAACGGGATCCACGCGGTCGGCGTGGACACGATCGCCGCCGAGGCCGGGGTCACCAAGAAGACCCTGTACGACCGGTTCGGCTCCAAGGCTGATCTGGTAGCCCTCTACCTGCGCCGCCGGGACGAGCGGTGGCGGGAACACGTGCGCTCCTTCGCCGGCCCGCGGACGACTCCCGCCCAGAAGCTGCTGAAGGTCTTCGACGCGCTCGCCGACTGGCTCGACACCGAGAACACGCGTGGTTGCGCGTTCGTCAACGCGCACGCCGAACTGCCGTCGCCCGACCACCCCGGACGGCAGGTGATCACCGCGTCGAAGCAGTGGTTGCTGGGCTACCTGCGGGACCTGGCCGCGGACGCGGGCGCGCGGAACCCGGTGCGGCTGGCGGAGGCGCTGCTCGTCCTGGTCGAGGGCGCGACGGTCGCGGCGTCGCTGGACGTCGCGCCGACCGCGGTGGCCACGGCCAAGCGCGTCGCGAAGTCGCTGGTGGACGAAGCCACTGCGGCGTAGCACAACTCGGCGTCCCGGCGGTAGGGCGCCGGTCACCGGGATGGCCCTTGCCCCGCAGCGAGGCCGAAACGTACCGTGAGCGGGCCGTGGTGCTCGGGAAGTCCGGTGTGAAACCGGCGCGGCCCTCGCCACTGTGAACGGGAAGTCCCGGCCCGGGACAGCCACTGGACGCGAGTCCGGGAAGGCGGGCCGCGGATGTTGATCCGAAGCCAGGAGACCGGCCACGGCACGTTGGACCATCCACGAGGTGCTGGAAGGCGGTCTCCATGGGGAGTTCATCCACCATGTCCTGGCGCAGGCAGGACACCTACCGCACGGGCCTGTTGCTGCTGGCCATCGTCGTGTTGCACGCGGTCGCCTTCGGGATACTCGCGTTGCTCGTGGTGCCCGGGCACTACGCCGTGGGCGCGCAGGTCTTCGGCTTCGGGCTGGGGCTGACGGCGTACACGCTGGGCATGCGGCACGCGTTCGACGCCGACCACATCGCCGCCATCGACAACACCACGCGCAAGCTGATGGCCGAGGGCCAGCGCCCGGTCTCGGTCGGGTTCTGGTTCGCGCTCGGGCACTCCACCGTGGTCGTCGTGCTGGCGGTGCTCGTCGCGATCGGCGCGAAGGGCATCCTGAGCTGGACCGAGGACGGCTCGTCGGCGCACCGGGTGCTCGGCGTGATCTCCACCGGCGCGTCCGGCGGGTTCCTGTACCTGATCGGCATTCTGAACCTGGTCGCGCTGATCGGCATCTGGAAGGTGTGGCGCGAGCTGCGCCGCGGCCGCTTCGACGAGGCCGAGCTGGAGGCGCGGCTCGACTCGCGCGGGTTCGTCAACCGGTTCCTCGGCAGGCTCACCCGCTCGATCCGCCGCCCGGGCCAGATGTACCTGGTCGGGCTGCTGTTCGGCGTCGGGTTCGATACCGCGACCGAGGTGCTGCTGCTGGCGCTCGCCGGGTCCGGCGCGGCCGCCGGCCTGCCCTGGTACGCGATCCTGTGCCTGCCGCTGCTGTTCGCCGCCGGCATGAGCCTGTTCGACACGCTTGATGGCACGTTCATGAACTTCGCCTACAACTGGGCGTTCGCCAACCCGGTCCGCAAGATCTACTACAACCTCACGATCACCGGCCTGTCCGTCGCGGTGGCGCTGGTCATCGGCACCATCGAGCTGGTCGGTGTCGCCCGGGACGACCTGGGCTGGTCGGGCGCGCTGGTCGACTGGATCGCGGACATCGACCTCGACAGCGTCGGCTACATCGTCGTCGGGTTGTTCGTGGTGGTGTGGGCGGCCGCGATCGCGTACTGGCGGCTCGCCAGGGTCGAGCACCGGTGGAGCTCAGCCGAGTGAGGCCGCCCGCCCGTTCGAGCTGAGTGCGGCGGTCAGGTCCTCGCGGGCCCGGAACACGCGGGACCGGATGGTGCCGACAGCGCAGTCGCACACCTCCGCCGCGTCGGCGTAGGACAGTCCGATCACCTGGGTGAGCACGAACGCCTCCCGCCGCTCCGGCTCCAGCTCGGCGATCAGCTTGCGCAGTACGACGAGCCGGCCGTGGTCGGGCGTCTGGGCGCCGCTCTGCTCCGCGGAGGCCACCCAGTCCTCGACCTGGCTGGTCTGCGGGCGGCGGCGGTTGCCACGCAGGTGGTCGGCGGCGACGCGCTTGGCGATCGACAGCAGCCACATCCGGGCGGGCGACCGGCCGGCGAACGACGGCAGGGCGGCGAACGCGCGCAGGTAGGTCTCCTGCACCAGGTCCTCGGCCACGCCGGGGTTGGACAGGTAGGTCAGCAGGCGGTGCAGCTGCCGTTGGGTGGCGGACACGAAGCGCTCGGCGGCCACCCGATCGCCGCGCGCCGCCAGGAAGGCGTCCCGGGTGATCTCGTCGTCGTCCACTTCGCGTTCCTCCCAGTGCGGCCTGACGGTGCGGGCCCTGACCGATGACCTTATGGCCTCTATGGCATCCGGCGTCAAGGAAACATCACGGGCCTGTGAAATCCCAACCGATCCCAGAATCCGGAGCAGTGAGGGGAACTATCCAGCGCGGGCGGACGACAATGCAAATATGGACTGTGCAACCGCGCGCGAGGCGATCTCGGCCAACCTCGACGGCGAGGACCCCGGGGTGGATCCGGTGGCGCTGGACGAGCACGTCTCGCGCTGCGCGGCCTGTCTTACCTGGCAGGACGAGGCGGCGGCGGTGACCCGCCTGGTGCGCCTCGAGCCGGCTGCCGCGTCGCCGGACGTGTCGGCGCGCGTGCTCGACCATGTGCCCGCGCCCGCCCGGCCGGCGCGGCTCGACTGGCCGCGGCTCGCACTGGTCCTCACCGCGATCGCCCAGATGTCCATCGTGGTGTCGCTGTTGTTCGTGCCCCAGCGGATGGCCGATGGGATGGCCGTCCAGCCCGGATCGCACCTCGAGCACGAGGCCGCGGCGTTCAACTTCGCCATCGCGATCGCCCTGCTGTGGGCGGCCGCGAAGCCGCGACAGGCGCGCAGCCAGCTGCCGGTCCTGCTCAGCTTCGCCGCCGTGCTGGTCGGGTTGTCCGTGCTGGACCTGGTCGGCGGCCGGGTCGGCTGGGAACGGCTGGCCAGCCACCTGCCGCTGCTGCTCGGCTTGTTCTGCGCGGTGCTGGTGGCGCGCCGCGACGGCCGGTGGCCGTGGCCGGGCAACCGGGCGGGCGCCGAACCGGCGAGCCGCACCAGCTCGGCCGAGACCGTCGACGACCGCGCCGAACCGGCGGCGCAGTCACGGAAGTATCAGCCGCCCGCCGCGCGGCGCAACGTCGCCTGATCGATGTCGTCGGTGGCGATCCAGCTGGCCAGCAGGCCCAGCGCGCGCTCGGACGCCGAGCCCGGTTCCGCGGTGTAGGTGACGATCGCCTGGTCCGGTTCGTCCGGCAGGCGCAGCGTTTCGTACCGCAGGTGCACCTCGCCGACCAGCGGGTTGTGGATGCGCTTGTCGCCGTGCGCCTTCTCCCGCACGTGGTGCCCGGCCCACAGGCGGCGGAACAGGTCGCTGCCCAGTGACAGCTCGCCGATCAGCTGGGCCAGGCGCGGATCGCCGGGGCAGCGGCCCGCCTCGGCACGCAGGTTCGCCACCAGCTCCGCGCAGACCTGGTCAAACTCGGGGTGCGGCGCGCGTGCCTCGTCCTCGTTCAGGAAGAACAGCTTCGGCAGGTTGCGCTCGCCCGGTGGCAGCGAGCCGAAGTCGAACGCGATCGCGCCGCCCATCGGGTTCCACGCCAGCACGTCGAGGTAGCGGCCGAAGACGAAGGCGGGCACCGCCTCCGGTGCGCTTGCGCCGCGGTGACGCGAGGTTGTGCAGGTAGGCGCCCTCGTCCGGGTTGAGGCGCAACGCCTGGCGAGCGAATCGAGCACCTCGCCCCGACACGTTCCGCGCGCGGCCGTGCTCCAGGCGGGTCAGGTAGTCGACGCTGATCCCGGCCAGCTGGGCCAGTTCCTCGCGGCGCAGCCCGGCCACCTGGCGCCGCGTCACCCCCTGCGGCGGCAGCCCCACGTCGCGCGGGTCCAGCGCCGCGAGACGGGCCTTGAGGAACGCTCCCAGATCAGCTCCGTCCACGTCTCCAGTATCCCGATCCGCCGGCGCGTTGCCTGGTACAACCAGACCCAGGTCGAGCGTTGCCTGGTCCTCCGCCCCGTCCACGGCGAGCGTGGGCACCACACACCAGAGGAGGAACTCGAAATGCGACGACGAATTCTCGGCGGCACCGGCATCGAGGTCAGCGAGTACACGCTGGGCGCGATGATGTTCGGCGCGTGGGGCAACCGCGACCACGACGAGTCGGTCCGGATGATCCACACCGCGCTCGACGCGGGCATCAACTTCGTCGACACCGCCGACATCTACTCCGACGGCGAGAGCGAGGTGATCGTCGGCAAGGCGCTCAAGGGTCGCCGCGACGACGTGGTCCTCGCGACCAAGGGGCACTTCTACGGCCTGAACAGGCCCGGCAGCAACTCCCGCCGCTGGCTGACGCGGGCGCTGGACGCCAGCCTGCGCCGGCTCGGCGTCGACCACGTCGACCTCTACCAGGTGCACCGCCCCGACCACACCACCGACATCGACGAGACACTGTCGGCGCTGCCGGACTTCGTACGGGCGGGCAAGGTGCGCGCGATCGGGTCTTCCGTCTTCCCGGCGCAGGAGATCGTCGAGGCGCAGTGGGTCGCCGAGCAGCGCGGGCACGTTGCGGTTCCGCACCGAGCAGCCGCCGTACTCGATCCTCAACCGGGGCATCGAGGCGCACGTCCTGCCGACCGCGCAGCGCTACGGCATGGGGGGTGCTGACGTGGGGACCGCTGTCCGCGGGCTGGCTGTCCGGGCGGTACTCCGCACCGTCCGATGTGGATCTGCAGGCGGGCAGGGTCGCGCTGCAGAACCACAAGTTCGACCCCGCGATGCCCGGGAACGCGGCGAAACTGGCGGCCACCAACGAGCTGAAGAAGGTGGCCGCCGACCTGGGCCGCCCGCTCACGCACCTGGCCCTCGCGTTCGTGCGGTCGCACCCGGCGGTCACGTCGGCGATCATCGGCTCGCGCACGCCGGAGCAGCTCGCCGACCTGCTGGCAGGCGTCGACCTCAACGCCGTCGACCCCGACTACACGCCGCCCGCGCTCGCGGACAAGTCGCTGCGGCGGCGCTGATCCGGGGCGGAGGCCACCCGCCCACGGGTGGCCTCCACCCGATCACTTGCCGCCGCGCGCCATCCGGAGCACGTCGAGGGCCTCGTCGAGCTGGGCCTCGGTGAGCTTGCCCTGCTCGATGTAGCCGCGCTCGACGACGACCTCACGGATGGTCTTGAGCTCCTTGAGCGCCTGCTTCGCGACCGCGGCCGCCTCCTCATAGCCGATGTACTTGTTGAGCGGCGTGACGATCGACGGCGAGCCCTCGGCGTAGGCCTTGGTGCGCTCCTCGTTGACGGTGATCCCGGCGATCACCTTGTCGGCCAGCAGGCGGGACACCGCGGCCAGCAGGCGCGCCGACTCCAACACGTTGCGCGCGATCACCGGCAGGTTCACGTTGAGCTGGAAGTTGCCCTGCGAACCGGCGTAGGCCACCGCCGCGTCGTTGCCGATGACCTGCGCGACCACCTGAAGTGTCGCCTCCGGGATCACCGGGTTGACCTTGCCCGGCATGATCGACGAACCCGGCTGGAGGTCCGGCAGCTGCAGCTCGGCGAGGCCGGTGCGCGGACCGGAGCCGAGCCAGCGCAGGTCGTTGGCGATCTTGGCCAGCGACACGGCGACCGTGCGCAGATGCCCGGAGGTCTCGACCACGCTGTCTTGGCTGGCCTGCGCCTCGAAGTGGTTGCGCGCCTCGGTCAGCGGCAGGCCGGTCACCTTCGCCAGCTCCTCGGCCACCGCCGCGCCGAAGCCCTCCGGCGCGTTCAGCCCGGACCCGACCGCGGTGCCGCCGATTGGCAGCTCCCCCAGCCTGCCCAGCCCGGACTCCAGCCGCTCGATGCCGAACCGGACCTGCGCCGCCCACGCCCCGGCCTCCTGGCCCAGCGTGATCGGCACGGCGTCCATCAGGTGCGTGCGGCCGGACTTGACGATGTCCCGCCACTCCGCCGCGCGCCCCTCGATGGTCTCGGCGAGGTGCTTCAGCGCCGGGATCACGTCCGTCAGCACCGCCTCGGTGGCGGCGATGTGGATCGTCGTCGGGAACGTGTCGTTCGACGACTGCGAGGCGTTGACGTGGTCGTTCGGGTGCACGTCGCTGCCCATCGCGCGGCTCGCCAGGGTCGCGATGACCTCGTTGGCGTTCATGTTCGACGAGGTCCCGGACCCGGTCTGGAACACGTCGATGGGGAAGTGCGCGTCGTGCCTGCCCTCGGCCACCTCGTCGGCCGCCGCCGCGATCGCGTTCGCAAGGTCGCCCTCCAGCACGCCGAACCGGGCGTTGACCCGCGCCGCCGCGGCTTTGAGCAGGCCGAGCGCGCGGATCTGGGCGCGCTCGAGGCCCCGGCCGGAGATCGGGAAGTTCTCGACGGCGCGCTGGGTCTGTGCCCGGTACAGCGCGTCGACGGGCACCTTCACCTCGCCCATCGTGTCGTGTTCGATCCGGAATTCAGGTTCAGCCATAACCCGAGTCTGGCCCTTCCGCCGGGCGCTCGCTCCGTGTGTTCGCGCACCGGGAATGGTTAGATCGGTGGTGACTTGGATCACGGCGGAAGGGCGGCGGCCCATGGCTCTGTCAGTGGACGTCCTGATCGTCGGCGCGGGCCCGACCGGCCTGTTCGGCGCGTACTACGCCGGGTTCCGCGGGTTGTCGACGGCGGTCGTCGACTCGCTGCCGGAGGCCGGCGGGCAGGTCACCGCGATGTACCCGGAGAAGCTGATCTACGACGTCGGCGGGTTCCCCGCGGTGCGCGGCCGCGACCTGGTCAAGGGGCTGGTCGAACAGGCCGCGCCGTGGAACCCGGCCTACCTGCTCGGGCGCAAGGCCGAGGAGCTTCGCCGCGGTGACGACGGGCTGGACGTGGTGCTCGACGGCGGGGAGGTCGTGCACGCCAGGGCCGTGCTGATCACCGCGGGAATCGGCGAATTCACGCCGCGGCCGCTGCCGGCCGGGGACGGCTGGCTCGGCCGTGGCATGGTCCACTTCGTGCCCTCGCTGGACGCGCACGCGGGGCAGGACGTCGTGGTCGTCGGCGGCGGCGACTCGGCGTTCGACTGGGTGCTGGCGCTGCACCCGCTCGCGTCGAGCGTCGCGCTGGTGCACCGGCGTGCCAGGTTCCGGGCGGCGGAGTCGATCGTCACGCAGGCGCGCGAGCTGGGGGTGCGGATCATCACCGACGCCGAAGTGACCGCACTGCGCGAAGGGCCGGACGGCGCGCTCGCCGAGGTCGAGGTGCAGGTCAAGGGCGAGGAGCCGGTGGTGCTGCCCGCGCATGCGGTGGTGGCCGCGCTCGGGTTCACCGCCGACCTCGGGCCCATCGAGAACTGGGGGCTGGACATCCACCAGCGAGCCATCCGGGTCGACTCGACCATGGCGACCGGTGTGGAACGGGTTTTCGCGGCCGGAGACGTGGCCGCCTACCCGGGCAAGGTCAAGCTGATCGCCACCGGGTTCGGCGAGGCCGCGACCGCGATCAACAACATCGCCGTCACCCTCGACCCGGAAGCACACCTGTTCCCGGGGCACTCCAGCAACCTGTGAGTCAGGCGGGCGGCGGTGGCGTGGAGGTCGTCGTCGGGCTGGGGGAGGGGGTCGGCGTGGGGCTGGGCGCTGGGCTGGGCGCCGGTGCCGGGGGCGGTGGTGGCGCGGTCTGCTCGGCGATCCACTGCGTGTAGGCCAGCGCCGAGGTGTAGATCGACGGCGCGGTCGTGCAGGCCGGATCGTTGTTGCCGGAGCGGCTGGTCAGGCCCAGCAGGAGCCACCGGTCGCCGGCCTGGACCAGCTCCGGCCCGCCCGAATCGCCGTAGCACGCGCCTGCCGTGCCACCCGGCGAATCGGTACACAGCTCGGTCGCCGGGTCGATCGCCGCGCAACGGGCCGCGTCCACCAGCGTCGTGTCCAGCTGCTGGAGGTCGACCGGCGCGGCGCCGCAACCCGGGGTCGGGCATAGCTGGCCCCAGCCAAGCAGCCGCACCGACGTGCCTGGAGCGGCCGACGTGCCGAGCCCGACCGGCGCGGCCTGCACCGGGCCGGCCAGGTGGACCAGGGCGATGTCCCCGCCCGGCCCACTCGGGTTGTAGTTCGGGTGGGTGATGACCCGGTCCGGTTTCGCGACCTCACCGCCCTGCGTGCGGTCGTTGCTGCCGATCCGGGCGGTGAAGGTGTCGGCGGGCTGGTCGTGGACGCAGTGCGCCGCGGTCAGCAGCCACTGCGGGGAGATCAGGGACGCGCCGCAGAAATGCCTGCCCGCGGTGGTCTGCAGCGACGCGATGAAGGGGTAGGTCTGGTCGGCGGACACGCCGCCGACCAGGTCCGGCCGGGCCGCCGCCGACTGCACCACTCCGGTCACGGTGAGCAGGCAGGCGGCGGCGATCAGCAGGAGGCGTTTCACGGTAGCGGTGGCACCACATCGTCGTCGGGGGCATCGGTCAGGACACCGTCGAAGTCGACGGAGGAGTAGGCGCGGAGCTTGGTCAGGCGGTGGTAACCGTCGATCAGCCGCACCGTGCCGGACTTGGAACGCATCACGATTGACTGGGTCGTCGCGCCGCCGGAGCGGTAGTGCACCCCGCGCAGCAGGTCGCCGTCGGTCACGCCGGTCGCGCAGAAGAACACGTTGTCGCCGCGCACCAGGTCGTCGGTGGTGAGCACGCGGTCGAGGTCGTGCCCGGCGCCGATCGCCTTCTCGCGCTCGGCGTCGTCCTGCGGCCACAACCGCCCCTGCAGCTCGCCGCCGAGACACTTCATCGCGCAGGCGGTGATGATGCCCTCCGGCGTGCCGCCGATGCCGAACAGCATGTCGACACCGGTGGTCGGACGGGCCGCGGCGATCGCGCCCGCCACGTCACCGTCGGAGATGAAGCGGATCCGGGCGCCCGCCTCGCGGACCTCCTTCACCAGCTGCTCGTGCCGCGGGCGGTCCAGGATGCACACCGTCACGTCGGAGACCTCGGTGTGCTTGGCCTTCGCGACCCGGCGGATGTTCTCCGCGACCGGCGCGGACAGGTCCACCACGCCCGCGGCCTCCGGGCCGACGGCCAGCTTCTCCATGTAGAAGACCGCCGACGGGTCGAACATCGCGCCGCGCTCGGCGACCGCGAGCACGGCCAGCGCGTTCGGCATGCCCTTGGACATCAAGGTCGTGCCGTCGATCGGGTCCACGGCGACGTCGCAGGCCGGGCCGTCCCCGTTGCCCACCTCTTCGCCGTTGTAGAGCATCGGGGCTTCATCCTTCTCGCCCTCGCCGATGACGACGACACCGCGCATCGACACCGTCGAGATGAGCTGGCGCATCGCGTCGACGGCCGCGCCGTCGCCCGCGTTCTTGTCGCCCTTGCCGACCCAGCGGCCTGCCGCCATGGCGGCCGCCTCGGTGACGCGCACCAGTTCCATCGCGAGGTTGCGATCCGGCGCTTCCTTGCGTCTCGTCGAGCTCGGGGACTGGGTGCCGCTGGTCATTGCTGCCCTCCAGGGTCGTGCTGGCGCGGGTAACGATTCTCTCAGACTCGCGCGCGCTCGCAGGGCACCGTCGTGATGGCGAATGTCACCCTTCGTCGCCGGTTTCGTCTTCCACGGACTTCAGGGCGTCCTCGATGCGCTCGCGCGCGCCTTCCAGGTGACGCTCGCACAGCTTGGCGAGGTGCTCGCCCTTCTCCCACAGCGCCAGCGACTGCTCCAGGGACAGACCGCCCGCCTCCAGCTCGCGGACGACCTCGATCAGCTGGTCGCGGGCCTGTTCATAGCCGAGTTCTTCGGTCACCGGGTTGTGCTCCTCGCGGGTCGACGAGCGCACACTACCGCGCTCGCCATCGCGTGGTCGTAACCGGCGAAGGCCGTGGCGAACTCCTGGCCGTCACCCTCGGTGATCGCCAGTTCGATGGACCCCTGCGCCTGCGCGACCCGCCTGCGGTGCGGCGCGCCCTCGTTGAACCACCACTTCACGCCCACGAAGGCCGAGGTCGCCTCCGACAGCTGCCGCAGGCGCACGTCCAGGTCCCAGCGGCCCGGCACGGCGCACCCGGCCAGCAGCGACGCCCAGCAGGCGCCGGCCGCGGCCTCGGCGGCGCCTGCCCGGTCGAGAACGGCCTGCGCCCCGGCCCGGGCCGCGGCGTCCGTGGTGAGCGGGAGGAACGTTGCCCGAGCGGAACGCAGCACTTCCTACTCCCCAGGTTCGGTGGATTTCGCGACCGCGTGCACCGCTCCGTCGACGACGCGCACGCGCAGCGGAGTTCCGTCCGCTACTTCAGAGATGTGCCGGAGCACCTGGAGGTTGCCCGCGTCGTCCCGGTATTGCACGACCGCGTACCCGCGTTCGAGGGTCGCGGCCGGTCCGAGCGCGGTCAGCTTGCCGCGCGCGCCGGAGATCGCGGCCTGCTCGTGCGAGACCAGGTTGAGCACCGCGCGACGCCCGCGTTCCCGGTGCAGCTCGACCTCGTCGGCGCGCTGGTTGATCGGGCCGAGCGGATCGGCCAGCACGGGGCGGCTGCGCAGCTGGTCGAGCAGGCGGCACTGGGTGTCCACCCAGCCGTGCAGCGCGCGGCGGGCCCGGTCGCGCATCTGCCGGACCCGCTCGGTCTCCTCCTTGACGTCCGGCACGACGCGCTTGCCCGCGTCGGTCGGGGTGGAGCAGCGCACGTCGGCGACGTGGTCGAGCAGGGGGGTGTCCGGTTCGTGGCCGATGGCGCTGACCACCGGGGTCCGCGCGGCGGCGACGGCGCGGCACAGGGTCTCGTCGGAGAACGGCAGCAGGTCCTCGACACTGCCGCCACCCCGCGCGATGACGATGACCTCGACGGACGGGTCGGCGTCGAGCATCTTCAGCGCCTTGACGATCTGTGGCACCGCCTGGACGCCCTGCACGGCGGTGTTGACCACCTGGAACGGTGCGGCGGGCCACCGGGCGTGCGCGTTGACCAGGACGTCCCGTTCGGCGGCCGACGCGCGGCCGGTGATCAGGCCGATGCCCTTGGGCAGGAACGGGAGGCGGCGCTTGCGTTCCTTGGCGAACAGGCCCTCGGCGGCCAGGAGGCGGCGCAGCCGTTCGATGCGGGCGAGCAGCTCACCGATGCCGACCGCGCGGATCTCGGTCGCCCGCAGCGAGATCGTGCCGCGGCCCAGGTAGAAGGTCGGTTTGGCGTAGACGACCACGCTGGCGCCGTCCCGCAGCGGCGGTTCGATGCCGCGCAGCAGGCCGGTCGGGCAGGTGACGGTCATGGAGACGTCGGCGGCCGGGTCGCGCAGGGTGAGGAACGCGGTCTGGGTGCCTGGACGGGCGTTGATCTGGGTGACCTGGCCCTCGACCCAGACCGAGCCGAGCCGGTTGATCCACTCGGCGATCTTGCGCGCGACGGTGCGGACCGGCCACGGGTTCTCGGCGGAGGTGGGTTCGGCGCTCACTCCGCCTCGGTGTCCCCGGTGGCGTTGGCGCGCTGCACGTTGGTGATGCGACGGGCGAGCATGCCGACGAACTGCGCGCGGTTCTCGTGGGCGCGCTCGTACTCCAGCAGCTCTTCGAGCTCTTCGAGGGAGAAGCGGCGCAGGCGGGCGCGCAGCTGGGGCAGGGTGAGCTCGTCGTAGTTGGCCAGGCCGAGCGGGCCTTCGGCGGTGCCTGCCGGGCTGTCGAACTCGCCCTCGACGTGCTCCTCGCCCAGCGCGCGTTCCTCCTGTTCCCAGGGGCTGTCGCCGACGTCGGCGAGCACCGCGTCCGGGCGGTGGCCGTTGCGGTCGGCGCGCGGCTGTTCCGCAGGCTGGTCGGCGGGCAGGTCCTCGTCGAAGGTGGCCCAGCTCGGGGCCTCCTCGACGGGGCGCAGCGAGGCGAGGGCGTCGTCACCGCGGATGGCCAGCTCGGTGACGTGCTGCTGCATCCGCATGGAGAACTGGAGCACGCCGGAGATCACCGTGACCGGCAGGCCGAGCAGGGTTTTCGGCAGGTCGCGGGCCCGTTCGGCGGCGGTGACGGCCAGGCCCGCCGCGACGCGGAGGGGAAGCGGGAGTGGCTTCATGGGTACAGCGTGCCGCACCTTGACGGTTCAGCCCAACCGGCGCGGCGTGGCGACGTGACGGGATGCACACAATTCGGGCTGGGGGTGCCCGGTGGGGGCGGGGTTCGCCTGCCGGGCGGCCCGTACCCTGGACGTATGACTGCTGTCTCCGAGCCCGTCAAGCGTGTGTTGCTGGCCAAGCCGCGTGGCTACTGCGCCGGCGTCGACCGCGCCGTGGTCGCCGTGGAGAAGGCCCTGGAGCTGTACGGGCCGCCGGTGTACGTGCGCAAGGAGATCGTGCACAACCGGCACGTGGTCGAGTCGCTGCGCGAGCGCGGGGTGATCTTCGTCGAGGAGACGTCCGAGGTGCCCGAGGGCGAGCTCGTCGTGTTCTCGGCGCACGGGGTGTCGCCGGCCGTGCGGGCGGAGGCGGAGGAGCGCAACCTGCGCACCATCGACGCGACGTGCCCGCTGGTGACGAAGGTGCACAAGGAGGTCAACCGGTTCGCGCGCGAGGACTACGACATCCTGCTGATCGGCCACGAGGGCCACGAGGAGGTCGAGGGCACCGCCGGTGAGGCGCCGACGCACGTGCGGCTGGTGGACACGGCCGAGGACGCGGCGAAGGTCGAGGTGCGGGACCCGTCGAAGGTCGTGTGGCTGTCGCAGACCACGCTGAGCGTCGACGAAACGATGGAGCGGGTCGACCAGCTCAAGGGCCGCTTCCCGAACCTGGCGGACCCGCCGAGCGACGACATTTGTTATGCGACGTCCAACCGCCAGACGGCGGTGAAAGCGATGGCGCCGGAGTGCGACCTCGTGCTGGTCGTCGGGTCGAAGAACTCGTCGAACTCCCAGCGCCTCGTGGAGGTCGCGAAGCAGGCCGGCGCCAGGGACGCGCACTTGATCGACTTCGCCCGCGAGGTCGACGAGAAGTGGCTGGAGGGTGTGACCACGG